>NZ_CADFGI010000012.1:0-222195 GCF_902833695.1 Paraburkholderia sp. BCC1876 | reverse complement strand
TCCTGCAACTTCACCGCGTGGCCATAGGCGTCGCTGTACGACTCGCCGAACTGCACGATCTCGACGGTCGGGCCGCCATGCGAGCGCACTGCGTCGACCTTCAGTTGCGGCGTGGTCACCGGCACGACGATGATCGCCTTCACGCCCATGCGTGCCGCCGACAGCGCCACACCCTGCGCATGATTGCCCGCCGACGCGGTAATCACCCCACGCTCCAGCGCTTCCGCCGGAATGTGCGCCATCTTGTTGTACGCGCCGCGCACCTTGAACGAGAACACCGGCTGGTTGTCCTCGCGCTTCAGATAGACCGGATTGCGCAGACGCGCCGATAGGTTCGGCGCGTGTTCGAGTTCGGTCTCGCGGGCCACGTCATAAACACGCGCGGTTAAAGTTTTCTTCAGATAGTCGTGACGCAGCGCGACGCTTTCAGCAGCTTCGGCCACCTGGGTGAGTTCGTGTAACGGCAAGGCAAGCTCCTGTGCGGCAATAACGAATCAGCGGGAAATGCACCAGGAGGCAGGCCAGCGGACATAAAAAAACCCGCCTCGTGGGGCGGGTTAGTTTGTCACTGCAGACCGACGTGCGCTAACCCACCATTCGATGAATGATGCTAATAATCAGCGCAATACGGATGTCGAGGCAGTTCATGTGGTTGATCTTCGTTGACCTGGCACGCTTTGTCAATCCCTCGTCACGACGCTCGACGGCCTGCGTCGAGCGTCGCGGCGATCAATCGCGCACGCCGCTCTGCTTCTTGAACGAACTGAGAATGCGTTGTTCGAGCGCGTTGTAGTCGCGGCCGAAATGATGATCGCCCGAGGTGCGAATCACCTCGACGCCGGTCTTGCCGAGCGCCGGACACAACGTGTCCTTCTCGTCCTCGCCATAGAAGCATTGCATCAGCGAAGGCGGTACGTGAGCCAGCTCCGGCTGCACCTTCAACGCCTTGTCGCTCGCCGGCATGCCGAGCCAGCCGCCCACGCGAATCTGGAAATCGGCGTCCGGCGCGAAGCCGAGCAACGCGATCAGCGACACCTTCGACTTCAGCGTATCGGGCAAGCGGTTATAGGCGAACGGCATCACGTCCGCGCCGAACGAATAGCCGACCAGCGCGATGTGCTGCGCGTGCCAGCGCGCGCCATAGGTTTGCATGATGCGCGCGAGGTCGCGGCTGGTTTGCGCGGGCGACTTCTCACTCCAGAAGTAACGCAGGCTGTCCATGCCGATCACCGACACGCCGTCCTTCTGCAACGCCAGCGCGATGGTCTTGTCGAGATCGCGCCAGCCGCCGTCGCCGGAAATCACGATCGCCATCAGGCCGTTCGGGTGCGCCGCCGGCAACTCGATCAGCGGCAGATCGGAGACGTCGTCGTCGCTGGTCGGCAGCACTTGCAGATGCGGCGTGAGCAGCGCGACGAGGCGCGCGCGATCCGCCGTCCCCGTGGTCGCTTTTTCGACGAAGCCCGGCACCTTGTCGCGAATCACCGTGGGGTCGGGCGGGCACGGCTGAAAGCGCGCGTCGAGCGTGCGCTCGGCATCCACGGAAACGGCGCCGGCAATCGTATTCGACGGTGCCTGTTCGAGCACGTGCATCGCGAGCGTCGCGCCCTGCCCCGTACCGGCGACGATCGGCGCGAAATAACGGGCCGACTGCGATTGCCGCTCAAGTTGATGACTCAACGATTCCGCGTCGCCCACCAGCTTGTGGCAGGTCTCTTTCGTCGCGGCCAGATTCGCCGCATAGCGCGCGCTATCCACGCCGACGGTCAACGCGCCGGCCTTGGCGAGCGCCTCAGCGCTTTGCTGATCCGCCGCGCTCCAGCCGCTCGCCTGCGAATAGAGCACGACGAAGCCGCGCAATGGACCCGTGGGTTGCGTCACCGTCACGTCGCCGAAACGGCCGCCCGGCACGGTTGTAGTTGCCGCATGCGCGAACGCGCTGCCCGTGACGAGGCTCGCCGCAACGGCGAGCCGGAAAAACGATTGCAAGGTCATGAACGCCGGCCTCCTGCCAGCAATGACAGGTCCGCGAGCGTGAAGAACACGCCCACCGAACCCGACGCCGCGAGATAGCGCGGCTCCCAATGCGGCTGGAACTTGCTCTTGAAAGCTCGCAGACCGCGGAAGTTATAGAAGCGGCCGCCGAAGCGCCACACGATGCCGGCAAACCGGTGCCAGCGCGACGCGAGCGGCGTCGGCTGCATGCCGGAAAGCGGCGCGATGCCCAGACTCAGCGAGCGGAAACCCGCCTGCTTCAGATGCAGCGCGAGTTGCGTGAACAGATATTCCATCGCATACGACGACGCGCTTTCCACGTGACGCATCACGCCGACCGTCGCCTCGGTGTTCATATCCGTCGTCATGTAGGTCACGAAGGCGGCCGGTTCGCCGTTCTGGCGCACCAGCATCACCGATTGCGCGGCGAGGTATTCGTCGGTGAACGCGGCCACCGAGAAGCTTTTCTCGCGCGCGTCGCGGCTGTCGAGCCAACCGTCGGAAATCTCGCGCAGCGTTTCGAGCGACGCCGGCACGTTGGCCTGATCGATCACTTCGACGCTGAAGCCGTCGCGCTCGCCGCGCTTCAACGCATAGCGAAGATGCGCGCGATGCGAGCCCTTCAGATCGAAATCGTCGAGTACCACGTGCGCTTCCTCGCCGAGCTTCATCAGCGTGAGGCCGGCGTCGAGATACAGCGGCAACGCATTGGCGCGTACCTGATAAAACGCCGCGCGGCCGCCGTGAGTATGGGCGAGCGCAACGAACTTGCTGATCAGCCCCGCCCACTCTTCGCGCGGTCCCACCGGATCGTGCAGCGCGGCCCACGTACGGCCGTATTTCGCGTACATCAGGAAGGCTTCGCGCGACTCGGAAAACAGAAAGCTCTTGTCGCCCATCAGCGCGAGACCGGCGTCGCTGCGCTCCTGCGCGCGCACAATGCGCGCCGCGTCGTGCAGATCTTCCGGCGCCGGTTTGACGAAGCGGCCGGCGGCCGGGCGCAACAACTGCCAGAACGCGAAGATCGCTGCGAACAGACTCGCGGCCAGCGTCGCGCGCAGCGCGCGCGGCGCGCGTTCGTCGAAGGCGAATTGCCACCACAGGTCGCGCGTGTACGGCACGTCGCGGAAGGCGAACAGCATGACCCAGACGGCCAGCATCAGCACCATCGCGATCGACACCAGCCAGCCCGACGTAAAGCGTTCGGCGAACAGCGACGAATGGCGGTTGAAGCGCCGCCGCGTGGACAGGAGCAGCGCGATCAGCGTGCCGAGCACGCCCGCTTCGACGAACGCGAGACCCTTGGTCAACGACAGCCCGAGGCTCAGCACGGCCAGCAGCAGCGTCATCCACCAGGCGGCGTCCAGACGCCGCAGCAATCCGCGTGCGACGAACAGCAGCAGCACGCCGAGCACGCTGCACAGCATCTGCGAACTTTCGAGCACCCACAGCGGCAGCACGTCGCGCAGAATCAGGATGCGTTGCCAGAACGCGGGCGTCGCGCTGGAAATCACCAGCATGCCGCCGACCAGAAACGTGACGAGGCTCAGAAACAGCGGCGCGAGTTTCGACACGCCCGCCGCATGCCGCAACGGCAGACGGCTTTTTAGCGCGCGGCCTTCGAAGCCCGCGAGCAAGGCCGCCGACACGATCAGCGGCACGCCGAAGTAAATCGCGCGATAGGCGAGCAGCGCGGCGACCATCTGATGCGTTTGCACGCTGCCGTTCAGCGCGAACACCATGGCTGCTTCGAACACCCCGACGCCGCCCGGCGTATGACCGATCATGCCGAGCAGCATGGCCGCGGCGTAAATCGTGACGAAGCTCACGAAGCTCACGTCCGCATGCGGCAGCAGTGCCCACAGCGCGAGGCCCGCGGCCACCACGTCGAGCACGGCCAGGGCGATTTGCGCGAGCAGATCGCGGCGCGCCGGAATATCGAACGACAACCACTGCCAGCGCGTGCGCACCGGCCGGGTTTCACGGCGGCAGGCAGCCGCCGCCAGTGCGAGCGCGATCAGCAGCGCTGCGCCGATCCAGCGCAACGTGAACGGCGCGAGATGCAGCATCGGCGCGAGCGTATCGGCCGCGCCCACCATGCCGAGCGCCGTCATCAATACCAGCGCGAGCGCCAGCGAGACGCTCGTGAACACCGTCATACGACCGATCTGCGCCGGCGTGACACCCGTCACGCCATAGACGCGCGCGCGCACCGCGCCGCCCGTCAGCGCGCCGAAACCGGTGGCGTTGCCGAGCGCGGAACCGGCGGTGGCGCCGACCCACAGCGCCACACGCGGCACCGCCGTGCCGAGATAGCGCAAGCCGACCGCATCGCGGCCGACCAGTGCGACGTAGCTGAGCGCGGTCGCGCCGAGCGCGGCGCTCCACTCGCCGCCGCTCAGATGACGCAACTGACGCATCACCGACCGGTAGTCGACCGCTTGCGACAGATGTTGCAAGACGACCAGCAGCAGCCCGCAAATGACGAGCGCAAGCACGGGCGAGAGCATGCCCCGGCTGCCGAGCGTCTTCGATGCACGGATCAGCAGCGCGCCGAGCCGGTCGAATTTCTTGTTATATCGGTGGAACATGGTCAATGCGGGCCTTGCGTGGAGCAGTCGCGACGACGGATCGTCGGTCGCGGCGTCGCCTTACTCTGGCGATTACAAATGGATAACGGCACCGAACTGAAAAGGTTGACAGCGTCAGCCAGTTCGCAGGGATTTAACCTGGGTCGCGGATCGAAATGAGGGGCGCTCATGAGCGGCCGGGTACGCCTCAACGCGGGTGAGGCGGTCAAACCGGTCGATCTTGCCGAATGCTGATGGCGGCTGACGAACACCCTGCGGCCGAAAGGGGCTGAAGTTTAAACGCTAATCGGCGCGACGCGCCGAAAGATTCAATCTTCATGCGGCCTGCATGGCGTGATCGCGTCCGCATTAAACCTGAGCGCGCGGCATCAAGATTCGCGCGGCCCGTGCCGTAATCGAGATTAAGGGCGACGTGCAATGCACTGCACGCACCGAGTGAACTACGGCACTTGAGGCACTAGAGGGAGAACGATGATGGCGGAACAGGATTGGGTGATGGCGGGGATCTATCTGGTCGGACTGGTGTCGATGGCACTGCTGATGAGCGCGCTATCCGCGCGCGCAACCAGGGAGCGCCCGGCGGTATCGACGGTGCGGGCGCAGACCCACCGCGACTAAGGTAACGCGCAACCGGTGCGCGGCGGCGCGGCGCTTCGACGCTTTTGAAAGCGCGTCGCCCCGCGCGGTTAACGCGCGGCGCGTTCATGCGCCCCGTTCTGTGGTCCTGCTTTACTACGCGTGACGCTGACCTGACTGACTGCGGCGTTACAGGCGGTAGTGCCGCCTTATTGCCGCCTTACTGCGGACGGCGATGCGCTTCGGCCATGATCGCGCACGTTTGCAGATGGATGTTCAGCGCCTGCAGCGCCAAAGCGCGCAGCTTGCCGAGCCAGCTGTTGCTGGTGGTTGCAGTTGCAGTAGCACGGGCGGCGGCGGTGTTGGAAGCGGTGTTCATGGTGGACTCCTGTATAGGGTTTATACCTAGGCAATAACCCGATTATAGTCCACCCGTGCCGCACCGCAACAAATATCAATAATAGTCGCGCGCCTTCTGGCGTCGATTCCACGCGGTAATGGCAAATCTCAAAAAGGGTCACGACAAGGTCGTCCGCTGTTAACAAACCGCACCGTACAGGTGCAATAATGACCCCTTTGCCTGCGACCGTCCGCCGCAGCATCGCCCCATGACCGTCGTTCAGAAAGCCATGATCGCGCCTCTCATCGTCGCTTGTGCGATGTTCATGGAGAGCGTCGACGCGAACGTGATCGTCACCGCGCTGCCGGCCATGGCGCGCGACTTCGGGCGCGATCCGGTCACCCTGAAAATCGCCGTGACGAGCTATGTGCTGGGCCTCGGCGTGTTCATCCCCGTGTGCGGCTGGCTGGCCGACCGGTTCGGCGCGCGCACCATCTTTCGCACGGCGATCGGCATTTTCGTGGCCGGCTCGCTGCTGTGCGCGGCCTCGAATTCGCTCGCCACCTTCACGCTCGCGCGCTTCGTGCAAGGCGTCGGCGGCGCGATGATGGTGCCGGTCGGGCGGATCATCATTTTTCGCGTGGTCCACAAAGCCGACTTTATTCGCGCGATGAATTATCTGAGCGTGCCCGCCCTGCTCGGCCCTGCCGCCGGCCCGCTGCTCGGCGGCTTCATCACCACGTATCTGCACTGGCGGCTGATTTTCTTCATCAACGTGCCGATCGGCATTCTTGGCATTTATCTGACCAACCGGCATATCGCCAATACGCGCGAGCCTGACCCCGGCCCGCTCGACTGGATCGGTTTCGTGCTCTCGGCGGCGGGCGCGGTCCTGCTTCTGCTCGGGCTTTCGCTGGTGGGCGGCGAGCTGATATCGAATCAGAACGCGTTCGGCATGTGCGCGAGCGGCGCGGTGCTGCTGCTCGGCTACATCGCCTACGCGCAACGTGTCGAGCATCCGCTGCTGGATCTGCGCTTTTTCAAGGTGCCGACGTTTCAGGCGAGCGTGCTGGGCGGCTCGCTGTTTCGCATCGGCCTCGGCGCGCTGCCGTTTCTGTTGCCGCTGATGCTGCAGGAAGGCCACGGCATGAGCGCGTTCGAATCCGGGTTGATTACCTGCGCGTCGGCATTCGGCGGCATGTTCATGCGGGTGATCGCATCGAACGTGTTGCATCGCTTCGGCTTCCGTTCGGTGCTGGTGGTCAACGCCGTGTTGTCGGGCGTCTCGATCGCGGCCTGCGGCCTGTTTTTCCCCGGCTCGCCGGTCTGGATCATCTGGGTCGTCGTGCTGCTCGGCGGCTTCTTCCCGGCCTTGCAGTTCACGAGTCTGAATTCGCTGACCTACGCCGAAATCGCCAGCCGCGACGTGGGCCGCGCGACGAGCCTCGGCAGCGTCGTGCAGCAGATGTCGCTCGGTCTCGGCGTGACGATAGGCGGCATCGTGCTGCAGATTTCGCGCGCGCTGCATGGACATCCGAGCATCATGTGGTCGGATTTCTGGCCGGCGTTTCTGGTGGTGGGGCTGTGCTCGCTCGCGTCGATTCCGGTCACGCTGCGCATGCCGCATCGCGCGGGTGAGGAAATTGCACGCGGCGGGCGTGGTTAATGAGGGAGCGGAAGTGGCGGCACGTAGCGGAATGGGCGGCCAGAAAAGGCGCCCTCTTTCCGGTGATTTACCAGGTGCTTTACCCGGCGAGCCACCCGGTCATTCGCTGAGTCATCCCGCCGCCCACGCCGCGAGCGTATCGCCGAAGCCGCCGCGTGCGCGGGCGACCGCACGCGCACTGGTGATCACGCGCGGCGCGGCGCTCCACGCAATGCGCGCGCCAGTCGCGATCAACCGGTCGACCAGCGCGACGTCCTCGCTGCAGGTCAGCGGCGGAAACCCGCCCGCGCGACGGTATGCGTCCGCGGACACGCCCAGGTTGGCGCCGTGAATATGCCGATGACCATCGGCGTCCACATACGTCTTGCGAAAATACTCGCGCACGCTGAGCGGATGCGTGGTCCAGTCGTCGACCGCAATCGAGCCGCACACGGCATCCGCCTCCAGCGAGAGTTGCGCGACCAGCCAGCCCGCCGACACGCGGCTGTCGGCGTCGGTGAACGCGAGCCAGCGGGCGCCGTCGGCGAGTAAAAAATCCGCGCCCGTCGCGCGCGCGATGCCGACGTTGCGCGCCTTCAACGTCAAGGTCTCGACGCCGTACGCGCGCGCGATCGCGCCGCTGAAGTCGTCGCAGGTATCGAGCACGACGACGATACGCACGGTCTCGCCCGCCAGTTCCTCGTGCCGCGCTGCGCCGAGCAAGGCCGCGAGGCAAGGCGCCAGCAACGCCTCTTCGTTATGCGCCGGAACGATCACGCCGATCATAGAAGCCCCTCGCGTTGCGCCACCGAACGTGCGTCGCGCGACCAGACGTCGATCAGCAGATCGGCTTCGTCGTGATGCGCGAGACGCGTCAGGCCGCAACGCGCATCGAACAACGCATGCGCGGTGTCGGCGGATTCGAGCGCCTCGGCGAAGGGCCGGCGCCAGTGACACGCGAGCAGCGTGCCGTCCGGCGTGAGCGACGCGGCGATGCATCCGGCGAGCGCGTCGAGCTCGGCCGCATGCAGGTAATAGGCGAATTCGCTGATCACGATCAGATCGAAGGGGCCGGCCTCGGTAGGCCAGTCGCGCGGCACGGTGCGTCGTTCGATCCGCACTTGGGGGGCGGCGGCCATGCGTTCGCCGGCGAGTTGCACGGCGCGTTCGTGGAGATCGGCGGCGAGTAGCGCGTCGCAGCGTTTGGCCAGTTCGAAGGTCAGCTCGCCGTTGGCACAGCCGGGTTCGAATGCATTGCGGTAGCGCGGACGCGGCAATAGCGCGAGGGTAAGCGAGCGTTTGCGGCTTTCGTACCAGCCTTCGCGCAGGTTCCAGGGGTCGTCGCTGTGGCGGTAGAGGTCGTCGAAATAGGTTGCTGATGAGGTCGATGGTGAGGCCGATGTCGTGTCGGCGGCCCGTTCCTCGGTGCGGGGCGTTAGAGCGTCCATGGCGCGGTTCCGGGATCGTTGGGGGCGACGCTGGCGGGTGGGTTCGAATTGGTGTTCGAGTTGGTGTTCGGGTTGGCGTTGGCGTGCGCATCGATGCCCGTGTTGCTATGCGCGGCTGTCATCAGTGCCCCAAGCGCGGCAAGATCACGCTCCGCGTGGCTTTGCCGCAGAAACACCGGCAAATCCGCCAGCGCGCGCGCAAAACGTGCGTCACGGCACAACGGACCCGCGCCAAGCGCGCGGGTCGCGTGGTGCATGACTTGAGTCGCCGCCTCCTCCACGACGAGGCGTGCGCGCAGCGCCACGCGTTGCGCGTCGGCGAGCGGGTTTGCATCGATCCACGCAGCGGTTTCACGCAACACGGCAGCGGCCGATGCCAACGCGACTTCAATCGCGCCCAGATGCGCCAGACGATGCGCGTCCGCTTGCGGCGACGACGTCTCGCGCACCCGTTGACCGATCCGCGCCGCGGCACCGTACCAACACGCGGCGATACCCGCTCCGCCCTGCCAGAAACCTGGCCGGCGCACATAGGCGTGCGCTGTGCCGATCAACGTTGCGGGCGTCTGCGCGAAGCGGACGTCCGCGCTGGCCGTGGCCTGCATGCCGATGGCCTGCCACTTCGACGAATCGATCGCGATTGTCGGCTGATCCATCGCGACGGCTACGAGCACGGGTTCGTCGTCCAGCCACGCAGTCACGAGCGCATGACTGACGACGGCCGCGCCCGAACACCAAGCCTTCGTGCCGGTGAGATGCACTTGGGTGTCTTGAGCGATCCGCCCCGTGAAACTCCGTAGCCCCACTTGATCTGCTTGCGCGGCTTGTCCCACTTGCCCGGCTTGTCCCGCTTGCTCTGGTTGTCCCGCTTGCTCTGGTTGTCCCGCTTGCTCTGGTTGTCCCGCTTGCTCTGGTTGTCCCGCTTGCTCTGGTTGTCCCGCTTGCCCCGCGTGTCCCGCTTGTTCGGCAACCCTTTGAGTATTTCCCACCCTCGTCGCCAGTACCCGCGCATCCGGCGGCTCCGCCGCCCAAACTGCCCAGCGACTCCCCGACGTCACCGTGTGTCCGCCCACCTCAGCAAGGATTGCCAGCGCATCCGTATGGCCTTCGAAGAGTTTGACGAGCCCGAGATCGCATGCGGCCACCGCCGCCAACGCGCGCCATCGCGCCAAAGTCTGACCATGGCCCGGCAGCGGAACAAACGGCGCACGATCACAGCCGTATTCGACCAGCGCGCGCAACACGTCACCGAGCGAAGCAGAATCGTGAGGATCGAAACGCGTGTTGCGCAAAAAATCTTCCAATGCCGCGGAAGGCGCCACCATGGGTTGCGCGCGCGCTGTCTCACGCTCGCGATGAACCATGTCAGACCTTTGCGGCGGCCGCGCGCTGACGCCGGCCGCACGATCTCGCGTATCGAGCATCGTGCCTCCCTGAAGCTGTCGAATGGGTGCCGGCGGAGTTTCACGCGCCGCCGCGCATGCAGACATTCAGCAAGCGACGTGCCGCACGCATCACAGCCGTGCGGACAGGGTCTTCAGGGGATAGTCTGGGCAGCACGTGCCCGGAGACGCAACGTTACGAGCAAGGCGCATTGTCAGTGTGCAAAGCACGCGCAACTATGAGCGAAGCACTTCCGCTTCGAGCGAAGCGCGCACCGTTACAAGCGAGGCAAACTCCGCTACGCACGAAGCACATCCCGCCACAAACGAAGCACTCGCACGAAGCACGCGCCACGCTACAGCACGCCTACCCCGCACCCCGCCCGCCACGCCGCGCCTCGACCTGCGCCAGCAGATCATCGAACAGCGCCAGTTCTACCGGCTTCACCAGATGCGCATCGAACCCGGCTTCGCGCGTACGTTCACGATCGCTCGCATGACCAAACCCGGTCATCGCCGCAAACATCGTGTTACCGAGTTCCGGCATGGCATGCAATCCGGCGATCGTCGCGAAACCGTCCATTTTCGGCATCGCCAGATCGATCACCGCGAGATGCGGCGCGAAACGCGGTGCGACGTCGAGCGCCTGCTGCCCTTCGTAGGCGATCCGCACCGTGTGGCCCTTGAGTTCGAGCAGCATGGCGAGACTGTCGGCCGAATCGCGATTGTCGTCGACCAGCAGAATACGCAGCGGCGCAACTTCACCGTCCGCCGCGTTCGGCGCGTCGTCCGCCGTCGTGGACGGCGCGGCGGCCAGCGGCAGACTCACCGTGAAGCTGCTGCCGCATCCCACGCCTTCGCTGGTCGCGAGAATACTGCCGCCATGCATCTCGACCAGCGATTTGCACAGCGTCAGGCCGATACCAAGGCCACCCGCGCCCACGGTCTGACCGTCCTTCTCCTGCGCGAACAGTTCGAAAATCCGGTCGAGCGAACGCACGGGAATCCCGCATCCCTGATCACGCACTTCAAGCACCGCCATGCGATGCTCGATGCGCCCCTGCACGTCGACGCTGCTGCCCACCGGCGAGAATTTCGACGCGTTGTGCAGCAGGTTCTGCAGCACCTGCACGAGACGCGTCATGTCGCCACGCACCACCACCGGATCGCGCGGCAAATGCACGACGACACGCTGCTCATGCGCGTCGGTAAACGGCCGCGCCGCTTCGATGCCGCGCGCCACCACTTCGGCCAGATCGACATCGGTCACGCGCAACTCGACCTTGTCCGACATGATCCGCCCGACGTCGAGCAGATCGTCGACCAGTCGCGTGAGATGCGTCACCTGGCGGTCGATCAGATCGCGCGAACGCGCCAGCGTGGGACTCACGCCGGTCTCCAGTTGCATCACACCGAGCGCGTTGCGCACCGGCGCGAGCGGATTGCGCAACTCATGCGCAAGGGTCGCGAGAAACGTGCGCATGCGGTCGCCCGAGCGCTCCAGCTCTTCGCGTTGACGCCGTTCGGTCAGATCGCGCGTGACCTTGGCGAAGCCGCGCAAGCGCTTTGTCTCGTCGTACACGGCGGTAATGTTGACGTTGGCCCAGAAGGTCGTGCCATCCTTGCGCACGCGCCAGCCTTCGTCCTCGACGTGACCGATCTGCCGGGCGATCGCCAGCTCGCGCGCCGGCTTGCCCGCCGCGACATCCTCCGGCGGGTAGAAGGTCGAGAAATGCCGACCGACGATATCGTCGCGCGAATAGCCTTTGATCCGCGCCGCGCCAGCGTTCCAGCTGATCACGTTGCCGTCCGGATCGAGCATGAAGATCGCGTAGTCCTTCACGCTATCCACCAGCAGCCGGAAACGCTCTTCGCTTTGCCGCAACGCTTCCAGATACGCGCGTTGCGCGGTCAGGTCGCGCGTGATCTTGGCGAAGCCCGTGACTTTGCCGTGCTGATCGCGGATCGCCGTAATTACGACGTTCGACCAGAAGGTCGTGCCGTCCTTGCGCACGCGCCAGCCTTCGTCCTCGAAACGGCCGGTTAGCGACGCCTGCTGCAGTTCGTACGCGGGCCAGCCGCGCGCTACGGCTTCGGCGGTGTAGAAGCGCGAAAAGTGTTCGCCGATGATCTCCGTTTCCGTGTACCCCTTCAGCTTCTGCGCGCCGGCGCTCCAACTGACGATGTGGCCGGTCGCGTCCAGCAGGAAGATCGCATAATCTTCGATCGCCTGGACCAGCATGCCGTAATCGACGCCGACGGGCACGCGCTTCGAGGCTGGGAAAGGGATCCCGGCCGGTGCGGGTTCGTCATTGTCATCGGCGGGAGGGACGTTGAGCTGGTTCATCGCGGTGAGGAAGGGGAAGTGGGTGACCGTCCAAAAGCATACACCGGCAGGCGGTCGCCGCCGGGCTCATGGTTTCACCTGACGCGCGTTCGACAGCACCAACGCTGTCGTGCTCAGGCCTCGCAATTGCTGGTCCTGTCCGCACTCTCATGAAAACCAGGAGCATCAATTGAAACGAGTCTTTACCACCGTTGCCCTCGCCGCCGTCATGGCGCTCGCTCACACCGCCGCGCACGCCGAGGGCTGTACCAAGGGCGCCGTCGTGGGCGGCGTGGCCGGCCATGTGGCTGGCGACCACGGCGTAGCCGGTGCGGCGGCAGGCTGCGCGATCGGCCATCACGAAGCAAAGAAAAAGGACAAGGCAGCCAGCGCGGCAGCCGCCGCTAGCCAACCGGCGGGGAAATGAAGCGACGTAACGCGTCGCCCCACGCCATAGTTCGCAGGTAAAAAAGAGCCGGTAGGGACGTTTCGTTCCCTACCGGCTCTTTCAGATTGACTGCGCGGAAGCCGCCGAACGGCATGGCGCCATCGCGACGCTCAACCCGCCGCGCCGAGCTTTTCCGCGAGCTTTGCGTCGTAGCTGGAATGCACGTGCATGCGCTTTTTTTCCGGGTACGCATACGAATACGCCTTGCGCAGCGCCAGCGACGCCTCGTGGAAGCCGGACAGAATCAGCTTCTGCTTGTTCGGATAGTTGGCGATGTCGCCGGCCGCGAAAATACCGGGCCGCGAGCTTTCATAGTTCGACGTATCCACGTCGATGCGGCCGCCGTGAATCGACAGTCCCCACTGCGCGATCGGTCCGAGGTCAGCGACGAGTCCGTAGAGCGCGACCAGATGCTCCGCCTCGAGTTGCGTCTCGCCGTCGAGGCCGCGCAACGTGATCGCCTTCAACGCATCGTCTTCAACCGTGAGCCCGGCAATCGCGCCGATCACGAAGTCCATCTCGCCCGCCTCGACCGCGCGCCGCATCAACTCGACGCTCGAATCGGCCGCGCTGAACCCATTGCGCCGATGCACCAGCGTGACGTGCCGTGCGACCTTGCGCAGCGCCAGCACCCAGTCGAGCGCGGAGTCGCCGCCGCCGGCCACGACGACGTTCTTGTCCGCGAAATCGGCGAGGCGCGGCACGCTGTAGTGCACATGGCGCGATTCCAGCGGCACGGCTTCGGCGAGCGCGAGCTTCTGCGGCACGAAAGCGCCGTTGCCCGCAGCCAGCAGAATCGCGGCGACGTCGAATACAAGGCCGCGCTCGGTGCGCACGGTCCAGCGTCCATCGGCGCGCTGCTCCACCGACTCGACGCGCTGCTCCAGATGAATCGGCGCATTGAACGGCTTGCATTGCGCCATCAGACGCTCCACCAGCTCGCGTGCGGTGCACGACGGGATCGCGGGAATATCGTAGATCGGCTTGTCCGGATACAGCTCGATGCATTGACCGCCGATCTTGTCGAGACCGTCGACGATCTCGCAGGTGAGGCCGAGCACGCCCGCTTCGAAAGCGGCAAAAAGTCCCACCGGGCCGGCGCCGACGATCAGAACGTCGGTGCGGGCAGGCGGCGTGGGTTGGTCTGCAGCGGAAGTCATGCGGTCTCTCTGTGGAAGGCGATGGCTCACCATACAGAATCGCCCGAAGCGCGGCAACGATGCCATTACGCGCGGTAAGGACGCTCGGCGCAGGGCGCTGCGCCTGATCGACCTGTGTTATCAGGCGGCAAAACAGCCGCCTCGAAGGCCGCCAAAGTGGTTACCTTGAAATACACAAAATCGGTCATTTTACAAAGCCAATCGAGCGCCTAATCTTCACTCATCGCATCACCGCATGCGTCCAACCCGACTCAGGAGTGAATCATGGAACAACGTCTCGACTTCTACAAAGCCAACCCCGCCGCCGTCAAAGCCCTGCTCGGCGTCGAAGAACGCATCGGCAAATCGGCGCTCGAAAAGCCGCTGGCCGAACTGGGGCGGCTGCGCGCGTCGCAGATCAACGGCTGCGCGTACTGCGTCGACATGCATGTGGCCGACGCCCGCAAGGGCGGCGAAACCGAACGCCGTCTCGCGACCGTGGTGGTATGGCGCGAAACGCCGTTCTTCACCGATCGCGAACGCGCCGCGCTCGAATGGACCGAAGCGGTGACGCTGGTGTCGCACGAGCATGTGCCCAACGCGGTGTGGGAAGCGGTACGCCCGCACTTCAGCGACGAAGAACTGGTCGATCTGACGCTGCTGGTGTCCGCGATCAATGCATGGAATCGCTTTGCGATCGCGTTCCGCAAGATGCCGGCTTGAGCGTGGTGCTGTAACAAACCGAGCGGCGCGCAAAGCGCTGCTCGGACCGGCGCGGATCGTCAGGCGGGCAACCCGCTCTACGCCGTTTCGTGATTTACGCCGCTTGCATGGTTCGCGTGGGTCGCGCCGTTCGATCACCCGCCACCTTGAACGCCGCGGTCAATTCGCTCAATTGCCGCGCCTGATCCGCGAGCGAATTCGCGGTCGCCGCGCTCTCCTCGACGAGCGCGGCGTTGTGCTGCGTGACCTCGTCCATCTGCGTGACGGCGAGGCTCACCTGCTGGATGCCGTCGCTCTGCTCTTTCGACGCCGCCGCGATCTCGCCGACGATCTTCGCCACCCGGCCAATCTCCGCCTCGATCTCCTGCATCGTCGCGCCCGCTTCATTGACGAGGCCCGCGCCGCTCTCCACGCGCGCGGTCGACTCCGCGATCAGGGCGCCGATTTCCTTCGCCGCCGCGGCGGAGCGTTGCGCGAGACTGCGCACTTCGCCGGCCACCACCGCGAAGCCGCGCCCTTCCTCGCCGGCGCGCGCCGCTTCGACGGCCGCGTTCAGCGCAAGGATATTGGTCTGGAACGCGATCCCTTCGATCGCGGTAATGATGCCGGTCATCTTCGACGAACCCGCGTGAATCACCCGCATCGTCTCGACCATGCTGCCGACTGAATCTCGCCCGCGCGCCGCCATGGCCGACGCCCGCGAAGCCAGTTCGCTGGCGTGATACGCGTTCTGCGCATTCAACTGCACCGTCGACGTCAACTGCTCCATCGCCGCCGCGGTCTGTTCGAGCGAAGCCGCCTGTTCCTCGGTGCGCTGCGACAGATCGAGATTGCCGGCGGCGATCTGCTGCGTGGACGACGCGATCGAATGCGAACCGGCCCGCACTGTCGTGACGGTCGCGCCGAGCTTGTCCTGCATCGACGCGACGCCGCGCAGCAGCGTCGCCATTTCGTCGTTCGAGCGGATCGTCACGTGCGTGGTGAGTTCGCCGGCGGCGATCGCGTCGAACTGGCGCAGCGCGTCATGCAGCGGCGCCATGATCGCGCGCCGCAACGTGCGCCAACTGATCAACGCGACCGTCAGGCCCACCAGAATGCTGCCGAGGCACGCCACCAGCAGCGTGTGAAACAGCGCCGCCGAGCGCTCGCTCGCGTCGCTCGCCTGCTGGTTCAGATAGTCCTCCAGCGCGCCCTGGCTCGTGTTCATCGCAGTGTAGAGGCCGATCAGATGCGCCGCGCGGCTTTCGTCCATCCAGCTCGCGTCGCCGCCGCGGATCGCCGCGATCAACTGGTCGATGCCGTCGCGCCGCACGGCGGTGCGTTTGGCGTCGAGGTCGTCGGTGAGGCGCTGCAATTCAGGCGTTTTCGGCAGCTCGCGGAACGTGTTCCACCACTTGTCCGAATCGCCGAGCAGCATGCGCGCGCGTTCGAGTTGCGCGTTCAGTTGCGGCGAGTGCGGATTGCTCATCGCCCAGTCGAGCCCGAAGCGCGCTCGCGACATCGCCGTGCCCGACTTGCCGAGCGCCACCACCGACGCGAAATGCACCGTGTACGCGTCGCGCTGCGCTTCGTTGCTTTCGTTCATGCCGAGAATGCCGAGCGCGCCGGTCGCGATCAGCAGTGCGCCGAGAAACGCGATGGTGATCGCGATCCGCAGATTGATGGTCAGGTTCCTGGTCATGAAGGGTCTCGTCGCTTTGGCTTGTTTTTGTTCCATATACGGAACCTGTAACCACATATGGAAAGTATAGCGAGTTGGATCAGGTCGAAAAAATAAAATTTGGCCGGCGCGGCAAACGCGCAACACGGCAACGAACCCGCGTCGCGCCGCCGGTCCGCCACCAACGCGTTGAATAGATTTAATTTATAGAACCATAAGAAAACAACATTATTTTTATAGCCGACGGCTTCGTATAGTCGAGCCCAGTTCGAATGCGCCGCACGCTCGGCGCCCTCTCTTTCCGCTACTGGACCACGATGAAACTACTCAAGTTCGCCCCTCTCGCGATTGTCGGCGCGCTCTCCAGCGCCGCGCATGCGCAAAGCAGCGTCACGCTGTATGGCCTGATTTCGGCGGGCGTCGGCTATGCGACGAACCAGGGCGGCAAGAACGCGTGGCAGGCGCTGTCGGGCACCAACCAGAATCCGCGCTGGGGCCTGAAAGGCGTGGAAGATCTGGGCGGCGGTACGAGCGCGATTTTCCAGCTGGAAAACGGCTTCAACGTGATGACCGGCACCGCGTCGCAAAACGGCCGCGAATTCGGCCGCCAGGCGTTCGTGGGACTCGCCAGCAAACGCTACGGCACGCTGACTTTCGGCCGTCAGTACGACACGGTGCACGACTATATCGGCCCGGTGATCATTGCGAGCAACGGCGTGAACATCGGCGATAACGACAACGGCTATAACGACATTCGCGTGCAGAACGCGGCGAAATATGTGACGCCCGACTATCGCGGCCTGAAGGCCACCGCCGAATACGGCTTCAGCAACGCCACCGGTTTCGCCAATAACAACGCCTACAGCTTCGGCGTCGGTTACGAGCACGGTCCGCTGAAATGGAGCGTGGTCTACGCGCAGTACAACAATCCGTATAGCGCCACCAATCAGGACGGCGCGATCTCGAACGACTACGCCTCGTCGCTGCTGATCTTCGCGAAGAGCGCGCTGCATCCGGCCGCCTTCGCGAGCAAACAGCGCATCTTCGGCACGGGCGGTTTCTACACTGTAGGCGCTGCGCAATTCGCCGCGCTGTTCACGGATGTCCGCTACGATTATCTCGACGGTTCGCATCTGCGTTTGCAGAACTACAACCTGAACGTGAACTATCACGTGACGCCCGCGTTCATTCTCGGCGCCGCGTACGCCTTCACCGACGGCAAATACGATGTGATCAACACGAGGCCCAAATGGCATCAGGTCAATCTGCAGGCCGATTACTTCCTGTCGAAACGCACGGACATCGCGCTGACGGTGATCGCGCAGCAGGCGGCGGGCGATGCGCAACACGCGCAGATCTTTGCTTACGCGCAATCCACCGGCATCCGGCAGATGATTACCACGGTCGGCATGCGCCACGTGTTTTGACGCCAGAGCTGACCATGACGACATTCTTTGATCCGGCCGCCCCGGTCGCTTTATCTGATCCGATCGCTCCGGCACAGCCGCGCCGTAAGTTTTTGCGCACGGCGATGGGGCTGGCCGCAGGCGCGTCTTCGTGGCCGATGCTGGCGGGCGCGACGACTCCGACGACTCTGGCGGCGATGACCGCGCAGACGACGCCCGCAAATCAAGGCGCCAATGAGAATGCGGCCGCTGCCTCGTCCAACGCCGCCATGACGCAGGACAACGCGCGCCGCAGCGTGATCATCGACTGCGATCCGGGCCAGGACGACGCGATCGCGATCCTGTTCGCGCTCGGCGCCAGCGACCGGCTCGACCTACGCGCGATCACCACGGTGGCCGGCAACGTGCCGCTCGATCTGACCGAACGCAACGCGCGCATCGTCCGCGACTGGGCTGGGCTTACGCATTCGCTGCCGGTCTATGCCGGCTGCCCGCGGCCGCTCACGCGCGAACTGATCACGGCCGCGAACGTCCACGGCAAGACCGGGCTCGACGGCGTGCCTTTGCACGAACCGCTGGCGCCGCTCGCGCCGCAACACGCGGTGGCGTTCCTGATCGAGACGCTGCGCGCGGCGGCGCCGCACAGCGTGACGCTCTGCGCGCTCGGCCCGCTGACCAACCTGGCCACCGCATTGATCGAAGCGCCCGAGATCCGCAACGGCATTCGCGACATCGTGCTGATGGGCGGCGCGTTCTTCGAACGCGGCAACATCACGCCGGCCGCCGAATTCAATATCTATGTCGATCCGCAAGCCGCGCAGGTGGTGTTCGCGAGCGGCGTACCGATCGTGGTGCTGCCGCGCGACGTCGCCGTGAAAGCGCCGATCACGCCCGCGCGCATCGCACCGATTCGCGCACTCGGCAACCGTTGCGGAACGATGGCGGCCGACATCATGGCTGCGGAAGTCGCGTATCAGAAGGGCCGCCGCGGCGTCGAATCCGCGCCGATGTACGACCCGTGCGCGACCGGTTATCTGATCGACCCGTCGTTGTTCAAGGGACGCGAGGTCAACGTAATGATCGAGACCGTCGGCGAATGGACGCTCGGCGAGACCGTGGTGGACTGGAGCGGCCACAGCGGACGCAAGCCGAACGCAACGTGGATCACCGAGGTGGACGCGGACGGTTTCTACGCCGCGCTGCGCTCACGGCTCGCGACGCTGCCCTGAGCGGGCGCAAGTCGGGATCGCAACGTTGCCTTGACCGGCGTAAGTCGACATCGCAACGTTGCCCTGACCGGCGCAAGTCGAAATTGCGAGCGACTGATAAGCGACAAGCAGGCAGCAAACAACGAGCAACAACCCGGCAACAAGCACGCGATCCGCAAACCGATGCAGCCCCTCCACCCGCCCTCAAATATGCGCGACGATCCACTCGCGGCAAGCCCGCACGTGCGGGCCGCGATCGTCGCCGTCGAGCGAGATCAGGGCGATCGAGCGGGTCACGCGCGGTTTGTCCAGACGCAGCGCGACCAGTTCGGCATCGTGCAGATGCATGGTGTAAAGACTCGGCAGCACGGCAATCGCCAGACGGTTGCGCACCAGTTCGTACAAGGGTTCGGTGTATTCGACGCGATAGGCCACGTTGAGCTGCAAGCCTTCCGCGCCGCCGGTGCGCTGCAACGCCTCGCTGACGCTGCCGCGCACGAACGCGGCGAGGTCGCGCCCCACCAGCTTCGCCCAGGCCAGGCTTTTCTTCTGCGCGAGCGGATCGTCGCGCCGCACCACCACCACGATCTGATCCTCGAACAGATCCTGATAGCGCAACGCGGCGTCGCCGTCGCGTTCGGTGGCGGGCGCGTCGGGCTCATGCACGCCGACGCCGAAGTCGGCCGCACCCTGACGCACCGCGTCGAGCAACGCGGTGTTCGGCATGTCGTTCAGCGTGAAGCGCAGCGACGGCTGTTGCGCGCGCAACGAAGCGAGCGCGGGCAGCAGACGCGCCGCGGCCGACGGAATCAGCCCGATGCGCACCGTCTGCACGCGTTCGGCGAAGGTGCTCGCCATGTCGTCGAAGGTGCCGCGCGCCTGGTTGAGCAGGCGTTCGGCGAGCGGCAGCACGCTGGCGCCCGCGTGCGTGAGCGTCAGGCGATGCGCGGACCGCGCGAACAGCGGCCCGCCGAGCAGGAACTCGATCTGCCGGATCGCGGCGGTCAGCGCCGGCTGCGTCAACGCGAGCGATTGCGCGGCCTGCGTGAAGCTGCGCGCATGCGCGAGCGTCACGAAGTACTGGATTTGCCGCAGCGTGAGCGCGGGCAGCAGGGACGAACGGTCGGTCATGGTGAGCGAAGCATCGACGCAATGCGCAGCAGTATAAATGGCACGATTACAGGATGAATCAATTGATCAATAACGAATCTTCAATGCCCAAAGCAGCGTCCGCCGCAGCACCGGCGAGCAGCAGTTGGCTCGAGCGGCGTTTCGCGCTCAGCGAACGCAAGACCAGCGTACGTATCGAAACCATCGCCGGTATCACGTCGTTTCTCGCGGCCGCTTATCTGCTGGTCGTGATCCCTTCGCTGCTGGCGGCGGGCGGCATGGATCGCGGCGCCGCCACCACCGCGACGATTCTCGTGTTCGTGCTCAGCACGGTGCTGATGGCGCTGTATGCGAACCTGCCGTTTCTGGTTGGACCCGGCATCGGCGGCTCGGTGATTCTTGGCGTCACGCTCGCGGGCGAGCATGTCGCATGGCAAACGGGGCTCGGCATTGCGTGCGTGTCCGGTGTGCTGTTCCTGATGCTGACCCTCGTCGGCGCTCGCAGTCTCGTGATGCGATTGATTCCGGCGCAGATCAAGCTCGGGCTCGGCGCGTCGATCGGCCTGTTCATCGCGGTGCTCGGCTTCCGCAATGCGGGCATGGTGATCGCCAACGCGAAAACCAACGCGCTCGCGCTCGGCGATTTCTCGCGGCCGGGCACGCTGGTCGCGCTGATCGGACTCGGCGCGGCCGTGGTGCTGCAAGGCCGCCGCGTGCCCGGCGCGATTCTGTGGGCGATCCTGATCGCGGCCGGCGCAGGCGTGCCGCTCGGCGTCACGCATCTGCCGGCGTCGTTCCTCGCGTGGCCGCACAGCATCGCGCCGATCGCGTTCAAGGTCGACCTGGTCAGCGCGCTGAGCGTGGCGTCGATTCCGTATCTGTTCGTGTTCTTCGCCGCGGAGTTTTTCTCGACGCTCGGCACCACGCTCGCAGTCGGCGCGAAGGCCAATCTGCTCGACGAAAACGCCAATCTGCCCAACATCAACCGGCCGTTTCTGGTCGACTCGATCGCCGCGACGCTCGGGCCCGTGTTCGGTATTCCGGCGCTGACCGCGCTGGTGGAATCGGCGGCGGGTGTCGAAGCGGGCGGCCGCAGCGGCTTGTCATCGCTTGCCGCCGCCGCGATGTTCGCGCTGATGTTGCTGTTCGTGCCGGTCGCGCTGGCGATTCCGAAAGAAGCGACCGCACCGGCGCTGATCCTGATCGGCCTGTCGATGTTCAGCACGATCCGTCACGCGCATTTCGACGACTTCACCGACTCGTTGCCGGTGCTGTCGATGGTTCTGCTCACGCTGATGTCGAACAGTTTCGGCACCGGCATTGCGGGCGGCCTGCTGTGCTACGTGCTCGTCAAGCTGCTCGCCGGACGGTTCCGCGAAGTGCCGTGGGGTTTGTATGTGCTGGCCGTACCGCTGGGTTACTACTTCTATACCGTGGTGAAGCCGCACTAAGGCGCTTTGACTTTGCGCTGAAGCTGCCTTGAAGCGCCACCGATCGCCGTACGTTTTCCAGCCTTTGCATTCGCACTACACTGAGTTTTGCGCACTACCAAAAACCATACCGACATGAAAGAGACATTGGGCAACGTGCCCGCATCGCGCCTCGGCATCACGCTCACCGACGCGCATCACGCGTTCTTCACCGCGCTGCCGAAGGTCGAGTTGCATTGCCATCTGCTGGGCGCGGTACGTCATGAGACATTTATCGCGCTGGCCGAGAAAAGCCAGGCGCCGATCAGCCGCGCGGAAATCGACTCGTTCTATACGCGCGGCGAGAAACCGGTCGGCGTGCTGCGCGTATTGCGCGCACTGGACGACTACCTGCTCACGCAAGCCGACGACCTGCATCGCATCGCCTACGAATATCTCGCCGACGCCGCCGCGCATCAGGTACGTCATAGCGAGTTTTTCTGGAATCCGACCGGCACGGTGCGCGTCTCGAAGATTCCGTATGCGGACGCGCAAGCCGCGATCGTCACCGCGATTCGCGACGCCGCGCGCGACTTCGGCATCAGCGCGCGGCTGATTCCGAGCATCGACCGCGAAGCCGATCCGGACGAAGCCGTCGCGCTGGTGGACTGGATGCGCGCGCACCGGGCGGAGGAAGTGGCGGGTCTAGGTATCGACTATCGCGAGAACGACCGGCCGCCCGAACTATTCTGGAAAGCGTATCGCGACGCGCGCAACGCGGGCTTTAAAACCACCGCGCACGCGGGCGAATTCGGCATGCCGTGGCGCAATGTCGAGACTGCTGTGGACCTACTGCAATGCGACCGTATCGATCATGGCTACACGATCGTCGACAACCCGGAGCTGGCCGCGCGCTATGCGGAGCGCGGCATTGTCTTCACCGTCGTGCCGACCAATTCCTACTACCTGCGCACGCTCGCGCCGGACGTGTGGGCCGAACAGCATCCCATGCGGCGCATGCCGGGCCTCGGCCTGAAAATCCATCCGAATACCGACGACCCCACCCTGCACAAGGTGAATCCGAGCGAAGCGTGGCAGGTGATGTTCAGTCACTTCGGCTTCAGCATTGCCGAATTGCGGCAGTTCATGCTGAACGGGATCGATGGTGCGTGGGTGGATGACGCCACGCGCAATGCGTGGCGTGCGGCGTGGGCGGTGGAGTTCGATCGGCTGGCGGCGGCGTTGCCGGGTTGAGCGGACTCGCCTCACTCTCCGATCCACGACCCACGCAGATCGCTGTCGTGTAAAAGCTGCATCAGCGTGCCCGCCGGCCGACTCAGCCGCCGGGCCGCCAGCGCGATAAATTCTACCGACGGCAACGCCGGCAGCGCCGCGGCATTCAACGGCGGCGCCAACCCGCGCGCCGCCAGATACTGCGGCCGCACCGTAATCCCCAGCCCACCGCGCGCCGCCGCGATACAACCCGAATGGCTGCTGCTCGTGCACACCAGTTGCCAGCTAAAACCCGCCTCGGCGAGCGCATCGAGCACGACCGCGCGCGTCACGCTCGGCTCGGCGACCAGAATCAGCGGCAGCGGCTGACTCAGATCGACCATCGTGCCGGGACGCGCGAGCCATTCGAGCCGGCCCGTGAAGAGCGGCACGCCGCGACGATCCCCGAGCCGGCGCTTACCCACCAGCAGATCGATCGACCCTGCTTCCAGCAATTCGTAAAGCTTGCCGGTCATGCCGATGGTGATTTCGAGCTCGACGTCCGGATGGGCGTCGCGAAACGCCGCCAGCACATTGGGCAGCGGCCCGAGCGCGACGTCGTCCGATGAACCGAGCCGCACGCGCCCTTTCAGGCGTGGCGCGCGAAACTGCGATTCGGCCCGCGCAAGCGCCTGCAAGATCACGCTGGCGTGCGCGAGCATGGCCTCACCGTCGGCGGTCATGGCCAGTGAATGGGTATCGCGCACGAACAGACGGCGGCCCACGCTCTCTTCGAGCCGCCGGATGTGTTCGCTGACGCTCGACTGCGTCAGGTCGAGCCGCCGCCCCGCCTCGGTGAAGCTGTGGCAGGCGGCGACCGTCGCGAAGGTCTTGAGCCAGATGGGGTTGAGCATGCTGCATTGTCGCGCTGCTTATCGGCATTGTCGATAACAGTCAGCGTTCTTAGTGGGGTTCCCGATTGACGGGTATGTCAATATCATGACTGCACTCCCCCAATGAATGCCCCGAGTTCGGGCGCCTAGCCGCCCGCCTTGCCGCCCCGTAAAAATGAACAAGGATTCCGCCCAAACCGCGCTGCTGTGGATCGTCGCCGCCGGCTTTTTCATGCAGTCGCTCGACACGACCATCGTCAACACCGCGTTGCCGTCGATCGCGAACAGCCTGCACGTGGCGCCGCTCGCCATGCAGCCGATCATCATCGCGTACACGCTGACCATGGCGATGCTGACGCCCGCGTCCGGCTGGCTTGCGGACCGCTTCGGCACGCGTCGCGTGTACTTCGTGGCGATCCTCATCTTCGTGCTGGGCTCGATCTGCTGCGCGAGCGCGCATACGCTCGGCCAGCTGGTGATCGCGCGGGTACTGCAAGGCGTCGGCGGTTCGATGCTGCTGCCGATCGGCCGGCTCGCGGTGTTGCGCAGCGTGTCGGGCGAACAGTACGTGTCGGCGCTGGCGTTCATTTCGGTCGCGGGTCAGTTGGGACCGATCGCCGGTCCGACGCTCGGCGGCTGGTTCGTGCAGGACATGACGTGGCACTGGATCTTTCTGATCAATGTGCCGATCGGCGCGGTGGGCCTCTACGCGGTGCAGCGCTTTCTGCCGGCGCATGGCGAGACCCAGGCGCCGCCGTTCGACTTCGTGGGTTGCGGGCTGCTGTCGCTGTGCATGATCGCGTTTTCGCTGTCGATCGAAGCGCCGTTCTCCACGCATCGGGCGGCCTGGGCGGCGGGGCTGTTCGTGCTCGCCGTGGTCAGCGCCCTCGCCTATATTCCGTACGCGCGGCGTCGTCGCAATCCGTTGTTCAAACTGGCGCTGTTCAGCGAGCCGAATTTCAGCGTCGGTCTGATCGGCAATCTGGTGTGCCGTATCGGCTCCAGCGCGGTGCCGTTTCTCGTGCCCTTGCTGCTGCAATTGCAACTCGGCTATTCGCCGCTGCACTCCGGTCTGATGATGCTGCCCGCGGCGCTCGCCGGCACCGTCGCCAAACGCTGGATCGCGCCGCTGATCCGCCGCTATGGCTACGACACGTTTCTGCTCGTGAACACGCTGATCGTTGGTTCGTCGATCGTTGCGTTTGCATTGATCACGCGCGGCACACCGCTCGCCATCGAAATCGCGATCCTCGCGGTGTTCGGTGCGGCCAACTCCATGCAGTTCGCGGCAATGAACAGCGTCACGCTCAAGGACCTCTCGCATGAAGATGCGGGCAGCGGCAACAGCCTGTTTTCAATGGTGCAGATGCTGGCGATCGGGCTGGGCGTGTCGATCGGCGGTGGGCTCGTGAATCTGTTTTCGGCGCAATGGGGCTCGGCGGCGCTCGGCTTTCGCCTCAGCTTCGCGTGCGTGGGCGTAATCACGCTGGTGTCCGCGTGGATCTTTCGTCAGCTCGACGTCGCACCGGCGCAACCCAAAGTGCGCGCGCCGGCAACGCACAGCGCGGGACGCTGAACGACGGTATCGGCGGTATCGGCTGTATCCGCCATCAATCCGGCAAACGGATGCCGGACAACCCCGCGCACGCTTCGATCAGGCGCTCCTGAACCGCAACGTCATGTACCGCCGGATGCGTTTCGCGCGGCTTCATGTGATAAAAGTACGCGCCGCTGACGGTGGCCGCCGGTTCATCGCTGACAGCGAGCCACACCTGCGTGGTCGGCGCGGCCGTCAGATCGTCCGGCGCACCCGCCCCGCCCATTTTGGTCGCGACCCAGCCCGGCTCCAACGCATTCGACAACACCTGCGGCCAGCGGCGCGCCATCGCGAACGCCAGCAACGCGTCGTGCAATTTCGAATCCGAATACGCGGCCGTGCCTTGCCACGGCCGACGCTCCCAGGCGAGATCGTCGAGGCTCGCGTCGCCGCTGCGATGCAGGCCCGAGCTGAGATAGACGAGCCGCTGCGGCTTCCCGATCAGCGCGGTCAGGACATACGGCGCCAGCGTATTGACCGCGAACACATGCGGTAAACCATCGACCGTGGCGATCCGGCGCGGCTCCTGATAACCGACCGCCGCGTTGTGGATGATCGCGTCGAAACGGCCCAGCCGGTTCACCTGCTCCGCGAGCGCCATCGTTTCAGCGAGGCTCGACAGATCGCCGGCCAATGCGTGCTCCGCTTGCGGCACGGCTTTCAAAGCTTCTTCGGCGCGCGCCGCGTTGCGGGCGTGCAAAACCACCTGGTGTCCGGCATCGACAAGCCGTCGCGCAGCCATTTGACCGAGGCCATCGGCGGAACCGGTAATAAATATTCTCGACATGACGCGTTCTCCGTTATTCCACTCGAATATGCCCTGTGCATGACGAGAATCGCATGCCTTCGTCATTCGAGCGAGTTCACGAAGATTAACGCCCACCCCGCGATTGACGCGATAGCTTCGCTGTCATTCCAGTCATGACAAGACATCATTGATCGGCCTTGCTGGGCGGCCTTTGCACAACCTGTCATGTGAATTCAAACAGATTTTCGCGTTAGCATGTCGTGCATTAATGCATAAGAAAGGAATAACAGATGCCATTTGACGAGCGCATGCTGAACGGCATGGGCGTGTTGACGGCGATCGTCGATTGCGGCAGTTTTGCGGCGGCGGGCGAAGCACTCGACATGTCGCAATCCGGAGTGAGCCGTTCGGTCGCGCGGCTCGAAGCGCGGCTCGGAATCCGGCTGTTCGACCGCACCACGCGCTCGGTCACGCTGACCGACGAAGGCCGGCGCTTCTATGAACAGATCGTGCCGCTGCTGGGCGGCCTCGAAGAAGCGGCCTCGTCGGCGGCGCAAGGCGCGACGGCCGTGCGCGGCCGACTGCGCGTGAATATGGATCCGTTCTTTTCGCGGCTGGTGCTCGGGGCCCGGCTAGGCGGGTTCATCGACAGGCATCCCGATCTGCAACTCGAGTTGATCACGCGCGATCAATTGGGCGATATGGTCAGCGACGGTTTCGATATCGCGATCCGTTTCGGCGATCCGCCGGTGTCGTCGCTGATCGCGCGCAAGCTGCTGGATACGCGGATTCTGACGGTGGCCGCGCCGTCGTATCTGAAGAAACACGGGCATCCGGCTACGCCCACGGACCTCGAGACGGGCCAGCACATCTGCATCAAATTCCGTGATCCGCTCACCGGTTATCCGTTCGGTTGGGAGTTTCACCGCGGGCGCAAGAAGGTGATGCTGACGCCGCAAGGTCCGCTGACGGTGAACGACGTGGGCACCATGCACAGCGCGTGCGCGGCAGGCCAGGGCGTCGCGCAGATTCTGGCGCTCGGTGCGGAACCGCTGCTGTCTAGCGGCAAGCTCGTCGAACTTTTTCCCGATTGGGGCGATGAGCTTTATCCGCTGTATGCGCTTTATCCTTCGCGGCATCATCCGCCGGCCAAGGTGCGGGCGTTCTTCGACTTCGTGGTGTCGCTGACGGGTGGCGCGGCGCGGGAGCCGGCGGGTTGAGTTTGTGAGGAGCGGCGTGCGGCTTGATGGGTGGTGTGTGGTGTGTGGCGAGTCCGATAGGACGTGGCGAGCGTCATGCTTCACGCTTCATGCGTCACTCGCACGGCCGCGCGTTACCACTCGCTCGGTTGCCAGCTCAATATCGCCAGCTCGCCCGATCAATCGATCAATCGATCAATCGATCAATCGATCAATCAGGAAATCGTATAGCGCGTCTGTGGCCCGGCGACATACACGCCGCGCGCCAGCATCAGGATCTGCTCGCGATGCAGATCGAAGGCCGCTAATACCGCCCGTTCGTCGGAACCGGCCTCGGGACTCAGATTCGAAATCACCGAATCGTTGACCGCGAAGGCGATCTCGCGCGCGTTGTCGTATCCCCAGAAATTGACGCAATGATGGCTCGCGTCATAGCTGCGACTCGGATTCGGGAAGTTGAGTTTCATGTTGTGCTCCTCGGGCGGGTCGAACTTCCTCACGGTGCGCTTTCTGCCGTCGACGGTCAAGGTTTTTGTCGGTCGTAGCGGACGCTTTTCAGCGCCGTTTGATGCAGCGCACCTCATACGGATACCGAATCAGTTCGCGCTGAAAATCCTGCGCTTGCGCTGCACGCGGATCGTGTGAGAGCGGCATGAGACCTGCATGAGCGCGCCGACTCCCCGCACCGGGTCTGCGCCTTGCTGAATAGAAGATGTTTTCCAACCGAGGAGAAAGCCATGAGTGCAACTCAAGAGCATACCAACGACAAACCGGCCGACATCGAGCATCCGCAACCGGCTGTTCATAGCGATAACGAGAAGAGCAAGCTCCCCGAGCGCGGCGATCAGGATCGCGATCAGTCGCCCGCCGACCGTCCCGGAAAGCAACCCGGCGAGGGTGAGCCGTCAGTGAGTTGAAATATTGAGCATCAAGCTGCGGGCGGCTTTGCTGCGTTTTGGCGGCAAAGCCGCATGAATTTTTCCCTAACACCCGCTTTCATAAGCCAAACATTTCTTCCTGATTTTTACCGAATATTTTTTCGCCGCAATGGACTATTTTTCTGCCTGCAACGCTGAGCGCGCCAGGCGAATCGGCTGCCGCCCCTTACTGAATAACAACGGCGACGTCCATCATGTCCATCTCATCAGGCTCCCTTCTTTCCACCGTCTCCGTCTGCCTGCCCACCTGCCACCGTCCTGAACTGGTGGTGCAGTGCATCGATTCGTGCCTCGCGCAGAGCTACGGCAATCTGGAAATCGTGATCGGCGACGATTCGAACGACACACGCACCCAGCAGTTGATCGAGGCGCGTTATCGCGACGAGCCGCGCGTGCGCTATACGCTGAACCGGCCGCCGCTTGGTCAGGCGCGCAACGTCGCGAGTCTGTTCGAGCGCGCGACGGGCGACAAGATCCTGCTGATTCACGACGACGACCTGCTCACCACGGACGGCGTCGAGAAACTCGTGTCGTTATGGAAGCAGCATCCGCAACTCGACGCCGCGTTCGGCGATCAATACGAAGCCGATCACGCGGGCGCGATCGGCTTCGACGGCAGCCGGCAATTGAATATCGATTTCCGCCGAACCCGAGACGCAGAAGGCCTGCAGCCGTTGCCGGGCAGAACCGGTTTGATCCAGATGTTCCCGAACAACGGCTGGATGGCCGACGCGCAACTCGTGAAGCGCATCGGGTATTCGGAGCAGTACGGCATGTGCTGCGATTTCGTGTTCGGCGCCGAGTTGTGCCTCGCGGCGCGCGAGGTGTTTTACCTGCACGACTATGTGTCGGTGTATCGCAAGACGGCGACATCGATCTCGCATAGCACGCGCGGCACGGCGATCGCCGCGACGGTGAGCGCGTATGCGTTCGTCAAGGCGCTGTCCTTACCGCCGTCGCTGGAGCCGTCACGCAGGCTGGCGTTGCGCCGCCTCGCGCCGATCGTGGTGTCCGTGCACGCGCGCAATCGCCAGGTGCGGGCGGGTCTGAAGATCCTGTTCGGGCATCTGTTCGCCTACCGTTATGGGCTGAGCAAGCGCTTTTACTACCATCTCGCGATGCTCGCACGCGCGGGGTTCAGCGTGCGGCCGCAGGCTGTTGCGGCGGCCGCAGTCGCCGCGGTGGCGGCTGCGCCCGCCGTTGCCGCCGAACCGGTGGCCGCGGTGAAGGAGCTCGTTTCCGAATTGGTCGCGGACCGGTCCGAACCGGTGTGAGGCTGGATTGCTGGCGCTAACCGGCGCTAGCCGGCATGCCGGCATGTCGGTCATGCGCGTTTCCTGCCAAGCATCCCTCTGCTTAGCAAACGCGTATTTGTTGCTTGGTGTGGGATGCCGCGTTGATTACGATGAACCCGATCCATCATCATCAGCCGAGGTGATCCGCCATGTCCGATAGTGCCTGTTTCAAGCCGCGTGTGATCGAGCCGGTCGTCGTCAACCAGCCGGAAGGATTGGGGCTCGCCGTGGAGTTGTGGCTCGCCCATCCTGTTGATGGCATCGCAGGGCGAGCGCTGCAGATTCATTTACGCAGCGATGCGAAGATGGCGCAGGCCGAGGCGCTGCGCGATCTGCTGCATGCATTGGGCACGGATATCGTGGTGGCCTGAGCACGCGGCTCATCAAACGTCGTGCGGTAGAAGCCTGTGACGCTTCACGGCTCGTGGCGCAAATAGCCCTCTTTCGACGGATCGCGCATGCGCAGCGAAACAATCCCGGCGATCGCGCACAACGCGGTGACGTACCAGAAGAAGGTCGTCTCGCTGCCGATCGACTTCAGCCACAGCGCCACATATTCCGCCGAGCCGCCGAAGATCGCATTGGCCACCGCGTACGATAAGCCGACGCCGAGCGCGCGCACTTCCGGCGGGAACATCTCGGCCTTGATCAGCCCGCTGATCGACGTGTAGAAGCTGACGATCGCCAGCGCCACCACCACCAGACCAAACGCCGCGTACGGGCTCGTCACGTCTTTCAGCGCATGCAGCAGCGGCACCGTGCCGATGGTCGCGAAGAAGCCGAAGAACAGCATGGAACGACGCCGGCCGATCCGATCCGACAATGCGCCGAACGCGGGCTGCATCAGCATGTAGACGAACAGCGCCGCGGTCATCACATTGCTGGCGGTTTTCGCGTGCATGCCGGCCGTGTTGACCAGGTACTTCTGCATATACGTGGTGAACGTATAGAAGATCAGCGAGCCGCCGGCCGTGAAGCCGAGCACCGTCATAAAGGCGCCCTTGTGCAGCCATAAGCCGCGCAGCGTGCCGGCTTCCTTGCGCTGACGCGTGGCGGCCGTAGTGGTTTCCTCGAGCGACTTGCGCAGGTACAGCGCGACCAGCGCCGCCAGCGCGCCGATCACGAACGGCACGCGCCAGCCCCACGCCTTCAGCTCTTCAGTGGACAGCGTTTGTTGCAGGATCACCAGCACCAGCAGCGCGCACAACTGGCCGCCGATCAGCGTGACGTACTGGAACGATGCGAAGAAACCGCGCCGGCCTTTCAGCGCGACCTCACTCATATAGGTCGCGCTGGTGCCGTATTCGCCTCCGACGGACAAGCCCTGGAAGAGTCGCGCGACCAGCAGCAAGGCCGGCGCCAGCGCGCCGATCTGTGCATAGGTGGGCAGCACGGCGATCACCAGCGAGCCGCCGCACATCATGAACACCGAGACCATCATCGCAGTGCGGCGACCACGCTTGTCGGCGAGGCGGCCGAAGAACCAGCCGCCGATCGGCCGCATCAGGAAGCCCGCGGCGAACACACCCGCCGTGTTGAGCAACTGCGTGGTGGTGTTGCCGCTCGGGAAAAACGCCGGCGCGAAATACAGCGCGCAGAACGAGTACACGTAAAAGTCGAACCACTCGACGAGATTGCCCGATGAAGCGCCAACGATCGCGAGGATGCGGCGACGCGTGTCGTGAGCCGAGGCTACGGTTTGGTCGGTCAGGTCGGTCATGCTGTTGTCTTTCCTTGTCTGTAAGCGGAAGAGGCGGTCGTAGCGCCGCCTTCACAACGCGCGTGGCGAGGTGCTCATCGCGTGCGTGCGCGAATTTTACAGAAATGCAAGGAGGAGATGGGGGTTTGTCAGGTTCGAAATGCCTGCCTGCGGCGACGCTACGCGCCATCGCGAATGCGGATTACCGGAAACCGGTACCTTAGTACCGGTTTCCGGTAACTGGCATAGCGTTCCTGCTGAGTCGTCGCCCTCCAAAAACAAAGCCAGCTCGAAAGCTGGCTTTGTCTTCAGCAACACTCAAAGGCGCAAACCCTCACACCCGCACCGCCGGCGGCACATAGCGGCACTCATAGCGCTTACGCACCGTGCCGTTTTCATCGACGCTCTCCAGATAGACATCGAATTGCCACAGCCGCGCCATGTGCTTGAGCACTTCCTCGCTATCCCCCGACAGATGCCGGTTGTCGCTCATGAAGTGCCGCAGCGTCAGACTCCGGTCGCCGCGCGTATTAACCGCCCACACCTGAATATTCGGCTCCCGGTGGTGCATGTCGTACTGCCGCGACAACGCCTGACGCACATACTGATAACCACTGTCGTCGTGAATCGCCGAGACTTCGAGCGAATCGCGCATGTCGTCGTCGAGCACCGAGAACAAACGCATTTCCCGAATCAGATGCGGCGACAGATACTGCGCGACGAAACTCTCGTCCTTGAAGTTGCGCATCGCGTAGTGCATGGCCGGCAGCCACGGACTGCCCGCCAGCTCCGGAAACCAGCGGCGGTCTTCTTCGGTGGGCGCTTCGCAGATGCGGCGAATGTCGCTCATCATCGAAAAACCGAGCGCGTACGGGTTGATGCCGCTGTAATACTGTTTGGTGACCGGCGGCTGGTAGACCACATTGCTGTGCGAATGGAGAAACTCCATCATGAAGCCGTCTTCCAGCTTGCCCTGCGCGTACATGGTGTTGAGCAACGTGTAGTGCCAGAACGTCGCCCAGCCTTCGTTCATCACCTGGGTCTGCCGCTGCGGGTAGAAATACTGCCCGACCTTGCGCACGATGCGGATCACTTCCCGCTCCCACGGCTCCAGCAGCGGTGCGTTTTTCTCCGCGAAATACAGCAGGTTTTCCTGCGGCTCGGGCGGGTAGCGCTCCTCGATTTCCTCCGGCAACGGCGTATGCCGGGTCGGCAAGGTGCGCCACAGTTCATTCACCTGCGACTGCAGATACGCCTCGCGTTCGCGCCGCGCCGCGAATTCCTTTTCGAGCGACAGCTTCTGCGGACGCTTGTAACGGTCCACGCCGTAATTCATCAGCGCGTGGCACGAGTCGAGCAACTCCTCGACCCGATCGAGCCCGAAACGCTCCTCGCACTCGGCGATGTAATTCTTCGCGTAGACGAGGTAGTCGATGATCGCGTGCGCATCCGTCCAGAGCTTGAACAGATAGTTGCCCTTGAAGAACGAGTTGTGCCCGTAGGCCGCATGCGCGATAACGAGCGCCTGCATCGTCATCGTGTTCTCTTCCATCAGATACGCGATGCAAGGGTTCGAATTGATGACGATCTCGTACGCCAGCCCCATCTGCCCGCGACGGTAGCTTTTTTCGGTGGAGAGAAAGTGTTTGCCGAACGACCAGTGACGGTAGTTCACCGGCATCCCGACGGACGCGTACGCGTCCATCATCTGTTCGGCGCTGATGAGTTCGAGCTGGATCGGATACACGTCGAGTTCATATTGCTCTGCAACACGGGCAATATGCGAGTCGTACTCTTCGATCAATTCGAAGGTCCAGTCGGACGGGCACGGCAGAGGCCGTCTATCGGCTACGTTCATACGGACTTCCCTTTGCCCCTCAGTGGGCGTTCCGGTGTGTCCCCGTGCTGCAGCGGTATCGACTGCTGCTCCGGCAGTAGCGGAGCCCGGCGGCTGCGCTGCTGCCTCGGCATGCCCCGACGATTGCTGCTGCGGCACGCCTTTCCCGCGCGCCGGCTGATCGCCGCGCGCTTCGTTGTGCAGGCGCTTCGACGTCACGACGACGCAACCTGCTTTTCAAACAGCTCACGAAACACCGGATAGATATCAGCCGCGGTTTCGACCTTCTTCATCGCCATATGCGGTTGGCTTAACGCCAGTTGCGCATATTCGAGCCACAGATTCTGCTCTTCGGGCGTCACCTGAATATACGCAAAATAGCGCACCTTCTCCAGGATGTCATCCGACAGTATCTTGCGGCACTTCGGCGAGTCGTCGGTCCAGTTGTCGCCGTCCGACGCCTGGGCGCCGTAAATATTCCATTCAGTCGGCGAGTAGCGCTCGTCCATCACCTTCTGCATCAGCTCCAGCGCGCTCGACACCACCGTGCCGCCGCTTTCGGTCGAATGGAAGAACGTGTCTTCGTCGACCTCTTCGGCGCGCGTGTGGTGGCGAATGAACACGACTTCGATCTTCTCGTAGTTCCGCTTGAGGAACAGATACAGCAGAATGAAAAAGCGCTTGGCGAGGTCCTTGCGCTGCTCGTCCATCGAGCCGGACACATCCATCAGACAGAACATCACGGCCTGGCTGGACGGCGTGGGCTGCTTCACGCGATTCACATAGCGCAGATCGAACGGATCGATAAACGGAATCCGCCAGATGCGCCCGCGCAAATGGTGGATTTCCTCTTCGAGCAGTTTGATCTCGTCGCGGCGGTCGTCGGGGTCGGCCTTCATGACGTCCAGTTGCCGTTCCATCTCGTGCAACTGGTTGACGAGCGGCGCGCCGAGCGCGATGCGGCGGCCGAGCGCGCTGCGCAGCGAACGGACCACGTCGATATTGTTCGGCGTGCCTTCCGCGGCCCAGCCCGCGCGGATGCTTTTCCACGTCGGCACAGCCATCAGATGAGTTTTGACGAGTCGCGGCAGTTCGAGATCGTCGAAGAAATACTGCATGAATTCTTCGCGGCTCAGCTCGAACACGAAGTCGTCCTGCCCGTCGCCTTCGTTGCTGGCCTGATTGCCGCCGCCTCCACCGCCGCCGCCCTGCGGGCGCTGGATCTTGTCGCCGCGAATGTAGTCGGCGTTACCCGGGTGCACCATCTCCCGCTTGCCGCCAGGACCATGACGGAACGACGGCTCCGCAATGTCCTTGCGCGGGATCGTGATGCTCTGGGTGTTCTGGATGTCTTTGATGCTGCGGTCGCGTACCGCTTCCGAAACGGCGCGACGAATGTAGTTCTTGACGCGACGCAAAAACCGCTCGCGATTCGCAATGCTCTTGTTTTTGCCAGCTAACCTGCGGTCGATAATTTGATGAAGCACGCCCGGTCTCCCTTGTCGGTCCAGGTTAGCGCTTTAGCGTTGACCTGGACCCCATGCAGAGCATGTCGGCCGGCATTGGCGCCTGGTGCCAATGACTTACCCACACACGCCGCACTAATTTCCGGTGCGCGAGACGCACGCTGCCTGATGCAACGCTATGTCCATGCAGCTTGCGCCTCGCAGGGTGCCCGCGCGGTCGGACCACGCGGGCGGCACGCGGTGCATTTCATGACGACTTGCGCACGCGCAGATACCAGTCACACAGCAAGCGCACCTGCTTCGGCGTATAGCCCTTCGTCACCATGCGATTGACGAAGTCTTCGTGCTTGCGTTGCTCTTCCGCCGAACCCTTGGCGTTGAACGAGATCACCGGCAACAACTCTTCCGTGTTCGAGAACATCTTCTTTTCGATCACGACGCGCAGCTTCTCGTAGCTGATCCACGCGGGATTCTTCCCCGCATTCGCAGCACGCGCACGCAGCACGAAGTTCACGATCTCGTTGCGGAAGTCCTTCGGGTTGCTGATGCCCGCGGGTTTCTCGATCTTCTCCAGCTCAGCGTTCAACGCCGCGCGGTCGAAGCTCTCGCCGGTGTCGTGGTCGCGGAATTCCTGATCCTGAATCCAGAAGTCCGCGTACGTCACATAGCGATCGAAGATGTTCTGACCATACTCGGAATACGACTCCAGGTACGCGGTCTGAATCTCCTTGCCGATGAACTCGGCATAGCGCGACGCGAGCACGTCTTTAATGAACGACAGATACTTCTGTTCGGTTTCCGGCGGGAACTGCTCGCGTTCGATCTGCTGTTCGAGCACGTACATCAGATGCACCGGATTGGCCGCGACCTCGGTCGAATCGAAGTTGAACACCCGCGACATGATCTTGAACGCGAAGCGGGTCGACACACCAGTCATGCCTTCGTCCACGCCCGCGAAATCGCGGTACTCCTGGTACGATTTGGCCTTCGGATCGGTGTCCTTCAGGTTCTCGCCGTCATACACCTGCATCTTCGAGAACAGGCTCGAATTCTCCGGCTCCTGCAGGCGCGTGAGCACCGACATCTGCGCCATCATCTTCAGCGTGCCCGGTGCGCAGACCGCATTCGCCAGCGACGAATTGCGCAGCAGCTTCTCGTAGATCTTGACCTCTTCACCGTAGCGCAGGCAATACGGCACCTTCACGACGAAGATCCGGTCGAGCAGTGCTTCGTTGTTGCGGTTGTTACGGAAGGCCTTCCATTCCGACTCGTTCGAGTGCGCGAGGATCACGCCGTCGAACGGAATCGCACCGAACCCTTCCGTGCCCTTGAAGTTGCCTTCCTGGGTGGCGGTCAGCAACGGGTGCAGGACCTTGATCGGCGCCTTGAACATTTCGACGAACTCGAGTAGCCCCTGATTGGCGAGACACAGGCCACCGGAGTAGCTGTACGCGTCCGCGTCGTCTTGTGCGTACTGTTCGAGCTTGCGGATGTCGACCTTGCCGACCAGCGACGAAATGTCCTGGTTGTTTTCGTCGCCCGGCTCGGTCTTGGCGATACCGATCTGGCGAAGGATCGACGGGTAGCGGCGCACCACCTTGAACTTGCGGATGTCGCCGTTGTATTCGTGCAGGCGCTTCACCGCCCACGGACTCAGAATGCTTTTCAGGTAGCGGCGTGGAATGCCGAACTGCTCTTCGAGGATCGGACCGTCCTCGTCGTAATCGAACAACCCGAGCGGCGACTCGTTGACGGGCGAACCCTTGATCGAGTAAAAAGGCACGCGCTCCATGAGCTGCTTCAAACGCTCCGCGATCGACGATTTACCACCGCCGACCGGGCCTAACAGATACAGAATCTGTTTCCTTTCCTCGAGCCCCTGGGCCGAGTGCCGGAAGTACGCGACCACCTGCTCGATCACGTCCTCCATTCCGTAGAACTCACGGAACGCGGGGTATACCTTGATGACCTTGTTCGCGAAGATACGCGACGTGCGCGGATCGTTGCGAGTGTCAATCTGTTCCGGTTCCCCGATTGCCGTCAACATGCGTTCGCCAGCAGTGGCGTACGCGGCGGGATTGTCTTTGCAGAGCGCGAGATACTCCTCGAGCGAGAGTTCATCTTCTCGCGTTTTTTCGAAGCGGGTCGCGAAACTGCTGTAGATATCCATGCTACCTCCTCGCCGAAGTCTAGACCGATGTCGTGCGCGGCGCGCTATTCGGAAACGACATCGCTCGAATTCATCCTAAACCCTTTTAAATTTTTTTTCACGAACTACGTTGCGAAAATCGCGCCGCATTCGCCTCCCGACATTCCTCACTTGGAAACACACTTTCCACCACCTACAATCTTGCGCTCACATCGTAGCAATCGATGCGCACGCTTGCTGCCTGTTTTACGGCCTGAATCGCAACCTGGTTCGCGACCTGGCCGTCAACGTTCACACTGCCCGGCTCGTGTCACACCGCTCACCTGGCACTGCTGCTCAGTGCGCGTACAACGTGCCATTGCGCCGCTCGTCCCGTTACATCGAACGATCGCACTGCGATATCGGACGCCCTGTCTGCATGCGCACACTTTGTTGCTGAAAGCGTGGACCGCATGCGCGTTTTCGACACGTCGCTCGAACTCGATCCGCCTCTTTTCCACAACGCGCGACATCGGCATTCCGACTACAACGCACGCTGCCTGTTACATGTTCATTTGCCATTCCGGTCGATAGCGCGATTGAACACCAGGTCGTGTCGTCAGGCTGTTCGTCACCATGCGGCCCATTTTGTTCCGCGCTTTCCGTGTTACATGACAAACACGCCAAGTGTCGTCGCGCGCGTCATGCATGTTTTGCGCGCGGTCCATTGCATGTTTCGTATTAACCGTGTCGTCAACAGGGTTAGCCGCTGCCCTGCCTCGATGCCTCTATAACTGGATGACGGCGACGCGGCCAACGGCTTTCATAGGTGTATACGGCAAAGCCGCCGCGACAGATGCGACAAATGTAAAACGGCCGCCCGTGGGCAGCCGTTTGTTTGAAGCGCGGTCATGAAGAGGGAAAGGTGACGGGCGAATGTGACAAGCGCCGCTGCCCCATGACAAGCCAGGGTGAAAGGTCACCGCAACGAGCGGAAACCCGCGGCCTGCTCAGGTCAGTTCAATCTCCACCTCTCCGAGGCCGTCGATGTAACCGCGCACGAGTCCCGGTTCGGCCAGCTTGATGCCGCCGACGTACGAGCCCGTCGTGATCGTCCATTCAGGCTCGATGGTGATGCCCATTGCGGCGCAGTGGTTGACGAACCACACCAGCAGCTCGCGCGGGTCGCCGGCCGGGTTACCGGTGGCCTCCGGCAACAGCGAGTTGCCGTTGAAGCTCAGTGCCAGTTCAGGCGAAACGAAATCGAAGCCGCGCGCGAGGCCCGCATAGGCCACCGCGTGACCGGTGATCAGCGCGCCGTTGTTCTGCGCGTCGGCCAGTTGTGCGAGCGGTGCGACATTCGGCCATTCCGCGAAGCGGCTATCGACGATCTCGATGGCGGGCAGCACGACGCCGACTTTCGACAGCACTTCGTCGCGCGCATAGGCGCGGCCGCGCGGCTCGATCGCTTCGGCGAAACGGAACGCGATCTCCAGTTCCACCAGCACGCGGAAGAAAGCGCCATGCGCGGCCCGCGCCGGCGACGGCAGCACCAGCGCAGCCGGAATCGGCGCGCCCGCGCCGGGGCCGCCCGGCGCTCTCGCGCCGATCTTCCAGGCGCCGGTCACGTCGCCGAGGCCCGCGATAACCGCCTGCTGGATCCCATACGCGGTGGCCGCGTCGGGCGGCAGGCTGTCGGGTGCGGGCGCTTCGATCAGCCGATGCTGCCGGCGTGCTTCGACGAGGCGTTGCGCAAGATCGTATTGCGTCATGTCGGTCCTTTAGGGCTGGCGCGTTGAGCGGTTCGTTAAGCGGTTGACGGCGGCATGCGGTTGAGTGGAGGCCGGGCGCTGCGGCAGAGGCCAGCGGCGCGCGTGCCGTTCGGTTTGACTTCGGCTGACTTCGGCTGACGATTCGCGGCGACGCTACCCTCGCGGCGCGGTGCAGTTCGTGGCCGAGCCCGCCCGTCAATGTACCGGATCATGGCGTCCGCCAGGGTGCAGGTTGCAGTCGGGTTGTGATCGTGTCGCAGTCGGGTAGCCATCAGGTTCGCGATCGCGGACCTGATTTGATGCGCCCATCATGAAAAAAACCGCGACTGCAGGCGCAATCGCGGTTTCGGGGTCAACGGGTGGCGATCATCCGCGACGCTACGCTTCGATCTGACGCGCCGCCGGCAATGAATGTTGCAACGCGCGCCGGATCGAGCCGGATCAGAAGGTTTCCCAATCCTGGTCGCTGCCGGCGCTGGCCGTCGTCATCGCCTTGGCGGGCGCGCGCGCGGGTGCCGCGGCGGGCGCTTTGGGTGCGGTAGCGGCTTGCGGCGCCGCATGCGCGGGCTGCTGGGCAGCGGCCGGCGCGGCGGACTGTGACGTCGAATGCGACGGCGAATGCGACGCAGCCGCCGGACGCGACGTCTTGCGCGCCGCCGTCGAGCGCACCGGCGCACTCATCCGCTTCGGCGCGCTGACCGGCGCCTTGTAACCGCCTTCGTCGACCTGGAACACCGACACGGCGGTGCGCAGCTTGCCGGCCTGATCTTCGAGCGACGACGCGGCAGCCGCCGCCTCTTCCACCAGCGCGGCGTTCTGCTGCGTCACTTCGTCCATCTGCGTGACGGCGCGCGCTACCTGGTCGATGCCGCTGCTCTGCTCTTCCGACGCCGCGGCGATCTCGCCCATGATGTCGGTCACGCGCTGCACCGCACTGATGATCTCGGTCATCGTGCGGCCGGCTTCGTCCACCAGCGCCGAGCCCGACTGCACACGCTCGACCGAGGTGTCGATCAGTTCCTTGATTTCCTTCGCCGCCGCCGACGAGCGCTGCGCGAGGCTGCGCACTTCGCCTGCCACGACCGCGAAGCCGCGCCCTTCTTCGCCGGCCCGCGCCGCTTCCACGGCCGCATTCAGGGCCAGGATGTTGGTCTGGAACGCGATCCCTTCGATGATCGAGATGATGTCGGCAATCTTCGCCGAACTCTGATTGATATCGCCCATCGTGCCGACCACCTGGCCGACCACCGCGCTGCCCTTGTTGGCGATCTCCGACGCATTGGCCGCGAGCGAACTCGCCTGGCGCGCGTTGTCGGCGTTCTGTTTGACCGTGCCGGTCAGCTGTTCCATGCTCGACGCGGTTTCCTGCAGCGCCGAGGCCTGCTCTTCGGTCCGCGACGACAGGTCGATATTGCCGGCCGCGATCTGGCGAGTGGCGGTCGCGATCGATTCGCTGCCGCTGCGCACCGTACGCACCGTTTCGGTGAGGCTGCGCTGCATCTTCGCGATGCCTTCGAGCAACTGCCCCATTTCGTCACGCGACGTGACGATCACCGGGCGGCGCAGATCGCCGCCGGCGATCGCGTCGAAGTGGCCGAGCGCTTCGCCGAGCGGCCGGGCGATCGCGCGGCTGAGCGTCAGGTAGGAGAACGCGGCGGCGACCACGCCGAGCAGCAACGCGCCGATGCTGACGAGGCGGAACGTTTCGAAGCTGCCCTGCGCGGAGTCGTAACCGGCCTTCGCCGACGTGAACTGGTATTTGCGCAGCGCGTCGTCGGCGTTGGCGAGGTCGTTGTAGGTCGCCTGCAGGCGCTGGGCGTTGGCCACGACCTTCGGCTGGTCGCTCGCGGCGATCGTCGCCGAGAAGCCGTCCATGGTCTGGTGCAGCGTATCGCGCTTGCTGACCACGTCCTGCGCGAGCCGGTCTTCGTCGGGGTCGCGCGGCAGGTCCATATACTTTTTCCACCACATGTCGGACGTGGCGCGCATCGAGCGCGCCCGCTCCAGCGTCGGCGCCGCGTCGGGCGTGCCGATCATGAACGCGGCGCGATCGAGCGCGAGGCGTTCACGCGCCGCGAACAGCTCGGCGTTACCGATATCGACCGCGCTCGGCATGGCGTTAGTGAAGGTGTCCTTGTAGGCGTCGTTCGAACGGCTCATGCCGAACAGACCGAAAACACCGATGGCAACCAGCAGCGCGGCGAGAAAAGCCATCGTAAGGCCAATCCGCGCCTTGATCGTGATGCCTTTGTTCAACATGCTTAATCCTGTACTTAGACGAAATGAGAGGCTGCGTACGCAGCGCGGGGTAGCGTGTGGCGTCTGCGTGTGGCGCTTATTGAGAGAGCGCTCTAATAGTCCCGTTTACGGCATTCCGACTGCATACTTGAAGGATTTATATAGTATGAAGAAAGCAGATGAAAGGAATTGGAAGGAATTACAAGAAGCTGACAGCGGCCAGCGTGTCACGGCGTGACGGAGGGAATGCAGAACACGTGAAGGTGTGTCGCTGTGGAGAAATAGGCGGGTTTTGAGCGTGCGGTGAAGGTTGAGCGGCTGACGCCGCCCTCGCTCCGATGCCTGAAGTGGCGCTATCGCCAATGCCGACGCTAACGCCGGCTCAGCCTCAGGCCGCCAGATCGCGCGTGGCCGCGCCGGCCCACGTCGCCGTGGATTCGCGCACGATCAGCCGTGGCGACACCACGCGCCGGCGGCCCGGCGCGCGCGGATTGCCCGCCGAGGTCCCGGCAATGCGTTCGATCAGCGTCTGCGCGGCCATATCGCCGAGCGCGCGCACCGACTGCCCGACCGTCGACAGCGCCGGGTAGGTGAAACGTCCCAACTCGATATCGTCGAAGCCGATGATCGAGCAATCGCGCGGCACGCTGATATTGCGCTCCGCCGCGGCGCGCAACGCGCCGATGCCCATCATGTCGTTACCCGCGAAAATCGCCGACGGCCGCACGGTATCGAACAGTTGCCCGGCCGCACGATGGCCACCGGTGCCCGAAAAATCGCTTTCGACGATCGCATCGGGCGGAATCTCGATGCCCCGCTCCGTCATCGCGCGGATGAAGCCGTGCACCCGCATCGCGCTGACCGCCGTCTGCACCGGCCCGGTGATACACCCGATCCGCACGTGCCCCAGTTCCAGCAAATGACGGGTGGCCAGATACGCGCCCTTCTCATGGTCGATCTGCACCAGATCGGCGTTCAGACCTTCGATATTACGGTCCACGATCACCAGCGGCTCGTGCGAGTCGGCGAGCGTCTGCGCGAGCACGGCGTCGTCGCCGGCCGACGCGACGATCAGCCCGTCGATGCGCTTCTCCTGCAGCACGCGCAGATAGTTACGCTGCTTGGCCGGATCGTCGTCGGAATTGCAGAAGAACAGGCAGTAGCCGTTGCGCGAGCAACCGTCTTCGATACCGCGGGCCATTTCCGCGAAATACGGGTTCGTGCTGTTCGGCACCACCAGTCCGATCGTCGCCGTGGCGCGCGCCTTCAGCGAACGGGCCACAGCCGACGGAACATAGTGAAGCTGACGGATCGCGTGTTCGACCTTCGCGCGCACGTCGGCCGACACCGGGCGCGAGTTGTTCACCACGTGCGATACCGTCGTGAAAGACACGCCCGCCACAGCCGCTACATCCTTGATCGTCGCCATAACCTGTTGCTCTCCTGCCTGTAGTTCCCGCGGTCGTTCCCGCCGTCCACGCCGCCTCGCGGCCCACCGGACGTCCTCATCGAAGACCGACCCAACCTATGAAAACCGCTGCCTGACCGCTCATGACCCATCGGCTGTCCGGCTCACGCCGCAGCGTCAGCCCATCCGACTCCTGCAATTCACGCCCGCTTGCGGCGGCTGCGGTAGGTATCCAGCACCACCGCCACCACGATCACCGCGCCGGTGATCATCCGCTTGGTCGGCTCGTTCGCGCCGATCTGCGCGAGACCGGCCGCCAGCACCGAAATGATCAACACGCCGAAAAAGGTGCTGATCACCGAGCCGCGTCCGCCCATCAAACTCGTGCCGCCGATCACCACCGCCGCGATCACCTGCAACTCCACGCCGACGCCCGCGTTCGGGTCGGCCGCTTCCAGACGCGAAATCTGGAACAGCGCGGCGAGCCCCGCGAGCGCGCCCATCAGCGCGAACACGATGACCTTGTAGGGCCGCGGATTGACGCCCGCGAGCCGCACCGCTTCCTCATTCGTGCCGATGCCGACCAGATAGCGGCCGAACACCGTGCGCGTGAGCACCAGTTGCGCGACGATCATCACCGCCACCGCGATCAGGAAGGCCGGCGAAATGCCGAGCGCGATCGGGTTCGACAGAAAATCGAACGCGTCGCCGATATACGCGGTGCGCGAGTTCGTCATCTGATACGCCATGCCGCGCGCCGCTTCGAGCACACCGAGCGACACGATGAACGACGGAATCCGCCAGCCCACCGTCACCGCGCCGGTGATCGTGCCGGTCAGCGCGGCCGCGGCCACGCCGAGCAACGCCGACGGAAACGGCCCCCAGCCCCACTTCAACGCGGCCACGCTCACCACCGACGCGCCCAGCGCCAGCACCGAGCCAACCGACAGATCGATCCCGGCGATGATCAGCACGAAGGTCATGCCCACCGACATCACCACCAGATCCGGAATCTGGTTGGCGATCGTGCTGAACGTGTCGTACGTGAAGAAGTGCGAACTCAGTACGGAAAACAGCGCGATCATCGCCAGCAACGCGCCGGCCAGACCCAGATAGTTCGACAGGCCCAGCCGCGTACCGGCCGGTTTGCCGTTCGCGAGCGGCGCCGACGGATCGGCCGGCGGCGTCACGTTCGCCGGGCTCTGCTTGCCTTGCTGGCCTTCGCCCTTCTTGTCCGGCAACGATTGATCGTTCATGAGCCACTCCCTGCCTGGTGGGTATCGGGGGCGTGCAGCAACGCTTCGCGGCTGCGGTAGCCGGCAAATGCCGCGGCCAGCAACGCATCCTGCGACCAGCTATCGCGCTCGAACACCCCCGTCATGCTGCCCGCGGACATCACGCCGATCCGGTCGCAGATCAGCATCAGCTCACGCAGGTCGCTCGACACCACGACGAGCGCGCGCCCTTCCCGCGCCAGCGCGCCCATCAAGCCATAAATATCGAACTTCGCGCCGACGTCGATGCCGCGCGTGGGTTCGTCGAATAACAGCACGCGGCAATCGCGCGCCAGCCAGCGGCCGATCACGACCTTCTGCTGATTGCCGCCCGACAGCTCGCCGACAATCTGCGCCGGGCCCGAACTGCGAATCCGCATCGCGTCGATCTGCCTCTGCGCAAGCGCGTTCTCGCGCTTCGCGTCGACCACGCCATGCCGCGCCACGCTGCCGATGTTGCCGAGCGAAACATTGGCCGCGATCGGCTGCGGCAACAGCAGGCCTTCGCCCTTGCGGTCTTCGGTGATCAGCGCGATCCCCGCGCGCACCGCGTCCGACGGCGAGTCGATCTGCACCGGCGTAGGCACGGCGCCCGGCGTCGCCGCCAGCGCCACGCTGCCGCTGTCTTTCTGATCGGCGCCGTAGATCAGCCGCATCAGCTCGGTGCGCCCCGCGCCGATCAGACCGCTGATGCCGAAAATCTCACCCGCGCGTACCTCGAACGACATGTCGCGCACCACCTTGCCGCGCGCGAGCCGGTCCACTTTCAGCAACGGCGCGCCGATGTTGCGCACGCCCAGATCGATCCGCTCGCCGAGTTCGCGACCCACCATCCACGTGACGATCTGGTCGCTCGTGAGGTTGGCCATCGCGTCGACATGCACCAGCCGGCCGTCGCGCAACACCGCGATCTGTTCGGCGACCCGCGCCAGCTCTTCGAGCCGGTGCGAGATGTAGACCAGCGCCACGCCGCGCGCCTTGAGACGGTCGATCTGTTCGAACAGCAGATCGACTTCGCGCGCGGTCAGCATCGCGGTCGGTTCGTCGAGGATCAGCACGCGGCAGTCGTCGATCAGATTGCGCGCGATTTCCACCATCTGCTGATGACCGATACCGAGTTCGCCGACCAGCGTGTCCGGGTCGATCGCATCCAGCCCGACCTGCGCCATCGCCATGCGCGCATCGTCACGCAGCTTGCGGCGGTCGATCCAGCCGAAACTGAACGCACCCGCGCGCGGCAAGCGGTTCAGGAACAGGTTTTCGGCCACCGACAAGGTCGGCAGCAGATTCAACTCCTGCATCACCATGCGCACGCCGAGCCGCTCGGCGTCGGTGCGGCTCGACGGCGCGTAAGGCTCGCCGCCGAGGCGCATCGTGCCGGCGGTCGGGTCCACGAGCCCGCCGATAATTTTGGACAGCGTACTCTTGCCCGCGCCGTTCTCGCCGGTCAGCGCCAATACCTCGCCGGCGCGCAGCGACAGCGAGACATCGGCGAGCACCGGTTCGGCATAGGTCTTGCCGATACCGCTGACGGACAGTACGGCAGGCAAGGCGTCGTGGTCGGTTGAATCCATTGCAATCCTGGTTCATGGCGGCCAGGTCGGCCTCACGCGCTTTCGCTCGCATGAAGCCGACGCCGGCCGCCACGTGTCATGCCGGCCCAATGCGCGGAATGCGCGGGCGCCAACGGCCGCGCCCCCTCCCGCCGCGCAGCCACCGTCATGACGCTTACCTCTGGATTTAACGGCGGCCCGGCAGGTTTCTTGAGCGTTTATTGAATAGACGCGAATTCACGCGTTGGTGCGATGCAGACTGCATGCAGCGGCGCCGGCGCGATTTCGCGTGGCTGAGACGGCCTCCCGGGCGATGTCGCCCGGGAGGTTGACTATCTGATTACTCGATTACTCGACTGCCTGACTGCCTGATGGCGTGACCCTTACTTCGTCACCAGATCGCACGGCGTTTCCACCACGCCGGACAACTGCGATTGCTTCTTGTGCTCGCTGATCGCCTTCAGCGCGGTATCGATACCGAACACGGCCTGCTTGGCGGCGTATTGATCCGCCGTAGCCAGTACACGGCCGTCTTTCAGCATCGGCTTGATCGCGCCGATGTTGTCGTAGCCGACCACCAGCACCTTGCCCTGCTTGCCGGCCGCGCGCACCGCCGAGACTGCGCCGATCGCCATGTTGTCGTTACCGGCGAGCAGTGCCTTCAGGTTCGGATATTCATTGAGCATGGCCGACGCGACCGCGTTGCCCTTGTCGATTTCCCATTCACCCGATTGCACCGACACGACCTTCGCGCCGACCGTCTGCATCGCGTCCTTGAAGCCCGCGGTGCGCTGTTGCGCATTGGTGGTGGTCGATACGCCTTCGATAATGCCGACCTCGTCGCCGGCCTTCAGTTTCTTCGCCAGGTAGTCGCCGACCTTCTGCGCGCCCTTGCGGTTATCCGGACCGACGAACGGCACGTTCAGGTCCTTCGACTTGAGCACGTCCGGGTCGAGCCGGTTGTCGATGTTCACGACGATGATGCCCGCGTCCACCGCCTTCTTGACGACCGGCACCAGCGCTTTCGAATCAGCCGGCGCCAGCACGATCGCGTCGACCTTCGAGACGATCATCTGCTCGACGATGCGGATCTGGTTGGCGGTATCGGTCTCGTCCTTGATACCGTTGGTGATCAGGTCGAACTGGGACGGGTTGTGTTTCTGATAGTCCTTCGCGCCGTTTTCCATGGTCAGGAAAAACTCGTTGGCGAGCGACTTCATCACCAGCGCGACTCTCGGCTTGTGCGCGGGCGCGCTCTGCGCGTACGCGGACGACAGCGGCAAGCCCGCGGTAGCGGTGACGAGGACGGCGGCCGTCAACAGGCGGCGGCGAATGCGTTGGTTCATGCACATCTCCAGGGTTGTCGGGCTCTAACAGGAGCCGTATTTTTAGCAATGCGCAAACGTTTGCGAGGCCTATTCTCAGCGTAGTCTTTCCGGAATGTCAACGATTCACGGTGTTGCAACGCACCGCGTTGCCGCATGCGCGGCGGTGCGTTGCAGTCGATCGAATCGAACCGGCGCGCCGGGTAAGCGCGCCGGCAGGCTGAGTGTGGCAAGGATCCCTCGCTCGGTCCGCGCGTAGTCGTTTTGCCGCCGGCTGCAAGATCGACAGCCGGCGGGCCGCTTATGCTGGACTTTTATTGCGTGCGGTGCAAGCGGGGACAACGAGAGGCACGCGTTACAGCCAGCCCGCCTTGCGGAACCGCCAGTACAGCACGCAGTCGACCCCGAACATCACGGCCAGACACAGCGGATAGCCGTACTTGTAGTGCAGTTCGGGGATGCTCTGAAAATTCATCCCGTAGATGCCGGCGATCATGGTCGGCACCGCGAACAGCGCCGCGAACGAGCCGAGCCGCTTGGTCACCTCGCTCTCGGCCAGCGAGATCATGCCGAGATTGACCTGCACGGCGGTGACCACCAGTTCGCGGCGGCCGTCGATGATCTTGACGATCCGTTCGAGGTGATCGTAGACGTCGCGAAAGTACGCCTGCATGCCTTCGCAAATGCTCGGAATGCGTCCGCCGGTCAGCTTGCTGATCGCTTCCTGCAACGGCGCGATATGGTGTTGCAGGATCACGAGGCGGCGTTTGAGCGAATACAGCTCCTGAATGATTTCACGCGATGCCACCGAATTGTTGCGCTCGAAAATGCGGTCTTCGAGCGCTTCGATCTCCGTGTTCAGCGCCTCGATGATCGGGAAGTAACGATCGACGATGTCGTCGGCCAGCGCGTACAGCACGAACGCGGAACCTTCCTTGAGCAGTTGCGGCTCGCGCTCGCAGCGGGCGCGCACGTTCTGAAAACCGGCACGCGAGCCGCGACGCACGGAGAGCACATAGTTTTTGCCGACGAACACGTCGACTTCGCCGATCAGCAGTTCGCCCTCCTCGTCCATTTCGACGGTGTGCATGACGGCGAACAGCGACTCGCCGTACTCCTCGATCTTGGGGCTCTGGTGACCGTTCTGCGCGTCTTCGATTGCGAGTTCGTGGAGGTTGAATTCGTGCTTCATCACGGCCAGTTCGGCCGGCTCCGGGTCTTTCAGCGCGACCCAGACGAAACACTCGGGCCGCGCTACGTAGTCGCTGATGCTATCGATGTCGATATCGGCCAGCTTTCTGCCGTCCTGATAGGCGGCGCAATTGATCAGCATGATGGATTACCTTGAAAACGGAAACAGACCGCCGGGGCTCGCAGGGTGCGTGCCTGGCGTCGGGATCTGCGGGAGTTGAGTCGACGTACCCGCCATGTTAAAGGCGCAGCGTGAACGTCTTGTATTCATTTGTTAAACGTGGCTTGTCGGGCCTGGCGCACGGCGGTCGTTACTGGGCGACCCGGCGCAGCGCGATGCGATGCTCTTCGTTGAAGACGATCGACGCGCGGTTCGTGTAGCGCGTGTCCGCCGTCACCGTAAAGCGCATTTCGACGACCGGATCGAACTGCGTGGACACGCCGATGCGATGCACGCCCGGGCTGAGATAGAAGACCACGTGCTCGCCGTTCATCAGATCGGTGACCTGCTCGCCGTCGATATACACCAGCGCATCGCGAAAGCGCACGATCACGTCGCGCGAACGTTCGCGCCGCACGTCGACCGCGACGAGTCCGTCGCCCCGCTCGGTGTAGCCGGGCTGGATGATGCGCGCGGCCGGCACCGCCTTGAACGGCACCGGCTCGGCCGGCGCGGCGGCGCAACCGGCAAGCAGCGCGACGCTCAACGTGACGGCCGGCACGACAGCGGACGCGGCAGCCGACGCGGCAAGCGCGAGCAACGCAGCCCGGAAGTGGCAATGCAGGCGCTGAGGCATGTGGTTCTCCCTGGTGGTCGGTTGTCGTGCCGGGTTTTGTTATGGGTATGTTGGATGTTGATTTGCCATCCTGAATGCTCCCGCTTACACATTGCCAGGCATGATAGCAACGCGCGGCCGTTCTGCCACCCTGGCCGGATGGCCAACCCCGGCCCGACCTCACCCCGCCCTCTTGCATGACGCCGCATTCTTCTTCATGATCGCTGCAAAGGGACGCTTGCGCAGGTCCGGCGCGTTACGGATTTACCCTCGGTTGCAAGGCGCACCAGCCTCGCTCGTCAGCATGGTCTTCGCCATCGCGTCTATGCGCAATGCGTCACTATGCGCATCGGCGGATAGTCGATCAAGGAGATTGCAATGTGGTACTTCACCTGGATTCTCGGCATTGGCGTGGCGCTGGGCTTCGGCATCATCAACGTGATGTGGCTGGAAGCCGGCGGCAAGTTCGCGCGTGACCCGCAGCTCGGCGCCGCCTCGGCCACGCCGGAGGACAAGTCTGCGTGACTTATCTGGTGTTCGTTTGCGGTCACGCGGGCACGGGCAAGACCACGCTCGCGAAAAAGCTGTTCGGCCCGCTGACGCAGGCGAGCGGCACGCCCTTCTGCCTGCTCGACAAGGACACGCTCTACGGCGGCTATAGCGCGGCCGCGATGGCCATGCTGACCGGCGACCCGAACGACCGCGACAGCCCGCTGTTCCTGCAGCATCTGCGCGACCCGGAATATCGCAGCCTGATCGACACGGCCCGCGACAACCTCGAACTCGGCGTAAGCGCGCTGGTGGTCGCCCCGCTGTCGCGCGAAGTGCGGGAACGGCGCCTGTTCGATCGCGCGTGGCTGGGGGTCGGCGAGAAGGTCACGCTCAGGGTCGTGTGGGTCGATACGGAGGAAGAAACCGCGCATCGGCGTATCGTCGAGCGCGGCAATCCGAACGACGCGTACAAGCTCGCGCATTGGGACGAATACCGGCAGCGCCGCTTCGTGCCGGGCGGCGAAGTGTGCGACGATCTGTTGACGTTCGACAATACCGCGCCAACTTCGGCGGATTACGAGGCTTTGCTCGCGCGGATTATCGTCGAGCCTTATCCGGCGGCTACGATGCAACCGCCGTTGCCGGTGTAGCTGGCGTTGGCGTTGGCGTTGCACTTACGCAAGCAAGCGCGGTTTGAAAGTCACCTCAGCGTCACCCTCAACATCGCCTGACATCGCGCGAACCTCCCGCAAAAACAAAAACGCCCCGCATGACTCACCGTCAATGCGGAGCGTTTCCACGACCCTGGGCTCAAAACCTCCCCACGTCTCGCAACGCAGCCCAGCCTTAAACCGTCGCCATCGTATCCAGCGACTGCCCTTCATACAGCTGCCCAAACCGGTTCGCGAGGAAGTCGCGCAGCGACACCTGCTCCTGGCGCACGAAACCGCTTTGCGGCAGCTTCTTCTCGCGGAACAGGTCGAGCACCGCGCACATCGCGCCGGCCGTGGTGATCTGGATCGCGCTCATCGGCACGCCGCACACCGTCTTCGCGAAGATCTTGCGGGTGAACACTTCCTGCACCAGTTGACCGTCACGCATGCCGCTCACGGTGATGAACACCAGCACCACGTCCTGCGCGGTCGACGGCACCGAACGGCGCATGATGTTCTTCAGCGTGTCGCGGTCGGTGGCGAGGCGCAGGTCTTCGAGCAGGAACTGCATCAGATTGCGGTGGCCCGGATAGCGCACCGACTTGTAGTCGAGCGATTCGACGCGGCCCGCCAGCGTTTCGCACAGCGTGCCGAGGCCGCCGGACGTATTGAAGGCTTCGTATTCGGTGCCGTCGAGCGAAAAATGTTCGAGGCCTTCGAGCGGCTGCACCCACTGCGTGCGGCTGTCGCGAATCGCTTCGCACGGCTGGCAGTACTCGTTGATCAGACCGTCGACGCTCCACGTCAGGTTGTACTTCAGCGCATTGGTCGGGAATTCCGGCAGCGCACCGACCCGCATCTTGACGTCGCGGATTTCGGTAAAGCGGTTCGCCAGTTCGTGCGCCGCGATGCCGATGAAGCCCGGCGCGAGACCGCACTGCGGCATGAACGCGTGATCGGCCGTCTCCGCGATTTCACGGATCGCCGAAGTGGCGCGCACGTCTTCGGTCAGGTCGAAGTAATGCACGCCCGCGCCCTTGGCCGCCGACGCCACGTTCACCGCGAGGTAATACGGCAACGCGTTGACAAGCGCGTCGAAGCCATGCACGGCGGCGCGCAGCGCGGCGGCATCGGCGGAGTCGACGCGCTGCGTCGGAATCCCCTGGGCGGCGAGCTTGTCGAGCGCGTGCTGATCGCGGTCGAACGCGACGACTTCGTAGTCGCCGGTCTCGCGCAACATGTGGGCGATGGTGTGACCGATCAAACCTGCGCCAACGATGGCTACTTTCATGCGCTTCTCCTGATTCTCTAACTGCTGTCTCCAGCTTGGGAAGTGCGCTGCGCTGTGGCGCGGCGCCCGGCGGGCTGAACCCTTGAGCAACAGTTTAGGGAGAAGCAAAAACACTTCATACGCGCAAAATGCTGCGATATGACCATGAACTTCGACGTTATGACGAACAGATCAGTCGATATGTCGAAAAGTTGTTAAAACGGCGTAAACGGCAAGGGCCGACAAGAGACGACGAGCCGCCCGCTCACACCGTACCGCGATCGATCTTGCGCGCCAGAATGATCGAGGTCGTCGTGCGCTCCACGCCCTCCAACCCGCCGATCTGATCGAGCAGATCGTTCAGACGGTCGGGCGAATCGGCGCGCAGCCATGCGACGTAATCGAACTCGCCGCTCACCGCGCACAGCAGTTGCACTTCCGGCATCTTGCCGAGCCGCTTCTGCACGGCTGGCCCGTGCCTGGGCGCGATGATGATGCCGACATAGGCGACGATGCTCGAGTCGAGCACGTCCTGCCCAAGCCGCACGCTATAGCCGGCGATCACGTTGCTGCGTTCGAGCCGCGCGATGCGCGCAATCACGGTGGTGCGCGCCACGTCGAGCTGGCGCGCGAGATTGGCGACGCTTTCGCGGGCGTTGGCTTGCAGCAGCGCAACGAGGTTGCGGTCGAGGTCGTCGAGTTGGTCGAGGCGCGGAGGTCTCATCGCGGGCGAAAGAAGGAGGTCAAAGGTGGAGCGGATTATCGCGCGTCTTGAGCGGCGGGCGGTGAAGTCGTGCGATGGTTCACACGCCGAAACGCTCGATCACGAAGTCGATAAAACTGGTGAGCTTCGGCGTGGCGCGCCGGTCGCGCGGATAGACCAGATGAACCGGTGCGCCGTCGGGCAAATAATCCTCCAGCACGGACACCAGCTCGCCGCTGGCAATCTCCCGCGCGAGCAGCGCCTCCGGCTGCAACACCAGGCCGAATCCGCGCAACGCGGCCACCTTCAGCGCCTGGCCGTTGTTCGCGCGGAATCGCCCGGCGCGCAGCTGGTTTTCCGCGACGGTCTCGCCGTCCAGCCGCCACAAACCTTCGCGGCCCCAGTGCAGAAAACCCAGACATTCGTGATCCACCAGATCGGCCGGCGTGCGCGGCGTGCCGACCCGCTCAAGATATGCCGGCGACGCGCACGCGCGCATCCGGTAAGGTTTCAGCGGCCGCGCGACGAAACTCGAATCCGCCAGATGACCGATCCGCACCGACGCGTCGAAGCCCTCTTCCACCAGATCGATCACGCGGTTCGACAGATCGAGTTCGAGGATCACGTCCGGCCACGCGGTGAGGTAGTCGGTCATGGCCGGCGCGAAGACTTCGACGCCATAGGTCAGCGGCACGGTCACCTTGAGCACGCCGCGCGGCGCGGCGGCCATTGCCTCGGCGAGTGACTCGGCATTCTTCACGTCGGCCAGAATGCGCCGGCATTGCTCGTAATACTGGCGGCCGATCTCCGTCAAACTTTGCCGGCGTGTGGTGCGTGTCAGCAGCCGCGTGGCCAGCCGGGTTTCGAGCGCGCGGATATGTTTACCAACCATTGCCGACGAAATGTCAAACCGCTCGGCCGCCGCCGTCAGGCTGCCAGCCTCGACCACCGCGACGAAGATTTCCATGCTGACGAATTTATCCACCCGCTATTTCCTGTTGGTTTCGGTTGTAAGCGTTTGTCGCATAAGCGGCGCATTGTAGGGATATCGTGATACTAATAGCGGCGACGGCAAATGGGCAGCCGGCCGCATCGACGCGAGGCGGGCCGCTCGCCACACGCGCCTTGTCCCAATTCGAATAGACATCAGGAGTTTCGATGAAAAAAGCACTGGTAATGCTGGCCACCGCAGTCGCCATGAGCGGCGCGTTCGCACAAACCCCCGCGCCGGCATCGGCATCGGCACCGGCCGGCGCCATGGCGGCCCCCGCCGGCAAAGCCGGCCACGAGCGCAATGTCGAAGACCGGATCGCCTACCTGCACTCGCAACTGAAGATCACCTCGGCGCAGGAATCGCAATGGAACGCTTTCGCCGACGTCATGCGCAGCAACGGCGAGACGATGGGCCAGTTGTTCCAGCAACGCAAGGCCGCGGGCAATCTGTCCGCGATCGACGACATGAAGCAATACGCTTCGATCGCGCAAGCCCATGCGGATGGCATGAAGAAGCTGGTCGACGCGTTCGACCCGCTGTATAGCAGCTTCTCGCCCGAGCAGAAGAAGCTGGCCGACGTGACGTTCCATCAGCCGGGCGGTCCGAACGCCGCTGCGCGTCATCACGGCAAGGGCAAGGCCGGCAAGGCTGCACCGGCGCCGGCGAGCGACGCGGCGCAGTAATCGCGCGGAGCGATGCTTAGGTAATTCGGTCGTTCAGCAGTAAGAAGGGCGAGCGGCGCGAGCATTCGTGCCGCTCGCCCTGTTCTTTTTTGGGGACCGGCGAGTGCTTCGTCGCGCGCTTATCGCGCTACCCAACCCAAAACAAACCGATCGCCGGATCCATCTGGCATGATGCGAGTTCGCGGCCTCCGGCAACGGGTTCAGAGACACCTCGTCGCGATCCCCTGCCCGCACGCTGCCATCACCATCTCTATCTCTGCCCGCTTCATGAACGAACTGAAAAATCTCGATCTGAGTCAAGATCCGCACGCCCGTCGCGTCGTGAAAGACGAAACCGTGAACGTCGAATTCGCCGCCGTCGAAGGCGAACTGATGAGCCTCGAAGGCCCGAACCGTTATGTCCCGGGCGACGCGCTGATCACCGGATCGACCGGCGACCGCTGGGTCGTTTCGCGCGAACGCTTCGACGCCAAGTACGTCCCCGCCGACGCCGCGCTCGCGCACGGCGAAGCGGGCGCCTACCGCAACCGTCCGGCCGTCGTACTCGCCAGGCAGATGACCGAAGCGTTCTCGCTCGCGCGCTCCGCCGCCGGCGGCGACGTGCTGCGCGGTGTCGCCGGCGACTGGATCATGCAATACGCGCCCGGCGATTACGGCGTGGTCCAGGCCGCACGCTTCGCGAAGGTTTATCGGCTTGCCGATTGAGGGAGCTTGGGCCTGAAGTTCACGCCCCAGGCCTCAAGCAAACTCGTCGCCAAGATCCACCGTAACGTCACGCGGCACCGCCTCACCGTTCGCATACTGTTCTTCGAGCGAGCCGATACTCGCTTCGACATACGCGCGCAACACAGCAAAGCTGCGGCCGCGCAACCGTGCCGGCGTCGCGCGATAACGCGCCAGCGCAGCCGGCGTGATCGCCACCGTCATCACGATGCGGCGCGCCGCCGCGCCGAAACGCATCGCCACCCAGTGAATCGCCAGCGTCGGCGTGCCATCTTCCGCCGCGCGCTGGATGAACTGCGTCTGCTCGGGAAACAGATCGCTGATGACTCGCGCCAATTCCTCGAACTCGGGATTCGCGCAGTCGTATTGGTAAGCTTCCATGGGAAGGGTCCAGAGGTCATGCTGAAGGGTCGGCCGCTCACGCGGAGCCGCCGACGAGATAACACCGCGGCCGGATTATGCCGCGACCGCCGGCCGCCGGTACGTTCTGAACAACACCCCCACGACGATCAACGCGCCCAGCGCATACACGCCATCCACCGCGGCGAGCGGCACCAGTTGCGCCTGGAACAGCGCGGCGGGCACATCCACCAGCGCATGCAGCAGGATCGCGAGCGGCAGGATGCCGCGCCAGCCGGCGCGCAGACCGCGCCACATCAGCACCGACAAACCAATCTGGAAGATCAGCGCGGCCACGCGTTCGAGCGCGAAAATCCCGGCCGTCTGCGGCGTCAGACTGGCGAGAATCAGATGGATGCGCATCACCGAATCGGTCGGCAGGTTGCTCAGGTAGCCGTCCAGTTCGCCGCGATTTTCGAACACCGCGAACAGAATCCATTGAATCTGTACCAGCACACCGACCAGCCATGCTTCCGCGCCGCCATGGCCCAAGCCGTAGGTCAGCGCGGTACCGTCGTCGCCGCGCGCGGCCGCGCTGTCCGACGTGATCGACGTAGTCGACGCCGCTTTAGCAGCGGCGCGCTTGAGCAGCAGCCGCATACCGATGAAACGCCCCACTTCTTCGCAGATACCCGCGGCCAGCGCGCCGTACACCACGAAGACCAGCGGATTGGCCAGGAAGGTGGCGGTCGCCTCGTTCCGATGCAGCACGTAGTCGTTCAATGCCCGCTCGATCACCATCGCGAACAACGCGAAGATCGCGATACCGGTGATCGCATCACGCGGCCTCAGCGCGAGCGGCCGGCGCAGACGACGGTAGATCAGGAAAGGTAAGGCGGCGACCAGCAGCGTCGCGACGGCGAGACTGGAGAGGGTAAGCGGTGCTACAACCATGAGTGTCCTTGCAATGACCGGCGCGCACCCGCTGCGCGCCGCAGCCCGAATGATCGCAGATCAGCGCGAAGTTGACGCGCGAACGATCAATTCTCCCGGCAGCAGACAGTCGCGCGCGGAGGTCTGAACGCCTTCGATGCGCTCGTGCAGGAACTCGACCGCGCGGTAGCCGATCTCGTAGGTCGGCTGGCGGATCGTCGTCACGCCGGTCAATTCGGCCCAGTCGGGGTCGTCGATGGAAAGCAGCGCGACGCGGCTTTGCCAGTCGGCGCCGTAGCGGGCTTTCAGGTGCAGCGCGAGACACAGCGCGACTGGCGCGTTGGCGGCGAATAGCGCGATGCGGCGCGGGTATGGGCCAACGGGAATAGCTGCCTCCCCTGGCTTCGCCAGATTGCCGCCGCGGCCTGAACGGCCCGCGTTCGTGGCGGCGTCGATCGCGCGATCCAGTTCGGCGAGGCTGCGTTCGACTTCGGCCGTATCTGCGAGATTCAGCACCAGCGTATGCCCACGCGCGCCGCCTTTACCGCCCTGCTGGCCTGGAGCAACTTGCCCCGTTTGCCCCGTTTGCCCAACGTGCGCGCTCATCGCCTCACGAAACGCCGCCTCGCGCAATTGCCGCGAGCTGACCTGCTCGAACGGTTGAACGGCAAACCAGATTTCGTCGAAGCCGTTTTCGAGCAGATGCCGTGTGCCCAACTCAGCCGCCGCGCGATTGTCCAGCCCCACCATATCGGCGACCAGCCCATCGACCAGACGATCCACCAGCACCGCCGGAATCCCGCTGCCGACCACCGGCCGCAACGTCTCCTCACGCACGCCAAGCGCGTTGACGATCACGCCTTCTACCCGATACGTGGTCAGCAGTTGCAGATAGCGCCGCTCCATTTCGACTTCGTTGGCGGCATGGCAGATCAGCGGCATCAGACCGAGCGCGTGACAGGCCGCTTCCACGCCTTGCAGCACTTCGACCGTGTAGGGATTGGTCAGGTCGGCGAGCAGCATGCCGATCAACCGGTTGCGGCCGCGCTTGAGGCCGCGCGCCATCTGGTTCGGCTGATAGTCGAGCCGCGCGATCGCGGCCTCGATCCGTGCGCGCAACTCCGGCGACAACACGCTCATCTCGCCGTTCAGATAGCGCGAGATGCTGGTCTTGCCGGTGCCGGCTTCACGCGCGACGTCGGTAATCGTCGCGCGGCGCGGCGCGGTGTGCGGTGTCGTGCTCATCGGCGCCTCGCCAGGCCGTTCACGCGTTGCCTCACTGGCCCAGAACCTCACGATTGACGATGTTATTCGCGAGCGTCCCTTGCAACGCGGCGACCAGATTTTCCGCCGCGTTGCGCGCCATCGCGTGACGCGTCTCATGGGTCGCCGAGCCGATGTGCGGCAGCGCGACCACGTTCGCGAGCTTCAACAGCGGCGAGTCGGCCGGCAGCGGTTCGGTCTCGAACACGTCGAGTCCCGCGCCGCGAATCGTGCCGTTTTGCAGCGCCTCGATCAGCGCCGGTTCGTCGACGGTCGCACCGCGCGACGCGTTGATCAGAATCGCGCCCGGCTTCATCGACCTGAGTTCGGCCGCGCCGATCAGATGCTTCGTCTCAGCCGTGAGCGGCACTTGCAGGCAGACGAAATCGGCCGTGGCCAGCAGCTCCGCCAGCTCGACGCGCCGCGCGCCGTAAGCCTGTTCGGCCTGCGGATTCGCGCTGCGGTTGGTGTACAGCACCTTCATGTTGAAGCCCAGCGCCGCGCGCCGCGCGACCGCGCCGCCGATGCGCCCCAGGCCGACGATGCCGAGCGTCTTGCCCTGCACGTCGACGCCGAACTGAGCCGGCCCGATGCTCTGGCGCCACTCGCCCGCTTTCACCCAGTCGGCGAGTTCGACCACCCGGCGCGCCGAAGCGAGAATCAACGAAAACACGGTATCGGCCGTGGATTCGGTCAGCACGTCCGGCGTGTGCGCGAGCACGATGCCACGACGCGTCAGATCGGCGACGTCGAACTGATCGAAGCCCACCGAGATGGTCGACAGCGCCTTGAGCCGCGTCGCGCCTTCGAGCATGGCCGGCGTGATCTTCACGCTCGAACCGATGCCGCCGTCCGCGTCTCGCAGCGCCGCGACGAACGCGTCGTGCTGAGCTGCATCGACCTGCACGACTTCCCCATGCTGCTGCAGATACGCGAGCACATCTTCGGGCAGCGGCTTCCAGGCGACGATCTTCTTCATCAGCTTATTTTCCTTGCAACGGTGTAGCGAGCGGGGCCGCGTTGTTCGGCGTCTGATCCTGCGGCTGCGGCTTGACGATCAGCGTCAGGATCACCGCGGCGACCAGCGCCACGCTCATGAATGCATACGACGCCGACGGTGAACCGGTGGCGCCGTTCAGATAACCGACCACATACGAGCCGACGAACGAGCCGAGCGCGCCCATGCTGTTGATCAGCGCCATGGCGCCGCCCGCGACGTTCTTCGGCAGCAACTCCGGCACGATCGCGAAGAACGGCCCGTACGGCGCGTACATCGCACCGCCGGCGATCACCAGCAGCGCATACGAGAGCCAGAAGTGCGTGGAACCGAGTGCGTACGACGCCGCGAACGCCACCGCGCCGACCAGCAGGAACGGCCACACGAACACTTTGCGGCGATTGAGTTTATCCGATGCCCACGAAGCTGCAAGCATCGCGATGGTCGCGGCCAGATACGGCAGCGCCGAGAGCCAGCCGGTTTCGACCATGCCGAGCGTCGAACCGTTCTTCAGGATCGACGGCAGCCACAGCACGAAGCCGTACACGCCGATACTCCAGCAGAAATATTGCGCGCACAGCTTGATCACCGCGGGATTGCGAAACGCCTCGCTATAGTTGCGCACCGGCTTGATCGCGGCCTGCTCGGCGCGCAGCGTTTGCGCGAGATCGTCCTTTTGCTGCTGGGTCAGCCACGACACCTGTTGCGGCTTGTCCTGCACGATGAACCACCAGCACACTGCCCAGATGATCGCGGGCGCGCCCTCGGCGATGAACATGTGACGCCAGCCGAACGAATGCACCAGATAGCCGGACACGACCGACATCCACAGCACGGTGACCGGATTGCCGAGAATCAGGAAGGTGTTGGCGCGCGAGCGTTCACCCTTGGTGAACCAGTTGCTGATGAAGATCAGCATGGCCGGCATCACCGCGGCCTCGACCACGCCGAGCGCGAAGCGGATCACCATCAGCGACGGAATATTGCTGACCATGCCGGTCAGTGCCGCGCAGCCGCCCCACAGCACGAGGCTCCAGAACACGAGCTTCTTGACGCTGCGGCGTTCGGCGTAGATCGCACCGGGAATCTGGAAGAAGAAATAGCCGAGGAAGAACAGCGCGCCAATCAGCGACGCCAACCCTTTGCTGATGCCGAGATCCTGGTTGATGCCGGCCGCCGACGCGAAGCCGAAGTTCGCGCGGTCCAGGTAAGCGAGGCTGTAGGTGATGAATACGATCGGCATGATCGTCCACCAGCGGCGAATCGCGAGCGATGAGGTCATGGGTGTCTCCTTTGACGGCTTCCCGAAACAATGATGAACGGTCATGGGGCGCGGTTCGGCGCGCTCTTGGTGTTGGGGGTTGGGCGTTGGGGCTCGGCGGTTGGGGGCCTAACGCTGCCGCTCGTCGTTCACAACGCGGTCGCGACCGACGGCACGTCGGCCAGTTCGAGCGCGTCGAGTTCGGCGCGGGTCGGCAAGCCTTCCGAATCGCCGATCACCTGAATCGCCAGCGCGCCGATGCGATTGCCGCGCGCCACGGCTTGCGGCAGCGTGCGGCCTTCGAGCAGCGCGCTGACCACGCCGACCGCGAAACCATCGCCCGCGCCGACCGTATCCACCACCTTCGCGACCGGGCGGCCGGGAATCATCGCGGCATCGTCGGCGGTGCGGAAATACGCGCCTTGTGCGCCGAGTTTGATGATCACGCCGCGCGCGCCCTGGTCGAGATAGAACTTCGCGATGTCGTCCGGCTTCGTGTAGCCGGTCAGAATTTCGCCCTCGCCAATGCCGGGCAGCACCCAGTCGGCCAGCGCGGCCAGCGCATTCAAACCGTCGACCATCGCGGCGCGTGACGGCCACAAGGTCGGGCGCAGATTCGGGTCGAACGAAATCGTCTTGCCGGCGGTGCGCATTTCGCGCGCGAGATGAAACGCGAGTTCACGCGAACTCGCCGAGATCGCCGGGGCCACGCCGGTCAGGTGCAGGTGACGCGCGGGCAGCACATAGTCCGTCGCGTAGTCCGCCAACGACAGATGACTCGCCGCCGAGCCTTTGCGGAAGTACTCGATCGCCGGGTCGCTGCCGTCGTCGTTTTTCGACTTCAACTGGAAGCCGGTCGGATAGTGTTCGTCGGTCGTCACGCAGCGCTGATCGATGCCCTCTTTCGTCAACGTATCGCGCACGAACTGGCCGAACGAGTCGCTGCCGACGCGGCTCATCCAGCCCACCTTGAAGCCGAGCCGCGACAGGCCGATCGCCACATTCAGATCGGCGCCGGCGACGCGCTTGGTGAACTGCCCGACCGCCGCGAGCGCGCCGGTTTCGGCGGCTACGAACATGGCCATGGCTTCGCCGTAGGTGATGACGTCGAGTGCTGCGTGGGGGTTGGTGTTGCTCATGCTTCGCTCCTGCATTGATTCGCTGTGTGCTGTTTTCTCTACCGCGTTCTCTCAGGTCCCGCGCACCGCTTACGCCGCCGCCAGCCACGCGACGTAATGCGCCGCGTCCGCATCGATACGATTCGTCTCGAACGGAAACTCAATACCGCGCGGCACAGTCCGCGGCAGCGCGTCGAGCACCGCGGCGAACTGCGCATCGTCGGCGGCCGGGGCGGCGGAAAAACGCCGCGCGCCCTCGCCCGTCGTCGTCTTGCAATGGATATAGTCGACGTGCGCCGCCAACGGCCCGGCCGCGTCGAGCGGCGCGACATCGCGCCAGGCCCAGTTGCCGATGTCGAAGGTCATGCCGAGCAGGTCCGCGTGGCCCTCGCGCGCCAGCGCGTCGAACAGGCCGACGAACTGGTCGAGCGAACCGCCCTCGGCCAGTTGCCCGTTTTCGACGACCAGTCGCAGATCGGCGCAACGCAGGTGGTCGGCGATCACGGCCGCGTTGGCCTCACGGGCAAAACCGCCCAGTTGCAGCTTCACGAAGCGCGCGCCGAGCGCCAACGCTTCTTCGATCGACAGACGCAGCGCATCGGCGTCTAGCGTGCCGTCTGCCGCGTATAGCGAGGCCGGCGTCGAGTACACGCACCACAAACCCAGCGCGGCGATCCGCTCACCGAGTTCGCGCAGCTTGTGCGGGACGGCGTCGGTTTCTTCGGCGAACAACTCGCGACGCACTTCGAAACCCGTCGCACCGGCTTGCCGGCTCGCTTCCGCCCACTTCAGATGACCGTGCGCACGTACCGCGTCCATCCCGAACGCGCTGGCGACGATCACCACGTCCACTGCGTCAGTCATGTCGAATTTACCCAATCCTGTCTGCCAATCGGCATTTGGAACCGGTTCCAAATGCGTTTCGAAAAAAAGCGCCGAGGCGCTTGCGATGCCCGAATAGTGCGCCGGGGCCGGCGTCATGCACCATAGTGGAAATCCCCAAGGGTGGGCTTCGCGTGTTAGCGAGGCGGCGAGTTGGCGAGTTGGCGAGTTGGCTGATCGGCCGGCAAGTCCCCCGCGCCCCTCGCTCAAGCCCCCTCCGCCAGACACAACGCGAGAAACTGCTCCACCACCCGCGCCGGCGCACTCGCGTGCGGCACGAGGATCGACAAGCGTCGCGTCAGCGGTTCCGGGCTCAGCGAGAACAAACGCAGCGCGCCGTTTTCATGCCGCATCGACATGGCCGACACGAAACCGATGCCCATGCCAGCCCGCACCGCCTCCTTCACGCCTTCCACGCCGGCAATCTCCAGCGCCACGCGCATCGGCACACCTGCCCGGGCAAACGCGCGCTCGACGATCTGCCGCACACCCGAGCCGGTCTCGCGCAACACCAGCGGATAGTCACCGAACGCCGCCAGTTCGACACGGCCGCCCTCACCACCCGCACCACCCGCCCCGCTCGACCGCGCCAACGGATGCGAGCTCGGCATGATCGCGACGATCTCATCCTCGCGCCACGCATGCACCGCGGTGTCCGGCGGCAAATCCGCGCCGACCGGTCCTTCGATCATCGCGATGTCGACCGAACCCAGCGCGCCGACGATTTCCGTGGTGTTGCCGTCGGCGGCATGCAGCGTGACCTCAGGGAAGCGCCGATGAAACTCGGCGATCAGATACGGCAGCAGATAGCTCGCCGGCGTGGTGCTCGCGCCGATCCGCAAGGTGCCCTGCTCCAACCCGCGCAACGCGTCGCGGTACGCATGCGCCTGCCGCCAGGTATCGCGCAGCCGCGTCGCGTAGCTCGCCAACTGCTCGCCGGCAGGCGTCAGACGCACGCCGCGGCCGTCGCGCTGATAAAGCGGTTCGCCGAATTCGTCCTGCAACTGCCGCAACTGGCCGGACACCGCCGGCTGCGACAAATGCAGCGCAACCGCCGCCCGGCTGATGTTGCGATGCTCGGCGACGGCAGCGAACGTTATAAGTTGATCGGGGGTCATGGGAACCAAAGTATCAGCACAACCTATACTTTACATCCTAAATCACGATTTTTCATATCGATATATCTAATTTAGGATAAGCCCTATCGAATCTTAGTCAGTCATAGAAAAGGGCTGCAAACCATGTCAACCGCTCATCTCACCGCCCCCCATCCCGCCGCCGAGTCATCCACTCGCGGCCAACTCAACGGCATTCTGTTCGTCGCGCTGTTCGCCGCCGCCGTCACGCGGATCGCCGCGATTCCGGCGATTGCCGGACTGGGCCTGAGCCCGCTGATCGTCGGCATCGTGGCCGGCGCGCTGTACGGCAACGCGTTGCGCGACGGCATGCCCGCCAGCTGGTCGGCCGGCGTCAACTTCTCGGCGCGCAAGCTGCTGCGCATCGCGGTCGCCTTCTTCGGACTGCGCGTCAGCCTGCAGGAAATCGCCCAGGTCGGTTTGCCGGGCCTCGCGGAATCGGTGCTGATCGTCGTCAGCACGCTCGTGATCGGCACGTGGGCCGGCATGAAAATCATGAAGCTCGACCGCGACACCGCGCTGCTGACGGCAGCCGGCAGCGCGATCTGCGGCGCGGCCGCCGTGCTCGCCTTCGAATCGACGCTGCAATCCAAGCCGCACAAGAGCGCGATGGCCGTGGGCAGCGTGGTGCTGTTCGGCACGCTCTCCATGTTCCTCTACCCGGTGCTGTTCAAGGCAGGCTGGCTGCATCTGGACACGGTGGGCGCGGGCCTCTTCTTCGGCGGCACGATTCACGAAGTGGCGCAGGTGGTCGGCGCGGCCAGCAACGTCAGCCCGGAAGCCGAGCATATCGCCACCATCGTCAAGATGACCCGCGTGATGCTGCTGGTGCCGGTGCTGCTGGTGGTCGGCTTGTGGGTGAACCGTTCGGCCCGCCCGGCTTCGTCGCATGAAGGCGCTGCCTCGCATGCCCCGCGCAAGCTGGCGATTCCCTGGTTCGCGCTCGGCTTCCTCGCGTTCGTCGTGATCAACTCGCTGCATGTGCTGCCGGAAGCCGCGACCAGCACGCTGAACATGCTCGACACCTTTGCGCTGACCATGGCCATGACCGCCCTCGGCATCGAAACGCGGATCTCGCAGATTCGCCAGGCCGGGCCCCGTGCGCTGACCACCGGCTTCATTCTGTACGTCTGGCTGATTGCCGGCGGACTCGGGATCACATGGGCCGTCCAGCGCCTGTTCGGCTAAGCGCCGCCCGCCTTCGAACCCACCCCGCCGCGTGCGGGGTTTTGCGCATTCCGGCGCCCCATCCGGCCCGAGCGCACGGCATACTGGTTGCTGACGTCGTCAGTTCACGCAATCCGTCGTGCAACCTGCCCGTTCAAGAGACGCATGGGCAACCGGAATGAGGATCGATCGATGAGCCTGGAACTTTACTATTGGGACGGCCTGCAGGGCCGCGGCGAATTCGTGCGGCTGGCGCTGGAAGAAGCCGGCGCCGACTATGTGGAAGTGGCGCGCGGCGAGCCGTCGGACGGCCTCGGCACCAACGCGATGATGGCCCTCATGAAAAGCCGCGACGAGCCCTATCCGCCGTACGCGCCGCCGTTTCTGAAAGACGGCGATCTGGTGATCGCTCAGACCGCCAACATTCTGTTTTATCTGGGGCCGCGACTCAATCTGGCGCCGCAGATGGAGAGCCTGCGCTACGTCGCCAACGGCCTGCAACTGACCATCGCCGACATGGTTACCGAAGCGCACGACACGCATCATCCGCTCGCCAGCGCGCTGTATTACGAAGACCAGAAAGACGCCGCGAAGGTGCGCGCGCATGACTTCATCGACAACCGGATTCCGAAGTTCATGACGTACTTCGAGCGCGTGCTGAAGCAGAATCCGGCCGGCGGCACCTGGATGGTCGGCGATGCGCTCAGCTACGTCGACCTGTCGATGTTCCAGTTGATCGACGGCCTGCTGTACGCGTTTCCGCGCGCGCTCAAGCGCTTCGGCGAACACTATCCGCGGCTCGCCGCGTTGCACGACGCGGTGATCGAGCGGCCGAACATCGCCGCGTATCTGCAGTCGGAGCGCCGCATCGAGCATAACGAGGCGTGCATCTTCCGGCACTATCCCGAACTCGACAAGGCGGCGGCTTGAGCCGCGCCGCCCTTCACCGCCCAGCCGTCGCAGCGCGCCCGCCGTCCGTTGCGGGCGCGCTGCGGTGGCTCAGCATGCCGTCCAACCTCTCACACCCTGTCACGCCGACGTGCTTTCATTCCTGCTGAAGCTGCGCACCCGCGCCCAACATTTGTTCCGTCTTTCCGAAGCCCACACGATGCTGGTCTGGTCGGTGGTGGTCGGCGTCGCCGGCGCCTTCGCGACGATCGCCTTTCGCGAGGCCATCGCGTTGCTGCAACTGGCGACGGTCGGCAAGTCCGGCAGCTTCGTCGAAATGGCCCGCAGCCTGCCGTGGACGGTACGGATCTGGCTGCCCGCTGCCGGCGGTCTGATTGCCGGGTTCTTCCTGCTGATCGCGCGGCGTCATACGGACAAGAACAGCCACGTCGACTACATGGAAGCGGTCGCGATCGGCGACGGCGTGGTGCCGGTGAAGCTGAGCTTCTGGCGCAGCGTGTCGTCGCTGTTCACGATTTCGAGCGGCGGCTCGATCGGCCGCGAAGGGCCGATGGTGCAACTGGCGGCGCTGGCCGCGTCGCTGATCGGACGCTGGGTGCATCTCGATCCGCCGCGGCTGCGTCTGCTGGTGGCGTGCGGCGCGGCGGCCGGTATCACGTCCGCGTATAGCGCGCCGATTGCCGGCGCGTTTTTCGTCACCGAAATCGTGCTCGGTTCCATCGCCATGGAAAGCTTCGGGCCGGTGGTGGTCGCGGCCGTGGTCGCCAACATCACGATGCGTGAATTCGCCGGCTACAGGCCGCCGTACGAGATGCCGGTGTTTCCGCCGGTGGCCGGCCTCGAGGTGCTGCTGTTCGTCGCGCTCGGCGCGCTGTGCGGCGCGGCGGCGCCGCAGTTTTTGCGGCTGCTCGACGTCTCGAAGGCGAGCTTTCGCAAGCTGCCGTTGCCGCTGCCGGTGAGGCTCGCGATCGGCGGTCTGGTGGTCGGCATTCTGTCGGTCTGGTCGCCCGAGGTGTGGGGCAACGGCTATAGCGTGGTCAACTCGATTCTGCATTCGCCGTGGACATGGACCGCGCTCGTGCTGGTGCTGGTGTTCAAGCTCGTCGCAACCGCGGCGACCGCGGGTTCCGGCGCGGTCGGCGGGGTATTTACGCCGACGCTGTTCGTCGGCGCGGTGGTCGGCTCGCTGTTCGGCCAGGGCATGCATGCGCTGTGGCCGCACGGCACCTCGGCGCCGTTCGCGTACGCGATGGTCGGCATGGGCGCGTTCCTGGCCGGCGCGACCCAGGCGCCGCTGATGGCGATCCTGATGATCTTCGAGATGACCCTCAGCTATCAGGTGGTGCTGCCGCTGATGCTGTCGTGCGTGGTCGCGTATTTCGTGTCGCGCGCGATCGGCAAGACGTCGATGTACGAGATCACGCTGCACCGTAATCAGGAGGAACAGGAGCGCACGCGGCTGCGCTCCACGCAGATGCGCGAACTGATCCGGCCGGCCGAAACCGTCGTGCCGCCGAACGCCACCGTGCACGACATGACGCGCGTGTTTCTCGAGTATCCGGTGAAGTATCTGTACGTGGCCAACGAGTCCGGCGCGTTTCTCGGCGTGGTCGCGCTGAAAGACATTACCTCCGACCTGCTCGAGAAACGCGACACTTCCGCGAAGACCGCCGCCGATTATCTGCAGCCGCATTTCGACGTGCTCACGCCCGACATGCCGCTCGGCGTCGCGTTGCAGCACTTCATGGCGTTTCAGGGCGAACGGCTGCCGGTCGTGGAGAGCGCCGCGCATCCGAAACTCGCGGGCGTCGTATATAAAACTTCGCTGCTCGATGCTTATTTCCGGATGAATCCGACGCGCTGAGCTTCTCCCGGTTGCCCTTGCGCGCCGTGCAAAGCCCGGCAGATTTTCTACAATAGGGAGACCGCTGCAGCGAAAAGTGAGCACCGGAGCGAAGATGAGCGAACCGTCACACGAAGCCGCGCGCCGCGATCAGGCGGGCTGGATTTTCGTGCATATCGAAGGCGAGCCGTACGATCGCGGCGAGCAGCACGGCCAGTTGCTCGCCGCCGAAATCCGCAACGCGATCCACACGGCCCGCTACCTCGCGAAATGGGACACCGGCGAAGACTTCGACACCTTCGTCGGCGCCGCCGTGTCGCAGTTCGCCAACCAGCTCGACACCGAATTCGCCGACGAAATCCAGGGCATCGCCGACGGCGCGAAGCTGCCGTTCGCCGAAGTGCTGGCGTGGAACGGCTACATGGATCTGCTGCAAAGCTGGTGGCCGGCTCATGCGGCGCAGCAGAAGCCCGAGCTGGGTCTGAAACCGTGGCGCGGACGGCGCGGCCATCATTGCAGCGCGTTCATCGCGACCGGCAGCGCCACGCGCGACGGCCGCATCGTGATGGCCCACAACTCGTGGGACCGCTACGCCGCCGGCGACGCGTTCAACGTGGTGTTCGACATCGTGCCGGAGCGCGGCAACCGCATTCTCATGCAAGGCTTGCCGGGCTGCATTTCGAGCCTCACCGACTTCTGGATCACCGCCGCCGGGCTGATGGTGACCGAAACCACGATCTCGAACTTCGTCGGCTATAACGCGGCCGGCGCACCCGAGTTCTACCGCTCGCGGCGCGCGTCGCAATACGCGAACAGCATCGCCGAATGGTGCGAGATGTTCGCGCTCGCCAATAACGGCGGCTACGCGAACAGCTGGCTGCTCGGCGACACCAGGACCGGCGAGATCGCACGCTACGAACTCGGGCTGCATTACGCCGGCTTCGAAAGCACGAAGGATGGGTTCTACAGCGGCTATAACACCGCGACCGATCTGAAGATCCGCAACCAGGAATGCATCGGCGAAGGCGAGGATTACACCGACGTGCGCAAGAACGGCGCGCGGCGTTTGCGCTTCATGCAACTCGCGGAACTGCATCACGGCAAGATCGATGTCGAACTGGCCAAAGCGATGATCGCCGATCATCACGACGTGTATCTCGACCGTAACGACAACCCCTGCTCGCGCACCATCTGCGGGCATCTGGAACTGGACGACGCGCGCTTCGGCGGTAACGATCAGGGGCCGTTCAATCCGTGGGGCGCGAATGACGGCAAAGTGGCCGATAGCGAAATGGCGAGCGCGATGGCGTTCGCCGCGCGTTGGGGGCATCCGTGCGGACGGCCGTTCGATGCGCAGGCGTTCATGAAGCGGCATCCGCAGTGGAACTGGCTGAACGGGTATATGCGCGACCGGCCGTCGTGGCCGTGGACCCGGTTCGAGGTGTTGCGCTGAGCGGCTTGCCGGAGCACGTGGATTCGAGGGCCTGCGGTAAGGCAAGGCCGCCGAGACTTGCCGCGTTGATGCTTTACCGCTTTACCGCTTTGATGCTTTGATGCTTTGCCGCGCCGCAGCAGAGCCGCTCACCAGGCCTTTGCGGCCAGTTCGCCGCCGCACTATTTCCGACTTGACCTGGACTTGCCTTCTGGCTGCCATCATTTGAAATTTACAATACCGTTTTGTCGCAAATGTGCGCGCGTTGCAGGTTTTGCCATCTAAGATGGTAGAAGCACGCGATTCGCATACGACGACATCGCGCGTAGCTTGCGCCTTCCTTTCGACGCGGGGACGGCACAGCGCTTGCTCAACTGACAGCGCCGCATGAGCTTAGGAGGTCGGGCGATGAAAACCTCGACACTGTTGACCATGGTGACACTGTCAGCTTCGTGTTTCGCCGCGCCGGTGCATACCGCGCGCGACGGCACCGATGCGAGCGGCCTCGCCGAACGCGCCAATGCCGCACCGGTTGCCCCCGCAGCGCCGGGCGTCGCCGCCACGGACGACACCCGTCCGCAACAATGGCAACATATTGCGCTGCCGAAATCCCGACATCTCGAACGCAGCTTTACCGGCCAGAACGAGCATCTTCAGACCTGACGGCGACGCGCGCGTGCTTGATCTTGTTAAAGTTGCGTGTTTTGTCGTTAAGTCGAATCGCAGGCTTCATCCTTCCAACGAATCCGCAGGAGCGTTTGCATGACCGCATCGGCCATTCCCGGTGAATCGATTGATCTGCAAATCGCCGACGTGCTCGGCGAAGTCCATTTCCCGGCGAACAAAGATGCCCTCGTCGACGCCGCCCGCGAAGCCGGTGCGAGCAACGAAGTGCTGTCGATGCTCGACGGTTTGCCGGAACAGGATTACGCCGACGTCGACTCCGTGACGCGGCTGATCGGCGGTAGTTTCGGCCCGGGTCTCGGCGCGTGAGTCGAGCGCGGGACGTGTTGCCGCGTTTGCTTGCGCCAGGGGCGGCGGCGTCTGAGCCAAGCGCTTCGGCGCGGCCGCCTTCCATGCAAAAACCCGGCGCCGACTGGATCTATCGCTCACCGCTTTCGGACGCCGCGAACGGCATCGAGCGGATCGAGGCGTTCTTTCATCACACCGCCTACGCGATGCACCGGCACGATACCTACGCCATCGGCCACACGCTGGCCGGCGTGCAGAACTTTCGCTATCGCGGCGGTTCCCGCAACAGCCTGCCGGGCGGCACGATGGTGCTGCACCCCGACGAGCCGCATGACGGCCAGGCCGGCACCGGCGACGGCTTCCGCTACCGCATGGTCTATGTCGACCCGGCGCTGTTGCAGCAGGCGCTCGGCGGCAAGCCGTTGCCGTTCGTCAAAGGCGGCCTGTCGGACGATCCGCGTCTCTTCAACGCCACCGCGAACCTGCTGCGCACCATGGATAACGCGCTCGACCCGCTCGAACAGGACGACGCGCTCTACGACCTGGCGATCGCGCTCGACGCCGTGGCCGGCGCCGCGGGCACACGCCGGCCGGTGGATTTTCAGGCTGCGGCACGCGCTCGCGAGTATCTGCTCGCCTCGCTCGAAAGCGCAGTCACGCTCGACGAACTGGCTACCGCGGCCGGTCGTGACCGCTGGAGTTTGTCGCGGGATTTTCGCGCGCTATTCGGCACCAGCCCGCATCGATATCTGACCATGCGGCGTCTCGATCGGGTCCGGAAATTGGTGGTTCATGGCATGTCGCTCGCCGATGCGGCCGCCGCCAGCGGCTTCACCGATCAGAGCCATATGACGCGGCATTTCAAACGCGCGTGGGGCGTGGCGCCGGCGCAGTGGCTGAAGATGCTGGGTGCTCCGGCGCCGGGTATGCGCTGAACGAAGGCGTAGACCGGGACTGGCCGCAGCCGCAGGCACAGGCAAAGGCGAGGCCCAAGACGAAGGCGGACACGACGCCTGAGAAGGCGCGTGCGTCCTTGCTGATAAGCCAAACCCCGCCGCGTCGCGCCGCCTGAGCGCGCACAAACGTGCAAGACCCCGAAGCGTATCGCGCTCTATGCTTCGGCCTGACCCATCGTGCTCAGGAGGCGCTTTCCATGTCAAACGATCAAACGACCCAACCGTCCTACCAGCCCATCAACTTCGCCGACAAACTCAGCCGTATTCACGATCATTGGCAGCCACGCGTGGTCGCCGAAATGAACGACTACCAGTTCAAGGTGGTGCGGATCGAAGGCGAGTTCATCTGGCACGAACACGCCGATACCGACGAGACCTTCATCGTGCTCGACGGCCAGTTGCGGATCGACATGCGTGACGGTTTCGTGCTGATTTCAGCGGGGGAAATGTTCGTGGTGCCCAAGGGTGTCGAGCACAAGCCGTACGCCGAACGCGAGGTCAAGATGCTGCTGATCGAGCCGCGCGGCGTGAAAAATACCGGCGACGAAACCAGCGACCGCACCGCCGAAAATGACGTGTGGATCTAGCCGGTAAGAAACGCGGATGCGCCGGCCGCCGCGTCGGCGCACCTATGTACCACCTGGCCAGAATATTTCCCCGAATACTGAACACTCCTGCCGATGCCGGCACGGCTCATTACCGCCCACGGAGTGGAGTTATGAAAATCGCGACTAACCAGGATCAGCCGCAGCCAGGTTTGCAAGATCCGCCGCCGCTTAAACCTCAGTCTGTCCCGTTCGGGAATGACGGCGCCGGGGCCACTCCCCAGCCGAATCGACAGGAGATGTCGTCAGCGACCCAACCGCGCATTTATGCCGAGGCGCCCGCGTTGGAGTCAACGACGACCTCCGCGTTCAAGTCATTTTTTAATCCGCCACAGCGTGTCAACGGGCAACTCGGTTATCCGCTCGGTCCGACCCGACCACCGCGATTGCGAGCAGGAACAACTGAACAAATCCCGCCACCCGATGCGCAAGTGATCGCCAATCCGAGGGCGGAAAGCGCCCATTACTCGAAGCTGCCGTCAGGCATCGATCAGGCATCCGTGTCCACGGCAGCCGGAACACGGTCAGGCTTTTGCGATGAGCCACCTGTTGCGTCGACTTCACGCCAGGCGAGTGGAGAGCAATGGAGATTATCAACGGCGCCTGAACGATCTGAACGCGCAGCCAATGGAACCCATGCGCCTCCCAGACCCCTCAGGGGGCAGGACCGGCCCCTGCCGCCGCCGCCGAGCGACCGCGAGTTGTTCTTTTACTCAAAATTCAAGTCCATCGATGATGCCAACCGCCAGCTCGGCCATTTAAAAATGGATCGGAATCCGGCATGGCTCAACATGGGCACGAAGGAGCCTTATTTTGGAGCAAATAAAAACTCGACCATCGGCCCGCTTTCAAACGAAAAAAATTCGCCCTTCATGAAACGATGGCAGGAAGTGTGGGGGACCGAAGAAACCAAAGGGAAAAATCTTTCAAAGATCTGGCAAGCTCTGATAAAAAATCAGCAAATCAATCTAAAAAATTACATCGACGATCAAACCATGGATCTGGTTTTGTTCAACTCGAAATTTCACGAAACAATTTCAGACCCAACAAAATCGATGCCCCAGATTACCCCGAACACGTATAGAAATGAACTGACTGCCCGTCAGGACTTCAAACGGGATCTGTATATCCTGCAGCGCGAGGCGCTCAACGACGACAGCCCCATATTCAAACTGGACGATCGCGCACTCAAATCCCTGAAAAAAATATCTTTCAAGTGGCCGCTCGCGGGCGAAGGAAATGCCGTCACCAGGCTGATGCCTTACAGAAAAAACGACGACTCCATTAAGTATATCGAAGGCAGGAAGGCGTATTACGAGGATGCGCTGTACAGGTACGGAAACGGCGACAATAGCATGCAGGGCGTTATCAGAGAAAGGTCGCGACTTCAGAGCGAATTCGACAATGACGTTTCCGGCTATTTCCGCGATCGACAACTCAAGGCGCAACTAGAGTTCTGGAACTGGTCGAAAGTCAACGTGGCCGGAGGGATTGTGGGGTTCCATCTTATCGACTATCTGAAGAAGAAATACGGCGCCTGAATATCAGATCGGCGACGATAAAAAGGGGCGTCGGCACGCGAGCATGAAAAGAATGCCCGTCTGCAACGCCCCATTTTCAATCAGATCGGCGACGAAGCCGACACCGAAGCCGCGCTTCGCGTCCGCACCGCACTGCGCACCGGACGCACCGTGTCGCTGTGCAAATCCGCTTCCGGCAGATCGTGCGCGGGATCCAGCGCGGTCACAGCGAACGCCGACGCCGACCGATCGCGCGACGACGGCTGACCCGGCTGGAAATACTCGACCAGATGATCGATGAAGGTTCGCACCTTCGCCGGCAAGTGCAAGCGGCTCGGATACGCAATCGTGATTTCGATCTGCGGCAACCGGTAGTCGCCCAGCAACGGCACGAGCCGCCCGGACGCCAGATCGCGGCCAATCAGGTAACTCGGCAGAATCGCGACGCCCATGCCCAGCAGCGCGAACTGCCTGAGCATTTCGGTGTTGTTCGCGGCGATCGCATTGCTGGGCCGCACGCGGACCTCGCCGTCCGGGCCGGTGAACACCCGCTCGTCGCCGCCCTGCTCCGAAGGCCGGCTCAGACACGGATGCTCGAGCAGATGCTCGGGGCGCGTCGGCGTGCCGTGCTGCGCCAGATAGGCGGGCGTTGCACAAACCGTCATATAGCCGGTGGTCAGGCGCCGCGTAACGATGCTCGCGCTGCGCATGTGCCGCGTGACCATGATGCCGACGTCGTAACCCTCTTCGACCAGATCCACCTGGCGATCCGCCAGCGTGACGTCCGGCATCACATCCGGATAGCGCGCCGCGTACGACTGCACCACGGGCGCGAGACTATGCAGCCCGAACACCACGGGCGCCACGATCCGCAAGGTGCCGACCGGTTCGTGATTGCGCGCCACCACCATCTGCTCGACGCCTTCGAGGTCGTCGAGAATGTGCCGCACGCGCTCCAGATATGTGCTGCCCGACTCGGTCAGCGACAGACGGCGCGTGGTGCGATTGAGCAGCCGCGTGCCGAGGCGCGCTTCCAGATCGGCAACGTGACGCGTGACGACCGCGGTGGACAGATCCAGCGCGCCGGCCGCGCCGACGAAACTGCCGAGATCGGCCACTTTGACGAACACGCGCATGGATTGCAATTGATTCATGGGACGACTCCTGCCTCGGTAAAGCCGGGCCGGCGCCACCTCTGGCCGCCTGTGTCGACCCGGGCGGCCAAGCGCGCGCGGGTTTGCCCAACGCTTCCGATTGTATCGATCCGATCATGTCCCAACACTGACTCGAACATGACAATCCGGTCAGGTTGACGCGGACGCGCTCGCTACTTTTTGCGAGGTTTATTGCGGATTTGGAGTAGGTAGAAACCCTTAGATGCTGGTAACATAGCGCCCGAAAGGAAATTAATCGCTATGACACATCGTTTTCAGCTTCTGGAAAAAATCGCGTTTTCGCTGGTTTGCTGGTCCGCGGCGGCCTGTTCGGCCTTTATCGCGTATGAGCGCTGCCCGGATATCAGGGTCGTCCTGCATGTCGGCGAAGAAGCCCTGCGCTACAGCGGGCAATATTCGTTCGCCTGCTCGTCGCCGGTTGCCGACGCCTGCGCGCAATTCCCGACCAACTGATCAACGCAACGGGCGGCAGCCACGCTGCCGGCACGCCGCCTGACTTCGTAGCGCGGGCGCACTGACCCTCCCCGTACGTCAGCGCGTGCTCTCATCACGCGCCGTCTGTCGCGCGCCGCCCATCCGGTCCATCAAGCGTCGCGGCCGAACACCACGCGCGCGAAGAATCCCGCCAGCACCTTCTCCGCCAGTTCCGTCGGCACGTTCTGCGGATCGATCGTGTAGAAAAACTGCACGCCGTCGCACAAGCCCATCAAACCGATCGCCAGCGTTTCCGGCGTCATCAGCATCGGCGTGCCGACCCGCGCCGAGAACTCGCGAATATACGCGCCCAACTGTTCCAGCTTCTCGTGCATGAACGCGTTGAAGCGGATCCGGAAACGGCCGTCGCGCACCGCCAGCAATTTGGCTTCCGCCCACAGCAGGAAACACTTGTTCTCGCAGTGCAGCGTGCTGTAGTAGCGCAGCACGCGCGCCTCCATTTCCTCACGCGACGCCGCGCTCGCGAAGATCGCTCGCAGGCCGCCCTGCATGGCTTCGTGATCGCGCCGAAGCAGCTCGAGAAACAGCTCGTTCTTGCCGCGGAAGTTCGAATAGAACGCACCGCGTGTATAGCCCGCTGCCGCCGCGATGTCTTCAACACTCGCCGCGACAAAACCTTTCTTCATAAAAATCGCTTGCGCGGCATCGAGCAGACGCAGGCGCGTCTGGTCTTTGCTTTGCTCGCGAGTGAGTCTTTGCCTTTTCATGGGCGGAAGTCTAGCACCGAAAAGAATTTCGATTCACCATCACATTCAGATACAGGCGTGTATTAGAATGCGCCCATTCATTCGAAGTCAACTGCGTATGCTGGTTGCATGAATCGGCATGGGCGTTATCGCTGGCGGGCCGCTACGGCTTGCCGTGTTCGTACGCTGTCTCCTGTTGGAGTAATTGTGAAGCGTCCCGGTCCTCCCGCATCGTCAATGATGCGCCAGCAGTCTCATCGGCATGGCCGGCGCGTGCCGCGCGCCGCCATCGCGCTCGCGCTTGCCGGCGTCGTCACGCTGTCAGCGTGCTCGAAGAAAGAAGTGGCGGCAAGCACGCCGCGTCCGGTGGTTGCCGTGGCGATTCACGCCGATGGCAATGCCCAACAGGCGGCGTCGCTGCCCGGCGAAGTCCAGGCGCGTTATTCGACGCCGCTGTCGTTTCGCGTTAGCGGCAAGATCGTCGAGCGGCTCGTACGCCTCGGCGACGTCGTGAAGAACGGTCAGATCGTCGCCCGGCTCGACCCGGCCGATCAGCAGAAGAATGCGGCCAGCGCGCAGGCGCAACTCGCCGCTGCGGAGCACAGCCTCGTCTACGCGAAGCAGCAACTCGATCGCGACCAGGCGCAGGCGAAAGAAAACCTGATCGCCCCCGCGCAGCTCGAACAGACCACCAATGCTTACGCCTCGGCGGCCGCGCAGCGCGATCAGGCCGCGCAGCAGGCCGCGTTGTCGAAAGATCAGTTGCAGTACACCACATTGAGCGCGGATCACGCGGGCGTGATCACCGCCGAGCAGGCCGACACCGGCCAGAACGTGTCCGCCGGTCAGGCCGTCTACAACCTCGCGTGGAGCGGTGATGTCGACGTGGTCTGCGACGTGCCGGAAAGCGCGCTCGCCGCGCTGTCGGTCGGACAAACCGCGAGCGTCACGCTGGCCGCGCTGCCAGGCCGCAAGTTCAGCGCGCGCGTGCGCGAACTGTCGCCCGCCGCCGACCCGCAAAGCCGCACCTATCGCGCCAAACTCACGCTCGAGAATCCCGGTCCGGACGTGCGCCTCGGCATGACCGCGGATATCGCGCTCGCCGCGCCGGCCAATGGCAGCGGCAGCGCGAATCAGAACAGCACCTTCACGGTGGCCGCCACGGCCCTGTTCCACGACGGCACACAGCCGGCCGTGTGGGTCGTGCGCGCCGCGGACAACGCGCTGGAACTGCGCCGCATCACCGTCACGCGTTACAACGAGCGCACCATCGTGATCGGCCAGGGGCTCAAGGACGGCGAGCGTATCGTGCTGCAAGGCGTGCACACCGTGAGCGCCGGCGAAAAAGTCCGGGTGGTCGCGCCGCTGCATCCCGAGGACTTCGCTTCATGAGCACCCCGCATGAAGAGGGACGCTTCAACCTGTCCGCATGGGCGCTGCGCCATCAGGCGCTGGTCGTTTTCCTGATCGCGCTCGCCACCGCGTTCGGCATTCTCGCTTATACGAAACTCGCGCAATCCGAAGACCCGCCCTTCACGTTCCGCGTGATGGTGATCCGCACCTTCTGGCCCGGCGCCACCGCGCGCCAGGTGCAGGAACAGGTCACGGACCGCATCGGCCGTAAATTGCAGGAAACGCCGGCCATCGACTTCGTGCGCAGCTACTCGCGCCCCGGCGAGTCGCTGATGTTCTTCTCGATGAAAGACTCGGCGCCGGTCAAGGACGTGCCCGAAACCTGGTATCAGGTGCGCAAGAAAGTCGGCGATATCGCGGCCACGTTGCCGCCGGGCATTCAAGGCCCGTTCTTCAACGACGAGTTCGGCGACGTCTACACCAACATCTACACGCTCGAAGGCGATGGCTTTTCCGCCGCGCAACTGCACGACTACGCGGACCAGTTGCGCACGGTGCTGCTGCGCGTGCCCGGCGTCGGCAAGGTCGATTACTTCGGCGATCCGGATCAGCATATCTACATCGAGATCACCAACACGCAACTCACGCGTCTGGGCATCTCGCCGCAGCAACTCGGCCAGGCGATCAATTCGCAGAACAGCGTCTCGGCGTCCGGCACGCTGACCACCACCGACGACCGCGTGTTCGTGCGCCCCACCGGCCAGTTCAAGGACGTCAACGCGCTCGCCGACACGCTGATCCGCATCAACAACCGTTCGTTCCGTCTCGGCGACATCGCCACGATCAAACGCGGCTACGACGATCCGGTCGTCACCCAGATGCGCTCCGGCGGCAAGGCCGTGCTCGGCATCGGCGTGACGATGCAGCCGGGCGGCGACGTGATCCAGCTCGGCAAGGCGCTCGACAGCCAGATGGTCCAGTTGCGCCACGCGCTGCCCACCGGCCTGCAACTCGTCGAAGTGTCGAGCATGCCGCACGCCGTCGCGCAATCGGTCGACGACTTCCTCGAAGCCGTGGCCGAAGCGATTGCGATCGTGCTGGTGGTGAGTCTGCTGTCGCTCGGCGTGCGCACCGGCATGGTGGTGGTGATCTCGATTCCGGTCGTGCTCGCCGTCACCGCGCTGTGCATGTATCTGTTCGATATCGGCTTGCACAAGGTGTCGCTCGGCACGCTGGTGCTCGCGCTCGGGCTGCTGGTCGACGACGCGATCATCGCCGTCGAAATGATGTCGGTGAAGCTGGAGCAAGGCTGGAACCGCACGCGCTCGGCCGCGTATGCGTACACCAGTACCGCGTTTCCGATGCTGACCGGCACGCTCGTCACCGTGTCCGGCTTCCTGCCGATCGCGCTCGCCAAGTCGAGCACCGGCGAATACACGCGGTCCATTTTCGAAGTGTCGGCGATCGCGTTGATCGCGTCGTGGCTCGCGGCGGTCGTGCTGATTCCGCTGCTCGGCTATCACATGCTGCCCGAGCGCAAACGCCAGGCGCACGAAGCCGAGGACCACGAACACGACATCTACGACACGCGATTCTACAAGCGGCTGCGCGGCTGGATCAGCTGGTGCATCGAGCGTCGTTTCATCGTGCTGGCGATCACCGTCGTGCTGTTCGTGGTGGCGATGGCGAGCTTCACGCTGGTGCCGCAACAGTTCTTCCCGAGCTCCGACCGTCCCGAGTTGCTGGTCGACGTGCGGCTACCCGAAGGCGCGTCGTTCCAGGCGACGCTGCGGGAAGCCCAACGGCTCGAAAAAGTGCTGGTGGGCCGGCCTGAAATCGATCATACGGTGGACTTCGTCGGCAGCGGCGCGCCGCGCTTCTATCTGCCGCTCGACCAGCAATTGCAGACGCCGAATTTCGCGCAGTTCGTGATCACCGCGAAATCCGTGAAAGATCGCGAGAAGCTTGCGCAGTGGCTCGAACCGGAATTGCGCGACAACTTCCCGGCGATCCGCACGCGTCTGTCGCGTCTCGAGAACGGGCCGCCGGTCGGTTATCCGGTGCAGTTCCGCGTGAGCGGCGACGACATCGCCACCGTGCGTTCGATCGCCGAGCGCGTCGCGGCCACGCTGCGCGCCGACAGCGGCACCCGCAACGTCCAGTTCGACTGGGACGAACCGGCCGAACGCTCGGTGCGCTTCGAAGTCGACCAGAAGAAAGCGCGCGAACTCGGCGTGAGCTCCGACGACATCTCCAGCTTCCTCGCGATGACCTTGTCCGGCTACACCGTCACGCAGTATCGCGAACGTGACAAGCTGATCAGCGTCGATCTGCGCGCGCCGAAAGCGGAACGCGTCGATCCCTCGCAGCTCGTCACGCTGGCCATGCCGACGCCGAACGGTCCGGTGCCGCTCGGCACGCTCGGTCATCTGCGCAACGATCTCGAATACGGCGTGATCTGGGAACGCGACCGCCAGCCGACCATCACCGTGCAATCCGACGTGGCGCCGGGCGCGCAAGGCATCGACGTCACGCATGCGGTCGACAAGGCGTTGAGCTCGATTCGCGCGACGCTGCCGGTCGGCTACCGGATCGAGATCGGCGGTTCGGTCGAGGAAAGCGGCAAGGGCCAGACGTCGATCAACGCGCAAATGCCGATCATGATCATTGCCGTGCTGGTGTTGCTGATGATCCAGCTGCAGAGCTTCGCGCGCGTCCTGATGGTGGTGCTGACCGCGCCGCTCGGGCTGATCGGCGTGGTCTTCACGCTGCTGCTGTTCGGCCAGCCGTTCGGCTTCGTCGCCATGCTCGGCGTGATCGCGATGTTCGGCATCATCATGCGCAATTCGGTGATTCTGGTCGATCAGATCGAGCAGGACATTACGGCTGGACATAAGCGTTTCGACGCGATCGTCGGCGCGACCGTGCGGCGTTTCCGGCCGATCACGCTGACCGCCGCGGCGGCCGTGCTCGCGCTGATTCCGCTGTTGCGCTCGAACTTCTTCGGTCCGATGGCGACCGCGCTGATGGGCGGCATTACGAGCGCGACCATCCTCACGCTGTTCTATCTGCCCGCGCTATACGCCGCCTCGTTCAGGGTGCGCGGCGATGAGCGCGAGCCACCGGCACCGTCCGGCACGGCGCATTCGGGAAATTGAGCATGGCTACGATCCCCCTCTCCCGCTATCCGCGCATCGTCACGCTGGTCGGCGCTACGTTCGCGCTTGCCGCCTGTTCGTTCGGACCCAACGGCGAGCCGCCCGCGATGCCGCAGCCGGCTCACTACGGCGCCGCCTCACAGCCGACCCAGACCGTGGCCGCGCAAGGCGTCACACAGCAATTCGTGGTCGGCGCGAAGCCGGTGCCCGACTGGTGGAAGCAGTATCAGTCGGACGCGTTGAATGCGCTCGTCGACGAAGGCTTGCGCAACAGCCCGACGCTCGCCGCCACCGACAAGAGCCTGGCCGCCGCGCGCGAGCAGTTGCGTGCGCAGGTCGGCAGTTCGATGCTGCCGACCATCGACGCCGGTGGCCAGGCGACCCGCAATCGTGCGTTGACGATTCCCGGCTTCGGGCCCGGCACGATGCTGTACAACGTCTTCGTCGGGCAACTGGAGGCGCACTACACGATCGACCTGTTCGGCGCCTCGCGGCTCGCCGACGCGGCGCTTGCATCGCGCGTGAATGTGCAGGCGTATCAGTTCGACGCGGCGCGGCGCGCGCTGGCTGCCAATATCGTGACGGCGGCTATCACGAGCGCCGCGCTGCGTGCGCAGATCGATACAACCGAAAGGCTCGTGACGCTCGCCAACGACCAGGCGCGCGACACGCAGCGGCGCTATGTGCTCGGTGCGGTTTCGCATGCCGATCAGTTGAGCGCGCAACAAAGCGCGGCGAGTCTGTCGGCGAGCTTGCCGGGTCTGCAGCAGCAGTGGTTGACCACGCGTCATGCGCTGGCCGTGCTGCTCGGCCGCACGCCGGACGCCGCGCCCGACGATCTCGTGCTCGCGCAGTTGCAGTTGCCCCAGCAGGTGCCGGTGGTGGTGCCTTCTGAGTTGCTGCGCGCGCGGCCCGATATTCAGGCCGCCGACGCCGCGTTGAAGGCCGCCGCGGCCGATGTCGGCGTCGCGACGGCGCAGATGTTCCCTAGCCTGTCGCTGAGCGCGTCGATGGGACAAGGCGGGTTTAGCTGGCCGGTAGCGCTGTCGGGCGCGGGCGCGATCTGGAGTCTGGGGGCTTCGTTGTCGCAGCCGCTGTTCCACGGCGGGGCGCTGTTCGCGCAGCGACGCGCGGCGGTGGATACCTACGACGCGACGGTCTTGCAGTACAAGCAGACCGTGTTGGCGGCTTTCCAGAATGTCGCCGATTCGCTCGCCGCGCTCGAACACGACGCGCAGGCGCTGGACTCGGCGAACGTCGCCGCGCGCTCGGCGCAGGGGATTTTCGAGGAGACGTCCGGACGGTATCGGCTGGGCGCGTTGCCGATTGCGTCGACGCGATCCAGCGAGCAGCAGTTCCGCAATGCGCAGCTCGATGAGATTCGCTATACGAGCGCAAGGTTGACGGATACGGCGGCGTTGTTTCAGGCGATGGGGAATCCGCCGGTTGAAGTGGCGGGTGGCGCTGCGACTTCTGCCAATGCGCCTGCGGCGGCGCTGGTTCCCGCGTCGAGCGTGACGGTGGTCAACTGACTAAACCTGGGATTCCGTACTGACATCCGCTGAGTTATCCCCAGTTTGTGTTGATGAACCTGTTGACAACCTTCTGACAAGCTCGCTAACACGTTGAACGCGCTGGGATTTGTGGGGGCGGTGCGGAATAGGACAGTGGCGTGTCGGCGGTGGATAGTTACGACGCTCAAGCTATCGGCAGCCCTGAATGTTATCCCCAGTTTATGTTGACAGGGTTGTTGATAACTCCTGGGCTAACGGGTTAAGTGCTTGATGCGAATGGCTTTGTTGGGCGCGGTGTGGATGGGGGCAACGGTGGTCAATTTGTGACGCGATCTGCGCGCGGCGAGCGGGTTGATCGGCCCTCCTGACGAGATCGCGCCGAGACCGAAGGCGGGGTTGAATGCGCCTTCAGCGCTGCTACGGCTTTTTCTTTTTCTTCGAGGCAGACATGTCCAGGCCTTCGGGCGCAAGGTCTGGATACGCTCTCCACAATGGCTCAAGAAGAAGGTATAGCCCTCCAGCGACCTTCCCCGCCTCAGAGCGAAACCCCTCGAATTCGTCTTTTGAACACCGCTCCTGAATTATCCGCGTAGCGTTTTCGACCGATAGGTAAGCGTCCATCAGTTGCTTGCTGACTTCTGACGCGACATGTTTGTCGATTTCCTTATCCATCGTGCTCTCCCTAGCAGTCCTGGTCCGATTTGCACTGGTTCATACATCTGAAAAAACTTACACCATGGTTACCTGTCGGAAAAGTCGTGTCCGCACACCTAACCTGGCAATTTTCATGAATTTCGCGGCAACGCTTCGTGATGGGTTTGCCGTACGCACATTTGTTAAAACCGGCATCGGCGTTGTCGTTGCTTCGGAACAGCTGAGCATAAAGAACCGCGCGCTTCGACGGGTCGGTCTGGTCCGGCACTAGCACAGGAAACGGCACCTGCTCCTGCGCCGCGATCTGTAACTCGGGCACGTCGCCCTGTACCGGCTGTCCTGTCCGCGTCAATGTAAGCCCGCGATAGAAAAGCTTCCAGCGACCTTGGCGAGCCCAACGGATTCACGGTTGGTCCAACAGGGTCGACACCGTTCTCGTAGTTGCCGATCCACTGATCGACTTCCTCGCTTGATATCGGCTCAGCCGTACCGCCATTTCTGGCGACGCTGCCCGTACGCGATGCAACGCGGCCGTCCGGCGTGTAACTGTAGTCCACCGTCAGGAAACGCTTCAAGCCGGCGGTCAGTACGGTCGCGTCTTCGTTGTAAGTGAAACGGGTTATCCGGCCACGCTTGTCGTAAGTGAAACGTGCCTCTCGACTGTTGCCCGTGACCCGCGTCACGCGATTCGAAGTGTCACGGTCAAATCCGCCGAGAAGCCAATGTGAAACCAATTCCTGAGCGATCTGCAGGTTGCCGGTTTCATCGATCGTGTACAGCCAGTCTTCGGTTTTGACTCCGTTCACGTAGACCGTCGCCTGCTTCAGGCGATTGTTGACGTCATAGACGGCGCCAACGGTGAGCTTGCTCCCCGTTGCGGTTGCATCAAAACCGTTCGCGCCGGTCGAGTCGGACGTGTCGTACTCACTGTATCCCGTGACGTTACCGTTCACGTCGTACACAAATGCGCGCATTTTTCCGGGCGTTGCGACTAGTGATGGATGTAGCGTCGTGGTGTCGGCATATCGCACCGACGTGATCACCGAGCCGCTTGCGCTGTTGACGGCCGCACGGGCTGGTCGGCCCGCCGTGTCGTAAGAATAAGTGGCGGTTCCGTCCGGCGCCGCCTTCTGCAGCAGGTTGCCGTGCGCATCCAGCGTCCGGTTTTCGCTGCCCTCTGCAGTGCTACCACCGGTGAGCCGCAACATACCAGCGATCGACGCAAACCTGATCGTGCCGGACATGTCTGCCCCGGTGATCGTCGTTGAACCATTGCCATACCCAAACTGGACGTTCCGCGTGACATCGGGATGCGTCGCCGAAACAGCCCGTCCCATCGCGTCATACACCCATGTCGCGATGCGCACGCCGGTTTCGTCAATGACGCCTGTCAGCGCATTCCTGAATCGCGGATCGTCGTACACGTAGCGACGCATGTACCCATCAGGCCATGTCGCGGTGACCAGGTTGCCATTCGCGTCGTACCCGTACTGCGTGAGGCCACCGGACGGATCGGTCATGCGATAGAGACGACCCTGCGTGTCGTACTCGAGCCGGATCGTCAGCAATGCATACCGGGTTGCAGCACCCGCAGTTCGTTGCTCAATCGCGGTGAGCCGCCCCGCTCCGTCGTAAGTGAGCGTACGGGTGAAGCCCGTATGCGTCGTCTCGGACAGCAGGACGCCTTGAGCCGAATAAAATTCCTCGGTGTCAGTGGTCAGATCCTTCAGTACCCAGCCCGCTCCGGCCTGAGCTAACGCTAGCCCGCTGAAAGCCGCCGTGCTCCACTGACCGCCGATTGACTGAAACGTGAGAGGTTGACCATTTGCCCGGTAGGCGACGATCTTCGGTGAGCTTCCGGTCGCGCTAGCGACGTTCAACTGCCGTTGCCAGTTGTTCAGCCATACCGGCCCCATGGCAGTCGCCGACTTCAAAAACGGGGACGACAGGTAGCTGCGCGTAAACGTCAGGGGCACCGCATCGCCACTGCGGAAGTCGCTTTCTACCAGACTCACTTTGCCATTGGCGGGATAGACGGGATCGGCGACCGGGCATGATTCATCCGGCTCAACCGGCGCGGAACACCACTGATCGATCAGGGCAAGGTCGTTAATACACGCATAGTTGCCCATCCCGCCGGGCGTATTGCCCACCACATCGAGGCGACACGTCTTCGATCCCGGCGTTGCACCGGACTGCGCGTAAAGCGTGAGACAGTCGACGGCATTCGCGCCGAAGGCCACCGTTAGCAACATGAATGCGGCAAGCAGGCGAACCACTATGCCGACCGGCCACTCAGTCATGCTGTAGTTTTTCACCGTCGTTCCTATCAGTCATACCTGTTCGGAGAACAAGCACGCTATAAGGAACGGTGAGGCGCGAGGCGGCGAAAATTCTTAAGCTTCTGCCGTTATTTCATCGATGACAGAACGCTTCCCGCGGTGCCTACATCGGACTTAGGAAACTGCCCACGGGTATGTCATCCGCGAACTGGGTACGACGATGTCAATTGAAGAATAACGATTGAAAACGTACGTGCAAGATAGCCCGCACGCCGTCCAGCACGCCCCACAACTTATCCACAGATAATGTTGACAGCCCTGTTGATAACGCCTGGAGATCCCAACTAAGTACTTGAGCGCGCAACGGATTCAGTGCGAGACCCATTTGCCGACGCGGGCGCGTCAAGCGGCACCAAGGCGGCACCCAGGCAGCAGCGCAGTCGCTGCCGCCCCCTCACCACCAACACTCAATAAACCCCCGCCTCTCCCGCCGGCCGGTTCTTGAACCGCTTATGCACCCAATAATATTGATCAGGAATCCGCCGCACCTGCGTCTCCAGAAACTCGGTAATCCTGCGTGCATCGACGGCCACGTCGTCTGACGGAAAGTTACTTAGCGGTTCGAAAATAGTCAGCTTGTACCCGCGATAATCCGGCAGCACTTCCGTCACGAACGGCACGACGCGCGCATTGCCCGCGCGCGCCATGCGCGATACGGAAGTCAGCGTGCAAGCCGGCACGCCGAAGAACGGCACGAACACCGAGTCGCGCAAACCGAAGTCCATATCCGCCGCCAGCATCACCGGCTTGCCCTCGCGCAGCACGCGCAACGCGCGCCGCACGCTGTCGCTGCGCGGAATCATCTCCGTGCCGAAACGGCCCCGCTGACGCCGCGCCATCGCATCGAGCAGCAGGTTCGACATCGGCGTGTAAAGCGACGCCACTGGATGCCGCGTCGAATACATCATGCAGCCCGCCTCGATGCCGACGAAATGGAAGCCGACGAAAATCGTCGGCTGCGATTGCATGTCGGACAGATCGATCGCGCTCTCCACTTCCACGAGGCGCGCGAGCGCCTGCGCGTTGCCGAACCATTGCGGCCCGCGCTCCACGTAGCTGCGAATCACGTGACAGAAATGCGCGCGCGCGAGCCGTTCGCGCGCCTCGTCGCTCATGTCGGGAAAACACAGCTTCAGATTGGTGTGAACGACGCGCCGGCGGGCGCTCGGAATGCGGTACAGCAAGGCGCCGATACCGGTGCCGATCCGCGCGACGGCGCCATACGGCAGGAATGCAAACGCGCGCAACAGACCTGTCATCAGAAAGATGAGGATTCGACTTTTCACTCGGCGTGGACCCGGTGGATGCTAAATGGCGAACACGCCGGCCGCCACGGCCTCACGGCGCGCGACGATCGAAGTGGCATGCGCGTGCGTCAAACCCTGTCCCGCGCCGCGCGTTTTTTCTGAGGTGGACGCTTCGCCCGTGGCGAAACGTAGAGGTGCTGGAGATCGAAACCGCCAGTTATCGGGTGTCCGTTAGGACCCTGTATGAAAGCACCGCAGGCGTGATTAAAACATACTGCGAATGCCGGGCACAAAAACTGCTGGAAGCGGCGCCGCCCCATGCCGTGAAACCCATGCCAGGCGGGCGCTTCGTCGATCTTTCAAAATTTTTCGTGCGCGACCCACCGCAGTGTGGACCGCGCCCGCTTAACGCAACCTGAAGAAAATCCCCGTGGGGGACATCAAGGCTTGTTCGATTCGAACAGATCGAGAATCTGCTTCTTCTCGTTCGACGACACGTTCGGCGGCGGCACCGCCGGCGGCGTCATGCCCGCCGGTCCGACGCCGCCCACGGCGTCGCTCGCGCCCGCAGTCGGATTCGCCGAATCCAGACCGATGCTGGCGACGAAACCGTTGCCCGGCGTCATGTCGGTATAGAACAACTCACCGTCGACCGAGGTCACGCCGTCAGGCTGCGCGGGTTCGGCTTGCGGCACGCCACGCAGCGCGCGCTGCATGTACTCGACCCAGATCGGCAACGCGAGCTGCGCGCCGAATTCACGGCTGCCGAGGCTCTTCGGCTGGTCGTAACCCATCCACGCCACCGCCACCAGCGACTGCTGATAGCCCGCGAACCAGCCGTCTTTCGCGTCGTTGGTCGTACCCGTCTTGCCCTGCAGGTCCGAGCGATGCAGCACGTTGGTGCCCGCGCCCGTACCGGCCGTCGCCACCGAATGCAGCAGGCTGTTCATGATGTAGGCGTTACGCGGTTCGAGCGTGCGCGGCGCGTCGCGGCCGGCCGTCAGCGGCTGCGCTTTGGAGAGCGGCTGGCCGCGTGCGTCCGTCACCTCGGCGATCAGATACGGATTGATCCGATAACCGCCGTTCGCGAACACCGAGTACGCCCCCGCCGACTGCAACGGCGTGACGAGACCGGCGCCGAGCGCCATCGGCAGATACGGCGGGGTCTTGTCGGCGTCGAAACCGAAACGCTGCGTGACGAAGTCCTGCGCGTACTTGGTGCCGATGAACGACAGAATGCGGATCGACACCAGGTTCTTCGATTTCTGCAGCGCGAGACGCATCGGCATCGGACCGTCCGGCTGGTCGTCGTCCTTCGGCTCCCACGCGTCGCCGCCCGGCGTGCTCGACGGGAAGTACAGCGGCGCGTCGTTGATGATCGTAGCCGGTCCGAGGCCTTTATCCAGCGCCGCCGAATAGATGAACGGCTTGAAGCTCGAACCCGGCTGACGCCACGCCTGGGTGACGTGATTGAACTTGTTCTTGTTGAAGTCGAAGCCGCCCACCAGCGCGCGGATCGCGCCGTCCTGCGGCGTGAGCGACACCAGCGCGCCTTCCACCTGCGGCAACTGCGTGATCTGCCAGTTGCCTTTATCGTCGGCGATGAGACGCACGATCGAGCCCGGCTTGATCTTCGTGGCCGCCGTGGCGCGCGCGCTCAACCCGCCCGCGACGAAGCGCAGCCCGTCGCCGCTGATCGCCACCTGCGTGCCGTCCACCAGTTGCGCTTTCACCAGCTTCGGATTCGCGTCGGTCACCACGGCGGCGATGATCTCGCCGTTGTCGGGGTGATCGGTGAGCGCGTCGTCGATCGCCTGATCGCGGTCGTCGCCCGGTGAGGGCAATTGCACGAAGCCTTCCGGTCCGCGATAGCCGTGCCGGCGCTCGTAGTCCATCACGCCTTTACGCACCGCCTGATACGCGGCGTCCTGATCCGCCGAATCGATCGTGGTCGTGACGTTCAGACCGCGCGTATAGGTTTCGTCCTTGTACTGCGCGTACATCATCTGCCGCACCATTTCGGCGATGTACTCGGCGTGCACGCTGTACTCGTTGCCCGGATTCTTGGTGTGAATCTCTTCCTTCACCGCCTGGTCGTACTGATCCTGGCTGATGTATTTCAGCTCGAACATGCGCCGCAGAATGTACTCCTGACGGATCTTCGCGCGCTTCGGATTGACCACCGGGTTATAGGCGGACGGCGCTTTCGGCAGGCCGGCCAGCATCGCGGACTCGGCCAGCGTGATGTCCTTCAGATCCTTGCCGAAGTACACGCGCGCCGCCGACGCAAAACCATAAGCGCGCTCGCCCAGATAAATCTGATTCATGTACAACTCGAGAATCTGATCTTTGGTCAGCGCGCGCTCGATCTTGTACGCGAGCAGCATTTCGTAGATCTTGCGGGTGTAGGTCTTTTCGCTCGACAGGAAGAAGTTGCGCGCCACCTGCATGGTGATCGTGCTAGCTCCCTGCGAGGCGCCGCCGTGCGCGAGGTCGGCAAAGCCGGCGCGCAGAATGCCCAGGAAGTCGACGCCGCCGTGCTCGTAGAAGCGATAGTCTTCGATCGCGAGCACCGCTTTCTTCATCTGGTCGGGAATGTCCTGGAAGCGCACGATGCTGCGCCGCTCGTCGCCGAATTCGCCGATCAGCACGTGGTCGGCCGTGTAGACCCGCAGCGGCACTTTCGGACGATAGTCGGTCAACGCGTCGAGCGACGGCAACTGCGGCCCCATCACCACCAGCGCATAGCCGACGATCAGCGCGCCCACCACCGCGAGCGTGCCCATCAGGCTGGCGAACCAGATCACGAGGGTCACGCCGATCGAACGGCGGCCGCGCGTGTCGCCCTCGGCCTCGCGCGAAGCCGCATTGCGTCCTGGAGTGCGTTGGTAGGAGTCCCGGTCTTCGCCAGCCGGAGAATTGGAAGAATGCGGTCGTTTGATGATTGGCATGACTGGAATAGTGGGCGCGTAACTGAACGCCTTTCTGCGCGCGCTCGTAGCGCGTGCATGGATCGTGATCGAGCACCGTGGCCTCGGACGCACACCGCCGCGCGGCCCTTTGCCCCCGGCCAGCCGCACGGCGCCCGGGACAGTGTCCGGCGCAACGTAACAGCGCATTTTAAAGAAATCAAGACAGGCCGAAGCGAGTTTTTTTGTAAGAATTCCCTTCGCGTTCCTTGCGCGCCCGCCGCTGCCGCCCTATGCCGCCACGCCTTGCGCGGACAGTCGGGGTTATCAACAGAAACGGTTGAAAGGCCTGTGGACAAGTTCGCCGGCAACCCTACAAGCCGTTGATGTCACGGGATTTTCATGTCACGCCCGTTCCGCATCGTTGCAACTCGTCATATGATGGGTTCGGCGCGTGCGTCGAACCCGCGCGCTGCCGGAAGTACCAGCAGGCGCACTATCAGACGCACTATCAGACGCACCACCAAGCCGTCCCGCCCATGCCAACAAGTATGCGAGCCGATCATGAACAAGCCCAGCGAACGCATCGTCGTATTCGTCACGACCGCGCAGAAACGCGCGATCGCCGCCACCGCCGAGAATCTGGGCATTAGCGTCAGCGAGTTGATGCGGCGCGCGGTGTTGAGCTTCGGCGCCACCAGCGAACAGGTGAAGGCGGCCAGTATCGTCGACCGCTTGCGCGCCCCGCGCGCGCCGGATGCACTCGACGCCGCGCTGCAGCGGGTCGCGCGCGGCACGCGCCACGCGCGCGCGGCGCTGCCGGCGGCGTTGCAGACGCGTGGCGGCAGCGAAACCGGTGCGTCGGCGGAAGGTGGGGCTTCAGTGAGCGCAGCGGACGCGCTGTCGAATGCGAATGCGGTGCCCCGCAAGCCCGCCGCGGCCGAGCCTGCGCCGTTGTTGCCGGCGGGGGTCGCCGCCGCGCTGGCCGCCGAGATCGACGAAGAAGCCGTGGCCACCGCGGAAGCCGTGGCACGCGTGGCAGCCGCCAAAGCCGCCGCGGTTGAAAGCGCGAGCACGCCGCAGACCGATGCTGACGCGCAACTGCGCAGCGTGCTCAAGCGCCCGCGCGTCGACAGTTCGCGCGACGATGACGATCCCCGCACCGATCCGAGCACCGAAGGCGGCCGCTTCGCCTGACGAAGCGCCTTAGCGTGAAATGGACGTCGCAAATCGCGCATTGGCGCGTCATCCAACGTCATGCTCGGCGCGGTGAAACGCGCGAGCTTTCGATATTGCAAGCTTGACGATTTGTGCCGGCTACCCTTGCGCGAGGTAAAAGCTTTGGGCCAGCTTCGACCCAGCTTATGTCCGCTTATACGCATCGTCTTTCACGTCGCCAATCTCATCTGGCTGAACAAACTTCTACTCTGCAAGTCAGCACAAACAAGCCGCAGCGCTTCACATCGACGACACCCAAAGCGCGCAAACTACGCGATTCTGTCATCGCGCCCTTTAAGGCGGATTTAAGCGAGCCCGTGGTGTAATATCCGCGGGCGGCTGAATCACTGGCCGCGTGTTCTAACCGTCATCACTATTAGTGTCGGCCATTCGATCCATCGATCGAACAATTTACGGCGCTGCTATTGCAATTGGCGAGCACGCCCCGAACTCCGGTCCGAACGTTGCGCAGCTTCACGCGCAGCGGCGTAAAGTAGCAGTTAAAAGCAGTTGGACGCGCGGATTTATTCAGCGCCGACACCATTCTCTGGAGGTTTTCATGTCGCTATTCGACAGCATTTCGCGCACGCTTAAAGGTCTCCTTAACGACGCAGCCGATTCCGTGCAAGACCCGTCGCGCGACTCGCGCCAGATCGTGCGCGAACTCGACGAGAGCATCGCCAAAGCCGAGAACTCGCTGATCGAGATTCAGGCGCAAGTGGCCACGCAGCAAAGCAAGCGCGATGTTGCCGCGGACAAGGCGAAGAAGTACGAAGACGGCGCGAAGCGCGCGCTGCAATCCGGCGACGAAGCCCTCGCGCGCGAAGCCCTCGGCGCACAAGCCACGGCCGAAGCCGAACGCGACGCGCTGGCGAAAGAACTGACCACGCTCGAACCGTCGGTCGCGCAGTTGAAGAGCCAGATCGACGACATGCGCAGCCGTCGTAACGACCTGAACGCACGCTCGAACATTCTGCAAGCCAAGCAGCAGATCGCGCAGGCGAAAGACGTCGCGGCTACCGCATTGGGTGGCATCGGCGGCAAGAACCTGTCGCAGGATTTCCAGAAGCTGGAAGACAAGGTCGCGCTGTCGAATGCCCGTTCCGACGCGCGTCTGAATTCCGCCGACGCAACGAGCGGCAAGGCACTCGACGACAAGCTCGCGGATCTGAACCGCGGCCCGTCCGTCGAAGATCGTCTCGAAGCATTGAAGAAGCAGATCAATACGCCGGCTCAGTAATTGCGTCAGCAGTAGCTCCTCGCGGTTGCGCATGCAACCGTCGGAGCGCCTGGTAGCCGGTCGCCGGGTTTCCGGCCGCCGGCCACCAGAAACGACTGAAGGAGACGGGCGCCACGCGCCTGGTCCGACCATGAAAAAATTTCTCGCAGGCGCCTTTGCTTCCTTGCTGTTCGTCTCGGCCGCAGCCTTCGCGGTGCCGACGGTTCAGCAGATCGAATCCGCCATGTCGCAGGGCAACTGGCAGCAGGCCGACGCCGGCCTGAGCGAAGTGCTGCAGGCGCATCCGAACAATGCCCGCGCGCGCTATCTGTACAGCCAGGTGCTGGATCGCGAAGGCCGTTATGCCGACGCGCTCGCCCAGGTGCAACAGGCCAAGACGCTCGACCCGCAAATCCGCTTCACCGACCCGACCCGTTTCGCGCAGACCGAAGCGCGCATCCGTAAAGACGCGGAACGTGCGGGCGGCAACTCGGGCAACACCACCGCACCGAATCCGTTCGCGCAACAGAACACGCCGGCCGTGCAGCAGCAGTCGGCGATGGTGTCGCAAGCGCCGCAACGGCATGGTCCGGGCATGGGCATGTGGATCGGCATCATTCTGCTGATCGGCGCGATCGCGCTGGTGTTGCGCTGGACGCTGCGTCGCGCGCGCTCGCAGGACGATACGCGCGCCGACGACGATCGTCGCGTGCAGTTGAAGCGCGCGACCGAGATGCTCAACGCCGTGCGTTCGCTCAAGCTCGACGTGAAACTCTCCACCGTGCAAGGTCACGAGGCGCTGGAGAAAGAAGTCGAAGCAACCGAAGACCAGTTGCGCGGCCTCGTCGAAACGCTGTCGAGCAGCAAGAACCCGGTGCCGCCGTATCAGCTTGACGAACTCGAACAACGCATCGGCAGCCTGCGCGCACGCGCCGACGGCCGGCCCGATCCGTATGCGGCGCCGGCGGCCGCCACGCAACAATCGCCGTATGCGCAGGAAGCCGACCGCTTCGGCAATCCGCCGCAAGCGCCCTATCCGCAGCAAGGCCCGTATCAACAGCAGCCGCAGGTCATCGTGCAGCAAGGCGGCGGCGGCTTCGGCGGTGGCATGGGCGGTCTGCTGACCGGCGTGCTGCTCGGCGAAGCGCTGAACTCCGGGCGTGAGCGGGTGGTCGAGCGCGACGTGATCGTCGACGACGAAACACGCCGCCGCGGCAACGGCGGCGGCCTCGACTTCGGTCAGGGCTCGAACGACTGGAACGATAACAGCGGCGGTGGCGTCGATATGGGCAGCAACGACGACTCCGGCGGCTGGAACGATACCTGAGCGGCGTAGCCAGTCGGCAAGCTGAAACAAGAACGGGCTCCTTCTTTTGAGGGAGCCCGTTTTTTTATGCCGGTTTTATTCAGCTAGCGGATTTCACACGCGCACTGAAGCTAAAGCCGAAGCCCTGCCCGGTTCATGCTGCGCAAGCAACATCGACCCAGCAAACAGCCTGACGATGAAACGCTCCGCGTACGCAACCAGCGCATCGCGACGCGCCGCATCCGCGCCGATATATTCCGCCGACAGATGAAACAGTTGCAGCACGATCTGCGTGCAGACTTCGTCGACGGTGTCGCGCCCGAGCGTGGGCATCAGTTCCAGTTGCACGACGTCGTCGGCCATTTCCGCCGATACCTCGTGGAGGTTCGCGCGCACCGCCTCGCGCAACGCCGGCGACGTGCCGTGATACTCGGCCAGCGCGCTCAGAAAGGCCTCGCGGTTCTCCAGTGCGAATTCGAAGAACGCCACGCACGCGCGACGCGGCACGCTATGCGGCTCGTCGTGCGCGGCGAGCCAGCGCTCGCGCCGCAGCATCGGCCGCAAGCGTCGGCTCACCGATTCGACCGCCTCGCGCGCGAGGTCGTCGAGCGTGTCGAAATGACGGTAGAACGTGTTCGGATTCAGCCCCGCCTCGCGCGCCAGTTCGCGCAAACCCAGGCTCGCGAAGCTGCGGCCGCCCGCGGTGAGCCGCAATGCGGCTTCAATCAGCTTGCGCTTGCCGGCCGGCAATTCCTGCGCGGCCGCGAGATCGGGGTCGGCGGCGTTCGCCGCTTCGGGGACGGGGTTCATAAGCGTTCAACCACTGCGCGCCATGCGCGTTTAATAGCAGCACTCTAAACGATCTTGACGCCAAGTGTACAGTTGTCTACTCTGCGCGTTATACCGGAGTAGACATGTGTAGACTCCCGAACTTCGTTCCATGCCGGAGATCACCGTGACGCCCGCCTCTTCCACTCCCTCCGCCGCGCCGCGCATTGCTATCGTCGGCAGCGGCTTTGCCGGCATCGGCATGGCGATCCGTCTGCTGCAAATGGGGATTACGTCGTTCACCGTGTACGAAGCGGCCGCCGACATAGGCGGTACGTGGCGTGACAACACCTATCCCGGCGCGGCGTGCGATGTGCCGTCGCATCTCTATTCGTTTTCGTTCGAGCCGAACCCGGCCTGGTCGCGCGCGTTCGGCGGCCAGGCGGAAATTCTCGACTATCTGAAGCATTGCGCGCGCAAGTACGGCGTGGATCGCTACGTGCGTTGCAACGCGCCCGTGGCCGCCGCCCGCTTCGATGCAACGCGCCAGGTGTGGCACGTCGAGATCGACGCGCACGGCGCGCGTGAAACCATCGAAGCGGATGTGGTGATCGCCGCGAGCGGCCCGCTTTCGCGTCCGGCGATGCCGCGGATCGCTGGGCTCGACCAGTTCGAAGGCAAGCTGTTTCATTCGGCGCGCTGGGACCACGCGTATCCGCTCGAAGGCAAACGCGTCGCCGTGATCGGCACCGGCGCGAGCGCGATCCAGTTCGTGCCGCGAATCCAGCCGCGCGTTGCGCAACTCGAACTCTTCCAGCGCACCGCGCCGTGGATCATGCCGAAGCCGGACAAGCCGGTCGGCCCGCGCGCGCACTGGCTGTTCCGGCATCTGCCGTTCACGCAGCGATTCGTGCGCAGCGCGATTTACTGGCAACTCGAATCGCGCGCCATTGCGTTCGTGGTCAATCCGAAGCTGATGAAAATGCCGATGAAGTTCGGCCTCAGCTATCTCGAACGGCGCGTGCCGGACCCGACGCTGCGCGCCAAACTCACGCCGAACTACCGACTCGGCTGCAAGCGCGTGCTGCTGTCGAGCGATTACTACCCGGCGCTCGGCAAACCGAATGTCGACGTGGTCACGACCGGCATCCGCGAAGTCGTCGCCGACGGCATCGTGACCGAAGACGGTGTGCTGCATCGTGCCGACGCGATCATCTGCGGCACGGGTTTCCAGGTCAACGACGTCGGCGCGCCGTTCGACGTGACCGGTCTCGATGGCGCGGATCTCGGCGCGATGTGGCTGCGCGACGGTCCGGAAGCGTACCTCGGCGTGAGCGTCGCGGACTTCCCGAACTTCTTCATGATCGTCGGCCCGAACACCGGGCTCGGTCATAACTCGATGATCTACATGATCGAGTCGCAAGTGCAATACATCGCCGATTGTCTGCGCGAACTGCGCCGGCGCAAAGCACGCACGATGAATCTGCGGTCCGACGTGCAGCGCGATTTCAATGCGCGCTTGCAGAAGGAGATGCAGCACTCGGTGTGGGTCAGCGGCTGTCATAGCTGGTATCAGACGAAAAGCGGCAAGGTGACCGCGCTGTGGCCGGGGTTCACGTTCAGCTTCCGCAAGCGTACCCGGCGCGTGCGGCCGGGCGAATATCGCTTCGCGCGGTGAGGCTGCGGGCGGCGGCGGCTTAACGCATTCGAAGCATTCGAAGCAAGCAAAGCATTCGAACCAGTGGGACTAGTCGAACAACAAGGGAGACAAGCATCATGGCAAGCGTCGAATCCACCTCACCCGCCACCGCGCCGCTGCCGCCGCGCTCGCTCGCCGCGCGCCTCGGCTTGACCAGCGTGCCGCGCGATGAATTGCGCCGCCGTTACACGCAAAGCGGCTCGCAGTTCGTCGAGATCATGGGCGCCGACGTGCACTACATCGACGAAGGCAGCGGCGACACGATCGTGATGATTCATGGTTTCGCGTCGTCGCTGCATACGTGGAACCGTGTCGCCGATGAACTCAAGCTCGGGCATCGGGTGATTCGTCTCGATCTGCCGCCGTTCGGCGTCACCGGCCCGCTGCGTTCCACCAGCGGCGAAATCGAGACGATGAACCTGCCGACTTATCGTCGCTTCATCGACACGTTCATGCAGGCGCTCGGCATTGCGCGCGCGACCTTGATCGGCAACTCGCTCGGCGGGCTGATTTCGTGGGACTACGCGGTGCGCCACCGCGACGCCGTCGAGCGTCTGGTGCTGATCGATTCCGCCGGCTTTCCGATGAAGCTGCCGATTTACATCGACCTGTTCAATCACGCGCTGGTGCGGCTGAGTTCGCCGTGGTGGCTGCCCGAAGCCATTGTCAAAAGCGCGGTGCGCAACGTGTACGGCGATCCGCGCAAGATCGACGCGGTGACGATGCGGCGCTACGTCGATTTCTTTCACGCCGAGGGCGCGCGCACCGCGATCGGCAAGATGGTGCCGACACTCGACTTCAACGAGGTCGACACGGAGGTGCTCAGAACGCTCGACGTGCCCACGCTGGTGCTGTGGGGCGCCAAGGACCGCTGGATTCCGCCCGCACACGCGAGCGAGTTCGCGAGCCGTATTCCGGGCGCTAAATCGGTGATGTATCCGGGGCTCGGGCACATTCCGATGGAAGAGGCGCCCGAGCGCGTGATGACCGATCTGCGCGCGTTTCTCGGCACGCCTGGCGCAGGTGTTTCGATTGACGAAGACAGTCGTCGCGCGCGGGCCTGAACTTTCTCCCCTTCCCTGTCACCCGCCGCCGAGAAAACGCAACAGCCCCCACAAGAACTTGCAGAGCATCACGATCAGCTCCCACAGGTGATAGAGCTGTTGCCAGCCCGAAACGCGCGCGAAGGAGTCGATCATGATGGGCGAAGGCAAGATATTAGGGCTGCGGATGGCGGTTTGACCGCCCATCATAACGACTGCGGGATAGCCCGTATCAAGTCGCTTGAAAGTCTGCCGTAAACGCATCGAGGAGACGCTGCATCCGCCATGGATGACAGCGCAACCCGAGCGCGCCACGCGCGCCATCGAGGAGACGTAAATGATGCGTTTCAAATTCCGCAGACGGACTCAGTCACAGGGTGTGGTCGGCGATATTGCGGCGCAAGCCGGCAAACTGGGCATTGAAATCTGCGACGTGTCGGGCCACGTCGAGGAAGTCGCCGCGCGCGTGCAACGCCAGGCGCAGGTCTGCCGCGCGCTGCGCGAATCGGCGGCGCAAACGCTGGCGGGCAATCATCGCATTGCGACGGCTGCGCGCGAAATGCGCAATGTGTCGGCCGAAGCCGCGACGGGTGTGCAGGCGTCGCAGGAGACCTTGCTGGCCTCGCTCGCCGACATTCACGGACTGGTTGAAGGCGTGACGGTGATCGAGAGTCAGATCGGCGCGTTACGCAGCGCGTTGGCGCATGTGAGCCGGGTGTCCGAGGAAATCTCGCTGATCGCACGGCAGACGCATTTGCTAGCGTTGAACGCCGCGATCGAAGCGGCGCGTGCGGGCGAATCCGGCAAGAGTTTCGCGGTGGTGGCCGCCGAGGTGAAGAATTTGTCGGCGAAGACCGCGCAAGCTACCGGGCAGATCGAGACGACGCTCGCGCAACTCACGCAGCAGACCGAGCAACTGATTAGCGAGGGATCGGTGAATACCGCGCGGGCGCATCGGGTGCGTGAAGGTACGCGCAAGATCGGCGACGTCGTGCATGCGACGGGCGACGCGATTGCGCAGTTGAACAACGAGGCGGGCGAGATTGCCGCGTTGACCGGCGAGATCGAAACGCAGTGCGACGGGCTCGAGGCGCAGGTGCTGGAGATGGCGAGCGGCGTCGAGGATTCCAGCGAGAACTTTGCGCAGGCCAAGGACCGGTTGGGGAATCTGCTCGGGGTGTCGGAGACGTTGATCGAATTGACGGCCGCGACCGGCGTCGAGACGGCGGATACGCTTTTTATCGATGCGGTGCAACGGGCCGCGGCGGCGGTGAGCAAGGTGTTCGAGGGCGCTGTCGCGCGAGGTGAAGTGTCGATTGAGGATCTGTTCGATCAGCGGTATGTGCCGGTTGCCGGGAGTAATCCTCCGCAGTTCGTTACCCGGTTTACTTCGTTTACCGATCGGGTGTTGCCGGCGATTCAGGAGCCTTTGCTCAAGCTCGATTCGCGGGTGGCGTTTTGTGCTGCAGTCGATTTGCGCGGGTATTTGCCTACGCATAATCTGAAGTTCTCTTTGGCGCAGCGGGAGGATGTTGTGTGGAATATGGCGAATTGCCGGAATCGACGGATGTTCGATGATCGGACCGGGATTGCTGCGGCTTCGCATACGAAGCGGTTTTTGTTGCAGACGTATCGGCGGGATATGGGGGGTGGGGAGTTTGTGTTGATGAAGGATGCGTCCGCGCCGGTTTTTGTGGGGGGGAGGCATTGGGGTGGGGTTCGGGTGGGGTATCGGGTTTGAATTTTTTGGTTTTGGTGTGCTGTGCGGTTTTGGGTGTGCTCTTTTGGTGTTGGCCTTTCCTTGTGTTGGTAGTGGTCTATTAGCGATCCCCCTGTGCGGGGGGGGCACTTACTTCTCTTTGCCGCGGCAAAGAGAAGTAAGCAAGAGAAAGCCGCTCACACCGCTAATTCTGAAGTGGGTTCCTCGCACAGCAACGGTAGTGGCTCATCTGGAATCCGTGCTCTCGCACATTCCGCGCCGGTGACAAAGGCGTCATTCTTCCGGCGGCGCTGCGCGCGCCGTCCCGGTCGTTCACAAAACCAGCAGTATTTTTCGGGCCATGCCGGTCCGTTGGCGTAGCGTCGCCGACGCGAGGCCGATGGCCTTCCCCACATAAAAACGAAGCCCCTGGTTTCAGGCAAACCGTTCTGACGAGCGCATTGCGCGAGGCAGGATGTATGACGGCTTTGTCACTGCCGCCGAGTGTGCGAGGGCACGGATTCCAGATGCACCACTACCGGTGGTAAACCACCAAACCCACTTATGAGCTGGCGGTGTGAGCCGCTTTCTTTTGCCTACTTTTCTTTGCGGCAGGCAAAGAAAAGTAGGTGCCCCCCGCACAGGGGGATCGCTAATAGACCACCGTGAATTCAAGGAAAGGCCAACACAAAAAAAACCAACACCCCAAAAATCCCCCAAACACACCTTTCAACAAAACCCCCTTTATCCCCCACCCCGCAAAAAATAAACTCCCCTACACCAGCCCCCACCGAAGGTCGCAAAACCCCATGCCCCACGACCAGAACCTCCAAACCTCCCTCTTAATCCTCGAAGAGATAACCCACATCCACCGCCACCACCCAGGACAAAAAACCGCATCCGAAACACAACACGACAACGAAATACTCACCAGCACCCACCTACCCAAAATCCTCTCCTTCGTCGAAGCCAACCAACCCATCGAATTCGTACTACCCGCCTTCCCGTCGAAATCCCCCAACCCCGCGAAAGTACTCGGCCGCCTCCCCGACATGGCGGAAAAGCTCTCGCTCTCCTTCCTCAATACGTTCTGCCAGCGCATTCAACGCCACCACCCGCCCGGCGCCAAAATAAAAATCTGCTCGGACGGCCGCGTCTTCGGCGATCTGATTCGAGTCGACGATCACGACATCAGCGCTTATCAGAAGACCTTGCAACACATCATCGCCGACTGCCGCGCAGACCATCTCACCCTCTTCAACCTGGAACACATCAGCCCACACGCCACCAGCGCCACAAACTTCAATGAAATGCGCGAACGGCTAGTCGACGAATACGCCGACCCGATCGACACGATCAAACAGAAACTCATCGACGATCCAGCGGGTACGCAGCTCTATCGCGCCATCACCCGCTTCCTGTTCGAAGACGGCCTGACGGCTCACTATCGTGGCTCCCGAACCGCTCTGCAGAAAGACGCCAAAACTCGCGCGCTCGGCGTGATTCAACGCAGTTGGGCATGGGGCGCGCTGCTCGGCGACCGGTTCCCGGACGCGATCCGTCTGTCGATCCATCCGCAGCCGGCAGCCAGCCCAAAGATCGGTATTCACCTGATGCCGACGCACGACAACTGGCTAACGCCGTGGCACGGCGTTGCAGTCGAACGCAAAGGACAGTTCACGCTGATGAAACGCCGCGACGCCGAGCGGCTAGGTGGCCGCATCGTGATGCACGATCAGCAACCGAGCCACTATCGGATCGATCCGTCGCATCCCGCCAATCGCTATCCTCCCGTGCCCACAAACAGCCGTCGCCATCCGGCATGGGCGCGCGCTAACGTCATCCTGACGGCCAAGCCGGAGGTTCAATGAACGACCTCTTCGTCCAACGATCGCTGACCCTCGAACCGTTGATCGGCAGCACCGGCAACGCCTGTTCGTTCGGCATCCTCGTGACCTCGCGCCGCGCGGATCTTCACGTCGACGAACTGTGGATCGAATGGCTGCGCGCGCTGGTGCACAGCCATCAACTGGTTGTCGTGCGCGGTTTCGACAGCTTCGACGACGCCGACAGCCTGACCCGTTTCTGCGCGACGTTCGGCGAAATCATGATGTGGCCATTTGGCGCGGTGCTCGAACTGGTCGAGCATGCCGATCCCCAGGACCATATCTTTGCGAGCGGCTATGTGCCTTTGCATTGGGACGGGATGTATCTGGAAACCGTGCCGGAATACCAGCTATTTCATTGCGTCCGCGCACCGGACGACACGCAAGGCGGACGCACCACGTTTTCGAGCACGACCGAGGCGCTGCGCATCGCGACGCCGCAGGCCCATGCGCTGTGGCGCCGGGCCAGCGGAATCTATCAACGAACGGTCGAGCTCTACAGCGCCACGGTGACGGCGCCCATTGTCGGCCGGCATCCACGGCGCGCGTTTCCGGTGCTGCGGTTTTGCGAACCACCGGTCGACGGCGACAGCACCTTTATCAATCCATCGATCTACGCGTTCGACGGCATCGGCGCACACGAGCGGGAAGCGCTGCTCACCAGTTTGCGGCATGCGCTCTACGATCCGCGCGCGCACTACGCGCACAGATGGCAAACGGGCGATGTCGTGCTGACCGACAACTTCACCTTGCTGCACGGACGCGAACGCTTCGTCAGCCACAGCGGGCGACATCTGCGCCGCGTTCATGTGCATAGCGAGCCACCGCTGGACAACCCGCATCTATCGAAACCGCCGCGTGACGCAGCCGTCTGAGCCGCTTCTTCAGCGGTGCAAAAGACATGGCGTCGATAAGCGGAGACGATTACTTCGACAGGCTGCGCAACGGCCGCGTCTAAATCGTCCCATTCCTACTCGTTCAACTCAAGGGAGCTACCATGTGCGGGATCGCTGGATGGGTCGACTTCGAACGCGACTTGCGGTGCACCGCGGCCATCGTCGACGGGATGACCGACAGCCTGGCTCATCGCGGCCCGGACGGGCGAGGCCTGTGGCTCGATACACACGTGGCGCTGGGACACCGGCGGCTCGCGATCATCGATCCCGCACACGGCGCGCAACCCATGTGCAGCCCCGCGTACGATACGCGCGGCCTGCCTCGCGCGGTGATCTGCTACGGCGGAGAAACCTACAACTTTCGCGAGCTGCGGGCCGAACTCGGCGCGCTCGGCCACCGCTTTGATACACGGTGCGATACCGAAGTCGTGCTGCACGCGTATCTGCAGTGGGGCGCGCAGTTCGTCGAACGCCTGAACGGAATGTATGCGATTGCGCTGTGGGATACGGTGCGGCACGAGCTTCTGCTTGTGCGTGATCGCCTCGGCGTGAAGCCGTTGTTCTACTATCCGACGGCACACGGCGTGATCTTCGGTTCCGAACCGAAAGCGATTCTCGCCCACCCCGACGTGCGGGCACGCACCTCGTCCGAAGGGCTCTGCGACGCACTCCTCTTTCTGCGCACACCGGGACGGGTGCCGCTCTCCGGCATGCGTGAGCTGAAGCCGGGCCACCTGCTGCGGGTGCGGCGCGGGCGCATCGTGGAGGAGCGCTACTGGGCGCTGGAGGCGCGCGCGCACACCGACGATCTGCCGACGACCATCGCGACGCTGCGCGCGTTGCTCGACGACATCGTGTCGCACCAGATGATCGCCGATGTGCCGCTGTGCGCGCTGCTGTCCGGCGGCGTGGATTCGAGTACCGTCGCGGCACTTGCGCAGAAACACCGCAACGCGTCCGGCGGCGGCCGGCTCCCGACCTTCTGCGTCGACTTCACCGGGCACACTCAACACTTTCGGGCCGACCCGGTTCGTCCGACGGCCGACGCGCCGTTCGCCCGCGAAGTCGCGCGGCATATTGGCAGCGACCATCACACGATCGAGCTGAACGATGCCGCGCTGCTCGATCCTCAGGTGCGCGAAGCGGTGCTGCGCGCGTGGGATCTACCGTTCAACTTCGCCGACCTCGATGTGTCGCTGCATCAGTTGTTCGCCGAAATACGCCGGCACGCGACCGTCGCGCTATCGGGTGAAGCCGCCGACGAAATTTTCGGCGGTTACCTGTGGTTTACCGATCCGGCCGCGCGCCGCGCGCACACTTTTCCGTGGCTCAAGCTCGGCGCGCATCGCGGCCTCGATCCCCGCGCGCTGTTTCGCGCGGATTTCATCGACGCACTAAAACTCGACGAATACGAAGCCGATCTCTATCGCGCGGCTCTCGCGGAAGTGCCGCGCCTTGCCGGAGAGAGCCCGGAACAGCGACGCACGCGCGAGGTGAGCTATCTGACGCTGACGCGCTGGCTGCCGCTGCTGCTCGACAAGAAAGACCGCATGGGCATGGCCAACGCGATCGAAGGACGGGTGCCGTTCTGCGATCACCGGCTCGTCGAGTACGCCTTCAACATTCCGTGGGCGATGAAGACCTTCGACGGCCGCGACAAAGCGCTGCTGCGGGCTGCCGCGGACGATCTACTCCCTGAATCGGTATTGCGCCGCAAGAAGGCGGCTTATCCGTCGATCCAGACGCCCGCCTACGACCGCGGCCTCATCGCCCGTCTGAACACCGCGCTCGATGACCCACGCGCGCCGCTGCAGCCCTTTATCGACCGGGACGCGTTAAACAGGTTCGCGACGCGCATCACGGCCGGCGGCCTTGCCGAACTGGAACGGATTCTGGTGGAGTCGACGACCCGGCTCAATAGCTGGCTCGCGCTGTATCAGGTCGACCTCGACGGCGTACCGGCGGGTTGATTTTTTGCATCGACACCAGAACCGACTCGATGGATGCGATCCAGATCCGACAGATACGTCTGCACGGCATCGAGAAACAGACGCTCCCGGATCGACGCATGGCGGGCGGCGGTACGAAACGCATAGATGCCCCCTGGCGGTGTAGTCCAGGCCGGCAGCAACCGGCACAGACGCCCTTCGCGCAGGTCTTTGGCGACGAGATAGTCGGGGAACACGCCGACGCCGGCGCCTGCCAGTACCAGTTGAAGGGCGAGCAGGACGCTTTGTACTTTGAGGCGTCCATTGGTGGCAATGCGGGCGGACTGCCCGTCGTTGACGAACAGCGAATAACCCGAATTGGCCTGACCGTCGTGCGTGATCCAGTGCGCGCCGGGCATATCATTCGGATGACATGGCGCGGCGTGTTGCCGCGCGAAGTCGGGCGACGCAACGAGAAATTGCTCGAAGGAGCCGAGCGATTTCATGCGAAAGCCTTTCTTTTTAGGCCAGCCGGTTTGGAAGGCGAGATCGATGCGTTGCCCGATCAGATCGACGTCCAGGTCATTGCAGAGAACTTCCACATCGATATGCGGATATTGATTAACGAACAGGGCGACGACGCGACTCAGCAGCGCCGTGGCGAACGCGCTGGGCGCCGCGACGCGCAGCAGCCCGGCTGATTTGTGGCGGAGTTTCCGGATGCTGCCGACGGTTTCCTGCAGATGGCTGACGAATTCCTGTGCTGCGAGGTAGAGGGTCAGTCCGGCATCGGTGGGGGCGATTTTGCGGGTACTACGGAGGACGAGTTGGGTATCGATTTCCGTTTCGAGGCGACTGAGATATTCGCTCACGAGCGATTTAGAGATGCAGAGACGCTCCGCCGCAGCGGTAAAACTCCCGTGTTCGACGACGGCGACAAAGACGCGAAGATAATTCAGATTCCTGATTCCCCCCTCGCCCATACGCACCTCGTCGATGTCAAAGAAAACCGGATCAAACTGATAAAAGATTGACCCCGACATCAAGCAAGCGTTGCAAACCGTACCGCCACAATTCGCCGCACCGGTCAAAGAAAACCACGACGGCGCGCGCAGCGCCGCCGGAAGAATGACTGCTGTGCCACAAGAGCGGAATGTGTGAGGGCACGGATTCCAGATGAGCCACTACCGTGACTGTGCGGGGGACCCGCTTAAGGATTAGCGGTGTGAGCGGCTTTCTCTTGCCTACTTCTCTTTGCCGCGGCAAAGAGAAGTAGGTGCCCCCCGCACAGGGGGAACGCTAATAGACCACCGTGAAATCAAGGAGAGGCCAACACCCCACGATCACAGCCCCAAAGCCCCGCAAAGGCTAAACCGCCATAACAGCCTTCTTCCTCTCAGCCCGCTGCATAAGATAGTTAGCGACAACAACCCCAACCGTAACCACAGCAATAAACAGAGTAGCCAGCGCATTCATCTCAGGATTAAGCCCAAGCCGAACCCGCGAAAAAACGACGAGAGGCAAGGTAGTCGACCCAGGCCCGGACAAGAAAGCAGACAGCACGAGATCATCGATCGAGAGAGTGAAGGACAGCAACCACCCGGAAACGAGTGCCTGAGAGATCAACGGCAGGGTAATAAAAAAGAACACCCGAATCGGCGTAGCCCCAAGATCAAGCGCGGCCTCTTCGAGAGAGGGATGCAACTCCTTAACCCGCGACTGCACGATGATCGCGACATAGGAGATACACAGCATGACATGGCCGATCCAGATGGTGAAGACCCCGCGCCCGGCGGGCCACCCCAACCACTTGGCCATCTCGATGAACAGCAACAACAGCGAGATACCCTGAATGACTTCAGGAATAACCAGAGGCGCATTGATCATCCCGGTATAGAGCGTAAACCCACGAAACCGCCCCATACGGGCCAACACAAACCCAGCCCAGGTGCCAATAACCACCGAAGCAAACGCCGTCATCAAAGCCACCCGCAACGACAACCACGCCGCCGCGATCAGTTCATCGTCCTGCAACAAAGCCGCATACCACCGCGTAGAAAACCGCGTCCAGACGGTGACCAACTGCGACTCATTGAACGAATAGACGACAAGACTAACAATCGGAATATACAAAAACAGAAACCCAATCCCGAGGAACACAAACTGCAAAATCCGGTTCGGCTTCATCAGCGCCTTTCCTCCATCGCCTTCGCCTGCGCGTATTGGAAGAACGCCATCGGCACCAGCAGCAACAACACCATCGCACACGTCACAGCGGACGCCATCGGCCAATCGGCATTGTCGAAGAACTCATTCCACATCACTCGCCCGATCATCAGCGTGTTCGCGCCACCGAGCAGTTCAGGAATCACATACTCCCCCACCGCCGGAATGAACACCAGCAAACAGCCCGCGATAATCCCGTTCTTCGACAGCGGCAAGGTAATCTGCCAGAACGCCTTCCACGGCTTCGCGCCGAGATCGTAGGCCGCCTCGAGCAGCGTCATGTCCATCTTCACCAGATGCGCGTACAGCGGCATGACGAGAAATGGCAGATACGAATACACCATGCCGATGTAGACAGCCGTATTCGTGTGATACAGCTCGATCGGCGAATGAATCAGGCCGATCGACATCAGGAAGTTATTCAGCAAACCGTTGTTCTTCAGAATCCCGATCCACGCATACACGCGAATCAGAAACGACGTCCAGAACGGCAACATCACGGCCATCATCAGCAGGTTGCGGCTCGCCGGATTCGATCGCGCGATGTAATACGCCATCGGATAACCGATCAGCAGACACAGCAAGGTCGAGATCGCGGCGACCACCACCGAATTCACATAGGTCGCGAAATACAGGCTGTCCGTCAGCAGAAACGCGTAATGCGACAGGTCGAGCGTGATATGAACCGCGCCATCCGCGAAAGTGCTCAGCTCCGTATAGGGCGGAATGCCGAGTTGCAGATCGGCGAAGCTGATCTTCACCACCAGCAGGAACGGCACGAGGAAAAACAGCAGCAGCCAGATGAACGGCCCGGCCACCACCGCGGTGCGGCCGGTCAGATTGAAACGCCGCACCGGCCAGTTGGCGAGGGAACTGAACGAGGCGCGCTTCATGACGTCAGCACCACACCGGCCGACGCGCTCCAGCGCACGTACACTTCGTCGCCCCACGTGGGCGTGTCGATCTCGGTCAACGCGAGACTAGTCACGTTCGCGATCACCGTTTTGCCGGCTTCGAGCTTGACGTGATAGAGCGAGTAGCCGCCCATATAAGCGATATTCGTGACGACGCCCTTGCCCCAGTTGTACGCGCCCTCGGGCGGCTTGCGCGTCAGCGCGATCCGTTCGGGCCGCACCGAGATGGTCACCGGCATGCCGAGCGGGCCGGTAATGCCGTGGTTCACATACAGACGGCACGGCAGATCCGGCGTGTCGATAAACACGTGATCGGGTTCGTCTTCGACGACATGGCCGTCGAACAGATTGGTCGAGCCGATAAACTCCGCCGAAAAGCGCGTGTTCGGATACTCGTACACCTCATGCGGCGTGCCGAGCTGGATGATCTCGCCTTCGCTCATCACGGCGAGGCGGCTGGCCATGGTCATCGCCTCTTCCTGATCGTGCGTGACCATCATGCAGGTCACGCCGACCTTGTCGAGAATGTTGACCAGTTCGATCTGCGTGCGCTGACGGATCTGCTTGTCGAGCGCGGACATCGGCTCGTCGAGCAGCAGCAGCTTGGGCCGCTTGACCAGCGAGCGCGCCAACGCCACGCGCTGTTGCTGGCCACCCGACAGTTGATTCGGCTTGCGCTTCGCGAAGCGGCCCATCTGCACGAGATCGAGCGCGCTCTGCACGCGGTCTTTCAGTTCGGCCTTCGGCACGCCTTCCTGCTTCAGACCGAAGGCGACGTTCGTCTCCACGTTCATGTGCGGAAACAGCGCGTACGACTGGAACATCATGTTGACCGGCCGGCGGTACGGCGGCAATTGCGCGAGGTCTTCGCCGTCGATCAGGATCTTGCCCGACGTAATGGTTTCGAGCCCGGCGAGCATGCGCAGCAAGGTCGACTTGCCGCAACCGGAACTGCCGAGCAGCGCGAACAGTTCGCCCTTCTTCACCGACAGGTTGACCCCTTTGACCGCCACGGATTCGCCGAACTTCTTGACGACATCGACGATCTGGACGAACTGGTCCGCGGCGTCGCCCGACACGGCGCTCATACTGAGGGACGGCGCGGCATTCCCCGCCGCTGCGCCCGACTGATCACTACTCATCACAATGCTTGACTCCGGCGTTTAACGTACAAAGCCCCCGGTGGATACCGAGGGCTTCATGATGATGCATTACCCGTTCACATTGACGGCGTTTTAGCGGCCGGACTTGAATTCAGTCCACAGCCGCGTTTGCAGACGCTGGATTTCCGGCGGCAGCGGCTTCAGCAGGAACAGGGTCTTGATGACTTCCGGCGACGGATACACGGCCGGGTCGTTCGCCACGTCCTTATCCACGTACTTGCGCGCTTCGAGGTTGGCGCTCGGGTAGTAGACGGCGTTGGTGATCGCGGCGTGCACCTGCGGCGTTTCGATGTAGTTGATCCACTCGAGCGCGGCTTCCTTGTTCTTCGCGTCTTTCGGAATCGCCATCACGTCGAACCACACCGGCGCGCCGCCCTTCGGAATGTAGTACTCGATCCTGAACGCCTTCTTCGCTTCGACCGCGCGATGCTTGGCGATCACGACGTCGCCCGACCAGCCGTACGCGAAGCACACGTCGCCGCCGACCAGGTCGTTGATATAGCCCGACGAATTGAACTGCGTGATGTACGGACGGATCTTCTTCATCATCTCGAGCGCGGCGCGATAGTCGGCCGGGTTCGTGCTCATCGGATCTTTACCGATGTAGTGCAGCGCGGCGGCGAACATCTGGTCCGGCGCGTCGAGCACGGACACGCCGCAAGCCTTCAGCTTCGAGATGTTTTCGGGTTTGAAGAGCACGTCCCAGCTATCCAGCGGCACGTTCTTGCCGAGAATCTGCTGCGCCTTCGTGACGTTGTAGCCAAGGCCGGTCGTGCCGTACGCCCAGGGCACCGTGTACTTGTTGCCCGGATCCGCGCCGGCTACGAGCGCCATCAGCGACGGGTCGAGGTATTTGAGGTTCGGCAGTTTCGATTTGTCGAGCGGGGCGAAGATGCCCGCAGCAATCTGCTTGCCGGCGTAATTGCTGGTCGGCACGACGATGTCGTAGCCGGAATTGCCGGTGAGGAGCTTGGCTTGCAGCGTGTCGTCGCTGTCGTAGTTGTCGTACTTGACCTGAACGCCGGTCTGCTTGCTGAAGTTCGGAATGGTGTCCTTGGCGATGTAATCGGACCAGTTATACACGTTCAACTGCGTATCTTTCGCAGCGGCCGTCAACCACGGCGTTGCGCACAAGACCAGCGCCGCCACCTGCCCCACTACCCGTCTTTTCATTCCGTTCTCCGATCCTGACCGGCCTGAGCCGACCGTCATCTCTCACGCCGCGGCACCGCGCGCACGGCTCCCCTGAAAAACCCGAAAACTACCATTAATTATTGCGCGCTCCAAAAAAAATCCCGGGCTGTCGCGCAAACGGTACAGCGCAAGCCGTACCGCTGGAAAATTGGCCGCAATTTTAGCGGGTTATTCGCGCCTGTCTACCCGAAAAAAACACCGTCGGCCGGGCGCTGTCAGCTTGTTGTCAAACTGGCGCTTCCGGCCTGCGCCGCGCGCGGATCGGCAGCGGCGAGGCACGGCCGTTTTGCGCGAATCCTATGCTGTCCGGCTAACGTTGCGGCCAGCGTCAGCCGCGGCGCGTACGACGGTGCACAATAGCTGACGAAGCGTCGAAGCGCAGCGCACCGCGCGATGTGCGCTCCGGCAGGATCGCGTCGCGTGCCGCCAGCGAACGGGCACGTGGCTTGCACAGGCATGCAGTCTTGAACCTCGGGTATCGATGAACACCAATCCGTCCGCATTGCGTCCAAACCGCCGCCGGCGTCTGCCGGGCGATGGGCCGGTACGTCCCGCTCACTGGTTCTCTTTCGTCGGCGCGGGCGCGCTGATCGCGGTCGGCTATATCGATCCGGGCAACTGGGCCACCGCGCTGGGCGCCGGCGCGGGCTACGGCTACCAGTTGCTCAGTATTGTGCTGCTGGCCAGTCTGATCGGCATGCTGATGCAATGGCTGTCGTCGCGCCTTGGCGTGGTGACCGGGCGCGACCTCGCGCAGATCTGCCGCGAACGCTCGAGCCCGCGCGGCACGCTGTTGCTCTGGCTGACCAGCGAGATCGCGATCATTGCCTGCGACGTCGCCGAGGTGGTGGGCAGCGCCGTGGCGTTGCAACTGCTGCTCGGCGTCTCGCTGACGGTCGGCGTGCTGATGTCGGCGGTCTGCACGTTCGCGTTGCTCGCGATTCAGCAGAAAGGCGGCCGCAAACTCGAAGCGGTGATCGCCGCACTGATTGGTTTCGTCGGGCTGTGCTTCGTGGTCGAACTGGCGCTCGCGCGGCCCGACTGGCATGCCGCGTTAGCCGGCACCGCACCGAGTCTCGAACTGCTGCGCAATGCCGGCATGGTGTGGCTGGCGGCGGGCATCGTCGGCGCGACGGTCATGCCGCATAACCTTTATCTGCATTCGGCGCTCGTCAAGCACCACGCGCCCGACAGCAGCGACGCGCAGATCAAGGCCGCGCTGCACGTAGTCAATCTCGACACCATCGGCTCGCTGAGCTTCGCGTTCGTGATCAACGCGGCGTTGCTGATCGTGGCGGCCGCCGTGTTCTATTCGAGCGGTCATCGCGACGTCACGGATCTCGCGGATGCCCACCGGCTGATCGCGCCGCTCGTCGGCACGCACTGGGCCAGCATTCTGTTCGCAGCGGCGCTGCTGGCGTGCGGGTTGAGCGCCACCGTCACCGGCACGCTGGCGGGTCAGACGGTCATGGAAGGCTTCCTGCAGATCCGCCTGCCGCGCTGGAAGCGCGCGTTGCTGACCCGCGCGCTCGCAATCGGGCCGGCGCTCGTGGCCGTGGGTCTGTTCGGCCAGCATGGCTCGAATCAGTTGCTGGTGGCGAGCCAGGTGGTGTTGAGCCTGCAATTGCCGCTCGCGGTCGTGCCGCTGATCCGCTACACGTCGGATTCGGAACTCATGCGCGGCTGGCACGTGCGCGGCACGCGGCTTGCGTTGGCGTGGTTGTCCGCCGCTTTTATCGTGGTGCTCAACGTCGCGTTGCTGTGGCAGCTGGCGTTGGGCGGCTGACGATCTTTTGTCGCAGGTTGTCGCATCTACCTGGTAATGAAGTGATTTTGTAAGTATTCTCGAATGAGTGGTCGTGACCGGTTTGCTGGCCCTTCGAGGCGGTGCGCCGGTTATGCATCCTGTTTCGACGCGGCTGCCGGGTTTCTACGGCAGCCGTTTTTGTGCCGCCAGCGTCCCACTACCTTGCCGTTTCCCCCTTGGACAATCGCCTATGCGCTTTACCGCCACGCTGCTGTTCCTGCTAATCGCGTGCGCCGCCGGCTGGTCCAGCGACGCCCGCGCGACGGTCGCCATGCTGCAACCGGCCCGCGTGGCCGCGGCGAACGAGCCGCTGCAGATCACTCTGCTCTATTCCGCCGACGACGCCAAACCGCTCACCGTCACCGTCCCGCCGACGCTGCGCGTGACGCTGAGCGCGGCCGAACAGTCGCCCCAGCCGCTCGATCTGCAACGCGAGCCCGGCGTGCCCGATACGCTGCATCTGCAGCCCGGCCAGTTCCGCAAGGTGCGCTTCTCCGCGCCGTGGCCGCAATACGCGCGCGGCGAGGTCCGGATCGACCCGGTGGGCTTCGATGCGTCGCCGGCGCTCGTGGCCATCAATCGCGGGCCGCAGCAGGACGCGATCGCCCAGGCGGAGCGCTCAGAAAGCCACGCCAGCACCCCGGCGCAGGCCGCCGCGACCGCTGCGTTGGTGGACGGTCCAACGGGCGACGCCATGTCGCCACCGGGCGACTCGCTGGCCACGACCGGCCGCAGCGTGCTTTCGCACGTGTCCTACTACGAGCCGATGTACTTCGCCGCCGGCCATAACGGCGACACCAACGCCCGGCTGCAACTGAGCTTCAAATACCGGCTTCGCATCCCCGACGATCTGCGCTCGAAGGCTTTCACCGACAACCTGTATTTCGCGTACACGCAGACTTCGATCTGGGATCTCTCTGCCGATTCGCGGCCGTTCCGCGACACCACCTATTCGCCGCAACTGTTCTACTACGTGCCGGACACCGGCTGGCGCAGTTCCTGGTTCACCCGCATGGGGTTCGCGGCGGGCTTCGCGCATGAATCGAACGGCAAGGCCGGCGCCGACTCGCGCAGCATCAACCTGCCCTTCATCCGGCCGACATGGGAATTCGGCGATCTGACGGCCAACCATCTGACGGTGTCGCCGCGCTTCTACTACTACATCGGCACCAGCAACAACCCCGATATCGCCGACTATCGCGGCTACGTGGACCTGCTGATCAAATACGGCAGCCCGGACGGCTGGCAACTGGCCACCACGCTGCGCAAAGGCACCAAACACTGGTACGGCAGCGTCGATTCGCAATTGACCTACCCGCTCGCGAAACTGCTGGGCAGCGCGTGGGGCGGCTATCTGTGGGTGGGGTATTTCAACGGCTACGGCGAGGACTTGCTGGACTACAACAATCGCCAGCACTGGATGGCGCGGATCGGCTACAGCATCGCGCGTTGAGGTTCAGCCGCGCCGCCGTGTATTGCGGCGGTCCCGCGGATGCTGCCAACCGTACGCGAACCGCGGCCACGCGGCCTGGTTCGGCGAGTCGCGGGCCGCGCATCGGTTAACATAGCGGCACTTCGCTTTTCCGCTCAAGGTTTCCGATGGCTTCGAATCTCCACGATCTTCCCGACAGCCCTTGCATCGGCGTCTGTTCCACACTGTTCGACGACGTCTGCAAAGGCTGCGGCCGCACCGCTACTGAAGTCTCCAACTGGGTGTTCCTGAGCGACGAGGAAAAACGCGCGGTGTGGGTGCGTATCGAGCAGGAAGGAACCGCCATGCGGTTCAGGAACGACAAGCTGTAGGCTGCCGCGTCGGCGTGACGGCAACCTGCCGTCACGCGTTCGCGGCAAAAGTCCGCAGCAAAAGTCCGCAGCGAACTTCGCGGCAAAAATCAGAAGCGCATCCCGACGCCCAGTCCCACTACCACCGGATCGATATTCAAGCGTCCGAGCGACTGACCGCCGAGCGACGCGTCCGTGTGCATCCAGATCTTCTTGATGTCGGCATTGACGAACAGCGACCTGGTCACCTGCACGTCCACGCCGGCCTGCAGCGCCGGGCCGAAGCTGTGATTGGTGACCGAAATCGGCGCTGCGCCGGCATGCAAACCGTCGTTATAGAACAGCGTGTAGTTGATACCCGCGCCGACATACGGACGGATCTTGCCCGCGTGGTTGAAGTGATATTGCAGCAGCAGCGTGGGCGGCAACACGTTCACGCCGCCCAGGTTGCCGAGGCTCGACGTCAACTGATGCCGCGACGTGCCGAGAATCAGCTCGACGCCCAGGTAGTCGCGGATCATGTAGGTGAAATCCAGTTCCGGCACGATTGCGTTGTTGACGCCCACGTTGAGCGCCTTCAGCGACTGGTTCGTGCCCACGTTCGGCATGATGCTGATGGCGCGCAGACGCACCAGCACGTCGCCGGCGTGAATGCCGCTCATCTCGTCGTCGCCGGCGGCATGCGCCTGCGTGGTCATGACGCTTGCGCCAAGCAGGCTCGCCGCGATCGCGAAGGCCCGGATTCTGTTTCTGTGTGAGAGCTTCATCTGCTTCCCCGAATGTTGTTTGCGTGCGGGGATTGTCGAAGTTCTCGCCACAAAACACGTTGATACGCATCAACCGAGCGAAAACGCCCATCGCCCTGCGACAGCTGGTCGCGTTGCGCCCGTCAGCAAAAGCTCGATCAGATCGTGAACGCTGCGAATCGCGGTGCCGAACGGCAACGCTTCGCGGCCGCGAAAGAACAGGCCGTTGGCCACGTCGCCACGCAATGCCGCCGCGAGTCGCGTGTCGATGCAGAAGTGGCCGAACTTCTCGATACCGTCGCGCCAGCCGCACGCGCTGAGGCATTCGAGCGCGGTCGGACACGCGTGTTTGAGCGCGCCGACCCGCTCGCGGATCTTGTTTTCATGGCGCAGATAGCGCATCAGCCAAGGGGTTTTCACCGCGCGCGCGGGCAGCCCCGTCACGCTCACGAATTCGACGATGTCGTCGGGCGTCGCTTCGGCGAGTACGCGCTTGAAATTCGGATGCGCGTCGCCTTCCTCGGTGACGGCGAACGGTGTGCCGAGCTGCACGCCGCTCGCGCCCGCGTTCAGCAGGTCGCGCACGGCCTCGTGACTATTGATGCCGCCCGCGAGAATCAGCGGCACCTCGCGACGTTGCAAGCCGAGCGTCGTGAAGACCGTGTCGAGTTCGTCGAGAATCCGGTGAAAGTCGAAGCGCGGGTCCTGCATGTCGGCCACGTTGTTGACGCCGAGATGGCCGCCCGCATGCGCCGGATGTTCGATCACCACGGCGTCGGGCAAGCGGCCTTTTTTCATCCATTTTTTCAGGATCAGCGCGACGCCGCGGCTGTCCGACAGGATCGGGATCAGCGCGATGTCGTGGCCTTGCGTCATGTCGGGCAGATCGAGCGGCAGGCCCGCGCCCATCACGATCGCGTCGGCGCCGTTCTCGCAGGCGGTGCGCACGTAGTCGGCTTGCGCGCTGACCGCTTTCATCACGTTCACGGCGATCATGCCGCGGCCTTTGCTGAGCGCTTTGGCGGCGTGGATTTCGCGGGCCAGCGCGGTGAGGTTGGCCTGTTCGAGCGTGGCGCGGTCGGGCGACTGGCGGCATTGTTCGACCAGATCGCGATGATGATGCCGCAGGTCGATACTGGCGATGGTGCCTAGCGCGCCTTCACGGGCGACGCTGCCGGCCAGCCGGTGAGCGGAGATGCCGACGCCCATGCCGCCCTGCACGATCGGCAGTAACGAGCGGCCACGGAGAGTGAGCGGAGGGAATGCGTGAGAGGTGAACATGACGGGCCCGATGGCGGATGGTCGAACTGGCGATCATCGTCGGTGCGGGCCGGGAGGCGTTGTTTCAGGTCAAGGCGTGACGGGATGGCGTGGGATGGTGGCGGGGTTTGTTGATGCGGGTCAGGTGTGAGCGTTATTGCGTGGCAAGCGCCCATAAAAAAACCCGCTTCTTCGAAGAGGAAGCGGGTTTTGTCTGGCAGTGCGAGGCGGCGCCGATAAGGCTTACTGCACGCCCTGGCTCACCAGGAAGTCTTCATAGTTGCCACCGAAGTCATTCAAGGTGCCATTCGTCTTCACTTCGATGATCCGGTTCGCCAACCCGCTCACGAACTCACGGTCGTGCGACACGAAAATCAGCGTGCCTTCGAACTTATCGAGCGCGATCTGCAGCGACTCGATCGACTCCATGTCCATGTGGTTGGTCGGCTCGTCCATCAGCAGCACGTTGTGGCGGCCCAGCATCAGCTTGCCCCAGATCATGCGGCCCTTCTCGCCACCCGAGAGCACCTTCACCGACTTGCGGATGTCGTCGGCATTGAACAGCAGCCGGCCGAGCGTGCCGCGCACCATCTGCTCGTCATCGCCTTCCTGACGATAGCCGTCGATCCAGTCCATCAGCGTCAGGTCGTCCGGAAACTCTTCGTACGTATCTTGCGGCATGTAGCCGACATTCGCGTTTTCGGCCCACTTCACCGTGCCGTGATCGAGCGTCAGTTTGCCGAGCAGCGAGCGCAGCAGAGTGGTCTTGCCCGCGCCGTTCTCGCCGATGATCGCGATCCGCTCGCCCGGCTGCACGCTGACGCTGAAGTCGTTGAAAATGGTGCGCTCGTATTTCTTCGAGATCTTCTCCGCCACCACCGCGATGTTATGCAGCTTCTTTTCGTACTCGAAGCGGATAAACGGATTCTGACGCGACGACGGCTTGAATTCCTCGATCTTGATCTTGTCGATCATCTTCATCCGGCTGGTCGCCTGACGCGCCTTCGACTTGTTCGCCGAGAAGCGGCGCACGAAGTCCTGCAGGTCGGCCACGCGTTCCTTCGCCTTCGTGTTGGCGTTCTGCTGACGCTCGCGCGCCTGCGTGCTGGCCAGCATGTAATCGTCGTAATTGCCCGGATAGACCTTCAGCGTGCCGAAGTCCATGTCGGCCATGTGCGTGCAGACCTGGTTCAGAAAGTGACGATCGTGCGAGATGATGATCATCGTCGAGTTGTACTGGTTGAGCACGTCTTCCAGCCAACGGATCGAGTTGATGTCCAGGTTGTTGGTCGGCTCGTCCAGCAGGAGCACGTCGGGCTTCGAGAACAGCGCCTGCGCGAGCAGCACGCGCAGCTTCCAGCCCGGCGCCACCTTGCTCATCGGACCGTTGTGGTCCTCGATCGCGATGCCGATGCCGAGCAGCAGTTCACCCGCGCGCGCTTCGGCGGTGTAGCCGTCGTACTCGGAGAACTTCGCTTCGAGTTCGGCCGCGTGCATGTAGTCGTCGTCGGTCGCATCCGGGTTCGCGTAGATCGCGTCGCGCTCGGTCATGGCGGCCCACATTTCGGCGTGGCCCATCATCACGACGTCGAGCACGCGCACGTCTTCGTACGCGAACTGGTCCTGGCGCAATTTACCGAGGCGGATGTTCGGCTCGAGCATTACGTTGCCGGAGCTCGGTTCCAGGTCGGAACCCAGAATCTTCATGAAGGTCGATTTACCGCAGCCGTTCGCACCAATCAGGCCATAGCGGTTCCCTCCCCCGAATTTGACCGAGATATTCTCGAAGAGGGGCTTTGGCCCGAATTGCATGGTGATATTGGCGGTAGACAGCACGGCGCGTCCCTTTGAATGTGATATCGGCGAAAAACCCAATATTTTAGCAGGTTATCGCGAATTCAACCCGCACGCGCGCCGCGTTACTGTCGCTGGACGCCGCGCGGCGTTTGCAACACGTCGATGAAGGCCGACAGATCGGCCTCGCCGAGCCCCATCGCCGCACCCAGCCGCAGCAATTGCTGGACCGTCGACGACACCGGCATCGGCGTGCCGGTCTCGTACGCGGTCGCGGCCACCGTGTCGATATCTTTCTGAAAGGTCCGGAACGCGCCGATCGGCGCGAGCCCGCCTTGCGTCATGCGCGGCACGAAAATCTGCAGCAGCACGGAGTCGGCCCAGCCGCCGGCGAGGCCTTCGGTGAGCTTGGCGGCGTCGATGCCGCTGCGTTGCGCAAGGCTCACGGCTTCGGCGATCGCCGCGAGCGTGGCGGTGACGATGGTCTGGTTGCACAGCTTGGTGGTCTGGCCCGCGCCGACGTCGCCCATGTGGGTGACGCGCGCCGCGTACGCGCTGAGCAGCGGTTTGACCGCTTCTACGTCGGCCTCGGCGCCGCCGGCCATGATGGCCAGCGTGCCGGCGTTCGCGCCGGCCACACCGCCGGAAACGGGGGCGTCGATCCAGCCGATGCGTTCGTGGAGCGCCTGAGTCGACGCGAGCGCCACCGGGGCGTCGCCGGCCGCGCCTGATGACGCGGCCGCCACCGCGCTCTCGCGAGTCGCCGCACCCGCCGCACGCTGCGCGAAAGCGCGCGTCGCGGCCGGCGGAATGCTGGAGTGATCGACGATCCAGCGCACGCGACTCGGCCCGGACGTCTGAACGGCGCTCAACAATCCGTCTGCGCCGAACACGGTCTCTTCCACCGCCGCTGCATCCGCGACACACAGCAGCACCGTCTCACAGCGCGCCGCCAGTTCGCGCGGCGTATCGACCACGTTCGCGCCGTCCGCGATCAATGCTTCGGCCTTGGCCCGCGTGCGATTCCAGACATGCACGGTATGCCCCGCGCGCAGCAGATGCCGGATCATCGGCGCGCCCATCAGGCCGGGACCGCAAAAACCAATTTCCACGTTCGAACCTCGTCGGCTGTCAGATTGAGTTGCGCGGACATGATAACGGCCGCGCGAAGCCGCCGGATATCGGGCACGCGATGTGCGATATGACTCGCTCATGCGGGTCGATACACGCATGACCCGTTGCCTATACTTTTTGAACACCAACGAAGAGAGAAAGGAGGCAGTCCATGTCCGAACACGTCTACAAGCAGATCGAGCTGACCGGCTCATCGACCAAATCGATCGACGACGCCATCAGCACCGCCATCGCCAAAGCGTCGAAGACGCTGCGCCATCTGCACTGGTTCGAAGTCACGGAAACGCGGGGCCAGATCGAGAACGACAAGGTCGCTTACTGGCAGGTGACCATCAAGGTGGGCTTGCGCATCGATTGAGACGCGTGCACGGTGTGTTGATGTAACCCCGGCGTCAAGGCTGAAGCCGATATCACAGGGCAAAAAAAAAAGCTGCGTCCGTACTGGACGCAGCGCCTTAAAGCAGCGGTTGCTGAGACCGCCGCCTGGTCGATCGAAATACGCTGAAACGCGAGTTGAGACGTGCCATGAAGCGCGCGTTGAAACTCACGTTGAAACGCGGCTTACTTCGGCAGCGTCCCGTCCACGCCTTCCACATACCAGTTCAGACGTTGCAGTTCCGGATCGGCGAGCGTCTTGCCGGCCGGCACCTTCACCGCGCCGGACTGATCCTTGATCGGACCCGTGAACACGTCCCACTTGCCGCCCGCTAGTTCGTCGCGCTTCGCCGCGACCTGCTTCTGCGCGTCAGCCGAAATCACGCCGGTGTTCAGATCCTCCAGGTTGACGGCTTTCTGCGGAATGCCCCACCACACCGGATCGTTCTTCCACTTGCCGTCCAGCACCTGCTGGATCGCCGCGTTGTAGTACACGCCCCAGTGCGCAACCACCGAGCCGAGATGCGCGTCGGGACCGAACTTCTTCATGTCCGAATCCCAGCCGAACGCATGCACGTGCTTTTCCGATGCGGTCGCGAGCGTCGCGCTCGAATCGGTGTTCTGCAGCAGCACGTCGGCGCCTTGGCCAATCAGCGTTTCAGCCGCCTGCTTTTCCTTGCCCGGATCGAACCAGCTGTTGATCCAGATAACCTTGGTATGCACCTTCGGATTCACCGAACGCGCGCCGAGCGTGTACGCGTTGATGTTGCGGATCACTTCCGGAATCGGCACCGACGCGACGAAGCCCAGCGTGTTGGTCTTCGTCACATAACCGGCGGCGACGCCCGCCAGATACGCGCCCTGGTACATGCGCACGTCGTAGGTGCCGAAGTTCGGCGCCTTCTTGTAGCCGGTCGCGTGCAGGAACACCGTGTCCGGGAAATCCTTCGCGACCTTCAGTTCGAAATCCTGATAGCCGAAGCTCGAGCCGATGATGATCTTGTTGCCCTTGTTCGCCAGATCGCGGAACACACGCTCGGAGTCGGCCGATTCGGGCACGTTCTCGATGCGGGTGATCTTGATCTTGTTGCCGAACTTCGCTTCCGCTTCCTTCGAGCCCTGGTCGTGCGCGTAGGTCCAGCCGGCGTCGCCCGGATTGCCGAGGTAGACGAACGCGACGCCCGGTACATCGGCGGCCTGCGCGGTTTGCGCGAGCGGTGCGGCGAGCGCCAGCGAGGCCGCGCCCCACGCGAATGCGGTCAGCAGATTTCTTCTCTTCATGTTTTCTCCTGTCGTGTTTATCGAATGATCTGGAAACGGATGGTCGAAACCTGGTCGGTCAGCCTGCCGAGAAAAACGGTTTGCCCAGCGACGCGGGTGCGTTCAGCCGGATCGTGTTCGGATTGCGCGAAATCAGCACCAGCACGACGACGGTCGCGACGTACGGCAGCATCGCGAGAAATTGCGTGGGCACCGGCACGCCGATCGCCTGCGCGTAAAACTGCAGCCCCGTGACGGCGCCGAACAGTAGCGCGCCGATCAGCAGACGGCCCGGGCGCCACGTCGCGAACACGACCAGCGCGAGCGCGATCCAGCCGCGTCCGGAGGTCAGGTTTTCCTGCCACAGGTGCAGGTTGACGATCGAGTAATAACCGCCCGCGAGCCCGGCCATGCCGCCGCCGAACGCCACCGCGCCGTAGCGCACGCCGACCACCGGAAAGCCGACCGAATGCGCGACCTGCGGCGATTCGCCGACCGAGCGCAGCACGAGGCCCGCACGCGTGCGGTACAGGAACCAGCCGATCACCGCGAACATCAGGAACGCGAGGTAATCGAGCGGCGTGAGGCTGAACAGCGCGGGGCCGAGCACCGGAATCTTCGAGAGACCGGGAATGGTCCACGTGTCGATGGTCGCGCGCACCGCCGCCGACGTGTATGGCTTGCCGACATACGCCGACAGGCCGATGCCGAAGATCGTCAGCGACAGGCCGGTCGCGACCTGGTTGGCGAGCATGGTGAGCGTGAGGAAGGCGAACAGCAGCGACATCGCGAGCCCGGCGCCGATCGCGGCGAGCACGCCGAGCCACGGGTTGCCGGTGATCGCGGTGACGGCGTAGCCGCTCACGGCGCCCATCAGCATCATGCCTTCCACACCGAGGTTGAGAACGCCCGACTTCTCGGCGACGAGTTCGCCCGCGCCCGCAAACATCAGCGGAATCGCGGCGGTGACGGCGCTCGAGGTGAGCGCGCTGGCTTGGTTGATATCCATGGCAATCCGGCGGGAGTCAGTATCTAGGTCGTGAGCTGATTTAGTGAGCTTGCGCGGCGAGAGATCGGCGGCGCACACGGTAGTTCACGAACAGGTCGGCGCCCAGCAGGCAGAACAGCAACAGCCCCTGGAATACGCCGGAGAGCGCCTGCGGCAATTGCATCGAGGTCTGCACGGCCTCCCCGCCGAGATACAGCAAGGCCATCAACAGACTCGCGAGCACGATGCCGACCGGATGCAGCCTTCCGACGAACACCACGATGATCGCGGTGAAGCCGTAGCCCGGCGACCACGTCGCCTGAAGCTGGCCGATCGGACCGGCGATCTCGCCCATGCCGGCCAGACCCGCGAGGCCGCCGCTGATCAGCAGCGAGGTCCAGATGGTTTTCTTGTCGGAGAAACCGGCGTAGCGCGCGGCGAGCGGCGCGAGACCGCCGACGTTCATCCGGTAGCCCGCGAAGCTCTTGCGCATGAACAGCCACACGAGCGGAATCGCGACCAGCGTGACGAATACCGACGCGTTCAGCCGTGTGCCGCGAAACCATTTCCAGTGCCAGTCGCCGGAGAACGTGGGGAACAGCGCGTCGCCGCTGAACATTTCCGACAGCGGGAAATTCATCCCCTGCGGATCGCGCCACGGACCGCTCACGAGATAGATCAGCAGTTGCGTGGCGACATACGTGAGCATCAGGCTGACGAGAATTTCGTTAGTGTTGAAGCGGCTTTTCAGCAGCGCGGGAATCGCCGCCCACGCCATGCCGCCGAGCACGCCAGCAATCATCATGGTCGGCAGAATCCACCAGCCGGTGGCCTGATCGAAATAGATCGCGACGCCGCTCGCGGCAATACCGCCGAGCAGCATCTGCCCTTCGGCGCCGATGTTCCACACATTGGCGCGATAGCCGATCGCGAGACCAAGGCCGATCAGGCACAACGGCGACGCCTTCAGCAGCAGCTCCGACCAGCCGTTCACGCTGGACAGCGGCTCGATGAAAAACGCGTGCATGGCTTCGAGCGGATCACGGCCGACGAGGCTGAAGATCAGAAAGCCGATCGCGAGCGTGAGCAACGCGGCGATCAGCGGTACGGCGAGCTGCATCGTCCGCGAGGGTGTCGTGCGAGCTTCGAGTCGGTACGGAAGAATCATGGGGTGCGTGTCGTGGTCGTTCAGGTTCTGGTTTTATGGAGCGAACTTTCTGGCGTTGGCTTTGGCGCTAGCGTAGGCATCGCGCTCGCGCTCAGGCATGCGCCGGCTGTTCCGCCGACGGCGCCGCGCCTTCGCGGCCGCCGAACAGGCCCGCCATCCAGCGGCCGATTTCCTCGGCATTGGTCGCGCCGGTGGCGCGCACCGGCGAGAGCCGCCCGCCCGCGAGCACCGCGATGCGGTCGCAGATATCGAACAACTCCTCCAGTTCCTCCGAGATCACCAGAATCGCCACGCCGCGCGCCGACAGATCGAGCAACTGCTGACGAATGAACGCCGCCGCGCCGACGTCGACGCCCCAGGTGGGCTGCGCGACCACCAGTACCTTGGGCGCCTGCAGAATCTCGCGGCCCATGATGTACTTCTGCAGATTGCCGCCCGACAGACTTTGCGCGAGCGCTTCGGCACCGCCGCAACGCACGTCGAACGCGTCGATGCAGCGTTTGGCGAACGCACGCATCGCGCCCGCGTTGATCCAGCCCGACTTCACCATCTGCTGCCGATGCGCGGTGAGCAGCGCATTTTCCGATAGCGTCATGGCCGGCACCGCGCCGCGGCCCAGCCGCTCTTCCGGCACGAAACCGAAACCGAGCGCGCGCCGGCCGCCCGCGCCGAGACGCCCGGCCGCCTTGCCGCAAATCGTCACCGCGTCGGCGCGCACGCCCCGCTTTTCGCCCGACAGCGCCGACAGCAGTTCCGCCTGACCATTGCCCGACACTCCCGCGATACCGAAAATCTCGCCGGCATGCACGCCGAACGACACGTTGTCGAGCGAGGTACCGAACGGGTCGTCGCTCTCCACCGACAGCGTTTTCACGTCGAGCAGCACCGGCCCCGGATTGTGTTCACGGCGCGTGTAATCGGGCAGCGAATGACCCACCATCAACTGCGCGAGCGACGCGTGCGTTTCGCCCTTCGGCTTCACATGTCCCGTCACGCGACCGCCGCGCATTACCGTGGCGGTGTCGCACAGTTCCTGGATTTCGTCGAGCTTGTGGCTGATGTAGAGGATGCTGCAACCTTCGGCCGCGAGACGCCTGAGCGTCGCGAACAGCTTGCGGACCGCTTGCGGCGTGAGCACCGAAGTCGGTTCGTCCATGATCAGCAGACGCGGGTTCTGCAGCAGACACCGCACGATCTCGACGCGTTGCCGCTCACCCACCGTCAGGCTATGCACGTGACGCTGCGGGTCGATGTCGAGGCCGTAGTCGGCCGAGACTTCGCGAATCCGTTTTGAGAGCGTCTTCAGATCGAAGGGTTCGTCTAACGCGAGCGCAATGTTTTCGCCGACCGTGAGCGTCTCGAACAGCGAAAAATGCTGGAACACCATGCCGATGCCGAGCTTGCGCGCCGCCGCCGGACTGGCGATCTCGACCGCCTGACCTTCCCAGCGAATCTCACCCGCGTCGGGTCGCACCGCGCCGTAGATGATTTTCATCAGCGTGCTTTTGCCGGCGCCGTTTTCGCCGAGCACGGCATGGATTTCACCCGGCGCGACGATCAACGTGACGTCGTCATTGGCTCGCACGGCCGGATACTGTTTGGTGATGCCCTGAAGCATCAACCGGGGCGCCGCCTGTTCCGGCCTGGTTGCCGGCTGCGCGGCGGCGCCGTCGCTATGAAAAGAGTCGCTCATGTGATTCCGTAGTACGTCAGTGACTGCCGGTTACAGCGCGGCCGGCCGCCTTGCCGGCAGACGATCCGTCACCTTAACCGGATGACAATACCTAATTCGACCCACTCAGTCGAGCCATCAAAATTCCCCGCAAACCCACGCCACTGCGCGATCTGCGGGTATCCCTCCCTTGACGTGAACCCGAGTTCATATTAAAACGCATATACCCCCATGCCCGCCTGATCAGCCAGAACATATATTTCGGAGAAGTCATGAGTCAGCAACGCGAGGCGATCGATACGTATCTATTACGCGTCTTGCACACCCTGTTGATGGAACGCAGCGTCACGCGCGCGGCCGTCAAACTGAATCAATCGCAACCCGCCATCAGCGCGGCGCTGCGCCGTTTGCGCGACATCACCGGCGACCCGCTGCTGGTGCGCGGCAAGTCCGGCATGGTGCCGACCGAATACGGTCTGCGCCTGCTCGAACCGGTGCAGAACGCGCTGCGCGAAATCGAACGCATCAAGTTCCAGCAGCACAACTTCGACCCCGCGACCTCGATCCGTTGTTACCGGATCGGCTGCCCGGACTACCTGAACGTGCTGTTCGTGCCGACGGTGGTGGAACGCTTCCGTCAGGCCGCGCCGAACGCGACGCTGGAGTTTCATTCGCTCGGGCCCGCTTTCGACTACGAACTTGCGCTCGAAGACGGCAAGCTCGACACCGTGGTCGGCAACTGGCCGGAACCGCCGGAGCAACTGCACCTGTCGAACCTGTTCGTCGATCAGATCGTCTGCCTGATGAGCAACACGCATCCGTTCGCCAAACGCGGCGGGTTGACGCTCGACCAGTACCTGAATGCACCGCATCTTGCGCCGACTCCGTATTCGGTGGGCCAACGCGGCGCGATCGACGTGCACCTCGCACGCGAACGGCTCAAGCGTCATGTGGTCGTGACCCTGCCGTACTTCAATCTGGCGCCGTACGTGCTGATCAAGTCCGATCTGATCTTCACGACGACGCGCCTGTTTGCCGACTACTACGCCAAGTTCCTGCCGCTCACCGTGGTGCCCGCGCCGCTCGATTTCCCGCCGATGCAGTACTACCAGCTATGGCACGAGCGCGTGCATTATTCCGACGAAGTGCGCTGGTTGCGCAGTCTGGTCGCCGAAGCGACCAGGACCTTGATCGACAAGCCGTAAAGCGTTGTCTTGCGGGTTATCGGCAGCCGTTTGATGGCGGCCGCCGGCAACTCCGCTTTTCTCTTTTCCCTTCTCTTTTCCCTTCTCTTTTCCCTTCTATTACGCCGCTGCCTCGTACAGGGTCTTCGCCAGCCGGTTGTGCTGCTCGATGACCGGCCCGAGTTCCAGCGTCGCCAACTGGCCGTCCTTCACCACCACCTTGCCGCCGATCACGCTATAGCTCACCTGCGACGGCGCGCAGAACACCAGCGCCGCAACCGGGTCATGCAACGCACCGGCAAACAGCGGCTGTTTCAGATCGAACGACACGAAGTCCGCCGCCATGCCCGGCGCCAACGCGCCGATGTCGTCGCGATTGAGCACCTTCGCGCCGCCCAGCGTGGCGATTTCAAGCGCTTCGCGCGCGGTCATCGCATCCGGTCCGAAGCCGACCCGCTGCAACAGCAACGCCTGACGCACCTCCGCGATCATCTGCGCGCCGTCGTTCGACGCCGAACCGTCGACGCCGAGACCCACCGGCACGCCCGCGAGACGCATCCGCTTGATCGGCGCGATGCCCGACGCGAGCCGCATGTTCGAGCACGGGCAATGCGCGACGCCGGTGCCAGTCCGCGCGAACAGTTCGATGCCCGCATCGTCGAGTTGCACGCAGTGCGCATGCCACACGTCGTGACCGACCCAGCCGAGGTCTTCGGCATACTCCGCCGGCGTCATGCCGAACTTCTCGCGGCTATACGCGATGTCGTTGACGTTCTCCGCCAGGTGCGTATGCATCGACACGCCGTAGTGGCGCGCCATCACCGCCGACTCGCGCATCAGATCGCGGCTCACCGAGAACGGCGAACACGGCGCGACCACCACGCGCAGCATCGCGTAACGCCCTTCGTCGTGATACGTCTCGATCAGGCGCTGCGTGTCCTTCAGAATGTCCGCTTCACGTTCGACCACCGAATCCGGCGGCAGACCGCCGTCCTTCTGCCCCACGCTCATGCTGCCGCGCGCCGCGTGAAAACGCATACCGATCCGGCGCGCCGCGACGATACTGTCGTCGAGACGGCTGCCGTTCGGGTAGATATACAAATGGTCGCTCGAGGTCGTGCAACCGGACAGCAACAGCTCGGCCATGGCCGTCAGCGTCGAGACTTCGATCATCTCCGGCGTGAGGTTCGCCCACACCTTGTAGAGGTTCGTCAGCCAGCCGAACAGCTCGGCGTTCTGCGCGGCGGGAATCGCCCGCGTCAAACTCTGATACATGTGATGGTGCGTGTTCACGAGCCCCGGGATCACCAGGTGCCCACGCATGTCCAGCACTTCGTCGGCCGTTTGCGGCAACTCCGCCGTCGGTCCGACCGCGACGATGCGGTTGTCCTCGATATACAGGCCGCCGTCGCGCAGTTCGCGCCGGGCGCCGTCCATCGTGACCAGCACGTCCGCGTGCTTCACCAGCATCGTTTTCTTCGGCTTGCCAGCCGTCTGTTCCATCGTCATTCGTTTCTCCGCTTTAATGCTTCCGTGCAAAGTCGTCCGAACGCGATGTGACGGCACGTTACCGTGCCGTCGCGTCCCGTCGAACGCCGTTGGCCCGGTTACCCAGCGTATTACGCCGTCTTCGGGTTGTGTGCCGCGCTCGAGCCGCCTTCGGCCCGGGTCTGTTGCAGCGCACGGGTGTAACCTTCGACGGCCAAAATAATGCTGACAACTCACGCCAAAGCGATACCCAAGTTCAGGCTGTCGATATAGTGGGCCTTTTTTGGCCCCGGTACGATCGAAACGACCGGCAACAATCGACCGAATCGACTCGCCGTGGCTTTCAGCAGGCTGTCTGTCATGCGCCAGGTATTATCTTTCCTATCTCGGGCGCGCTGAGCGGAACAACCTTTTTACAATGGCTGCCACGGCGCTCGCTTCAATTCGCCGACGGGTATGTAGCCACTGACGTGGAGCCTCGATCCGCCGCAAACGTATCTGGATCGGGCTGCCGCCGAAACCTCGCATTCACATAAGGAAAATTGCGAATGGGAAAGCTCACTACCCATGTGCTCGACACCGCGAACGGCCGTCCCGGCGCGGGCATCAAGGTCGAACTCTTCGCGCTCTCAGGCGACACCCGCCGCGCGCTCAAAACCACCACCACCAATGACGACGGCCGCTGCGACCAGCCGCTGCTCGAGGGCGACGCGCTAGTCCCGGGCCAATACGAACTCGTGTTCGGCGCCGGCGATTACTTCGCGTCGATCGGCACGAAGGTGCCGGAGCCGCGTTTCGTCGATCGTGTCGTGTTGCGCTTCGGCGTGGCCGATGCCGGCGCGCACTATCACGTGCCGTTGCTGGTGTCGCCGTGGTCGTACAGCACGTATCGGGGCAGCTAAGGAACGTCTGCCACGAGACCCGGAGGAGACCCGGTCGAGTTCGCGCCCTGACGTTCACGCTCGATTGCATTGCGCAGATGCCTGCCGGGATGCCGGAACGGATCTCACCGCAAGCACCCGCGAAACGCAATCGAAGAACGCTGACGGCTCGACCGGCCTGATCCGATCCGACACGAAGACACATTAAAAACGACGCTGTGCGAACTGAGCGCATCGCGTCTTTCACCCCGCAGTCTGCGCAGTGACGTCATTTCCGCCGACGACCCGATAGCCGGGTCCCCGAAGGCGCCCGTCGTCGTTGCGCGTACAACGAATCAGAAGTGGAGGAGTTCATGGAAGGATTTATCACCGACTGGTTGAATCTGGCGATTCGCTGGTTTCACGTCATCGCCGCGATCGCCTGGATCGGCGAGTCGTTCTATTTCGTCGCACTCGACAACAGTCTGAAACCGCCAACCGACCCGAACCAGCGCAAGCGCGGTGTGTTCGGCGAGCTGTGGCACGTGCATGGCGGCGGCTTCTACAACATGCAGAAGTACACCGTCGCGCCGCCGGAAATGCCGGAAGATCTGCACTGGTCGAAGTGGCCGTCGTACACGACGTGGCTGTCGGGCTTCGGTCTGTTCACCGTGCTGTATCTGTTCTCGCCGTCCACGTATCTGATCGACAAGAACGTGATGGACATGGGCCCGGTGGTCGCCGTGGCGTCGGCACTCGGCTTCCTCGCCGCCGGCTGGATCGTCTACGACTCGCTGTGCCGCATTCTGGGCAATAAAGACAAGGTGCTGGGCATCTGCGTCGGCGTGTACGTGCTGATCGCGGCATGGCTCGCCTGCCACATCTTCGCGGGCCGCGCGGCGTACCTGATCATGGGTGCGATGCTGGCGACGATCATGTCGGCGAACGTGTTCTTCGTGATCATTCCGGGTCAGCGCAAGATGGTCGACGCGATGCTCAAGGGCGACACGCCGAACCCGATCTACGGCAAGCGCGGCAAGCAGCGTTCGGTGCACAACACGTATTTCACGCTGCCGGTGGTGTTCGCGATGCTGTCGAACCACTACGCGATGACGTACACGCATCCGTACAACTGGGCCGTGCTGCTGATCATCATGCTGGCCGGTGCGCTGATTCGCCAGTTCTTCGTGATGCGTCACCGTGGCCAGGTGCTGTGGTATCTGCCGCTGGTCGGCATCGTGCTGATGTTCTGCGCCCTCTTCTGGACCATGCCGAAGCCGGTCGTGCCGCAAGCGCAAGCCGCGAACGCACCGACCGTGAAGATCGCCGACATCGCGCCGGTGTTGCAGCAACGCTGCGTGGCGTGCCACTCCGCGCATCCGACGATGATGGGCAGCGCGCCGGCCGGCGTGCTGCTGGATACGCCGGATGAAATCTCGCAGAACGCACAGCGGATTTATCAGCAGGCGGTGACGTTGAAGGCAATGCCGCTCGGCAACGTGACGCACATGACCGACGACGAGCGGATGAAGATCGCCGCGTGGTTCGAAGGCGGCGCTGCGAAGTAATGCGTTTGGCCGGGCTTCGCGCCCGGTGTGCAACTGGTTGGCTGGACAGGAAGCGGGCTTTTCGCGTGAGCGGAAAGCCCGCTTTTTTTCGTTTCCGGCAGGCAGGAAATTGTTGAAGCTTCGACAGCGCGCCTGAAAACGTGTCCCACAGGCTACAAAATATAGATATTCCAACAATTTGTAGCCCAAAGGCGACAAGCCATATCAAACACGTTGTGTCCCATGAGCTACAATAAATGCTAAATCTGGAGAAAGTGACGCCCCAAGGCTACAAATGACTAATCTCGCCGACGTATCCGACATGCTCAAGGCCGTGCGCCATGAAAGCAGTCTCTCGCAGAAGGAACTGGCACACCGCGCGGGCGTTGCACGCACCACGGTCGCCCGTATGGAAACGCTCGCCAAAAACGATATGAGCGTCTCCGTGCTCGTGCGCCTGCTCGAAGCGGCGGGCTACGACCTCAAGTTCGTGGCGCATGGGCATGGGCGCACGCTTGAAGACATCCTCGCCGAGCAACGCTCGCCGGACGCGAATCCATGAAGCTCGACGTTCAGGTATTGGGCAAGCACGTCGCCACGCTCTATCGCGAGCGCGACGACTACGTCCTCAAGTACGACCGCGACGCGAACGCGACCGACTTCGTCAGCCTGACCATGCCGGTGCGCGAAGAAGCCTGGCGCTGGCCGCGCGATCTGCATCCGTTCTTCCGACAGAACCTGCCCGAGGGCTATCTGCTGAATCTGATCCGCGAGCAATTCGGTCCGCTGCTCGACGGCACCGATCTGTCGCTGCTGGCCGTGGTCGGCGCCATGGGCATTGGCCGCGTCACCGTGACACCCGAAGGTGTCGCGCCGGGCACCGATCTGCAAGCGCTCGACGTCGAGGACATTCTCCACGGCGACAACACCGCCGGGCATTTCGCGCGACTCGTACGCGACTATGCGCGCGCGGCCATCTCGGGTGCCGTGCCGAAGTTCATCGCTCCTCAGGACGCCGTCAGCGTGTCCACGCCAATGACGCTCGGCAAACCGACTATCCGCACGAGCCGCCACATCGTCAAAGGTTCGGACGACAGCACGCCGTTTCTCGGCTTCAACGAGTTCTACTCGATGCGCGTGCTGGAACGACTCGGCGTCGCGCCCGTTGCACGCACGCAGATGTCGGACGATGGCCGCGCGCTGATCGTCGAGCGCTTCGACGTCGACGCGCAGGGACTGCCCGCCTATGGGGTCGAAGATCTGTGTGGACTGTTGGGCCTGCCGCCGCATGAGAAATACAACTCGACCAGCGAAAAACTGCTCAACGCCGCGCGAGCGTATCTGCTCGATCGCGACACCTCGCGACAGCAACTCGAACATCTAGGCTGGCATCTGTTGACGAACTACGTGGTGCGCAACGCCGACTGCCATACCAAGAACATCGCGCTCTTCTATACCTCGGTCGACGACGTTGCCTTCACGCCGGTCTACGACATCGTCACCACGCAGGCTTATCCGCGCTTCGCAGCCAATCCGCCGGGCTTGCCGATCGACGGTCGCAAGACCTGGGCGGCCGGCAAAACGCTGGAGCGTTTTTTCAACACGCGCATGGGCATCGCGCCGCGGCAATACGCGCAAATGGTCGAAGCGTTGTGCGACTCGGCGGTGAGCGTCGGCTATGAATTGATCGACGCGGCGCGTAACGAAACGCAGTGGCATAACGTGGCGAAACAGATGCTGCATGCGTGGGACGACGGGATGTCCTCCTTGCGCTCGCCGAAGAAGAGCCTGCAATTCAAAGGGCTCAAACCCGCGATCGACGCAGCGGGGTTTTCCGCACCGGAGCCGGCGCAACGGGCGCGTGAAGTGATCGGACGTTCACCGCTTCTCGGCGAGCGTCATTAGGCGGCTGAAAGGCTGCCGCCAATGCAAAAAGCCCACGGCGTACACCGTGGGCTTTTTGCACATCGAGTTGCCTGTCGCAACACTCAGGCAACATTCAGGCAGCCATCAACCTCAAACCGCCACCGCGCTCAACGCATCTTCCGTGAGCCACAACGATTCGGCCAGATCCTGCTCATTGAGGTTGAGCCCATCCCCACCGCGATCGACCACGATAAAGTCACTCACGTCGCCCAAAGCGATCAGCGGATGGTGCCATACGCCCTTCGCGTAGTTGACACCCTGCCAGCCGCTCGTCACGAACGCGCGAATCGCCGACTCGGCCAGCTCGCCCGCCGGCGCCACCACGACCAGATACGGCTTGTCGTTGAGCGGCACGAAGGCCTGGCTACCCAGCGGATGACGTTCGAGCATCTTCACTTCGAACGGCAAAGTGCGCGGCTGGCCGCGAAACAGGTTCACGAGCGTGCGGCCGTTCTCGTCGGTCACGTCTACTTTCGCGAGATCGTGAAAGCGGATCGTCGTACCGAGGTTGATCGGAATCTGCTTCGCGCCTTCGAGTTCGATCACGTCGCCGAACGCGGCGAACGCTTCTTTCGTCAACGGTTCGATCGCGAGTGTTTTCATGATGCGAGCGTGCCCCACAGACGCAGACGCGAAACGCCGCCGTCCGGAATGATGTTGAAGCGCACGTGCGTCACCGGACCCAGCGCCGCGATTTCGCTTTCGAAGTAATGCTGGTTGTCCATCTTCAGCTTCTGTTCGCCCAGCAGCACCGGCCAGAACATGGCTTGCGTGATCAGCGAGCTGTCGGTGCCGCCCGTCACGTACGCAGCCTGGATCGAGCAGCGATCCGGATAGTTACCCTTGAAGTGCGCCGTGTCGACTTCGATCTTCCTGATGACGCCCGGTTGCGCCAGCGCGACGATCGCCCAGTCGTTGCCCGGCTCGCGACGGCGGCGCGTTTCCCAACCGTCGCCCATGTTCACGCCACGGCCCGGCATCAGGATCGTCGATGCAGCGCCGAAGTGCTGGTTATTCGCCGCGACCAGGTACGCGCCGTTTTCCATCGCGGCCAGGTCGAACTGATCGGTGCGGCTCGCGCCGGCCCAATCCACTTGCGGCTGACCGTACACCCGCAGACGCGCAATCCCGCCGTCCGGATAGATGTTGACGCGCAAATGCGTGTACGCGTTCGTATCGCTGACTTCGTGATAGTGGTGGCTGTTGCCTTGCAACGAGGTCGACGGAACGATCTCGGTCCATTGGGTCGACTGGTTCGGCACGCCGTCCACCACGCGCGCGGCTTCCACCGAAGCGGCCGGCGGGAAGTTGCCGGTGAAGTGGCTGGTGTCGAGGTCGAGGCCCTTGATCACGCCCGGACGCGCCAGCTTCACGACGCACCAGTCGTAGCCGTTCGCGCGCTTGCGGCGGGTTTCCCAGCCGTCCATCCACTTGCCGTGGTCGTCGTACTTGCCCGGAATGAAAACGGCCGGCTCCGGATTCAGCATGCGTTCCTTCGGCGCGAAGAAATCGTCGCTGGTCTCGAGCGCCTGTGCGCCCAGACGCGGGTCCGCCAGATTCACATAACGGCGCGTGAATTCCGGTGCATTGGGGTCGAGAATCGGGAGTGCCATCTTTGTCTTCCTTAATGTTTGTTAGTGCTGAAAAAACGCTTGGGATCGGGGTCCGCGACGCGTGAATGAAGCGTCACACGTCGATCAGGTCGTCGAGCCGGAAACGTGCGATGCGGTAGATCTGATCGAGGCTCGCGCGCAATTCGTCGGCGCGGCTGTTGTTCACGCGCGCCTCGAAGTTCGCGATGATGCCGTGGCGGTCGAAGCCACGCACCGCGAGGATGAACGGAAAACCGAACTTCTCGCGATAGGCGCCGTTCAGTGCGACCAGTTTGTCGAACTCTTCCTGGGTGCACTGCGCGAGGCCCGCGCCGCTCTGCTCACGCGTGGATTCGGCGGTCAGCTCACCGCGTACCGCGGCTTTGCCGGCGAGCTCCGGGTGGGCGTTGATCAGCGCCAGTTGTTTCTCTTCGCCCGCGTTCTCGACGAGCGACGACATCTTGCGGTGCAACTCGTCGATGCTGGCGAACGGCCGTTGCTGCGCGGCGAGTTCCGCGACCCACGGCGAGTGCTCGAAAATACCGGACAGCGCTGCGACGAACGCGTCGGTCGAGGTGCTGTTGAGTTGGTCCAGAGTGTATTGCATCGCCTTCATGCCGCAGCCCCGCGGTTGTTTTGTTGGTAAGGGTGATGTTCGCGCCAGTGGCGCGCAATATCGACGCGCCGCGTCACCCACACGCGATCGTGCTGTTCAATGTGATCGAGAAACTTTTGCAGTGCGCGGAACCGCCCAGGGCGTCCGAGCAGACGGCAGTGCATGCCGATCGACAGCATCTTCGGCGCTTCGTCGCCCTCTTCGTACAGCACGTCGAATGCGTCGCGCAGATAGGTGAAGAAGTGGTCCGCCGTGTTGAAGCCTTGCGGGCTCGCGAAGCGCATGTCGTTAGTGTCGAGCGTGTACGGCAGGATCAGTTGCGGCACCTTCGCGCCGCCCGTGACTTCGACGTCCATCCAGAACGGCAGGTCGTCGCCGTAATTGTCCGAGTCGTACAGGAAGCCGCCGTGTTCGGCCACCAGACGATGCGTGTTCGGGCTGTCGCGCCCGGTGTACCAGCCGAGCGGACGCTCGCCGGTCACGCGTTCGATCGCTTCCATGCCGAGGCGCATGTGCTCCGCCTCTTTCTCCGGCGCCATGTCCTGATAGTGAATCCAGCGATAGCCGTGGCAGGCGATCTCATGGCCGAGTTCGACGAACGCGCGCGCCACTTCCGGATTGCGTTCGATCGCCATGCCGACGCCGAACACCGTGAGCGGCAGGCCGCGCTTTTCGAATTCGCGCAGAATCCGCCAGACGCCCGCGCGCGAGCCGTATTCGTAGATCGACTCCATGCTCATGTGACGCGCCGGGTATGCCGCGGCGCCGACGATCTCCGACAGAAACTGCTCCGATCCGGGGTCTCCGTGCAAGACGCAGTTTTCACCGCCTTCTTCGTAATTCAGAACGAATTGCACCGCGACACGCGCCTGACCCGGCCAGTTGGCCTGCACCGGGTGGCGGCCGTAGCCGATCAGATCGCGTGGGTAGTTCGGGTCGAGTGGCATGGTTTGACGAATGCGTGGTGACGGTACGTAAAATTCGCGTGGGGTTGTTTGGCGTGGGTTGGCGCGCGCTTCGGCCGACAGGTTGTGGCTGCAACTTTTGCCTGCAGGTCATAGCTGCAATGCACGGCGGCACGGGCGGAAACCCACTCAAAGCAGCGCCGGCAGCAGCGGCAGAAAGCTTGTCGCGACCCCAGCGCGGAGTGGGACCAGTGTAGCGAAAACACCCGGGTGCGCCCATACACCCGGGCAGATAGTGCGTGTCAGACTGAATGTATGTGCGAGCCCGGTTTTGTAGCGTTTACCCGCAGCAAATCAACGCTTTGCGCATTTTCTTGCGGGTTCGCGGCAGAACTTCCGCCAGACCCGCGCGGCACGCGCGGATTCGGGTCGACATCGGTCGGACTGAAGGATTCCAGCGCGCCGTCATAACGCTTGGCGAGCGGCCGCGCGTAGTCGCCACGCTTGGCCGTCGACAGGCGCAGCGCAATCAGCGCCTCCGTCCACTTCACGGCCGCCGTTACGCCTTCGATAACCGGTGCGCCCAGCGCGTCTTCGATCTCCGCGCACAATTCGGCCATGCCGGCGCAGCCCAGCACGATCGCGTCCGAACCGTCCTCGGCGAGCGCGCGCCGGCATTCGTCGAGGATGATGCGGCGCGCCGCCGAACCCGGCTTGTCGAGATCGAGCACGGCGACGTCGGTGGCCCGGACGTTGCGGCAAAAACGCTTCATGCCGTAACGCTCGGCGAGATGCCACGCCATTCCGCAAGTGCGCGCCAGTGTCGTCACCACCGAAAAGCCCGGCGCCAGCACGCTCGCCGCGTGCATCGCCGCTTCCGCGATGCCGATCACCGGACCGCGCGCCACCTCGCGCGCGGCGTACAGACCGGGATCGCCAAAGCAGGCGATCACGTAGCCGTCGCAACCTTCACGTTCGCCGGCCATGACTTCGGCCAGCAAGCCCGGCGTTGCGAGCGCTTCGTCGTAATAGCCTTCGATCGACGGCGGTCCCATGGTGGGATTCACCGCGATCACTTCGGTGCCCGGCGCGGCGACGTCGCGCGCGCAGCGACCCATCGCGTCGGTCATGCGCTGGGTCGTGTTCGGGTTGATCAGTTTGATACGCATATCGACTCCTGTTGCCTGCAGCGTCAAGACTCAGCGTGCGAGCACGCGATAGAACAGCGCAGCCAGCCCCGCGCCGATGAACCACGAGAAATTCGCCATACCGTCGAGCGCCGGCACCATCACGCAGAGCACGGCGATCAGCGCGGCCGGCAGCAACGCGGCCACGGCGCGGTAATTGACGCCATTGCGATACCAGTACGAACCGGTGGGCGCGACCGTGTAGAGATCGTCGAGCACGATCTTCTGGCGCTTCACGAGGTAGTAATCGACGATCAGGACGCCGTACAAAGGTCCGATGAAACTGCCGAGGACGTCGAGCGTGTAGTGGATCACGGCCGGGTTGTTGAACAGATTCCACGGCGTGATGAAAATCGACGCCACCGCCGCCAGCATGCCGCCCATGCGCCAGCTGATCAGCCGCGGCGCGACGTTCGAAAAGTCGAACGCCGGCGAGACAAAGTTCGCGACGATGTTGATGCCGATCGTCGCGATCGTGAACGTCAACGCGCCGAGAATCACCGCGGTCGGATAGTCGATCCGGCCGACGGTTTCGACCGGATCCGTGATCAGCTCGCCGAACACCGGCAGCGTGGCCGCGGTCGTGATCACCGTTACCAGCGAGAAGGCCAGAAAATTGACCGGCAGTCCCCAGAAGTTGCCGCGCTGCACGCTGCGAAAGCTTTTGCCATAGCGCGAGAAGTCGCCGAAATTCAGCATCGGCCCGGAGAAGTACGACACCACCAGCGAGATCGCCGTGATCATCACCGGTACCACCGCCATGCCGTGATACTTCACGCCGCCCAGGTTGATGCCGATGTTGCGCCATCCCGCGCGATACACCATGTAGCCCGCGAGCATGAACATCACGATGTAGACGGCGGGACCGGCGAAGTCGATGAACTTCTTGATGGTCTCCATGCCGTGCCAGAACACCAGCGCCTGCAACACCCACAGCAGCATGAAACCGCTCCAGCCAAGCGTCGACAGTCCCATGAAACCGTGGTGATGAACGTCCGCATACGGCAGCAGTTGTGGGACGAATTTCAGCACCACGATCACCAGTGCGCTCGACGCGAGGTAGGTCTGAATGCCGTACCACGCGACCGCGATCAGGCCGCGAATCACCGCGGGAATATTCGCGCCGAGCACGCCGAAGGTCGCGCGGCACGCCACCGGATACGGCACGCCGCTCGCCTGGCTCGGCCTCGCGATCAGGTTGCACAACACGTTGACGATCGTAATGCCCACCAGCAGCGCGATCAGCACTTGCCAGCTCGTCAGGCCGAGCGCGAACAGACTGCCCGCGAACACATAACCGCCGACGCTGTGCACGTCCGACATCCAGAACGCGAAGATGTTGTACGCGCCCCAGGTCTGGTGGCGCAACGGCGCGAGGTCTTCGTTGTAGAGCCGCTCGCTGTAGCCTGCCGGTATCGACGGATCGCCGGACGCGCCGTCTTCTCCGAATGCGTGAACTGCTGGAGCGCCGGGCGCTGCACTGAACTGAGCCATGATTCCTCCTTGGGATAGGGACCGTCGATAGCGAATCGAAGGACGTTGCATCGGCCATGCCAACCGCGCGCTCCCCGCTCACTCGGGAGCGAGGAAGCCGGCACTGTCTGTCTGGCCGCGCCGCGGGTGTCTCCGTACTGACGTACCTAGGGTTATCGCCTCGCCTGCCACCGCGGATGGCCGGCGCTGCGTCGCTGCTCGAGTTCCGCCTCCCGGCGACGGACACGCGTGCGCAAGCCGGCAGCGCTCACGACGAGCCGCCTTGCAACACCTGATTCGGTTCAGTTCAATTCAGTGCGGCGCGCACCACGAATGGGCGCGCACCGGCCGCCTGCCTCAGCCTGGCGCGGACTTGCTTCTGGACTTGCCGTTGGACGACTCTTTCGACGCGCTATCGAGCGCGCCGAACACTTCATGCAGATCGGCCGCGCCGCGTGCGGGGCGCTCCAGCATCTTCAACTCGACGCTTTGCAAATGGCGCGACATCAGGGCCGCCGCCTCTTTGGCATCGCCGGCGTCGAGCGCGGCGAGAATTGCTTCGTGGTCTTCGAACGAACACGGGCTGCGTCCGAGCGACTCGTACAACGCCGAAATCAGCGTGGAGCGCGCCACCAGTCCGTTCAAACAATCGCATAGTACGGCGTTGCCGGTGAGGCCGGCCAACTCGGTATGAAACTCGCCCGACAGGCGGATCCACGCCGGAAAATCACGGGTTTCGAACGCTTTGCGTTCACGACCGATCATGCTGCCGATGTTCTTCAGACGCCGCATGCCGTGACCGTTGCAAATCTTTTCCACCACCGCCAGTTCGATGATGCGGCGCATCTCGAACACTTCATGCACTTCCTGCAGCGACGGACTCGCGACGAACGCACCGCGATTCGGTTCGAGATCGACGAGGTGGTCGGTCGCCAACTGCGCGAGCGCTTGCCGGATCGGGCCGCGCTTCACGTTGAATACTTCGCACAACTGGGCTTCGGTCAGCTTGGCGCCCGGCGCGAGCCGATGCTCGAGGATCGCGGCGCGGATGCGCTCGGCGATCGCTTCAGGCTTCGAACTGTTGACGGCCGCGGGATCTGTGTCTGACATGATGTGCGTCTCGGTATGTTGGTCATCATAGGATGGACATAAAGATTGTCAACAATTTTTATCTTGAATATCGACAATCGTGAGGAAGGTGCGGGGCTGCAGGGTAATGCGTATGGCGGTAAGGCCTGTTCGGCTTCAGTATCAGTTTAAATAGGCGGCTGGATGGCTGTCTATTGGCGGCTGTTTTTGTCAACAAAATCGCGGGACATTCACGGTCTGGCTGCAGCGCTGGGCGCTTAAAAACCTGACAGTTAGTTGCGTTGCCAACCTAAAAAAAGCGGGCCAAACGCCCGCTTCCCTACTCCACGCGGCCTCACCTTCAGGCCAGCATCGGATACCCCGACAAGTTCAGTTTGAAGCCGTGCGCATCCGCGACGAGGTGGGCGTCCGCCCCCACCGGCAACGTCAGCATGTTGTGGACATGCCCGAATTGCAGCCCGGTGACGACCGGAATGCCGATCACCGAGCGCACTTGCTCGATCATCGCGTGCAGGTCGTAACCGTTGTCGTAGTCGTAGGCTTTGCCGCCGGAGAAGTCGCCCAGCACGAGCGCCTGTTGCTGCGCGAGAATGCCGGACAGATGCAGTTGATAGATCATCCGCTCGACCCGGAACGGCTGCTCGTTCACATCTTCCAGAAACAGGATGCCGCCTTGCACCGGCGGCATGTAAGGCGTGCCGATCAGCGACGTCAACACCGCCAGATTGCCGCCCCACAACATGCCTGAGACGTTGACCGCGTGCGCTTGCGGCGTAGTGCCGGTCACGGTCATGGTCGGCTTCGTCAGCGCCGACCAGAAGTGCTGCATGGTGAATTCGCTGAGTTCTTCGGCGCCGAAATCGCTCGTGATCATCGGGCCACCGAAGGTCTTCACACCGGCGCGCGCCAGCAGCGCAAGCTGGATCGCGGTGAAATCGCTATGTCCCACCAGCGCGACCGGCTGATCGGTCAGCCGCCGTTGCAGCCCTTCGTAGTCGAGACCGTGCAGTATCCGCGCCGCGCCGTAGCCACCACGCACCGCCAGCACAATGTCAGGCAGCGCACGCGCCGGATCGGCGAGCCGGTTCAGATCGGCCGCGCGCTCGCCGTCGGTGCCGGCGAACCGCTGATAGCGACGCTTCGTCACCTCCGCGCCCTCGACGCGATGCCCTTGCGCATGAAAGCGCTGCAACGCGCGATGCACCGCTTCCGGATCATGGGGATAGCCGGACGGCGCGATCAGTTCGATGGTGCGATGGACGGTCATGGGCGAAGTCCGTTCGATGTTGTTGTGTTAGAGCGACTCAGCCGAGCCTGGTGTGCTGCTTGTGCTAGTTGTGCTGGCTTCGGCCTCGGCCCGCGCCGCCGCACGCGCTTCCCGGCTTGCGCGCCGGCGTTCGGCGAAGAACGATTTGAGCGCGTCACCGCATTCGGTTTCGAGCACGCCGCCAGTCACCGACGTGTGATGATTCAATTGCGGATTCCCAAACGCATCGACGACACTGCCGCACGCGCCGGTTTTCGGATCACGCGCGCCGAACACGACGCGGGCAATGCGCGCGTGCATGATCGCGCCCGCGCACATCAGACACGGTTCGAGCGTGACGTAGAGCTCGCAACCCGGCAGGCGGTAGTTCTCGACAGTCTGCGCAGCGGCGCGCAACGCGACCATTTCGGCATGCGCCGACGGATCGTGCGCGCCGATCGGATGATTGAAACCGGTGGCGATGACGTCGTCGCCGCGCACGAGCACGGCGCCGACCGGCACTTCGCCGGCTGCGCGCGCCTGTTCGGCGGCGGCCTGGGCGAGCGCCATGAAGCGGCGATCGCGTTCGGAGATGGGTGGAGTCGACACGGCCAAGGCGTCGTCAAGCTCGGGGACGCTATTGGCCGAAGGTGTGGCCGAGGCACAGCCAGTCAGCGGCCCGCTCACCGCGAACCCGCATCAGCCGCATTGAGATTACCGGCGCGCTCAGACAGGCGCTCGGCAATACGCCGGCAGTATTCCCGTGGCAGCACCAGCGGCCCGCCGCGCAGCGACTCGAGCGCCATGTCGAGCGCCAGCATGCGCGCCTGCAAACGGCAACGGGTGGTGGGGTCGCTCACGGCATTCAGCTCCGCTTGCAGGTCGCGCAACGCGCGCAACTGCTCGACAGCGGGCGGCACGAAACCCGCGTTTTTCAGAATCCGGTTGGCGACGCGCACCTCCTCCGGGACCAGTGCATCGTCCCCGAGCGGCAGCGGCGCACCTGCGCCCGGCAAAGCATCGAACTCGCCACGCGCGGCTGCGGCGGCAATACGCTGTTCGACTAGCGCGTCAAGCAATTTCATCTGCAATCCACTACGTTGCGGCCCGAGCATTCTATCAGGGAGCCGGCGACGGTTTCGGCTCGCGGACCGACGAACCCCCCTGGTTTTCAGATTCCATGTATTTCAGGGGCATAGCGGTGTGGTCGAGACGGCAGCGATCGCGGAGACGCCGCACGCGCCGTCAAACCACGCCGGCCAGACGCCAGCGCGCGAGCACGACATGCCGCGTACGCCCGAGCAAACTGTGCATCAGTGCAAATTCACGCACGTTCCAACTGACGGGTTCGATGGGACGTGTCGCCGCCCAAGGCATGCCGTAGGCGAGCGTGACGTGCGGCGTATAGGGCATCGCCGGAGATACCGTAGCATCCCCCACACGCGCGTTTGGCAGCGCCGCCACGAGTGCATCGTGAAGCGCATGCAAACCGGCCACGCCCTCGCCGCCTCCCAGCACCAAGGGTCCCGGCCGGGGCCGCGTCGCGAAGCTGACCACCGAATCGAACTCGACGGTAAACGGCTCCATGCGAACGGATGCCGCCGCCTGCATCGCCGCGTCGACGTGCGCCTGCGGCAGACCGCCCGCGAAATTGCCGAGGTGCTGCAACGTGACGTGCAAACGACCCGCCGCAAGCGGCTTGCTGCGCACGCGCGCTTCAACGCAAAGCTGTTGCGCGAACTTCGCGATGCCGGTTGCCGTATTGGGATCGGGGAAAACAGCGAAAAACAGGCCGTCTGTCGGCGTGGGCGGCGCCTCGAGCCCAGGCAGCCAGAATTGTTCAGGCATGGTGGTCCTGACCCGGTAAAGCCGGCATGACGGTAAATCTCCGTTGATTGAGTGTGTCTGGATGCGAGCCGCCGATCAAGCCGCTGAGCGCGCACTTGAGACGGCCAAAAACCGCTTGCGCAAGTCAGCGGCTTACGTACAATACTGTACATCCATACAGTATTGGCGGCAACGTGGAATTGCTTAAGAAGCTGGAGATATTGGCCGACGCAGCGAAATACGACGCCTCGTGCGCGAGCAGCGGCGCGCCTAAACGCGGATCTCGTGCGGTAGACGGTCTGGGCGCCAGTACCGGCGCCGGCATTTGTCATAGTTTTACGCCAGACGGGCGCTGCGTCTCGCTGCTGAAAATCCTCCTCACCAACTTCTGTCTGTACGACTGCCAATACTGCGTCAACCGGCGTTCGAGCAATGTACCTCGCGCGCGCTTCATGCCGGAGCAGGTCGTCACCCTTACGCTAGATTTTTATCGGCGCAATTACATCGATGGTCTGTTTCTCAGCTCCGGCATCATCCGGTCGGCGAACTACACCATGGAGCAGCTTGTACGCGTCGCGCAATCGCTGCGTGAGGACCATCAGTTTCGCGGCTATATTCATTTGAAGACGATTCCAGACGCCGATCCGCAGTTGATTGCGCACGCCGGGCGTTACGCCGACCGTTTGAGCGTGAACATCGAGTTACCGACCGACGCTGGCCTCGCGCGCCTTGCGCCGGAAAAGAACGTCCGCACCATCAAGCTTGCCATGGGGACGATCCGTCTCGCGCAGGAAGCGGCCCACAGTGAAACCGGCGCGCCCAGCTTTGCGCCTGCCGGGCAAAGCACGCAGATGATCGTCGGCGCCGATCAGACGAACGACAGCACGATTCTCCAAACCGCCGGCACGCTTTACAGCGCCTACAAGCTGAAGCGGGTGTACTACTCGGCTTTCAGTCCGATTCCGGACAGCCCTTCCGCGTTACCCGCCCAGGCACCGCCGTTGCTGCGCGAACATCGGCTTTATCAGGCCGATTTTCTGTTGCGCGTCTATGGTTTCAGCGTCGAGGAACTGTTCGAAAAACCAGGTAATCTGTCGCTCGACATCGATCCTAAGCTCGCGTGGGCGCTCGCCCATCGCGAACAATTTCCGGTCGATCTAAACCGTGCGCCGCTCCGCATGATCGCGCGCGTGCCGGGCATCGGGCTACGCAACGCAAAACGGCTGGTCGAATTGCGGCGTTCGCGGCGTGTGCGCTATGAAGACCTCGTGCGCCTGCATTGTCCGCTACAGAAGATCAAGCCATTCGTCGTGACGCAGGACTATCGTGCGGCAATGCACGATGCGTCGTCCGCGCAATTGCGCCGGGCTTTGACAGCGCCGCCGGTACAACTGGCGCTGCTTTGATTCAGCATCATGCATACCGTTCTGATCGACGACCACTTCGCCGCCTGGCGCGCAGCGTCCCTCAAAGCGTTGAATCAAGGCCTGACTCCGGAGGCGATCGAATGGCGCGTCAAGCAGACGCCCGAGTCGCCGCAAACTCAGGCGTTGTTCGATTACAGCGAGGTTAGCGACGTCGCGCCGTCGCCCACTCGCGGCGTGCAGGTGTCGAAGGAATTGGCGGCACTTTTGCGAGACGCCGCGCTGTTTCGCGATCCGCAGCGCTGGGCGTTTTTATACAAAGTGCTGTGGCGCTGGCAACAAGACGACCGCACGGTCGCGTCGCCGGCCGACGCGGATGGCGCGCGGCTCAATCGCATGGCAAAAAGCGTGCGTCGCGCGCAGCACGACATGATCGCCTATGTACGGTTTCGCAGGCAGACAGCGGCCGCGGCGCACGCCCCCGAATACATCGCGTGGTACGAACCGGAGCACGACGTGCTCGGCTGGGCCGCCGAACATTTTGCCCAACGAATGGGGCGCTCGACATGGATGATCGCGACGCCGCACGGCGCCGCGTTCTGGGACGGCAGTCAACTTCATCTGGAACAGCGGCGCGCGCTGCCGGGCGAGCAGCACGGCAAAGCGGTGGACGACGCCGAAGCGCTTTGGCTTGCCTACTACCGCAGCACGTTCAATCCGGCGCGGCTGAACGAAGCCGCACTCGAACAGCACATGCCGGTGCGTTTCTGGAAGGGCTTGCCGGAGGGTCAACTGATACCCGCCATGATCAGCGAGGCGAAAAGTGGCGCGCGTCGCGTGGCGCAAGCGGGCGGCGTCGGCGCGCTCAGCGGCAAATCGATTCCGATTGAAGCGGAATTCGCGCAACCGGCTCGGGATCCACCCTCATCGCTCGAGTCTTGCCGGCGTTGCGAACTATGGCGCCACGCGACCCAGGCAGTTGGCAGCTCAGGGCCACGCGACGCCCGAATCGTGCTGATCGGCGAGCAGCCCGGCGATCAGGAAGATCTGGCCGGCCAGCCGTTCGTCGGGCCGGCGGGTCAGCTACTCGAAGTCGCGATCGCGCGCGCGGGTTTGTCGCGCACGCAGCTTTATCTGACTAACGCGGTCAAACATTTCAAGTGGGAACCGCGCGGCAAACGCAGATTGCACAAAACGCCCGGGCAGCAAGAAATCGCCGCCTGCGGGTATTGGCTCGAGCGGGAATTGCTGGCGGTGCGCCCAGTCGTGATCGTCGCGCTCGGCGCCACGGCGCTTAACGCGTTGCTGCAACGAAAAGTCAGCCTGAGGGACTATACCGGCGCACCTTTTGAAGTGGCGGGCGCGTGGGCCATCGCGACCTGGCATCCGTCGTTCGCGCTAAGGCAACAGAGCGACGCGGCTCGCGACAAGCTGCTGGAGGAGATCAGCACCGCACTCATGGGCGCGCGTCGGCTAGCAGAGGAATCCGTCGCCTCCAGCGCGCGAACGCGACACGAATATCCAGAAAATTAAGCGTCAAAGTCAAACAGAACTCCGCATGGGCCGTTATCTTCCGGCATGCGTTCATTGCCAGATCAGTCCGCGCAGCCAAAACAAAAGAGCACCGGCAACATACACCACCGTGGAAATCGACATCGGCAAATCAGGCAGAAAAATAAGGAGCGAGATGGGAAGAATGAAAATCCCAATATTGAAGGCGATCAAACTCCATTTGATATAAAAGTCCCGCTTTTTTTTCGCACGCGTGAGCGCGAGTTCGTTATTTTTCGCCTCCTCCGCGGTCACACTAGCTGGCGGCCTGAAGTCGCGCGTGTTGAACATCTTCGCGTAGAGCGCACCCATTACACATAAATAAAAGCACGCGCAGCAGAGCGCACTCAATGCCATGATCGCGGACTTCACATGAAAGTCCAACATGCCACCGATCATTACGCCAACGCGCGGTATGTGCGAGAAGCTCCTCGACCCGAGTTCATCCTCTTTGACAATACAAACAGCGGCAAAGTACAGACCCGAGAAGCCAAAAAGAATCGAACACAGCAGCGGCATTCCATCTTCTACCGCGTCGTCCTTATTTGGAAATTTCCTGTCAAGTGGCGGCGAAGCCTTGCTCATAACGCCTCTTCTTATAAGACGTGATTACACTTGACGCAACGATTCAATGGATGGCTTTGGCAGTAATCCGCGCCGCACCCCGCGCAATGCCTGGACTTCGAATTCGGTTTGAATTGATGCGTATTATTCGGCATATCGCACGTCAGCAATATGGGGTTGCCGATGCCGATAAATCCCAGGTTGGCGAACTCCACTTGCAGCGCGTGCGTCACTGAGGCAGTCAGCCGTTCCTCCAGTTGCGCCGGCGTCTCGCCCTGCTCCAAACTGTCAAAATCGACGGCCAGCGCACGTGTCTTCAACGCATTTATCAAGACTGCGACGGCCTCCGCCAGAACTTCCTCATCGAACGTGCCTCCTGGCTTCATCGTGGTGCCCTCCCGAACGGGATTTGTCGAGCGTAGATCGATAACCTTCAGGTGCTTGTCAGCAATGAATTGCCATTCAATGACGAGTGCGTCCACGACCATGGCGTCGGTGAGCACACCGGACAGTCTTGTCCCCGTTGGAACGTGATGTTTCTTTAGCTATCCCGAGAACGTAGGCGGCATATCGAAGTCTGTCAAGGCTCATCGGTACGGGTTTGTGATACCCCGCACAGTTCCCGCATCCGGATTCGCCGTCAGCCGCAACCTCACCCTCAACGGCTGACGCATATCCGCCGGCGGCGCGCCTGAAATCGGATGCACGGTCAACAACTGCTGCAAGGTCGCATCGGCCTTCGGATCGCCAAGCGAGTCGAACTGCACCTGCGTGACCGCCCCATCCGCGCCGATCCATGCGCGGACCACCAGCGCGGGCGGCGGCGCATCGGCCTTCGCGTTCAGCACCCGGTCTTCGAGAAACTGATGGAACTGGTTGGCCGCGTCGTCGTTCGCTTCGAGCGATGCCTGAAACTGCTGGCCCACGCGTTGCGCGTAATCGATCCACGGCTGCGGCACATCGAGCGTCTGCGCCGCGGCCAGCGCGTTCCAGAACAGTGTGCATATAACAGCGACCCTGCGCGTCCATCCAGACAACTTGCAGCGGGTATTGCAGCCAATATTGCGCTTCATGACGATTCCCGGTTAGTCCGGATCCATGGGAAGGTAGAGACGCGAACCGCCGCGCTGCACAAGCAGCGCGACCGTGCCATGCGCCGCGCCGATTTCGGCGATCAGCGCGTCGATCGTCGCGACCGGCGTGCCGTTGACCGACAGCACGATATCGCCCGGTTTCAGGCCGACACGCGCCGCCTGACCGCTCGCCTGTTCGACCAGCAAGCCACGGTCGACGCCGAACTGCTGCTGTTCCGGTCCATTCAGCGGCCGCAAGCTCAAGCCGATACGCGCCGGCCCCTTGGGATTCGCGCTCGATGCAACACCGCTGTCGAGCGCGCCCACCGCAACCTGAATATGCGTCCTGGCCCCCGCGCGCCAGACGAGTAGATCGGCCGTCTGCCCCGGATTCATTCTGGCGATGGTGCCGAGCAGATCGACGGGATCGGCCACCGCGTCGCCGTCCACGCCGAGCACGACATCGCCGGCGAGCAGTCCCGCCTGCGCGCCGGGTCCGCCGGGTTCCACCATACTGATCAGCGCGCCATCCGGTTGCGCCAGTCCGAACGAACGCGCGAGCGCCTGGCTGACTTCCTGCAACGCGACCCCGAGCCGTCCGCGCGTGACCTTGCCGGTCTTGAGCAGTTGCTCCTTCACGTCGAGCGCCACGTCGATCGGAATCGCGAACGACAATCCCTGATACCCGCCCGTCTTCGAATAGATCATCGAGTTGATCGCGATCACGCGGCCGTTCAGGTCGAACAGCGGGCCGCCCGAGTTGCCCGGATTGATCGGCACGTCGGTCTGAATGAACGGGATATAGCTCTCGCCCGGCAGCGACCGCGACTTCGCGCTGACGATACCTTGCGTCACCGTATTCGCGAATCCGTACGGCGAACCGATCGCCATCACCCAATCGCCGACCTCGGTGCGCGCCGGATTACCGGTGACGACGGCCGGCAGATTGCGGGCGTCGATACGGATCACCGCGACGTCCGACAGCGCGTCGCTGCCGATCACCGTGCCTTTGAACTGGCGCTTGTCGGTCAGCTTCACGTCGACGGTCGTCGCGTCGCCGACCACGTGCCGGTTGGTCAGAATCACGCCATCCGGACTCACGATAAATCCCGAGCCGAGACTCACCTCTTCGCGATTGCCGATCACGCGCCGCGCGAGGAACGGGGCAAGCGGATTGCCTGGCGCGATGCCGGGCGGCAGTTGAATGCCCATCTGCGTGACTTCGCGCGTGACGCTGATGTTGACCACCGCCTGACCATAGCGTTTGACGAGCGCGGCGAAATTCGGCACCGTCAGCGAGGCGCTGTTTGATGTGCCGTTCGATGCGCCCTTATCCGCCGCGCCCGGATTGGCGGCCCAGACCGCGGTGCCCACGCACATCGACATCAGCACGACACCGCCCCGCGCTATCCGCGTCTTCACCGCAGCCCCCATACGTCAGCCACGTCGACGAGCGAAGAGAATCAGCGCGCGCAGTTCATCCATCGAGAAACGGCCGTCCAGCGCGATGGTGCCCATCTGCCAGTCAGGACAGTCGCGCAACGCATCCCACGCGACCCAGCCGCCCCGGCTGCGCAAAATCCGATGCGCGGTCGATTCGATCACCTTCGCGTCGATTTCGACCACGTCGTCCATCTTGTCCCACGCCATCATGCGTATTCTCCCTGCTGTTTTGCCGCGTTATTCCGGACCGGTCGCCACCATCGCCGCCGGCCCGGGCCGAGCGCGGCATTGACCTCTACGTCTCGTCCCACAACAGCACTTTGACGCGGCTGCGTGATCTCCTCGTTGCACCGCGACGCTTGCGCTCGACCTTGCTGAAAAGCGCGTCGCCGCCAGACTCATCGACGCCGTCACGCACGGCGTCCTCACTCGACGAAGCGTCGTCCTGCCGCTCGTCCGCGCCGAACTCGCGCATCGGGTCATGCATCATTTCGGCGGCACCGCGACCGGTGCGGCGGGACGTTGCGGCGTCACCGAATTGCCCCAGTTCGTGCCGAACCGGTTACGTTCGGTGGACAGATTGAACGTGCCGAGCCGGTTCGACGGCGCGTTAGCCGCGGCTTCCGCCGTCGTCTGCGACGCACCGGCCTGCACCGTCGGCTTCGGCTTCAGCTGTGAACTCAGGCAGTCGTACGACAGCGCACGCTGGCCGTCCACTTCGGCATCCACGCACACCGGCTTCGTCGCCGACGCCGCTGCGCCGGAGGAACTCGCACGCGGCGCGCCGCCTTGCGCATAGACTGCGCCGGCCGATACCGATACCGATGCCAACGCAACGAGCACCACCACGATCAATCGACGCAGATTCATTGCTCTCTCCAGTCGGCGACACCCTGCGCGTTCGCGCACCGCTGCGCCGCTTCGCGCGAAATACCCGCGCGACGTGCGCTTCAACACAAACCTGCTCTGCCGGCCGCGTCGATCACTGCGCCGCGGCCAGCGCCTTCTTCAACACGTCCTCGTTGATCGGCGTATTGCCGGCCAGCTTCGCGACATAAGCCTGAACGTTCTGCTGCAAACGTTGCGCGCGCAACGTCGTGCGGATCGACTCCTTGACGTCGGCCAGCGGACGCAGCGTCGCGGCCTTCACCTCGATCAGTTTGACGACGTGAAACCCGGTCGGCGTCTGGACCGGCGCGGACACCTGACCGGGTTTGAGCGCGTCGGCGGCCTGACGGATCGCGGGCAACAGCATCGTCTCGGGCACGACACCCATGTCGCCGCCGTTCGCCGCGCTGGTCTTGTCCTGCGAATTCGCTTTGGCGAGCGCGGCAAAATCGCCGCTACGCGCGCGGCCGGCGAGATCGGCCGCCTGCTTGCGGATTTTCTCGAGCGTCGCCGCGTCCGAATTAGCCGGTGCATCGAGGTAGATCTGCGCGAGATGCAGCGCGCGCGGCGCGGTGAACGCCGACTGATTCTGGTCGTACGCCGACTGGATTTCCGCGTCGGACGGATAATCCGCCGGCGGCGCATTCACCGAAGCCAGATAGCTGCGAACCACCACATCGCGCTGCGCCTGCTCGAGCGCCGTGCGCACTTGCGGCTGCTTGTCCCAGCCCTTCGCCTTGGCTTCGGCGAGCACCGCTTTCTGCGCCAGCGTCGAGCGCACGAGTTGGTCCATCGCGCCGGGGTCCGCCGCGAGCCGCGTGCGCCCGTCGGGATTCAGCGACTTCAGCAGCGCTTCAATATCGGCCTGCGTGACCGACGCCTGAGGCGCATTCGCGATCACATCGCTTTGCGCCATCGCGACGAGCGGCATCATCGACACAAGCCAACCTGCCAGTACGAATTTCTTCACCATGACTCCTGCGGTTACCTGAATGCTGTCATCACCGGCACGCGCCCCGGTTGGGACGTGCCCTCTGCACGGCGGCCAGAATCTCGACCTACGATTCAGCCGACCGGTTCATTGCTGCATGCCCGCCCAACTGCACGACGACCGGCTGAATCATGTCGCGCGGCGGTGCTTTGCCGATGCCTTTGCCGACCACCACCAGGTGAAGATCGGCTTCGATTTCCGGCAGGCAACGCGGCGCGCATTCGATCCGCTCGATGCGCCCGCGTGCGTCGAGCCAGGTCTTCAGCCGCAAGACCCATGGCCCGTTGTCCGCCACCGCGCTTGCCTGTTGTTCGAGCGACGCGCGAAGCCGGCAGGCGGCGCCATCCGCGCCGTCGAGCGCCGAATGCAGCCGCCGCGCGACCCGTTCCGCGTAATGCACCCACGCGACCGGCGCGTCGCCGACCGCCACCGCATCCGGTTTCACGCGCAGGTTGCCGCCGAGAACCGACAGCAGCGCCACGCCGAACGCCTTCATGCGACCCGCGAGGTTCATTGCGCGAGCGCGCTCTCACGCGTGCCGTTTTCGCGCACTGCCGAGTCCGTGCCATCGCCAACGGATGCGGCGCCTGCGGTTGCCGTCGTCCGCGCATCCGTCTGCTGCTCCGCCAACGCCGGACGGTTACGCAGATGCAGCAGAAGCTCCTGAATCAGACGGTCCCAGAGTTCGATCGTCGAGCGCAGATAGCGCCCGGTCACGCCGCCCGCGACGATCACGTCCATCTCCAGCGCCAGAAAAGGCCCGTGGTCGGCGAGACGCGCAAAACGCTTCGTGCGGTTCCAGCTCGCCACCAGTTCCATCGGCAAGTCACCTTGCACCTGCAGCACGCAGCTATGGGTGTAATCCAGATAGCGGACCGCGGCCGGATCGGTCGCCGCAGTGGCGTCCTGCGCGGCGTTGCCGAAGCGCACCGAAAAGCCGACGCCCTGGCTCGCGCTCATCAGTTGCACCGCGCCGTTCTGTTCGGCCACGGTCACGCGATAGCCGGCCGCCTTCAGGATTTCCGCCAGTCGATCGATGCTCACCGCTTCGATCAATTCGCCGCCCGGCAATTGCTCGGCCACGGCCTTGGTCTGTTTGTCGCTCATGTCGATGCTCCTACGTCGATTAGGTTGCTAACGGCCCGTTCCGGGCAGTGTTTTTTTGTGTTCTCGCGCTGCCTGTGTCATTGCGCGGCGGCAGATCCCGAAGCCGCGTCCTGAGATGCAGACACCGCTGCCGATGCCGCTACCGACCGCGCCGCCGGATCGTATTTGCCGCTGTAAAGCGCGTCGCCGTAACGCTGTTCGATCTCGTCGTATTTCACACGCGAGCCTTGTGCGAACGGCTGACGCGACGCGAAGAACGAGCCGAAACCGACATGCTCATAAGCGTCCAGAATGTCATGCCCCACGCGATACAGATCCGCGTTCTTCGCCTGACACATCTGCAGGCGCGTATCGCGCAGCTTCGCGTCGTTCTGCAGTTGCGCGCGTTGCGCGTCGCGTGCTCGCGAGACCGTCAGCAGGTCCTCATAAGACGACTTGTATTTCGCGAGCTGCTGGGCGTCCTGCGCATGACTGCTCTTCTCCACCGACAGCGCCCGCTCGGCCGCTGCCTCGCCGCTCGATTTGCCACTCGCGGCCGCAACCTGCGCCTGCGCGTCCTTCAACTGTGCCTGCGCCGCATCGCGCTGCTGCTCGGCGGCGGTTTTGTCGGCCTGAAGCTGCGCCTGATTGTCCTGAAGCTGACGCAGCGTTTGCACCGTGGAACGTAATTGCGTGCGCAACTTGTCTTCCATGCTCTGCGCGTTGGCACTGCCGCCCACGAACATGAAAGCGCCGGCAAGCGCCGCGGCAATCAGGCCATAACGAACTGTTTTCATCCCGACTCCCGTCAGAAGCGCGCGTTGAGCTCGATCTGCAGCACGTCGATCGAAACCGGCGGCCCGTAGACTTCCTTCGCGCTGAGATAGCGTGCCGACAGCCACGTATCGCGCGCCACCGCATACGACGCGCCGAGAATGTAGCCGCGCGCATTGGTGCCGCCCAGATGGAAGTCCGGATCGTTGAACGCGTCGAGCGTGGCGTCCGGCTGCAGATACTTGTAGGCGACCGAGAAATTCCACTGACCCTTGGTGCTCGGGTCCGGCTCACCGAACGTCACTTTCGCGAGGTAGCCGTTCGGGCCGCTGCGATAGTCGGACTGGCTCGCATTGACCGTGGTCGCCTCGTAGTTGTTCACCGGCAGCGACGCCGCGCCGAACGCCTTGTTGGTGTTGTAGGCCAGATTGCGGACGAACTCGCCGTCCAGTCTCACCTTGACGCGATCGGCCAAGACCGTGTCCCATTGCGCCTTGATGTCGAGCAGACGATAGTTGTACGCGAGCCCGAAGAGTTGTGGCTCGGGCGTCATGCCCGGCGCGAGATTCGGGTTCTGCACGATGTTGCGCAACGCCACCAGCGTGTTGCCGCCCTGCAGGAACGCGGGCGCTTCGTTGTCGGTGCTGCAGTTCGTCGCGCCGAGGTACAGCGCGCAAGGCGACGACAGCGTGCCGCGCATGTTCTGGTAGTCGTAGTAGGCCAGCGCGCCCTTCAAGCGGTTCTGCTGGTTGATCTTCCATTCCGCGCCGACCTGCGCGCCGAACATCCACCTGGTGTCGCTGCCCACCTTGCTGGTGCTGTTCGACGGGAAGTTCTCCGACGTGTACTGAATCGGGAACACGCCGAAGGTGCCGAACAGCGTCACGTCCGGATTGATCGGCAATGCGTGACGGAAGCTCGCGGCCAGACCGTCCATTTCGAGGTCATTGGAGAACAGCAGGTCCGACGTGAAGAACGGATTGTCGAAGCGACCCGCCACGACGTTCAGCCACGAGTTCGGCTGATAGCGGAAAAACGCCTTGTTCAGCCAGATGTTCTTCTTCGCGAAGCCGCCGCCCGCGGTGGCGGTGGTCGACACGGGACCGTTGTCGTTGCCGCTCGCGAGCTGGATGCCCGCGCTGAATTCATCCGACAGCAGCGCGGTCACGCCGAGACGCGCGCGATAGCGTTCGAGGTTGTTGCGGTTCTGCGTGGTGTTCTGCGTCGGCAATTGCGTCGTGTTGGTATTGCCGTTGATATCGAAACCGCCGCCCTGATTGATCGCCGCGAAGTTCGTTACGTTGTTCGCGTTGCGGCTGCCATAGAAGTGGAATTCGTCACGCACGCGCAGATCGCCGTCCAGTTTGATGCGCGACACCCAGTCGGGGAACGTGTTGGGTTGCGCCCAGTTCTCCGCCTTCGCTTGCGCGACCACTTCCTGCTTCACCTGATCGCGAATCTGGTCGCGCACGACCTGCGGCACGTACGGCACCGCGACGTCGCCCGGTTGCGTCGGCGCATTGACGACCGCCATGCCTGCCGCACCCGCCACGCCCGCCCCCGCCACCGTGCGCCCGGATGCCGCCTTGGCCTGCGCCGTTTCCGCGCGTGCTTCGCGGATCAGGTCGTTGGCGTTCTGCTGCGTCAGCACGCCGCGCTTGACGAGCAGGTTGATCAGGTTGATCACCGTGCTCTCGGTCGGCGCTGCTGCGCCCGTCGCGGCCTGCGTTTCGAGCGACTGCGCGTGCGCACCCGTCGCGCACGACAGGCCCAGCGTGACCAGCGCCACGCTCAGGCGCGTGCCGGTCGTCGTCGATCCTCCGCCGCCGTAGCCGCGACCCCGTAGCTTCATTTTCCGAATCATCAATGCTCTCCGCGTAACCGCTGTTCTTTTGCCGGCATCGTCCGTGTGCGGACCTGCCACGTGTTTGCTGTGCTTGCGCCGCGTGGATGCGTGCGTGTGCCTGATCTTTGTTCTTGCCTTTAACCGTGCCGCTTGTAGCCCGCTCATAGCCCCGCTATGCGCCCGTTATCCCGGCTTGCGCCCCTGCAGCTTCACCAGCACCGGATACGCCGTAGCGGGCGGCGGCGGCTCGTCGACCTTGCCGAGCGCCTCGACCGCCGCGACGACGGCGGCGTCGATCTTCGGATCGCCGGTGGTCTGCGCGATCGTCACCTTCGTGATGCGGCCCGACGGCTCCATCCACAGATTCAGGCTGCCGGTGAAGCGCACACCGCCGACGTCCTGCACGCCCTTGTCCTGCTCGACCGCGCGCTGCAGCGTGTAGACCATGTACTGCGCGTAGCTCGCGTTGCCGAAGCGTCCAACGTTGCCGCCGCTGCCCACGTTCCCCGAGCCGTCGCCCGCGCCGATGTTGAAACTGTCGGTGCCCGCCTGAGCCGGTGCGTTCATCGTCATCTGCTTCGGCTGGTTGTCCGACGGCCTGGGCGCTTCCGACGGTTTGGGCGCGACTGTCGGCTTATCCACCGGCGTCTTGACCTCGTCCTTCACTTTCTCCGGCGGCGGTTTCTGCGGCGGCGGAGGTGGCGGCGGCAACGGAATCACCGTCGTCACCTGCGGCGCGCTGACACGTTTCACGCCCGTCGTATCGCCGGCGAAATGCCAGATCAGCGCACCGAGCGCCACCAGCGCCAGCACGATCGCGACCGGCTTGATGAAGCGGCCCGGACCCTTGCCGGAAGGGCCGCCGTTATAGGTCATTTCCATCGCGTCGCCCTAGCCGCCCTGCTTCGCTTTGCCGGTCACCAGACCGACCTGCGACAGATCGAGGCGCCGGAGCAGATCGAGTACATCCATGACCCGCTGATACGCCACGGCGGAATCGCCCTTGAGGACGATCGGCACATCCGGATTGCTCGCCTTCTCGGTGCGCAGCCGGCTCTCGAGTTCGTCCATCGTGACGGGGTACGCATCCAGAAAGATCTGCCCCGAATCGGACACGGTGATCGCCTTGGTCTTCGGCTTGGCGAGACTCGCCGACGAACTCGCCTTGGGCAGATCCACCTTGATGCCCTGCACCGAAGCGGTCGTCATGATGATGAAGATGATCAACAGCACGTACGCCAGATCGAGCATCGGCGTGATGTTGATGTCGTCGTACGGCTTGTCGTCGTCCTGAACCTGCATGGTGATCTCCCGTGTGCGTTCAGTCGGCCAGCAGCGCGTGGTCCGGGCTGCGATGCGCTTCGGCCAGCCGCGTGACGAATTCGTCGACGAACACCTGCATGTTCGCGGTCACGTTCTTGTTGCGGATCAGCAGGTAGTTGTAGCCAAACAGCGCCGGAATCGCGACGAACAGACCGGTGACCGTGGCCAGCAGCGCGGCGGCGATACCCGGTGCGATCGCGTTGACGTTGACGTCGCCGGCGGCCGCGATCGCGGCGAAGGTGATCATCACGCCGACCACCGTGCCGAGCAGACCGAGAAACGGCCCGCCGGAAATGGCGATGGTCAGCAGCACCATCGACTTCGACAGACGCTGGTTTTCGCGCACGAGCGTGGCGTCCATCGACGCGCGGATCGCCTCGATCGACTCGCTGGTGATCACCGTGCGGCCGTTGTCGTCGACGCGGCTATGAATCTCGGCGACGCCCGCGCGGTACAGCCGGTACAGCGACGACTGGCGCAGGCGTTGACCCTCTTCGCTGGTTTCCTTCACGTGCGCGAGGCCGACCAGGTGACGGCCCGCCACTTCGCGAAAGCGTTCGACGAAGTAGTTGTTGGCACGGTCGACAAGGCCGACGTAGCGCCCCTTGTTCCACATCACGACCCACGAGACGACGGCCATGGCCAGCAGGATGCCGATCACCACCCACGCATCGACCGTCACCGACTGGACGATCACGCCGAAGTAGCCGAAGCCGAAACCCGACTGCTTTTCATCCGCGCCGTAGTTGATCAGCTTCGATTCCGAGCCTTGCGCCAGCGCGTCGAGCGCGATCAGCTCCGGTGAGCGGGCAATCTTCGACAGACGCAATTCGTCGAGCGAACCCTTTAAGTTGGCGAAGCCGGCGGGCGCGCCGGTCACGTCGCCGGCCACCGCGGCCGCGCTGGTCAGTGCGGGCAATGCCGCGGCGATCTGCGCGGCCTGTTTGCCGTTCACGTACACGGTGAGGTTCTTGCCGTCGGCGGTGACGGCGAGATGAGCCCATTGATTGACCGTCAATGCAGCGGCGGCGGATGTGCGAACCGGCGCCGCGGCGCCGTCGATCTCGGCGAACGGCACGCCGTTGTCGAGGCCGATCAGCAAAGCGTTCGCGCCGTCGCGGCGGCTATACAGCAGCGTATTGGCCGCCAGTGCCGACGGCTTGAGCCACACGCTGAACGTGAAGCTGCCGCCCGCGCTCACGTTCAGCGACGGCGTGGCCGGCAGATTCAACGCCGTGCTGCCGTCGAACTGCGCGCCCTTGCCGACGATGCCGTCTTCGACGGTTCGCAGCGGCGCGTTCTGCGCATGGTTCGCGTACGCGGTCGCGTCTTTCGGCGGCGAGCCGGACGGACTGTCGAAGTGATACACCAGCGTGTAATCCGGATCGAAAGTTTGCGACGGCTTGCTGCCGTCGGGCGCCTTCTTGTTGCCGTAGTACATCCAGATCGATTCCGCCGAGCCGGCCGGCATCTTCGTGATATCGACCCAGATGAGCGCGACGCCCAGCACCGCGTCGTACTGTTCGATGTCGAAGTTCAACGGCGTCTTGTCGTCGGCCGCGACGAAACGGATGTCGGCGCCGTTATCGGCCAGTCCATCGAACTGGAAATTGCCCGAGTGCAGCCGGATCAGCAACGGCACGCGACCGGCCGACTCCGTCAGGTTGGCCCCTTTCGGACCGGCGTCGATCGTGATCGCCTTGCGGTACGACCAGTCGTTTTGCCACCACGCGTTGGCGACGCCGGGGATCACGCCCAGCAGCGTCAGTAACAGGAGAAACAAGGCTCGCTTCACAATCCACTCCCCAAATGAACCGTGCCGGCAACGCGGCAAGGCACGAACAGAAAAGATCCTTCAGAAACCGAGGCGCACATAGAAATCAAAGCGCGGGCTGTACTGCTTCGTGTAGATACCGGCTTTCAGCGGCCAGCCCGCTTCGAAATCCGCGCTTGCGTACTTGAACAGTTGCACGCGTGTCCCCACGCCGACGCTCAGCCGGTTGAAGCTCGCCGTCTGCTCCGGCAGCGGGCTGAGCAGCCACAGGTGCGCCGCGTCGACGAACGCATGAAAACGCCATTCGTTGATGCGGCTGCCGGCCGCGCCGCCGAGGTATTTCGTCAGCGACGGGCTGCGCAATTCGAGTGAGCCGATCACGCCGCTGTCCGCCGTGTCTTCCGCCTGCATGTAGCCGCGCACGCTGTTCATGCCGCCGGCCGCGAACTGCTCGCTCGACACCAGCGGCGAGTTCGCCAGTTGCGCGGTCACGTGCGCGTTGGCCTGCATGTCGTTGGCAAAATGCTGCGTGTGATTGACGTCGAATTTGGCGTAGAGAAAATCGGGCGTCGCGTTGTAGCGCTTGTTGTCCCACGCGCCGGCGTCGCTGCCGATACCGCGAATATTCGTGGTCAGCGACGCGGAAAACGCCGTTTGCGAGTTCTTCAGGCTGAGCTGGCCGGTGTATGAGAGCGTGACCGGCACGTAGGTCAGCGGCGACATGGACATCTGTCCGCCCAGGCTGACGTTCTCGTCGTAATGCTTGCGATCGATCTCGATGCTCACCGACTGCGCGTAGGTGTCCGACGCCGGCAATGCGTAGATTGCCGTGAAGCCGTAGGTTGTTCCCTTGCCGAGCACGTTGGTGCCGCCGATCGACGCCACGTTGCTATCCGAATGAACCACCGTGGCCAGCAGGCTCCAGTTCGAATTCTTCAGCGGCGCCAGATACGAAAACGAGTACACGCGCGCGTCGTCCGGATGCTGCGGCGCGATCACGTAGGTGCCCGACACCACGTGGCCCAGTTGCCACAGGTTCGAATAGCTCAGCGTGGCGCTGGTGCGCAGCAGCGAGGTGCCCGGGCTGTTGTCGTTGTTCAGGTCGAGCGTGCCGTGCAGCGGACTGTGATCGTCCACTTTCAGATCGACGTCCACGGTCTGCGGCATGGCGCCCGGTTTCAGCACCGGAATCACCTGGCGGTCGGCCGTGCGGTTCAGATCGGTGAGCTGCTGCTGCGCGACGCCGAAGTCGGGCACGCTGCCTTCCGCGAGCGCCGGCACCGCGTCGCGAATGTTCTGCGGCGAGGAGTACTGCGCGCCTTCCACGCGCAGCCGGCCCACTTTCGCTTCCACGACCTGCAACACGATCACGCCGTTTTTGACCTGCTGCTGCGGCAACTCGACGACCACCGATTGATAGCCGCGATCCTGATAGACCTTCTGCAACGCATCGCGCGCCGCGTTGACGTCCGCCAGTGTCTTGCCGGGTCCTTCGAACGGATAGACCGCTTTTTCAATGTCGAGGCTCGGCAAGGTCGTATTTCCGCGCACGATAAATTCGTTCAGGTCGAATGTTTGCGGCGCAGCCACCGCGGACGTTGCCACCGCCGCGCTCTGCGCATGCGCACCGGCCGCGAAACCCAGGCCACCGACGAATACCACGCTCATCGCGCCCATCGTGCCGATCGCGCCAGATACGCAGCGCCGCCGCGTGGCGCGTCTGCGTTGAGCCCATTCCCCGTTGGACTCCCCGCTCGAACCCTCGGGTGATATCCCTATCCCGTTCACTCTTGGCGGCATGCGCCATTCCCCTTTATTCATTCGGATCGTTGCCGCATCGGCGAGCCCCAATTCTTCGAGCCCGCTAGCACAGTTTCATTTCAGAAATGTTACTTTTAGTTGGCCATCCTAATCGTACGGCGGGTACTACTGGTCTCCGTCGCGATGATTCTTCAATCCAGCAAATCAATCCTTATCGCGCGTCCCTATCATCAAGACGAAACGAGCACGCCTAACCCGCAGGGCATATTTAAAAATTTTGCGATTTAGCCTTCCCGGGCCTGCGATTCGTCTTCCTCGCGTGGCCGTGTCTGCCAGAAGCCGCCCTTCATCGTCGCGATGGACGGCGTTTCCGCCCACTCCCGTGGACTCAGAATTTCGGCGCGCAGAATATTGGGCAGCACCTGGACATCGAATACTTCGTCCACGCCGTTGTAGAACTCCACGATCCCCAACACTTCGCCGCTGCGGCTATCCAGTGCCGCCACACCGGCCACCAGTTCATCCGTCCCACTCTCGATCGGCAAGCCCTGCGGCCCGCGCTTATCGCGCAGTTTCGACAGACCCACGAACATCACGCCGCGGTATTCGGCCAGACCGTGCACGAAGCCGGGCAAGCTCGCCACGACGCGTCGCGCGCCGTTGTGCACATCGATTTCAAGCACTTGACCCCGGCCGCCTTCGAGCACATAAAGGCGACCGTCGATCAAACGCGGCGAGTGCGGCATGGACAGTCCCGACGCGACGATTCGCCCCGACGGCACTTCCATCACGATGCCGCCGCTCGCCATGCCCGCGCGCCAACCGAACGGCGTGCTGGTGTGGCCGAGCGCCGTCGCATAGCGCACCTTGCCGTCGTGATAGGCCATACCGTTCAGATGGCAGCGATCGTCGGGGCGGAACTCCTTGACGAACGGCGGCTGCCAGATCGGCGTGAAATTGAAGTAACCGTCGATCACGCTAATGCACGAGTAGCGCGTATTGACCGCGAGCACGATCTGCTTGTCGAACACCATGTCGTGCAGGTCGAGGTCGCCCGTGTAATACGTCATGCGCGGCACGAAGATCGCGTCGTAGTAATCGGGACGAGCCGGATAAAGCGGCGCGAGCGACGGCAGATTGGCGAACACCATTAACTCGTGCATGGTGGCCACGGCGAGGCGGTTGCCGCTCACCGTCATGCCCATCGAACGCGGCAACCGACACGCGGACAACGTGGGCACGCCGTTTTCCACGCCGAGCAACGCAACACCCGAGGGCCGGCGGCTGATCGCGAGAGAACATTGCAGCGACGCGAGCACATCGAGAAAGCGCCCCGTGTCGCGCAAATTGATGAATGGCGAGTCGGCGTCCGTCGCCACGGCGGGCGGCGATTGATCGCTCGCCGGATCCGGCTCACCTTCCGACTGATATTCCCCGAGGCGTTCCACGTTATTTATCCCAAGCTCTCGCGCTGCTTTTTATAAAGACCCGTCGCGATAGGCGCGCAGGCATCGCGCCCCGCACGGATTCATCGCTTCATGTGACCTGTCGATAGCGGCGTCCAGGTCCATTCGAGCGTTCCTTATTCCTAGACGGAAACAACCGGCCAATCCCGCAAACTATTTTTTGCACGTGGGATTCAAGCGGGATTCAAGCGGGGTTCAGCAGAAAAATGCGGCCTGCATATTAATGCTTGAACACAGTCCATCGTCGCTCGTGGATGCGTAATTTTTTGTGACATACGCAGAACATTCGTGTGAAGGAATCCTCGACGCCCCGAGAAACACGACGCAACGTGCGGGATAGACCGCGTCGCAACGTCCTATCAAATACAGGGACGACATCAGCGAGGAGATCCATGTTGATCACCACCATGCTTCTGCGACGGCTCGTCGCCAGGCTGACCGGCGCGCGCGGCGAGACGGCGGAGCGCAGTCCGCCGGGCGATCCGCAGGCCGGGAGCGACACCGCAGGCTCGCGGCGTTTGCGCTGGCGCATGCCGTGGCTCGCGTGGCAAGCGCTGTCGTGGGTTTCGCTGACGCTGCTCGCGCCGCCGTTCTGGGCGATCGGCGCCCTGCAGATAATCAATCCGCACAGCGACCAGCCGTTCTTCTGGAATGCGCTGATGGCGATCGTGCCGCTGGCCGGCGGCGTCACCATCGTGCTGACCAATCAGCAGCATTACCGCGCGCCGTTCCGCAGTCATCGCGCCGCGGCGCTCTATTATTTTCAGCGCAGCATGGCGTTGAGCTGCCTGCTCGTGCTGCTTCTACTGTGGAGCACGCATGCCATCGACGACCTCGTCGCGCCGCTCGCCATCGCCACGCCAGGCTCGCACCCCGCCGCGCTCGCGCTGTGGATGACCGGCCTCGTCGCCGCGTTCGGCATATCGTCATCTCTGCATGCGAGCATCCTGCACGTGTGGCTTGCCTTCCTGGCCTGAACCCTGGCTTGAACCCTCTTCATTGAACCCTCTTCATTGAACCCTCTTCATTGAACCCTCTTCACGCTCCGCGCGGGACCGACTCTATGCGCCTTCGAAAACCAGGCCGCCGCACGGGCGCCTCGCGGCAACGCGGCATTGCCATCGTGATGGTGCTGCTGGTGGTTGCGCTGGCGGCCACGCTCGCGGCCAGCGTGTTGTGGCGTCAGCAGGTTGCCCTGCGCGACGTGGAGAACCAGCGCCTTGCGGTGGAAACGATGTGGGCCGAGCGCGCCGCCGTCGAATGGGCGCGTGCCACGTTGCGTGCTCAGGCTGCGATATCGAACGTGGCTTACGTGGGCCAGCCGTGGTCCGCGCCGGTGAGCGAGGTACAACTGGTCAGCTTCCTCGCGCCGGGATCGAGCGCGGCCTCCCTCAATGGCGAGCTGTCGCGTGCCTCGATCTCGGGTAGCGTGGAAGACGCGCAGGCCCGCTTCAACCTGATGAACCTGGTGTCGCGCGCCGCGCCCGGCCAGCCCTGGCAAACCAACGCCGAAGGCTTGCTCGCCTATCGCCGCCTGCTCGGTGAACTGTCGCTCGATCCGGCGCTCGCGAAGCAAACCGCCGCGTACCTGCTGAAATCGCTGCGCGAAACCAATGGCCCAGACGGCTGGCCCTTGCAACTCGTGACGGTGGCGGATCTGTCGCGCGCGGCCGGCTACGACGACAGCACGAGCGCGGCGCTCGCGCCGTACGTCACGATCCTGCCCGATCTGACCACGGTCAATGCGAACACCGCGTCGGAGCCGGTGCTGGTCGCCGCGATTCCGACGCTAACGCGCGTGCTCGCGCACCGGCTCGTCGAACGACGCAACACGGCGTACTTCGTCAGTACCGGCGATATCGCCGAGGTGCTGGCCCCGACCCAAAGCAGCGCGACCCTGCCCGATGGCGCGATGGTCGGCGTCAACAGCGGGTATTTCATTGTTCATTGCCGGATTCATTCCGGCCGGATCAATAGCCGGATCGATACGCTGGTGGCACGCTATGGAGTCGGCAATTTCAGCTGGACATCGGTAATCTGGGTGCATCGGATCACCGGCTAACCAGGGCTAACCTGGCCTAACCTGGCTAGCGGTTTCAATTCAATGCAGATCGCTGACCACGGTCTCGCCGTTCATCGGCACCAGCGACGCATAGTCGATCGACAATCGGTCGAAATTCGTTTCGCGCACCTGGCCGATTAACCGGTTCCAATCGTCGATGGATACCAGCAACGCGACCGGACGGTTGTATTTCGTCACCATCACGAGAGCATCGCTGGCATGACGTAGCGCGCGCGACGGATTGCTGCTGAAGTCGCGCGTCGCCATCGCGATGGTGCGTAGCCTTGAAAATCCCGCCGCCGCCAGCTCCGCGTCTTCGCGCAACAGATGCTCGAGTGTCGTCGCGAGCAAACGTGCCTGCGATTTCGCCGATACCTTGTGATCGCGGCGCTTTCTGCGCATGCTGCGCGGATCGACATGCACCGCAAGATGACGGGCGATATCGCGCAGCGCCGCATCCGGAAGCCGGTCGTAGCGCCGCCAGTTGTCGGGCGGCAGCGCGATCATCATGCCGCCGTACGCGCCCTCTATGCCGCTCGCCATGTGCAGCGGCAAACGCTCGCTATCGCGCTCGTCGAGATCGAGCGCATTTTTCACGACGCCGATCATCGCGCTGAACACGTTGTACGCCAACGCGACGATGCCCGCCGCGAGCGGCGTCGCCCGCGACGCGATGACGCCGAACGCGGCGCCGTCGCAGACGGCGTCGAGCGGCAACGGCAGCGTGTCGCGCCACGCACGGGTGGCGAGCTGGACGATCTGCAGCGCGTCGAGTGTCGTTGCGGGTGCGTTCGTCAGGATCGCGACGCGTTGCGGCGTACCGCTTTCCGCGTCGATCCGATGCCATTCGATACGCCGGAACACCGGCGACGCGCCGCACTCCGTGGGCATACCGATCGGTTGCTCACAGACCGACGCGCCGTCGAGCCAGCCCGCTTCGCGCGGCTCGTCGAGCGCGCGATACGCGGGCGTACAGCCGTGTTCCTGCACGACGAACAGACTGCCGTCGCAGGGCCAGCCGGACAGAATGGCGGCCGGATTGAAATGCCCGTCGAGAATCCACAACTCACCCGGCCGAACCGACTCCACCAGTTGCGCGGCAAACGCCCGCTCGTGGACAAAGCCGCGTTCGTAGGGCAACAGATCGACGATCAGCGCAAGATCCGGGTCATAGACCGGCAGCACGCAAGGACCGTCCACCGCGCCCGGCTGAGTATCGGCCGGAGCGATTACGTGGACGCAGCCCGCCGGTCCCGGCATGCAGCGCATTCCGGCCGACATCGAAACACCATCCAGCACGCGCACCCGCAAATCGCCGGGCGATTGCGACCGTTTCTCCGTGCGCCGATGCGCGACCGGCAGCAATAGTCCCGCGCTGTCGCGCACCAGAGAACGGCCCCATTGCTGGCGTACGCGACTCATGCGGTCATGCAACGCGGTCAATTGCGCGGCGGTTTCTTCGGGCGCTTCGGGGAACGTTTCGCGCGTGCGGTGCTGGCGCGCGGCGATCTGCGTCATCGCCTGTACGGTCATGGAAAGCAGCAATTCGCGCAGCGGTTCGCCATCGCTGTCCGGCTCGTCTTTGCCGAGCGGATCGTCCAGCGACTCCGCGTGCAGCGCCCACTGCATTACCAGCCGCGCCATTACCGCCATCGGGCTATGCTCGACAAAGCGTTCCATGACTGTGCGTATCAAAGGCCACCTCGTTATCGTTTTGACAGACCGTGTCCAGCGTTCAGGTTTGCGTCGCTTGCGGAAAGAGACTCACGGTCTTCGCCGTTCACGCGCAATCCGTGCCGCTCCTGTCGAACCGCTTGACGAACTTTTTCCGACGTTGGACCATCGAATGTGACGAGAAAGGGGCAGGCTGTCGCAACGTCGCGTCAGCTCCCCCGACGGCATCCACAAGGACCCGCCATGTTTGTCGACCCGCGCGTAGCGCACGGCCGAGCCAGATACGATCTGAACCGATCCCCGCGCCTGTTCGCCGAAGAACGCCGCTGGGAGATTAGCGACGTCGTCACGACCAGCCTCGACAACTTCACGGGCCTGCGCAACCGGCGCAATCTGCTCCGGCTGCTCGAACGCCAGGTCGCGCCGAAACTCGCGCGGCTCGGACTCGAACCCTACGTCGGCGCGCTCGGACAAACCGAAGGCCTGTTCGTCAACTTCTCGACCATGAGCGCCGAACACGGGCTGCGTGAATTCCAGTTGCAATTGAGCGTGCCGGATCTGGTGTTGCGCAGTTTTGCGTCGGGCACGATCCGCCCGCATGCGGTCGCACGCTGCATGCAGCGCAACGGCGTTACGTCGCTCGCGGAGATCGAAGCGGAAACCAGCGCCGCGTTCGTGCTGGCCCGCGTGATCCGTCCGCTCGCGCTGGCCGAAAACTGGCGGCAGGTCGGCGTGCCGACGGCCGCGGGTCTGTTCGTCGGCGCGTTGAACGACAGCAACGACATCGGCCTGAACACCTATATCCGCCCCGCAACGAGCGACCGCGACTCCCGCTGGGATCGTTTTGCCGCGCTGTTCGCCGCGATGCCGCCGTGGCGCGCCGAGCAGATTCGGCAGGGTAGCGATCTGTTGCAATGGATGGTCAACCATATCGTGGCCTTGCAAAAATCCGCCTCGTTCGTCGAGCGTTGTCCGTTTCTGCTTGAGCCTTATCGCCACGTTGCCGATCCCCTCGATGCCAGTTGGGATGCCGCGCGAGCAAGCGCGCGCGCCGACGGCGGCGGCGATGCGGCAGCCTCGTGAGCGCCGCGGCTCGATGCCGAAAAATGCGGCCTTCTTAAACTAGGTCGAAGCGAGCCGCGCTAACCCGCAGATTTTCTTTTTAAGCGTCGATGAAGATCGGTCGCGCGCACGAGCGTGCCGACGCGTGCGTGTCGTGGTTACGCAGGCTATGAGAAATGAATAGATCTGTAACGCATAAAAAGCGGGCGCAATGGCCCGCTTCTACGTTCTACGGCGCGGGTTCAGCCCAAGCTCAGCTCAACAGAACCAGATTCCCCGGCAAGCGCGTGATGCGCGCCCCGTACAGGCGCCCAAGCAGATCGATCACATCGTCGAGCCGCGTAATCGGGAATTGTGCCTGCATCCGGTTCTGCCCCAACGCCGGATTTCTGAGAATAATTTTGCCCGGGCGGTAGCGATTGATTTCGTCGACGACCTCGGCGAGCGGCACGCCGTTAAACACCAGCACACCGCGCCGCCACGCCACGAAGCCACTCGGATCGACGCGCGAAACCGGCTCGACCTTGCGGTCGTCGTAGACCACCTGGTCGTTGGCGCGCAACGTAAGCCGTGCGCTGGGATGGTCGAGCGCGAGCGAACCCGACAGACAGGTCACGCAGACCGAGCCGCCGCCGCGACGCACATTGAAGCGCGCGGTGACGGCCTGCATGCGCCCTTTCCCGGCGACGACAGTGACCTGCCGCAACAGCGCGTCGCCCAGCGCCGTCGACGCCTTCGCGTCGATCTCCGCTTCGCCCGCCAGCAGATCGATCCCGCGCGTGGCGGCCTGGACCGGCAGCACGTCGAGCCGCGTCTGCGTGTTCATTTCGACCACGACGCGATCCGACAGCACCACGCTACGTTGTTCGCCGGTGCCGGTGCGATAGTCGGCGGCGAGGTCGGTGAGCGACGGCCACAGTTCCAGCGGCGGACGCAACGCGAGCCACGAGGCCCCCGCCGCCACCGCAAAGCCGACGAACGCGCGACGCCCCGTGCGCACCGTTTTATCGCGGCGCGCTTCGGCTAGCCATTCATCGTTGGCCGCCGCCGGGCTTTCATCGGCCAGCTCGGCGGCGGCCGTACGCAGCAGGTTCCACGTATCGCGCAGCAATGCCGCAGTCTGCGGATGCTCGGCGCTCCAGCGCTGGAAGGACTCCGTTTCGGCACGGCTCATGCTGCCCGAACGCAAGCGCACGAGCCACGCCTGGGCTTCCTCCAGGGCGTGGTCCGCGGTAACGGCCTCAGCTTTCCTCATCGTCGGGATGTTCAAAATTTACGTGGCCCACTGCGTGAATCCGTGTACGGGTCGCCAGCTTCCTGCATACGCTGGAGACAATACTTCATTGCCGCACTCAATTCACTCTCTACCAGCCTCAGGGAAATCCCGAAACGTTCGGCGATTTCGCGATTCAACTGGCCATCCACCCGCGCGGCCAGCAGGATGGCCCGACGCCTGGGCGTCAGGCCGCGCAACACGTCTTTCAGGCTATCGATCTTGCGGCGCGCCGTCAGGATCCGCTCGGGATCGGCCAGTTCGTCGGGCACGCCGAGCAGCACGTCGACGTCGTCCTCATGCGCATGACGGCGCTCGTGGCGATGCTGGTCGATCGCGACGTTGCTCGCCATGCCGAGAATATACGCGTCGGCATTGGCGACCTGGGTGGACACATTCGCCTTGTCCAGACGCAGCCAGGTTTCATGCAATGCGTCGGTCGCCCCTTCTTTCGATCCTGTGATGCGCTCCAGCCGCCTGACGAGGTACGCGTAGCGCGTGGCCAGGATCTGTTTGAGTTGGGTGCGGCTCGTGTCTGGCATAAGCGCCTAGTTCCGACCGTCTGTTGTTGCTGTTGTCGTCGGGCAATGCAGATGCACACCGTTGCCGGTGGGCCGCAGCAGAATCGTGACGGGCTCGGGCAAGCTGCCCGGCGGCGGCGAATCGAGTCTCAGCGAACGCAGCGCGCGCACGATGGCCGCGTCACGCGAAGCCTGTCCACTTGAAGCGACCATATTCACCGCCACCACTGCCCCCTTATCGTCGATACGCAACTGTGCCGCCAGCCGGTAGCCACCCGGCATGGCGGCAGGCAGCGCGCACAGGACCTGGGTCATGCGCGCCTGCAACTGCGCGGCGTACGCTTGCGCGTCGGCGTCGTCACCGAGTCCGTCGACCGGTAATGCCGGGTTCGCCGGCGCCTCCGCCGCGACCGGCGACGCCTCGGGCGCAACAGGCTGCGCGACGATGATCGCCTCGTCCGTACCGGTGAACTCGGCCTTCAATCCGGTTCCCGCGAGCACCCTCTCAAGTGCTTCGCGCGGCGAATAATCGCCCTCAACCGGCGCGCTCGTATGACCGTCGAGCAGCGGCGCGGGCGCCAGCACGATCAGCTCGGTAGTCCGCGCAAAAGCCTGCAAGGCCTGCGCGAGCGGCTGGGCGGGCAGCTCGAAATGCGCCGCACGGCCGGACGGACGGCTGGCCTCTCCCGCGTCCTGGGCCTTGGCGCAACGCATGACGAACGCCAGCAACAGCAGACATGCAGTCAACGCCAGGACACCGGTCGGCGCCCGTGAACGTGTCATCTATCAATGCCGGAAATGTTTTGCACAGGACTTCGGCGCAGCGGCCCAGAGCCGCCCCGAAGCAAGCGAACATCGCATCGTAGGGAATCACTGTGACACTTAGGTGAATCCGCATAAGGGTGCGGTTTGGATCGACGTGCCATGCGTGCGGGTCCGGAGTCGGACCCGGCGATTTCAGGGGCGTCGCACGACGAAGTTGCCGATGCCCGTGCCGACCACGAGTAATCGCACGCCCTCCGACGAGAGCGTGATCGTCACCGGGACGCCGATGCTTTCATCGCCGAACACGACGCGCGATACCGGCTCGTTGCTGCCGGTGTAGCGGACCGACACGCCGGTCACTTCGGTCGACCAGCGATGCGGGCCGAACAGGTCGTCCGCGACGGGTTTCCAGGCGCCGTCTTCGGTGCGCCGATAGAACCTGTAGCCGCCCGCGATGGGTTGCCACGCCATCGGCGACGAGCGGACCTGCGCTTCGTCGCCGGCGGATTCGAGCAGGCTCGCGAGGCGCTGCGCTTCTTCGGCGAGATCGGTGCGGCGGTTACGCGAAGGCGCCAGCGTAACGACCGCAACCAGCAGGCCGACGATCAACAGCACCACCATCATTTCGAGCAACGTGAAGCCGCGCTGCGTGTGACGAGCCGGGCGCGTGAGCCGTGTAGCGAGAGGCCGCGCAATGTGGCCAGATTCGATCCGCCGTCGCATTCGCATCGCTCACTGCACCATGTTGTTCAACTCGATGATCGGCATCATCACCGCCAGCACGATCACCAGCACGACACCGCCCATCGCGAGAATCAGCAGCGGTTCGAGCAAGCTGGTCAGAAACATCGTGCGCCGTTCGAGTTCGCGCGACTCGCCGTCGGACGCGCGGTCGAGCATCGTGGTCACGTCGCCGGTCGCTTCGCCCGAGCGGATCAGATGCACCAGCACCGGCGGAAACGTCTTCGTATTGCCGAGCGCGCGCGACAGCGACGTGCCTTCCCTCACGCGCACGATCGCGTCCTGGATATTGGCGAGCATCGCGCGATTGCTGAGCGTTTCGCCGGCCGCCTGCAACGCTCGCAGAATCGGCACGCCGGCTGCGGTGAGAATACCCAGCGTGCTGGCGAAACGCACCGTGTTGTAGCCGCGCACGATCCGTCCTGCGAGCGGCGCGGTGAGCAGCCAACGGTCGAACGACAGACGCGGTCCTGGCCGCGCAAGCACACCGCGCACGATCCACACGAGCACGCCGACCGCGATGAGCGTCGCCCACCACCAATGCCGCACGTAGTTCGACAAAGCGAGCATCGCCACCGTCAGAAACGGCAGCGCCTGCTTCGTGCTGGTGAACACGTTCGCCACTTGCGGCACCACGTAACTCAGCAGGAACGTGACGATGCCGAACGCGATGAACGTGACGACGGCCGGATAGGTAAACGCGAGCAGGATCTTCTGCTTGAGCGCATTGCTTTGCTCGATGTAGTCCGCGAGACGCGACAGCACGATGCCGAGCTTGCCGGTATGTTCACCCGCCGCGACCAGCGCGCGATAGATGTCCGGAAAATCGCGCGGATGCTGCTCCAGCGCATTCGCAAACGAATGCCCGCCGATGACTTCACCGCGAATCGACGCCATCAGTTCGCGGATGTAATCGCGTTCGGCCTGTTCGCTGAGCACCGAGAGCGTTTCGTTGAGCGGCAGACCCGCAATCAGCAGACTCGCCAGTTGCCGCGTGAGGATGGCCTGCTCGCGCTGCGACAGCTTGCGCCCCGCGCCGAGCCGCCGGCTGCGCTCGCCTTGCAGCCGCGACGTGGCCAGTTCGACGACCAGCGGCGTGAGCCCGAGACCGCGCAACTGGGTGCGCCCGGCGCGCGCGCTGTCCGCTTCGAGTACACCCTTCAGCGTCTTGCCTGCCAGGTTGATGGCTTCATAGCGAAATGCCGACATGACACTCTCCTCCGGTTACGCGCAGCACTTCTTCAAGCGATGGTCCGGCAAAGAGTAAGCAGCGAACAGGATCAGAATTGTGACGAATGGTGGGCTAACATTTTTAGCGTTTCTGCTATTGCGGCGGTGTGGGTGTTTTTAGATTTTTCGCACATAAAACGCCTATACGTCATCTCTCCATACGGGTATTGGTTTCCCTAAAGGAGGCCGAAATGTTCCGTACCATTCGTTATTAAAAATTCACGAGATAAGCACGACGTTCATCCTAAAGTAGCTGCGCGGTCAACGACATAGTCCGGCCGTATCGGCAGCCCCTCTCTTTTTCTTCGTGCAAGGAAATCTCATGAAATCCAGCAAGCGCAAGATCTGTCAAATTCTGGCTCTCGTCCTGTCGGGCGTGGGTGCATCGGCTGCAATGGCGGTTCCCGTGGTTCAAGGCGGCGGCTCGTCGCTCGTGGCACCGACGATCGGTGCAATTGGCCTGAGCACCACCGAAATCGGTCTGTTCGGCACCAGCGAAGGTTCGTTCACGTATTACTCGGTCGGCTCGGGCGCCGGTCAGAACGCGTTCCTCGGCAATCAACCGACGTTCCTGGGCACGGGCGTGACGGGCACGGTCGACTTCGCCAACAGCGACGCAGCGCTGAACACCACCCAGATCACTTCGTATCAGGCCGGGCTGGCCAGGACCAGCGGTCCGCTGATCCAGATTCCGTACATCGTCACGCCGATCACGATTCCGCTGGTCAACGCACCGGCCGTGACGAGCACGACGACGCCGCAAACCACGCCGGGCCAGGCACACAGCATCGCGCTGAACGACGACGATTTGTGCGGTATCTTCTCGGGCAATTTCACCGACTGGAGCCAGGTCACGGATCCGGAGAAAACCACGAAGTATCCGGCTGGCGCGATCAAGGTCGTGTACCGCGCTGACAGCAGCGGTACGAGCGAATTGCTGACGCGCCATCTGGCGGCTGTCTGCGCCGCGTCCAGCGCGACAAAACCCGGTATCACGTTCGTCGACTCGCTCACCTTCGCAGCCTCCTTCCCGAGCGGCGTGCCGTCGAATTTCGTTGGGGCAACAGGTAGCGGCGGCGTCAAGAGCCAGTTGACCTCCTACCTCGCGGCCGGTACTGCCGCAGTGGCTTACCTGAGCCCGGACTACACGAACACGTTCCTTGCACCGTCGAGCTCGTCGGCTTCGTCGCAGCTCCAGGTGGCGAGCCTGCTGAACGCGAAGAACGGCTTGTACTACGCGCCGACGGCTGGCAACGCGACGACGGCATTGTCGATCGCCGCGCCCGGCACGAAGAACGCCGCATCGCAACCGGCCAACTGGGTGCCGATCGCGGGCGCGTCTTACACGGCCAACGCCAACCCGGCCTCGGGCTATCCGGTCTCGGGTACGAGCCAGATTCTCGTGAGCCAGTGCTACGCCGATCCGGCCGTCAAGACGGCCGTGCATGACTTCCTGAACAATCACTACACGAACTCCACGTTCGCCACCGTGATCCGCGGCAACGGCTTCGATACGGTTCCGTCCAGCTTCCAGACGGCGATCTCGAACGACTTCCTGAGCAACGCGAGCGGCTGGAACCTCGACATCGGCAACGCGGGCGTTTGCACGGGCACGATCACGGGTCGTTAAGTTTTGCTCGCAGTCTGAATACCGCAGAAGTATTTTAGAAACCGCGTCCCCGGGAAACCGGAGACGCGGTTTTTTTATGCCGCGGATCGCGACGCCGCTCAAATGAAAATGGCGGCAATCGCCGCCATCCTCGTGCTCGACTTTCGCCCCCATCAAACCTGAGCTGCACGCCAACCAACCTCGGTCAGCGCGCCATCCTTCCTGTTTCTATATTTTTCCCAACCGTTCCCGTTCCTGCGCACTAAGCACGGCTTGCTGAGTCGGCCCCACCTGCCCGAACCCCACGATCGACACCGCGCTGGACGAGTCGTACCCAACCTGCTCCCGCTTGCGCTTCCTGCCGTCGTCCGTTGCGTCGCCGAAGCCTTCCACCTGGACCGAGATCGTCCAGCGTCGCTGGCCGACACCCGACGCATTGTTCTTCACGAGGTCCTGCGCCAACTGGCTCGCCGCCGACGCCGCCGAACTCGCGGCGGTCAGCGCACCCGTGTTCACGGCCTGTCCAACCGGCACGCCCAGCGACGTCCCCTGCACCTGAATGTTGTCGGCGTTCGCCACATGCAACGCGGCCACGTTCAGGTTGCCCGACACGCGAATGCCCGCGTCGCCCGCATCCACCGTGCCGCGCGGGGCGATCAGATTCGCGTTGCCCGTCGGCGAGCCCGGCACTGACTGCAAGGTCGCGATCCCGGCTCCTGTCACCTCGCCGCGCGCGTCGACCGTGCAGTAGTGGTTGGCGTCGCACACGTATTGCGGCGCCGGCGTATCGGCGGACGACTTCGCACCCTTGCCCGCGTTGATGTCGCCGTTCGAACTCCAGATTGTCAGGTCGCCGCCCTGCTCGGTAAAGATACGGCTCTGCGCGAGCAGCACACTCTGGTCGGTGAAGATGTCGATATTGCCCTGCTCGAGCGTCAGGATGCCCATCGACCCGGGACCGGCTATCACCTTGCCGTTGCTGTCGATAGCCTCGGGAGGCGCCGTCGTACTGCCTACCAGCGCCTGACCGCCGGGACCGAGAATGGAGATGTTGCCGCCCTGCTGCGTCTGAATGGTCGTGCTGCGAATGTCGAGGTTGCCGGTGCTGACTGCCTTGTTCGCGCCGTTGCCGCCACCGGCCAGATTGTTCGCCGTGTAGCCGAACGACGCCGGGAACAGCGTGTTGATCGCCTCGTAGCCGCGCGCGTATTTCTGGTAATAGGGGCTGGCGGGATTGTTGTAGTCGGTGCCGACCTGGGTCAACACGCTGAACAACACCTGCTCGGCGAAAAGCTGCTGCACGTACGACGGCAACGCCTGATACTGCTTCCATGCCGCGCTCGCGGACAGCGTGCCTAAGCTTTTCTGCGCAGCATCCTTGTCAGCCTGCAGACCCGTATCGACGCCAAGGCCCGCATCGTACTGCTGCATGAACGCGATCAGCGCCGGCGTCGCGCTGGACACCCCGGCTACTGAACTGCCGGGGGCGATATAGGTCGAGACGAACGTCGACAGGTCGACACCGGGTCCAACACCGAACAGCACGTTGATGTTCGCGCTCTCGTGCGGCAGATTGGGATTGTTCGCGTTGCCGACCGCCTCGATCCCCGACCCGAAAGTCGGACCCACACTGCCGGCCTGAGACGCCGTGGTCAGCGGACCCATGTTTCTGCCCGCTTGCACGTCCAGGGTGCCCGGGCCGCCAAGGATCAACGCGGGCACCACCTGCACGGCGCCAGGCGATTGATAACTGGTGTCGTAGATGTCACGGCCCGCCACGATACGCGTCACGTCCGAGCTGCGTAGATTCTGCCCCTGGAACGCCAGATTGACGATGTCCTGGCCTGCCTGAATCAGTGTTGCCTTGTCGGTTGAGATCGTAACGAGCTGGTTGTAGAAACCCGCGGTGGTGCCGGTCGTATCGAGAATCCCGTTGACGATGCTGCCGTTCAGACTATAGATGCGTGCCGGCGTCGTATCGTCGGCGTGCACGGGGCTGGTTGCGTGAGCAGCCGGCTTTGCCGATGGCTGCGTCGGCGACGGCATCTGCGCCGGATCGGCGTCTCCCATGCCGAACTGGGAGGACAAGCCCGCGGAAAAAGTCACGCTCTGATCGGCGATGAGGTTCAACTGCCCTACCGCGGACGGATACAGCGAACCGCTTGCCTGCATGCCGATACTGCCGTCGAACGCCGTCACGTTGAGACTGGCCGGCAAGGTGGAGATCGCGCCCGTCAAATAGCCAAGCAATCCCCCCATCGCGACGTCGCCCGTTGTCGACAGGATGTTCACCGCGGAGGTTGCCGAATACCCCTGGCTGTCCGCGTACTGTTTGTAGTTCGACAGACTTCTGCTACCCGTCTGACTATTCGGCGCGGTAAATGTGTTTGAATAAGACGGATCGAGCACCGAGCCGATATTGATATCTTGCCGCGCCGTTACGTTGAAAATTCCGTCCTGTAGTGCGAGCACGGTCGGCACGGCGATGGGTTTCTGAAAGTCGGTTTGCGCAGCGACGGTAATGTCCGAGCCGATGCTGCCGCCCGCAACGATCGTCCCGGTTCCTTTAGCAACGAAATAGTCGCCGCTCAGAATGTTGCCGCCCGCGCGCACCGACAGATTGCCGCCGCCAACCGTGACCGGGGCGCCGTTACCGTTCAGATACCACGTCGTCGGCAACGACACCGCCAGGTCCGAAATATTGCCGTCGGCGCTGATCGAGACGTTGCCCCCTACGCTCATTACGCCCTGGTCGAACGCGCCGAAATCGATCGATGTCCGGTTCAACAGGGTCGTAATCCCAACAGTCGACGCGGTCCGGCTCGCCGTGATCTGCATCCACTGCCACCAGAACTGACCCATGCTGCTGCCGGCGACACCGGTCACCAGGCCTTGCGCGTCCGTGGTGTATTCGGCCGAGTTGATATCGCCCTGCGCGTGAATCGTGATATCGCCGGCGGAATCGGGGTTCACGGCCGGCGACACCAGAATGTCGGGATCCCCCGCACCGCCGCGCACCACGGCGCCATTGCCCGTCACCGCGGGCGCACCTGCCGCCGGCGCTCCCGCCGTATAAATCACGCCGGGTACGACCATCACGTTCGGGTCGTTCTTCGGCGTCGCGCCCGGATCGAACAACGACACACCATTGCCCGCGGCGACGTCGATGCCGCCCGTCCCGGTACGTATCATCGTCGGCACCAGCAACACGAGGTTGTCGGGGTTGTTGGGATTGGTCGAATTGGCGTACGCGAAGTAGCCGCCCAACGTCACGTTGCCACCACCCGCGAGGGGTATCCCAGCGGCCTTCGAAAAAACCGGCGCGGCCTGCACGGACAGCGGATCGGCGCTCGCCAGGTCGGCGCCCGCCACGATCCGGTAGGAACTGCTGGAACCGCCGTTCAGGCTCGCGGAGAGTAACGGCAACGCGTTGCCGACGACCGCGACCGGCGACGGCGAGTTGTCGGTCGGCGCGGCCGTCACCAGGATGGGTTGAGTAATGAGTTGCGCGAGCGTCGCGGGCGGCGCCTGCAACTGATCGATGTGCGGCGTCGCGTTCGGATTGGCTTGGACCCATTGCGCAAGCTGATTGCGATAGGTTTCATAAAGCGCAAGGTAGCGGGGATAGGCGGTGGAATCGTCGTGCTCTTCCTGAGCGGTCGGTGCCGCTACACCCAGTACCGGCTGACCGGTCACCACAGGTGCGTTCTGATTGGCGGGTTGGGCGCCAAGGAAGATGTACTTCCCGTTGGCATCCTGTGACGACAGGTATTGCGCGTATTCCTGGTACATCCCGTAGTACTGTGCAATCTCACCGGTGTCGCCCGAGGTCCAGTTGATCGGCGCCGTCAGGCCGAGGTAGGCGTAGTTGGCGAGGATGTAGTTGAATTCCCCGAATGGGGTCGTCGCCCACTGGTTTTCCGTATTGGTGTAGGACGACGCCGGCGGGATCGGTGCGGAGACGCCGTTGCCCACCGGGTTCGCAATCTGGAAAAAACCGTCCGTCAGACTGGCGTTGACCTTGACGTTGTTGTCGGCCCGGAAGGTGATGACGGGTGCCTGCCCTTCGAAGCGGAAGGCAAGATTCGTCGGCGACGTACCCGCCCCGAGGTTCCAGTTCGTCAGAATGGAGATGTCGCCGTTGTTGATCGCGGTACTCGGATTGTCCAGCTCGATGCCCGGCACCACATGGAAGTTCGCGATGCGGGTCCCAGCGAACTTCGCCGCCACGCCGCTCACGCCGTTTTCGACAAAGTTCATCAGCGTGCCGGGCCCGGCGACGCTACCGTCGCTATTCATGACGTAGCCGTAGAACGACTCGTGATCGGCATTCGCCGTCGTGGGCTTGAAGAAGTACTGGGACTGATACTTCGCCAGCTCGTCGGGAGTCGGATCGGCCAGCGCGTTGCCGCTCTGATCGGTCCAGGTGCCCGCCACCATGCCGGGTTGTCCTGCGCCCGCCACGCTGTTCCCATACCAGCCCGCCGGATCGACGATACCGTCGAAGTGCCGCGCGCCCGTGCCTGGATCGGTCGTACTCCACACCGCGTACGCTTCGAGATTCACGCCGCGCGCGCCCTTGATCTGCGCGCCGGGTTGCAAGGTCACGTTCACGCCGCCGTTGTCCAGCAGCGGCGCGCGGAAGTTGACCGTGCCGCCCGACAGCCCGGCCGCCGTGCCGCCCGACACGTCGATGAGGGCGTTGCTGCCTAGCGTGATCAAACCCGAGTTCGCCGCCGAAATGTTCTCGTAGCCGTACGTCGGATTCACCGTCACGGTGCTGCCCGGCGTGCCGATCGTGTCGATGATCACCGTACCGCCGCGTTGCGTCGTGCTCGACCCCGTCGCAATCAGGGAACCCTCGACGTCGACCCCGCTCTTGCCGTAAAGACCGATTTGCCCGCCGGCGATTCCCGATGCGTTGATGGTGCCGAAAATCTGCACCTCGCCGTTGTTCGGATCCTGGCCGCCGGCGCCGCCATTCGCGGTCAGCAGCACCTGGTGCGCCGTCAACGTGTTGCCAGGCGACAGCGTGAGGTTGCCCGACTTCGTCTGAATCGCGATCGCGTTGTTCACGCCGCTCGAGGCCAGCGTCTGCGCGAAACTGTCCAGGTTGACCGCGCCGCCGGTGTCGAGCGAAATTGAACCGCCCGCATAACCGCTCGCCGCTCCGCCCTTCAACGTCCCATTCAGATTCACGCTCTGCTGCGGCGCCGACAGCGTCAGACTTCCCGCCGCGCCGCCGCCTTTCGCGCCCGAGAAGTCCAGCGTCGAACCCGATTGCACGTCCAGCGCGCCCACGTCGGCGGTCAGTGCGATCGAGCCGGCCGGCGCGTATTGCGTCACGTCGAAGAACTGCTTCGCCGCGCCCGCCGCGCTCACCGTCGAGCCCGTGCCGATCGTCAGGTCGCCGCTCGTCGCTTCGAGCCCCACGTTGCCCGCGGCGGCGGCGATCGTCGCGCCGTTGTCCGCAATCGTGCCGCCAATGAGATGCCACGCGCCGCCAACGCCCGTGCGCGTCAACGCCGTACCCGCCGCGTTATTCAGCGTCAGCACGCCGGTCGTCTTCACGGTCGAGGCTGAACTCGTATCCGCCAGATACACCGGCGCATTGAGCGTGACCGGCAACGCGCCGAAGTCGAACGTGCCGGTGTTCTGCCCGACGATGCCGCCTTGCGCATTCATCGTCGCCGCGCCAAAGCCGCTGACGATCTTGTCGCCCGTGCCGAAGTCGATCTCCTTGGCGTTGACCGTGAGCGTGCCGCTACCCGCCGTCGCGGCCGGCGTCGGCGCGCCGGTCTCGTTCGTGAACGCGATCTGCTGTCCATTGAGCACGACGTTGCCGCCGTCGCTCGCGAACGTGCCCGCGCTCAGGTCCACGCTGTTGCCGAACGTCGCGTTGACATTGCCGACGAAATTGATCGCGCCCGCGCTGCGCAAGATCACCTGCTGCGCGTTCGCGAGTTGCGCGAGTCCAGCCGGATCGAGCACGAAACCCGGCAGGTTTGCGGCAGCCGCGCCGGCCTGATTTGTGAATGTGATCGCCGAGCCATCCACCGTGATGGCTTTCGCCGATAGCGTCGCGCTCGGGTCGACCTTGAGGTTGCCCGACGAATCGAGCGTCAGCGCCTGGCCGCCCGTGAGCGTCGCGTTCGCGCCGACCGCCAGCAAGCCGGTGCCGGTCGCGCCGGCGCGCGTCACCGTCGTCATTGCGCCGTTCGAGACACGTAAAAGCGAACCGTCGCCCGCGATCGCGATCGGCTGATCTTTCGCCGCCGGATAGCTGCCGGTCGCGGTGATCGCGCTGCCCGCATCGACGCGCAGGCCGTTGGCCGCGTTCGGATCGATACCGGTCGGGTCCGTCTTCGTGACCAGCAGAATTTCCGGGCCGCTCAGTGCGCTGCCCGCATTGTTCGAGACCACCACGCTATCGGCGAGCGGGTTGATCGTGATGCCGCTGGTCGTCGCGGTGCGTGTGCCGCCGATCAGCAGGCTGCCCGCGTTCAGCGAGTTGAGATCGGTCGCGCTGATCTGCAGATAGCCGGACAAGGCGGGACTGCCGTTGCCGGTGATCTGAATGTCCTGCGACGCGATGTCGACTTCCGCCGGCGCGCCGCCTTGTCCGGGCGCCGTGTTGAGCGTCGCGCCGAGCGTCAGCGCGCGCGTGGCGGCCAGCACCAGTTGACCGCCGTCGACCGGTAGCGGCGGCGTGACGTTGCCCTTGCCGGCCGCTAGCGTCGGGAAGAAGCTATTGGCGCTGGTCAGCGTGTATTGCGAGTACTGCTGCCACACCGGCCCCGACTGCACGTCGAAGAGCGTCGGCGTCGCGCTGCGGCTGCCCGTGACGGCGTTGCCGAAGTAGCCCGCGGTCATCACCGTGCCGTCGGCCAGCACGTTGCTGGAGCCGGGCGCCACGTTGCCGGTGGTGCTCGCCACCGTGACCCGATAGGCGCCAGGCACCGTCGCGTATTTACCCGGCAACAACGTGTAATAGCCCGGCGTCAACCCCGGCACGCCGGACAGATAGACCGACTGCCCGATCGCACTGCCCATGCCGGCCTGGCCGATACCGAGACTCGCCGTGCTGGTGCCCACGGTGCCGTTGCCATTGGTCGACGGCTGCAGCGTTTGCGCGAAGGTCGGGTCGTAAGCGGACACGGGCGACTGCGCGCCCGGCAGGATCGCGTACACGTTCGACGCGCCCACGTTGACGGGCACCGCCACGCCGGTCGGATTGCTCGCGTAGCTGACGTTGTATTGCGACAGCACGTCGCGCGTGCCGCCCGTGCCAGGTATCCATTCGGCGGCCTGAAGATCGCCGCCGCCGGACAGGTCGATCGTCGCACCCTTGTTCAGCGCGACGCTACTGCCGTTCACGCCGATAAACTTCGACGGCGGCGCATTCAGATCGGGCGTCGTGTTGCCGGCTAACGGGTTGAACTGCCATTCCGTACCGTCGACTGTCGTGCCGTACGGAATCACGCTGTTGCCGTTCGATACCGACGTCACGCTGCCGTTCGCGAACGTGACCGAGTCGGTCGCGACGAGCGTCTTGCTGTTGAACTGGGTTTGCGTCGTGGCATTGGTGGGGTCGCCCACGCCGAATACCAGCGTGCCCGACGGCGCGCGCACCGTGCCGCCCTGCACGATGTTCGACGCATCCACCAGCAACGTGCCGCCCGCCGACAACGGCACGCCCGACGCGCCGTTCGGGACGAACGTGACCGTGGTCGGCGCCGGTTTGCCCGTGCTCGGGTCCGTGGGTCCGATCGCATCGACAATGAACGTGCTGGCGGTCGACGGATACAGATCCGCCGCCTTGAACGTCAGGTTGCCGGGCGTGTAGAGCTCGCCCGCCAGGAGCCCCAGGCTGACCGTCTGCGCGGCGTTGGTCGAACTCAGGCGGATGTCGCCGCGGCTCGTGAAGTTCGCCTGACCGAAGTTGTTCAGCTGAAACTGGTTCTCCAGATCGATGAACGACGCGTTCACGTTCAGCGTGCCGTCCGATAGCGTCGCAACCGGGGTGAACGCCGGCGGATTGTTTGCGAGCTTCGGGCCGACCAGCGCGACGTACGGCGCGTCGATAGTCACCGTGGTGCCGAGCGGATTCTGCGGCGCCCCGCCGAGCAGCGTCGTCAGCACCGGCGCGGGGGATGGATTGAGCGGCGTCGGTTGAATGGCCGGCGTCGACAGCAGCGTGGACAACTGGTCCATGCCTATCGCCGCGATCCGCCCCGAGTTCACGGTGACCGAACCCGGCAGCGTCAGGTTGACGTCGCCGGCGAACGCGACCGTCACCGGCGCGACGAGCTTTGCGTCACCCAGCACGAGATTCGCGATCCCCGAACCGTTCAGACGGTCGGCGGCGAACTGGATCACCCCGTTCGGCGTCCCGAGCGCCTGCCCGGTGGTCGGATCGATGGCCGTGTCGAAACGCTGTCCCGGCGCGAGGCCCTGCGGCACGAATTGTCCGTCCTGGCGCACGATCAGCGCGGTCGCGCCGGCCACCGTTCCCTTCGTGCCATCGTTCACATACACACTGGACGAGGCATTCTGCTGCGGCAGGATCGTCAGCGTGCCACCGGCGGCCTGATCGCCGCCTGGCCTGGCGTTGAGCGTGCCGTCGAAGAACAGCCCGCTGGCTGCCCCGAGCGTAATCGAGCCGGCATTGCTCCACACCGGCTGCGACGCGTACGTGCCGTTCGCCTGCAACTGGTCGAAGCTGGCCGATGTGCCCGACACGTCGATCTTCGAACCGGCCTGCGCCACCACGTAGCCGGAGTCGTCGGAGATCGTCACGCTACCGCCTGCGAGCACGCGGCCCGTGTTCGGCGTCAGCGTCGTCAAGCCGTTCTTCACGGGTGAGGCCAGCGGGTTGGTCAACGCGACGCCGGATACATCGAGCACGGCGTTGGATCCCAACCAGACCGATTGGGTCGGGCTCGTGAACGTATTGCTTGCGTATTGTCCCGGCAGTTCAAAGCTGCCCGTGGCCGAATCGCCGCTCAGCACGATCGAGCCGCCCGGCGCGATCAGCGCGCCGAGCACCGTCACCTGCGCGGGTGAGCCGAGCCCGATACTGGCGCCGGCGTCGCCGACGATCGCTGCCCCTTGTCCCACGCTCACGCCGCCCGTCACGCCGGCATAAACCGGCACCTGGGCGACTCCGCTTGAATCGAGTCGGTGCCAGTTCGCGTAACCGCCCGCGGTCATCGTGAGGCTGGTCGCCTGGCGGTGATACGCGTCGAGCGGTCCCGGCGTGGTCAGCCCCGCGGCCGACAGACTGGCGCCGCTAACGGTGCGCTGCAATGCGACCGCGTCCGGGATCAGGTTCTGCTGGGTCAACCGGACCATGGCGCCCGGCGCCACGGTCGCGTCGTAGAAAGCGTTCAGCACGTAATTGCCGAACCCCTGGGTGGCAAAAAAATCGGTCGGCAGCAGCAGGTCCCAGGCCGGCGCTTGCGCCGGATCGCCGCCGATCTGGAACCCCAGCGCCTGCAGCGTCAAGGTGCCGCCGCCCGCAAAACCGGTACTCCGGATGGTGCCGTCCATCTGGATTTGCCCCGCCACCGGCTGACTGGCAGGCAGGAATGGCGAGTTGACATCGCCATTGCCAAACGGGTTGCCATTTGCGGCGTAGGTCAGCAGCGACAGGCTCCCGCCCTTGCCGGCCGGGATGCCGTTCTGCGTCAGCAGTTGACCGTTGGCCTGCATCTCACCGCCGCCGGACACGTCGAGCACACTGCCCGGCCGCAGCAGGATCGAGCCGGTTCCGTCGGTCACTGTCCCGTTGATGTTCGCGCTATTACCGAGCGTCGACAGCGCGATGCTGCCGCCGTTGATGAACTGGCTGTTGCCCGGCGTCGTGCCCGGCGCGGCCTGCACGTCGTTGTTCACCCACTGGCCGGCCACGCTGATCAACGCATCGGGACCGACCGTGATGTTGCTGCCGGTGGTGATAGAGACCGTGCCCGACGGCACGATCAACTGGCCCGCCACTGTCGCGCTGCCGCCAGTCGAACCATTGAGCTTCAGGGAACCGCCGGGCTGCAGCGTCAACTTCGTTCCCTCTGACACCAGAAAGCCTTTGCCGCTGCTCTTGTCGCCCGTGAGATCGACGTTCGCGAAGCCCCCTGCATTCAACGTATCGACCGGCACCACGATGGTCGCGAGCACGTTGTTCGGATCGGTGGCCGACAGTGCATTCAGCGCGGCCGGATTCAGCAACGTGTCGTATGAAAATCCCGGCGCCAGATCGTCCAGCTTCGGCGCGGCGTTCTGCAGGATCACCAGGTTGAATTCACCCGATGGGGCGCCGTCCCTGCCGTTCTGCGTCAGGCCGATCACCGCATTTGCCGTCGTGAGTTTCGGATCGACCCCGAGATTGAATGTGCCGCCGGTCGGTAGATCATTGCCCTGGGTCTGCTTCGAACCGCCGAACGCCTGCGCGGTGACATCGCCGTCGAGCACCATCGACTGCGACGCGAAAAGATCCAGCGTCCCGGCGTTGCCGCCCACAATGAACTCAGGCTGATAAGTCCCGCCGGTCTGCAACGGGTTGTACCAGGTTTTCGTCACGCCCCAGCGCGGGTGGTTCTCCATGAACTGGCCGGCGATACCCACGAACGTATCGAACGGACTCGCCTGGCCGATCGGCACGATCGCGCCGTTCGCGTCGACGAGGCGCGTGGTGTTCACCATGCCGCCGTCGTAGTGAACGTAGCCGCCGTTCAGGTTCAGCGACGAACCGCCCGCCGTCATCACCTCGTTACCCGATAGCGTGATGGTGCCGCCGTTGGTGAGCAACTGGTCGACCGTGCGCGGCATGCCGTTCACGTAGCCGGACAGATTCAGGATCGGACTGCCGACCCATTGCAAGCCATCGCTGCGCGTGCCCGTGAGCGTGCTGTCGACCACCACGCCCTTCTGACCGAACAGGAAGCCGTCGCGCAGCAGCGCCGAGTCGGCCAGTTCGTTCTGGCCGATCCGGTCGATCGTGAGCAGGATGCTGGAGATGGGCAGTTCGACGTTCGCCAGACCGGAGACGTCGATCGTCGCGCCGCTGTCCAGGTAAATACGGCCCGGCACCGCGGTTTGACCGACCGGCGTGGCATAACCGACCACCGACTGGGTCAGCGCGTTGACGGACACGCTCGAGCCCGGCGCCTCGATCAGCGAGCCGCCCTGAAACCACACGGAGCCTGCGGTCATGGTGATGTTGCCGGCCGTGAAGACCGTGCCCGGCGTCGACGTCGCGGTCTGGCCATTGGCATCCGGCATGATTGCCGTCACGGAGTCAGGACCGAAACTCAGCAGGCCGGCACGGCCCGCGCCGCTGGCAACGCCCGCGCCGGCCGTGAACGGTCCGCGGCCCAGGTAGCCGGCGCTCGCCGGATTGTTCGACTGGTACTCGTCGACCGTCGAGATCGTGATCGCGCCCGGCGTATTGACGCTGGTCGTCACCCCTACCACTCCGTTCTGCTGCACGTTGCTGCCGAGCAGGTTGACGTTGCCGCGCGCGGCCTGAACGATGCCGGTATTCGTCAACGTGCCGGCCGGTGTCAGATCGATCGTCTTGCCGCTCGCATCCGTCATGACGATTTGACCGCTCAATTCCGGAAGCAGGACCTGCGGGTTGGTCGTGGCGCCCACATTGGGCAGGAGGCTCACGCCGATGCCGGCCGCCAGCACCACCTGCCCACCGTCGGCCGTGATCTTGCCGCCGTTGTTCACATTGGGCGCGGCGATCATCACGAAGCCGCCGTCGCTCACATTGCCGTTGGTATGGGTCGTAATCGACGCGCCAGGCGAGATCGTCACGTCGCCCCAGCCCTGATACTGGCTCAGCGAAGTGAGCTGGATCTTGTTGCCCAGCCCCAACACCTCGTTCGGCACGCCGGTGTGGCCCACCACGCCGCCTGTCGTCGAGTTGCCCGACTCGGGATAGGCCAGACCGCCCGTGGTGCCCGCCGGCAAGCTCAGGAACTGCTGGTTGCTCGCGACGATGCCCGCGGCGTCCTGCGCGAGCGTGCTGTCGGTCACCAGCGGCACCTGTTTCACGAGCGTCTGGTTGTAGTCGTTCATGTTCAACAGATCGAGCGACGACGCCACCAGCGCGTGCACATTCACCTGCGACCCCGCGCCGAACAGAATCCCGTTGCGGTTGATCACATACACCGCGCCCTGCGCGGTGATGTTGCCGAGAATCTGACTCGGTGCGCCACTCGGATCGACGATCCGGTTGAACACCGCCCAGTTGTTCGCGCCGTTCGTCTGCGTGCCGGCCGACTGATCGAAGTTCAGCGTGGTCTGCTTGCCGACGTTCATCGTCTGCCAGGTCAGCACCGCGTTCTGGCCGGTCTGCGTCACGTTCACGTTGACGTGGCCGCTGCTGTCGACGGTTTGCTGCGGCCCGTTCGCGTTGATCCACAGCAGCGGATTGGTCGAATCCGTGTTCTGACTGACGAGCGCGCCTTTGCCGTTGTTCACGAAGGTGATGCCCGGCGCCACCTGCAGGCCGCCAGGCGTCAAGCCGTTGGGCACGTTCGACACCGTCGCCGCGGCGGCTGCCGCTGCCGCGCTTTGCGCGGCGATCTGCGCCGCGATCGCCTGCGCCGCGTGACCGAGATTGCGAATCGACGGCTGGCTCGCCTGCAGTGCCTGCTGCGGCGACACGCCGAGATTCGGCACACCCGTGCCGCCGTAGCCGCCCGCGCCGCCCGCCGCGTTACGCGCGGTGGCTTGCCCCAGATTGACGATACCCGCGGCGTGCGCCTGGGTCGTGAATCCCGCCGCCAGGATCAGCGCGACGGCGCGACGCAGCGGCCGCACGTCGGCGATAAGGACAGTCTGCGAACGATACTGGTGTTGTTGTCGTGCTGCGCGCGCGCGTGCTGCCATTCTCCACCCCGAAACCTTAGAAGTTGACGACCCCGTCGCTTGCGCCCACTCTGGCGCCCACGTGAAGCCGCGAATGTCGATTACCCGAATCCCCGATTCTTCGATCTTTCGACCGTTCGCCGACCCCGCGTCGAACAGCCTGAATCCATCGAAAATACGGGCCGCGCGTGGCAGCGATGTTGCGGCTGTTACGCATCATTTGAGCCGCTTCAAATGGTCCGTAGCTTTTGCTGCTGTGGGCGGCCTGGGCGGCTCATGCCGCTGCTACGTCACGCAACGGCATCATGTCGAGCAACGCGGTGCCAACCCGTTCGATCACCGCCGGCCAGTCGCCCGGCCGCGACTGACGGAACAGCCGCGCGCTCGGATACCACGGGCTGTCCTCACGTTCGAGCAGCCAGCGCCAGTCGGGCGCGCGCGGCAACAGAATCCACACCGGCCTGCCGACCGCGCCCGCCAGATGCGCCACCGACGTATCCACCGAAATCACTACATCGAGCGCATCGATCAACGCGGCGGTGTCCGCAAAATCGGCAAGCGCATCGTCGAAACACACGACGTCACTCGCCGCCAGCGCGGCGCGATCGCGCTCGCGCACTTGCGGTTGCAGGCTCACGAAGGTTGCATCGAGCGCGAACAGCGGCGCGAGTTCGGCGAACGACAGCGAGCGGTTTTCATCGTTGTTGTGGCGAGGATTGCCGGACCACGCGAGGCCGATTTTCAGCTTGTGCGGCGTGGCGATGGCATCGACACGGCGACGCCATTCATCGCGCCGCCGCGCATCGGCGTGCAAATAAGCACCCCGCGCGGGAATCGTGTCGAGCGTCGTGCGGAAAGCGAGCGGCAGGCTCATCAACGGAACCTGAAAATCGAACGGCGGTATCGCATCGTCTTCGCTGACGATGCAACTCACGTCGCTCAACGACGCCAGCAGCGTCGCCAGTTCGCGCGGCGCCTGCAGGATCACCGTCGCGCCCTTCGCATGAACGAGGCTCGCGTAGCGGCAAAATTGCAGCGTGTCGCCGTAGCCCTGCTCCGCATGCAGCAGCACGGTCCTGCCCGCAATCGGCTCGACGCCGAGCCACAGCGGACGATCGGCGTGACGCCGGTTCAACGCGACGTCGGTGGCGTGCCAGCGCGCTTCGTGCAGTGCCCAGCCGGTTGCCATGTCGCCCATCAACAAACGGCAGTACGCCTCGGAGCGGCGCGCCGCGCCATGATGCGGATCGCGTTCGCAGGCCTGCGCGTAGGCGCACAGCGCGGCTTCGTGTTCGCCGATCTGCTGCAAGGCGACCGCGCGCGTATAGAGATGTTGCGCGGTATCGGCCGGAGCGCAGGCGGCTTTCGCGTGACTGTCCATCGCCTCGTCGTAGCGCGAGAGTTGTTGCAGCGTGACGGCGCGGTTGTACAGCAACTCGGGATGCGCGCCGGTCAGCGCGAGCGCGCGGTCGTAGTCGTCGAGCGCTTCGTCGTGGCGGCCAAGCGCGCGCAATGCCGCCGCATGGTTGCGCAGCGCGTCGATATGTTCGGGGGCGCGTTTGAGCGCTTCGCAGTAGGCCTCGGCCGCCTCCTGATGACGGTCGAGACCGAGCAGTGCGTTGCCGCGTCCCACCCACGCCGTCGACTGCTCGCGATCGATGGCAAGCAGCCGGTCGCAGCGTCGCAGCAGTTCCGCGCGCGCATGCAGCATGTCGAGCGCGACGCAGCTTGCGTATAGCAACGCGGTGTCGTCGGGCGCGAGTTGCAGGCCTTCGTCGAGGATCGTCAGCGCCTCAGTGGCACGCCCCAGTTCCGTCAACGCGATGCCCGTGGCCAGCAGCAACGCCGCACTACGCCCGCAGACCACCATCGCCAGCCGGTATTGCCGCAACGCTTCGTCATGACGCCCGACTTCACGCAGCGCGTGACCGCGCTCGGCGTGCGCGGCGGCGTCGTTGGCATCGAGATTCAGCGCGCGCTCCAGGCTGATCAAGGCATCGGCAGGACGACCCAGCGCGCGCAACGCGGCGCCGCGGCGGCTCCACGCCTGGGCTTGCGCGGGCGCGCGTTGCAGCGAACGGTCGTAGGCCGCGATCCCTTCGTCGAAGCGTTGGAGTCCCAGCAGCGCATCGCCGACCGCCGTGTGAGCGGGCGGATGCGCGGGATCGAGTTTCAACGCTTCGTCGAGTACGGCGAGCGCGTCGCGATAGCGGCCCACGCCGACCAGCGCCGCGCCGTGATTCGTGAAGTTCCAGGCTTGCCGCAAACCCGCGCGCATCGAGCGCGCGATCAGCGGCTCCGCGCGCGCTGCGTCGCCCTGACGCAGACAGACGAGTCCCAGCAGATGGAGCGCTTCGACGTTGTCGGGCGAGAGAGTCAGCACGCCTTCGTACAGACGCCGCGCCGCGCCGAGGTCATTCCTCTCCAGCAGCGCGCGCGCATTGCGCAACGAATCGGCGATAGCCACCTGCACGGCACTCCCGTTCGCCACCGGCGCAAACGAAGAAGCGGCGTCCTGCGCTCTTTGCCGGTTCATCGACCCGCTCCATTCACGAGCCCAGGCAACGCCGCCTTTACGGCTTCGACCACCGGCGCCCAGTTCCCCGCCTCGGCCTGGCGGAAAAGTCGCGCGCCGGGATACCACGGGTTGTCGTCGCGATCGAGCATCCAGCGGAAGTCCGGCGTATGCGGCAACAAGACCGCAAGCGGCCGCCCCAACGCGCCCGCAAGATGCGCGACCGACGTATCGACACTCACCACGTAATCCATCAGCGCGGTCAGCGCGGCCGTGTCGGCAAAGTCCTCGATCTGATCGCCGACGTGGCGGAGCGGACTCGCGGCGAGCGCTGCCTGATCTTCGTCGCGCACCACCTTTTGCAGACTGAACCAGTCGAACGCGTCGTCGAGTAGCGGCAGCAGATCGGCGAGCGGCATTGACCGGTTGCGGTCGTTCAGATGCAGCGGATTGCCCGACCACACGAGGCCGATACGCGGCCGTTGCGACATACCCAGCCGCTCGACCCAACGCGCGACGTGCGCAGGATCGGCCCGCAAATACGGCACCTCGGCGGGAATCGACGCCTGTTCGGTGCGGAACTCGAGCGGCAGACTCAGCAACGGACAATGCAGATCGAACGGCGGCAGCGGCCCGCCGCGCGCGACCACTGTGTGGACGCCGTCGAGGCTCTCCAGCAGCCCGGTCAACTCACGCTGCACTTCGAGCACGACCGTCGCACCGAGCGCCTTCACAAGCGGCACGTAGCGGCAGAATTGCAGCGTGTCGCCGAGACCCTGCTCCGCATACAGCAGGATGGTGCGGCCCGCGAGCGGCATGCCGTGAGTCCACCTCGGCTGCACGAACTCGCGGCGGCTGCCGTCGAGTTGCGTGTCGCGCCAGCGCCATTCGTATTCGCTCCAGCCGGCCTCGAAGTCGCCGATCGACAGACACAGAAACGCGCGCATGCAGTGCGCGAGCACGTAGTCCGGATCGATGTCGATAGCCTGCGCGTAGGCGGCTTTCGCTTCTTCATGCCGCCGTACGGAACGCAGCGCATTGCCGGTGTGAAAATGCGCGAGCTTGTCGCGCGGTGTTGCGTCCAGCACGCGCGCGAAATCGCCTAGCGCGTCCTCATAACGGTGAGTTTCCAGCGACACACGCCCGCGCGTGAACCACGCTGGCACGTAGTCCGATTCGAGCGCGAGCGCGCGTTCGCAGGCCTGCCGCGCGTCGTCGTAACGCTTGATGCTGATCAGCGCGCTAGCGTAATTGCACAACACGCCGACACTGTCCGGTTCGACGTCGAGAGAGCGCGCATAGCTCTGCGCGCCGTCGCCGTCGCGGCCCAGATGACACGCCGCGTTGCCGCGGTTCGCGTGCGCCTTCGCATGATTCGGCTCGATGGCGAGCACGCGGTCGCAACGCGCGAGCGTTTCCTGATGCCGCCCAAGCTGTTCCAGCGCGACCGAACTGTTGTAGATCGCCTCCACGAAACTCGGGCTCGCCGCCATCGCCGCGTTGAAATCGGCGAGCGCGTTGCCGGGTTCGTGCAGATCGAGAAACGCGACGCCTCTCAGGAACAGCACCTCTGCACTGCCCGGCACGAGTGACAACGCCAGACCGTAGTTATCCGTCGCGTGCTGGAAACGGCCCAGCTCGCGCAACACGCGTCCACGTTCGCGCAGCACGTCGAAGGAACGGCCGGCTATCGACAACGCACGGTCGCAGCAGACCAGTGCGTCGGTGCAACGCCCCAGCGCGCGCAGCGATTCGCTGCGCTTGAGCAGCGCCTCGGCGGAACCCGGATTGATGTCGAGCAAACGGTCGTATGCGGCGAGCGCATCGTCGTGACGGCCCAGTTGCGCGAGCAGACCCGCGCGTTGGAACAGCGCGCGTTGATGACCGGGATTGAGCGCCAGCGCTTCATCGAGTCTGGACAGCGCGTCTTGCGTCCGCCCGAGACCCAGCAGCACGGCAGAGTGATTGGTGAGCGCCAGCGCGACCGGTTGCCGCTCGATCGAGAGGCTCATCAACGCATTGGCTTCCTCTAACCGTCCTTGCTGGAAACGCACCGCGCCTAGCAGATGCAGCGCTTCCGCATGCGCGGGGTCGAGCATCAGCAACTCGGCATACGCGGCTTCCGCTTTGTCGAGGCCGCCCTCGGTGTGCGCCTTGCGCGCCCGTTGCAACAGACGGTCGAGCTGCGCGGCGTCGGGCTTCGGGATCTCGTCTCGCGCCCGCGCGGAATCTGTCTGGATCGCGAGCGTCGTCCCTTCCCCATTCGATGTCATTGTTTCGGCCCCTGTTGCCGCGCTCGCGCCCGGCGTTTTTCCGTCGAGTTCAGTCTTCCGCGTCCGGTTGGCCGATGGCCGCCCTGACCGCTTCGATCACGCTGCCCCACTGACCCGGCGTGCTTTGCCGGAACAACCGCGCGTCGGGATACCACGGACTGTCCGCGCGTTCGCGCAGCCAGCGCCATTCGGCCGGGTCCGACAACAGCACCCAGACCGGCTGGCCCAACGCACCGGCCAGATGCGCGACGGCCGAGTCGACGGAGATCACCAGATCGAGCGAACGGATCAGCGCCGCGGTGTCCGCGAAATCGTCGAGTTCGTCGTCGAGGCAGATGATGGGCGAGTCGCCGAGCAACGCTTCGTCCTGCTCGCGCACGGTTTTTTGCAGGCTGATCCAGTCGACGTCCAGCGCAAACAGCGGCGCGAGTTGCGCGAAATCGATCGAACGGTTGTGGTCGTTGCGATGCTCAGGATTGCCGGACCACGCCAGCCCAATCCGCGGACGCCGCCCATTACCGAGCCGTTCAGCAAATTGCCGTGCGCGCTCCGCGTCCGCCTGCAGATACGGCGTGTGACGCGGAATGCTCGCCAGTTCCGTGCGTAACGCAAACGGCAAACTGAGCAGCGGACACTGATAGTCGAAAGCCGGCAGCGGCTCGCCTCGCGCGAGCACTTGCGCGGGGCCTGGCAGCGTCGTCATCAGCTTGCGCAAGGCCGGCTGGACTTCGAGCACCACGCGCGCGCCCAGCGCGGCTAGCTGCGGCGCGTAGCGGCAGAACTGCAGCGTGTCGCCGAAGCCCTGTTCGGCGTGAATCAGGATCGTCTTGCCGTCGAGCGGTTCGTCGCCGCGCCACAACGGTTGCACGAACGGGCGATAGTGCCGCGCCAGTTCGGCGTCCCGCAGACGCCATTCGTAGCCGGCCCAGCCGCGCGCGAAGTCGCCTTGCGCGAGATACAGCGAGGCCCGCGCGAAATGCGCGTCGACGTAGTCCGCCTTCAGTTCGATCGCGCGGTCGTAGGCGGCTTGCGCGGCTTCGTGACGGCCGGTGTCGTAGTGGAGATTGCCGCGGTTGAAAAAGTTCGTCGCGTGATCTGGTCTGATCTGCAGCGCCTTGTCGAGCGCGCTCATCGCTTCGTCGTAGCGATGCAGATCCTGCAGCACGTTGCTGCGGTTGGTCCATGCTTCGCCGAAACGGTCGTCGAGCGCGAGTGCTGCGTCGTAACTGGCGAGTGCGTCGTCGTAGCGCTTCAGATAGCGCAATGCCGTGCCGCGGTTGCAGTGAATGTCGGCCGCGTCGGGGTCGATCGTCAACGCGAGGTCGTAGTTCGACAACGCCGCGTCGTAGCGCTTCAATTGCAGCATCGCATTGGCCCGGCAGGTCAACGCGCGCGCATGGTGCGGGTCCAACGCCAGCACCCGTGCGCAGCGGCCGATCGCTTCGTCGGGTCGCCCGAGACGGTCGAGTGCGACCGCGCTGTTGTAGAGCGCCTCGATCATGCCGGGCTCGGCCGCGATGGCTTCGTTGAAGGCCGCGAGCGCCTCGTTCAACCGACCGAGGTCCACCAGACACTGACCGCGCATCGACAGCATCACGGCATGGCCGGGCTGGATCGCAAGCGCGCGCTCGAAGCTTTGCAGCGCCTCGGCGGTGCGCTGTAATTCGCGCAGCACCAGACCACGGTTGAACCACGATTCGAACGAAGCAGGATCGACGACCAGCGCGCGGTCATACGTGTCGAGCGCTTCCTCGCGCCGCCCCAGCGCGCGCAACGCGCCGCCGCGATTGCACAATGCGTCGAGCACCAGCGGCGAGATCGACAGCACGCGGTCGAACGCTTCGAGCGCTGCCGCATGGCGACGCAGCGCCGTCAGCGTATTGCCCTTGCGCACGAGCGTCTGGATGTCGAGCGGATCGAGCCGCAACGCGGCGTCGAACTGCGCGAGGCCTGCGTCGGCCCGTCCGGATTCGGCCAGCACCGCGCCGAGATCGGACAGCGCGCGCGCCGTGGGCGTCAACGCAATCGACTGGCGCAGCAACGACTCGGCGTCGGCCACCGCGCCGCGCTGGTAATGCAGCACGCCGTAGAGATGCAACAGCTCGGGGTTGTCGGGGTCGCTGGCCAGGAGCGTTTCGTACTCGCGCGCCGCTTCGTCGAAGCGCCCTGCCGCATGCCAATCTTTGGCCCGCGATAAATTCGCCACGCTTCGCCGCATGGCCGACGCATCGCCGCTCTGCGCGCCCGCTCGCGTGTCTTGTGAGTATCCCGCCTCCACGTTCGCTCCCTCGTCATGTTGCGCTACGCGCCGCCACTTCAATCGTGTGAAACGATCTTTGAAAGTGACGGCTTCAACCCGAGACTAGGGACGAGCGATAACAGGCGTATGACGAAAGTTACGGAACATTTCCTCAACTATGCCTATCGCATTGAATTGAGCGAAATGGGGCTGCACGCGGCTGCTATGCGGCTGCAATGTGACTGTAGTGCGGCACTGAACCGAGGACGGGTTCTAACGCACGCCTCATTGCCCGATCGGAATCATCCGCACGAATTCGACCGGCGGACTGCCGAGCGCGACGGTGAAGCGGAGACCACGCGGCAGCGGCATGCCGAGCGACGTGATGTTGCTGATGCCGTGCTGCGACAGAAAGCGCGTGTACGCAGCCTCGACGGCGGGCTGACTGGACGTCCAGCCGTCCGGCGCGATCCATACCGCGAGTTGCATCGAACGCGCGTTGTCGCTGACAACAATGCGCGCGAATTGATCCATGTGCTGCAAGGCATCGTCGAGATCGGCGAGCGAGCTGAGCGGCTGTGACGCGCTGCGTATCAGTTCGCTGCCCTTCAATTGATAGCGTACGACCTGCACCTGAGTCGGCCCGCTGCCGATACCCAGATGCCGAACCAGCACGAGTTCATTGGGCCGGATTCGCAAGGGTGGTCCGAACACTTCGTCGGCGGTGACGAGGTTCAGCAGGTCGTATTGCATCTGCGAGAAGTATCGGCCGATCAGCCGCGTCTGGCCGAGCTTCGCGGCGATGTCGTCGCGTCCGCGAATCGTTGCGTCGAGGCCGCGCCACGACAGCAACGCAATCACGGCGAGCAGCGTGATCGCGACCAGCATCTCGATCAGCGTGAAGCCCTTCGTTCGCGGCGCGCCGCGCGGGCTAGTGGCGCGCTTCATCCTGCACCACGGTCACGACTTCGGCGAGGACGCTGCGGCTCGACGCGGACGGCAACACACTCACCGTCACCTGACGCACCAGCGGGCTTTCGAACGCCGTCACCACCTGGCGGCAGACGAACGGATACTGTCCCTGCGGACAGGCGAAGGTGCTTCGCCCCACGGGCGGCCAACTGGATGAAATACGAATGGCCGCCAATGCATTGTCCGCGCTCCACAGCGCGAGCAAACGTGCGCGCGCGCTGTCGGTGTCCGTCGCGAGCGAGCCGATCGCGCGCAGCACCGCGCCCAGCGCAATGGCGACGATCGCGAGCGCGATCAGCACTTCGATGAGCGTGAAGCCACCGGACTTGCCGGAGGTTGCGCGCGCACGCATCGGCCGCCGCATAGGCCGTGTTGGCCGCATCGGCCGCGTCCATGGCCAGGCGACAGGCGCGTGCCCTATCGGACGGACACTCATCGGATTCCCCGCAGAAGAAACGATCAGAACAGGCGATCAGGTCGGCTCCCGCCGCGTCGTCGGATTACGCGCAGGCGCTCACGCGCCGCCGGCAGCGCGGCGATGCCGCATTCGCACCGGACAGCAGGGTTGGGCGGGAAGCAGTCCGCTGACGGTAACGGACGCCTGTGGCATCAACGTGTCGAATGGTACGGACCATTTTTGACGCTGAAGTGGCGGGAGTGGTGAGGGTGGCCGCTGGACGCGTTCCGTTCCAGCGGCATCAGCACGGCCAAACGGCGCCACGGTAAGCGACGCGCGCGCTCAAGTCGTCCAGCCCGCACCGTCAGGAAAACGATACCGGTCGAGCGACGCCGCGTGCATTTCGATGCTGTAGCCGAGGCGCTGCGGCGGCATATAACGCCCATTGCGGATCACCACCGGATCGATGAAATGCTCATGCAGATGATCCACGTATTCGAGCACCCGATTCTCCAGCGACGCCGACACGCAAACATAGTCGAACAGCGAAATATGCTGCACGTACTCGCACAAACCGACGCCGCCCGCATGCGGACACACGGGCACGCCGAATTTTGCCGCCATCAGCAGGACCACGATCACTTCGTTCAGACCGCCCAGCCGGCAACTGTCGACCTGACAAAAGTCGATGGCCTGTGCCTGCAGCAACTGTTTGAACATCACCCGATTGTGGCAATGCTCGCCGGTCGCCACGCCGATCGGTTTGAGCCGCTGACGGATCGCCGCGTGGCCGAGAATGTCGTCGGGGCTGGTCGGCTCTTCGATCCACCACGGGTCGAACTGCGCGAGGCGTCGCATGTTCGCCACCGCTTCGTCGACGTCCCAGACCTGGTTCGCATCCATCATCAGCTTGCGGTTTGCGCCGATCTCTTCTCTTAAGATGCGGGCGCGCCGCATGTCTTCGTCGAGATTGCCGCCCACCTTCTGCTTGAAGTGCGTCCAACCCTGCGCGACGCCTTCGCGCGCGAGGCGGCGAATCTTGTCATCGTCATAGCCGAGCCAGCCGGCCGATGTCGTGTACGCCGGGTAGCCCTGCGCGAGCATCTCCGCTTCGCGCTCGCCGCGTGACGACGCATGACGATGCAGCATCGCGATCGCTTCCTGCGGCGTGATCGCGTCGGTCACATAACGGAAGTCGAGACACCGCACGAGTTCTTCCGGGCTCATGTCGACCAGCAGCTTCCACACCGGCTTGCCTTCCGCTTTGGCCCACAGGTCCCAGGCGGCATTGACGACGGCCGCCGTCGCCAGATGGATCGCGCCCTTGTCCGGACCGATCCAGCGCAATTGACTGTCCGACGTCAGCGCGCGCCAGAACGCGCCCATGTTCGCCGCGATCTCTTCAAGCGTTCGGCCGACCACCAGCGGCGCCAGCGCCTTCACCGCCGCCACGCAGATCTCGTTGCCGCGCCCGATCGTGAACGTCAGGCCATGACCGGTGAGCCCTTCTGGCTGCGCCGAATCGGTTTCGAGCGTCACGTAAGTGGCGGAGTAATCCGGCGCCGCGTTCATCGCGTCGGAACCATCGAGCGAACGCGAAGTCGGAAAGCGGATGTCCCGCACGGACAGGTTGGTGATCGTAGTCACTTGGCACGCTCCTGAGCGACAGCTATCGATGTCCGCCTGTCTCCCTCTCACCCGACGGAACCAGAAAGAGAGAGGCGCGCACCACGCGCGCGGCCTCCCCCATTGCGCCTTGGCGGCGCAACTCAGTCATACAGCACGGCGGCGATCTTTGGATCGCTCATGTTGCTCTTGTCGTACCAGTAGAAGCCGGTGTCGACCTTCTTCGGCAGCTTCTCGCCCTTCAGCGCCTTCATCGCGGAATCGACGACGCACTTGCCGATGCCGACCGGGTTCTGCGTGATCGCGCCCAGCATCAGACCGGAATTGATGTCGTCTTTCTGCTCCTTGCCGGAGTCGTAGCCGATCAGCACGAGCTTCTTGCCCGACTCCTTGACGCCGATCGCCGCGCCTTCGGCCGAGCCTTCATTCGAACCGAAAATGCCCTTCAGATTGGGATTGGCCTGGATCATCGCCTTGGCGATTTCCGCGGACTTCAAGTGGTCGCCACCGCCGTACTGCACGGACACGATCTTGACGTTCGGATGCTTCGCCTTCATCTCGTTCAGGAATCCATCGCGACGGTCCACGCCCGTGCGGCTGGTCTGGTCGTGCACCACGAGCCCCACTTCGCCCGAATCGCCGATTGCCGCCGCCATCTTGTCGGCGGCGAGCGCGGCCGCGGCGAGATTGTCGGTCGCGCAGGTCGTGAGCGGAATGTCGCTGTCGACGCCCGAGTCGAACGCGATCACCGGTATCTTGGCGGCCTGCGCGCGGCGCAGCAGCGGAATGGCCGCTTTGCTGTCGAGCGCGGCGATGCCGAGCGCCTGCGGCTTCTTCGCCAGCGCCGCCGACAACATGTCGATCTGCTTGTCGACCATCGCCTCGGTTTCGGGACCTTCGAACGTGATGCGGGCTTTCTGCTCCTTCGCCGCCTGTTCGGCGCCGGATTTGACGGCTTGCCAGAACTGATGCTGGAAGCCCTTCGAGATCAGCGGAATATACGGTTCTTCCGCGCGGGCCAGATTCGTCACGCCGACCAGCGCGCCCACGCCGACCACGACACCGAATAGTTTTCGATTCAACATGGCAACTCTCCTCCTAAGGTGGACCACCGCCTTCAGTAATGAGGAAGCCCTTTCGCGCTCCCCTTTTTTGATTTCGTGTGTGGCGTGTCAGCGCTTGCTGCGCCGCAGGATATCGGCATACACCGCGAGAATGATGATCAGCCCGGTCACGACGATCTGCCATTCCTGCGCAACCGACAGGATGCGCAGCCCGTTGGTCAGCACGCTCATGATGAACGCGCCGATGATCGTACCGAGGATCGTGCCCGCGCCGCCGCTCAGCGACGTGCCGCCGATCACCACGGCGGCGATCGCTTCGAGTTCATAGCCCTGGCCGAGCGCCGGCTGCGCGGAATTCAGCCGCGACGCGATCAGCAAGCCGGCAATGCCGCAAATAGCGCCGCCGAGCGCGTAAATGGCGATCTTCCAGCGGTCGACGTTCACGCCGGACAGACGCACCGCTTCTTCGTTGCTGCCGAGCGCGAACGTGTAGCGGCCGAGCGCCGTGCGATTCAACGTGAGCGAACTCACGATTGCCAGGAAAAACAGGATCAGCACGCCGTTCGGCACCGGCAGATTCGGCAGCACGTAACCGATCAGCGAATCCTGCGAGATCAGGGTGAAGTTTTCAGTGTCGGTGAAGTAAATCGGCTTGTCGGCCGAGACCACCAGCGAGAGCCCTTTCAGCAGCAGCATCATGCCCAGCGTCGCGATGAACGGCGGGATTTTCATCTTGGCGATGAGGGTCCCGGAAATGGTCCCGCACATCGCGCCGGCGCCGATCGCCGCGAGCACGCCGGTCCACATCGGCAGATGCCAGTAGGTGAGAAACACGCCGCAAATGACCGCCGTGAACGTCATCAGCGTGCCGACCGACAGATCGATGCCGCCGGTGATGATGATGAACGTGCAGGCAATCGCCAGCACGCCGTTGACGGCCGTGGCCTGCAGAATGCCGAGAATATTGTCGATCTGCATGAACGCCGGCGACGCGAAACTGAAAAACACCAGCAGCAGGACCAGGCTCGCAAACGCCAGCATTTTCTGCAGCGCGGCCGGCGCGAAGAGACGCGCTCTCAGGCCGGAAGCGCGCCCCTCGTTCACTAACGCCGACGTATCCGATGGCAACTTCATTCAGACCTCACGAGTTTCATGCCGCTGCTTTCAAGGGGTCGCGCTGCGTCGCGAGATGCATGATGCTTTCCTGCGACGCCTCGGCGGCCAGGAGTTCGCCGGTAATGCGGCCTTCGCACATCACGACGATGCGGTCGCTCATGCGCAGGATTTCCGGCAGTTCCGACGAGATCATCACGATCGCCTTGCCTTGCGCCGCGAGCGCGCGCAGCAGCTTGTAGATTTCGCTTTTGGCGCCGACGTCGATACCGCGCGTGGGTTCGTCGAAGAACAGCACGTCGCAGTCGCGTTCGAGCCATTTGGCGATCACGACCTTCTGCTGATTGCCGCCCGATAGCAGGCGGACCGGCTGCGTCGCGGACGGCGTGCGAATAGCGAGCAATTTGATGAAATGACCGGCCGTGCGGCGAATCCGTGCACGGCGCAGGAAGAAGTTGAGCGACAGGAATTTGTCCAGATTGGACATGACGATGTTCGACTCGACGTCCATGCCGGTCGCGAGGCCATAGCGCTTGCGGTCTTCCGACAGATAGCCGATGCCGTGCGCGACGGCGTCGCTCGGCTGGCGGATCGTCACCCGCTTGCCTCGCACGACGATTTCGCCGGATTCGATCGGATCGGCGCCGAACACCGCGCGCGCGACTTCCGTGCGGCCGGCGCCCATCAGGCCGGCAAAGCCCAGGATCTCGCCGTTGTGCAGCGTGAAGCTCACGTCTCTGACCAGCGGGCCCGCGTTCAGGTGTGTGACCTGGAGCGCGATCTCGCCTTTGTCCGCGGTGTTGTTAGGCGGCTCGACGTCGGTCAGGGTGCGCCCGACCATCATGCCGATGATCGTCTCGACGCTGGCGTCCGCAACGGCGACGGTGGCCACGTATTCGCCGTCGCGTAACACGGTCACGCGGTCGGCGATCTGCTTCAACTCGTCCATTTTGTGGGAAATGTAGACGATGCCCACGCCCCGGCTCTTCAACTCGCGGATGATGCGGAACAGTTCGGCGATCTCGGCGTCGTTGAGGGCCGAGGTCGGTTCGTCCATGATCAGCACGCGCGAATCGAACGACAACGCCTTGGCGATCTCCACCATTTGCTGTTTCGCCACGGTCAGTGCGCCGACCATGGCGCGCGGGTCGATGTTCACGTGCATGCGGGCAAGAATGTCGCGTGCCTGTGCGTTGAGCTTGTCTTCGTCGAGGAAAACGCCGAGGCGTCCGCGCGGCTCGCGGCCGATGAAGATGTTCTGCGCCACGCTCAGATGGTTCATCAGTTGGAGTTCCTGATGAATGATGCCGACGCCGACGGCCTGGGCGTCGCGTGGGCTCTGGAAATCGACCGGCTGGCCGTCGACGAGAATTTCGCCGGTATCGCGCGTGTACACGCCGGCGAGGATTTTCATTAACGTCGATTTGCCCGCGCCGTTTTCACCCATCAGCGCATGGACTTCTCCGGTCATCAGCTCAAGCTGGACCTCGTGAAGCGCCCGTACGCCGGGGAAACTCTTGCTGAGCTTTTTTACGGAAATCAGTGGGATCATGGCGCGGATCTGAGAACAAATCCGCAACGACCGCGGACCTCTGCGCGAGAGGCGGGTCGAGAAAACGCCGGGGTTGGCCGGGTTGGGTGAGGGAAATCGCCACGAGAAACCAGACGCATTGCTGGACTCCCAAATCGATGTGCGACGATTCTACGCTGGTGGGCGGTGGGGGCTCAAGGCGGGGCATTCCCGGGGGTGGGAGCGCGGCTGGTAGGGTGGACGGCAGCCTGACAGAAGCGCGGGTGATCCACCGCATGGCGCGAATCACCCGCCCTTCACTGTCCGACTAAGCCGGCACCAGAATCACTTTGCTCGATTCGACACGGCCCTGATCGAGCTCTTCGAACGCGCGCGCGCCGCCTTCGAGGGGACGTGTCTGCTTCCACGCGAGATCGCCGAATGCGCCGCCGGCGAGCGCGGCGACGGTCGCCCGCAGATCGGCCATCGAGTAGGTGTAGGTGCCGAGCAGCGAGATCTCGGCGAGCGTCAGCTTGCGCATGTCGATTTCGCTATCCCAGTCGAGCAGGCCGATATGCATAATCACGCCGCCCGGCTTCACCGCCGACAGCGAGAGCTTGCGCGTGGCCTTGGCGCCGACCGCATCGAGCACGAAATCGAAGCGATTCGGCGGCGTGTCCGTGGTCTGCGGATCGAAGGCCCGGCAGCCGGCATGGCGCTCCGCCGAAGCACGCCGCAGCGGATTGACCTCCGCCATCTCCACGTTGCGACAGCCGTAGCTTCTCAGCAGCAAGGCCGCGAGCAGACCGATCGCGCCGCCGCCAATCACCAGCGTGCGCGTTTCGGGCAACGGCCGGGATAGCGCGCGCATCGACAGATTGAGCGCGTGCAGTGCGGTCGCGGCCGGTTCGGTCATCGCGGCGTGCGTCGCCGGCATGTCGGGCGGAATCTCGATCAGGCTCGCGGCGGGTATCGACATGTACTCGGCGAACGCACCCGGTCGCGTCATGCCGACCATGGTCCGGTCGACGCACAGATTGTCGCGTCCCTGCAGGCAATAGTCGCAGCGCCCGCACGTGATCAACGGATTGCCGGTCACCCTGAGGCCGACCGGCACATGCGGCGCGCGGCTCACCGCGACCGTGCCGGCGAACTCATGCCCCAGCACCAGCCCGGGCTGACGACGCGGATCGTGACCGTGGTAAGCATGCATGTCCGAGCCGCAGATGCCGACGGCGTCGATCTTCAGCACGACCTCGCCCGCCGCCGGCTCCGGATCGGCGCGCTCGAGCAGCTGCATTTCGTTGGGTCCGGTGTACACCAATGCTTTCATGAGTGCCTCTCTGCTCCGCTACGATCAACGCGCGGTATAGCCGCCGTCGACCATCAGGGTTTGTCCAGTGATATAGGCCGATGCCTCGCTGGCGAGGAACACCGTCGCTCCGTACAGGTCCTCGAGCCGGCCATTGCGGCCGATGCAGGTTTGCGCCGCGTGTTGCGCAGCGAGCGCGGCGTTGCCGAACACGGGCGCCGTCAACGCCGTCGGAAAGAAGCCCGGACCGATCGCGTTGCAGGTGATTCCGTGGGGCGACCAGGCCTGCGCCATCGCCCGCGTGAGCTGCACGATGCCGCCCTTGGCGGCGCCGTACGGCGCACTGTCGCCGAACGCGCGGTACGACTGCAGCGAGGCGATATTCAGTATCCGGCCGAAGCCGCGCGTCTGCATGGCCGGGGCGAGCGCCTGGGTCATGAAAAAAGGCGCGCCGAGATGCAGCGCCAACTGCCGACGCCAGGCGTCCGGCGTCACTTCGCCGAATGGCTGGCGCAGATTGATACCCGCCGCGTTGACGAGAATGTCGATCTGGCCATACAGGCGTTGCGCCGTGAGCGCACACTCGCGAGCAGCGTCTTCGTCCGCGAGATCGTGCGGCAACGCGTGCGTTTCGATGCCGTCGGCGGCGAGGCGCCCGCTCGCGAGATCGAGCGTGTCGCGCCGGCGCGCGACCAGAATCACGCGCGCGCCGGCAAGACCGAGCGCATGCGCCATTGCCTCGCCAATGCCCGAATTGCCACCGGTCACGAGCGCGGTGCGGCCGCCCAGACCGAACAGACCTTGTACCGCTCGGCGCGAATCAGGCTGGTTCGGCGCCACGATCACACCACCACCGGTTCGCCGCGCACGAAACGCTCGTCGGGAAAGTATTTGTCGAGGCGGTCGTCGGCAGTGCGGGCGTGCGCTTCCATGCCCTCGAGCCGGGAGATGCGGGCGGTGACTTCACCGATCTGCCTGGCGGCGTCGCGGGTCATGCGCTGCCAGGTGAGGGTCTTGACGAACTTATGCACGGACAGGCCACCCGAGTAACGCGCCGCGCCCTTGGTCGGCAATACGTGGTTGGGGCCGCTGGCTTTATCGCCGAACGCGACGGTCGTTTCTTCGCCGAGGAACAGCGAGCCGTAGCACGTGAGCCGTTCGAGCCACCAGTCGAGATCCGCCGCATGCACTTCGAGATGTTCCGACGCGTAACGGTCGGAGATCTCGACGATGTCCTCGCGCGTATCGCACACGATCACTTCGCCATAGTCGCGCCACGCGGCGCCGGCGGCATCGCGCGCGGTCGGCGGCAGGCGCTCGATCAGCTCGGGAACGCGTTGCATCACGTCGAGCGCCAGTGCGTTCGAGGTCGTGAACAACCACGCCGGCGACTCGTGTCCATGTTCCGCCTGACCGACGAGGTCGCTCGCGACGATCGCGGGATCGGCGCTTTCGTCGGCGATCACCGCCACTTCGGAGGGCCCCGCGAAGACGTCGATGCCGACCTTGCCGAATAGCGCGCGCTTGGCCTCCGCCACGAACTTGTTGCCCGGCCCGACCACCACGTCAGCCGGTTTGCCGGTGAACAGCCCGTAAGCCATCGACGCAATCGCCTGCACGCCGCCGAGCGTCATCACGATATCGGCGCCGGCGGCCTTGAACGCGTACAACACGTACGGATGAATCCCGCCGCCGCGAAACGGACTCGAACAGGCGATCACGGTTTTCACGCCCGCCGCCTTCGCCGTCGCCACGCCCATATACGCCGACGCGATATGCGCGTAGCGCCCAGCCGGCGCGTAGCAGCCGACGACATTCACCGGCACGACCTTCTGCCCGGCCGTCACGCCCGGATACAACTCGACGGCGAAGTCTTCGATCGAGCGACGCTGCGCCAGCGCGAAATCGAACACCTGACGCGCCGCGAAGTCGATGTCGGCCCGCACATGCGCCGGCACATCGGCGGCGCGCCGCTCGATCTCGTCTGCCGTCACGATGATCGGGCCGTCCCACGCATCGAGTTGCTTCGCGTAAGCCAGCGCCGCGGCCTCGCCGTTCGCTTCGATCTGCGCCAGCATGTCGGCCACGACCTTTTGCGCCGTCGCGGTCTCCGTCTCTGGAGTCTTGCTCGCTTTCTTCAGGTAAGTGACGCTCATGGTGTTGCTCCTCTCGATGCGGTCGGTTCGGTCGGTCTGGGTAAATGCAAACGCTTGCATACTGCGGCTTTAAAAAAGACCTCTCAGGTCTTCCTGCCGGGGCGTGCGCCCCGGCCTGCTTGTCGTGTCCGGCTGGCGTGTCTGGCTGATTCGTTACTTCGTATCCACCGCGAAGGCGGCCAGCTTCGGATCGGCTTGCACGCGCTTCATCAGACTGTCGTCGATGTAGTCTTTCGCGTCGGGCACCCCTTGCAGCGCCCCCGACGCGCGCATGAACTGCGCGATGCTGGTGAACCACTTGTCCGCTTCGGACGGTCCCTTGCTGCGATCCATCGCGGCGAGTTGCTGCGTGAGGTCGAAGGTGGGACGCGTGGCGAACTCCTTGCGCATCGACGCGTCGCTGATCGTCACGCCGCCCTCCTGATAGAACTTCTTCATCAACGCGGTGGCCTGGTCCGGATTCGCTTTCATCCATGACCACGCGCGCAGATAGACCGCGAGAAACGCCGCCACCGCTTCCGGATGTTCCTTCGCATAGTCGCCGCGCGCGACCAGCGCGCCCGGCACCGACGCGCCGCCGTCCTTGCCGCTGCACAGCACCCGCGCGCCGGACTTTTCTTCGAGCGTGTAGTCGTAGGGCGCCCACACGCCGGCATAGTCGGCGTTGCCTGACGACATCGCGGAAATGATCTCGGCTTGCCCCATGTTTCTGAGCGTGACGTCGGTCTTGGTAAGCCCATACTTCTTCAGACACGCCTGCACCGCGTAGTCGCCCGTGGAATTCGACGTGAGGACGATGGTCTGCCCTTTCAGCGAGGCCGGATTGCTCTTCACCGCGTCATAGCGCGCCTTGCTCGCCATCAGCACGTTGCCCTGCGATTCGTCGTTGGTGATACCGATCACCTCGACGCCGAAACGCTTGTAGCCGAGCACCGCCGGTACCGAGCCGGTGCCGCCGACGTCCCACGATTTCGCGGCGGCCGCGGCCATCTGCGGCACGCCGGCCGGAAACACCACGAACTCCGGCGCGAGGCCCGCGGCCGCCCACCAGCCTTTCTCGGTCGCCACGTAAAACGGCAGCGCCCAGTAGAGCGCCGGCTGATAGGTCACCTTGATCGGCGTGGGCGCGGCCGCCTCGGCGCGCGTGACGAACAGCGCCGTGCCCGCGCACAACATGGCTACCACGGAAATCGCTCGCAACCGGTTCATGCTGGTCTCCCTGTTTTTCAGTGTCGACGCGCCGCTCATGCGGCCGCGCGCGCAGCGCCGCCGTGCTCGTCGCGCAACGATTTCCAGATGTGCGTGCGCAGTCGCACGAACGACTCCAGATCCATGACGTCCTCGATGCGCTTGTGCTGGTCCCACTGGTTCGCTTCGCGCACCGATTTGACGTCGACGATTTCCTTGACGCGGCCCGGCCGGCTGGTCATCACGACGACGCGGTCGGCCAGATAGACGGACTCCTCCACCGCGTGCGTGATGAACAGCACGGTGCGCGGATTGGCACGGGTGACGCGCACCAGTTCCTCCTGCATGACCACGCGCGTTTGCGCGTCGAGCGCGCCGAACGGCTCGTCCATCAGCAGCACGCCGGGATCGAGCGCATAGGCACGGGCAATCGCGACGCGCTGCTGCATGCCGCCCGACAACTGATGCGGATAGGCCGCTTCATGGCCGCGCAGGTTCATCAGGTCCATATAGCGTTCGATCGTGCTGCGGCGCTTCGCGGCGGCCACGCCTTGCGCCCGCAGACCGAGTTCGATGTTCTCGTAGACGCTCTTCCAGGGAAACAGCGCGAACTGCTGGAACACCACCGCCCGATCCGGTCCGGGACGCAGCACCTGCCGGCCGTCCACGCTGACGGTGCCGGACGACGGAAACTCCAGCCCCGCGACCATCCGCAGACAGGTGGTCTTGCCGCAGCCCGACGGCCCGACGATCGCCACGAACTCACGGTCGGCGATCTCGAGGCTCACGTGATCCAGCGCCACCATGCCGCTGCCGGCGTGGCCGAAAACGCGGGAAACATCGTCGAAGCGGATGACGCTCATGTCGGTACTCCGTAGCGATTGCGGCAGACCCGGAATGGGAGTCGCCGAGGCACTCAGCGGCGCGCGCGGCGCCGATGCCGCATCGCGAAGGTTTCGATACGCCCGAGCAGCCAGTCGATCACCGCGCCCACCATGCCGATCGCGATCATGCCGCTCATCACGGTCGCGGTATCGATCGACGACTGGCCCTTGACCATCATGTAGCCGATGCCGCTCGAGGCGACGATCAGTTCCGCGCCGACCAGCGACATCCAGCCGAGCCCGGCGGCCACCCGCAGCCCGGCGATCACCGCCGGCAACGCGCCGGGCAGCAGCACTTCGCAGACGATCATGCGGTTCGACAGGCCCAGCATCCGCGCCGCCTCCAGCAGACGCTCGTCGACCTGCTTCGCGCCGCGGTAGGCATTCACCACGCACGGCGGAAAGGCGCCGGCGAAAATGATCAGCACCGGGCCGCCGATACCCGTGCCGAACCACAGCGCCGCGAACGGCACCCACGCGATCGGCGCGATGAAGCGCAGCGTTTCGAACAGCGGACTCACGATGTAATCGAGCCAGCGGAACCAGCCCATCATCAGGCCCAGCGGCACACCGACCGCGATGGCCAGCGAGAGCCCCATCAGGTAGCGCTGCAGGCTCGACCACAGGTGCTGTTCGAGCGTATAGCCGACGAACGGATGCGTCAGCAGGTCGACGAAACGCGTCGCGACGGCGAACGGGGTCGGCAGGAACGCGGCGGGAATCAGTTGCGCCGCGGCCGCGAGCCACCAGATGCCGAAAAACGCCAGCAGACCCGCCGCGCTCAACGCCCACAACGTGCCGCTGCCCGGCCCCGCGCCATGCGCCGCGACGGCACTTGCGCGGGCCTGCCGTCGCGTCTCTTTCGCGTGCGCCGCGTCGGTGCGATTCACCAGGCTCACGGGGTCCATGTCGGAACGTGCCAGATGCTGCAGTTTCATCGCCTTGCTCTCCACGGCATCGAACGGTTTTCGAGCAGACCCAGCAGCACGGTCATCAACCAGCCGCACAGCGCGACGCTCAGCATGGCGACCACGATCATCGCGGGGAAAATGTCGAGCGAGCCCTGCGTCAGCAAGTGGCCGAGACCGCGCACCGCGCCGATCAGTTCGCCGGCGACCAGCGTGGTCCAGGACGCTTGCAGCGAGAGCCGCAAGCCGGTGAAGATCATCGGCAACGCGCCCGGCAGCATGACTTCGAACACGAACTGGCGGCGCCGCAGGCCCAGCATGTCGGCCGCTTCGACGAGTGCGGGATCGAGATTGCGCACGCCGGCAAAGCTGTTGATCACGCAGGGCACGAAAGCGGCGAACCAGATCACCATGACCTTGGCGGCGTCGCCGAGACCGAGCCAGACGATCGCGAGCGGAATCCACGCGAGCGGCGGAATCGGCCGCAGCATGATGAAGATGGGATTGAAGAAGGCCTGGGCGCGGCGCGACTGGCCCATCCACAAACCGAGCGGCACACCGCTGAGCGCCGCGGTGACGAAGCCGTACAGCACGAGCTTGACGCTCTGCACGATGTGCTGGTCGAGACGGCCGTCGGCGTAACCCTCGCCGGCCACCTGCAACAGCGCCTGCCATACCTCCAGCGGTGCCGGCAAGCGCGCCGGACCGACGATGCCGGTGCCGCTGGTGAACACGTACCAGAGCGCGAGCGTCGCGCCGAGCGTGCCGATGCTGCAGACAAGGCGCGGTGAGCGAATGGAACGGATAGCCGTCAGCACGTCGTCTCCTGTGGGGTGCGGTTGGTCGTCCTGCCACTCAATGCAACCGCTTGCATTTGACTATAATCCTGATTTCCGATTGTTGTATCAGGACTTACACCAAGCCTTGCGAAGAAATGTCATGCGCTTGCATTCACGCACTACAATCAGACTTATCCGCGGTCTGAACCGCGGTCTGAACGGTAGCCGCCGCAGCGGTTTTCGAACGAGACATCTCCAGTGAGCAATGCCCCTCCCTCGCGCGCGCGCATCGACGACGTCGCGCGCCTCGCCGACGTATCGACAGCCACGGTTTCGCGGGCGCTGTCGAGCCCGAACCGGGTCAAGCCGGACACCCGCGCCCGTATCCGCGAGGCCATCGCCACGCTCGGCTACGTGCCCGACGGCGCGGCCCGCGCGCTCGCGCTGGGGCGCGCCCGCACGGTCGGCGCGATCGTCCCGACGCTCGACAACGCGATCTTCGCGCGCGCCGTGCAGGGCTTGCAGACCACCCTGTCCAATTCCGGTTACCAGTTGCTGATCTCGGCCCATGAATACAACCTGGCGGCTGAGACCGAGGTGGTCCGCGCGCTGCTGGAGCGCTCCGTCGACGCGATCCTGCTGGTCGGTCAGGACCATGCCGCGCAAACCTACGAATTGATCCGCGCGAGTCAGGTCGCGCTGGTCGTCATGTGGTCGAGCCCGGGCGAGGAGCCGGAGCCGGCGCAGTCAAGCGCACCGCCCGCGATCGGTTTCGACAACCGGCTGATCGGGCGTCTCGCCGCCGATCACCTGCTGTCGCTCGGCCATACCCGCTTCGGCGCGATCTCCGGTTTCACGCGGCACAACGACCGCGCCCGCGAGCGCATCGGCGGCTTTCGCGAGACGCTCGCGCAACACGGCTACGCGTTGCCGGACGCCTGCGTGATCGAGCAGCCGTTCGGCTTCGAAGGCGGCCGCGCCGGTTTGCAGCATCTGTTGAAACTGCGCCCTTCGCCCACCGCGATTTTTTGCGGCAACGACGTGCTGGCGCTCGGCTGCCTGTTCGAAGCGCAAGCGCTCGGCATCGCCGTGCCGGACGCACTGTCGATCGTCGGCTGCGATAACCTGCCGATCGCCTCGCAGATCATGCCGGGGCTCACCACGGTGTTGCTGCCCACCTACGAGCTCGGCGAACATGCGGCCCGCGCGGTATTGAGCTGGCTCGCGAACGGCAACCCGCCGCCGCACGAACGCCTGCCGATCGAGTTGATCGTGCGCGGCACGACCGGGCCGTCATCGTTGCGCAACGAACCGCCGCAGCTATAGCGCGCAGGCCGGCCGGCGCGGTCGGCGCGGGCCGCCCTCGTGCGCGACGGCGGATCAATTGCGCTGCAACTGCGCGATCAGCGCGTCGGGAATCTCCACGCCGTCTGTTTGCGCCGTCTCCGCCAGCCGCTCTCGTCGCGAACCGGGCAGACGGACGTCGTCGTCCGCGCTCATCATCCCGATCAGCGCTTCGACGCGCGACAGATAAGTGTCGTCGCCGGCCAGCGCGCCCGGATCGATCGCCCAGAACAGATGACCGATGCGCGAACGCTCGCCCTCTTCGCTCAGAAACGACCCCGCTTCATAGCCGAAATTCGCGCCGGTCAGCGCCGCCGCCAGCAACTCGACGATCAGCGCGAGCATCGCCCCTTTCGCGCCGCCAAACGGCAGCATCATGCCGTCGAGCGCGGCATGGGCGTCGGTGGTCGGCTGCCCGTCGCGGGTGGTGGCCCAGCCTTCGGGAATCGCCTGGCCGTCGCGCGCGGCCAGCGCAATCTTGCCGCGCGCGATCTGCGACAGCGCGAGATCGATCACGAGCGGTTCGCCATGGCGCCGTGGGAACACGGCGGCGATCGGATTGGTGCCGAACAGCGCGCGCCGGCCGCCCCAGGCGGGCATGGCCGCGGGCGAGTTGCTGAAAGCGAGCGCCACCCTGCCCGCCGCGCCGAGCGCCGCCAGATGCGCCGCGCCCACGCCGAAGTGATGGCTGCGCTTTACGCCCGCCACGGCACTACCAAACTGACGGGTCCGTTCGATCAGCGTGGTCACGGCCAGGTCGCAGGCGGGATAGGCGAGTCCATCCGCGGCATCGATCAGCACGGCCGCGCCACGATCCGCGACGACGGCCGGCTGCGCGCCGGGGTCGACGCGGCCGTTGCGCAATTGCGCGCAATACATCGGCAGACGCGCCACGCCGTGCGACGACAGGCCGCGCAGATCGGCATAGACGAGCGCGCGGGCAGTCGATTCAGCGGTGGCTTGCGACGCGCCCGCCTGGCGCAACGAATCGATCGCCAGGGCGGTGAGCGCAGCGGGTAATAGTCGGGCCATCGAGTCTTCCCTGAGAAGGCGGTGTGGGCGGTCGATCAGACGACGATCCGTCTGCCGGCCGTGCTCATTTGGCCGCCTTTTCCAGCAGCGGGTGCGCGGCCGGATGCCGTATCTCGTCGAGGCCCGGCCCGGCGGCCGGCGCCTGCGGGGTCAACGGCTGTTGCGCCTCGGCCAGGCGCTCGCGCGGCGCGGCCAGAAACGCGCGGGCCGCGCGAGCGTCGAACGCGCCTTCCCAGCGCGCGACCACCAGCGTTGCGACGACGTTGCCGATCATATTGGTCAGCGCGCGGACCTCGTTGAGCACCCGGTCCACGCCCAGAATCAGCGTGATGCCCGCCACGGGAATGATGTTGTGGGTCGACAGCGTGGCGGTCAGCGCCACCAGTGCCGCGCCGGCCACCCCCGCGCCGCCCTTCGACGTCAGCATCAGGATCGCCAGCAAGCCCACCTGCTGCCACAGCGACAGATGCGTGTTGGTCGCCTGCGCGATGAACAGCGAGGTCATGGTCAGATAGATCGCCGCGCCGTCGAGATTGAACGAATAGCCGGTCGGCAGCACGAGCCCGACGATGGCGCGCGGACAGCCCATGCGTTCGAGCTTTTCCATCAGACGCGGCAGCACGGACTCGGTGGTGGACGTGCCCAGCACGATCAGCAATTCTTCGCGGAAATACTTGAGCAACGGCCAGAGCCCCACGCCCGCCCAGCGAGCCGCCGAACCCAGCACGACGGCCACGAACAGAATGCTCGTGATGTAGAAGCACAGAATCAGCAGCCCCAGTTGCTGCAAGGTGCCGATGCCGTATTTGCCGACCGTGAACGCGATCGCACCGAACGCCCCCAGCGGTGCGAGACGCATGATCATTTCGACAATGCGCATCAGCGTGTCGCCGAATTGTTCGATGCCGCGCATCAGCAGCCGGCTGCGCTGCGACATGATCGACAGCGCAATGCCGAACAGCACGGAGAACAGCAGCACCTGCAGCAGATCGCCGCGCGCGAACGCGCCCACCACCGAATTCGGCACGATCAGATCGAAGAAGCTCGACGACGCCGCATGCGCGTCGGCCACGTAGTGCGACATGGCGTGCGGATCGAGCGTGGCGGGGTCGATGTTCAGTCCGGCGCCCGGACGCAGCACATTCGCCACCACCAGTCCGATCACCAGCGCGATGGTCGTCACCACTTCGAAGTAGAGCAAGGTCTTGAAGCCGACGCGGCCGACCTGCTTGAGACTTTCCATCCGCGCGATGCCCACCGAGACGGTGCAGAAGATCACCAGCGTGATCAGCATCTTGATGAGACGGATGAAGGTGTCGCCGAGCGGCTTCATGTCGACGCCGAACGACGGCGCGAGATAACCGACGAGAATGCCCGCCGCAAGTCCGATCAGGACCTGCACGTAGAGATGTTTGAGCACGCGCAAGATGGTGTCTCCTCCACTCGCTGCCGCCAGATGTCGAGCCGGCGCCGTGGGCGGCATGGCTTGCCGGCACGGGCGGCATGACAGCCGTTCTCCGTGCCGGCCTGCGCCGGACTATCGCGCTCCGCTCCGGTCGCACAGGCTCGCGGAGCGGCCAGGCCGCCGGAATCAGGCGCTTTCGAACAGGCGCGTCAGCACGAACTCGCGGTGGCCGAGTGCTTCCGCCGACGTGAAACGCCCGTTGATCGTCGCCATCATGCACTCGAGCAGTTTGTCGCCGCTCTGGTCGAGGTTCTGTTCGCGCTGCAGGATGCCGGTCACGTCGACGTCGATATGCTCGCCCATGGTGCGCACCGTACGCGGATTGGCGCAGATCTTGATGACCGGCACGATCGGGTTGCCGATCACATTGCCTTGGCCCGTCGGGAAGAAATGCACCGCGAAGCCCGACGCCGCGCACAGCGTCACCATCTCCGCGGCCGCCGACGACGAATCCATGAACCAGAGCCCCGCATGCGTCGGCTCTTCGGCTTTGTCCAGCACGCCGTCCACCATGCATTTCTTGCCGATCTTCTGGATGTTGCCGAGCGCCTTTTCCTCGATGGTCGTGAGGCCGCCGGCAATGTTGCCCTTGGTCGGCTGCGACTCGGAGAGGTCGTCGGTCTTCCAGCGGTTGATCATCTCCTGGTAGCGGTCGAACATGAACTGGAAGCGCTCGCGCACACCGTCGTTCGCGCAGCGCGCCGCCACGATCTGTTCGCCGCCCGTCAACTCGGAGGTCTCGCCGAACACCAGCGTGGTGCCGAGGCCGTACAGTTTGTCGAACGCATTGCCGACGGTCGGATTCGCGCCGCAGCCCGACGTGGTGTCCGACTCGCCGCATTTGGTCGAGACCCACAGATCCGAGATCGGGCATTCCTGGCGATCGAGCGAGGTGGCGTACTGCACCATTTCCTTCGCCGCTTTCGAGGCGCGCATGATCGTGTCATGGTCGCCATGCAATTCGATGCCGAAACCCATCACCGGTTTACCCGTTTTGGCGATGCCGTCGACCACACGCTTGGTCCAGCCTTCCTCGATCCCGATCACGATCACCGCCGCGACATTGGGATTGCTGCCCGCGCCGATCAGCGTACGGAAATGCAGGTCGAGGTCGGCGCCGAACTGCAGCCGCCCGTACGGATGCGGCAGCGCCATGGTGCCTTTGATATTGTGCTCGACAGCCTGCGCCGCCGCGTTCGACAGATCGTCGACTGGCAGAATGATCACGTGGTTGCGCACGCCGACGCGGCCGTTGTCGCGACGATAGCCGCGGAAAGTCGTATCCAGATCTATCACGCTCATGATGGGTCTCTCGTTCAGGTTCGGTTCGGTTCGGTTCAGTCTGGTTCGGCTCGCTGCGGGCGATCCGACGCGGTTCCGCGCCGCCCGGTGCGTAGCTCACGCACTGGCGGGCACGCGCGAACGCTCGCGGGCACGGCCCGCCCTCACCAGCGTTTCGTCTTGATGTTGTGCACGTGGGCATGCTCGCCCGCGCTGATCGGCGCGACCACCTTGCCGATATCCACGCCGTACTTGAACACCGTGTCGCCGACCGCCATGTCTTTCAGCGCCACCTTGTGACCGATCGGAATGTCCTGTTTGGCCGGGAAGCTGACGACCTCGTCGTCGTCCATGATCCATGCGTTCAGTTGCGTGCCTGCCTTGATGCCCTCGACGACCGCCACGCCGACCGTATCTTTTGCCTCGTGCAGGACGATGTGAATCGTCTTCCGCTCGGACGCGGCACCTGCCGCCGCGCTGCCGTTGATGTCTGCCGTGGGATTGCTCATTAGCGTCTCCGTTCGTCTGTGGAATGCGGTGTGGGTGCCGCTGGGGCAGCGCGTCAAGCGCGTTGCTGTGAATTGATATTAGGCGGCAGGTTTGCGCATGTCAACTAGGTCATATATATGTCTTAGATGAGTGTTTTCCAGTAGCCGAGGCTTTCCCATGCGGGTTACGGCGAGCCTGCGCGCGTGGCGGCGAGCGTCGAAGGGTGCGCGGACCACGCCGCGAACCAGACCGCGTTTCTACCAGTTTGATTTCGGGCGAATCATCGCCTAGACTTCGCAGTCATACAGATGACCTAAATAACACGCCCTCATCTGGTGCCCGGCGGCACGAGTTCCCGAACCCTGAATGCGCTGCAACGACGCCGGCACACAGTGCGCACACGACGCACGATCCGCCCCAGGAGACACGCATGATGCTTGCCCCTCTCGTCAGGTTGTGGGCCGCGCCCGCACCCACCTGCCGGCGGCTGTCCGCCGTTGTCATGCGCCGGTGCGGCGCGTCCCGATATGCGGAGGCGCCGGCCATCGGCGTGAAGCGCGTGGTTCGCCTGATAAGCGTGGTCTGTCTGGTGTCCGGCCTGCTTGCCGCCGGCGCCGCGCGGGCGGAGCTCAGCGAGGTGAAGATCGCCCGGCAATATGGCGTCAGCTATTTGCCGCTGATGGTCATGCAGGATCAGAAGCTCCTCGAAAAGCATGCCGCGCAACTGGGCATCAAGGACCTGAAGGTGTCCTGGGTCGAGTTCGCCGGCGGCAACGTGATGAACGACGCGCTCCTGTCCGACTCGTTGCAGATCGCCTCCGGCGGCGTCGCCCCGCTCGTGCTGCTGTGGTCCCGCACCCGGGGGACCTCGGTCGAGGTCAAGGCGCTGTCGGCGATCAACTCGATGCCGCTGCTGCTCAACACGACGAATGCCAAAGTCAGAACGGTGAAGGACTTCACCGGCCAGGACAAGATCGCGCTGCCGGCCGCCAAAGTGTCGATTCAGGCGATCACCTTGCAGATGGCCGCGGAAAAGGCGTTCGGTGCGGGCAATCAGGGGCAGCTCGACAAATACACCGTGTCGCTCTCGCACCCGGATGCGCAACAGGCCCTGTTGTCCGGCAGTAGCGAAGTCACCGCGCACTTCGGATCGCCGCCGTTTCAGGAACAGGAACTGCAAAAGCCCAACGTGCATACCGTGCTGAATTCCTACGACGTGCTGGGCGGCAAGTCGAGTTTCAATCTCGTCTGGTGTACGGCGCGCTTCTATCAGGACAACCCGAAGCTGACGAAGGCGTTCATGGACGCACTGGACGAATCTGAAGCCTGGATCAACCACGACAAGCATGCGGCGGCCGTCGCGTATCTGCGCATTTCGAAGGAGAAGAGTAGCGTGGACGAAGTGGAGAAAATGATTTCGTCGCCCGACGTGTCGTTCACCACGGTGCCGCAGAACACCATCAAATACGCCGACTTCATGGCGCGCACCGGGCTGATCAAGTCCAGACCGCAATCGTGGAAAGACATGTTTTTTCCGACCGCCCAATCGTTATCAGGAAGCTGAGATGCGCGCCGCCACCGAAGCCACGCCCTACCCCGACACCTCGCCCCTGCTCTCGGTGCGCGGCGTGACGCTGCAATACAAGACGCCGAAAACGCTCGTGATGGCCACCTACCGCGTCGACTTCGACGTGTTTCGCGGCGATCGCTTCGTGCTGCTCGGTCCGTCCGGTTGCGGCAAGTCGACCTTGCTGAAAAGTGTCGGCGGCTATCTCGCGCCCACCGAAGGCACGATCTCGCTCAAGGGCAAAGCGGTCACGCGGCCGGGCCCGGACCGGATGATGGTGTTTCAGGAATTCGACCAGTTGTTGCCGTGGAAAACCGTTCGACAGAACGTGATGTTCGCGCTGCAGGCCTCGCACCGCCTGCCCGCCAGGGAGGTCGAAGAACGCGCGATGCACTACATCGACAAAGTCAATCTCGCGTCCTTCGCCGACAGCTATCCGCATACGCTGTCCGGTGGCATGAAGCAGCGCGTGGCGATTGCGCGAGGCATGGCGATGGAGCCCGACATCCTGCTGATGGACGAGCCGTTCGCCGCACTCGACGCCCTCACGCGCCGCAAGATGCAGGACGAACTGTTGACCCTGTGGGACGAAACGCGCTTCACCGTGTTGTTCGTTACGCATTCGATTCCGGAGGCGATCAAGATCGGCAGCCGGATTCTGCTGTTGTCGCCGCATCCCGGCCAGGTGAAGGCCGAACTCGAAACCGCGGCAAGCCCGGAAGCCGCGATCGCGCTGGAAAAGCGGATTCAGCACATGCTGTTCGAAGACGAGATCGAGAGGGCGGAAAATGTCTGACATGCTGACCCGCGGCGGCGCCGCACATCGCAACGCCGCACCCACCGTGCCGCGCTCCGAGGTGGTTCGCGAGCCGTCCGAGACGCGCGAATTCAGCGTGGTCGAAAAGCCGTTGTCGCCGTTCGAGCGGCTCTACAACCAGGCCTGGATCCGCAAGCTGATCATCCTGGCGGTGCTGGCGGGCATCTGGGAAATCTACGGCCGGGTGTTGAACAACCCGCTGCTGTTTCCGACCTTCAGCGCGACGCTCGAAGCGTTCTTCAAAAGCATTGCGAGCGGCGAATTGCCGGGCAAGGCATGGGCCTCGATCCATGTTCTGCTGATCGGCTACGCGGTCGGCATTGTGCTCGCGGCGTTGCTCACCGCGGCCGCCATTACGTCGCGCATCGGCACCGACTTTCTGGAGACGATGACCTCGATGCTCAACCCGCTGCCCGCCATCGCGCTCCTGCCGCTCGCGCTGATCTGGTTCGGTCTCGGCAACGGCAGCCTGATCTTCGTGCTGGTGCATTCGGTGACGTGGTCGGTCGCGCTCAACACGCACTCGGGATTTCTCTCGGTGAGCAATACGCTGAAGATGGTCGGACGCAATTACGGCTTGCGGGGTGGCCGCTACGTGCTGCAAATTCTCGTGCCCGCCGCCTTTCCCAGCATTCTTACCGGCCTGAAAATCGGCTGGGCCTTCGCATGGCGCACGCTGATCGCCGCTGAACTCGTGTTCGGCGTGAGTTCCGGTTCAGGGGGGCTCGGCTGGTTCATCTACGAGAACAAGAACCTGCTGGACATCGCCAACGTGTTCGCCGGGCTGTTCACCGTGATCCTGATCGGGCTGGCCGTCGAGAACCTGATTTTCCGCGTACTCGAGCGCCACACCGTGCAGCGCTGGGGTATGCAATAGCGCGGAGTCGTCGTGAGCGCGATTCGCTATTTCGTCACGTTTCTCGCGGTGGTGCGGCATGGCTCGTTCGCCGGTGCCGCCGAGGAAGTGTGCCTGACGCAGGCGGCGGTCGGCCTGCAGATGCGCTCGCTGGAGCGCGACCTCGATCTCGTGCTATTCGATCGCGCGGCCCGTTCGGTGTCGCTCAGCGCGCAGGGGCGCGCCGTGCTGCCGCTGGCCGAAACGCTGGTGGCCCACTACCGGCAGATTCTCGCGGTCGGCGATGCTGGCGAACTGTCGGGCACGGTGCGGGTCGGCGCACTCGTTTCCTCGCTGATGGGCGCATTCGCCGACGCCATGCTCAAGCTCAAGCAACGCTATCCGCGTCTCGATCTGAAACTGTTTACGGGCTTGTCGAGCGACTTTGCCGCGCGGGTGGAAAGCGGCGAACTGGATGCGGCGATCGTCGCGCAGGCGCCCTCCGGATTGCCCGCCACACTCCGATGGACCCTGCTGTACAGCGAGCCGATGGTGCTGATTTCGTCCGCCAGCGGCCAGCACGCTTCGATCGAAGCGCTGCTCGAAGAGCCGCTGATCCGCTTCGACCGTCACACGTGGACCGGCGTGCTGGTCGACAACGCACTGCGTCAACTCGACTTCGACGGCCACGAGATCATGGAGCTGAATTCGATCGAAGCCATATCCGAGATGGTGCGGCGCGGCTTCGGCGTTTCCATCGTGCCCTTGCTCGCCAATGCGAACTGGACCCGCGAAACCGGCCTGCGGGTCACGCCCTTGCCGGAGCGCATCGCGCCGCGCCGGGTCGGGTTGCTCGAACGGCGCGATCATCCACGCGAAGCGTTCACCGACGCGGTGAAACGTCACTTCATCGATACGGCCGAACTGGCCTCGCCGATCAGCGATTCGCCGGGTCGCACGCGCGTGAACTGAACCGGCCGGCGGCTTGCCGCGAAGCGCTCGCCGTCGAGACGCAGACACATGTAGTCGGAGGTCTCCAGATCGCCCGCGTCCGGAAAGTCCTCGCGATAGTGCGCGCCGCGCGAATTCTCCCGCAGCAGCGCCGACTCCGTGATCGCGCGGCTCACCAGAATCAGATTGCGCAGGTTCATCCAGTCGTGCCACGACAGATTGAAGCGCAGGTCGCGACCGTCGATACCGGTTTCATCGAGTTGCTGGTCCAGTTCCACGAGCCGCTGTTTCGCGCGTTCGAGTCCGGCGGCGTCGCGCAGAATCCCCACGTCGTTCCACATGACTTCGGCGAGCGCGTCGCGGATCGGTTCGAGATTGCCGCGCGCCGTACGCAACGGCCGGTTGCAACGCATCATGGCCGCGTTCAGCGCGTCCGTATCGACCTCGGCGAACTGACCGTGGCGCGGCACCCAGGCCGCCAGGGTATCGCCGGCGATCCCGCCGAACACCGTCGAATTGGCCACGCCGTTGCCGCCCAGCCGGTTCGCGCCGTGCACGCCGCCCGCGTCCTCGCCCGCGACGAACAGACCCGGCAAGGTGGTCGCGCAGTTCGCGTCGAACACGACGCCGCCCATCATGTAGTGCGCGGTCGGCACGACTTCGACGAGACCGCCGGCGAGATCGAAACCGCAGTCGGCGCAGCGTTCGACCATACCCTTGAAGCGCGCGCGCACACTGTCGGCGCCGAGGTGGTGCATCTGCAGATAGACGCCGCCGTTGGGCGTCGCGTGGCCGGCGCGCAATTCGCGAAAGATGCTGCGCGACACCACGTCGCGCGTCGCCCGTTCGGCGCGCGGATCGTAAGTCTCCATGAAGCGCTCGCCCGCGCCCGTCAGCAGGTAGCCGCCCGCGCCGCGCAGCCCCTCTTCCAGCACCGTGCCGGTCATGCGCGTATCGGCGCCGGCCAGCAGGCCGGTCGGGTGAAACTGCACCATTTCCATGTCGCGCAGCGTGAGGCCGGCGCGCAAAGCCATGGCCATGCCGTCGCAGCTTTTGTCGCCGCTCGGCGTGTGATAGCGGTACATGGTCGGGCCGCCCCCGGTGGCAAGCAGCACGGCCTGCGTGCGCACGAAGACGAACTCGCCGCTGCGCATGTCGATCATCAGCACGCCGGCAAGCGTCTGGGCGTCGCGGCTGCGGATGAACTCCACCGCGCGATATTCCTCCAGCCGGTCGATGCCGCGCGCCCACACCTGCTCGGCGAGCCGGTTGATGATCTCGATGCCGGTCTGGTCGCCCTTGTGCACGGTGCGGTCGAAGGTCTGGCCGGCGAACGCCTTCTGCCGCACGGAGCCGTCCGGATTGCGATCGAAGAAACAGCCCAGTTCGTTTTCGAGTTCACGAATCCGCTCGACGGCGCCGGTCACGAGCATCCATGCGAGGTCCTGGTTCGAGAGCCATTTGCCGCCTTCGATCGTATCCATGAAATGCCGCTCGATCGAATCGCCCGGCGCCAGCGCCACGTTGTAGCCGCCCTGCACCATGCGTGTACAGCCGCATTTGCCGAGCAGGCCCTTCACCGCAACGGTGATGCGCAATTGCGGCGCCGCCGCCTGCGCATGCAGTGCGGCAAAGAGACCTGCGCCGCCGCTGCCCAGGATCAGAATGTCGGTATCGACCTGTTTCATCGGGGCGCGCTCCCGGCCGGGTCGGCCGTGCGAATGCCGAGCGAGGCGAGCACGGCGTCGCGCTGCGTCCGCGTGTTCTGCTGGACCGCGGTATAGAGGCTGCCGCCGTGACTGTCCATGGCGACCAGCAAGGGCCCGAAACCGTGGATCCTGAAACGCCACAGCGACTCGGGGTGAAGATCGTCGAGGTCCACGTCTTCGATCTGCTCGATCCAGGTGGTCTCCAACGCGGCGGTCCCGCCGACGATCGCGAGATAGACGCCGCCGAACTCGACGAAGGCCGCGCTCGAGTCCGCGCCGAGGCCGCCCTTGCCGATCACCGCGCGCACGCCGTAGGCGCGCATCAGCGGTGCGGTGAAACGCTCCATGCGCGCGGACGTGGTCGTGCCGATACAGACCGGCTGATAGCCCGCGGGATGCTCCGGCGAGACGTCGACGCGGCGCACATTGGGCGCGGTGTGAATCACCGCATGGCCGCGCAGATCGAAGCGCGTCTTGCGGCCGTGGTCGAACATCTGGATCTGGGTGGCGTCGCGAATGCCGAACAGCGTGTGTTCGAGCGTGACCGTATCGCCCATGCGCAACGCGCGTATCTGTGCTTCGCCGACCGGCATGGCGAGCGTGTGATGCGTGCCGGTAGGCAGCGTGTCAGTAGCCATAGTCGACTCCCTGGGCGGTCAGCGTGGCGCGTGCCCGGCGCGCCGAATGACACTGCATGTTGACGGCCACGGGGTTCATGGTGATATGCGTGGCCGCCAGTTCGATATGAACCGCGAACGCGGTCGAGTCGCCGCCGAGCCCCTGCGGCCCCACGCCCAGTTGATTGACTGCCGCCGACAATTGCCGTTCGAGCGCCGCGCCATGTTCGTCAGCGCAGCTCGTGCCGAGCGGCCGCGTGGCCGCGCGCTTGGCGAGCGCCACGCACAGATCCGAGGTGCCGCCCACTCCCACCCCGACGATCGTCGGCGGGCAGGTCTTGCCGCCCGCCTCCACCACGCAATCGATCACGAACCGGCGGATCGCGTCGACGCCCTCCGCCGGAATCGCCATGCGCAGGAACGAGTTGTTTTCCGAGCCGCTGCCCTTGGGAATCATTTCGATGGAGAGCGTCCCCGGCGTATCGTCGAAATCGATGTGAATCACGGGGACGCCGGCGCCGCAGGAATTCTGCTCGTTGTGGCGCGTGAGCGGATGCACCACCGACGAACGCAACGGATGCTCCCGCGTGGCGCGCGCGCAGCCGTCGCGAATCGCCGCCTTCAGACGCACACCGTCGAACTGCGTGCCCTGGCCTATCACGACGTTGTAGATCGGCAGCCCGGTATCCTGGCAAAGCAGATTGTCGGCCTGCTCGGCCACCGCGATGTTCTGTCGCATCGTCCCGAGCACGCGCCGCGCCGTATCGTTGCGCTCGCCGGTTTCGAGCGCCGCGATGCCGGCCTTGATGTCGGGCGGCAGCAGTTTTAGCGAGCGGATGTACAGCGTCTTCGCCACCTCTTCGAGCTGCGCGTAATCGACGCTGAAGGCCACTTCGAGTTTCGTTGCAGTTTCCATTGAACACCTCGTGCAATACGCTCACAAGCTGAGCGAGAGCGCAAACGCCATACCGATGACAAACGCGCCGCCCGCGGTCAGCGCGATCAGATCCTTGCGCAAGCCGCTCCACGGCCGGAATTCGATCAGCAACAGGCGCACGCCGCCGATCAGGTGCGCCGCGAGCAACGTCACGAGCCCCCATTCGGCGAACACGAAGCCCGGCGAACGCGTGACGACCAGAAACGATTCGAAGCGCGCCGCCCCGTTCAACGCCGTGCCGAGCGCCCAGAAATGCGCGGGCAGGAAGAACGCCAGCGCGAGGCCGGACAGCCGGTGAACCAGAAAGGCCCACCACGCGGGATGATTACGGGCGCGGAAGTCGAGCTTGCGGCCCGGCGCGACGGCGCGCGCGCGCTTTCCCGTGGACGTCGATGTGGCTGTGGATGTGGCTGTGGAGGTGGAGGTGGTCGGCTGTGCGCTCATACCGGCGCCCCGGCGATCAGCGCATAGACCGCGCGTAGACCCGCCAACGCCAACCCGACGCCCACGGCGACGCTGGCCCGCGCGGCCCACGCGCCCCGCCAGCGCAGCCACTCGTCGGCGATCCGGCGCAGGCCCACCGGCACATGCACAGCCGCAGCCAGCACGAACACCGAATAGAACGCGCCCCACGCCAGATTGCCGTGCAAGCGCGAGACGACGTCCACCGCGCGCAGGCCGCCGTGGACGACCCAGATCATCGTGGCCAGATGCACGCCGACGCACAGCGTCAACACCATCGCGGAGAGCCGCTGCCACCACCACGCATCGAGCCCGCGCTTCATCGCGCACCGCCCTTTGGCGCGGACCGTGTCGCGCGTTTGAGACCGGCGATGCTGGCGGTGGGCGCCAGCGCCTTGGGGCACCGTTCGGTACATGAGCCGAGCGTATGACAGGAATGGCAACCGGCGTCGGTCGCCACGGCGTCGTGGCGGGCGCCCTGCTGCGTGTCGCGCACGTCGTTGACCAGCGTCCACGCGCGATTCAGCGCCGCCGGCCCGAGATAGTCCGGCTTCCAGCCGACCACGTCGCAACTCGCATAGCAAACACCGCAGCCGATGCACTCGATGCCCGCGTCCGCCGCACGTCGTTCGGGTGAAGCCGGATCGACCCGTTCGAGCGGCGCGCCGCGGTCGCGATTGCCCGCGAAATAGCCACGGGCGTCGCGCCATTTGTCGAAGAAGCCGGTCATGTCGACCGTCAGATCCTTGATGATCGGCAGATGATTCAGCGGCGCGATTTCCAGCGTATCTCCGGGCCGGCGCAACACCTTCGCCACGTGCGTGCGGCAGGTCCAGCGGGCACGCCCATTCACGGTCATCGCGCAGGAACCGCACATGCCGACGCGGCACGCAAAGCGGTACGACAGCGTGGCGTCGATGCAGCGCTGGATATGCGTCACGACGTCGAGCACGGTCTGGCTCGCGCGACGCGGCACCTCGAACGATTCGAACGCGCCATCTTCGGCGCCGCGCCACACCCGGACGCTCAGCAGTTCGCTGACGGTTGATTGCATGGGAATGGGAAGACCCCGTTGTTCTGATAAAAAAAATAACGACTGAACAACAGGTTAGAGCGCGGCCCGCACGCTTGAAAAGCCAATAATTCTTGCTGCGAGGACAAGGATTTTTTGTGCTTCGGAGTGCGCGGGAATGCGTGTGACATGCTGACGACAGAATCCACATCATCTAGATGTACTAGATGAGTTTGTCGGCTAAAATCGGGGCAGGTTTATCCCTAGCGAGTTGCGTGGCGCGCCTCGCGTATTTCAGAGGTTTTCATGAGCACGCTCGTCATCAATCCACCCGCTTTAGGGGGCACGCGATACAAGGAGGTCAAAAGTGCGATTCTCGCCGCGCTGTCGGCCGGCGAATGGAAAGGCGGCGAATGCATCCCTTCGGAGAAACGGCTGGCGGAACGGTTCGGCGTCTCCATCGGCACGCTGCGCAAGGCCATCGACGAACTCTGCGCCGAAAACATTCTGATCCGTCATCAGGGCCTGGGCACCTTCGTGTCCATGCATCAGCGTGACCGGCATTTCTTTCGCTTCTTCCGGATCGTGCGGCGTGACGGCGACAAGGCTTATCCGGTCGTGACCTTGATCGATTTTCGCAAGGCTCGCGCCTCGCGCGAGGTCGCGGCCACACTCGGGATCGAAACCGGCGCGCGCGTATTTCAATTTACGAATGGTCTTGCATTGCACGGCGCGACGGTGCTGATCGAACACATCACCGTTCCGGAGGCGCGCTTCGCGGGCTTGACCGAGGCCAAACTGCGCAATCGTCCCAACACGCTCTACAACTTCTACCAGGACGTGTTTGCGATCAACGTGGTCGAGACCGACGAACGCGTCACGGTCGCCCTGGCGGATGATCTCGAAAGCCGTGAACTCTCGCTCGATGCGGGTGCGCCGTTACTGGAAATCCGGCGGGTTGCGTACTCCTACAACCGTTGCGCGGTGGAACTTCGGGTCTCGCGACTGAACACTGAAAACTACCAATATATCGGCGCGCATCCGGGGCGCGAGGAACAGGCCGGGTAAGCCTGGTGCACCGGTCAGTGCTCGCGAATCTTTCGCACAGAAACCTGGGCCGTGCCATAGGGACTTGGGGCAAGCGGATTGCCCCGGCGGGCAATCCCGGCTTCCGCCCTTTCCTTTCCCGCCGCCGACCACTACATTGATTTTCGCAAGTGCTTCGCGGATCGCCCCGAAACACCTGCCGCCGACTCGCCTTCCGGTTGATACGGCAGGACGGGCTGCGGACATAGGGAGCGAAGCATGCAATTCATCACGAGCCATCCCATCGTTCTGTTCTTCGTGTCGATCGTGCTGATGTCGATTGCCGGCTGGCTCGGCAACACGATGCTGCGGACTCGCCTGCCGATCGCCGCAGAGGCCCGGGACGACTTCAAGCTCGTTCAGTCGGCTACGTTGACCCTGCTCGCGCTGGTTATCGGTTTCAGCCTCTCGATGGCGGTGGGTCGCTACGATCAACGAAAAAATTATGAAGAGGAAGAGGCCAATGCGATCGGGACCGAGTTCCTTCGCGCGGATCTTCTGCGAGCCGGCGAGGCCGCCGCGGTTCGATCGCTCCTCACTCAATATCTGACGCTGCGAATCGAGTTCTACCAGACCCGCGACACGCAGCGCGTCGCGCAGATCGACACGGCCACGGCCGACCTGCAAACCCACTTGTGGTCCGCGGCCAGGGACGGCGCCGCCGGCCAGCCGAACCCGCTCAGCGCCCTCGCGATCGCCGGGATGAACGACGTGATCAACACCCAGGGCTATACCCAGGCGGCCCTGTGGAATCGCATTCCGCTGGCCGCCTGGATGTTAATGATGGTGATCGGCGTGTTTTGCAATGTGCTGGTGGGCTACGGCGCGGAAAATGCAAAAGGCAAGGCCCGCCTGCTGTTAATCATGCCGATAACCGTCTCCTTGTCGTTCATGTTGATTGCGGATATCGATAGTCCGCGCAATGGCATTATCCGGGTCGCGCCGCAAAATCTGATCAGCACGGCACAGTCCCTACCAAAACAGTAATGTCGCCCTGAACGGTGAAACGCCTGCATTTCACATGCCAGAACACGTGTTAAGAGAATTAATAAAACTCAGAATTACGCGGCTTGCGAATTTATCTTTTTTTGTTCCATTTGTTGAACAATTTTCTGGCCCGGATCCACCATCAGGCCGAAAATTGGGTACAGGTAGGACAAATTAGTCCCCATTAAATCATTAGTCTTTCATGGACATTTTTCATACAGAAGACTATTCGAATTACCAAATCGTCTGGCATAGTGTCTGCGGCGCCAATCTTCGCAAATACCATGAACGAGGAACGCAATCCGAGGATCGTTGCGGTTACCCGCAAGCGGCGCGCCGGCGCACGCGCTCGCGTTATCCATTGGATTTTTCTGCTAATGCTGGGCGTATCGACGGGCACCTATGCGGGGCACACATGGCGAGTGGTGATTCTTCCTGGCGCCGACCCCACGCAACCGGCCGTGCAGGAACAGATCCGCTCAATACGCAGTTCAATTGCCGCCGTCGCCCCCGACGGTGTTGAGTTCTACACCGATTCACTCGACGATCTGCGATTCGATAGCGAGGATTTATTGCCCGAATTTCTCTCGCTGATGAAGAGAAAATATGAGAATAAACAGGTCGATGTCGTGATCGGCCTGGCCGATTTTTCACTGGATTTCACAAAAAAGTATCACGACGAAATCTGGCCCGGCGTACCGGTCGTGATTGCCAGCATCGCCGATACCCGTCAAAAAGATCTTCCGCCCGAATTTGCGTATTTACCGTGGCATTTCGATCTGGCCGGGACGCTGGCGTTGGCCGAAGCGTTGCAGCCGAATGCTCGACGCCTCGTGGTGGTGTCGGGCGTAGCGAAGCTGGATCTCCGGCTCGCGCAGCGTGCGGCAGAGACCGCGCGAGCGCGTCCATCCCGCGATTGGGCGGTCGAGCTCTGGAGCGGCCTGACCGTACCCGAACTGCAGCAGCGCCTCGCTACGCTGGACCGCGATACCGCGGTGCTCTATACCACGATGTATCGCGACCGTAACGGTCGAACCTTTTTCCCCTACGAGGTCGTCGCACCGATGGCCAAGGCCTCCAGCGCTCCCCTCTACAGTTGGTATCCGACCTACTTCGGTCATGGCATGACGGCGGGCTCGGTCATCAGCTTCGAGGCGAATGGCCGCCTCACCGGCGAACTCGCCGCGTCAATTCTGCTCGGCAAGGCGCCCCCTCAAAGCGCCACCGCCGCCCCGAGCGCATCCCACTGTCTCGCGGATGTCGGCATGATCGAAAAGTTCGGACTGCAAGCCGACGCATTGCCGGAGGGCTGTGAGCTGATCAACGTGCCGCCCACGCTCTGGCGGGAATATCGGGGCGTGGTGCTGATCGCCGTCGCCGTCGTTCTTTTGCAGGCGCTGACCATTGCCGCTCTACTCTGGCAACGCCGGCACCGCCGGATCGCCGAAGAAAACGCAACGCTGCGGCTAGCCGAACTGGCTCGCGCGGGACGGTTCGCGTTGGCCGGTGAGTTGAGCGCGTCCATTGCGCATGAAGTTGGGCAGCCGCTAGGCGCGATTCTGAGCAACGCCGACGCAGCCGGCATGATGCTCGAAGGCGAGCCCGAGACAGGCGAACTTCAGTCCGCGCTCGCCGACATACGTCGCGACGCGCTGCGTGCGAATCAGGTGGTGCAGCGACTGCGCGCACTCCTGCAAAAGCACACGCTCAAGCTGAGCCCGATCGACCTCAACCCGGCGTTTGACGAAGCCCTGACCTTCCTCGATCTCGAAGCCAACAGGCGGCACATCGCGATCGAGTCAAATCTGGCGGCGGAGCACACCCTGGTCCAGGGCGACCGCGTGCAACTGCAGCAGGTACTGCTCAATCTCGCCATCAATGCAATGGACGCGATGGAGGACACGCCTCCCGCGCAGCGCATGCTGTCCATCTCGACGCGCCTGGCGGAGCACGGTTATGAACTCGTCGTCGCCGATCGAGGTCACGGCATTCCGGCCGACGCCGGCGAGCGCCTGTTCGATTCGCTGTACACAACCAAACCTCACGGCATGGGACTCGGACTATCCATCGTCCGCACCATCGTCTCGACGCACGGCGGACACGTTTCGGCAGCGCTGCGGGAAAGCGGCGGCAGCGTATTCACAGTCTGGCTGCCCGCAATTGCCGGCATCTACCCGGTCGCCGGTGGGCCTCGGCCCGATCGCCCCGCTGAACCGGTCGAATTGACATTCCACCAGCAACACAAGGAGGACAACCGTGAGACATCACGCCGAAGCCGTCATCCATGTCGTTGACGACGACACCGCTGTCCGTACCGCGTTGATGCGACTCCTCCATCAGGCGGGGTTTCAGGTAAAAGGCTATCCGAGCGCTGGGGACTTTCTGGTTGCGGTGCCTGACGCGTTGCCGGGGTGCCTGCTGCTGGACCTGGAACTCCCTGGTCCGAGCGGCCTGGATTTGCAGCACGCACTGCACCGAATGGGCAACCCGATGCCGGTCGTGTTCATCAGCGCGCACCACGACATTCCGAAAACGGTCACCGCCATCAAGGCCGGCGCAAGCGACTTTCTGCTGAAGCCGATCGAGACGCAAGCCCTCCTTGCGGCGATCGATAACGCACTGGCCAGCGTCACCGTCGAGCCGTCGACGGACAGACAACACACGGACACCGACGCCGTCGCTTTGAACGAGCGCGAGCAGGTGGTGCTACGTGGCATTGTCGCGGGTCGACTCAACAAGCAGATCGCGGCTGAACTGGCCTTGAGCGAACGAACCGTCAAATCCTGCCGCGCGGATCTCATGCGCAAATTCCACGCTCACTCGCTCGCCGATCTCGTGAGACTGGCGGACCCGGCAGTGCGCGCCTGATTACCGTTACGCCGATCCTCCCGGTTTGCCCCTGAGGGCAATCGCGTTGCCCCATGTCCCGATAGCGTCGAACGCCGGCTCGCACGACACTTGATGTAAGGGACGTTGGCGAGCAATGACAGAGACAGAACCGTTAATCGTAGTCGTAGAAGACGACGACGGCATGCGTCGCGCGTTGCAACGCCTGCTGCGCGTGTCGGGCTTCGACACCCTGACCTTCGAGAGCGCGGAGGCTTTCGTGAGCGCGAACCTCGCACGGGCTCCGCACTGCCTGGTGCTGGACGTTCAACTGCCCGGCGCGTCCGGCCCGCGTTTCTACGAACAACTCGGCGTTCAACGCCCTCCGGCCGTATTCATCACCGCGCACGACAGTTCGGCGACGCGCAGCGCAATCCTGAGCGCCGGCGGCCATGAGCTATTGACCAAACCGTTCGTGGCCAGCGATCTTCTGGACGCGATTGCACGGGCCGTCCTGCGAGGCGCTTCGCCTTGAGCTGGTGTTGCATGGGAAGCAAGGGCGTCGCGGGATCGGGTCCATGCCGTGGCGGGTCATCGGTCAGCTCGCAGGCATCGCCCGTTTTCGTACTCGCCAATCCGATGGGGCTGATCGGCGTGGTGCTGACTGCCCAACTGACGGCAACCGTCACGTCATCGCAGACCGTCGCTCACCGAATGACCCCGGCTCCCTGCCGGTTGAAACACACCCCACCTTGTGGTTATCGACACGTAACAGGAGGCCGCTATGTCTGAACCGAAAGAGCCCACAGAGCCCGGCACGCGCAGAGCGTTTCTGAAGAACGTAGCCGTGGCAGGTGCCGCGAGCGGGCTATCCGGCGTGATGGGAGAAGCGTTGGCTCAAACGAATGCGATGCGCTCCACCAGCGCGACCAGCAAGCCCGCCACCCAGGCCACCCTCGACATCAACCGGCAGTATGCGGCGTTCCTTTCGTTCGCCGACGCCCAGGATTTCGAGGACGCCACCCGTGGTCGGGTCGCGACGCTTCCTGAGCCTGTCGTCATCAAGGGAACGGGGGATTTCCCCGCGTGGAACCTGCAACAGTTCGCCTTTGTCAGCGGCGGCCCCGAGAACAATGCGCCGCCGACCGTGAACCCGAGTCTCTGGCGTAACGCCAAGCTCAACATGCACCACGGTCTGTTCCAGGTGGTTGACGGCATCTGGCAGGTGCGGGGTTATGACCTCTCGGTGATGAGCATCATTCGCGGCGATCAGGGATGGATTGTCGTCGACCCATTCGTCACGGCGGAGGTCGCAACCGCGGTGTGGAAGGAACTGGTGATTCCTCATCTCGGCGACAAACCCATTACACACGTCATCTATACGCATAGCCACGTGGACCATTACGGCGGCGTGCGCGGCCTCGTCAGTGAGGAGGACGTGAACGCGGGCAAGGTGAAGATCGTCGCACCGCACGGCTTCACCGAGGCCGCGGTGGGTGAAAATATCATTGCCGGCAACGCGATGGGGCGGCGGGCAAGCTACATGTATGGTTCTCTGCTGCCACGCAATCCGATGGGCGGCGTCGACGGCGGACTCGGCAAAACGACCTCGGTCGGCACGATCACCCTGATCACCCCGACGATATTCGCCGAAAAAACCGGCCAGACCTTGACGCTAGACGGAGTAGACCTGACGGTACTGATGGCGCCGGAGTCGGAAGCGCCGTCCGAATTCATGTTCTATCTGCCGAAGTACAAGGCGTTCTGCGCGGCGGAAGATGCGACGCATACGTTGCACAATCTCTACACGCTGCGCGGCGCCAAAGTGCGGGACGGGCTGCTGTGGTCCAAGTACCTGCAAGCGTCGATCGACATGTTTGGTGGCGACGCTCAAGTACTGTTTGCCTCGCACTACTGGCCGACGTGGGGCAACGACCGCATCCTGTCCCTTCTGGCCGGCCAGCGCGACATGTACCGCTATCTGCACGACCAGACCCTGCGTCTTGCCAATACGGGGCTCACGCCCCTCGAAATTGGCGAGACGATACGGCTGCCGGACAGTCTGGCGAAACGCTGGTATTGCAGAAGCTACTACGGAACCGTCTATCACGACGCGGTCGCGCAATACAACTTGCGGCTCGGCTTTTTCGACGGTGTGCCCGCGAATCTGCATCGCCTGCCTCCGGTGGAAAACGGCAAGCGCTATGTCGAATTCATGGGCGGCTCCGCAGCGGTGTTGAGCAAGGCGCAAGCGTATTACGACAAGGGCGAGTACCGGTGGGTCGCCGAAGTGGTCAATCATGTCGTATTCAGCAACCCACAGAATAGGGCCGCTAAACAGCTATTGGCCGACGCGTACGAGCAACTCGGCTATCAGTCCGAGTCGGCGCCATGGCGCAATTTCTATCTCACCGGCGCGATGGAATTGCGCAACGGCATCAGGAAAGTGCCGGCCCCCGAGCCTCAGAGTCCCGACACGATTCGCGCCATGCCGCTCGATATGTTCCTCGACTTCCTCGGCATTCGGCTCAACGGCGAGCGTGCAAACGGCAAAACGATCTCGTTCAATCTGACGCTGACCGATACGAAAGAAAACTACCTGGTCGGCGTGGAAAACAGCGCGATTCATTATTCGAAGGGAAAGACGTCGAACACCGCCAATGCGTCGATCACGATGACGCGCGTCAACCTGAACAACGTGATGCTCGGCTCGACTACGGTGCAGAAGCTGGTAATGTCGGGAGACGCGAAAATAGACGGCGATAGTCAGAAGCTCGGCGAGTTCATCTCGTGGCTCGACACCTTCGAGTTCTATTTCAATATCGTCACACCGTGAGGTGCCCGAATGTGCGCAGTCTGCGAGTTCAAGATCGAGTTCGGCGTTGGGCATCCTCAGGCGCTAACGGTCGCCGTTGCGACGCGAAAGGCCATTGAAGCGGGTTTGCTCCAACAGATGGACCCTGAAGAAGGGGCACTCGCCCAGGCACGCTTGCGAATGAAGGCCGTCGATACGCTCAACGGTTTGCAAAGCCGCATTCAGGACGCGTTGCCGGTCGACGACCTGTTGAGTCTGCCGGATTTTTACGTCTTGCTCATCGAGAACGAAACGTGGGGCTTTTTTCACGCAACCGAATACGGCTTCGATCCGGACATCGTGCCGGCGCCCCCCGATGTGCTGTCCGAGAACCCGGATGCGCGCAGCCTCGTGATGGTCATCGCTCAGGTGGCGCTGCAAGCCTGGCTCGATCGGGAGATAGATAACCGTCAGCTAGATGCGGAGTCCCTGTTGTTTATCGATGGACCGTCCGTGCAGCGCGGCACCTTGCTCTCCATGCTGAAGGCGGTCAGGCCAGTGACGGATCTCCTTTCATCCGTTACGGCCTGACCGCCCTCATCGATCACGACAACACGACAACACGACCGCCGTCAGTCGCCACCCGCGGCCGCAGCGGTCATTTTCTCGATCACCTGATCGACGCCGAAGCTTGCCGCCTTCTGGCGCGGCGGGAATTCCTTGAAGGTCTGCAGGAACTCGGCAACGCCGGCTTGCGCAGGCACCAGAATGAAGACGTGGTGTTGTCGGCGGTGTAAAACCGCTTAAAGATGGCGTCGCAAGGTTGAGCAAAGCGCTCAACAATAAGGGGGCCGTGTGGCCCCCTCGTGGTTGATGATGTGATGTGCAACGAATCCGCTAGAAC
>NZ_CADFGI010000011.1:0-258169 GCF_902833695.1 Paraburkholderia sp. BCC1876 | reverse complement strand
TGCCGCCAGCGTTCAATCTGAGCCAGGATCAAACTCTTCAGTTCAAACCTGTTACTGTTTTTCGGTTCCGTTAAGAACCGGTCGCTCACTCAACGTACTGACGAATTGTTCGATCGTCTTTCGACAGTCAAACCTTCCTTTCATTACTGTGTGAGACTTGATACTTTCGCTTTGCGGCAGATCCCGAAAGATCCGCCTCGCGTCTCGCATCAAGCGCCCACACTTATCGGCTGTTAATTTTTAAAGATCGATTACGCATTCACTACCAAACCAGCACCGCGTGTCGCCAACCTCACAACCACCCGGCACCGCTTCGTTCTGCGTCGCTGCATCTGCAGCAGAGAAACGAGATTATGGAGATAGGCTCGCAGGTCGTCAACCCCCTTCACGCAATATTTTCCGAGGATGAAGAAGATCTTCGATGGGTCGCCGTGACTCATCCCTAAAATTAATTAGCCATCCGATTTAAATTGGATCCTGCCGGAGGAACATCGCACTCGCGTCGATCAGATTGTGATCTCGTGACAAATCAACACCATAGCGACGACACGCGCGCCCGCCAACGACCGGAAACTAAAGTTTTTCGCTACCCGTCCGTCAACCATAGATATCCCGTCACTCACAAAAATAGCCGACCATGGACAATCCAGTCGAGCAACACTCCGAGGAAAACCCGCCCGCCGCTCCGTCGGCGGCCCTATCAATGGACGCGGTGCCGGTCGGCGCGCCGCTCGAATGGCCGATCGTCGACGCCGACGGCACGCTCCTGTTTACCAACGGGACCATTCTCGCGACCACGGACGAGCGCAACTTCCTGTTCACGCACTTCCAGCCGTATCGCGGCGACCTGCTGGACCGAACGACGCACGAGCCGGCCGAGGCCGAACCTCACGCCGATCCCGCAAACCCGTTGACGATCAAGGACATGCACCTGGAAATCGGCGCACTGATCGGCGTACGGTCGCAAGTCGGCAGCGGGGCGCCCATGCATCCGTGCCGGATCATCGGCTTTGCGCCGAATCACGCGTTATTCGTCACGCCGCCACTGCATCAAGGCCGGATCCTGCCGCTTGGGCTGGGTGAGAACATCGAAATCGTCGCGATCGCGAGCCATGCGGTGTTTCGCTTCGTCTGCACGATCGAGGCGATCTGCCGTTCGCCGTTCGATTACGTCGTGCTGTCGAAGCCCGGCGTGATCCGTCGCCTGCGCGAACGCAAGTCGATCCGCGTCAATACGCACCTCGCGGTGCGTTTCGGTATCGGTGAGACGGGGGAATCGTACGAAGGCCTCGGGCTCGCGAAAGGGATTAGCGCGCTCGGCATGTCGCTGGCCGCTTCGTGGACCGTGGGCGCGGTTGGTGAGCGGCTGCGGGTCGCCTTCCGGCTGAAGTCGGCGGAAATGGACACCGAGATCGAAACGACCGCGGTGATTCGGAATGTGCACAAAGCCGGCAGTCCCGGCGAGCCGGCGACCCATGGGCTGGAATTCGACCAGCTAGATACAGCGCAGCAAATGGCGATGAAAGTCTTCGTGTTCGATCGTCAGGACGATGTGTCGCATTGGACGAACGGTTGACGCGGGGACGGGGCGGCGAGCGGCGCGGCGGATGTGTTGCTTGGGCGTGCGGTCGGGGAGTTGGATCTGAGTGCTTGATCTGAGTGCTTGATCTGAGTGCTTGATCTGAGTGCTTGATCTGAGTGCTTGATCTGAGTGCTTGATCTGAGTGCTTGATCTGAGCGCTTGATCTGAGCGCTTGATCTGAGCGCTTGGATCGAGACGCTTGACCGAAGCGTTTAACCAGGCCGCCTCCCCACCCATTCAATCAGCCAATCAACTCTTCCGCCGTAACGTACCGCGCGCCCCAGCCATCGGCGAGTGATGCGCACCGCCCCAGCCGTATCGCGCCCCGCTCGAAATCGACCACTACGATCTGATCCACATCGCGCGGACGCGCCGGTTCATCGTTTGTGCGGCCGTCGGTCAAGATCCACAGCCAGCGCTGCTGGGCAGGCTTGCGGCGCACACGCTCTTCCAGCAACCTCACCGCTCGCCCGACACCGACCGCAAGCGGCGTCCCACCGCCACCGCCCACCGGCGTGAGCCAACGCTCGTTCCACCAGCGCGGCACGGCCGGCCCGAAACGCACATCCGCATCCGAACCGCCGAAACAGACCAACGCCGCCTCGGCACGCGCGGCGCTCGCGCGGTCGAACAACGCAATCAGCAGCCCTTTGGCAAGCGCGAGTCGCTCTCCCGCCAGCATCGACGCCGAACAATCGAGTAAGAAACAATGCAGCACGCCACCACGCGGCGCTTCGCGCACGAACCGCAGATGTTCCGCGCGCAGCGTCTGCTCACGCATTGCCGCAAGTGTAGGCGGCCACGCGATGCGCTTGCCCTGCTTGTCGACCGATTGATCACGCGACCCCGAAAGCGCCCCTGCGCTTGCACGCGCGCCTTGCCGCCATCGAAAACCGCTGCGTGAATCAGCGGCTGCGCCCTTCCGATGGCTCAGCGTTTTTTTACGCTGAGCGGTATGACGCCTTTGACTTGAGTGGTGCCGGCGGGCTCGGGCGGTAGATAACCCCAGTCGGCTTCGCTGGAACCACCATGGGAGGCATTAGCACCGAAAGACGACACCCCGGCGCCTTGCGAAGACCCAGACGACGAAGCAGACAAAGCCGACGAAGCAGCCTCACCCCGCCCCTCAAGCTCATCTCCACCCCGCCCCTGCCGCCCGGCATCCGCATCACGCGGCTCACCCCGCGCCGAACTCTCCCGCTGATGACGCCGATGAACCAGCGCCGCCTCGGCGACACGATCCACATGCTCCGCCGTCACCGCCGCGGCCTGCTCCAGCGCCGCCAACGCCCGCGCCGCGCGCAGCATCACGAGATCGGCGCGCAAACCATCGACGGCCGCGTCGATACACAACGCGCTGACCCGCGCGTGCACCGCATCGTCGAACGCGAGTTGCGGCAGCGTCGCCCGGGCGGTTTGAATCCGCCGAACATAAAGCGCCTGCTGCTGCGCATGGTCCGCGCGAAAGCCCTGCGGATCGAGATCGAACGCAAGTCGCGCCTTCACGATCTGCTGGCGCACCTGCGGCTCAAAGCAGTTTTGCAACTCGACCATCAACCCGAAGCGGTCGATTAGTTGCGGCCGCAACTCTCCTTCTTCGGGGTTCATCGTGCCGATCAGCACGAAGCTCGCGTCGTGGCTATGTGAAACACCGTCACGTTCGATGGTATTCACGCCGCTTGCCGCCGCGTCGAGCAAGGCATCGACGAGCGCGTCCGGCAGCAGATTGACTTCATCCACATACAGTACGCCGCGATGTGCCTTCGCGAGCAAGCCGGGTGAAAAGCGCACCGCGCCGTCGCGCAGCACGGTTTCGATATCGAGTGTGCCGATCAGGCGGTCTTCGCTCGCGCCGAGCGGCAGGTTCACCAATTGTCCTTCCGGCAACAACTCGGCCAGCGCGCGCGCCGCGGTCGACTTCGCCGTGCCGCGCGGCCCGGTGACCAGCACGCCGCCCAACCCTGGATCGATCGCAGCCAGTAGAAGCGCCTGCTGCAACGGCGCCTGCCCGACCAGCGCGGCAAACGGAAAAGCGAGGCGCGAGTTTGCGCTTTGAGCCACGCCTTGGGTCACGCCTTGGGTCACGCCTTGGGTCACGCCTTGGTTCGTGCCTCGGTCAGTGCCTTGAGTCACGCTCTCGCCCGCCTTTGGGTCCATACCCTGATCCGATGAACTCATATCCGCGCCCCTTCAATCTGCTGCTCGCTCGCGAGCAAATGCCGTTCAACCTGCCCACGATACTCACCAGGCGCCTGCCACAACCCTCGCTGCATCGCCTCAAGCAGCCGCTCGCAAATCGAATGCAACGCATGCGGATTGTGCCGCTGCAAGAACTCGCGGGTATCCGCGTCGTTCAGATAAGCCTCAGTAACGAGCGCATATTGATGATCCGCGACCACGCGCGCGGTCGCGTCATAACCGTACAGATAGTCCACGGTCGCGGCAATTTCCGCCGCCCCCTTATATCCATGACGCTTCACGCCGTCGAGCCATTTCGGATTGACCACGCGCGAGCGAATCACCCGCGCGATCTCCTCATGCAGCGTTCTCACGCGCGGCGCGGCCGGATTGCTGTGATCGGCGTGATACACACTCGGCTGATCGCCGGCCAGATGCCGCACCGCCGCGACCATGCCGCCCTGAAACTGGTAGTAATCGTTCGAATCGAGCAGATCGTGCTCGCGATTGTCCTGGTTCTGCAGCACCACATCCATCGCGGCGAGGCGCACGCCGAACGCTTGCCGCGCCTCTTCGCCCGCGCTCTTCTGCGTATACGCGTAACCGCCCCACGCCTGATACGCATTCGCGAGATCGGCGTCGGTCTGCCAGTGTTGCGAGTCGATCATGTCCTGCAGACCCGCACCATACGCGCCGGGCCGCGCGCTGAACACGCGCCAGCCGGCGCGCCGGCGCGCTTCGACGGCGTCCATGCCGCGCGCGATCAGCGCGTCGCGTTCGCGCAGCACGCGCGCGCGAATCGGATTCAGCTCCTCCGGCTCATCGAGTTCGGCCACGGCTTGCACGGCGGCGTCGAACAGATGCATCACGTTGGCGAACGCATCGCGGAAAAAACCGGAGACGCGCAGCGTGACGTCGATACGCGGCCGGTCGAACGCGTCGATCGGCATGATCTCGAAGTCGGTCACGCGATGACTGCCCGGCGCCCACTTCGGCCGCACGCCGAGCAACGCGAGCGCCTGAGCGATATCGTCGCCGCCGGTGCGCATCGTCGCGGTGCCCCATACCGAGAGACCGATGGCGCGCGGATAGTCGCCTTTCTCCTGCAAATGCCGCTCGATCAGTTGCTGGGCGGACTTCAATCCGAGCGACCAGGCGGCTTGCGTCGGGACCGCGCGCGTGTCGACGGAATAGAAATTGCGGCCGGTCGGCAGCACGTCAGGGCGTCCGCGCGACGGCGATCCGCTCGGCCCCGGCGGCACGAAACGCCCTTCGAGGCCGCGCTTCAACTGCATCATTTCCTGCGGACCGCACGCGTCGAGGCGCGGCAATACATCGTTGCGCAGACGCTCGATCACGCGCTCCGCCTGCGGCAAACTTCCCGCGGCCGGCGTTAAATCCAATTCGGCGCGATCGTCGCCGTCGCGGCACTCGCCGCCATCGCCACACACGCCACGCAACATCGCCGCCGCCAGCAATTCCAGCCGTTCGCGCGTATCGCCGCAATGCCGCCACGGCGCCTCGCTCACGCGCTGCAACACATCGGGACGCGGCCCGTCCCACGCCGCCGACCAATCCACCGACAACGGATCGAACAGATGATCCATCCGCAGATCGCGCGCCAGCGCATCGATCAAACCGGCCTTGCCGCCTTGCCCATCACCGACGGGAAAGCGCCCCAACGCCAGCAACGTATCGCGCCGCTGCACACCGTCAGGCGATTGACCAAACGTGTGCAACCCATCGCGAATCTGCGCTTCTTTCAACTCGCACAGCCAGGCGTCGACGCGCGTCAGCAGCGTATCTTCAGCGTCCTGCCCGTTTGGCGCCGCGAGACTCAGCTCTTCATGCAGCTTATGTTCGACGATGGTCGCCAGAATCGTGCGCCGCAAGAGTTTCGAGCGACGCGGGTCGACCATCAGCGCTTCATAGTATTCGTCGACCTGGCGTTCGAGATCCTGCAAAGGCCCGTACGTTTCGGCGCGCGTGAGCGGCGGCATCAGATGATCGATGATCACGGCCTGCGCGCGACGCTTCGCCTGGCTGCCCTCGCCCGGATCGTTGACGATGAACGGATACAGATGCGGCATCGGCCCGAGAATCAGATCGGGCCAGCAGGCCTCGCTGAGCGCAACGCTCTTGCCGGGCAGCCATTCGAGATTGCCGTGTTTGCCGACATGCACGACCGCGTCGATCCCGAACTGATGACGCAGCCAGAAATAGAACGCAAGGTACGCATGCGGCGGCACAAGTTCGGCGTCGTGATAGCTCGCGTAGTCGCCTTGCTCACGCGAACGCGACGGCTGAATGCCGACGAACACCTGCCCGCAGCGCCATCCCGCGATCATGAAACGGCCGCGCCGCAACGTCGGGTCCTGCCCGGGCGCACCCCAGCGCGCGTTCAATGCCTCGCGCGCATCGGCGGGCAACGCGTTGAAGTAAGTCAGATAGTCGTCGAGCGCGAGGCTTTGCAAGGCCGGCCGCAAATCCCGCACCACCGGGTCGTTGGTCACGCCTTCGGTGAGCTTCTGCAACAGCGCGCCCCCGTCCACGGGCAAATCGGCGAGACGATAACCCTCGTCGCGCAGCATCGCCAGAATGCCGACCACCGAAGCCGGCGTATCGAGCCCGACGCCATTGCCGATCCGCCCTTCGCTCATCGGATAGTTGGCGAGAATCAGCGCGAGTTTCTTGTCCGCGTTGTCGAGCGTGCCGAGACGGCACCAGCGGCGGCTCAGTTCGGCAAGAAAGCCCACGCGTTCGAGATCCGGCTGATAGCGGACCACGTCGACTTCGGTGTGCGGACAACGATAGGCCAGGCCCTTGAAACTGATCGCCCGCGTGATGATGCGACCGTCCACTTCCGGCAGCGCGATATGCATGGCGATATCGCGCGAATTGAGGCCATGGTTGTCCTTGAGCCAGTCCTCGCGATTGCCGCCGCTCAGGATCACCTGCAGCACCGGCGCGTCGCCGGCGAGTGCGAGCGGCTCGGGATCGTCGATCGCGGACGCGGCGAACGCGGTCGTGTTCAGCACCAGCGCGACCTGATGTTGCGCGCACAACGACTGCACGACGTCGCGGCTCATCGCATCTTTCAGCGACGTGATCGCGATCGGCAGCGGATTGAGCCCTTGCGCTTCGAGCGCGTCGATCAGCGCATCGAACACCGCCGTATTGGCCGCCTGCAGATGCGCCTTGTAGAACAGGATCGCGGCCACCGGCGCGCCGGCGCGCCAGCGCGCCTGCCAATCGGCGACGCTCGGCGTGTCGCGTTCGGGGTGATAGAGCGTGGCGGCGGGCAACGCGCGCGGCGGCGCCGGTTCACGTCCCCAGCCGAACGTGCGGTGCGCGATGCAGCGCAAAAACGCTTCTGCGTTCTGCGCGCCGCCTTCGCGCAGATAGCGCCACAACTGATGGCACAGATCGGCGTCCGCGGTGCTGCGCGCCAGCAGATTCGGATCTTCCTGCAGGTCGCCGGAAAACATCGCGAGCGTCTGCTGCTTACGCTCGGCGAGCGCAACCACCTGCTCGATGCCGTACGGCCAATATGCCTCGCCGCCGAGATGATCGACCACCACCACGCGTGCATGCTGCAACACGTCTTCAACATAGAAGTCGACCGAAGCCGGCTGCCGCAGATACGTGACATTCGCGAGTCGCAGACTCGGAAAGCCTTCACCCAGACGCGGAAACACGCTCGCCAGCAGCGACAGCGTGGTGTCGGCGGAGCTGAGCACGACGATCTCGGCAGGCTGCTGATCGATACGGATCACGCCTTGCGTATCGTCGACAAAGCCGCCCGGCGTCGTGCGCAGCAGATGCATGAGCGCTTACGCCTGGTGCGCTTCGTGGCTGGACGCGACGCCCAGCGCAACATCGAACGCGCGTTGCAGCGCGGCCTGGTCGAGGTCTTCGCCGATCAGCACGAAGCGGCTGCGGCCGCCTTCGCCGGCCTGCCAGCGTCGATCGAAATAGCTGTCGAAGCGACGGCCCACGCCCTGAATCACCAGCCGCATCGGCGCGCCCGGCAGCGCCGCGAAACCCTTCACGCGGTAAATCGTGTTGGTTTCGACGAGCGACTGCAACGCGGCGATCACCGCTTCGCGCGACGGCGCGTCCGCCTGCACGACCACCGAATCGAATTCGTCGTGATGGTGATCGGCGTCCTCGGCGGACCCATGGTTGTCGTGGCGCAAATGAATCGTTTCTTCCGACGCCGCTTCGAGCCCGAGCAACGTATGCAGATCGAGCTGACCCATGTGCGCGCGCACTATCTTCACTTGCAGCGGAATCTCTTCGCGGATCACGGCCTCGACCGCGCCTTGCTGCGCGTCGTCGAGCAGATCGGTCTTGTTCAGGATCACCAGATCGGCCGCGGACAACTGGTCTTCGAACAGTTCGTGCAGCGGCGATTCGTGATCGAGATTCGGATCGGCCTGGCGCTGCGCGTCCACGGCAACCGGATTGTCGGCGAACTGGCCGCTCGCAGCAGCCGGGCCGTCCACCACCGTGACCACCGCGTCGACGGTGAAGCTGTTCTTGATCTGCGGCCAGTTGAACGCCTGCACGAGCGGCTTGGGCAACGCGAGGCCGGAGGTTTCGATCAGCACGTGATCGATCTGGCCGCGCCGTTCCACGAGCTTTTCCATCACCGGAAAGAACTCTTCCTGCACGGTGCAGCACAGGCAGCCGTTCGCCAGTTCATACAGTTGGCCTTCCGTTTCGACGCCGTTTTCGTCGCAACCGATGCCGCAACCCTTGAGGATTTCGCCGTCGATACCGAGCTCGCCGAACTCGTTGACGATCACCGCGATGCGCTTGCCGCCCGCATGCTGAAGAATGTGCCGCAGCAGCGTGGTCTTGCCGCTGCCGAGAAAGCCCGTGACGATGGTGACGGGAATCTTGCGCATTTGAGTTTGCATCGTGAGGTCCATCCGTAGGAGTTGCACGGGTACGCCGGCGCGTTTCGTTCTGTGCGGAGGTCATGAGCGCGCGCCGCATCCCCGCGGTGTTCGCTCTGCATGTTCTGGCCGGTATCCGGGCTGGCGAAAGCGCCGCTTCCCCTTCCCGGGCGAGGAGGTTCTCGCCCAGTGGTGACATGCCGACGCGGCCTTGCGCGTGGACATTGAAGCCGGCTCCGCGGCGCCGGAGACTGAACCGGACGCCACATTTCGCTTACCGTTGCGGGGGCAGCACAGGTTGACCCGTTCCATTGCAGGCGGGCACCCTGTTTCCCGTTTAACTGCATGCGCGAGAGCGCGCACACGAGCACCAAAAGTGCGTGCGAGTGTAGGCCCGCGGCCCGCCGACGTCAAGGCGACACCGGCCGCGAAGGCTTATCGGGCGGGGCACCGTGTGCTATCGTATGCGCGCGTTTGGTGCCCGCCTATGCGCCCGCTCATGCGTTCGCATGGGCCGTAAAACGGGAATTCGTTGTATTGCATGACCTCGATGCCAGCCCTCAAACGCTCCTGCTTGTTTCATCCTTCCAATCCGCTGACGACGTGGCGCGCGCCATGCACGCCGCGATGAACCGCGCGTGGCTAAGTGTCGGCATCGGCTGCCGCTTGCATAGTTCGGCCGAACAGATCGAAGCAGCCGTGCGCGCCGCGCTCGGCACGTATCGGATCGATCAGATCCGGGTAGTCGCATCGATCGACAGTAAATCCCGTGAAGCCGGTTTGCTTGATTTCTGCACACGCCATGCGTTGCCGCTGGCTTTCTTCAGCCGTGAGCAGATCGCGGCGGTGCCGGTAGAAACCTACTCGGCAGCGGCAAAAAACCATCTCGGCGTGGACGGCGTGTGTGAGCCATGCGCGCTGCTGGCTGCGGCGGGCGAACCGACCGCGTCGCGAGCCCGCCTTACCGTACGTAAAACGATTCATGCCGGTGTCACCGTGGCGATCGCCACCTCCACCGACCACGCCATCCAACCCCAGGACCTGCCATGAAAACCGATCCCGAATCCCATCAACGGATGACCGAGCGCCGGCGCGAAGGCCACAAAAAGAAACAGGCTCAGGCTACTGTCGAAAAAGGTCTGCTGATCGTCAACACCGGCACCGGCAAAGGCAAAACCACGGCCGCGTTCGGCATGGCCGTGCGCGTGCTGGGCCACGGCATGCGGCTGGGCGTCGTGCAGTTCATCAAGGGTGCGTTGCATACGTCGGAGCGCGACTTCCTCGGCGCGATCGCCCACTGCGATTTCGTCACGATGGGCGACGGCTATACGTGGAACACGCAGAATCGCGACGCCGACATCGCCACCGCGCGCAAAGGCTGGGACGAAGCGCGCCGGATGATCGAAAGCGGCGATTACCAGATGGTGATCCTCGACGAACTGAACACCGTCCTCAAATACGAATACCTGCCGCTCGACGAAGTCCTCGCCGTGTTGAACGCCCGCGCCGGGCTGCTGCATGTGGTCGTGACCGGCCGTCACGCGCCGGACGCGCTGATCGAAGCCGCCGACCTCGTCACCGAAATGCGCATCGTCAAGCATCCGTACCGCGAGCAAGGCGTGAAAGCGCAGCGCGGCGTGGAGTTTTAAGCCGTGTCCGCGTGCCCGGCGCTCTTCATCAGCGCGCCCGCCTCGGGTCAAGGCAAAACCACGATCACCGCGGGCCTCGCGCGCTATCACCGGCGCCAGGGACGGCGCGTGCGCGTGTTCAAGACCGGCCCGGACTTTCTCGATCCGATGATTCTGGCGCGCGCGAGCGGCGCGCCGGTGCTGTCGCTCGATCTGTGGATGGTCGGCGAACCCGCGTGCCGCGCGTTGCTCGCGCAGGCGGCGGCCGAAGCAGACCTGATCCTGATTGAAGGCGTGATGGGCCTGTTCGACGGCACGCCGAGCAGCGCCGATCTCGCCACCGCGTTCGGCGTGCCGGTGCTCGCGGTGATTTCGGCGAAGGCGATGGCGCAGACCTTCGGCGCGGTCGCCTTCGGTCTCGCGCAATTCCGGCCAGAGGTGCCGTTTTACGGCGTGCTCGCGAATCGCGTCGGCTCCGCGCGGCACGCGCAGATGCTTGAAGAGGCGTTGCCGGCCGGGCTGCGCTGGTGCGGCCACATTGCCGCCAGCGACGAAATCCAGTTGCCGGATCGCCACCTCGGTCTGCACCAGGCGGCTGAGATCGACGATCTGGACGCGCGCCTTGATCGCGCCGCTGACACGCTCGCCGAAACCGCGTTGGCCGCGCTGCCGCCGCCGGTCGAGTTCGGCCCGCCTATAACGGCCGAGCTGCCGCAACTGCTGGAAGGTAAAACGATTGCGATCGCGCGCGACGCCGCGTTCTCGTTCATCTACCCGGCCAACCTCACGCTGCTGGAAGGCCTCGGCGCGCGGCTCGCCTACTTCTCGCCGCTCGCCGACGAAGCCCTCCCGCCAGACGCCGATTCTCTCTATCTGCCAGGCGGCTATCCGGAACTGCACGCGGCGACGCTCGCCAGCAACACGCGCAGCGCGGCAAGTATTCGCGCACACGCGGCGGCCGGCAAACCGGTCGTCGCCGAATGCGGCGGCATGCTGTACCTGCTCGACCAGCTCACCGACACGCACGGCGCGAGCACGCCGATGCTCGGCCTGCTGCCCGGTCACGCGACGATGCAAACACGCTTCACCGCGCTCGGCATGCAACAGCTCGACGGCCCGCACGGCGCGCTGACCGGCCACACGTTTCACTACTCGAAGCTGAGCACACCGCTCACGCCGTTGCACCACGCCACGCGGCCGAACAGCGCGACATCGGGCGAAGCCCTATATCGCCACGGCGCCATCGTGGCAACCTATATGCACGCTTACTGGCCCTCCAACCCGGCCTTCACGGCCGCCCTGTTCCATGGCAACGCCTTTTAACGATTCCGAGCGCGACGCCGTCTACCGCGCCATTTACGAACGCCGCGACATGCGCCACTTCGTGCGCGATCCGGTCGATCCGGCTGTGCTGCAACGTCTGCTCGACGCGGCGCATCACGCGCCGAGCGTCGGCTATATGCAGCCTTGGCGCATCGCGCGCATTACCGATCCCGCGCTGCGCACGGCGTTGCACGCCACCGTCGAAAGCGAACGGCTCGCCACCGCCGACGCACTCGGCAAGCGCCGCGAAGAGTTCATGAAGCTGAAAGTGGAAGGCATGCTGGAGTGCGGCGAACTGCTGGTGATGGCGCTGATGGACGGCCGCGAGCGGCATATTTTCGGCCGCCGCACGTTGCCGGAGATGGACCTCGCGTCGGTTGCGTGCGCGATCCAGAACATGTGGCTGGCCGCGCGGGCGGAAGGTTTGGGGATGGGCTGGGTGTCGCTGTTCGACGTCGACACGGTTCGCACGCTGCTGCATATGCCGGCGGGCGCGCGGCCGGTGGCGATTCTGTGTCTCGGTCATGTCGACCGGTTTTATAGTGAGCCGATGCTTGAAACCGAGCGCTGGGCGAGCCGTATGCCGCTCGCGGAATGCGTGTTTGAGAACCGCTGGCCGGAACAGGGAGAGGGTCCCGTCAGCGGGACGGAATGAGGCGTTGCATTGCCCTCGCAACAGCGTCGCAACAAACCCGGCGCGTTACGGCTGCAACGGCTTCACCGACAGCACCTCCGGCACGCCACTGGTTTTATCCTCGCGCAATTTCACGTGCCAGTCCGCCGGCGCCGCGAACGGCAGCTGCGCCAGTGCGCTTTTCACGAGCGCTGGCGCGGCGTGCAACGGATCGGCGTCGCGATCGCTGCTGACCGCGCTGACCTTGTAAACCTCCTGGCCGGTCGTGCGCTCGAAAAACCTCAGCGTCAACGCATGCCGGTAGGCGGGACCGCCGAACAGCGCGAACGGCGCGTCCGGCTGATGGCCGCAGTCGCCCGGCACGCAATCCTTCACGTCGACACCAATCGCCGCTGGCCGGGTGTCGTACGCGACCGACAACAGATAACGCGCTGCTTTGCCCGGCGTCTCGGCGAAGCCCTGCTTCGCCAACACGTCGCGCAGCAAGCTTTCGAATTGCGGATGATCCGCGCTGGCATCCTGCGACGGCATGCGCGCGAGCGCATAGGTTCGCTCGCCCTGCAACGCCGCTACGGCATCGGTGGCGTGAACGGTGTGCACGTCGGCGCTCAGGCCCGCACAACCGGTGAGACTCGCCGCAGCCAGCGCGGCACTGATCAGGATCGCTTTCACCATCTTCTCGCTTCAATAAAGTGCGTATTCATTGTCGTCTCAGGCGCGCGGCAACGCGAAGGCCTCGGATTGCGCGTCGTCGAGCGCCGGCAGTTCGATCGTGAACGCCGTGCCCTTGCCGGGCGCGCTGACCACCGCCACATCGCCGCCATGGCGTGTGACGACGGTCTTCACGAAGGCCATGCCCAAGCCCGCACCGCCTACTTCGGGCCGCTCCGTCTCGTGGAAGCGCCGGAAACGCTCGAATAAGCCGGCCTGCTGTTCCATCGGAATCCCGTAGCCTTCGTCGCGGATCGTGCACGACACGCGTCGCGCGCCGCCGGGTACGGACGTCGGTTCAAGACTCGCGAGACTGCACGTGATCCGCGTGTCAGGCGGGCTGTACTTGACCGCGTTGTTCAGAATGTTGACCAGCGCACGCGTCATCAGCGAGCGGTCGGCGCAGATCCAGTGGCCTTCTTCTGCGTCTGCGTCTGCGTCTGCGTCTGCGTCTGCGTCGGCTTCCGCTTCCGCTTCCGCTTCCGTTTGAACTTGCGTTCCCGCGCCGGCGACCGTTTGCAGCGTGATCCGTTTGGCGTGCGCTTGCGGCCAGACCTCGTCGCTGGCATCGATCAGCATCTCAGTCAGACTCACCGGCTCAAGCACATACGCCTGCGATTCGGCGCGCGCCAGTTGCACGAAGTCGTCGGCAAGCGTCAGCGCCCGCTGCGCATAACGCTCGATGCGCTCCAGCAAGCCACGCGCAAGCACCGGCTCTTCGCGGGCGCGCTCGATCTCCACCAGCGCCAGAATCGACGCCTGCGGCGAACGCATATCGTGCGACAGCAGCCGCAACGCATCTTCCCGCTGACGCTCGGCCGCGTGCAGCGCCGACACGTCGACGAGACCCGCGATCCACCCCGTCGTCTCACCCTGTTCGTTCGTGCAATTCGCGTAGCGCAAAAGATAATCGCACTCGCTCGCGTCCCGCACTTCGACGCCCTGCGCCATCAAGCCGGCGAACTCGCGGTGCGCCGGATCGAGCAGCGCGGGCCACTGTGCGTGCGCGAGCAGATTGTTGTCCGCGTCCGTGGCGGCGTCGCGGTCGATGGTCTTGACCAGCGTCAGCCCGCCCAGCACCGCCTGCATGGAACGGCCTTCGGGCGCCGGTGCATTGAGTCGTGCGAAATGCGCCTTCGCCGCATGGTTCGCAATCAGCACGACGCCACGCACATCGCTCACGAGAATCGGCTCCGGCATGCTGTCCAGGCTGTCCCACACGAAGCGCTTCATGTCCTGCACGCGCTGCGCGGCCTGCGCCATCAGTGCCATGTGCTGCTCCAGCACGTCGCCGCCGAACTCGCGGCCGCGCGACGGCGTCTCCGGCAACAGATGCGGTTCGTCCGCGAGACGCTGCAGTTCGCCGCGTAGATAGGCCATCGTCATTTCGAGGCGTCGCCAGTTCCAGATCGGATACACGACCACCGCGCCGAGAATCGCCGGGACCGGCGACATCCAGAGCCGTACACCAAACAGCAAGGCCGCGCTGCCGGCCGCGGCAAGCGCGCACAGCGCGCCGGTCAGCAACATCGAGCGACGCGGCGACAGCACCAGAAACCCCGCCAGCAACGCGGCGAGCGGCACGAGCGAGACCGCGCACAACACCCACGGCTCGGCCGGCTCGATCTCGCGGCCGGTGAGCAGCGTGTCGAGCACGTTCGCGTGGATATACACGCCGGGCAGCGGGCCCAGTTCGCCGGACACCGGCGTCGCGAACCGGTCGTACAAACCGGACGCGGTCACGCCGATCAGCACGATGCGGCCGCGCAACTGGTCCGCCGGGACGTCGCCGCTGAGGACGCTCGCGAAACTGAGCTTCGTATAGCTTTGTGCGTTCGGGCCGAAGGGGATGAGAAAGCGGCCTTCGTCGTCGCTGTCCTGGTTTTGGGCGGGCGTTGCGGTGCGTGCGGCGGTGCCTGCTGCCGCGCCTGCCGCTCCGCTCTCCACCTTCACACCTTCCCGCCGCACATCGTTCAACCGCAGCGTGCCGCGCGCGACCGCCTGCGCGGCGGGCACCATCAGTTGCGGCCAGCGCGACTGCGCGTCGCCCTCGAATTGCGCGACGCTGCGCACAATACCGTCGCTGTCCACTTCGAGATTGATATGGCCAAGCCCCGCCGCCGCCTGCGCCAGCGGCGCGACCGGCTCGACCACGCTGCGGTGCCTCGCGCTGTCCGGCGCGGTGAGCAACACCGGCAGATAGGTCGGACTCAGCGCGATCGCGCGAGCCAGTGCCGCGTCTTCCGGATTGGCCTCGGTGAACAGCACGTCGAAGATCACCGCGGCGGGTTTGGCTTTGGCAATCTGCTCGAGCAGCCGCGCGTGAACGCTACGCGGCCACGGCCAGCGCCCGAGTTGCGCCACGCTCGCGTTGTCGATTTCGACCACCACGATATCGCGCAGCACGGGCTGCGCATGCAGGCTCAGAAAGCGGTCGTAGACCAGCTGATCGACGCTCGCACTCAGCCGGCCCAGTGAACTGAGCAGAATCACCACGATGCCGAGGCAGCCGATCGCCACCCATTCGATCAGGAAACGGCGGCCGGCGCGCCGCCCCAGGCGGGCGCGCGGATCGAGGCTCAGACGCGTGGGTGTGATCGACAAGGCGTTGCGTGGTCGTAATCGTTGGAGCAGGCCGAGGTCCGGCCCGGTCCCGAGAATCTACCAGCCTCAGCGCGCAAGCGTAAACGAGCGGACCGCGCTGCTCTTCTCATAGAAGCGACCGTTCTCGAACTGCTCGGCGACGATCGTCCAATAGTAGACGCCGGCCGGCAGGTCGCTCACCACCAGTTGGCCGCCCTTCAGATCGGTACGGTCGACGATCGGATGACGCAGATCCGCGCTCGCGGCCAGCACGAAACGAAAGCGCGTCTCGACCGTGCTGCGGCTGACGAACCAGCGGAATTCATAGTCGCGGCTGCCGGCGCGCGGCCCCGCCGACGCGGACAGTCCGAACTGACGCCGTTCGAACGCGTACACCTGGGGCAGGCCTTCGAGCCCGTGTGTATCGATCGCGGCGATCCGCACGAAGTACGTGCCGTCGGCGAGCTCGCCGAAGTCCGCATGCGGCGCGTTGACGCGCAGATCGCGGATCAGGTCGAGCTGATCCGCGTCGCGCGCGATCTGCACGCGGTAGCCCGCCGCCGCGCTGGCCGGCACGAGATCGAACGCGACTGTTTTGCCGTCCTGCACCTTGGCCGGCTGCGTCAGTGCCGGCGCCGCCAGCAACGCCATCGGATCGCCGATCGCTCCGCCCGTGCGCGTGACACTGCCGAAGCTCGCCTTGACGAGTTGCGCGGACGCCTGCAACGGCACGCCGGGCAGCGGCGCCGATGCCAGCGTGTGGCCGTCGAGCGTGGCGGGATCGACGCCGACCGCGCCGTCCAGCACTTCCACCGCCGTGGTGTGCGCGTCGCCGTCGTAGGCCACTTTGAAACGCGTGCCGCGCACGCCCGCCACCACCGACGGCGAGCGGATCTGGAAGCGGTCGTCTTTTTTCGTCGCGTGCGTGACCTGGCTTTCGACTTCGCCGCGCTGCAGATCGAGAACGCGATCGCCCGCGCCCGTCAGCGTGGTGCGCCGCAGCCGTGCGATATCCACCTCGGCATCTTGCGCCACCGTCACGTGCGAGCCGTCCGGCAATTCGAGCGAGACGAAGCCGTTGCGGCCGGTGCGGATGTGATCGCCTTCGCCGAGTGTCGCGCCTTCCGTGAGCGGCACGTACGGGCTCTGGCCGAACGCGTGCTCGGCCGGACCACTCGTCGCGATCACGCGCGCGGATTCCTGATCCTGTTTGAGCTTGTCGGCCGGCAAGCGCAACGCGATGCCGGCGGGCATCCGGCGCGGCGCGGCAACATGATTGAGGCGGCTCAGCACCGCCCAATCGTCCGGGTCGCGCAGATAGCGGCCGGCGATGTCATACAGCGTGTCGCCGTCATGAGTCACGTACTGAACGTACGAAGGCGCCGCCGCCGTCGGATGCGCTTTCGCTCCACGCGACACTTGCGCCTGCGCCGGCATCGACGCAACACACGTCAACGCGACCAACCCGGCGGCCAGCCACACGGCGCTGCCGCGGCGCTGCGAATTCGCACTGCCGCGCCCTGCCACCTCCCCGGAAACCGTCACGCCTCCCCCGCTTCAGGGCGTTCGCCGGCGGCTGCCGGCTGCGTGGCGGATTCGATCCGCTCGAGGCGATAACCATAGCCGTAAATCGGCGTCAAACGGTAGCCATGTTCGGGGCGCAGGCCCAGCTTGCTGCGCAACATCGAAACGTGGGTATCCATGGTGCGCGACGGGATGTCGACGGCCTGTTTCCAGATCACGTCGAGAATGTGCGCGCGCGACAGCGGCCGGCTCAGGTGCTGGAACAGCAGCAGCGCGAGTTCGAATTCCTTCTGCGTCACCGCGACGGCCGCGCCGCGCACCACCACGTGCCTGGCGCCCAGATCGAACTCGAATTCGCCGAACACTTCCTTCACCGCGGCCGGCTTCAGGTGATACGCGCGGCGCAACAGCGAGCCGACCCGCGCCAGCAGCACGGCGGCCGAAACCGGTTTAACGACGTAATCGTCCGCGCCGGTGTTGAGGATCGAAGTGATATCGGTTTCGCGGCCGCGGCTCGTCATGAACAGCACCGGCAGACGCTCGGAAAGGCTTTCGCGCACCCAGTGCAGCACCTCTTCGCCCGACATGTCGGGCACGTTCCAGTCGAGCACCAGCAGATCGAAGGTCTGGCGCCGCAACTGCCTCACCAGTTCACGGCCCGCGCCGAATGCGTGACAGATATGGCCGGCGGCCGACAGCGTTTGACAAACCAGATCGGCCTGAGCCGAATCGTCATCCAGGACAGCAATTCTCATAAATCCCCGCAACGCGACAACGTGCTACGTAACTGATGGCCGGCTGGCCGGCAGATGACCGGGATGCCGGCATAAGCGCCGACGATCCGGGTTCCCTTTCCAACTCCGGCTGCATTTCTTCGACTTACGGTCCTTTGCCTTGCGCCCTGTTCCGTTCTGCCGCCGCCCCGTCTCAAAATTTGCGCGTAATTTGGCTTTATGGCGCGGATTATCGAGGGGGGCTAGTTCATCATAATCGAAAAAACAGCCGTTCTTTTCGGCGGATGCGGTGACGCCGCTATCCGGGCGGCTCAGCGATTGGAGCTGCCTTTTGTGCTTCGCGCCGCCGTCTCTCAGGTTCCGGCGGGATGCGGATGTCGCCCCTTAAAGGGAATGACTCAGGAGTTACGCGAGTCATTACTCGGATCGTTTTTGGTCTCGCTCGCGGCTGATTGGCCCCGTCTGCCTTTAAATATCTACGCCGCATGTCGTTTCGAGATGCGGCGATTTGACAATTTGCGAGTCAGTATAGGAACAGTCTCAAAATAAATCGTTTAAATATTGTTAAGCCGGGCACCGGCGAGCCATGACAATCCCGTAAAAAATGCGGCGTCGCCTCGCTGACGAAGCCAACGCCGCTCAACACACCACACGCTCGCGGGGGTCTAGCCGCACGAGTGAGCTAAACGTAGCCGCTTCGAAAAATCCGCTCAAGATGAAAGAACTGCCTTTGTAACGGTTCGCGAGGTAGCTATTACGTGTGACGTAAGCATCGCCCTCGCCGGATCAAGGCTGCGCCGAGCGACAAAATCGTCTGAATTTAAAGGTTGGCGAAGGTCAATTTACATACGAAGACGTTTGTTACAGACGCGTCTTTTTAGTACCCGCGTTCGCGAATGAAGCTAAATCGCGGCGGCGTTTAAAGCTGCTGGTTTCATGCAGAGAAAATGCCGCTTATCGGCCGCTTTTCGCCGTTTTTCGACCTCTTATCGGCCGCCTTCAATCTCCGGCATCGGCGCAAACAACGCGTCGAGGTCGTCGTCGGAGAACTTCGTGGCGCCGGCGGCATCTTCGGAAAGAATGCTGTCCGCGAGCCCCGCTTTCTGCTCCTGCAACTCCACGATCTTTTCCTCGATGCTGCCTGCCGCGATCAGCTTGTAGACGAACACCGGCTTATCCTGACCCAGCCGATGCGCACGGTCGGTCGCCTGATTTTCGGCAGCCGGATTCCACCACGGATCGTAGTGAATGACGGTGTCGGCGGCGGTCAGATTCAGCCCCACGCCGCCCGCCTTCAGGCTGATCAGGAACAGCGGCACCTCGCCTTGCTGGAATCGCTGCACGGGCGTGACGCGATCGGTCGTGTCGCCGGTCAGCAGCACGTACGGCATCGCCGCTTCGTCGAGCGCTTCCGCGATCAGCGCCAACATGCCGGTGAACTGCGAGAACAGCAGCACGCGGCGCCCTTCGTCGATCAGTTCCGGCAGCATGGAGAGCAGCAGATCGAGCTTGGCCGAGCGCATCGCGCGCGCGGCTTTGTCGGTCTTGTCTGCCTTGTCCATTTTGTCCACTCGCTGCGCTTTAGTGCGCCGGTCGGCGGGCTTTTCCAGCGACTGCTCCGCCTCGCCGCCCGTTCTGAGCGTTCTGACGAGGCGCGGATCGCAGCACACCTGCCGTAGCTTCAGCAATGCGTCGAGCACAATGATGTGACTGCGCGCGAGACCCTGCGCGCTGACCGCGGCGCGCACTTTTTCCTGCATCGCCGTGCGCACGGTTTCGTACAGATCGCGCTGCGCGCCCTCCAGATCCACCGAACACACAATCGTGGTCTTGGCCGGCAACTCTTTCGCGACCTCGTCCTTGCGACGGCGCAGCATGAACGGCCGGATGCGCCGCGCCAGCAGCGCGCGGCGCACGCCGTCGCCGTTCTTTTCGATCGGATTGCGCCAGCGTTTGGTGAAGTCTTTCTGGCTGCCGAGAAAACCCGGCAGCAGAAAATCGAACTGCGACCATAGTTCGCCGAGGTGATTCTCGAGCGGCGTGCCCGTCAAACACAGCCGATGCCGCGCTCGCAAACCGCGGATCGCCTGCGCAGCCTTGGTGCTGGCGTTCTTGACGTACTGCGCTTCGTCGAGAATCAGCAGATGGTAGTCGTGTTCGGCGAGCACTTTCTGATCGCGCCACAGCAACGCGTACGTGGTCAGAACCAGTTCGTGTTCGCCGATCAACTCGAAGCGCTCCTTGCGTTGCGGGCCATTCAGCGCCAGTACTTTCAGCTCGGGTGCGAAGCGCCGCGCTTCCTCGCGCCAGTTATGCACGAGCGTGGTCGGCACGACGATCAGCGCGGGCCGGGTCAGCCGCCCAGCTTCCTTCTCCGCGAGGATATGCGCGAGCGTCTGCACGGTTTTACCGAGTCCCATGTCGTCGGCGAGCACACCGGCGAGATCGTGTTCGCGCAGGAACTGCATCCAGTTGAGACCCTGCTGCTGGTAAGCGCGCAAGTCCGCTTTGAGGCCGCGCGGCACCGGCACCTCGCGCAAGCCCGGTCCCGCCTGCAGACGCTGCGCGAGTTGCCGCACCGAATCGTCGCCGTGGAATTGCCAGCGGCCCGTGCTGTTCAGCGCTTCCAGCCGGCCGGCGTCGACGGCGGGCACGCGCAGCGGCGCACCGTCGGCCAAGGTGCCGCCGAGCGCGTCGAACAGATCGACCAGCACGCGCACCACCGGTTTCAGGCGATCGGCGCGCAGCCGCAGACGCTTGTTCTCCTCGGTTTTCAGCTCGATCGGTTCGTTGTCGGCGATCGCTTCGAGCGCGCCGTTCAGCCAGCGCCGGTCGCGCCGGAACAGGTCGGCGAGCAGCGGTTCGAGCCGCACGTTGCGCTCGCCGATGCGGATGCCCATCTCCAGATCGAACCAGCCGTCGCCCGCCTGATGCGCGGTGCCGTCGATCGCGTCGATCTCGATCACGTTGTAGCGGAACGCCGGCGCCATCGTGACGCGCCAGCCTCGGCCGACCAGTTCGGGCACGGCGTCGTTGACGAAGGTGGACCACGCGTCGACGTCGGGCAAGCCGAGCATCGTGTCCGGCAGCAGACGCGACGCGTAGACGCGACTGGTCGGCACTTTCTGCAAGCCGGTGCGGCGCAGTTCGAGCAGGCGCTTCTTTTCGGCCTCGTAACGGCGGCGGATATGAATCACGTCGCCGCCGGGCATCGGCACCAGCGTGACGTTGCTGTCGACATTGATGCTGACGCCGTCGTAGTCGAAGCTCACGGCGGCCAGTTCGACCGCCTCGGTTTTGCGCATGCCCGTCTTGCCTGTGGACGGCAGCGTGTGGCTGTTCAGCGTCAGCACCGGCACGGGGTCGACGTCGATCACGCGGATCGCCGAGGTGTCGTGGGTGGGCGGCAGCGGCAATTCCGGCGCGATCTCACGCAATACCGACGCGACCAGCGGCGCTTCGGCGAGCGAGATGGGCGGCATGGCGAGGTAATCGGGCAACTGCTGGAACGGTAACGATAACTGCACGATGCCGGCTTCATTCGCGACGCCGTCCACATACCAGACCGGCTCGGTCGGCAACACCATGCTGGCGCGCGGCTCGGTGCACAGCACGGGCCGCAGGCGCTCGTCGGCGAGCGGCTCCCACTCGATCCGGCCGGGCCGGTCGACGCCGCGCGACAGCGGCGCCGGTCCTTCGCGACCGGGCGCGGGGCTGAATTCGAAGAACAGACGGCCGGTCGCGATCAGCTTCTGCAACATCTCGGCGCCGCTGGTGCCGCGCAGGATGAACTGGCCGAAGTCCTCGCGCGAACGGCCGAGCCACAGGCCGCGCAAGATCGACAGGTCTTCGTCTGAGACGAATTTGGGTTGCTTCAGCAGCGCGGCTTCGACATTGGCCCACGGCTCGTCGACGTCGAAAACCGTGCCGTCCGGATTGCAACGCGCGCGGTACAGCACGACCTCGTGACGCATATGGAAGTTGGACCAGTTCAGCAGATACGCCAGCGTCTGGCTGCGCGCGGCGCCGGCTTTCTGGGCGTCGGCATCGGCGGCTTCGGCGCGCGCGCGGAAACGCTCGAGCCAACTGACCAGTTCGGGGCGCACGCCGGCGGCCGGCTTCGGTGCTGGCGTCGCTTTTTCGGCGGAACCGGCCGACGGATAGGACTCGCCGCTGTCGTCGAGATTGACGTTGGTAATGTGGTCCATCTCGTCGTGATAGTCGAGCTCGGCGAGCAACAGCGCGGCCACGTGCTTGCAATCGCGGCCCACCGGGCACGAGCAATCGCTGAGCGCCCACGGCCGGCCGCCGTCGGTGCGAAATCGCACGCGCGTTTTGTACGGCAGCGTGCGTGTGCCCTGCACGTTGCCGCTCAGGGAATCGCCGTGCCACTTCACATTCGTGACGGCGCCGACCGAGCGCGCCTTGGCAACGGTGTGATCACCGAGCCATTCCGTAATCCGTTCCCGATCAAAGAAAACTGACGACATCAGGGTCCATCCCGGGGTTCATCTGTTCTGGCAAAGGCGCAGGCAGCCGAGCGCGGATTGTGCGAATCGCGCGCTTGCGTGGAAAGCGGTGGTGGTCGCTGAGGTCCGCGCAAGTGAGTCTTCGGTGCCGTTCGCCTACGGTAACCGGCCATTTTACGCGGTGGCGGGCTTACGCTGTGGCGGGCGTTTTGCGTTGGGGCAAGCGTTGGGCTAAGCGTGGGCGGACAGGTCAAACTTCCGCAGCGGGCCCGGCATTCGCGCCCACGAGGACTTCCACATCCGCCGCCGCCAATGCTTGCCCGAGCGCCGGCGCGGGCGTCTGATCGGTGACCAGCAGATCGACCGCGTCCGCCCCGAATGCATGCACCAGCGCGCTATGCCCGAACTTCGCGTGATCCGCCGCGACGAGCCGCAGCTCGGCCTGGGCGAACGCCGCCTGCGCAAACGCCACATCGGCGGGAAGCGCGTCCATGAAACGCGCCTGCAGGTCGATGGCGGTCACCGAAACGATCGCATAGCGCACGTGAAACTGCCGCAGGAAAGCCAGCACGCTATCGCCGAACGCGGCGGAGTCGTCGGCGCGCAACTCGCCGCCCGCGATAAAAACGCGGTTGCCGTTACGCGCGCTCAGCACGCGGGCGACTTCGATCGAATTGGTGACGACCGTGAGACGCGAGCGCGCGGCCAGCGCCTCGGCGATTCGCAGACAGGTCGTGCCGCCTTCGATAATCAGCGACTCGCCGTCGCGCACCAGCTCGGCGATACGCGCGCCGATGGCGCGTTTGCCGTCGAGGCTCGCCACCATGCGGCGCTGGAACGGCGGCTCGTCGAGACGCTCGGGCAGCATCACGCCGCCGTGGACTTTGATCAGCAGGCCTTCCGCGATCAACGGCTTGATATTGCGGCGGATGGTTTCGTCGGAGACGTCGAAACGGCCGGCCAGATCGGTGATCGTGCAGGTGCGCTCGTCGCGGACGAGTCGCAGGATTTCGGCTTGGCGCTGGTTGGAGAACATGGCGGTGGGGACACGGTGGGGACAGATAGTGAGCGAATGAGTCTAGCAAATACAACAATTTTTGCTAGTTTACTTCAACGCATACCCACAGAAAGCCACGAGCCACTAGGGAGACGTCAAGTCGCCTGATCTCGTGCCGCCGCGAATAAACGCCGGATCGACGTGCGACGCCTTCACCTGCTTGTTGAACGCCAACATCAATGTCGCGACTTTCCTTAATCAGGACGGCCTCGCCGCAGTTCGGACATTTCATGCTCACCACTCCTTGAACGATACGACCAGGACATCTTCGATCACGGTCAGCATCAATTTTAATACCCGTAAACTTCATCGATCGTTGCTTTTTGCAAAATTTTATCGCATTCTATGAACATCAAAACCATGCATTTCAACATATGTCCACACCCATTCCTTCCCATGCCCGCGTTGTCATCATTGGCGGCGGGATCATCGGCTGCTCGGTGGCCTACCATCTGACCAAGCTGGGTTGGACCGATGTCGTGCTGCTCGAACAAGGCCAGTTGTCGTGCGGAACGACCTGGCACGCGGCCGGGCTTGTCGGCCAGTTGCGCGCGCAGGAAAGCATGACGAAGCTGATCCGCTACTCGACCGCGCTCTACGCGGAACTCGAAGCCGACACCGGCCTCGCCACCGGTTGGAAGCAATGTGGCTCGCTGTCGGTGGCCCGCACGGCCGAGCGCATGACGCAACTCAAGCGCACCGCCGCCGTCGCGCGCGCCTACGGCGTGGCGTGCGACGTGATCAGCCCGCGCGAAGCCGGCGACCTGTGGCCGGTCATGCGCACCGACGACCTGCTCGGCGCCGTCTGGCTGCCCGGCGACGGCAAGGCGAATCCCACCGATCTGACCCAGGCACTCGCCCGGGGCGCCCGCACGCGTGGCGCGCGCATCGTCGAAAACACCCGCGTGACCGCCATCCACACGCGCACCGAGCAAGGCGCCCAGGCGAACGGCGCGCGCGAAGTCAGCGGCCTCGCGTGGCGCAACAAGGAAGGCGAAGAAGGCACGCTCGGCGCGGACATCGTCGTGAATTGCGCGGGCCAGTGGGCCAAGGCCGTGGGCCGTCTGTGCGGCGTCACCGTGCCGCTGCATTCGGCCGAGCATTACTACATCGTCACCGAACGCATTCCCGGCGTACACCCTGACCTGCCGGTCATGCGCGACCCGGACGGCTTCATCTATTTCAAGGAAGAAGTGGGCGGCCTCGTGATGGGCGGCTTCGAGCCGGACGCGAAACCGTGGGGCATGAACGGCATTCCCGAGAACTTCGAATTCCAGTTGCTGCCGGACGATTGGGACCAGTTCGAAATCCTGATGGAGAACGCGCTGCAACGCGTGCCCGCGCTCGAAACGGCACAGGTCCGGCAGTTCTACAACGGCCCCGAATCGTTTACGCCGGACAACAACTTCATGCTGGGCGAAGCGCCTGAATTGCGGCGTTTTTTCGTCGGCGCAGGGTTCAACTCGATGGGAATCGCGTCGGCGGGCGGCGCCGGCATGGCGCTCGCCGAATGGATCGTCGCGGGCGAGCCGACCATGGACCTATGGCCGGTCGACATCCGCCGCTTCGCGCGTTTCAACGGCAACGACACATGGCTGCACGATCGCGTGAAGGAAACGCTTGGCCTGCACTACGCGATGCCTTGGCCGAATCGCGAACTCGACAGCGCGCGGCCGTTCCGCCGCTCGCCGCTATATGGGCTCCTGCGCGACGACGGCGCGTGCTTCGGCAGCAAGATGGGCTGGGAGCGCGCCAACTTTTTCGCGCCGACGCCGGCGCAAGCGCAGATCGACTACGCGTTCGGCCAGCAGAACTGGCTGCCCTGGAGCGGCGCCGAACATCGCGCCTGCCGTGAAGGCGTCGCGCTATTCGACATGACGTCGTTCTCCAAATTTCTGGTCAAGGGACGCGACGCGCAAGCCGTGTTGCAAGGCCTGGTCGCGAACGACGTCGACGTGCCGCCCGGCACCACGGTGTACACCGGCATGCTCAACGAGCGCGGCGCGTACGAGTCGGACTTCACGCTCACACGTCTCGCCGACGACCAGTACCTGCTCGTCACCGGCACCGCGCAAACCACGCGCGACTTCGACATGATCGACAAGGCGATTCCGCGCGACAAGCACTGCACGCTGGTCGACGTGACCGGCCAGTACGCGGTGCTTGCTGTGATGGGCCCGCGTTCGCGCGAGTTGCTGCAAAGCGTGTCGAAAGCGGATTGGAGCAATGCGGCGTTCGGCTTCGGTCAAAGCCGCGAGGTCGATCTCGGTTATGCGACGGTGCGCGCCACCCGGCTCACCTACGTCGGCGAACTCGGCTGGGAGCTGTATGTGCCGGTCGAATTCGCGGTCGGCGTGTACGAGACGCTGCACGCGGCGGGCCAAGCGTTCGGTCTCGTCAACGCCGGTTACTACGCGATCGACTCGCTGCGGATCGAGAAAGGCTATCGCGCGTGGGGCCGCGAACTTACGCCGGACACGAATCCGTTCGAAGCGGGCCTGTCGTTCGCGTGCAAACTCGATAAGGACATCCCGTTCCGTGGCCGCGACGCGTTGCTGAAACTGCGCGCCGAACCGCTGCGCCGCCGCATGGTCGTATTGACCACCGACGGCGCCGCCGACCGCATGCTGTGGGGCGGCGAAGCGATTCTGCGGGACGGCGAACCGGTGGGCTTCGTGAGTTCGGCGGCGTTCGGACACACGCTCGGTTGTCCGGTCGCGATGGGCTACGTGAACCATCCGAACGGCGCTGCCGATGCCGCGTATCTGACCAGCGGCACGTACGCCATCGACGTTGCCGGCGATCTGCTGCCGGCAACGTTGCACCTGAAGGCGCCGTATGACCCGCGTTCGGAGCGCGTGAAGGGCTAAAAGATGGGGCTAACGTCGAGGCCTAACGCCCACCCCGCGCCATACTGGAAAACACGCCATCGCGGCGGATCAGGCCATGAAACAGCGCCGCCGCGAGATGCAGCAAAACGGTCGCGAACAACGCGAACGCGAGCCACGTATGCAACGCGCGCAACAGCGCGAACAGCGCGACGTTATGCGGCGCGATCGGCGGCAGATGCAGCGGCAGCGGATAACCCGCGGCCGACAGCATCGCCCAGCCGATCAACGGCATCGCCGCCATCAACGCATACAGCACGAGGTGCGATGCCTTCGCTGCAAAACGCTGCGGCGCGGCCATGTCGTCGGGCAACGGCGGACTGCCGCGCATGATACGCACGCCCACTCGAAGCACCAACAGCAGCAGCAACGCAATGCCGAGCGGTTTATGAATCGCGATCAGCGTGTTGTGCGCGTGCGAAACGGTCGCGACCATGCCCACGCCGATAAACAGCATCGCGACGATCAAGGGGGCCATGAGCCAGTGCAACAGGCGCGCGAGCGGATTGAAATGGGGACTCGTCGGCGTCATGAATGATCTCCGTTGGCTTGGGTTCGATGCAGCGCGGGCTGCAATGCTTCTTCGCGAGTCCGGCGTTGGTATGACACCGCGTACGCCGCCGAACGCGCCGCGAGCAGCGGATCGTCGGAAGGCTTGATACCGGACGGCAGGACGGTCGGATCGAAATTGACGTCGCGGCACATGCCGTCTTCCTGCGACGTCGTGTGTTCCAGCACCAGCGTGCCGGCGTCGATATGCTGACGATCGTCGGGCCATTGCAACGTGGCGTCGCCGGTCGGGTCGCCCGGTTGCGCCACGGTCAGGATCAGATGCCAGCGCAAGGGTCCGCTGTCGAGGCGCTGATTCAGATCGGCCGCGAGATAGTTTTTGGCGGCCTTTTGCGCGTCGGTGATCGGCGCATACGGCGTATCGGGCACCATCGCCCAACGCACCGCGCGCGTGTTGCCTGAACGATCGGTGAACAGAAACGCGTTGATGCCGTAGTACGCGCCATTGGCCAGACTCGACGAAGGCGGATGGCCCTTCACCCACGCCTGAAAAGGCTGGGTCTCGGGATTGGCGGCGTAGAACGCCTTGAGCTTGACGGGGTCCGGCTTGCCGGTCGCCGGATCGGGTTTGGCGGCCAGCAACTGCTGATAAAACTGCTCGGGCGTATGCACCGCGAACACGGGTGTCGAGTTCATGCCGGTGCGCCACTGTTCACCGTTCGGCAACTGGAACAGCAAGGCCAGGCTGCGCACGGGCGTACTCGTATCCGGTGCGGACGGATTGCCGCCGGGAATCGCGAAGCGTCCCGTGACCGGCGTGCGGCCGGCTGCGAAGACGGCGGCGCTCGACAGCACCGCGCCGTCACCATTGCTATCGAAATAGCCTTCCACGCACAGGCCCTTCGCATGATTGCGCCGGTAGCCCGGATGCGGCTGCCCGGCGGCCGCCTGAAACGTGTTGATGATGCGCGAGGTGGTCAATCGCGCAGGGCTCAGCCAGCCCGCGGTGTAGGCGAAACCGCCGGCGAGTACCGCCACGACAGCGCCGATCGCGGCGAGCCGGCACGGCACGCAGACTGACCCGGAAAGGGGAACGGGGGGTTTGGGCACGAAGCCTCCTGGTTGCTCGGATAGATGCACTGACCGGCTAACACGCAATTCAGCGATCTATTCCAATCGACTTCCGGCGCGCCCGTTCGATCGTCGCGCCGGTAGCCGGCACGTTCAATTGGCGCTGCCCGACTCCACGGTGCTGCTCGCGACGCCGCCGGTGTCGGCTGCACGAGCGGCTTCGGCCGCCAGCGCCTGCTTATGCTGCTGGACCTGCTGCGCGAAGATGGGGTTCACTTCGGGATACGACGTATCGGTCACGTAATTCAGGCCGTTCTGCTGTGCCTCGATCAATTCCTGATAGACCTGAGCGCGTGTCTTGGCTTGTGCGAAAGCGCCCGACGAGGTGGCGAGAATGGCAACGGACAAAGCGGCAAAAGCGATCTTCTTCATGATGAACTCCTGAGAGTGTTGTGCAGGTTTGCATGAGGGAGAACCACACGTTGCGGGCTTTTATTCCTGCGTTCACGCTCAATAAAAAACAAATTTCCAGGTGGGAATAAAAGGCGCCTCGAGTGGGTTAGCACGCGTCGCCACGCAGAATAAAAATGGCGCGCGCATCATGGGGAATCCATGGAATAAACACGCCCCGCCCTGTGTTCGCCTCCTCGATAGCCGACCTTCGATGCACCTTCGGCACACCTTCGACGCACACCGACACCATGACCTCGACCCACGCCCCGCCCGACTCGCCGCTTTCCGAAGCCGACATTCAGGCCTATGCCGACGGCACCCTGACGCCGGAACGCACCGCGTTTCTGCGGGACTATCTGGGCAAGGAACCTGCGGAGGCGCGCCGGGTGGCGTTTTACGGCCGGCTCAACGCGCAGATCCAGGCGGCCTTTCAAACCACCGACGAACCCGCGCCGGAGCACGTCAAGGGTTCACGCGGCGGGCGCGAACGGGCGCACGGGGCGATGCGCCCCAACCGCCTGCTCAACACGCTGGCGGCGCTGTTCCTGACGGTGGCCGCCGCGAGCGGCTGGCTCGCCGCCTCCCAGGTGTCCGTGCCGGCGCTCAACAACGCCGCGGTCATGGCGTTGGCCGAAACCGCCGCAACACCGTTTTCCGCGACGTCGCCGACCCGCGCCGACCCGGCCGCGCCGAATCTGTCGGGCATCGGCCTGCGGCTCGTGGACCAGCGCGTGCTGTCGCTCGGACCGTTTCAGCGCGCCAGCGAATTCGTCTACCTGAACGCCGACAACCAGCCGGTGGTGCTGATCTCGACCCTCGCGCTGCTGGCGCCGGACCGGCCGCAGTGGGCCGCGCGGCGCATCGGCGATCTGCGGCTGCTGGGCTGGACCGCGCAGCGGCAGCGTTTCGTGGTCGCCGGCGACGCCCGCACCCACGGCCTGATGCGCGCCGCCGACGCCATGACCCTGCGATGAACGCCCGCGCCTCTCACCTGCGTTCTCACCATCATGCAACGCGATGGAATAAATTCCGCCCAGGCGTGTTAGCCAATGGAATACTGCCGGTGGCGCGCTCGGCGCGCGCCGGCCTTCGGCCTTACACAAGCCCCACAATTGGGATGAACCATGGATGTCCGTGACGAGTTGATGGAGCATGTGCCGCGTTTGCGGCGCTATGCGCGGGCGCTGATCAACAATCGCGACCTCGCCGACGATCTGGTGCAGGACACGCTCGAACGCGCGCTCGGCCGCACCGGCATGTTTCAGCCGGGCACCGATCTGCGCGCGTGGTTGTTTACGATCATGCACAACGTGTTCGCCAATCAGGCGCGCAAGGCGTCGGCACGCGCCGTTCACGTGGCGGTCGACGACGACAGCGTCCACGAAAGCGAATTCGCGGTGCCGTCCGACCAGACGCGTTCGCTGGAAATGCGCGATCTCGACTACGCGCTGCAACGCCTGCCGATGGAACAGCGCGAAGTCGTGCTGCTGGTGGGCCTCGAAGAAATGAGCTATGCCGACGTGGCGCTTGCGTTGAATATTCCGCTCGGCACGGTGATGTCGCGTCTGTCGCGCGGCCGCGAGCGGCTGCGGGCGTTGATGGCGGGCACGCAGCCCGGTGCAAAATTACAGGTGGTGCGATGAGCGACCAATCTATGCCGATCGGCGAAGAAGACCTGCACGCCTACGTGGACGGCACGCTGTCCGACGAACGGCGTGTCGAGGTGGAGCGCGCGCTCGAACAGAACCCCGAGCTGGCCGCGCGCGTCAGCGATTATTTCTCGCTCAACAGCATGTTCCACGAGCGCTACGACCGCGTGCTGAGCGAGCCGGTGCCGAAACGGCTGCAGGCGCCTGCGCCGCGTCGCTGGCGCATGGCCGCCAACTGGCCGCAGTTTGCCGGCATGGCGGCGGCGCTGGTGCTAGGTGTCGGAATCGGCGTAGGCACGCATATGGGGCAGGACGTGGTGATGCCGATGGGCGCGAGCCATTCGGATACGCGTCCGGTCAGCGCGGACAGCAGCGAAATGTTCGCGCGCCAGGCGGCGATCGCGCATGTGGTGTATATGCCCGCGGTCGACCGCCCGGCGGAGATGAACGCCGACCACGAGCAGGATTTCGTGCAGTGGCTGTCGAACCGGCTCGGCACCAATGTGCATCCGCCGGTGCTGTCGAAGAGCGGCTTCGATCTGTCGGGCGGCCGGCTGTTGCCCGGCGCCGATGGCCCGACCGCGCAGTTCATGTATCGCGGGCCGAACGGCGAGCGCGTGACGCTGTGCATCTCGCACCGCAAGGTGAATTCGAACACCACCGCGTTCAAGCTGTATCAGGACGGGCCGGTGAACGTGTTCTACTGGGTCGACGGCGACTTTGGCTATGCGGTGTCGGGTGGGATCGATCGCAAGCAGCTGTTGCAACTGTCGCACGATGTGTATGCGCAGTTGACGGGGGCTACGCCGGGTTGATGGCGGGCGCAACGCTGCGGCGAGCGGTTCCGTTTTGGGCCGCCTTGCCCGGCTTTAGCCCTGCTCCCGGCCTCAACCGCCCGAACCGCTGCCACGATCGAGCGACGCCGCCCGCATCGCGTCGCTCGGATTCGTGAAGAACTGCTGGCGCAGTTGCGTGACCTGCGCGTCACGTTGCTGCGCCGGCAAATTCTGTTTGTCGATCTGCGCGCGCTGATTGGCGTAGTCCGCATAGCGCGCCTGCCAGGCATTGTCGGCCTGCTGCATTTTCACCGCGCGTTCCGCCGCTTCGGGTCCCAGCGTCTGCGTGATCTGCGCTCGCATTGCGTCGAGCGAACCGCCCGGCTTCTGTGCCTGCGCTTGCGCCTGGCTCAACGTGTCGAGCGCGGCTTGCTGCTGACGGATGCGCTCGCGCGCGGCGCGCACTTCGGGTGGCAACGCGGCATCCAGCGCCGCGAGACGGGCCGCTTTCTGCGCGTCGCTCAATGAAGCATCCGACGCGATTCTCAGGCGCGCCAGATCCGTGTGTTGCTGCTGCGACTCCGCGCCGAAGAAGGGCGCGTTCCATTCGCCCATGAGCCGCGTGCCCACCGCGTCGCGCTGATCGAGTTCAAGTTGCAACGCGTCGAGATTCAGCCTGGCGCCGGCTTGTGTCGGCAAGGGCGATGTTTGCGGCAACTTCCCCACTGCGCTCAGATAGGCGTTGTAGCGTTGCCAGACGTTGAGCGCTTCGTCCGCGGCCGGCGTGCCGTCGAGTTGCGCGGCGATCTGCCTGCGCACCAATGCGTCGAGCGTCGTGGCGGGGATTTCGTTTTGCGTCGTCAGAAAATAGTCGAAGAAATCGCGCACCGCACGCGTGCGCGCCAGATGACCGCGACCGTCGGTAGGCAAACGTGGCGGCGACGAGCCGTCGAGCGAGGCCGGCAGCGCACCGGCCGCCGATGCGTTCGGGTCTTGCCCCAACCCAGGCGCCGTGGTTTGCGCGGCGCTACCCGCCTGCCCCGTCGCCGCCACGGACTCGTGATGCACGGTCGGCGCGCGATTCACCCACAGCGCCGCGCCGGCCGATATCGCACCGACCGCGACGTAGGCAAACCATTGCTTGCGCGCACCGCCCCGCTGCCGTTCGTCTTGCGCCATCCGCTCAAACGCCTTGGGTCTTCAGCCGGTTCGCCTGAGTCCGGATCACCGCGACCGGGTCTTCCGCATTCGCGCCGCGCACGCCGAGCAACTGGTTGATCTCGTCGAGATGGTTCCACTTGTAGCGGGTGCCGAGCACCTTGCCGTACAGCGCGCTACACACGGAGACGAGCCCGTCGTTCTGCCCCGACTGGCGTGTCAGCATCACCGTGCCGGTGCCGTACAGCACGAGCGTCGACGGGTCCAGCACGTTCGCCGGGTCGATCAGCGCGACGCTGGTGTCGGTGGCGCCGGGAATGCCGAGCACCGACGTCGGCTGAATCGCGCTGCCGGCCCACGAATACAGCAGATGCGTGTTGCCGTTCACGGTTTCGGTCGCCGCGCCCGTTTGACACGAGCCGGGCGCGCCGAGACCGGCGCTCGGATAGCGCGTGTTGAAAGCCGCCGCGTTGGCCGTGGTCAGCGTTTGCAGCGCGGCGATCGCGTCCTGATCCGTGTTGTGCGTGCTGCTCGTCAGGATCCCGAAGATATTCGCGAACGCGGCGATGATCGGCGTGGACAGACCCGTCGGGTCCTTCTGCAATACGCCTGCGACGAAGTCCCCGAATTCCGAGCCGCGATGCGGCGTGCCGATGGTCGTGACCGAAGCGACGAGCTCCGGCGCGACCGCCGCGACGTAACGCGAAGTCAGGCCGCCCTGGCTATGGCCGATCAGGTTGACCTTCGGCGCGCCGGTGGCCGCGAGCACCTGCTTCACGTACGCAAGCAGTTGTTCGCCGCGGCCGTTCGGGCCGTCGTCGCTTTGAAAGCCCGAGAGGTTCGCCACGTACACGCTTGCGCCATGCTGCTGCAGATCGGCTTGAATGCCGTACCAGTAGTCGAGCACGCCGAGGTATTTGTCCGTGCCCGCAAGACCGTGCACGAGAATGATCGGATAGCGCGTGGCCGCGTATGTGTCGACGCTGGCGTTAGCCGTTGCGGTCGCGGCGACCGCGCGATCCATGCCGGCTGGCGTAGCGAATGTGAGCAGCAGCGCGAGCGGCGCCTGGGTCAGTGCAGCGGCGATTGCCCAGGCGACAAAGCGGGAACCCTTCGATTTCGACATGTACGGCCTCCGGTTGCAAAGTCCGGGTATTTAGCGATACAAATCGACCAACGGCAATAGAGCGCGAACTCCAAACTCCGCATGCTGCGGTGCGTTTCTAACGTTTATCGCGCTGTTGCAATGCGGCGGGCATTTAACGTGGAAAGCTCGACAATGCGGCCTGCATTCGCACTTGACTTGACGAGTTCGCGCGGCGTGACACCCAGCAAGCGGACCATCCAATGCGCCATGTGACTCTGATGCGCGAAGCCCGTTTCCAACGCGATCTGACTCGCGCTGAGCTTGCCGTGCAGCAATAGCGACCGGGCCCTTTCGACGCGCCGCTGCACCACGTACTGATGCACCGGCATGCCGAGCGTTTCGCGAAATAGCACCTTGAAATGCGGCACGCTCAACTCCGCCAGTGCGGCCAGGTCGCCGAGCGTGAGACGCTGATCGAGATGCGCCTCGATGAAATCAATCACGCGCGTGGCCATGATCGGCGCGAGCGTGCGGCGCTTGTTGTCGAGGGTCGGCGCGCCGCCGATCAGGCGCACCACCATCGCGGTGCAAAGGCTTTCGGCGTACAACGGATCGGAGGCTTCGTCGGCTTCGAGTTCAGCATGCAGTGCCCACGCCAGATGCTGAAAACGCGGATCGCGCATCTGGAATTGCGGCCGGAGCTGCGCGTCGGCGGACTTCAGGGCCAACTGCTCGACGGTGCGCTGTGCGAATGCTTCGCCGATCCACACGCTGAAAATCGTGCACGGGGATTCGTCGGTCCACTGCCCGTCGAGTCCCGCGGGAATCACGTCGGCGTCGCCATGCGCCTGGATGCGCGAAGAACGGCGTTCGTTGCACAGGCAACGCGCCCGCACCGGCGCGCCGACATGCACGCCCACCCGATGATGTTTGAACGCCGGCACTCGATGCAGGCCGGCCGACACGTTGACCAGATCGGCGCCGAAGCCCTGCCAGCCCAGCGACTGGCTGGAACGCAAGGCGATGCGGGAGCCGCTGTGCGCTAGCGGTATCGGTGTCACGGCGTTCATTGCGAGCCTCGTGGATGGCGGCCTGGGTGCGTGCATTGTGCGGGGTTTTTCGCGGCGGCGCTCGACACTACGCGATCCCGTTCGCGTGTTGCAGCGCCGCAATGCAGACCGTCATCCGAATCTGCGCAATGCGATCCGTGTCTGCGCGCTTTTCGATCGCCGTCTCTCCAGGATGACGCCATGCCGCCTCATCCACCATGGCACAGAACCAGGAGAGATCAACATGTTCGTGATTTTTGGAGCCGCCGGCCAGGTCGGCAAAGTCACCGCGACGGTTTTGCGCGAAGCGGGTCACGCGGTGCGCGCGGTGGTCCGCGACCGCAAGCAAGGCGAACAACTCGCGCGGATCGGCTGTGAGATCGCGCTCGCCGATCTGCTCGATACGGCGTCGGTGGCGCGGGCCATCGAAGGCGCGTACGCGGTGCAGATCTTGTGTCCGGTGCCGCGCGCGCACGCCGATCCGGCCGCTGAAATGCGCCGCATGATCAATTCGAGCGTCGACGCGCTGGACGCGAATCCGCCGCAACGGATTCTCGCGCTATCGGACTATGGCGCGGAACACGCGAGCGGCACGGGCATCTCGACGCTGTTCCACTACCTTGAAACGCAGCTAAAAACCGTCGATACGCAACTGACCTTTCTGCGCTCCGCCGAGCACATGCACAACTGGGCGCGCATGCTGCCTTTAATGCTCGCGCGCGGTGTGCTGCCGAGCCTGCATCATCCGGTGAGCAAGCTGTATCCGACCGTCGCCGCGCAGGATGTGGGTGTGCTGGCCGCCGAACTGCTGCTCGACGATCGCGCGCTGAACGTGTCGCCGCGCGTGGTGAGTATCGAAAGCGAACAGCGCGTCAGCACGTTCGAGGTGGCGCGTACGGTCGGTGAACTGGCGAGCAGTCAGGTGATCGCGCGTGAAGTGCCGCGTGGCGAGTGGAACGCGATGCTGCAGGCGGCCGGTCTCGGCGAGCAGCACGCACGGCTGATCGTCGATCTGTACGACGCGCATAACGCGGGTCGTATCGACGTCGAAAAGGAGGTCAGCGAAAGGTACTTCGGGGCGACGACACTGGCGCAGGCGTTGGCGGGGATTTTGCCGGCGGCGGTGGCGGCGGTGGCGGCGGTAGCTTTGGCAGCGGGTAAGACTGCTGCGACCGCTAAGGCGGCTAATGCGACTGATGCCGCTGAATCAACCACAGCAATCGCTTCCAACGCCGCAAATTCACCGACCGCGGCATCGACCACCGTCTCGCGCTAGACAGCGCGTATCACGAGAGACAGCATGCACCCCTGCCCTTTACTACGCGCTTCGATGAAATCGCGCGCGTCCGCGAAATACCGAACGCCGCTGAACCGCGCGTACGCGCAAACAAACCCGCGCCGCTGGCTGGCGCTATCGCTCAGTCTGTTGGCATGGTTGGGCTGGCACGCGCTGCGGGACGTGCTCAACGCCATTCCCGACAGCAACGACGACTTCGGCCTGTTCTGATCGCACTGACGCGCGACATCTGATCGCGCTGCGTGCTTGCCGGTCGACGCAACGCCCGGCTTGCACCACCTCAACCGCGCAACAGATTGACGAAATCCACGCAAAAACGCCGGCCGCCGTGTGTCACCAACGGCGGCCGGCGCGCTTCAACGGCTTATTCGTTTTCGTCGAAATAGTGGCCGAACTTGACCTGCTTCGTGCGGATATAACGCTCGTTTTCCTCGCGCATCGGAATGGCCAGCGCCACCCGCTCGCACACCGGAATACCGTGCTTCGACAGCGTGTCGAACTTCTCCGGATTGTTGCTCATCAGACGCACCGAAGTGACCTTCAGCGTGCGCAGAATGCCGGCCGCCGAATCGTATTCGCGCGAATCGTCCGGCAGGCCGAGATCGAGGTTGGCCTCGACCGTATCGCGTCCCTGCTCCTGCAGCGCGTACGCGCGGATCTTGTTCGACAGCCCGATGCCGCGGCCTTCGTGACCGCGCAGATACAGCAGCACGCCACAGCCTTCGGCCGCGATATAGCGCAGCGCGAGGTCGAGTTGTTCGCCGCAGTCGCAACGGTAGGAGCCGAGCACGTCGCCGGTCAGGCATTCGGAATGCAGGCGCGTCAACACGGACGACTGATTGGCGACGTCGCCCATCACGAGCGCGAGATGTTCGGCGCCGCTTTCGCACACGCGAAACACGTACGAGGTGAACGTGCCGTAGCGCGTGGGGAGCGTGGCAGTAGCGTCGAGAATGACGCATTCGCCGTTGTTGAGTGCGCCGTCTGCTGCGGGCGACGGATCGTGAGACGTGAGCATGGCGTTAGACAGTGGTGCTGACATGAACCCGATCAACCGGGAGATTAGATATGAGACAGGAGTTTATCGCTAAACGGCATGACGCACCGTATGGCCATGCGGATGGCGCGGATGCGTCGCGGTGCGGCAGGCCACGGTTGGACCATGATTGCAGATAGAACGCCTGACGCGCCACAGGTATTCCCGGGTATCCCGATAGCGCGCCACGCCTATACTGGAATGGCCTGTCCCTCACGACAGCACGCCACGCCGGCATGCTGCACTGCGAAACGGAGCCGCTCCATGACAAGCGTTGCACAGCTTCTTAAAACTAAACCTGATAACACGGTCGTCTTTACGGTCGGGGCCGACGATTCCGTCTACGACGCCATCAAGCTGATGGCCGAAAAAGGGATTGGCGCATTGGTGGTGACGGACGGCGACAGCATCGCCGGCATCGTCACGGAGCGCGACTACGCGCGCAAGGTCGTGCTGATGGACCGTTCGTCGAAGGCCACGCCGGTACGCGACATCATGAGCAAAGCCGTGCGCTTCGTGCGGCCCGACCAGACCACGGACGACTGCATGGCGCTGATGACCGAGCGTCGCATGCGGCACTTGCCGGTGATCGAGAACGACCGTCTGATCGGCATGGTGTCGATCGGCGACCTGGTGAAGAACATCATCGCCGAACAGCAATTCACCATTCAGCAACTCGAGTTCTATATTCACGGCGAGCGGCCCTGAAGAAAACCACTGTCGCCTACACGCGCTGCTAAACCGGAGCGCAAAAAAAGCCCAATCCTTCAAAAGGTTGGGCGAAGCTACCTTGCGGCAGCGGAGGTTCTTTGAACTGGCTTCGCGCGGCGCGTGACCCGATTGTCAGGTCGCGCGCGCGAATTCACGTCTGCGTCTTTACATCGTCGAAGGTTTAACGCTTCGCGATGCCGTGTGTGCCGTCGGTGACGGCGCACACCCTGCTAATCCATCAACGGCTTTACTGTCTTTATTTCCAGACTGCGCTGTCCGATCAGTTACCGAAATACACCGACTTCGGGCCCGACATCGGCTGAACCACGCCACCTGCTTGCGACGAACCGCTCACTGCGCCACCGTAGCCGCTGGTGTCCGCAACCGGTTCCTGGGTTTGCGCAACCGTCGGGCTCTGCGCGTCGACACGACGCTCAGCGGCCTGAATGTCGGCCGGATAGGTCGGGTCGCTGCTGTTCGCCGGGTTGTAGCCGGCCTGTTCCAACTGGATCAACTGGTTGCGAACGTCGGCGCGGGTCACCGGTTGCTGGCTCGCTTGAGCGAACGCTGCGACGGGAGCGGCGAGAACGGCTGCAATGGCGACTGCCTTGATAAGCGACTTCATGATGACTACCTCCAGATCTGGTTTTTTGGCTTCGCCTGTCACGCGTTGTGAGAAGCGAGTGATCCAAGTCTAGACACCCGATCGTCCCGGGAAAACCCTTAATTCAGAGATACATAATTGTTGGTTTCGCAAGAATGCGCGATGAATCACCGAAAATCCGCGCTCAAGTTTTTCTCTTACCGTAATAATTGTCGGGATCGTAACATTTTGTGTCTGACGTTTCGAAATGCATCCGAACCAGCCATCTTGACCGGCGACCCATTCGCCGACGGTCATTTTTTCGCCCGCTTCGGCTCAACGGCCTGGGCCGGTAACAACAGTTTTCGCGGCCCGCTGACGAACGCGCTGCCGGGTTCGAAAAACCTCAGCGGCTGATGCATCTCACGCGACAAACCAATCCGCGTCGTCACGCCAATCGGCGTCTCGCCGCGCTCGATCGCACCGATCCACAAGTCGTGCCCACTGCACAGATCGCAGCCGTTGAACGACGGCCCGATGTCGAGCGCGTTGGTCAGCCGCCCCGGCCCGCGCGCGAGGTCGCGCAGCGGCACGCCGGGTCGGCGCGCTTCGATCAGCGGCAGACCTTCGAGCGGCTCGATCGCGCGAAACAGAATCCCGGCGCCGATCTCTTCCGCTTCGGCCGACATGTTGAGCATGTACGACACGCCATACGTAAGCCGCACATACGCAAAACCCGGCGCGAGAAACATCGGCAGGTTGTACGGGCGGCGGCCCATAAACGCGTGGCTGGTCGAATCGCCGAGCGGATACGCTTCGGTTTCGACGATCCGTCCGCTGATGCGCCCTTCCTGCCCATCGCGCACGAGATATTTGCCGATCATGAACCGCGCCAGCTCGACCGTATCGAGCGGTAATTCGTCACGAAGCAATGGCACGATAGGCAGCAACGGTTTTCGCATGCGGTCGACCTTGTTTTCAATGCGCGTCGGAACGGCGCCGGCACGGTTGCGCGATCAGCAATACGACGCCATCGGCCTGTTGCGATCGGCCGATTCGTTGTACCAGAACCTCATTTCCTGGCACCGTCTTATTCACCATGGCACTAATTGGAGTATCGTGTGTTTCCGGCCCGCGGCACAGCCTTCAACGGCTTGCGCGTGGCACGGTCGGCCTGAATCAGCAGGCAGTTTGAAAGCCTTCGCACGACCCGCAGCACCGTTCCATTCAGTGTCGATCCCGATGTATCCGCAGGCGAAGCACAGATCCCCACCCGGGGATCGTCGTATCCATGACAACAGGAGAAAGTTGAATGAAAGCATTCACGGCAATCAAGATGGTCGGCGGCGCGCTGATCGTTCTGGCGTCCCTCAATGCGTATGCGCAAAGCAGCGACGCGATGGCTGCGGCCCCGATGGCTGCATCGTCGGCGCCGTCGGCCAAGCAAGCCAAGGCAGCGAACCGTGCGCTCGGCCGCAAGGTCCGCGGCGTACTGGCGAAGACCAAGGGCCTGAGCGTCAACAACATCACCGTGCGCGCGCGCGGCGGTGCAGTGACGCTCGCCGGTTCCGTGCCTGAGCAGCAGCAGGTCGACCTGGCCACGACGGCAGCGCAAGGCGTGGCTGGCGTGACGTCGGTCAAGAACGCACTGACGATCCGTCCGGTCGGACAGTAAGCGTAGTCGAGCCGTCGCCGGCTCTACGCGGGCGCCAATGCGTTATCACAACGCGTTGGCGCCCGTTTCCGTTCAGGGGTCGCCGAGACCGCTGCGCGAGGATTGCGCCGATGCTGCGCCACGCCCCCGGGATCAAGCACTGGCCGCAAAAACTATCCTTTATAATTTAATGCGTTAGAGCGCATTGTTGACACGATGCGTTAGCATTCGCGCTCGCTTCAAGCTCCAGACGTTGGCCGTTCGCCGCCGTCCCATACAAGCATCGAAAAAGGAAGCCCGAATGACCACGCCCGCGACCGTTTTGCCCCGCTGGACTATTGCCGCGCCGCTCGTCGCGTGGATCGTGCTCGGGCTCGCCTACGCGCTGCCGGGCAACGGGCTGCTGCTTGCGCTGGTCGGCGTGGCGCTGTGCGCCGCGGTGTTCACGGCGGTGCATCACGCGGAAGTGGTCGCGCATCGCGTCGGCGAACCGTTCGGCACGCTGGTGCTGGCGGTGGCCGTCACGGTGATCGAGGTCGCGCTGATCGTTTCGGTCATGCTCACCTCCGGCCCGGAAAAAGCCGGGCTCGCGCGCGACACGGTGTTCGCGGCGGTCATGATCGTCTGCAACGGCATTGTCGGCATTTGCCTGCTGGTGGGTGGCATCCGCCATCGCGAGCAGGATTTTCAGAGCCGCGGCGCGTCGGCGGCGCTGGCCGTGCTGGCGTCGCTGTCGGTGCTGACGCTCGTCATGCCGAACTACACGACCACCAGCGTCGGCCCGATCCTGTCGCCTTCGCAGCTGGCTTTTGCCGGCGTGTCGTCGCTGGTGCTCTATGGCGTGTTCGTGTTCGTGCAGACCGTGCGCCATCGCGATTACTTTCTCGCCGATGCGTCGGATGAAGATGTACATGCGGCGCCGCCGAGTGTCGGCGTCGCGCTCGCGGCCGGCGGCTTGCTGCTGGTGTGTCTCGTTGCCGTCGTGCTGCTCGCGAAGATCCTGTCGCCGATCGTCGAAACCGCGGTCAAGAACGCGGGCGCGCCGGCCGCGGTGGTGGGTATCGTGATCGCGGCGCTGGTGCTGCTGCCCGAAGGGCTCGCCGCCGTGCGCGCGGCGCGCGCCGATCGCTTGCAGAACAGCATGAATCTCGCGCTCGGCTCGGCGCTGGCGAGTATCGGCTTGACGATTCCGACCGTCGCCGCGGTGTTTCTGTGGAACGGCCAGCCGCTCATGCTCGGCATCGACGGCAAGGAAACCGTGCTGCTGATCCTCACGCTGCTGGTCGGCACGCTCACGCTGAGTAGCGGGCGCACCACGATTCTGCAAGGCGCCGTGCATCTGTCGCTGTTCGCGGCGTATCTGTTTCTGTCGTTCGCGCCTTGACGCCTTGAGCTGACGCTTTGACCTAACTTATTCCTCCCAATGCGCCGCGATCCAGTCGCGGAACAGATTCAGCTTCTGCTGATGCGCCACCGAGTCCGGATACACGAAGTAATAGCGCCAGCCGGTTTTCAGCACGGTGTCGAACGGCCGCACGAGGCGTCGCGCCGTGACGTCTTCGTCGATCAGCGCGAGGTCGCTGATCGCCACGCCGAATCCTTGTAGCGCGGCATTGGTCGCCATATCGAGCGTATCGAAGCTCGGGCCGTGCTCGGCGTCGACCGCCGGCGCATTCGCCGCGTCGCCTTCGCTGGCTTTGGCGAGCCACATCTTCCAGTCGCGATGATCGCGAGTGGGATGCAGCAGCGTGTGGCGCGCCAGATCCGCCACCTGGGCGAGCGGCTTGTCCTTCAGCAGATCGGGCGCGCACACCGGCGTCAGACGCTCCTCGAACAACGGCACCGCCTGCACGCCCGCGCCCGGCGACGAGCCGTAGATGATCGCGGCGTCGAACGGCTCGCTCTGGAAATCGATGTCGTGCTGCCAGGTCGTGGTGATCTGCACATGCAGATCCGGGTATTCGGCCTGGAAGCGCATGATTTTCGGCAGCATCCAGCGCATCACGCAGGTCGGTACTTTCAGCGCGAGATCGGTGCGCTGCCGCGTGAGCCGCAACGAGATCTCCTCGATGCGCGCGAAGCTCTCTTTCACGGCGGGCAGCAGCATTTCGCCTTCGGCGGTAAGCGTCAGGCCTTTCGCGTGACGCTTGAAGAGCGGGAACTTGTAGTAATCCTCGAGCGCGATGATCTGCCGGCTGACCGCGCCTTGCGTCAGACACAGGTGGTCGGCGGCGCGCGTGAAGCTGCGATGGCGCGCGACGGTTTCGAAAATCTGTAGCGCGTTGAGTGGCGGAAGGCGGCGCATCGGAGTCGTCCGGGATCAGGAAAAGTCATTGTGTGGGCGACGCGGCGCGCACCGCCCACTTCGCTGTCAAGCCCACAGGATACGCGATCAGACAGGCCCACACGAGGACCGAGGCATCCCACCCGCATGCGCCGAATTCATGCCTCCGCAAAAACAGCACGCTGACCGCGCCATTTCGCACCACGCCGGGGCAAGACGCCGAAGCATCGCACCAGAACCGAGCTTTCCTCATACCTCCACGCGAGCCTAAAGTGCGCCCGAACCGTGGACGTTAACCCGCATACGCCCCGCCCTCGGTGCTCCGGCTAAGCACGACGAATTTGTCCCGTCCGTCGCGCCAAGCCCAGCGCATGAGATTCCGTCATGCGCGTCATGCGCATATTTCGTTTGTTGAGGGATTTTGGCAAACCTAGAGTGCATCAACACACCGCGCAACCGGGCGGTGCAGCGACAGCGGTCACAGTGATTTTCATCAGGCAACAGGCGTTCAACACGGGAGACCGCCATGCAAGAGATCAAACGGGGTAGAAGGCAGGCCATCAAGGCGATCGGCGCGGCGCTGGCGGCCTCCACCTTGCCGATGCCGTTCGTCAATCTGCGCGCGCAGGAACAGAACTTCAGCGGCAAGACCTTGCGCCTGCTGACCTGGTCGGACGACACCGGCGCCGCCGCGCTGCGCAACATCGCCCAGAGCTTCACGGCGAAGACCGGCTGCAAGGTGATCGCCGACCGCGCCGACGGCACCTCGGGCATGGTCGCCAAGGTGAAGGCCGCGGGCGAGCGTCCCACGTACGACGTCATCACGCTGGCCGGCGTGGGCGCGTCGGGTCTCGGCGATGCCGGACTGCTGATGAAACCCGACCTCGACAAGCTGCCCAATCTGAAGGACGTCGCGCCGCAGTACCGCACGGGCGCGAACGGTTTCGGCGTGGGCTATCTGCTGTGGTCGGACGGCTTGATCTATAACACGTCGACGGTCAAGAACGCGCCCACCTCGTACGAAGCGCTGTGGGATCCCAAGTACGCCGGCCGCCTGTTCCTGCCGCCGCCCGAGTGGGCCGAAGCGGTCGACCTCGCGATCATCGCGGCGAAGATGAACGGCGGTTCGCAGCAGAACATCGAGCCGGGCTTCAAGAAGCTGATGGAGCTGAAAGACCGCGTGATGACGCTCGGCGAGAACCCGAACCAGGTGGCCGATCTGTTCCGCACCGGTTCGCTCGATATCGGCGGGATTTATTCGCCGGCCTTTTTCCCCGACCAGATCCGCAAGCCCGAGTACAAGATGGGCGTGACGTACGGCATGAAAGAAGGCTTCGCCACGCAACTGATGTTCACGGTGATCCCCAAAGCGCATCCGGCCGACAGCGACGTGATCCACGCCTTCATCAACCATTCGCTCGACGCGGGCGTGCAAGGTCGCATGGCTGCCGACGTGCTGAACGGACCGGTCAATTCGAAAGCCGTGATTCCCGCCGAGAGCCGCGCGTTCGTGCCGAGCCCGAAGCAGATCGCCGAGAAGGCCGTGTTGCATGACGACAAGGCGCTCGCCGTCGTGCAGCCGGCGTGGATCAAGCGCTACACCGAAATTTTCTCGGCATGACACCGATGCTCGCGCGCTTTTCGCGGCGTGCTGCGGCGGAGGCGGCTTCTGGTGAAGCCGCCTCCGGCTCCCCCACAGCGGACGCGCCTGCCGCCTCCGCGATGGAAAAAGCGCGCCCCTGGTTGCTGCTCGCGCCGATCCTGCTGTTTCTCGCCGTGCTCGGCGCGGCGGCGCTGGTCGTGCTGCGCATGAGCTTCGGCACGCAGGGCAACGAGTGGCACGGCTTCACGCTGCAGAACTACGCCGACCTGCTCGACAGCTACTTTCTGAAGTCGTTGTGGCTCACGCTGAAGCTCGCGTTTCAAAGCATGATCTGCGCGGTGCTGCTCGCCATTCCGGTCGCGCTCGCCATGGCGCGCACCCAGTCGCGGCTCGCGCGCCGCCTGCTGCTGGCCGGCGTGCTGCTGCCGCTGCTCGTCAATCTGCTGCTGCAAGGCTATGGCTGGCTGATCATTCTCGGCCCGGCCGGTTTGCTCAATCACGCGCTGCTCGGCAGTGGGCTCGTCCAGCGTCCGCTGATGTGGCTGTATCGCGAGAACGGCGTGTTGCTCGGCCTGATCCAGACCGCCTTTCCGCTGGCCGTGCTGCCGCTCTCCAGCGCAATGCGCGCGGTGTCCCGCTCGTATGAAGAAGCCGCGGCCACGCTCGGCGCGACGCGCTGGCAAACGCTGCGTCACGTGTTGTTGCCGCTGGCCATGCCGGGTCTGGTGTCGGGCGCGCTGCTGGTGTTCGCGTACAACGCCAGTGCGTTCGCCGTGCCGCTGCTGCTCGGCGGACGGCGCGTGCCGATGCTCGCCGTGCTGGTTCACGATCAGGTCGCGCCCTTGCTGAACTGGCCGGCGGCGTCCGCGTCGGGCGTCGTTCTGATGATCGCCACGCTGACGGTGATGGCGCTGTCGCAGCGCCTCGTGCGCCGAACCCAGCGTCTTGCCGAGGAGCCTCACGCATGAGCACGCCCGTTCGCCGCGCGGAGCTTCAACCCCGTCCGCCTTTTTTGCCGCGCTGGCCCGCCGCGACCATGCCGGGCCAACTCGGCAAGGCCGCCGCGTTGCTTGCCGCGATCGTGCTGTTTCTCGCCGCGCTGCCGATCCTCACGATGATCACGATGTCGTTCAGCGCCGCCGACACGCTCGAATTCCCACCCCACGCGTACGGCCTGCACTGGTATCGCGCGGCGTGGCACAGCTTTGTGTCGCCGGATGCGAGCGACTCGCTCTCGATGGGCGCCGCGTTGAGCACGAGCCTGATCGTTGCGCTTTCAACCATGCTGATCGCCACGCTCGTCTCCGTGCCCGCCGCCTACGCGCTGAGCCGCTACCGTTTTCGCGGCAAGCCGGCGGTCGAACAACTGGTGGCGTTGCCGCTGGTCTATCCGCTGGTGATGCTCGGCCTGTCGCTGCTGCTGGTGTTCAACGTACTGCCGGTCGAACTGGGCGTGTTCCGCCTGATCATCGCGCATGTGATTCTGGCGCTGCCGTTCACGGTGAAGAATTGCGCGGCCTCGGTCGCCGCGATCGGCCCCGAGTTCGAGGAAGCCGCCTGCGTGATGGGCGCGAGTCCTCTTCGCGCGCTGGTCGACGTGATCCTGCCGCTGATGCGCCCGGGCATTCTCGCCGGCATGCTGTTCGCGTTCATCGTCTCGTTCAACGAATTCACGGTGACCTTCTTTCTGTACGGCATCGACACGATGACCTTGCCGGTGTGGCTGTATAGCCGCACGGTGTCGTCGCTCGATCCGACCGTGTTCTGTTTCGCGGTGTTTATCGTCGCGATCGACTTCGCGCTGATCTGGCTGCTCGAAAAACTGGTCGGCGATGAAGGCGTGGCGCTTTAAGCGCCGCCTGTATCGCGTTGGACCAGGCGAACCGTGACACCTCTTTGCTGGAGCATTCGATGACCCATCTGACCTTGCAGGCCGTGACCCGTCGCTTCGGCGCGGCGCAGGCCGTCGACAGCGTCGATCTGAGCGTGCCCGACGGCAAGCTGGTGTGCTTTCTCGGCCCGTCCGGCTGCGGCAAGACCACCTTGCTGCGGATGATCGCCGGTCTGGAGACGCCGACCTCGGGCAGCATTCATTTCGCCGGCCGCGACATCACGCGCCTGCCGGCGAATCAGCGCGATTTCGGCATGGTGTTCCAGTCGCTCGCGCTGTTTCCGCACATGACGGTCGCGCAGAACGTCGCCTATCCGCTGAAATTACGCAAGACCGCCAGGGATCAGCAGGCGCGCCGCGTCGCCGAATTGCTGGAGCTGATCCAGTTGCCGCACATGGCGAACCGGCCGGTCACGCAGCTCTCCGGCGGCCAGCGCCAGCGCGTGGCGATTGCGCGCGCAATCGCCTCGCAACCGAAACTGCTGCTGCTCGACGAACCGCTGTCCGCGCTCGACGCCAAGCTGCGCGAAGCGATGCAGGTAGAAATCCGCCTGCTGCAACAGCGCCTGGGCATCACGACGATCATGGTCACGCACGACCAGCGCGAAGCGATGACCATGGCCGACGAAATCGTCGTGATGGAGAAAGGCCGGATTGCGCAAGTCGGCAAACCGCTGGATATTTATCGCGATCCGGTCAGCGAGTTCGTGGCGGATTTCATCGGGCTCGGCAATATCCTGCCGGTCACTTACGACGGCCACGGCGGCGTGAATCTGCCCGGCGGCCGGCGCATCAGCGTGGCGCAAAACGCACGCATGCCGGAGTCCGGCAGCGACATCCGTCTGCTGATCCGCCCCGAGGACGTGTGCGTCAAACCGGCGTCGGACACGGCGGGTCCGAACCGGCTGGCCGGCACGGTCACGTTTATTCGCGACGTCGGCGCGTCGCTCGAAGCGACGATCGATTGCGCCGGCTTCACGCTGACCGCCGCGACCACGCCGCGCGAAACGCCGGGGCTCACGCTCGGCATGCCGGTGCTCGCGGAATTGCCGTCGCACGCGTGCAAACTGATCGCCGCGCGCGCCCACTAAAACCTATTCCAATACCGATCCACTCGACAGAGGAAAGACCATGACCCAAGCTCAAGCCGCTCACTCCAGCACGCGCCGCGTGTTTGCGACGCTCGCCGCCGCGCTCGCCTTCACCGGCTTCGGCGCGCTGTGCGCGTTCTCGTCGGCCGCGCATGCCGACGCGCTCGACAGCATCGCCAAATCGGGCACGGTACGCATCGGCGTGTTCGAGGATTACCCGCCGTTCGGCTCGATCGGTCCGGACATGAAGCCGCAAGGCTACGACATCGACGTCGCCAATCTGATCGGCAAGGCGCTCAACGCCAAGGTCGAACTCGTGCAGGTGACGGGCGACAACCGTATGGCCTATCTCGCCGACCACAAGGCTGACATGCTGCTTTCAGTCGGCCAGACGCCGGAGCGCGACAAGGTGATCGACTTCTCGCAACCGTACGCGCCGTACTACCTCGCCGTGTTCGGTCCGAAGTCGCTGCCCGTGAAGAACGCCGCCGACCTCGCCGGCAAGTCGATTTCGGTGGCGCGCGGCACGCTGGAAGACCTGAGCGTGACCAAGATCGCCCCGCCGTCCGCCAACATCAAAAGATTCGACGATCCTAACGGCGCAATATCGGCGTTCCTTTCTGGTCAGGTACAGTTGATGGTAGTCGGCAACGACGTCGGCGCCACGATTCTCGCGCGTCATCCCGCGAACGATCCGGAGCAGAAATTCTCGCTGTTCAGCTCGCCGGATCACGTCGGTCTGAACAAGAACGAGCCGCGTCTGAAGCAGAAAGTCGACGACGTGATTGCCAAGGCCCGCAAGGACGGCACCATGAACGCGATTTCGCAGAAGTGGCTGCGCGCGCCGCTGCCGGCCGACCTCTAACATTTTTTGCGCGAACCGCCCGAGGCGTCCCGTCAGAGGATTGCCTCGGGGTCCGGAAACGCGGCGGAGTCTGACCTCACGATGAGCGCCACGCCATGACTTATGCGTTCGATTTCAGCGGCTTCGGCCTCTATGCGGGGATGCTCGTGCGCGGCGCCGCCGTCACGCTCGGGCTGACCGCGGTTTCTACCGTGCTCGGCGGGCTGGTCGGCATTGGCGGCGCGAGCATCGCGGTGGCCGGGCCGAAATGGGCGCGCTGGGTCGTGGCCAGTTATGTAGAGGTGATCCGCAATACGCCGTTTATCGTGCAGTTGTTTTTCGTGTTCTTCGGCTTGCCGAGCCTCGGCATTCACATCGACGAAGTACAGGCCGCGATTCTGGCCATGACCGTCAATCTCGGCGCGTACGCGATCGAGATCGTGCGCGCCGGTATCGATTCGATTCCGCGCGGCCAGGTGCAGGCGGCGCAAGCGCTCGGTTTGCACGGGCGCCAGGTGTTCCGCTTCGTGGTGCTGCCGCAGGCGATCGCCAACGTGTTTCCCGCGCTGCTGAGTCAGGTGCTGATCGTCATGCTCGGCTCGGCGGTGGTGTCGCAGATCTCCGTGCCCGATCTCACTTACGCGGCCAACTTCATCCAGTCGCGCAACTTTCGTTCGTTCGAGAGCTACGTGATCATCACCGTCACGTATCTGGTGTTGTCGATCGTCTTGCGGCAACTGCTCAATCGCTTCGGGCGCGGCCTGTTCGCGGGCCGCGCCGCTCGCGGCAACAGCAACAGCCATGGCAGCGGCAACGCGCCGCGTAACTGGCGCGACCGCCTGATGTGGCGCGGTGCCCGCACGCTGCCCACGGAGCGTTGATCATGGTCGAATTCACGCTGTGGGACATCGCCCGTAATCTGTTGCTCGCCGCGCGCTGGACCGTGCTGCTGTCGTTGATCGCGTTTGTGGGCGGCGGCCTCGTCGGGCTGATACTGCTCGCCATGCGCGTGTCGCCGATCGCCTGGCTGCGGCGCGTGGTGATCGTCTACGTTGAAGTGTTTCAGGGCACGCCGCTGCTGATGCAGCTATTCCTCGCGTTCTTCGGCTTGCCCCTGCTCGGCGTCGACGTCTCGCCATGGGTCGCGGCAACCGTCACGCTGACGTTTTATACGAGCGCGTATCTGGTCGATATCTGGCGCGGCTGCGTCGAAGCGGTGCCGCGTGGTCAGTGGGCCGCGGGCGCGAGTCTCGGCATGACGTTCAGCCAGCAGTTGCGCTATATCGTGTGGCCGCAGGCGTTGAAAATCGCGGTGGCGCCGACGGTCGGTTTTCTCGTGCAGGTCGTGAAAAGCACCGCGCTCGCGTCGATTATCGGCTTCACCGAATTGACCAAGACCGGCTCGATGATCACCAACGCCGCGTTCCGTCCGTTTCCGATCTACGGCATGGTCGCGATGATTTACTTCGCAATGTGTTTCCCGTTGACGTGGTACGCGCGGGTGCTGGAAAAACGGCAGAAGGTGGGACAGCATCGCTGAGGTTTTTGGGCTTCGTTGAAGCTTCATTAACGTAGCGGCTTCAATGCGAAAAAGCGGTAACCGTGTGGCGAACACGGTTACCGCTTTTTTTTGCAGCCTAACTATCACGGCGTTAAACGCTAAGCGTCACACCCGTAAAACTATCGAGCCGCCTGCGTCGACTTGCGCAACTTCGCCACCTCGGCCGCGCTCACCGTCGGCGCGCCGTTGTTCCAGCCCGATCGCACGAAGCTCAGCACGTCGGCGATCTGCTGGTCGTTGAGCACCGGCGCGTACTTCGGCATCGGATACGGCGCGGGAATACCGCCGATCACCAGATCTTCCGTGCCGTTCAGCGTCACGTTGATCAGCGACGACGGGTCCTTCTCGAGCACGTTCGGATTGCCCGCGAGCGGCGCCAGCATCGGCGCGAAGCCGCGCCCGTCGACGCCGTGACAGTGCATGCAATACGCGGTGTAGACGCGTGCGCCGGCATCGTTCGCGGGACGGTTGAGCGATACCTTGGTGGCCTGCGGATCGTACGCGTACGGCGGCGCATTGCTGCCGCCCGCCGGCGGCAACGACTTCAGATACGTCGACATGGCGGCGACGTCGGTGTCGTTCAGGCCCTGCGTGCTGTTGTTGATCACGCTGGTCATCGAGCCGAACGCCGACGCATGGCGATTCGCACCGGTCTTCAGGAACGCCTGCAGATCCTGATCGTTCCAGCGCCCCAACCCGACGTTGTGCTCGCCGGTCAGATTCGCCGCGAACCAGCCGTCGAGCAGGCCGCCGGTCAGGAACGCGCTGCCGCTTTCGTCGAGCGCTTTCTCCTGGAACGCGATGCCGCGCGGCGTGTGGCACGAACCGCAGTGGCCGAGACCCTGAATCAGGTACGCGCCGCGATTCCAGGCGACGTCCTTGCCCGGCTTGTCCTGATAGGCGCCCTTCTCCAGAAACACCATGTTCCAGAACTTCAGCGGCCAGCGCATGTTCAACGGCCACTTGATGTCCGCCTCGCGATTCGCCTGCTGCACCGGCGCCACGCCGCCCATGAAATACGCGTACAGCGCTTTCATGTCGTCGTCGTTGACCTTCGCATACGACGGATACGGCATCGCCGGATACAGGTTGTGGCCGTCTTTCGCGACGCCTTCGCGCATCGCTCGCGCGAAGTCTTCCTCCGTATAGCCGCCGATGCCGGTCTTCGGATCGGGCGTGATGTTGGTGGTGTAGATCTGGCCCATCGGCGTGGTCATCGGCAGGCCGCCCGCGAACGGCTTGCCCTTCGGCGCTGTGTGACAGGCCACGCAGTCGCCGACCTTCGCGAGATAGGCGCCGCGTTGCACCAGCGCGGGATCGCCTGATTGCGCGGCGGCATAGGCCGAGCCTTGCGTCAGCGCCAGCAACGGCAACGCGACGCACAACGCCGCGCCGACACCCTTCAGTGTGTTTTTCATGATCGGGCTCCGGTTAGGCGGTTTGCAGTTGGCTGCCGACGGGCAAGTGCCGCAGCCGCTTGCCGGTGGCCGCGTAGATCGCGTTGGTCAGCGCCGGCGCGAGCGCCGCCGTGCCGGGTTCGCCGATACCGCCGGGCGCCTCGCCGCTCTTCACGATATGCACCTCGATGGGTGGCGTCTGGTCGATCCGCAGCATCCGGTAGTCGGTGAAATTGTTCTGCTCGACGCGGCCGTCCTTGATCGTGATCTCGCTGTACAGCGCCGCCGTGATCCCGAAGATGATGCCGCCCTGCACCTGCGCTTCGATCGTGTTCGGATTCACCACCATGCCGCAATCGACCGCGCACACCACCCGCTTGACCGCGACCTCGCCCTGATCGACCGCCACATCGACGACGATCGCGAAGAAGCTGCCGAACGCGTGCATGACCGACACGCCGCGCCCCTGGCCCTTCGGCAACGCACTGCCCCAGCCCGCCGACTGCGTCGCGACGTTCAGCACGTTCAGCGCGCGCGGCGTCTTGCCCAGCAGATCCTGGCGATATTTGACCGGATCGACTTTAGCCTGCGCCGCGAGTTCGTCGATGAAACTCTCCACCACGAAGGTGCCGCGCGTCGGACCCACGCCGCGCCAGAACGCGGTGGGCACCGCGTGCGGTTCCTGGCGCACGTAATCGACCAGTTGATTCGGCAGGTCGTACGGCAGATCGGCGGCCACTTCGACCGCGTCGGGATCGATGCCGTTCTTGAACGCGGGCGGTGCGAAGCGCGCGATCACCGACGAGCCGACGATCCGGTGCTGCCACGCGATCGGCTTGCCGTTCGCGTCGAGGCCGGCCGAGATCTTGTCGTAGTAGTACGGTCGGTACATGTCGTGCTGAATGTCTTCTTCACGCGTCCAGGTCACCTTCACCGGCGACGACACCTGTTTCGCCACTTTCACCGCCTGCGTGACCATGTCGAATTCGAGCCGCCGGCCGAAGCCGCCGCCGATCAGATGGTTATGCACGACGATCTTGTCGGCCGGCAAACCCGTGACTGCCACCGCCGCGTCCACGACCCGCGTCGGCACCTGCGAGCCGAGCCAGACGTCGCAGCCGTCGGGGCGTACATGCACCGTGCAGTTGATCGGCTCCATGGTGGCGTGCGCCAGGAACGGCTGCTGATACACCGCGTCGACGCGCGTCTTCGCATTCGAAAACGCGTTGCCCACGTCGCCGTCTTTCCGCGCCACCGCGCCGTTGCGTTGCGACGCGGCGGCGAGATCGTCGACGATCTGCTGCATCGAAATAGCCGCACCCGCACCTTCGTTCCATTTGATATCGAGCGCCTGCACGCCGCGTTTGGCGGCCCACGTGTGGTCGCCGATCACCGCAACCGCGTTGTCGATCCTGACGATCTGGCGCACGCCGGGAATCTTCTTCGCGTTGGTATCGTCGACGCTCGCGAGCGTGCCGCCAAACACCGGGCAGTTCGCGATCGCGGCGTAGACCATGCCGGGCACGCGCACGTCGAGTCCGAACATCGCGGTGCCATCCACTTTTTCCGGCGAATCCAGACGCTTGGGCGACGTGCCGATCAGCTTGAAGTCTTTCGGGTTCTTCAGCGGCACGTTTTGCGGCGCGGGCAGTTTGGCCGCGGCGTCCGCCAGTTGACCGTAGCCGAGGCTGCGCTGGCTGGCCGCATGGAGCACCTGGCCGGCCTGCGCGTGGCAGCTCGCCGGATCGACCTGCCATTGCTGCGCGGCCGCCTGGATCAGCACCACGCGCGCGGCGGCGCCGGCACGGCGCATCGGCTCCCACGCGTAGCGGATCGAGGTCGAGCCGCCGGTTAACTGGCCGCCGAGCAGCGGGTCCATGAAGAGCTTTTCGTTGGGCGGCGCGTGATCGACCGTGATCGAATCGAGCGGCACTTCGAGCTCTTCGGCGATCAGCATCGGAATCGACGTGTAGACGCCCTGGCCCATCTCGACCTTGGGAATCACCAGCGTGACCTTGCCCGCCGTGTCGATCTGGATGAACGCGTTCGGCGCGAACACGCCGCTTTGCGGCGTCTCGACTCCATCGCCGCCAATCACCGATTTACCGGCCTTCTGATCCTGGCTGGCCGCCGGCAGGCTGAAGCCGAGCAGCAAACCGCCGCCGGCCGCCGCGCCCACCGTCACGCCGAATTTCAGAAACGTGCGGCGCGACACGCGCCCCGCCTTCGTTCCGGACGGCTGTGCACCGTTGCCTGCATCGAGCAATCCCTGGGACATGTCAGGCTCCCTTCGCGGCTTGCTTGATCGCCGCGCGGATGCGGTTATACGTCCCACAGCGGCAGATGTTGCCGGCCATGGCGGCGTCGATATCCGCGTCGCTGGGGTTCGGGTTGCTCGTGAGCAGCGAAGCCGCCGACATGACCTGCCCCGACTGACAGTAGCCGCACTGCACCACGTCCAGTTGCCGCCAGGCCTGCTGCACTTTCTGGCCGGCGGGCGTGCCGCCGACCGCTTCGATGGTGGTGATCTTGCGGTCGCCGACCGCTGCGGCCGGCAATACGCACGAGCGCACCGCAACACCGTCGAGATGCACGGTGCAGGCGCCGCATTGCGCAATGCCGCAACCGAACTTGGTGCCGGTCAAACCGACGAGGTCGCGTAAGACCCACAACAGGGGCATGTCGGGTGGGGCGTCGACGGTATGGGTCTCGCCGTTGATATTCAGGGTTGTCATTGAGCGGCTCCGAGTGGGGTTTATTGTTGATGAGGCTGTTTAGACAGAGACGTCGAACCAAAACAGTGAGCGTTGCCGCGTTTATTCGATCAGCCGGACTAATACGCGCGGCGGCTCGCGTTCAGTTCAAACAGACATTCGATGCAAGGCGCGAACGCGCCGGAGATGATCGGCAAATTGTAGTCGCGGATAAATAATTTCGCAGCGACCCCCATGCGCGCGTGGCCGTTGAAACGCTTTAGCGGTCAGCGGCCGCCGATTTTGCTAGCATGGTTCCGGTTTGGAACGATTGCATGTACCCGAATACCTGAATACCCGAATGCCGGATGCGATCCGGCCTGACACTCCGAAGGAGCAGCACGATGAACGACCAGCAATGCACTCAATTCCTCTCGGACATTCGCCGACCTCTGCTGTCGCTGCACAAAGCGATTCTCGACCACGAACGCGCGGCGTATGAAAAGGAATTCGGTCCGGTGACGCCGGCGGCGTTTCTGCAGGTGCTCATCAACGGCTCGGGGTTTCGCTGGCTCACGCCGCTCTCGACGGTGATCGCGAGCGTCGACGAAATCCTCGACGACAAGGAAGCCGATACCGCCGACCGGGTCGGCGCGGCCGAAGCGGTCACGGGACTGTTCTCGCCCGATGCGCCGAACAATATTTTTCTGCCGCGCTATCTGCCGTTGTTGCAGGCCGACCCGGCGATTCTGCATCACCATGGGCAGGTGGCGCAGTTGCTGCGTGGGGTGGCGGAGAAGTGAGCGGTTGGCGGTGAGGTTTTTTAAGGCCGGCGTGCGTCGACGCGCGCCGGCTTGTTCGAATGCGCGGTGCGCGCCGCCGGCTCCCGAATTTCCTCACCATTGAGAAGCGTGCTTTTTGATCGGCTGAACATGACCGGGTTGAATACGGCGGTCGACGATTATCAGGAATTGCCAGGCTTCCGGTAGTCAGCCGATGCGAAAAGCCTTATTTCAGGCCAATTTATGCGCGATTCGCAAGAGTGGGCGTCGCAAGCGTGTGTTGTTTACGATTTGAATCGATACGCTGGTGGCTCAAAATCGAATTTGCCTGGCTTTGCTGAATAAACCCAAGGTGAGCTTTTTCGGGAACGGCACGCCGACCGCTACGAAAACCCGATCAGCGCGCATCGCGGTGCCCTGCTAAGGTAAGCGAACTCTCTTGCCACGTTCACTGCCATGCAAAACTGGCCACTCCCCGAAAGCTACTTATTCCGCGATCAGACCGTGCGCTTCAACGTGACCGGCAATGGTCCGCCGCTGGTGCTGATTCACGGCACGCCGTTTTCTTCGTCTGTGTGGCATCGCATCGCGCCGCACCTCGCGCAAAACCACACGGTCTACTACTACGACCTGCTCGGTTACGGCCAATCCGAACAATGCGAGGCGCAAGACGTCTCGCTCGGCATCCAGAACGTGCTGCTGGCGGCGTTGCTCGCGCATTGGCAGTTAGCGAAGCCGGACGTGGTGGCGCATGATTTCGGCGGTGCGACTTCGTTGCGCGCGCATCTGATCGACGGCTGCGAGTACCGCAGCCTCACGCTGATCGATCCGGTTGCGGTTGCGCCGTGGGGCTCGCCCTTCGTGCGCCATGTGCGCGAGCACGGCGACGCGTTTGCCGGGCTGCCGCCCTACATTCACGAAGCGGTGGTGAAAGCGTATCTACGCGGCGCGATTGCGCGTGAGATTCCGGACGGCGAACTCGCGCCCTATGTCACGCCGTGGCTCGGCGCGACGGGACAGGCCGCGTTCTACCGGCAGATCGCGCAAATGGATCAGCGCTATACCGACGAGGTCGAAGCGCGCTACGCGCAACTGCGCTGCCCGGTGCAGATTCTGTGGGGCGAAGAGGATCAATGGATTCCGCTGGCGCGCGGCCGCCAACTGGCTGCGGCGATACCGAACGCGCGCTTTCAGGCAGTGCCGAACGCCGGCCATCTGATGCAGGAAGACGCGCCGGAAGCGATCGTCGCTGCGGCGCTACGCTGGATTGCTTGAGGATGCGGGCTAAGCCGCGTCCCGTTCACGCCGGCGTTGAACGCCGCTGAGAGGTGTGCGGGTTCGTGTGACGACGCGGGCTTAACCGCGCCCGTGCGGCAGATAAGGCATCGGATCGATCGGCTTGCCGTCGCGGCGCAACTCGAAGCCCACGGAGACGCGCGAGTTGTTTTCGTCGCCCATCTCGGCGATCTGCTGCCCTTGCCGGACGATGTCGCCGGTCTTGACCAGTAGCTTGCGGTTATGCGAGTAAGCGGTCAGAAAGTCCTTGTTGTGCTGGACGATGATCAGACTGCCGTAGCTGTTCAGGCCCGTGCCGGCGTACATCACTTTGCCGTCGGCGGCGGCGCGCACCGGATCGCCCGGCTTGCCGCCGATTTCAATGCCGCGCGTCTCGCCCGCCTGGAAGCCTTCAACGACATGGCCGCCCGCCGGCCATGCCAGCGCCACGCCGTTCGCGTGCCGCGCGGTTTGCTGCGCGACTTCGCGTGCCTCAGCGGCGCTCGGCGCGGCTGAGTCCGCTGCGGTGGTGGCCGGAGCGGCCTGGGTGGCTTGGGTTGCCGATGCGGCTGCCGCAACCGAAGCATTAGCCGTAACCGCAGCCGAATTCGTCGATACGCCCGGCTGCTGCGCCACCGGTGCAGCCGCCGAAGCCGAAGCCGAAGCCGAAGCCGCTGCCGCCTTGGCCGAAGCCGCCGCGTTAGCCGCGTTCACGGCCCGCACGGTTTCCGGCGACGCCACATGCAGCACCTGCCCCAACTTCAACCGCGACTTCGTTTTCAAACCGTTCCAGGCTTGCAACTGCCTGACGCTGCAATGATGATGCTGCGCGATACGCGCCAGCGTATCGCCCCGCTTCACGCGATAAACGAGCGGTGGCGATTTCTTCAGCGGCGTGCCCGCATCGGCGCCGATCTTCAGTTGCGCAGCGGAAGCTGCCGTTGCAGCCGGCGCATTCGCCGCCGGCACCGCGGAAGCGGCCGTCGCATCCGGCGCCGCGCCGCTCTGCGCGCCCTGCTGCCCGACGTTCGCACAACCGCTGACGGCCAGCGCGACCCACACGCCGGCCAGACTGGCCTTGATTGTTCTGTCGAAACGCTTTTCCACCATGTCCGACTCCTGCCTTTTTTATGGCGGACCGGATGCACGCCTCGTCGCGTGCGATGCGCGCGTTCGTACGCCGCGCGGCCTATCTTCGCGACACGGCGAGGTCGCCTCGTGCGACGCTCATCCCATGTCCTGCCGAACAATCCAACCCTTCGCCATCAGCCGATACCGGGAAGCCACGTCTACCGTGGACTCACCCAAAACCGCCGATCTTCTGCGAAAAGGGCCAGATTGCCGATTAAAATTCCAGCGGAATTGTAAAGTGCGTTTTACAGAAAACGCCCCGCTCCACACAATCTGATACAAACCTTACCCACGGTATTGCGGACATCGTTGCGCGTGCAACGGAAACGGCAACACCTCGGCAATCGGTCGGTAACTTTTGCTTTAACGGCAAAGCGCCGCGAAAACTTGAATCGTTTTCACGGCGTAAAAGGAACGGCGAATGGGGAAAAGATGAACGTGCCGGCAGGCGAACGGCGCGATGTCCGTCCGCTTCGAGGGAAACCGGGTTAGCTGTAGTACTGCCCGTCGTAGCGTACGTAGCCGACCGGATGATGCGTGAAATGCAGTACCGGCAGCACGGGGTTGTTGTTGTCGGCGGTGGGATAGGCGCTGGAATCGGGAATATATTCCCCTTGCGCTTCAATCGGCTGACCGGCCTGCAAGCCGGGGATCTCGTGCGCCAGACCTTCGTCGTCGCCGAAACGCACGGCGACGAAAACTTCGGTGCCCACCAGATTCTCCGAGCCGCCTTCGAACTTCAGCACCGTGTCGATCTTGATCACGAATTGCTGATGATTCGCGCCGTGGTGATTGTCCGGGCTGGGGAATACCTTGCTGATCGTGCCTTGCACACAGGCGAGCGGCGCGCCGAGTGAATGAACGTAGCTGTGGTGCGGAAGAATCTCTGTCGCGCGATTGCTCACATTGCTCATGAAGTCTCCGTGGAAGAAACCAGACTGATCGATGGCGAACCGTAAGGCGCGCCGCCAGCCGGCGGCGCGATACGGTTTGAGCAGGTCGGCGCGGTCGAGTTCACCGCGTCATTACTTCATCGCAACGCTTTCACCGAGTCCGCGGTGACGTCGGCCGGTTGGCCGCCCCACGTCGCACGCAGATAGTTCGCGAGCTGCGCGAGTTCTTCGTCGCTGAGTTGCGTGGCGAAACCCGGCATCTCCTGCATCCGTTCGAGACCCGGGAAATCCTGCGCGCCGAGACCGTCGAGCATCGCCACGATCAGGTTGTGCGCATCGCTCTGACGCAGGGTCGAGTTGGCGTGCATCGGCACCGCGACGTGCGGCTTGCCTTCACCGTTGATGCCGTGACAACCGGCACACACGGCGAGATACACGTTGCGCCCGGCTTCGAGCTGCGCGGCATCGGCCGAACCTGACTGCAACGGTTGCAACGGCTGCGGCGCGGGCGGCTGATCGCCGAGCAGGTAAGTGGACATGGCGCGCAGATCGTCGTGCGTCATGTACTGGCTGCTCAGATGCACGACCGGAAACATCTCGCCGAACGCCGAGCCTTGCGGCGCGATGCCGGTGGCGAAAAACGTCTGCAGATCGGCGGCGGTCCAGCCACGCGCTGCCAGACCGTGCGGCGTGATGTCGGGTGCCGCGATCCGGCCGAGCGCCGCACCCGCCAGCGGCTTCGCGCCGTCGAGTTGGCCGAACTTGCCGCGCGGCGTGTGGCATTCGGCGCAATGGCCGAGCGCGCTCGCCAGATAACGCCCGCGATACCAGTCCGCCGAACCGGTGGCGGCAGCGCCCTTGGCTGACGCCTGGTTCGACGCATCCGGCAACGCGTCCTTCAGGAACACCCAGTCCCAGAAGCGCACGCCAAAACGCAGGTTGAACGGGAACGACAGTTCGGGTTCGTGGTTCGGCACGGCGGCCGGTTTCTGCGCCATCAGATACGCGTAGATCGCATCGCTATCCGCGCGCGACAACTGACGGTACGACGTGTACGGCATCGCCGGATACAACTGTTTGGTCGGCGTGACGCCGTCGTGCAGCGCCTTGTACAGATCGTCGGCGCTCCAGTTGCCGATGCCGTGCGCTTTGTCCGGCGTGATGTTGGTGCCGTAGAAAGTGCCGAACGGCGAAGCCAGTTTCACGCCGCCGGCGAACGGCGCGCCGTCCGAGGTGGTGTGGCAGGCGGCGCAATCGGCGGCTTTCACGAGATAGCGGCCGCGCGCGAGCGGATCGGCGGCGGTGGACTGCGGCCCCAACGCGGCGGCGGCGGTCATTGCGGCGGAATCGTCGTGCTTGCCGCACGCGCTCAACGCGAGCGTCGCGCCAAGCAAAAGCAGCGCGCGGCGCAGAGTGATCGGGCGGCGCATCATGCGGCTTCCTTGACGAGACCCGGCGTCGTCAGCACGACTTCCTTGACGGCTTCGTAATAACGCACGTAGCCCGTGCAACGGCAGATGTGGTCGTTCAGCGCTTCGGTGATCGTTGCTTCGACCTTGTCTTTGGCAACCGGCTGACGCTGCAGACGTTCGATCAACACCGTGGCCGCGTTGACGAAACCCGGCGTGCAGTAGCCGCACTGAAAGCTGAAGTGCTCGAGAAACTTCTGCTGGATCGGCGACATGCCGATCACTTCGCCCGCGTCGTTGCGCTTCGCGTGGCCTTCGATCGTGCGAATGGTTTTGCCGTGGAAGAAATTCGCGCCGGTGATGCAGGTGCGCACTTCTTCGCTGGTGCCGTCCGGTTTGTCGACGATCACCACGCACGCGTGGCAGATGCCCTGACCGCAGCCGAGACGCGAGCCGGTCAGGTGCAGATACTCGTGCAGGTAGTCGATCATCATCAGACCGGCGGGCACGTCGGTCGGACCGACGATCTCGCCGTTGACCTTGATCGACAACGGCAGCGTGCGGAAATGCGTCAACGGACGCTCGACCACACCGGCGGCCGGCGCGCTGGCGGCAACGCCGGCGGATGCAGCAGCCGAAACCGAAGCAGCCGCCGGAGCAGCCGCGGCACTCGCCGTCCCGCCCACCACACCGGAAGCCACCGCCACACCACCCGTCTGGCTCGCGGCGTTCGTCAAATCTTGCTTGGGGGCCGTCATGCGAGCACCTCCTGAATACGTTGCGGGGTAACCGGCAGATCGGTAAACCGATGCCCGATCGCATGCGCGATCCCATTCACGATCGCGCCGACCACCGGAATCATCACCACTTCGGCAATGCCCTTCGGCGGATCGGTCTCGGTGAGCGGCGGCAGCACTTCGCCGGTCTGGGTCCAGACGGCGACGTCCGTCGCGCGCGGCAAGTGGTAGCGGTTGAAGTTCCACGTGCCGTTGCCCGGACCGTCTTCGTACAGCGGCAGATACTCGTGCAGCGCGTGGCCGATGCCCATTGCCAGACCGCCTTGCAACTGGCCCGACACGAGTTGCGGCGAGATCTGATTGCCGCACTCCATGATCGAATGATGCGCGAGCAACTCGACCTTGCCGCTCGCTTCATGCACCGACAGTTCGACCAGCGTGCCGACCGCGCTGTAGTACGTCACGGTTGCGTTGTTGCGCTGAACCGGCGGAATGAACACGCGCTGACGATCCAGCACGCGATAACGATTCGCCGTGGTCTGCAGTTTCTTGCGTTCGTCCGGCGCGTTGTCGCCGTAGCGCAGCGCGAGGCCGTCGAGCGGCAAGCGCACGACCGCGCCGTCGATCTCGAAGTCCGCTTCGGTCCATTGCCAGCGATTGAACACGTGCACAGTCGCGCCGGTCACGAGCCCGAGTTCGTGCGCTTTCTTCGCGAGCTGTTCGAACGGCAGCGCCTCGAGCCCCGCTGCCGACAGCTTGCCGTCGACCCAGCGCGCGTCTTCGATCCGCACCACCAGCGGCGCGGCCTGACCGCCGCCCGTGCCCTGACTCCAGATCGCCATCGCCGCCGGCCACAGGCCGTGCGCGAACACGACCCGCGCCGCTTCGCGCGTGCTGTGCGTGAAATAGAACGCGGAGTTCGTCGCGCTGGACGGCGACGCATAACCCGGCGACCAGCGCGGATTCGCCGCGAGCTTGTCCTGATCGGCCTGCGACATCATGTACGGATCGCCGCTCGTGACGACCGGCAGATCCGGCCAGTCGGTGATCGCGACGTGCACGTCGGTGGCCGGCTTGCCGAGCCACTTGGCGACCGCGACGGCCTGCGAGGTCGACACGCCGGTGCCGATTTCAGCGGCCGTGTGCTGCAAACTGATCTTGCCGTCGGCGCTGAATTCGACCTTCGCGAACGAGGTCTCCGCGCCGGTGCCGAAGTCCTTCTGCACGCACGCGAAACCCACGCCGTAGCGCTTGCCCGGATGCGCCGCTTCGAACTCGGCCTTGCGCTTCGCGCGATTCACCCACAGCGGATGCACCTTGGCCTTGTTCAACACGTCGTCGACGCGAATCGCGCCGGCCGGCACCGCGCCTTGCGTGTTTTTCATGCCGGAGCGCAACGCGTTCTTCAGGCGGAAATCGATCGGATCGAGCTTCAGTTGCGCGGCGATTTCGTCGACCATCATTTCGGTCGCGGCCATGCTCTGCAGCGTGCCGTAGCCGCGCGCGGAACCGGCGTCGATCGCGCGCGACGCAATCGCCACCGCCGACAGATCGTTGCTCGGGAAGTAATAGATCGACTGCGCGGCGGTCGCGCCCACCATTGCCACGGAAGGCGAAAAGTTGCAGCGCCCGCCGCCGTCCGCTTCCATCTCCGCCTTGAACGATTGCAGCAGACCGGTCTTTTTATCGACGGCGATGCGGTAGTTCATCTTGAACGCGTGGCGTTTCAGCGAGGTCTGGAACTGCTCGTAGCGGTCGTTGGCGAGACGCACCGGGCGGCCGTCCGCATACATCGCGCAGACGAGGCCATAGAACGGCACGTTGAAGTGATCCTTCGAGCCGTAACCGACCGTGTAGCACGGGTGAATGAACAGGTTCTTCACCGGGAACGCGCACTTCGCGACCATGCCGGCCGCGCTGTCCACGACTTCGGACGGCGCCTGGGTCGGCACCACCATGTGCAGCGATTGCGTCGCGGCGTCGTACCAGCAGTTCGCGTTGTCGGGCTCGAGCGCGGCCGTATCGATCGACTGCGTGTTGTACTCGCGCTCCATCACCAGCCAGTCCGCCGACGGATGATCGAGGTTCTGCTGGATCTGCGCGGCGTGGAACATGCCCTGCTCGTCCAGCTTGCCGTGCTCGACGCCGTCGGGCCACACCGGCTTGTGCTTGCGCATCATGCTCGGAAACACCGGCGCGTCTTTCAGGCTGGAGAAAACATCGTCGTCGTACGGCGTCTTGCCGCCGACCCGCACGAAGCGGAACGTGCCCCACGGATCGCGTTCCAGCGGCCCCGTCTGCGCGCCGTAGCGGATGATCTGATCCTGGAACTTCAGCGTGTTCTTCGCGAAGCGGAAGCGCGCGAAGTCGTGATAGATCAGGATCGCGACCGCCTGGCCGAGATACGCGGGCGTCTTGCCCGGCGGCAGCAACATGTCGTCGCCGTAGAAGGCCGGGAAGATCAGGCCGTCGCGCGTCAGATCCGCCGCCGTCACCACCCGGTCGGGTTGCAGATCGGCGCCGAGCAGCGACAGGTCGAAACCTTCGTAGCTGCGGTCAGCTTGCGTAGTGCGCAGAATGAACGCGTGCGACTGCTGCTGCGGCCAATGCGGCATGTCGGTGGCGCGAATGTCGCGTGCGAACACTTTCGACCCGGTCACCTTGGCGATCCCGTCGATACGGAATTTCGCCTGACCGTTCGCCGCGTCCCACTGCATCGGCGTCAGAATTTTCTCTTCGAACAACGCAGCGAATGCGCGGCTGCCCATCGGCGCGAGATACACCGACACACCCGCCACGACGCTGGCCTTCAGAAAACTACGACGCGAAAGGTCGAGTTTCCCCATGGACTTCTCCTTAAGTGAACACGGCGGCAACCCGTCGGCGGAACCCACACGCTTCCCCCGCCGCCGCGCGCGCGACGATGCGCGCGCTGACACGCACGCGCTTGCGTGCGGAACGGCAATGGAACCACGAAGGAGCTGTTCGAACCACAGGCGCTCATGCGCGCCCGCGCGTACCGGCGATCTGCGACGACCCGTGTTCCGGTTGCGCCGCATTCGATCTGATTGACCTTTGAACTACCGTGAGTTGCCTTTTTGTCTGCCCGGCGAAGGGCAAAGGCCGCGATTATCGCGCTGATTCGCCGCAGGGTGCGTCAAATTTTGTCCGCTATCTCGAAAATAACGGATTCAGCATGGGTTGATCTGGAAGCGCGTTGGAAGCCCGCTGGAACCGTTATGCAGTGGGCTTAATAGCGGCTTGAGCGTGATGCCCGGAAGGCCTCCGCGTGGCCACCGTCGCGACGAATTACGCTCGCACGATCGTGATGCCGAGCGCCTCGAACGGCGCAGTCAGCGCCTCGGCCGTGCCGCGTTCAACCACGATCGCGCTGGCCGCCGTCACGTCCGCGATCTTGTACGCCGACGCCGCATGCAGCTTCTCCGCCGACGCCAACACCACGGTCTCCGCCGCATGCTCGGCGAACGCGCGCTTCACGTAGGCCTCTTCGCGATCGCCGGTGCTCAGACCCGCTTGCGGATGCACGCCGGTCGCGCCCATGAAAAACAGATCGGCGCGAATATGGCTGAGCGTTTCGATGGCGGCCGCGCCGAGATTGACCATCGAATGCCGGAACAGACGGCCGCCGATCATCACGACCTCGAGTTGCGTGTGCTCGGCAAGTTCGACCGCGATGCTCGGGCTATGCGTGACGATCGTGGCCTGCAAGTCGCGCGGCAGATGACGCGCCAGCTGCACGGCCGTCGTGCCGCCGTCGACGAACACGATCTGGCCAGGCGCGATCATGCCGGCGGCAGCGCGGCCGATCGCCGCTTTCGACGCCGACTCGATCCGCTCGCGCCCGGCAAAGTCTACCGCCGCCGGCGACGCCGGCAACGCGCCGCCATGCACGCGCTGAAGCTGGCCTTCGGCGGCGAGCTCGCGCAGATCGCGGCGGATCGTGTCTTCCGACACCTCGAATTCGACGCTCAGCGTCTTGGCGATCACCTGCCCGTTGCGCTTCAGCGCTTCGAGGATCAGTTGTTTTCTTTGCGAAGTCAGCACGGTGAGGGTCTCGACAGGGTCAGGGGCATTTCAACGCAATTGCACGAAATCACTTGTTTTTGCACGAAACTGCACGATACCATGATTCGCCGGCGGCGCCGACCGCTTTGTCCTTGCCCATGCAAACATGGCAATCAGAAAAACAGGAAGCGAACATGAACGAAACCGCCGGACGGGTCCGTATCGTCGACGTCGAAGTGCTCTCGGACGACTGGTACGTGCTGAAAAAAACCACCTTCGACTATCAACGCGCCGACGGTAGCTGGCAGCGCCAAAGCCGCGAAACCTACGACCGCGGCAACGGCGCCACCCTGCTGCTGTACGATCCGCGCCGCCGTACGGTGGTGCTGACGCGGCAATTCCGCCTGCCGGCGTTCGTCAACGGTCATCACGGCATGTTGATCGAGGCGCCGGCCGGTCTGCTGGAAGCCGCCTCGCCGGAAGAACGGATTCGCGCGGAGGTGGAAGAGGAAACCGGTTACCGCGTGCATGACGTGCGCAAGGTGTTCGAGGCGTTCATGAGCCCGGGCTCGGTCACGGAGAAGCTGCACTTTTTCGTCGCCGAATACGACGCGTTGGCGAAGGTCGGCGCAGGCGGCGGCATCGCGGATGAAGGCGAAGATATCGAGGTGCTGGAATTGCCGGTGGACGAAGCGCTCGCGATGATCGAGCGCGGCGAAATCGTCGACGGCAAGACGATCATGCTGCTGCAGTACGCGAAACTGAATCTGCTGGGCGCGTAGGCGGCCATTTACGCGGCGGCCGTTTCCGACTTATCGCGCGAGGCGTTGGGAAACGGACGCTAGGTAGCGGCCGCCAAAGAAAATATTCTGACGGGTCGATTCAATCGAACACCCTTCCCGTCCGTCTATTTTTTCGTTCGTCACGTTTATCCCGCTGACGAACGCGTTGAGGTTGCAGTGGATTCTCTTCAATCGGCAAACCGGTTTATCAGCGGTTTTTTCTTCGGCGCGTTGATCGCTGCCGGTGTCATGGTGCTGCTTTGCAATGCCGGCGAGTTCTCGCCGTTCACGGCCCAGTTGCACGCATTCGGGCAAGTTGTCGTCACGGTGCTGATCGCCGTCGTGATCGTCGGCGCGAAACCGTTGGCTTATAAAACCGTGTGGCGCGAGCGTCGCTGCCGCTTTGTCCTTGACGAGGATTTAAGCGCGACGCTGCGTGGCCGAAGCTTCGGCATTCCGGCCGGCGTGGTGGTCGGGATTCTGATTCAGCACTACGTGATGAACTGAGCCGCTCACGCAAGCGCCATGCGCGCTCGCCTAGAACTTATGCCGTATCGCCGCCCGCACCACGACCTGCTTCGACGTCGATGAAGGCGACTGGGTGCCGGGCGTGAAGGCATCGTCCAGAATCGTGTAGGTCGAGTCGCCGGTCACCTGCTGATATTCGCCCTGAATGTAGACGTCGGTGCGTTTGGACAAGTTGTAATCCGCCATCAGACCGAACGAGTGAATCCGCGGCTTCACGCCGCCGTTGGACGCGTCGTAGCTTTCCATCGTGTAGACATATTGCGCGCCGACGAACAGCATCGGCGACACCTGATATTTGCCGTTCACCTCGAAGTTCTGATACTTCAGCGAGTTGAGCAAAATGCCCGGCGGCACGAGCGGTGTGATGCCGAGATAACCGTTGCCGGTCGGATCCAGATAATTCGAGTTGGTATAAACGAAGCCGGCCGTCGCCGGACCGAACGAGTACGTGATGCCGCCGCCGAACACGCGCATGCGCCCGGCGATGAAACTGGCGTCGTTCGCGGTAATCGCGCCGTTCGCGCCATTGCCGGGATTGTCGGCCTGCAGATAAGCAGCGGCGACCAGCAGGCCGCCATACGTATATTGCCCGCCGAAACTGTAAGCGCGGTTATTGGCGAAGTTGGTGTCGTTGCTGAAGCTGTAGACGCCGCCGAACTGGAAGCCGGAGATCGACGGGCTGGTGAACTTGACCGAGTTGTCGAGGCGAAACGAGTTGTCGGTGTTGTCGTTGTCGTACGGGTGCGAGAACAGTTCGCCGGCCCAATTGCCGTTGGCCGTGGTCTGCGCCAGATAGTCGACCACCGAATCGTACTGGCGCCCGAACGTCAAGCTGCCGAAGGTATCCGAACTGATGCCCACGAAGGCCTGGCGGCCGAACATCCGGCCGCCCTGATTGAAGCGTCCCGAGCTGACGTCGAAGCCGTTTTCGAGCTGGAAGATCGCTTTCAGACCGCCGCCCAGTTCCTCGGCGCCCTTCAGGCCCCAGCGGCTGCCTTGCGCGTCGCCGCTCGCCAGTTCATAGACATGGCCACGGCCGACGTTATTGGTGTAGTTGATGCCCTCATCGAGTACGCCGTACAGCGTCACGCTGGTCTGCGCCGAGGCAGACTGGGCAAAAGCGGCGGACAAAGCGGCGGAGACAGCCAGCGCGAACACTTGCTTGTTCATGATGATCTCCCTGCACTCGAGTAATCGGACAACTCGATCCAGCCGCTTTGTTCTTGACGCTTTGTCAGGGCTTTCACCGGCCCCTGTGCGCCTTCAGGAAATCCTCACACGCCGTTAGCTGGACGTCCATCGGGTGTCACGTCGATATCTCAAATTGTTGCGAAATGTCCACTTCGTGCAAGCGCCCCTTTTATCGCGGCGCTCATTCAGGTAAACGGCAGCGCGCCGCCCTGACTGAAGTCCAGCCCGGTTTTGAGCTGCGTTTCGCGCCCGGCGCGCTGCCCGGCTCGCCGGGTCCTTGTCACGGAAAGAAATATAATCGAAAGCTTTCGCGGCGCTGCAGCGGAACTCAGCGTCGTCACATGGGTCATTTTTACTGCCCTCTGCAATCGAGCCTGCCCCAGGCCGCGCGGTTGAAAACGGCGACGCCGAGCGCGTAGATCGTGCATCCGCCGCAGCTCGCCCCTATTTCCAAAGTCACGTGAGACGTTTGCCGCGCTGAGCCAGCGCGCCGTCCCATGAGGCTGCTTTTGGCGTCACACCATGCAAGCATCGCAATCCCGTCTGATCGAGCTCGACTTTTTCCGCGGACTGGTTCTGCTGATCATCGTCGTCGACCATATCGGCGGCAGCATTCTGTCGCGCGTCACGCTGCACGCTTACGCGTTATGCGATGCCGCCGAAGTCTTCGTGTTCCTGGGCGGCTTCGCCACCGCCACGGCCTACGCGGCGCTGGCCGAACGGCGCAATGAGACGATCGCGCGCGGCCGCTTCCTGCGGCGTTCGCTGGAAATCTACCGGGCGTTCCTGATCACCGCCGCGCTGATGCTGCTGGTCAGCGCGGTGCTGACGGCGTTCAGCATCGACGGCCCGAATCTCGCCACCACCGACCTGGACGATCTGATGGACGCCCCCGTCGCCGCGTTGCGCGACATCCTGCTGTTCCGCCGCCAGCCGTATCTCGCCTCCGTGCTGCCGATGTACGCGTTCTTCGCGGCGCTGGTGCCGATGATCCTGCCGCTCGCGCGCAGCAAGCCGTGGTGGCTGCTGGCCGGCAGCGTCGCGCTGTGGGCCGGCGCCCCGGCGATCACCGCGTATTTGCCCGCCGCGCCGGACATGCATTGGGACTTCAACCCGTTCGCCTGGCAGTTGCTGTTCGTGCTCGGCGTGCTGGCCCGCTGCCAGCCGGTATATCAGCGCATCAGCGCGCACCGGCTCGGCTGGCTGGTCAGCGTGCTGGCGTTCGCCGTGGTGGCGGCCGCGGCTTACTACAAACTGTTTATCGAGCTCGAACCGCTCGACGGCGGTCTCAAGCAGAACCTCTCCTATCTGCGCGCGGTTAATTTTCTGGCGATTGCATGGCTCGTCGCGAATCTGATTCAGCTCGGCTGGGCCAGGAAACTCGCGCAATGGCTGCCGTGGGTCGGCGTGATCGGCCGCAAGGGGCTGCTGTGCTTTATCGCCGGCGCGGTGATTTCGCTGGTGGTCGATTCGGTGCTGTATGCGGCCACCGACGGTTATCTCAACTACCCGCTCGGCCTGCTCGCCGATGCCGTCGCGGTCGGTGCGCTGCTGGCCGTCGCGCTCGGGGAAAAGCCGTTCAAGCGGCTCGCTTCGCGGCTGGTCGGCGCGCGGCTTCGCACCTCGCCTTGAGTGGCGGGCGGGCAGCGCGCCGGGATGCAGGCGTTCGCGGTCTCGTCCGTTGTCCGCGCTGAGTTCGTATCGCTTCAATCTCCACCGCCGATCCTGTTAGCATGACGCCGCCCGCGACCCGCGCGGCGGCCTCCTACTCTCACATGCGTCCATTCCTACACTCCGCACTCGTTGCGCTGTGCGTCGTCGCTCACGGCGCGGCTTGCGCCAGCACCGTGATCAGCCGCAGCTTCCATGCCGACGCGCTCGGCCGCGACTGGTCGTACACCATCTATCTGCCGACCGGCTATCGTCACGACGCCGCCCGCATTCCGGTGCTCTATCTCCTGCACGGCAATAACGGCGACGCCAACGACTGGCTCACCCAAGGCCATCTGCAAAGTACCGCCGACGCGCTGATCGACCACAAGGACATGCCGCCGGTCGCGATCGTGATGCCGCAAGGCGGCACCGACTGGTACGTCGATCGCAAGGAGAAGATGGAGACGGCGTTCTTCGACGATCTGCTGCCCGAGATCGAATCGCGCTACGCGGTGTCGACACAGCGCGGCGGCCGCATGATCGGCGGTGTGTCGATGGGTGGCTTCGGCGCGCTGCGTTACGCGCTGACGCAGCCGGAACGCTTTTGCGGCGCGATGCTGCTGAGCCCCGCGATCTACCCGAACGAACCGCCGCGCGCGTCGGCGGCGCGGCGTGTGGGGGTATTCGGCGAGCGCGAATTCGATCCGCGCATCTGGCATGAGCTCAACTATCCGGCGCAGTGGGACCGCTATATGAGCCGGCCGTATCGTCTGCCGATGTTCATTGCCGCCGGTGACGACGATCTCGCGATCCAGGCCGATGCGTCGTCGCTGTACACGCATCTGCGGCTGGCGGGCAATCCAGCGGCGCTGCGTATCATCGACGGCGCCCACACGTGGGATGTCTGGAGCGCGCTGCTGCCGGCCGCGCTGAAGTACACGCTGGGCTGCGTGAAGACGCAAACGCCGACACAAACGCCAACGCCACCACAACCGCTGGATCACCCCTCGACCGGCCGCCCTTGAAACCGACCTGAAATTCGCGTGCAACTATTGCACAAGGTCGGTCCACAACACCATCAGGACGGTCATCAACGCCGGGCCGATAAAAATGCCCAGCAGACCGAAGGTTTCCGCGCCGCCAAGAATGCCGAACAGCACGAGCAGGAACGGCAGGCGCGTCGAGTTGCCGATCAGCACCGGCCGCACGAAATGCTCGGCGACGAACACCACCACCGAGCCGAACACCGCGAGCCCGATGGCCGACGCCACCGACCCTTGCGACAGCAGCCACAACGCCGCGAGGCCGAACGTCAGCGGCGCGCAGAACGGCAGCATCGCGGCGATCGCGGTGATCACCGCGAGCAACGCGACATGCGGCAAGCCGGTCACCGCATAAGCCACACCCAGCAACGCGCCTTCGCCGAGTCCGACCACCACCAGTCCCGACACCGTGCCGCGCACGGCCGTGGCCATGCGTTGCAGAAGCTGCGCGCCGGCCTCGCCGAAACCGCGCCGCATGCCGGTGGAGAGCGACCCCGACAAGCGCGGCCCCGCCTGAAAAATCACGAACAGCGTGACGAGCATGAACGCGAACACCATCAGCGCATGCACCGCGCGCGCCCCGAAATGGCGGCCGAGCGTCATCACGGTGGTGCTGTGCAAGCCCTTCATCGCCGCCGAATCGCGTAGCGGCTGCGCGAGGTTGGCTTGCCACCACGCGGAAATCTGTTGCACGCCGAACGGCAGATGCTGAACGAAATCCGGCAACGCAATGCCGTTTTCCTGCACGGTCTTGAACCAGTCGGTTATGTCGTGCGCCTCGCGCAACGCCTGCGCGATCCCGACGCCGACTGGCAGCACCACCAGCAACGCGATCGCGAGCGTCAACACCGCGGCGATCAAGGTCGTGCGGCCGCTGAACCAGCGGTGTCCCTCGATCTTGCGCAGCAGCGGCCACAACGCGATGGCCAGCACGCTCGCCCAGGCCGCTACCGCGATGAAATCGCGCACGACCCACAACGCCAGCAGCACCAATCCGATGTACAGCAGGAGCGACGCGGTCCGCTGCTTTTTCAGACGCTCGGGCGAGGTCGGCGATTCGGGTGGTGTGACGGGTGGCGATTCGGGTGGCGTGACGGGCGGGCGTGAATTCATGTGATCTCTGGTGGTTTTATCAAAGCGTGGATGCGCGACCCAAGGCGATTTTCCCCAGGTGCGCGCGAGCCGACCGGAAAAAACCAGAACCGCTACACTGGCATGCCACGGTCGCTCATCGATAACGACATCTTAAAGGAAGCGCCGTCGGCCTTAACGGGCGGGACTCTCGTCGCGCTACGAACAACACTGCGTTGCAAAAATCCGCCTTATCTCCAAATTGCTGTCATCGGGCCCGTAAAACCCCGCCGTGACGGGCAGATGTGAATGTCAAGTTTCATTGTTGCTATTTCGAGAACAGTGTTTCAACTCGGACACAATGGCTATCTAGCCCGCGCAGGACTACATTCGGCACACCACAATACGGAGCCGATGATGATGACCTTTGAGTCCATCCCCCTTGACGGTACCAATGGCGTGCGCATCGAAATTCTCGAACGCTCCGATACGACGCTGGTGATCCGTTGGGTCGAACCGGGGAAATGTCATTATGGCGAGCAGCGCTGGCGCCGCCGGTCGGCGCACACGTCCGGCACCTGCGCGGTATCGCGCCGCAAGATCCGCCGCGGCGACGCAGTGTTCAAACCGGCCGAGCGGCCGGCGCCCGCGAATGCATCGGCGATGATTTGCGCCGAACTGCTAGGTGAATTCGCCGAAGCCTGAAGTTTTCCGTTTCCGGTCGCCCCACCACAAGACCCGTTGCATAGCGCGCCCCTCAAGCGCCACGTGTCATCCCGCCATGCAAAAACCCTTCCGATTGCGGCCCCTCGCGCGCTGAGCTAAGGTGCAGGAGATTGCGCCACGTCACCGCGCCGGCTTCGCTGTCCGGCTATCGTGACCCTCGCATTTCCACCCACCGCGCCGCGTGTCTTGCGGCGCCGTCCGAGGGCATACCATGGCAGAAGACACGCCGGACACCCGCACCGCATCGGCCGCCCCGGCCCCGCTCGTCGCACCGCAACAGTTCTCCGTCGACGTCCTGCTTGAAAAATACGCGAAAGGCGACGAGCAATCGGCCGACGACGTATTCCAACGCGTCGCCCACGGCGTCGCCCAGGCCGAGCCGGAAGCGCTACGTGAATCCGTAGAAGCGCGCTTTGTCGACAATCTGCGGCACGGCGCACTTGGCGCGGGCCGCATCATGAGCGCGGCCGGCACCGGCATTGCCGCCACGCTGATCAACTGCTTCGTGCAGCCGGTCGGCGACGCGATTCAGGGCGTCGACGAACAGGGCCTGCCCGGCATCTACGTCGCGTTGCTGCAGGCGGCCGAAACCATGCGCCGCGGCGGCGGCGTCGGCTATAACTTCTCGGCGATCCGCCCCAAGGGCGCGCGGGTTCACAGCACCAGTTCATCGGCGTCCGGGCCGTGCAGTTATATGGATGTGTTCGACGCGTCCTGTCGCACCGTCGAAAGCGCCGGTTCACGGCGCGGCGCGCAGATGGCCGTGCTCGACTGCGACCACCCCGACCTGCTCGAATTCATCGAGGCCAAGCATTCGAAAGGCCGCTGGAACAACTTCAACGTGTCGGTCGGCGTCACCGACGCCTTCATGCGCGCGGTCGAAGCCGATCAACCCTGGCAGCTCGTGCATCGCGGCGAACCGTCGCCGGCGCTACGCGCGGCCAACGACATGCGGCAGCGCGACGACGGCCTGTGGGTCTACAGCGAACGCCCGGCGCGCGCGATCTGGGAGCGCATCATGCGCTCCACGTACGACGTCGCGGAACCCGGCATCGTGTTCATTTCGCGGATGAACGAGGACAACAACCTGCGCGCGGTCGAAACCATCCGCGCGACCAATCCGTGCGGCGAACAACCGTTGCCCGCGTACGGCTGCTGCAACCTCGGGCCGCTCAACCTGACGCGCTTCGTGATCGAGCCGTTCGCGCAGATGCAAGGCGGCGCGCCGTCGTTCGACTGGGACGGCCTCGCCCAGCGCACCCGCACGCAGGTGCGCTTTCTCGACGACGTGCTCGACGTCACGCTGTGGCCGCTGCCGCAGCAATACGACGAGTCGCACGCGAAGCGGCGCATCGGCGTCGGCTTCACCGGTCTCGGCGACACGCTCGTGATGCTCGGCCTGCGCTACAACTCGCAGGCCGGCCGCGACTTCGCGGTGCGGATCGCGCGACTGATGCGCGACGAAGCGTATCGCGCGTCGGTGGAGCTGGCGCGCGAGCGCGGCGCGTTTCCGCTGTTCGACGCCGGCCGCTATCTGGAAGCGGGCACTTTCGCGTCGCGCCTGCCCGACGACCTCAAGGCGGCGATTCGCCGCGACGGCATCCGCAACAGCCATCTGCTGTCCATCGCGCCGACCGGCACGGTGAGCCTCGCGTTCGCGGACAACGCGTCGAACGGCATCGAGCCGGCCTTCTCGTGGACCTACACGCGCATGAAGGTGATGGCCGACGGCGGCCGTGAATCGTTCGACGTGGAAGACTACGCGTACCGGCTGTATCGCGAGCTGGGCGGCGATGTCGGCAAGCTGCCGGATTACTTCGTCAGCGCGCTCGAGATGTCGGCGCGCGACCATCTCGACATGATGGCGGCCGTGCAACCGTATGTGGACACCTCGATCTCGAAGACCGTCAACGTGCCCGCCGATTATCCGTTCGACGCGTTCGAAAGCCTCTATTTCGACGCCTGGAAAAACGGCCTAAAAGGCCTCGCCACGTATCGCCCGAACGAAACGCTCGGCGCGGTGCTCAGCGTGAGCCCGCCGCCGGCGCAAGCGGAAGACTCGCTGGCCGACAACGATCAGGATCCGCTGCGAATCGCGATCGATCATCGGCCCAAAGGCGAACTGCCGGCGATCATCGAGAAGGTCGAATATCTGACCCAGGCCGGCAAGAAATCGCTGTATGTGGCGGTGTCGTTTATCGAAGTCACGGGGCGGCTGGGCGGCGAAGAGGTCAGCATCGAGCGTCCTATCGAGTTCTTTATTCCGACCGGCCAGCGCGACGAATCGCAGCAATGGATCACGGCGACCATGCGCTCGCTGTCGCTCGCCGCGCGCGGCGGGTTCGTCGCGCGCAATCTGCAGGATATGCGCAAGGTGTCGTGGGATCGCGGGCAAGTGCGGCTCGGCGACGTGCAGCGGCTCGACGGTCATCGCACGCCGCGCTGGCACGATTCAGAAGTGGCCGCGCTCGCGTTCGCGATCCAGCAGATTCTGCATCGGCGCGGCTTTCTCGACGCCGAGGGCAATCAGGTGCCGTCGCGTAGGCTGGCGCGTTTGCCGCGCGGGCAGATGAAGGCGGAGACGGCGCTGTCGGCGGACTTCGGCATCCGGCCGAATCCCGACGATGGCGATGATGCCGCCACGTCGGCGCAGGCCGGCGGCGTGCTCGGACTGCAGACCATGCTCGGACGCAAATGCGGGTCGTGCGGCGCGAATGCGGTGATTCGCAAGGACGGCTGCGACTTTTGCACGGCCTGCGGCGAGGTCGGCGCGTGCGGGTGAAAGCGGGCCATGCGGCCGCGCGCGCCATTCGAAGTTGACGGCAGCGGCCGCGCAACGCTGCGTGACGCATCGCGCTGTTGTTGCGCGGTAGTTATCAGATAAAACGACCGGCAGCGCTGATCCCAGTCAGCGCAAGCCGCTCGCCGAAGCCCTGCGGCACGCCAGTGACGCACCGGGCGCAACAAACCGAAACCCACCTCACCACCTCCCTACCCCGGGGTCGGTCATTCGACCGATGGCGTCAACCTGCGCCGGATGCGATTCTCACACCGAACCGAAGCCCATCGATCGAGTCGCCCGAGACGGCCTCCTTCCTGCGCCAACACGCCAACACGCCGTCACGCCGACAACCCGATGCCCAATGCTCCCATGAACAGCACGCTTGCCCATCCCGCTTACGTCCGCATTTTTCACTGGCTCAATGCCGCCTCCGTGATTGCGATGTGCATGAGCGGCTGGCAGATCTACAACGCGTCGCCTATTTTCCCGAGCCTCAGGTTTCCCGCCGCCATCACGCTGGGCAATTGGCTAGGAGGGGCGCTGCTCTGGCACTTCGCGATCATGTGGATCCTCGTCATTAACTTTGTTGCGTATCTGGGGCTGAGCATCGCCACGGGACGCCTGCGCACGAAGCTGTTTCCGGTCACGCTTCGCGCCGTCGGCTCGGATCTGCTTGCCGCCATGCGAGGCAAGCTGGCGCACGCTGATCCGACCCAGTACAACGCCGTCCAGAAGTTGGCTTACCTTGCCGTGCTTGCCGACATCGCACTTGTCGTTCTGTCGGGTCTGACGGTATGGAAACCCGTGCAATTCCCGCTTCTGCGCACGCTGATGGGGGGCTTCGATAACGCGCGCGTCGTCCATTTTGTCGCCATGAGCGGACTCGTTGGATTTCTGATCGTGCACGTAACCATGGTCGCCCTAGTTCCACGTTCCTTGCTGACGATCATTCGAGGCCGCTAAAGATGAACTCCCCAAAACGCGGCGCTATGCCCGCTCCGGCATATCGACCCGACGCGGCTTCCATCGTCAAGGATGCACGAGGTGAACTTCAATCCTCCGCACGACGCTTGCTGGGTAAAAGAATCCTCACGCTCGGCGGTTTGATGCTGCTGTCGGGTTGCGACCTGAAGACCGACAAATCGGTCGAGACGATGCTGCGCAGAGTCTCCGCCTTCAACGACGACGCCCAGGCACGCCTGTTCGACCCGCGCGAGCTCGCGCCGACTTACCCCGAGTCGATGATCACCCGGCCGTTTCCATTCAATGCGTACTACGACATCGATCAGGTGCCGGTCGTCGATCCTCAGGCCTATCGTCTCGAGTTGAAAGGACGGGTCAAAGGCAAAGCTCGCTGGACGCTCGCCGAACTGCGCGCGTTGCCGCAACAAAGCCAGGTCACCCGGCACATCTGCATTGAAGGCTGGAGCGCCATAGGGAAATGGGGCGGCGTGCGATTTTCCGATTTCCTCGCGCTGGTCGAAGCGGATACGACGGCGAAGTATGTCGCCTTGCATTGCGCCGACGACTACTGGACCAGCATCGACATGCCCACGGCACTGCATCCGCAGACCCAGCTCACGTTGACCTACGACGGCAACATTCTGCCCGCGCGGTACGGCTTCCCGATGAAGCTTCGGATGCCGACCAAGCTCGGCTACAAGAACCCGAAACACATCGTGGCGATCACGATCACCAACGAGTTTCCCGGCGGATATTGGGAAAACCAGGGGTACAACTGGTTCGGAGGTTCCTGAGCCGGCGCCGCAAGTTTTCACTCACGCCAAGCTTCAACATCAAGATTCAACGTCAAGCCTCAACGTCCAGCTTCAACCTCAAGTTTCACACCACTACTGCACACACGGAGCATTCATGTCGATTCGCCTCAAACTCGCTATTTCCACCCTGGCGCTGACGCTCGCCGGAACGGCCTTCGCTCAATCGTCCACCGACAAGCCCGAACGGATCCGAGGCGCGATCGAGTCGTTCTCGGGCAACACGCTGCAGGTACACCGCCGCAGCGGCGACACCGTCACGATCCAGATGAAGGACTCGACGCACCTGAACGCCGTGAAGGCCGTCCAGCTTTCGGACATCAAACCCGGCTCTTACGTCGGCGCTGCGGCAACGCCCGGACCGGACGGCAAGCTGGTCGCCAAAGAGGTGCTGGTGTTCCCCGAAGCCGCGCGCGGTACGGGAGAGGGACACTATGCCTGGGACCTCGGCGCCAACACGTCGATGACAAACGCCAACGTCGACACCGTGGTGCAAGGCACGAGCGGCCGCGATCTGAAACTGTCGTACAAGGGCGGCACCAACGTCATCAACGTGCCGGCCAACGCGCCGGTCGTCACGCTCATTCCCGCAACGCGCGACGATCTGAAGGCAGGCAAACAGGTCTTCGTGGTGGCGATTCATGGGAAAGACGGCGCTTACGACGGTAACTTCGTCGTCGTCGAAAAGGAAGGCGTCGCGCCCCCGATGTAAGTCATGCGGCCGACGCACGCTGCACGGGCAACCGCCTGGCGTTGTCGGCCGACCAGGCGCCCAGAATCTATCGACGACTCCGGTCGTCGACAATCCAGAAGGAGTTGCAATGAACGATCGCCGCACCGATCCCACACGTGCTCGCGAAGAACGGTGGCTCACGCAGTATTACTTCATTCGGGCAGCGTTTTCCGTTGCCTGGGTCGCGCTTGCTTTCTCCCTCGGACAGCATTCCCCGGAGGCCGTCGCCGCGCTGCTGGTCGTCTATCCGGCATGGGATGCGCTTGCTAATTACATCGACATGTCGCGCACGGGCGGAATGGCCGAAAGCCGTACTCAGGCAATCAATGTCGTCATCAGTATCCTGACGACGACCGCGGTGGTCGTTGCCTTGAGCGTCGACACGAGCTGGGTGCTGGGCGTGTTTGGCGCGTGGGCGATACTTGCCGGACTGCTTCAACTCGGCACGGCAGCACGCCGCTGGAAACAATTCGGCGCGCAGTGGGCCATGATTTTGAGCGGCGCGCAATCGGCGATCGCAGGCACGTTCTTTATCGTGCAAGCTCACACGGCCACGCCGCCGGTTATCTCCAGAGTGGCGGCGTACGCGGCGGTGGGCGCGATCTATTTTCTGGTGTCCGCGCTGTGGCTGTCCGTCGGCCAAATGCGACGCAAGGCCGCCTGAAAGACTGGCCTACAGCAACGGACACGCCGTCACACTCGTGCCGCGCTCGGCACACAGCCGCTCATAGTCACGCAGATAATCCCGCTCGCTTTCGTCGAGCAGATCGAGGTCGATCAAATCCCAGTCGTAACCCACGGCAACGATATTCTCGAATTCCATCTTGCCGGCTTGCGTAGCGCTCGGATGAATGATCACGATGTTCTCGATCCGGACGCCGCCCTTGCCCGCCAGATAGATGCCCGGTTCGACCGAAATCACCGCGCCGGGCACGAGACCGTACGTTGCCCCAGGCGCGAAGCGCACGCCGCCTTCATGAACGTGAATGCCGACGCCGTGCCCGGTGCCGTGCCCGAAATCGTAGCCATGCTGCTGACAGACCGCGCGCACGGCGGCGTCGACTTCCGCGCCGGTCGTGTCGGCGGGAAACTGCGTGACCAGACCTTTGATGCACGCCTTCAACGCGACCGTATAGATCTCTTTCTGCCACGGTCGCGCCCGGGTCTGCGGATCGGTTTTGCGCAATACGACGCGCGTGCAATCGGTCGCGAAGCCGCTTTCGTAGTACGCGCCGCTATCCAGCAGCACCAACTCGCCTTCCTGCAGATCGACCTCGGCGCTGGCCGCCGAGTAATGCGCCGACGCGCTGTTCGCGCCGTTCGCCGCGATCGACGTGAACGACAGCCCGACGGCGCCACGCGCGCCATAAGCGTCGTTGATCGTGCGCGCGAGGTCGTATTCGGAGCGGCGTTGTCCATCGCCCGACTTGGTCCACCGCATGGTCTCGGCAATCGCCGCCGAACTGCGCGCGAACGCGTCGCGGAACTGGTCCAGCACTTCGGGCGTCTTGCCGACCCGCATCGATTCGACCGGGCTGAAATCCGTATGCGCGGCCGCCGGCCAGATACGGCGCACCGCGTCGGGCAGCGCGCAGTTGACCGCCTCGGCGCTGTAGCACACCTGCTGCACCTCGAACTCGCCCAACACGCGCGCCAGTTCGCCCCGATCGCGACGGACCACACGCAGCGACGGATACGTGCGCAATTCCACCGGACACTGATCGCATCCTTCCGGCAGAAACAGCACGACGTGCTCGCCGATCACGAACAGAAAACCCAGATGCGACGACGCATTAGGCAGGTGATAGCCGCGGCTGTTCAGCAGAAAGCTGATGTCGTCCGCCACGCAGGTCAGGAAGCAGGTGGCTGGCTGCGCTCCACCTAAACGCGCGTGAACGCGCTGATTCAGCGTCGCGATGTTTTGCGCGACGCTCGATCCGGTCATCGACTGCGGCAACTCGAAGATCGGACGATCCACCTTCCAGCCGGGCAAATCGATCGCGCTGTCCACTTCGCGGCCGGTCAGGCCGGTCCACACGAGATTGGCCTGCGCGGTCGCTTCGAGCATGCCTTCGCGTTGCGCGACGCTCATCCGCAACGCGTCGTAGCCCACGGCGTTGACGCGTGCCGAATGCGCGATCAGCCAGTCGGCGATGGCCTTCCACATCGACACGCCCAACGCCAGCTTCTGCACCTGCACCCGTTGCGGATCGCATTGCAGATCGGCCTGCAGATGGTAGCGGCCATCGACGAACAACAGGAATTGCGGCAGACCGAGTTCGAGCGCGACCGCTTCCGACAGAAACACGCCGTTGCCGGTCGAACCGTCGAACGCGGACAGCGCGTAACGCGGGTCGTTACAGCGCGGCAAATACTCGCTGACGAATTCGTCCTGCGACGTGACCAGCAGCGCATCGAGGCCGCGCTGCTGCATGAGTCGCGAGAGCCCGGCGTGCGTATCGGCGACGGCGGCGTCATAGCGCGCGAGGCTGGAGAAGCTGTATTTCAGTCGATCTATCATCGGATGCCCATGTTTTGTTTATCGATCAGGCGCACGCAACGGCCGGGACCGCTTTTCAAAATTACCTTGAGCTAAAAATTGCGTCAAGCTTAAATTTTACTCCTACTAAAATTCGCAAACGAACCTGGGATTAAGCGAAAGGAAGCGGAAAGGCGCGCCCATGCTGGAATTCAGGCAGTGTCACGCATTGCGGTTAAGGTGAAATTGCGCTGCTGCCCCGCCTGGCAGGCGGTTGGAAACCGCCACACCGCTGGCATCGTCGGACGAAACGGCGAATTCGGCGCGCTACAATGCGGCCTGCATTGTCGACCGGACGGTTGTGCTTCGTGCGATTTCCCGGAACGTGAAACGCCGGCGACGCCGCGACATTTTCCGCATGCTTTGTCTATATCGCCGCTTTGAAGGAGCTTCATGGATTCCGACATCATGCACATCGGCCAGCGCATTCGCCGCTTGCGCCGGGAAGCCAGAATGACGCTTCTGGAAGTGGCGTCGGCAGCGAACCTGTCGATCGGCTTCATGTCGCAGGTCGAGCGCAATCTGACGGGGATTTCGATTTCGTCGCTCGTCAATGTCGCCAAGGCGCTGAACGTGCCGCTCGGCGTGCTGGTCGATCAACCGCGTCAGGAGCAGCCGGATTCGCATCAGGGCGCCCGCGAATCCTATTCGCTCGACGACACCCAGCAGCGCTACGAACGACTCTCCACCACCTTCAATGGCAGCCTGCTGAACGCCGTCAAGGTGCAGTTGCTGGAGGGATACCGCTCCGAATGGGTCGCGCATGGCGGCGACGAGTTCGTCTTTGTGCTCTCGGGACAGGTGAGCTATGCGGTCGGCAAGAAGGAATATCTGCTGGGCTCAGGCGACTCGCTGCATTTCGACGCGCAGCAGCAGCATCGCGTGACCAACCTCGGCGACGGTGTCGCGGAGCTGATTTCGGTCGGCACGCTTCAGTTGTTCGACGACGACCATTCGGTGTTCGTGTCGCTGGCCAATAGTGCGAGTACGAAACCGGTCCGGGCGGCCAAGAAGGCAAAGGTGCCGGCCGCGCCAGTTGCTGCCGAAACTACCGCCGCGAAGACCGTGGCTGCGCCGCGCCGTCGAACAGCGCGCGCCGGGAAGTAAACGCGTCGCCTGGCTGGCGTGTCGTAGCTGCGCGGCTCCCCGCTCACCCCACCCGCGCGTAATACAGATTCTGCGGATGCTTCGCTTCGGCGAAGAAAAACCAGCGTTCCGCGACCAGCCCCGCGTACTGCACCAGACACGCGGCGGCCAGCAGACTCAGCGACCCGCCGATCGAACGCAAGCTCGCACCCAACGCGATCAACACGACCGGCGCGACGAACGCCGTCGCCAGAAAACCCCATTTGATTCCGCGCAACGTGCCCGCCGATTTGCCGTGAAAAAACTCACGCAGATTGAACGCGCCGGCGGTGAAGCCACGCGACACCTGCACCAGCTTCGGATTGTGAATGCCCGTAGCGCTCTGCACCGTCGACTTTGGCCGCAAGCGCGCATTGCGCACCAGCGACGCCGAGCGGCTCGCACAACCGGCCAGCGTCAGCACGCAGGCACACAACGCGAGCCCACCGGTCGGCGCCGGCACGAACCACGCGCTCAACGCGGTAGCCAGCGTGAAGCCGGACGCGCACCCGAGCAACGCGAAATTGACCAACGTGAGCGGCGTGGCCCACTCCTGCAGAAAGCGCAGACACGCGTAAATCATCGCCGTGCAGACGAACAGCGCGGCGCTCGCCAGCACGCCGAGCCAACCGATCGCGAGCGACCACGGCGAGCCCAGCCAATGCGCGACGCCGTAGAAAAACACGCAGGCGAGAAACGCCGGCAGGCACAAACATTCACGCGACAGCCACGAGGTGCGCCACATCGCGATCGCGCGCCATGCGCGTTCCGGATGCCCCAGATGGAAAAACGACGCGATCAGCCCGAGCCCGCCCAGCATCACCGACACGCCCGCGCCGGTGATATAGAACGCCGCGCCGGGCGACGCGATCAGCCCCAGTTGCGCGGCGCTCTCCACGCCGACGAGTGCGATCAGCAGCCCTTGAGCCGCGCCGCTCAAGGTGGTGAGGAAGACGACAGAGAAAGCCGGATTCATCGCTAGGTCCCCTTGGATTTTTAGATGCGCGTCGCCATCGACGCGAGATGCAATTCACCGCGCTCGAGTTGCGCGTCGAGCGAAGCCGGCGCCTGCGTGGCGTCCGTCGAGTCCGTCGCTGATCCCGTCGATTTGCACGAGCACGCGCCGCTGCCGCAGCCGGCGGTCTCGGTCGGCACGCGCGGCAAATAGTGATTCGCGGGCCGCGTGTTCCACTCGGGCATCAACTGATAGCCGCCGCGTTCCTCGATCGCTTTCGACACCACCGACTCCGGGTCGTGAATATCGCCGAACAGCCGTGCGGAGGTCGGGCAAGCCAGCACACAAGCCGGCTGACGATCGCGTTCGGAGAGATTCTCGTCGTGAATCCGATCGACGCACAGCGTGCACTTGGTCATCTCCTTGCGCGATTCGTCGAGTTCACGCGCGCCGTACGGACACGCCCACGCGCAGTACTTGCAGCCGATACAGCGGTCGAAGTCCACCAGCACGAGCCCGTCTTCCTTACGCTTATAGCTCGCACCGGTCGGACAGACCGGCACGCAGGGCGGGTCCTCGCAGTGCAGGCACGACTTCGGAAAATGGATCGTCTCGGCGTTCGGAAAACTGCCCGCCTCGAAGCTCTGGACCCGGTTGAAGAAGGTGCCGGACGGGTCCGAGTCGTACGGATTCAGATCCGCGAGACTGCCCGATTCGCCCGACGTGTTCCACTCCTTGCAACTCGTCACGCAAGCGTGGCAACCCACGCAGACGTTCAGGTCGATCACCAATGCCATCTGTGTCATCAAAGGCTCCTTCGCTGCCTGTCTTTCGCTGCTCGTCTTTCGCTGCTTGTATTCCGCTGCTTGCCGGTCCGCTCCCGCGCTCCTCGCCAGCCGCGCGGATTACTAGCGGCCGGTCACTTCCGTCCGTTCGCTCCGCGCAATCGCGCCGCGAACTCCCCGCGTCCCGCGAAATAGGTCTGCACGATGCGTGAAATCACGCCGTTCGAACCGGGCAACGGCGGCATCGTCGCGAATTGCGGCAGCGTGTGTCGCGCATCCGCTTCCGCCGGATAAAGCCGCACCCGCACGTCGTACCAGGCGGCCTGCCCCGTGATCGGATCCGAGTTCGAGAAGCGTGAGGCGGTGTCGTCGCCAGCCGGCAATTCGTCGGTGATCAGGTGATTGAGCAGGAAGCCGCGCTGCGATTCGTTCGCGTCGGCAGAAAGATTCCACGCGCCCGCCGCCTTGCCGATCGCATTCCACGTCCACACGGTGCCCGGCTCGACCGTTTCGCTAAAACGCGCCATGCAGCGCACGCGGCCCCACTGCGACTCGGCGTAGATCCAGCTACCGTCGGCAATACCGTTTTCGGCGGCCATCAGCGGATTCATGTACAGATAGTTCTCGCCATGAATCTGCCGCAGCCAGGCGTTCTGCGAATCCCACGAGTGGTACATCGCCATGGGACGCTGCGTCACGGCGGCCAGCGGGAAACGTTCGAGATCCGTCGCGGCGCTTTCCAGCGGCGCGTACCAGAACGGCAGCGGATCGAAATACGTCTCGACGCGCGCACGCAGATGGTCCGGTGGCTGCCGGCCGCTCGTGCGGCCTTGGGCGGCGAGCCGGAATTTCTGCATCACGTCGGAGTACAACTGGATCAGGATCGGCTCGTTGAATTTGCGGAAGCCCTTCTTCACGGCCCAGTCGAGATACGGTCCATTGCAGTTGCGCATGTACTGCATGTCTTCGGGCAAGCGGTAATGGAACACGCAGTTGTTCTTCGCGTACTGCTCCCATTGGTTCGGATTCGGCTCGCCCACCAGCGCCTTGTCGCCGTCCTTGCCGCGCCAGCCGATCAGAAAGCCGACGCCGGACTCCGGCGTGGTCGTGAAATTGACCACGAAGTCGGGATAGTCGCGAAACCGCCGCGTGCCGTCGGCTCTCGTGAAAGCCGGAAATTTCAGGCGTGAAGCGAGTTCGATCAGCACTTCCTGGAACGGTTTGCACTCGCCGGTTGGCGGCACGACCGGTACGCGCACCGAATCCACCGGACCATCGAATTCGGAGATCGGCCGGTCGAGCATCGACATCGCGTCGTGGCGTTCCAGATAGGTCGTGTCCGGCAGGATCAGATCGGCGAACGCGGTCATCTCCGACTGGAACGCGTCGCACACCACCAGAAACGGAATCTTGTACTCGCCGTCCGCGTGCTTGTCGACCAGCATCTCGCGCACTTTCATCGTATTCATCGACGAATTCCACGCCATGTTGGCCATGAAAATCATCAGCGTGTCGATCGGATACGGGTCGCCGCGCCACGCGTTGGTGATCACGCTATGCATCAGGCCATGCACGGCGAGCGGGTATTCCCACGAGAACGCCTTGTCGATCCGCACCGGGCCGCCCTGCTCGTCGATAAACAGGTCTTCGGGCGCGGCCGGCCAGCCGAGTGGGCCCGTGGCGAGCGGTGTATTCGGCTTGACGGCGTCGGGACTGTTCGGCGGTTTCGCGGACGGCGGCACCGCGCGCGGAAACGGCGACTTGTGGCGAAAACCGCCGGGCCGGTCGATCGTACCGAGCAGCGACATCAGCACGGCCAGCGCGCGGATCGACTGGAAGCCGTTCGAATGCGCGGCGAGCCCGCGCATGGCGTGAAACGCGACCGGATTGCCGGTGACCGTTTCGTGCGTTTCGCCCCAGGCGTCGGTCCAGCGGATCGGCAGCGTGATGCGATGGTCGCGGCTCACCTGGATCATCTCGCCGGCGAGACGGCGAATCGTGTCTGCCGCGATACCCGTGATACCGGCCGCCCATTCCGGCGTGCAGGCGGCCACGCGTTCGCGCAGCAACGCGAACGACGGCGTGACCGGCGTGCCGTCCTCGAGCGTGTAACGGCCGTCGAGCGCGGGCGTCACACCCGGCGCGTGATGCGGCACCGCGCGCCCGGCAGCGGCGTCCCACCACAGATGATTCTGCGGAAACAGCGGATTGCCGGCCGGCCGCTGCGGATCGCGCACGAACAAACCGAAGTTGGCGCTGCTTTCGTCAAGGTCGACGAGTTCGGCCGCGTTGGTGTAGCGCTGCACGAACTCGTGATCCCAGGCGTCGGCGGCGATCAGTTCGTGCAGGAACGCCATGAACAACGCGCCGTCGGTGCCGGGTTTGATCGGCACCCATTCGTCGGCGATCGCGGCGTAGCCGGTGCGGATCGGATTGATCGCGATAAAGCGGCCGCCCGCACGCTTGAACTTCGAAATGGCGATCTTGAGCGGATTCGAATGATGGTCTTCGGCGGTGCCGATCATGAAGAACAGCTTCGCGCTGTCCAGATCCGGGCCGCCGAATTCCCAGAACGAGCCGCCGATCGTATAGATCATGCCGGCCGCCATGTTGGACGAGCAGAAGCCGCCGTGCGCCGCATAATTGGGCGTGCCGAACTGCTTGGCGAACAGGCCGGTCAGCGCCTGCATCTGGTCGCGGCCGGTGAAGAGCGCGAACTTCTTCGGGTCGGTGGCGCGAATCGCGCCGAGGCGCTTTTCGAGGACCTCGAACGCGTGCTCCCACGTGACCGGCTCGAACTGCGCGCTGCCGCGCTCCGCGCCGGGTTTGCGCATCAGCGGCTGGGTCAGGCGCGCGGGGGAATACTGCTTCATGATGCCCGAGGCGCCCTTCGCGCAGATCACGCCCTGGTTGAGCGGATGCTCGGGATTACCGTCGATGTAGCGCACCTCGCCTTCGCGCAGATGCACGCGGATGCCGCAGCGGCACGCGCACATGTAGCAGGTGGTGGTCTTGATCTCGAGCCGTTCGTCCTGCGTGCGGGCGTGGTGTTCCATGCGGGGCCTCCGTCGCGGCTTCGAATGATCGAAGCGCTGATGATCCAATATCGACCATCCTATGCGCCGCGGCCCCACAAGGGAAATCGCTATTCGTGAGAGAAACTATCCGCGGCGCCGATAGTTTCGGTTTGGCTTTCAATGATGCGGCTGAGCTGTCGGATCGGCTTCAGATTGATTTCGCGCCGATTGCAGCCTGCGTTCAGATCGGCGTCAGCACCGGCTCGCCCGCAAAATGCCGTTTGGCGTTGCTCAGGAAATTGTCGACCGAAGCCGTGATCGCTTCCGGCGACCGGCCGCCCACATGCGGCGTCAGCACCACGTTGTGCAACGCCAGCAACGCCTCGGGCGGATGCGGCTCGCCTTCGTAGACGTCGAGCGCCGCGCCGGCAATCGTCCCCACGCTCAGCGCCTGCGCGAGCGCCGCCGTGTCGAGCACGCTGCCGCGCGACACGTTGACCACGAAGCCTTGCGGACCCAGCGCGTCGAGCACCTTGGCGTCGATCAGATGACGCGTGCCCGCTCCGCCGGGCGTCGCCACCACCAGGAAATCGCTCCACTGCGCGAGCGCCGTCACGCTGTCGAAGTAACGCAGCGGCGAACCTTCACGCGGCGTGCGATTGTGATAACCGACCTCCATGTCGAAGCCGCCGCCCCGGCGCGCGACCTTCGCGCCGATATTGCCGAGACCGACAATGCCGAGCCGCTTGCCGGACACGTTCGGGCGCATGGGCAAAGTGTCGCGCCAGACGCCCACGCGAGTCGCCTGGTCGAGTTGCGGCACGTCGCGCACCACCGCGAGCAGTAGCGCGAACGCATGATCAGCCACGCAATGATCGTTGGTGCCCGCGCCGTTGACGACCACGATCCCGCGCGAGCGGGCATGGTCGACGGCGAGGTTTTCGTAGCCCGCGCCCAGTGCGCTGAGCAATTCGAGTTGCGGCATCTGATCGATTTCCGCGGCGTTCAGGCCGGTCGTGCCGTTGGTCAGCACCGCGCGAAACGTCGCGCCGTGCGCGGCGATCGCGGCGGCGCGCTGAGCGCTGTCGGGGGCGTGAACGGCCTCGAACGCCGCGTCGATACTGGCGCGGCTAGTGTCGTTCAGGGAAATCAGAACCAGCAGGGATGGCTTCATGACGGGACGTTTTTTAACCGGGTTGGCGGACGGAATTGACAGCGGATCAGTGTAGCAAGGCACTCAAAGACGCGCTGCCGGACGGCCACGCCTGAAGTGGCTCCGCGCCGGTAGCTTGCCGAACGGCCTGCGCAAAATCGATGCCTCGTACGCGTTTGTTTTTACCCAACGCCTATCCGTCTTAGAATAGCGGCTACTCCGACCCCGAGAATCCCATGCTGGATATGCTCCCGCACGACCCCGCCTCCGCCCCCGCCGCCCGGCAAATCAGCCGCCCCGAAGCAAATCCCCGCGACGCATCGGGCGACGATTTCGAAATGTTCGAACTCGCGCCGGTCTCGCTCTGGCTCGAAGACTTCAGCGGCGTGCGCGCGCTGTTCGACGCGTGGCGTGCCGAAGGCGTCACGGATCTGCGCGCGCATTTCGCCGCGGAGCCGAGCCGGGTCGCCGACTGCGCGCACAGCATCCGCGTGATCAAGGTCAATCAGAAGACGCTGACGCAGTTCGAAGCCGCCGATTTCGACGCGCTTACCGGCAACCTCGCCGCGGTGTTCCGCGACGACATGCTCAAGACCCACCTCGAAGAGCTGTGCCAGTTGTGGGCGGGGCATTCGCAATTCACGAGCCACACGGTCAACTACACGCTCGGCGGCCGCCGCCTCGACGTGCTGCTCAAGGGCGCCGTGCTGCCAGGCCACGAAGCGAACTGGGACCGCGTGCTGGTGTCGGTCGAGGACATCACGGAACTGGAAGGCGCCCGGCATCGCATGACGCTCGCCGAACAATACGTGCGCGGGTTGTTCGAGCATTCGCCGGTGTCGCTGTGGGTGGAAGACTTCAGCGCGGTCAAGCGTCTGCTCGACGACGCGCGGGCGGCCGGCATCAGCGATTTTCGCGTGTTCACCGACGTGCACCCCGAGTTCGTCGAGCGCTGCATGCAGGAAATCCATGTGCTCGACGTGAACCAGCACACGCTCGACATGTTCGCCGCGAAAGACAAACCCACGCTGCTGGCGCGGCTCGCCGACGTATTCCGCGACGACATGCGGCCGCATTTCCGCGAGCAGTTGATCGACCTGTGGGACAACAAGCTGTTCCAGCAGCGCGAAGTGCTCAACTACTCGCTCGACGGCAGCGAGGTGCATGTGCATCTGCAATTCTCCGTGCTGCCGGGACACGAGAAAAACTGGGACCTGGTGCTGGTGGCGCTGACCGACATCACGGCGCGCAAGAAGGCCGAGGCCTACCTGGAATTCCTCGGCAAGCACGACGTGCTGACCAAGCTGCGCAACCGTTCGTTCTATGTCGATGAACTGAACCGGTTGGAGCGTAAAGGTCCGTGGCCGGTGACCATCATCATGGCCGACCTGAACGGCCTCAAACGCGTCAACGACCAGCTCGGCCATGCCGCCGGCGACGCGCTGTTGCGGCGCGCCGGCGAAGTGCTCGCCAAGGCGATGGATATCCCGTTTCACGCGGCGCGAATTGGCGGCGACGAATTCGCGGTCCTGATGCCGGACACCGACGAACGCGGCGGCGCGGCGATGATCGAGGCGATCCGACAACTGGTGGAGATGAACAACCAGTTTTATCCGGGCGCGCCGCTGAGCTTTTCAATGGGCGCCGCGACCTGCCAGCGCGGCGACCGGCTCGAAGCGGGCGTGCAGCGCGCGGATCTGCTGATGTACGAGGAAAAACGCGCGCACTACCAGAACCAGCAGGAAGCGGGCACGCTGGGCGAGTGACGTAGGGAGGCGCGGTGGCACGTTCAGCGCGACCGCGCCAGGTGGCCAGGCGCCCGGCGAACCCGGACGCTCGCCATGACACAGATCAGCACACACAGCACGCCGCCGAGTCCCAGCGCCACGCGCAGTCCGCCAAGCGGTGCGGCCGCCCCGAGCCACAACGCGCTCAGGGCCGGTCCGCCGCGAAAAATCACCCCATACGATCCCAGCACGCGCCCGCGCAGATGCTCCGGCACCGACTGGTGAATCAACGTCTGCGCGCCGATACCGGTCACGACGATCGAAAAACCCATCGCGAAGAAAAGCGCTAACGCGAGCCGGAAATCGCGCGTCAGCGCCAACGCCAACGCACAGAGCGACGCCGCCAGCACGTGGCGCTTGATCAGGCTCGCCACATATCGCGCGCCGTCGCGGCCGCTGAACCAGATGCCGCCCGCCAGCGCCCCGGCGCCCGCCGCGGCAACCAGCGACGCGAAACCACGCGGCCCCTGTCGCAGCAACTGTTCGCTGATGGCCGGCGCCAGCTCCGGAATGCCGCGAATGCACACGGCCGACGCCGCCGTGATCACGAAAACGCCCCTTAAATACGCGACCGACGCGAGGTAGCGAAAGCCGTCCAGCGCGTCGCCGAACCACCGGGCGGACGGCGCCATGGCGGCAGGCATCGGGGCCGCCGGCATGCGCACTAGCACGACGATGAAGACCGCGTAGCTGAGCGCATTCAACCCGAACAGCGCCGCCGTGCCGAACTCGAGCAGCACCGCGCCCGCGACCGCCGGTCCGGCGAAACGCGCGAGATTGAAGCACAGCGAATTGATCGCCACCGCCGACGCAAGGCGCGGTTTCGGCACGAGGCCCGATACCCAGGCCATGCGCGCGGGCTGACACAACGCATTCGCGGTCCCCGAGATCGACGTCGTCACCAGCAGCCAGGCGAGCGACTGGACACCGCCTAGCAACAGACCGCACTGCAGGAGGGCCATGGCCATCGCGACGCATTGGCAGTAAAGCACGACCTTGCGCCGGTCGCAGCGGTCCGCCATCACCCCCGCGAGCGGCGCGAACAGGAGCGTGGGGAACAGATCGGCGAACGCCACGATGCCGAGCCACACGCTCGAATGGCTAGCTTCCCACGCCAGCCAACCGGCGCCGACCCGCTGCAACCATGTTCCGATCAGCGACACGCCGTTGCCGCAGGTAAAGCGCCGGAAGTCCCGGCAGGCAAGCGCATCGAAGCGCTTGCCCTGCTGCGTGAACCAGCGTGAAGGAAAAAGTCGCACTCGCCCGGATCAGCGCGTGGCGCGCAGCGAACTCAGCACCGCCATCTTGCGGCCCTCCTGCGCGATGTTGACTTTGCGCGCCCGGCTGACACGCGATCCATAGCCGGCAATTTCGCCGCTGGCAATCGTCACCACCAGATCCCGGAAGCAGGTCTCGCCTTCGACCTCGCATTCCGAGTCGACGAAGCGTTGCACGACGTAGCCCGAAGAAGACGTTTGCATGATCAGGTCAGTCCACGTGGCCGCGTCGTAGTCGCGCCCGACGTGGACCGCCGCGCCGCGCGTGCCGTACGGATGCTTGATGACGAAGTCGTCTTTATTGTTGAGCAGGTCCGCGCGGCTCACGCCGTCGCCGAGTTTGCGGCTCAGCGGCACGAGGGCATGAATCGCCGCGCGCTCGGCGTCGTCGAACAGATAGGCGAAGCGCGGGTCCGACATGACGGCGATACAGAGTTTGTTGTCGCCGATCCAGCGCCCCGCTAGCGACGATGGGATCACCAGTCGCCCTTCCACGACGCTTCGGCAGAAGCGGTCCCATTGTCCGATGTCCTGAAGAGCGCGCTGTACGCCGTATTTCAGGTAGCCAAGTCGGAACGAGGAGTCCGCGTCCTCGAATAGTTGCTCCGGGCTCAGCATGGCGGCGCGCAGGCCGCGCGCCTCCAGCCGCTTCTTCAGGTGAGGCAATTCAAGCATATTGCCGCCCGCGGGATGCAGCAGCGCGATACCTTCGATCGCTTCCATGCCGCGCGCGTCGGCCAGTGCCGAGAGCCAGTCGGCAACCCAATCTTCCCGCTCGAACGCAGAAGGAGCGCCGCCCCACGATTCGATCAACTCCGCGGACCACGGCGCCTGCCGCCAATAGCGGTTGATCATGCCGGCGTACACGATGCCGCCCGGCGCGTTCGCATTGAATTCGATGATTTTCAACTGCGCCAGGTTGCGCCCCATCAGATCGAAACGGCACAGATCGATCCGGTTGTTCGATGGCTGCGCGTCTTCCTTGATCCAGCGGTTCAGCGGCTTCGGAATGTCGAGAAAGTGCTGGAGGTTCTTGTCGGTCCGGTACGTGGCGACGATCTTCTGCAACGCGTCGAATACCGTTTTTATTTGCGCCGACAGCACTTCTTCTGTCGCGGCGTGAAGCGCGCAAAAACCCGACATGACCGGATAAGCGCGCGACTGATCGCCTTCGAAGCTCATCGACAACCGGTCCTGGATCGCGCGTTCCTGTACGTAGGCGTAGGCCCGATTCAGTTCGGCCTTCGATTGATCCTGTCCCAACGTGATCCAGTCTTTCTCGGGATCAAAAACAGGAAAATCGCCACTTCCTGAGAACGATTCAAGCATTGCAGACTCCTTTGTTTGAAATGCGCCAGCTATCTATAGCCACGACATGGCGCGCGGATGACAACCCGTCCCGACCGATCTGCCTGCACAAACAATTACATGAACCTGGTCCTGAGAAAGCTCCCATCTTTGGTAGGGTCGATCGCGGAATCGGCGTGGTTGCCGCCGAAAATTGCCATGCCTTTCTTTCGCCACTCCGCCCGCGAGCGCGCCCTTATGTCGCGCTCCGGCAATTGGCAGGAAACGCCCCGCTGTCCGCCAATCCATCCCGATTCGCCTTTACTATCCGTAATCGTGCAGGGGGAACCGTTGGCGTCGGTCGGCTTCATATCGCTCTCCCCAGTCAAGAGTCCGAACTAATTCTTATGCGTTCTGTCTGTAAACACATTTGAAAGCGGAGCTAGCGATGTGCCCTGACCCCTCCGGATGGTGGAACGATCTCTTCTTCAAACTGCAGAACTGCGAGCAGATCGACCACGCGCTCACCGTGCTGTCGCGTGCATCACAAGACCTTGGGTTTGCGTATTGCGCGTTCGGTTATCACAATCGCCCGCCCTTTCATTTCAGGAACGTCGTGATCAAGAGTTCCTATCCCACGCCGTGGGTATCGCGCTACCTCGATCAGCACTATCTGGAGATCGATCCGATCGCGAGACTCGACGTCAGGGACCTGACGCCCACCGTCTGGAACGACGACCTTTTCAGCGACGCCCAACCCTTATGGGACGAAGCCCGCTCCGCGGGACTGCGAGTCGGCATCTCCCAGCCTTGCTGGGACGCGCGCGGACGGTGCGGCGTGTTCTCCCTCGCGCGTGATTACCCGGCCCTCGGTTGCCACGAGATAGAAGCGCTGCGACCGTACCTTGCCGCACTCAGCCATCTGTCGATGACGTGTGTGAGCACCATTGCCGACCGACAGCGGGACGACACAACTGAAATCAATCTCACCCGGCGTGAAATTGAAATCCTTCGCTGGACCGCCGACGGCGGATCCGCCAAAAGCATCTCCAACGCGTTGGATATCTCGGCCGATACCGTGAACTTTCATTTGAAAAACTGTATGAGAAAACTCAACGCGTCATCCAAGGTCGCGGCCGCCGCTTATGCGATCGCCTACGGTTATCTATAGAGAGCGGGTCATGGACGAAATTGCGATCGTCACGATGGACAATCTGAGCCCCATCGCCAGACGGCAGCTTGGCCGATACCGGCATGCGGTATTCGTCGAACACATGCAATGGGATTTGCCGTCCGCCGGAAACCCGGCCAGGGAAGAGTGGGATGAATTCGACCGCAACGACACCACCCATGTCATCGGGTACACCGAAACCCGGCAGATCTGCGGCTACACACGCCTGCTGCCCACCACGCGGCCTTATCTGCTGGCTGAGGTGTTTCCCGATCTGTTGTCCGCACCGCTGGCCGGCGATGCTCGCGTATGGGAAATGTCACGCTTCACCACGTTACATGCCGACGTGGCGATCGACCTGGAGCGAATGCGTCAACTGCTGCGGATCGTTTTTCAATACGCGACCTGCTTAGGAATTCAACGCCTGATCGGCGTCGCCCCGGTCGGAATGACGCGGCTCTACCGCCGGCTAGGGTTGGTGCTGCGCGCCATGGGTCCAGTGGACCCGGCGCGCGGAGATAGCCTGGCGGCATTTTCTCTCGACGTGGACCAGGCCGGATTGACGCTGCTGTGCGATCGATCCGCCTGACCCTCTCGACACAACGCGATGAACGACCTTGAAGTCCTGAGTCCGGGCGGTCACCGCGTGATCATGGCCAACGCAATGCCGCCTGCCTCAGCTTCGATCCGCGCGGACCGCGTGGCCATAAGTACTCTCGATACGCCGATCCTGTTCCTGCGCCGAAAAGTGCTCCCATTCGAGGCCGTTCACGTCGACGCTCTTCGTGAAGCCCTCGGCCGCGTCGTCCTCAAAGCCGATGTGGCGCAATTGGCCCGCTTTTTCCGGCGTCATGTTGATCGAGAAGTTGAGCAGATCGGTACGCCACATGGCGTACTGACCGGACACCACCGCGGTGGGCGCTTGCCCGAGACGCAGGCTGTAGTCGGCAATCGAAGTGTCAAGGTCGGCGACCGCAAGGGCTATGTGAAACCGCTTCATGGTGTTCTCTCCGGATAGGGGAAATGGGTCACACCATCGTATCGAGAGCGGAAAGCGGTAGCCAGTTGCGCAATCATCCCGGTATCGACGTTACCCGCCATGCGCTGAATTACGCCCGCGCGATCGTTTGATGGTTGGCCCGTTCGCGATCAGGCACGCGGAAAGCGCAATTCGAAGCGCACCACGCCGGGCGCGGGACAAGCCGCCTGTGCGGCGCCGCCATGCAGATGCATGATCGCCTTGACGATGGCGAGCCCCAGCCCGCTCGATTCGGTGAACTCGCTGCGCGCCGCATCCGCCCGGTAGAAACGGTCGAACAGCCGGTGTAACTGATCCTCCGGAATCGGTGCACCGTCGTTCTCCACCACCACGGTCGCGCCCGTTTCGTCGTTCGTGCCGCTCAAGCGCACCACCGTGTTGGGCGCTCCATATCTCACCGCATTCACGACCAGATTGTTGATCGCGCGCCGGCACAGCATCGGATCGGCGGAGACTGATCCGGTCGCCTCGATCGTGAAGCGCATGCCGCGCTCGTCGGCGAGACCTTCGAAATAGTCGGCGATTCTGACGAGTTCCTCACGCAGGTTGACCGTTTCCCGATCGACCGACAGCGCCGCATGATCCGCGTGCGCCAGAAACAGAATGTTCTCGGCAATGTGACTCAGGCGGTTCAGCTCTTCCAGATTCGATTCGAGCACCTGCTGATACTCGTCGGGCTCGCGGGGTTTCGCGAGTGTGACCTGGGTCTGGCCGATCAGCGCGCCGATCGGCGTGCGGATTTCATGCGCCAGATCGGCGGAAAACTGCGACAAGCGCTGATACCCATACGCGAGACGGTCGAGCATCGCGTTGAACGCGTGCGTGAGCTGGCGCAACTCGACCGGCGCGGCGTCGCTGTCGAGCCGCACCGCGAGGCTCGCCGGACTGATCTGCGCGGCGCGCGTGGCGATCTCGCGCACCGGCCGCAACGCGCGGCGCAACACGTAGTAAGCGAGCAGCGTGGACGCCAGCATGCCGCACAGCGTGGCCAGCAGGATGCGGTTGCGATACGCCGCGAGCATGCGCACTTCCTGGGTCATCGGATGCGCGGCGATCACTTCGACTTCAGCGCCATCCTCGCGCGCCTTGGCTGTCGCGATCGCCCAATGCACCGGCACGCCGTCCGCCAGTACGGTGCGGCGAATCTCGGCGAAGGTCGGCAGGCGGCCCGACGGCGCGGCCTGCAATGGCGGCACCGCGATGCCGGCCGGATTGACGTCGATAAACGGCGTCTCGTTGGGCCGGCGAAACAGCAGCACGTCCGCCTCTCCGCCCAACATGGTTTCGAACAGCAGCGGGCGCTCCTTCAATTCGCTGACGGAATACATATCCTGAACGATCCGGCTGAAGTGCTCGACACGGCCGGTCAGCACGACGTCGGCGCGGCGCTCCAGCGACACTTCGGCGGAGTGATAGAAATACGCGCCGAGCGTGCCGATCACCACGCAGGCAATCGACGCGAACAGCACCGTGGTGCGCGCCGTCAGTGACCGCTCGGCCCACCAGCTCATGAGCCGTCGCCGAACGTGTAGCCGATGCTGCGCACCGTGTGGATCAGCTTCTTTTCGAACGGATGATCGACCTTGGCGCGCAGCCGTTTGACGGCGACGTCCACCACATTCGTATCGCTGTCGAAATTCATATCCCACACTTCAGAGGCGATCTGCGTGCGCGACAGCGCTTCGCCCTGACGTCGCACCAGCAGGTGCAACAGCATGAATTCCTTATTGGTCAGCGCAATCTCCACGCCTTCGCGCGTCACCTTGCGACGCAGCACGTCGAGCTTGAGGTCGGCGATCTCGAACACGTCGCTTTCGCGGATCACGCCGCGCCGCAGCAGCGTGCGAATGCGCAGTACGAGTTCGGTGAACGAAAACGGCTTGACCAGATAGTCGTCCGCGCCGAGTTCGAGACCGCGAATGCGATCGCTGACGTGGTCGCGCGCGGTCAGGAAGATCACCGGCAGATCGCGCCGCGCCCGCAGCGCGCGCATGATTTCCCAACCGTCGATGCCGGGCAGCATCACGTCCAGCACCACCAGCTCATACGTCTGTTCGAGGGCCATGTGCAGACCGTCCGTGCCGGTGCGGGCGAGATCGACCGCATAGCCGCTCTCGCGCAAACCCTTCTTCAGGTAGTCGCCGGTTTTCGGATCGTCTTCAATGACGAGAATGCTCATGGGGCTGACGCGCGCTGGAAACGCCGGACAGATAGATAGGTAACGACCATTCTACGTGGCGCGGGCCACCCCGTTCATGACGTTTTTGTCATCCGCCGGTCACCCGGCTGAGCCGATCGCGCGCCTAATCTGCCCCCATCGCCGCGCCTGTCGCGGCTTCCCTTGCTCACCCACCTGGAGTCGTTCCATGAAGATCGTTTCCGCGAAGGCACTGCGCGTGCTCGTCGCCCCGGCGTTCGTCGCCGCCGCGCTGCTCGCCGCCGGACCCGCCGCGCAAGCCCAGAGCGCCGCGCCCACCGGCGTGCGCGGCACCGTCACGTCGCTGTCGGGCGACCTGCTCAAGGTCCACACGCGCGACGGCAAGGACGTCGACGTGAAGCTCGCCAAAGACACGCCGATTCGCGGCGTCACGCTCGCCAACGTGAACGACATCAAGCCGGACAGCTATGTCGGCACCGCCGCGATTCCGCAGGCCGACGGCACGCTGAAGGCGCTCGAAGTCCACGTGTTTCCGGCCAGCATGCGCGGTAGCGGCGAAGGCCACCGCCCGTGGGATCTGGGCGGCAACAGCTCGATGACCAACGGCACCGTCGGCTCGCTCGTGGTCAGCAACGGCCGCACGATCACCGTGAAGTACAAGGACGGTGAAAAGAAAATCGTGATTCCGCCGGACGTGCCGATCGTCAACCTGCAGCCGGGCGACCGTTCGTTGCTGGTGCCGGGCGCGAAGGTCGTGCTGTTCGCGCACAAGGAAACGGACGGTTCGATGGCGGCCAACTTCATCTCCGCGGGTGTCAACGGCGTCACGCCGCCGATGTGATACGGCGCGACCGTATCGCTTCAACTGCTGGAGCGGCCGCGTCCTGTTACGACGCGGCTTTCCGTTTCCCGTTCGCCCCATCATCGCCGTCATTGCCGCGCCATGCCCGAAACACGCCAGCGTCAGCTCGTTCACCCGCTCGTCGTCCGCGTCACCCATTGGATCAACGCGTTCGCGATGGTCTGTATGGTGATGAGCGGCTGGGCCATCTACAATGCGTCGCCGTTTTTCCCGTTCCGGTTTCCCGCGTGGGCGACGGTCGGCGGCTGGCTCGGCGGTTCGATTGCGTGGCATTTCGCGGCCATGTGGCTGCTGTGCGCGAACGGGCTGCTGTATCTGGCGTATGGGATTGGACGCGGGCATTTCCGCCGCAAGCTGTTGCCGGTTTATCCGCGCGACGTGGTGCATGACGCGGCATTGGCGCTGCGCTTCAAACTGCTGCACGACACCGGCCGCTACAACGCGGTGCAGCGTGCGCTCTATCTGCTGGTGCTGTCGCTCGGCGTGCTGCTGGTGGCGTCGGGACTGTCGATCTGGAAGCCGGTGCAGTTCTCATGGTTGACCGCGCTATTCGGCGGTTTCGATTTCGCGCGGCGCGTGCATTTCGTCGCCATGGCGGGCGTGGTGGGCTTTGTGGTCGTGCATCTGGCGCTCGTGCTGCTGGTGCCGCGCACCTTGCTGCCCATGCTCACCGGCCGCGCCAAACCCACTGCTCACGAAGGAACCCAGGCATGAGCGCATCCCGTCCCGACGAGGCGCGCCGCTCGCCGATCGTCCTCAGCGATCATCAACCGCAAATCGAACGTTTGCAGCGGCGCCTGTTTCTGCGCTCGTCGCTGTCGATCGGCGCACTCGCCATGCTGTCCGGCTGCAACATGCAGGACGGCGATTCGGTCGACAAGGTGCTGTGGGCCATGTCGCGCTGGAACGATCGCGTGCAAGGCTGGCTGTTCGACCGCAACAAGCTCGCGCCGACCTATTCGGCGCGCGAAATCACCGACCCGTTTCCGTTCAACGCGTTCTATCCCGAGTTCGACGCGCCGGACGTGGACGGCTCGACCTATCAGCTCGAAGTGTCCGGTCTGGTTACGGACAAGCGCAGCTGGAATCTCGATCAGTTGCGCGCGTTGCCGCAGGCTTCGCAGATCACGCGCCACATCTGCATTGAAGGATGGAGCGCGATCGGCCAATGGCGCGGCGTGCCGTTCCGTACTTTTCTGGAGCGCATCGGCGCCGATCTGAGCGCGCGCTATGTCGGCTTCAAGTGTGCGGACCGTTACTATTCGAGCCTAGATATGGCGACGGCCCTGCATCCGCAAACGCAACTCACGCTCGATTTCCGCGATGCCCCGTTGCCTGCGAAATACGGTTATCCGCTGAAACTGCGGGTGCCGACCAAACTCGGCTTCAAGAACCCGAAGCACATCGCGGCGATCTTCGTGACCAACACGAACCCTGGCGGCTATTGGGAAGACCAGGGGTACAACTGGTTCAGCGGCTTGTAGCAGTTTGTAGCCGTTGCAACCGCAACCATCAAATCACGAACGCGCCTAAACGGCGGTCACGTAACGTGCCACCGGCTTCACCACACGCGGCGTGGGCGGATCGTAGACAGTGCGCATGCGTTTGACCTCATCGACCGGACTCAGGCCGAACAGCCGCTTGAACTCGCGGCTGAATTGCGACGCGCTTTCATAACCGACGCGCGCCGCGGCCGCGCCCGCGCTCAACCCGTCCTGCACCATCAGCAAGCGCGCGTGATGCAAACGCGTGGTCTTCACGTATTGCATCGGCGAGGTGGCGGTGACCGCTTTGAATTGCGCGTGGAACACCGCGAGGCTCATGCCGGCTTCGGCGGCTAGCGTATCCACGTCGAGCTCGCCGTAGTAGTCGGCATGAATTCGCCGCAGCGCCTTGGCAATGCGCCCGAAATGATTCTGATGCGTCAGCGCCGCGCGGATCGCATCGCCCTGCTCGCCGGTCAACACCCGATAGCAGATTTCGCGGACCACACCGGGCGCGAGAATGCGCGCGTCGAGCGGCGACGCCAGCGCTTCCATCAAGCGTTGCACCGCATTCGACAAAGCCGGGTCGAGCGACGTCGAATAGACGCCGAGCGGTTCGTTCTGCGCCGCGCCTTGCGTTTCGTTCAACGCCATCAGCAACTCGGCCACCATGGTCAGATCGACGCGGACCGAGATCGCGAGGAACGGTGTCTCCGGACTCGCCTCGGTTTCGCACTCGAACGGCAGCGGCACCGACAGCACCAGATACTGTTGCGCGTCGTACTGGAACACCTGGTCGCCGAGATAACCGCGTTTTCTGCCCTGACAAACAATCACGATGCTCGGCTCATACATGACCGGCATGCGCGGCATCGGACTATTGGCGCGCATCAGATTGACGCCTTCCAGCGTGGAGCGCGTAAAGCCTGGAGTCGGCGCCAGCAGGTCGAACAGTTCGACCATGCGCGGGGCGGCGAGCATGCTGGCGACGGGATCAGAAGCGAGATCAGAAGCGGGATCAGAAGCGGAACCAGAAGCGGAACTTGACATGACGGTATAGTGACGTTCAAGAGAATAATGCTTGAAATTTAGCACTAAACGACCTACTGCGCTCTCCGCCAGGAGTTTTAGGCAAATCTTCAAGACATTCAGGTATTCCCCGGTTCAGGGTCGGCTCCTAAGATGGGAACCCTGCCGGATCGAGTTTTTCCGCACCACGTTGGGCTCGGTTGTCAATTCACTGCTTCGGCGAATTCGTCGACCAGCGCTGGCGCTGTGATCCCGGCTCAAGACAAGGCTGTCTGTGGCGACTCCACGCGTCGCCTGAGGGCATCGCCTTGTGACATCACCCTCTTTGCTGGAGCTACCCATGAGCACGACTTACGCCTATGCAGCGACCGACGCTACCGCGCCGCTCGCTCCGTTCGAAATCCAGCGCCGCGAACTGCGCGCCCATGACGTGCAGATGGAAGTCCTGTTTTGCGGCGTGTGCCATTCCGACTTGCATCAGGCGCGCAACGAATGGAAGAACACGGTTTTCCCGGTGGTACCCGGACATGAGATTGTCGGCCGCGTCAGCGCGGTGGGTCCGGACGTCACGAAGTACAAGGTCGGCGATCTGGTTGGCGTGGGTTGCCTGGTCGATTCGTGCCGCACGTGTGCGAGTTGCGAGGAAGATCTCGAGCAGTATTGCGAGAACGGCTGGGTGGGCACGTATAACGGTGTCGACCGTGTGGATGGCCAGATCACTTACGGCGGTTATTCGACGCAACTCGTGGTCGACGAAGAATTCACGCTGCGGGTGCCGGAGAATCTCGATCCGGCGGGTGTGGCGCCGTTGCTGTGCGCGGGCATTACCACGTACTCGCCGTTGCGTACCTGGGGCGCTGGTCCTGGCAAGAAGGTCGGGATTGTCGGCCTCGGCGGACTGGGCCATATGGGTGTGAAGCTGGCGCATGCGATGGGTGCGCATGTGGTGCTGTTCACGACGTCGCCGTCGAAGATTGAAGATGCGAAGCGGTTGGGCGCGGATGAGGTGGTGATTTCGAAGAATGCGCAGGAGATGGAAGCGCATACCAACAGCTTCGATTTCATTCTGAATACGGTGGCGGCGCAGCACGATCTGAATCCGTTTTTGAATCTGCTGAAGCGGGATGGGACGATGACGCTGGTGGGTGCGCCCGAGCACGATCATCCGTCGCCGCAGGTGTTCAATCTGATCTTCAAGCGTCGCCGGTTGGCTGGGTCGTTGATTGGTGGGATTGCCGAGACGCAGGAAATGTTGGACTTCTGCGGTGAGCATGGGATTACTTCCGATGTCGAAGTAATTGCTATGCAGGGGATTAATGAGGCTTATGAGCGGATGCTGAAGAGTGATGTCAAGTATCGGTTTGTGATTGATCTGGATTCCTTGCGGAAGTAATTTTTTGCGGGTTTTTTCGCTCGTGGCCGCGGGGGGTTTTTTGCCTGCGGCGCGGGTGTTTGGTTTGTTTTTTCTGTTGTTGTACTTCACTGCGCTTGCTTGCCTCGGTGCTTGCGGTGTTGGCCTTTCCTTGCTTTCTTAGTGGTCTATTAGCGATCCCCCTGTGCGGGGGGGCACCTACTTCTCTTTGCCGCGGCAAAGAGAAGTAGGCAAGAGAAAGCCGCTCACACCGCTAATTCTTAAGCGGGTCCCCCGCGCAGCCACGGTAGTGGCTCATCTGGAATCCGTGTCCTCGCGCATTCGACGCCAGTGACACAGCAGTCATCCATCCGGCAGCGCTGCGCGTGCCGAACGGTAAGTCAAAAACATCGGGACACGCGTCGGTCTACCGACGCATTACGGCGCCTCGCCGAGGCGAAGCCGACGGCCCGCGCGCGCGAAAACGAAGCCCCTGGTTTCAATGCAGACCGCTCTGACGAGCGCAAGGCGCGAGTCAGGATGTATGACGGCTTTGTCACGAGAGCGGAGTGTGCGAGAGCACGGATTCCAGATGCACCACTGCCGGTGGTGGACCACGAAGCCCGCTTAGTAGTTAGCGGTGTGAGCGGCTTTCTCTTGCCTACTTCTCTTTGCCGCGGCAAAGAGAAGTAGGTGCCGCCCCGCACAGGGGCAACGCTAATAGACCACCGTGAACACAAGGAAAGGCCAACACCAAAAACCCACCACCCCGCCAGGCAGGCAGGCAGGCAGGCAGGCAAAAAACCACCATTTCCGACTGGAGCAAAAAACCATGATCGACAGAATAACTGCAATGCGCACATTCATCCGCATCGTGGACACGAACAGCTTCACCCGCGCAGCGGAGTCGTTAAACATCCCACGAGCAACAGCAACGACAACAGTCCAGAACCTGGAAGCCCTGCTAGGCACAGCCCTACTAGCCCGCACAACGCGGCGCCTGAGCGTGACCCCAGAAGGCGCGGCCTACTACGAACGCTGCACACAAATCCTGGCCGACATAGACGACATGGAAGCCAGCATCCGCCACGCAACGGACAACCTGACCGGTCGCCTGCGCATCGAAATGCCCGGCGCGGTGGCCAGCGCCATCGTCCTCCCAGCACTGGAAAACTTCCACACCCGTTACCCGAACCTCGACCTGGCCATCAGCATCAGCAACCGCACCGTCGACCTGATCTCGGAAGCAATCGACTGCAGCATCCAGCTCGGCGAATTGCCCGACTCGAACCTCGTCGCGCGTAACCTGGGCACGCTCGAACACGTCACCTGCGCCAGCCCCGCGTACCTCGCCCGCTATGGCACACCCACCGATCTCGACGATCTGCGCGGACACGTCGCGGTCAACTGCATGTCGCCGCATAACGGCCGTGAAGTGGATTTCGATTTCGAAGTGGACGGCGAAGCGCAACAGGTCAAGGTGAAAGGCTTCGTCAAAGTCAGCGACGAACAGGCCTACCTCATCTGCGGACTGCAAGGCCTCGGCCTGATCCAGCCCGCGCGGATCGCGGCGCAACCCTACCTCGACTCAGGCCTGTTGCGCGAAGTCCTGCCGCAATGGCAACCGGTGCCGATGCCGGTCGCCGTCGCCTATGTGAAAAATCGCCGCGTGTCGCCGCGCGTGCGCGCCTTCGTCGACTGGCTCGCGGAGTTGTTCGAAAAGGCCGAACACGTCGACCAGGACCTCACCCGCGTACGACAATTGCTGCGCGGCCTGCATCCCGCCTGAGGCGGTGTCGATGCAGGTCCGCAGCGGCACGCAACAACACGTAACACACTCAACAATCGATCAGTTCGGCAGCGTCAGCGGCACCGGCCGCGTCAACAGATCCACGTAGAAATTGAAAAAGCCCGGATTGTCGAAGCGCTTGACGACCGTCATCTTCTGCAAGCCCGCCGGCGGCGAACTCGTATAACCCGTAGCCTTGCCGTCATTGGCGCCGAAGCTCATATCCACATCCACCCATTCATCCACGGTTTGCGTGGCGAACGAAGGATTCATCAGATACGCGAGCGTCAACGTGTCCCAGATGTTCGTGGTGTAGTTCGGATTCGTCTCGAAGCCGTTCTTGCCATCGTAACCATAGCCGTTCAACGTCTTGAACAATTGCGTGATGATGGTCTGCTTCGCCGGATCATGCGCGACACGATCGTATAGCGCCTTGTCCATCTTCACGGTGTCCGTCACGTCGAGCGGAATCACCACCTGTTTGATCGGCAAATGCAACACGGCCTTCGCCGCTTCCGGATCGAACCACCAGTTGAATTCCGCCGTGGGCGTGGTATTACCCGGTACGTCGATCGCACCGCCCATGTAGATGATCTGCTTGATCAACGGCACGATCTCGGGATGCTGCCGCGTAGCCAGCGCAATATTGGTCAGCGGGCCGATCGCCAGAATCGTCACTTCGCCCGGGTTCTGCCTGACCGAATCGACAATGAAATCAACCGCGCTTTTGCTCTGCACTTTGGTGTGCGTCGCGAAGCCGTCCGGCGGCGCGACAAGGTCGCTGTCCGATTTCGGCTCGGGGTTATTCCACGCGCCGAGATAGCCGTCGCCACCGGGGAATTGCTTCTGCTCGGCCTGAATGGTCGCGAAGTCGTGCGACAGCGCGTAATTGGCGCCGGCATACACGCCGATCTGTTTCTCGACACCCAGACGCTCGACCGATTTCAACGCGTCGGCAACGCCCTGCTTCAACCATTGATTGCCGGACACGACCGTAATGCCCAGCACGTTCAGCGAACCCTGCGCCTGCAGTTGCGCCGCCATCACGCCGAGCTGACCGTCATCGCTCAGGGTGTTGTAGTCGCTATCGATAATCACTTTCGGTGCAGCGCTGGATGCAGTCAGGCTGTTGCCGCCGCACGCGGAAACGGCCAGAACGGCCGTCACGCTTGCCACGCACGTCATTGCTACAAGAAGTCTTTTCATTGATGTCTCTTATTTTTAATCGCAGCATTGCGCGAGCCGGCGGCAACAATGCCGCCCCGGCGAGGACGAACAGGTCCCCGCACGGTGACGCGCGTAGCTGGATTTTTTGTGGAAGCGCATGCGCGTCGCCTGACGCGCATGGCGGTCGATGCCGCCGCCACGGCACACACTCCGTGGCGGCAGGTGAAACTCGACGAGGGGTTAGCGGCGCGTCACGGTAAAGGCGCGACGCGCGCGACCCGAATTACGGCTGATGGGCTTGCGGCGACGCACCCGGACATGCCGGATCTTTACCCCAATGACCGTCGCACACGCGCCAGCGGCACAACTGGTCTTCAAAGAAGCCACGCTGCCCGCACTCTTTCACGCGCTCTGCGAGCTTCGCACTGGCGGGCGTGGCGCTCACTTTGGTCGTGGCACTGCCGCCCGCTGGCCTCGTGTCGGCCGGCTTGGTTCGCGCAACCAGCGCCGCCAATAGATCGGCATCCGTATCGTCTTTCGACGCCGTGCCGTTCGGGCGCTGCTTCTTCGACTGCGCGACGGCGGTCGGCATGCTCGCATGACGGTTGCCCGCACTGGCGGTCGCGCTTTCCTTCTTGCCGTGCGCCGCTTCATGCTTGCTATTGCCGGCGAGCGCGGTTGCACTCTTGCCATGCTTGGCCGCGGGCACCGGCACCGCCGAAGCGGATGTCGCGGACGCCACCGGCGTCGGCGCGCTGCTCGGCTCCGCGCCGTCGGCCAGCGCACGCGACAGGCGGTCGGCGCCGCTGGCAGGTGCAGGTGCTGACGCCGCGGCGGCTTTGCTGTCGCTGTCGTCGGCGATGATGGTGGCCGCTTGCGAAGAAGCCGGCAGCGGCACCGCCGGCGCTTTCGCGACGACCTGCGCGGCGCCCGGCGACGATGCAGAGGCAGGCACAGCCGCGGTCGCGGCAGGCTTCTCCGCTTCGCCCGGCGAAGCTGACGTAGCCGATGCCAGCGTCTCTTCATGCTGACGCTGCTGCATATGCCACGCGCCCCAACCGCCGGCCGCGATCACCAGCAGCGCAACGAGCAGAAGTGGCGCCCTGGACCGGCGCGGTTTTTCGGTAGGCGGCGCAACGCGGCCTTCCAGGTTCGCGAGAATTCGCGAACCATTGGCATCAGCGCCTTTAGCCTTATCGGATAACAGGCTAGGCGGGGCTTTGGAATTCGAACTTTCCGGCGCACTCATTCACTGTCTCATTGAATCCTGGTTTAATTCGCCGTGATAATACCGTTCCGGCTCGTCTCCGAGCAGGCCTGATTCTAAGAGCAAGCATTACAAAATACAATTGTTTCCAATTTCCGGGGTCGCCTTTGATTGCCGTAGTACTTCTCGCCTATTTCGCCATCGCCGTCCTGATCGCCGCAATGCTGCTATTGCCGGCAGTGCGCGCCTCTTTATTAGGCGTTGCACTCGCCATTCATGGCCGCGTTATGCGCGGGGCATCGCGTGGTGCAACGCATGCTCGCGGTCAATTAGTACGCTCGGCAAAAATTTCGCAATCCACCGCAGTTGATATGCAAAAGTTACTGGTAAAGCGGCGCTTGCTGATTTTTACCACGACAGGTATTCTTGCGACGCCGCCATTGGTGGCATTGGCTTTACGCGGCCGGCAATTATTCCAATTCGATGACACTGCGCGAGTACCGGACGAGAAAATTGCCGCGTTATTGAACGGCGAACAGCTCGTGCCCCCGCCGCCATTGCCGCCGGAGGTATTCGCCACGCAGGAAGTCGAACAGATTCGGCCCGCGCTCAAAGACGCGAGCCGCGACTGGAATTTGCTCGATGCAGACTTCCGAACACGCTTATTGCTCGTGTATAAAATCATGCACGAGCAATACGGGTATGAAATGGCTTTGCTGGAAGGTTATCGCAGTCCGGAGCGGCAAAACCGGCTGGCGCAAATGGGGGGCAACGTCACCAATGCCGCAGCGTTTCAGAGCTATCACCAATACGGTCTTGCCGCGGACAACGCTTTTTTGCGCGACGGCAAGCTCGTCATTTCAGAAAAAGATCCCTGGGCTATGCGAGGCTATCAGTTATACGGGCAGACCGCCGAACAGGTCGGCCTGACGTGGGGTGGTCGCTGGAAAATGATGGATCTCGGACACGTCGAATATCACAAACCCGGCTTCGTCCTTGGGCGGGGTCATTAAGGTGAAGCGGGTAATAAAGAGGTTGACAATGGGGCGTTCAATCAATTTTTCCGGCAAAACGCGGCAATGCCAGTTGCATAACGGCATTGCGCCATGCGCTTTTTTCGGTGCCTGCCCATCTGAATTTAACAATCCCGCCACCATCGCTTTCGCCTGAATATGCTTTCGTTTTATTTCAAACGCCGCACGCGCGCCTGGCTGATCGCCACACCCCGCGCCATAACACACATCAACAAGACCTGACCGGCTTATGCGACGCATTCTCAACGTGTTGACCCATACACGCACGCTCTCGATCATCGGCCTGCTCGCGCTCGCCGCTGTTTTATTCGTCGGCGCGGAAACCCTGCAGGTCGACCTGATGTGGCCGGCTCTCGCGTTCGGCGCGGTGCTCGCGCTGATCGTGCTGGTCTGGGTGATCCGCCGCCTGCTCGCGCGGCGCGCCAACCGCAAGCTCGGCGAAATGCTCGAGCAGCAGGCGGAGAAGCAGACCGAGCCCGGTCCGGCGCCCACGCCCGCGCGCCAGGCGGAACTCGACGTGCTGCGCACGCGCCTCGTCGACGCGGTAAAGACCATCAAGACCTCGAAGATCGGCCAGGTTTCGGGCGGCTCGGCGCTGTACGAACTGCCGTGGTACATCGTGATCGGCAACCCGGCGGCCGGCAAGAGCAGCGCGGTGCTGAACTCGGGTTTGCAATTCCCGTTCGCCGACAAGAACAACGCGGTGATTCACGGCATTGGCGGCACGCGTAACTGCGACTGGTTCTTCACGACCGAAGGCATTCTGCTCGACACCGCCGGCCGCTATTCCGTACACGACGAAGACCGCACCGAATGGCTCGGCTTCCTCGGCCTGCTCAAGCGGTTCCGGCCGAAGGCGCCGATCAACGGCATCATCGTCACGGCGAGCATTGCCGAGCTGACGAACAGTAAGCCCGAATTCGCGATCAACCTCGCGAAGAACCTGCGCCAGCGCGTGCAGGAATTGACCGAGAAGCTCGAAGTGTTCGCGCCGGTGTACGTGATGTTCACCAAGGCCGACCTGATTACCGGCTTCACCGAATTTTTCAGCGGCAGCGAGCGTCACGAATACGACCGCGTGTGGGGCGCCACCCTGCCCTACCAGCCCGACGAGAAGCGCGACGTGGTCGGCCTGTTCGACGAGCATTTCGAAGAGCTGTACGACGGCCTGAAAGAAATCAGCGTCGCGCAGATGTCGATCAATCGCGGCAACAAGCTGTCGCCGGGCCAGTTGAGCTTCCCGCTCGAATTCTCGACCATCAAGCCCGCGTTGCGCGCGTTCCTCGCCACGCTGTTCGAAACCAACCCGTTCCAGTACAAGCCGATTTTCCGCGGCTTCTACTTCACCAGCGCCTTGCAGGAAGGCGAAACCAACAGCGCGGCAGCCACCCGCATCGCCACCCGTTTCGGCCTGAGCGCCGACAGCCTGCCCAAGCCGCATAGCGCGTTCTCGAAGAACGGCTTCTTCCTGCGCGACCTGTTCTCGAAAGTGATCTTCGCCGACCGTCAGACGGTCCGGCAATTCGCGAGCCCTGCCAAAACGCGCATGCGCTATGCGACGTTCTTCGGCTTCGTGGCCGTGCTGGCGCTGGCGCTCGGCGGCTGGACGTGGTCCACGGTGAACAACGAACAGCTCACCGCGAACGTGCAGGCCGACCTCGATAACGTGGTGCGTCTGCAGCAGAACCGTAACGATCTGCAGTCGCGCATGCAGGCCATGGACGTGCTCGAAGACCGCATCGACCAGCTCGAGCAGTTCCGCCGCGACCGGCCGCTCGCGGTGTCGCTCGGTCTGTATCAGGGCGACCGTCTCGAACAGCGTCTGCTCACCGAGTACTACAACGGCGTACGGCAGATCCTGCTCGACCCGGTCTCGCAGAATCTCGCGTCGTTCCTGAAAGACGTCAACGCGCATCCCGATCAGCTCGCACCGCTGAACCGCACGCCGGACGCGGCCGCGGTGCCGGTGTCCGCGCATGCGGCAATGGCCGCGAACAGCCAGGGCGGCCTGTATAGCGACGCCTCGCCCACCAACGTGGAAGACGCGTACAACGCGCTCAAGACCTACCTGATGCTGAGCGACAAGCGTCACGTGGAAACGGCTCACCTGACCGATCAGGTGGCCCGCTTCTGGCGCGGCTGGCTCGAAACGAATCGCGGCAACATGCCGCGCGACGAGATGATCCGCAGCGCCGAACGCATGATCACGTTCTACCTGTCGCGCGTGTCCGACGACGACTGGCCGATGATCGACGAGAACCTCGGTCTGGTCGACCAGACCCGTGAAAACCTGCGCCGCGTGGTGCGCGGCATGCCGGCCCGTCAGCGCGTCTACGAGGAAATCAAGGCGCGTGCGTCGACCCGTTTCGCGCCCATGACGATCGCCCGCATTGTCGGCGACAACAATACGGCGCTGGTCGCGGGCAGCTACGCGATCCCCGGCACCTTCACGCGTGAGGCGTGGTTCCAGTACGTGCAGCCCGCGATTCGCGACGCCGCCACCAAGGAACTGCAGGCGAAAGACTGGGTGCTCAACACCTCCGCGCACGACGATCTGACGCTGGAAGGCAGCCCCGAGCAGATCCAGAAGGCGCTCGTCACGATGTACAAGACCGACTACGCCATGCACTGGCAGAAGTTCATGCAAGGCATCGCTGTGCAGAACTTCGGCAGCTTCGGCCAGGCGGTGGACGCGATGAACCGTCTCGGCGATCCGCAGGACTCGCCGATCCGCAAGGTGCTCGAAACCGCGTACGACCAGACTTCGTGGGATAACCCGTCGCTGTTCAACGCAAACCTGAAGCGCGCGCAATCGGGCGCCACCAGCTGGTTCAAGAACCTGTTCTCGCGGGCGCCGACCGGTCAGTTGAACGCCAACATCGACATCAACGGCAATCCGGTCGAAATGCCGATGGGCCCGATCGGCCAGGAGTTCTCGGCGCTGGGCCGCATCGTCCAGACCGGCGACAACGGCTCGATGCTCAAGGGCTATATGGACACGCTGTCCAAGGTCCGCACGCGCTTCAACGTGATCAAGAACCAGGGCGATCCGGGACCGGGCGCGCGTCAGTTGATGCAACAGACGCTCGACGGCAGCGGTTCCGAACTGGCCGATTCGCTGAAGTACGTCGACGAGCAGATGCTCACCGGCCTCACCGACTCGCAACGCAAGGCGCTGCGTCCGCTGCTGGTGCGTCCGCTGATGGCCGCCTACGCGGTGGTGATCCAGCCGGCCAGCGTCGAAGTCAACAAGGTGTGGAACGCGCAGGTCTATCAGACCTTCCAGGGATCGCTGGCGACCAAGTACCCGTTCGCGGGCGACGCCAAGGTCGAAGCCGGTGCGAGTGAAATCGCCCAGGTGTTCGGGCCGGACGGCGCGATCGCCAAGTTCGTCGGCACGACCCTCGGGCCGCTCGCGGTGCGCCGTGGCGACACGCTGACGGCACGCACCTGGGGCGACATGGGTCTCGCGCTGACACCGGACTTCACCAGCGGCTTCGCGCGCTGGGTGGCACCGCTTGCCGGCGGTGCGGCGGGTGGTGGCGCGGGAGCGCAAGGTTCGGCCGAACCGCAGACCGTGTTCCAGATCCTGCCGCAGCCTAGCAGCGGCACCACGGAATACACGCTCGCGATCGACGGTCAGCAGATGCGTTACCGCAATACGCCGCCGCAGTGGACCAACTTCGTGTGGCCGAATCCGTCGGGTTCGCCGGGCGCGACGCTGAACGCCACGACCTTCGACGGCCGCACGCTGCAACTGGTGAACGAGCCGGGCCGCTACGGTCTGGAGAAGCTGATCAACTCGGCACAGCGCAAGCGTCGTCCGGACGGCACCTTCGACCTGACGTGGACCCAAGGCAATATCACGGTGGCGGTCAGCATGCGCATCATCAGCACGTCGCAGGCTTCGAGCGCCAGCAGCGACGCGCCGCAACAACAGAGCCTGCGCGGCCTGCGTCTGCCGTCGTCGGTGGCGGACGTGAGCGCGGCGGCCAATTCGGTCAATGCAACGGCCGCGGGTGGACCGGGCGCCGCGCCCAGCCCCGCGCCCGTCAACGCGCCGGCGACCGCCGCTGCCGCGGTTTCGAACACAGGGAGTGCGCAATGACGCAGACCGTCCAGGCGCAAATCGCCTATTTCGGCAAGATTCCGTCGCGCGGCGATTTCGTGAAGAGCGCGCATAACCCGCAGTTGCTGGCCACGCTCGACCGCTGGATCGCGGAAGCCATGGAACTGCTTACCGACGACCCGCGCTGGAAGATCGTCTACGAAAACGCCAAGCCGATGCACTTCGCGTTCCTCGGTTCGCGCAGCAAGCTGGCGATCGCCGGCCACATGGTGGCGAGCCACGACCAGTCGTCGCGGCGCTTTCCGTTTCTCGCCGCCACGGCGCTCGAAGTCGAAAAGCCGCTGACCTTCCTCGCGCACAGCCCGCTCGCGTTCGCGCGCCTATGGTCGCGCATCGCTTCGCAAATGAAGCCGCTGCTCGGCGCGAGCGAGCCGGCCGGCGCGCTGCAGGCGCTCGGCGAGACGATGGTGCCGATCGAGATTGGCGGCGGTCCCGGCAATCCGCACGACGGCACGTTCAACGACTTCGTCGAGCATCAGACACTTGCCGGTCTCGAACAGATGCTGCTCGCGAGCGGCCACCCGGTGCGTCTGCGCGGCGCGATGCTGGCGCTCGGCTCGCTGCTGCGTCCGGTGATGCAAAGCGGCTCGTCGCATCTCGAACGCGGGCTCACCTTGCCGCTGCCGAACGACCCGTTCTACCGCAGTCTGGTGGCCGCGTTCTGGCTCGAACTGATCGCGCCGTTCGTCGCCCAGGCGGATTTCGAACTGGCCATTTTCATCGGCACGATTGCCGAGCGCGAGCGGCTCATCATCGGCTTTAACGGCGCTTCGGCCAAAACGCTGCACAGCGTGGTCGATCCGCAGTCGTACGCGGCACATAACATCGATATCGACGATCCCGAGTGGATCGACGAACACGCACAAAACGATCATGGCATCAGCAAGCTCGTCAGTTACCTCGACCAACCGCAACTGTCGCTGCGCGTCAGCATCGACACGTTCCGCGAAGCCTTCACGGGAGCGTGACACGATGCTGAACCCACGTACCTCAAGCACCTCCCGTACCTCAGGCAGCCCACGCATTCGCATGGCCGCGCTGCTCGCGGGGCTGCTGCTCAGCGCCGCCGCGCAGGCCGACAACGACGGCCCGGCGCGCGTCACGCCGGTCGACAACAGCGGCATGGCGATTCACACTACGGTGCTGCCGGGCACGGCGTCCGCGCAAACGGGCACCGCCGGTCCCGCAGTCACCACCGCGGGCCTCGCCAGCGGCACGACCGGCGCCGGCACCGGCGCGATCACCGCTGCGCCGCCGCCCGCCAATGCAACGCCGGGTCAGGTGGTGGTCGGCGGCAAGGTGCCCGACGAAGCGACCAAGGCGGCCGTGCTCGCGAAACTGCGCGACACGTATGGCGCGGCCAATGTGGTCGATCAGATCGAAGTGGCCGACGTCGCGACGCCGCCCAACTGGTCGGCCAACGTGCAAAAACTGATCGGCCCGCAGTTGAAGCAGATCAGCAAAGGCCAGTTGAAGATCGACGGCACGCAGATCGACGTAAAGGGCGAAGTGCATAACGAATCGCAGCGCCAGCAACTCGCGAGCGACATGGCGAATGCGCTGAACCCGACCTACACGATCAAGAACGGACTGCGCGTGAGCGCGTCCGAACAGGGGCTGCTCGATCAGACGCTGGCCAACCGCACGATCGAATTCGAAACCGGCAGCGCGACGCTCACGCCGCAAGGCCGGCTGATTCTCGATCAGATGGCAGCCGCCATGCAGAAGATGACGACCCGAACCGTGGCGATCATCGGTCACACCGACAACTCGGGTAATCGCTCGTCGAATATCGCGCTGAGCCAGGCGCGCGCGGATGCGGTGAAGGGCTATCTGGTCGCCAAGGGTATCTCCCCGCAGCAGATGACGACCACCGGCGTCGGTCCGGATCAGCCGATCGCATCGAACGATTCGACAGATGGACGCGCGAGGAACCGGCGCATCGAGTTCCGCGCGGGGTCGTAACAGCGCAGTGCAGTGCGGTGCGGTGCGGCGTGGCGGCATCGCCGCGTACCCACGCCGGTCAGGCCAATCCGCCCCGCCCGGTTTCGGGCGCGGCGTGACGCAGGTTTACACCGCCTGATTCTTCAGCCCAAGCACCTCGATCTTCGCGATCTCCGGCGGCGCCACGAACAACTCGTCGGCGCTGCCCATCAACGCCTTGGCGATCGGCCCACTCAGATGCGCGTCGCGGCCCGCTTCGTCTTGGAACGCGTCGAACACACCGAACACACGATCCGACAATTTCAACGCAAACCAGATCGGCGTGGTGGTTTCCTGATTCGCCAGCTCCAGCCCTTTTTCCAGAAAAGCCGCCACGTCTGCTTCCTTGCCGGGCTTCGCTTCAAAGCGCGCGAACAGTGCGTACTTGATCATGATGAGTCTCTCCGAGTGAGTGGGATCGCAACGCTTGCGACCGATCCCACTTTACAGCGCGGAAGGCATCTGGGATGCTGGCACGATTGACATCTTTGGTATCGATCGAGCCATGAATATCACGGTGCTGGCGCTGGAAGGCGTATTCGACACGGGACTCGCCATCGTGCTGGATGCGTTGACCACGGCGAACGAACTCTCCGCATTGCAGGCGTGGCCGGGCGAACCGTTTCAGGTTTCGGTCGCCGGCGTGCGTCGCAAGGTCAAAAGCGCGCAAGGCCTGAGCGTTCCCGTGCGGCCGCTGGCGGACTGCCCGGCGCCGGATCTGGTGATCGTGCCGGCGCTCGGCTACAAGATGCCCGAGTCGCTGCAGGCGGCGCTGGCGCGCGCGGACGTGGCCGAAGCCGCCGTGGCACTGCGTGGCTGGGCGGAGACGGGCGTGCGCATCGCCGCGGCGTGCGTCGGTACGTTCGTGCTGGCTGAAAGCGGCTTGCTGGCGCAGCACAACGCCACCACCACGTGGTGGCTGGCGCCGCTGTTTCGTCAACGCTATCCGTCCGTGCGTCTCGACACGAGCCATATGCTCGTCAACTCCGGACAGTTCGTGACGGCGGGCGCCGCGTTCAGCCACATCGACATGACGCTATGGCTGATTCGCCAGACCAGTCCCGAACTGGCCACGCTGGTGGCGAATTACCTGGTGGTCGACTCGCGGCCGTCGCAGTCGGCGTACATCATTTCGGATCACCTTTCTCACGCCGATCCGCTGGTCGAGCGTTTCGACCGCTGGGCGCGCGCACATCTCGACAAGGGTTTCAATCTGGATGCCGCCGCCAGTGAGCTGGCCACCAGCAAGCGCACGCTGGCGCGGCGCGTTCGCGACGTGCTGGGCAAGACGCCGGTCTCGCATGTGCAGGACCTGCGCATCGAGCGTGCCGTGCATCTGCTGAAGACCAGCAGCAACAGCGTCGACAGGATTGCCGACATGGTGGGCTACGCCGACGGCGTCACGTTGCGCACGTTGCTGCGCCGTCGGTTGCGTAAGGGCATACGCGAGATCAGAGGCGCGTGATCGGCTAGCTTTTCTGATCGTCGGGCTTCACGCCCAGCAACTCGCGGATATGCGCAAGCGAGCCGTCGTCTTTCACCACCGTGGACAGCCATTGATGCAACGGCATATCCGCGGCTTCAGCGGCTTTCTCGGCGAAGTAAGCCGCCGGATTGTGCGGCTCGGTGCCGCGAAAGAACCGCGCCACCGCGCGCAACTGCGCGACGGCTTGCGCACGGCTCTGGATTCCTGCAATCGGGCTGGTCGGCGTGGTCGTCAACACGGGTTCCTCGCGTTGCGGTGAAGTCTTGAAGGTGGGCTCGGCGCGTTCGTGCTCGGTCGGCGCGGGTGCTTTGGGCGGCGACGTTTCCGCGTTCACGCCCAGTTCGCGCGCAAACCGTTCGGCCAGACGGAAGACGTTCTCATACGCGTCTTTCGCCTGACGGAAACTCGGCGCGGCGTCGGCCGCGCGGCGGTCGAGTTCCTGTTCGAGCGCGAGCATGGCCGCCTCGAACGCTTTCAGATCGGCCAGCAGCGCCGTGTAGAACGCCGGCGGCGTGGCGCGCTTCGACGCTTCGATCTGATCGATGGACGGCTTGCCGCGCGCGATTTCGTCCGCGTGATCCGGATCGCGCTTGACGGCTTGCGCGACGTGCGTCGCCACGTCCCAATCGATCGTGCTGTACGCGTTACCTTGCGACGAGGTCAGCGGCATGGCACGCAGCAGTTCGCCGGTGCGCCCCACCAGCCACGCGACATTGCCGAGTCGATACTCGGTGTCGTCGCCTTCCGGCAGCGGATGCACGGTGTCCCAGTAGCGCTCGCACAGCCCGGTCAGCAGCGTATAACCCCGCGTGAGACCGTCCATGCCCTCTTCGAGCGCGAGCGCCTCCGTGAGCCAGACGGCGAGCCGCAGGTCTTTGGTCTGCGTTTGCAGCAACGCGCTCGTGCGCTCCACCACGAACGGCCAGTCGGCCTCCTTGATGTCCGTGACCCACTCGCCCTGATCGAGCGAGGGATCTTCGAAACGGCGCGCGTGCTGGATCGCGTCGAAGTCGGCGGAAAACAGCAGATCGTCGCCGCACGGCGAGGTCTCGCTGAGCGGCGCCAGCAGGGTGTCCAGATTAGTCGGCATGACAGAATGCAATAGGTGTCCGGTACGGCATTTAAACAGATTGGCGAACGTGTGAGCGCGCCGCGGTGTGGCTGCGGCTCGTTACACGACCGTGTAGTCGAACTCGCCGGCTTCGCTCGCGCGCACCGCAATGCGTTCGATCCCGGCGCCGTTCGCGATGCGCTCCAGTACCTGCTGTGCGACCTCGGGCAACAGCGTGCCGTTCAGAATATGGTCGACGTTGCGCGCCCCCGAATCCACCTCGGTACAACGCGCGAGCACGGCGTCGACCAGCGACTCGTCCCACTCGAATACGGCCTTGTGATTCGCTTCGATGCGGCGGCGAATCCGCTCCAGTTTCAGTTCGATGATTTCGGCGAGCACGTCGTCGGAAATCGGGTAGTACGGCACCACTTTCATGCGGCCGAGAAAGGCCGGTTTGAACGTTTTGTACAGTTGCGGGCGCAACGTCTCCGCGAGTTCGTCCGCGTCCGGCAGTTCTTCCGCGCTTTTGTTCAGACAGGCCTGCATGATCGCCTGCGAGCCGACGTTCGAGGTCAGAATGATCAGCGTATTGCGGAAGTCGATCTCGCGGCCTTCGGCGTCGTCCATCGTGCCCTTGTCGAACACCTGGAAGAACATTTCGAGCACGTCGGGGTGGGCCTTTTCGACTTCGTCGAGCAGCACCACCGAATACGGATTGCGCCGCACCGCCTCGGTCAGCACGCCGCCCTCGCCATAACCCACGTAGCCCGGCGGCGAGCCTTTCAGACCGGAGACGCTGTGCGCCTCCTGATACTCACTCATGTTGATCGTGACCATCTTGCGCTCGCCGCCGTACAGCACGTCGGCCAGCGCCAGCGCGGTCTCGGTCTTGCCGACGCCCGACGGGCCCACGAACATGAACACGCCGCGCGGCTTGTTCGGGTCTTCGAGACTGGCGCTGGCGGTGCGAACGCGCTGCGCGATCGCGTCGAGCGCGTGGTCCTGGCCGATCACGCGCGCAGCCAGCAACGGCTGCAAGTTCAGCACGGTCTGGATTTCGTCCTTGATCATGCGACCGAGCGGAATACCGGTCCATGCCGCGACGATCTCCGCGACCACGTGGCCGTCCACCTGCAGCGGCACCATCGGCTGGCTGCCTTGCAGCGCGTGCAGTTCGGCAACGCGCGCGGCGAGTGTTTCGCGTGCGGCTTGTGCTTTGCCGGCTTTGTCAGTGTGTTCCGCGTGCTCGCCGCTCGCGTTGCTCACGCGGGCCGCGTCGAGCTCGGCGCGCAGGCCGACGATCTCCGTGACCAGCGCGCGTTCCTTGTCGTAGCGGGCTTCGTCTTCCGCAAGCGCTTTAACGTCTTCCTCGCGCAGTGCGCGCAACTCCGCCAGCCGCTCGTCATGCACCGCGCCACTCACCACTTCGCGTTCCAGCGCGGCGATTTCGGTGTCGATTCGTTCGAGGCTTTTCTTTGTGTCGTCGATCGCGGCTGGTGTCGAGCTGTGTGCGAGCGCCACCTTCGCGCAGGCCGTGTCGAGCACGCTGATCGCCTTGTCCGGCAGTTGCCGGCCGCTAATGTAGCGATGCGACAGGCGCACTGCTTCGGTGATCGCGTCGTCGAGCACGCGCACGTTGAAGTGCTTTTCCATCAGCGCCGCCATGCCGCGCAGCATCGCCGCGGCGAGCGTCTCGTTTGGTTCCTCGATCTTCACGACCTGGAAACGCCGCGCGAGCGCTGCGTCTTTCTCGAAGTACTTCTTGTACTCGCTCCACGTGGTCGCCGCGATCGTGCGCAATTCGCCGCGCGCCAAGGCCGGTTTCAGCAGATTGGCCGCGTCGTTCTGACCCGCCTGGCCGCCGGCGCCAATGATCGTATGCGCCTCGTCGATAAACAGAATGATCGGATGCGGGCTCTTCTTGACCTCGTCGATCACGTTCTTCAGGCGGTTTTCAAACTCGCCCTTCACGCTCGCGCCGGCTTGCAGCAGACCCATGTCGAGCACGTGCAACGCCACGCCTTTGAGCGGCACGGGCACGTCGTCGGCGGCGATGCGCAGCGCGAGACCTTCCACCACGGCCGTTTTGCCGACGCCCGCCTCGCCGGTCATGATCGGGTTGTTCTGGCGACGACGCATGAGGATGTCGATGGTCTGGCGAATTTCGGCTTCGCGGCCAATCACCGGATCGATCTTGCCGTCCCGCGCGCGCTGCGTGAGATTGCTGGTGTAGGTGTCGAGCGCGGGCGTCTTCGACGGTGCGCCGGGCACGCCTTCGTTCGCCGCGATATCGCTCGCGTCGTCACTGGCGCTGTCGGCCGCGCTGCTGCGTTCCGCTTCGCGCGAGCCCGCGGTGAGTTCGTCGAACTTGTGCTTCAGATCGGTCACGCGCACGTCGCGCAGCAACGGCGACATGCGCTCGGCAAACTGCGCGAGATCCGGTGCGCTCAGCAGCGCCAGCAACAAATGCCCCGAGCGGATCCGGCCAATCTGCGAATCGAGCGACGCAATCAGCCACGCCTGTTCGAGCAGGTCGATCAGATGCTTCGAGAACACCGGCGTGCGCGTATTACCGGTTTTCAGCCGCTGCAATTCGCGTTCGAGATCCGCGCGCAACGCATGCGGGTCGATCCTGCTCGCCCGCAGCACGAGCGCGACGTCGCTCGCCGATTCATCCAGCAGCGCCAGCAGCAGATGCTCGAGGTCGACCTCGTAGTGACCGCGCGCGAGACAGTTGTTCGCCGCCAGCAAAGCCGCTTGCCGGCAGGTCGGATTCAGTTTGGCGATCAGGGTGTTGAGGGACGTGCTCATGTCGTGCGATCCGGGTCCAGGTTCTATCGTTGTGGTCAGTGAATCACGTGCAATTCGTAGCGGGCGTCCGCCCGGTCACGGTCGGCTTCCCGCGTGCACAGGAACGCGTCCCAACCGAGACGCGCGCCCTTGCTCAACTGGCTCGGCCCCACTTCCTTGCGGCGCAGCACCAGCGAGACTTCGTATTCGAGCGTGACGCCGGCCAGCAACGTCAGCATGCGCTCCAGCGCAACGGCGCGGTCGGCGCCGGGCAGGAAGGCTTCGTAATCGGCCTTGTCGAGCGGCCCGATCACGAGACGAGCCCGCATGTCGCGCTGCCAGACGCGTTCGCCCGCCAGCGCGGTGGCGCCGAGCGTTGCGTTGACGCTGCCGAGCACGGTCAGTTGATCGGGCGGCACGTCGTACCATTTGCCGATGAACTGCTCGACCCGCACCCGCACCTTGAAGTACTCCGACAGCGTGCGCTGCAAATACGCCGCCGACACCGGCCGATGCCGCGCGGCCAGCGCGTAGCCGGCAATCGCTTCGTCGAACAGCGCGCCGTCGCCGCTTTGCAGGCTGTTGCGCGTGTCGTCGTCGGCGACGCCGGCCAGCGCCAGCAACAGCGGCAGATAGCGTTCGTCGCGATCCAGCTCGTAGTGAAACGGCAGGCGATACTTCTTCCATGCCGCGTAGAACAGCGCGGTCGCGCGGTTCGAGAACACGTCGAAGAATTCACGCGCGGCGCGGTCCCGCTTGATATGCTCGCGCGCCACGATCTGCTCGGTGTAATGCAGCGGCAACGCGCCCTGCCCGCCGAGCAGCCCGAAGAACGCCGGCGTGATATCCACCTTCTCCAGCGAACCATCCGCGAGCGCCGCGCTGCGCTGCGCCTTGTCTTTCAGCGGCGCGCCTTCGTCGCCGTAAGACTGCGCGCTGTGAATCTCGCTCGGCGGAAACGACATGGACAGCGTGTTGCGAAACGCAATGCGCTGCGCGACGATTTCGCCGGGCCGCCGGTTGCCCGAATGCCCATTGTTTGACGGCGCCTGTTGTGCGAACCACTTCTCGAGGATCCGCACCGCCTGAAAAAATTCGAAGCGATGCGGCTCGTCGAGCAGTTGCTCGATTACGCCAGGATCGACTCGCCGCTGCGCGGTTTGCATCGCAGAATCTCCTCGCCCGTGCGCTTCGACACGACGACCAGTTGCACAAAGCTGTTCAGATGCACGTACAGCCCAAAAAAGGTATCGATGACCCGCACGAACGAAGCGAGACTCGTGCCGACGAAATGCTCTTCGTCGATCGTCAAACGAATCTCGATGCCGCGCACGAAGGTGGCGAACGGCTTGCCCGGCAGCCACTGCACCGCCGCGCGCTGTTCAATGCCGACCAGTCCGTCGATATGCCGCGCCGACACCGCCGTGCGCCGCAAATCGTAGAGCACCAGCATTTCCTTCAGCGCCGACAGACCGCTATTGGCCAGCGACACATGATTCAACGCCAGATGCGAAATCAGCCGCCAATGCGACGCGCGCCCGCGCTCGAAACGCACGCTCGGCGTGGGCCGGCGCAGCATCGAAATGCTGCCGGTCAACGAGCCGCCTTCGAGATACAGATCGCCGCCTTCCAGCCCGACCGCGAGGCCGGCGGGCAAGTCGCGATTCGTGCAGGTCAGATCGAGACTCAAGGTATCCGTTTGCGGCGCGGCGGGTTCGAAGTCGATATCGACGATCGAGATTTCCGTCTCGTAGCCGGGGCTTTTCTGCGCAACCCAGTCGTTGCGGCGCGCGAACCAGTAATGACCGGCGCGCGCCGCTTCGCCGTGATGCAGCGAGTAGAACGGCCGGAACTCGATCACCGACTCCTCATGCGCCTGCTGCCTGACGAGTTTCACCGAGTCGATCGAATAGACCTCGTAGGCGAAGGCGCGGCGCGATTCCGCGATCACCGGATACGAAATCGCCTGATGGCTGATCCGGATCGGCTCGCCGTGCTGCTCGAACAGATTCACCACCGGCGAACAGAACAACCGGAAATGATGCGCGGACAACGAATCGAGCAGGCGCGCCATGTGCGAATCGCTGCGCACTTCCTTGAGCACCACATGCAGCGTCAGACGCTGGCAGCGGCCGCTGGCGCGCGTCATCGCGGCCAGATCGAAGTCCGCGAAATTAAATTTCTCGGGAAACGCGAAGTATTCGGTCAGCAACCGGTAGGCCGGATGCGATTTGGCCGGATAGTCGATTAGCGCGTCGTCTTCGTCGAAGCCCGCCTGGACGAGCGGCGACACGCGCAGCGGGGTCCACACGCCGCGCCGGTCGGCTTCCACATACGTGGCCATCGCGTTGACGAACAGGCAGTCCGACAGCGCCGCGATAAACGACTGCTCGCCGTGCAGATGCGCACGCAGCGTGCCCAGCTTCAACGCCGACAGATCGAGCGGCGCGGTGGATTCGAACGTGATCGACACGATCGCCGTGGCGTTGCCCGGCAGCACGGTCGCGCTCGGCGCCATGGCTACCGACGTGTACTTCGCCTCCGAGATGCGGATCGGCGCGAGCGTGACGTCGTAAGCGGTGCGGAACCGGCATTGCACGCCGCGAATCGGGCGCGACTTCAGTTCGGTGCCGCGTTCGATCAGCACCGGCTCGGTCAGATGGCTAAGTGCCGCCGAGGTGCCCAACTGCGCGATCGAACATGACGGAAACGGCCGCAGGTAGTGCGGATACAGCACTTCCAGCAGCGCTTCGGTGAATTCGGGGTAATCGTCGTCGAGTTTCTTGTTGATGCGCGCGCCGAGCAGCGCGAACGACTCGATCATCCGCTCGACGTGCGGGTCTTCGCAGTGCTCGCCGGACATGGCCAGACGCGCCGCGATCTTCGGATAGCGCTCGGCGAAATCGCGCGAATAGCGCCGCAGAAATGATAATTCGCGCTCGTAATACGGCAGCAATTCTTCCATCGATCTATCCCCGGACCTGAACCTTCCGCGCCCCGTCTCATCATGCCGTTGCGCGTAACGGCGGCGGCGAGGCGCTACTCAAGATACTGCTAAACACTCATACGGCACACGTGCAGCCGTATGCTGCCGCGTGCTGCCATGTGCCGCCGCTACAGCTTCGCGCGAGCGCGCGTCACCGAGTACTGCAAGGTGGACGGCTGCAACATGGCGTCGAAACTCACCGGTTCTTCCGCCGGGTGGACCACCAGCAGCGCCTGAATCGCAAAGTTCAGCGCATTGGTGGATTGTTCGTTCAATTCGAGCGAGACCACCACCTGCTGCAGGCGCGGCTCATGCCGCGCGATGGCCTGTTGAATCGATTTGCAAATAAACGTGCGGTCGTAATGGCTCGCGAGACTCAGGCCCGCGAAATCGTTCAGCCCGTACGTGAGCACCGATTGCTGACATTCCGGCAGCGCCGCGAGCTCGTGCTCGGTCAGCGCGATCCGTGTATTCAGGATCGCTTCCACGTCGCGTGCGACGGTGCTCTTCAATTCTTCCAACGACAATTGCCGCATCGCCGGGGACGCCGGCAGATGCGGTTCGTCGTCGAACAGCTTGTCGAGAAAGCTGGGTTCGAAGCGTTTCATCAGAGTCCGAAGAATCCGGCCGATGCGAGGCGCGGGCGGCGCACGCCGGCGTTTTCACGCCGGGCATGCCGCCCGCGCCGCGACATCAGACCGCGTACGTCTTGTCGTTCTTCGTCAGGCTCCACGCGCCTTGCGCGTTGCCGCCCTGGTTGCCGCCGATCTTTTGCTGCGTGTACTTCCACTGCACGGCAGCGTACTTCAGCGAGAACTGTTCGGTCGGCAGGCCTTCGCCCACCACGCTCGGCGTGGCGCTCGAAATGATCACGTACTTGAGTTTCACTTCCAGGTACTTGATGCGGTTGCCTTCACCATCCGAACGCATGAAGTCGATCGTGACTTCGTCGAACGTCGTGCCGCCCGATGCGTGTTGATAGATCAACGGGCTGACCACGTCGATGTCTTTCGTGAACTGCATGTCCGAATGCTCGCAACGCTCGGACGTGTGACCACCGGCCGTGGAAGCCGTCGCCGAACGCGGTTGCGTAATCGAGTGGCTCCACGAATCAATTTCGATCCAACCAGCGTGATCTTTATCGGCGGACTCGCCTTTGATCGCCGGATTGCCGAATTTTAAATAGATATCCTTCATAACTCATCGACTCCCCAAAGAGGTGGTTTTAACAGCTAACCCGTGCGGCCCGCACGGGTTTTCTGGACTTTCGTTTATGAATTTGCCGGTTTCGGCAGGTCAGCGACAAGCCGCAAAGAGATCGACAGCTCGTCCAGTTGAAAGTGCGGACGCAGGAACGCGACCGAACGATACACACCAGGCTTGCCCGGAATCTCCGAGACCTGAATCGATGCCTCGCGCAGCGGGAACTGCGCCTTCTGTTCCTGGGTCGCGTTATCGTCGAGCAGCACGTATTGCGAGATCCAACGGTTCAGGAAAACTTCGACGTTCTGCGCCGACGCGAAACTGCCGATCTTGTCGCGCATCATCGCCTTCAGGTAGTGCGCGACGCGCGACACCGAGAAGATGTATTGCAACTGCGCGGACAGCACGGCATTCGCGTTAGCGCTGTCGGTGCTGTACTTCTTCGGCTTCTGCACCGATTGCGCGGCGAAGAACGCGGCGTAGTCCGAGTTCTTGCAGTGCACGAGCGGAATGAAACCGAGGTCGCTCAGTTCTTTTTCACGGCGATCGGTAATCGCGATTTCGGTCGGGCATTTCAGCGCGACTTCGCCGTCGTCGGTCTTGAAGGTGTGAGTGGGCAGATCTTCGACCAGACCGCCGCCTTCCACGCCGCGAATCGCCGCGCACCAGCCGAAGTCGTCGAATGCCGCGGTCAGGCGGGCAGCGAACGCCCATGCCGCGTTACACCAGAGGTACTTGCTGTGATCGGTGCCGTCCACTTCCTCGACGAAGTTGAAGCCTTCCGCCGTGGCGCCGTCTTTCGGATTGAACGGCAGACGGCCGAGAAAACGCGGCAACGTCAGACCGACGTAGCGCGAGTCTTCAGCGTCGCGGAACGATTTCCACTTGGCGTATTCGACCGTGTCGAACACCTTGCCGAGGTCGCGCGGCTTGCCGAGATCGGCGAAGCTTTCGAGACCCATCAGTTCGGGCGACGCCGACGCGATGAACGGCGCATGCGCGGCCGCCGCGACGTGCGACATCTGCTCGATGAAGTACATGTCTTCCGGCTGACGCGTCACTTCGAAGTCGCCGATGATCGTGCCGAACGGCGAACCGCCGAAGGTGCCGAATTCTTCTTCGTAGACCTTCTTGAAGAGCGCGCTCTGATCGAATTCGATCGCGGTCTTGAAGTCGCGCACCAGATCGCGCTTGGGCGCATGCAGCGCCTTGATCTTGACCGTGTTGCCGGTGTTGCTTTCCTTGCACAGGTAGTCGAGACCGCGCCACGTGCTTTCCATGCGCTGGAATTGCGGCGCGTGCATCACCGCGCTCAGCTGCGTGGAAATCAGGCGATCGAGTTCCGCGACGCGCGCGTCGATCGTGGCCGACAGGTTGTCGGACACCACCACCGTGCCGTCGAGCACTTCGCGCACGAGTTCGCCGATCAGGTCTTTCGCCCGCGCGTGTTCGGACTCGGACTTCGCCACGCGGCTTTTCTCGACGATCTGGTCGAGCAGCGTGGATTCCGTGCCGCCTTGTGCGGTGGCGAGTTGGGCTGCTGCCGTTTGCTGGTTCATCTCACACCCCGTACGTACTTATTCGCCCTGCTTGTCGTGGTCTGCCGCGTCGCCCTGGTCTTTCGCAAGGGTTTGCAACTGCTGCGTGTTGTTGAGCACTTCGCTCAGCAGATCTTCGAGCTTGTCGTTGCCGGCCAGCTTGTTGCGCAGGTCGGCCAGCTTCGAACGTGCTTCGAGCAGGCGGCGCAGCGGCTCGATCTGCGATACCACTTCGTCCGGATTGAAGTCGGCCATCGACTTGAAACGCAGGTCGACAGCGAACTTGCCGCCCGTTTCGCTCAGGCGGTTTTCAACCTGGAACGCGGCGCGCGGCTCGATCGCCTTCATCACGTCGTCGAAATTATCGCGATCGATGTTGACGAACTTGCGGTCGCGCAGCTTCGGCTGCTCGACTTCGGACTGACCGGCCAGATCGGCAACCACGCCGACGACGAACGGCAGTTCCTTGATTTCGATCGCATCGCCGCGTTCGACCTCATAGGTCAATTGAACGCGCGGCGGCCGCACTTTTTGCAAGCGTTTCTGAATGCTCTCTTTCTTCGCCATCGTCGGCTCCCGGATGCGAATGGATCAGGCTACGTTCAACGCAACGCGCTGAACGGGTCGGACGCGCCGCCGCTTTGTGCGGCTTTGGCGGGTGCTGCCGGCGCTGCCGGAGCGGCAGGCGCCGCCGGCGTGGCGGCCGGAGCCGCGGCGCTGTTGTTCGCTTCGGCCGCTTCCGCCGGCTTGCCCTTCGGCACATGGCGAACGTACTTTTTCTTCTTCACGACCGGCTTGTCGTTCGGATCGGGCGGGAACAGCGTGGCCTCGCCGAGCGTGTCGCGCAGTTGCTTGGCGAGCGCCTGCGCGTCGGACTTCGCGTCACCCGCGAGCGACGCGTCCTGACGCAATTCGCCGAGCGATTGCGTGGCGACGCGCAAGCCGGCCACCGCCAGCACGCTCTTCGCCTGACGGTCGGTCTGGTCGCGCTGGAGCGCTTCCTGCGCGGCGACGATCGCCTGACCGTAATGACCTTGCGTGAACTGGATCTGCGCAATGCGCGACCACGGTTCTTCACGCGTCGGATCGGATTTGGACAATTGCTGATAAAGCAGGATGGCGCGATCCTGATCGCCACCCTTCGCGACCGTATCGGCGTCCGCGAGTTGCTTATTAAAAGCCTCGGGTGTGGTCGCCACGTTGTCGCCCTGTGTCGCGCAACCGGCCATCACGCCGCATGCCAACACAACCCCAGATAGTTTTACTAACAGACGCTCATTCATCGTTTTTCACCGACGTGCGAATTTTTTAATTCAAGGAGAAACCGGAGTTTTGCTTTGCTTCAAGTGCGCGGGTATAGTACAGGCCAATTTTCGATAATTCAACTTTCGTGTGAAGAAGCATTGCACAAAAAAAATGCATACGGATCATTTAAACGAAACATGCAGAAATTGTTTCCTGGTGCAATAGCGTTATTGTCGAAAGCGGAAAAAATTTCCACTGGCTGGCGGCAAACAAGCTACCAACCGGCAGCACATGCAGTTTGCATAAAGCGGCAATGCGTGGATTCGCGTTGTTGCAAATAGCCGGATTGATTTCGTTATTGATGTATTGACGGGGGGCGGCGCCAAGCCGGTCGATGTATATGAATTCGGGTTTTGTTCGCCATGCATCGTTATTGATTGCGAGCGCCGCCGCCTGCGCGCTTCTGGGCGGTTGCGCGGCCGCTGTGCCGGTGCTGGGCGCGGCCGCCAACGCGGTGCTGCAGGCCAGCGGCCTCGGCAAGCCGGAACTGCCTGACGCGCAGAAGCCGCCGCGCAATGTCGGCCTGACCTTATACGCCGCGCCGAATCTGAATGCCGCGACCGACAACCGGCCATTGGCGCTGGTCGTGCGGCTTTATGTGCTGAAAGACCCCACCTCATTCCAGCAGGCGCCATTTGACGCATTTACCGATCCGAGTAAGGAAAAGACTACGCTCGGCGGCGATTTGCTCGGCGTGCGTGAAGTAACACTGATCCCGGGGCAGCGCTACACCGTTACCGAAAAAGTCTCGCGTGAAGCGCAGGCATTCGGTATCGTCGCTCTATTCCGCGACCCGGCCATGCAACGCTGGAAATTCGCCTTCGACCCGGCGAAGTCGGAGAAATCCGGCATAATGATCGGCCTGCATAACTGTGCAATGACCGTGACCAACGGCACCGTGATCCCGCCGGAACAGGGATTGCCCGCGCAGCCGCTGAATATGCTTTCTTCGGTGAGTTGCGGATAAAGATGCCGTGCAAATACGATTTAACAGTTTCTACACAATTAACAATGCGGCGCTCGAATCGGTAATGTCCGGGCACGCCACACGCTGAACGCATATAACAGGTTTGAGATGAGTTATTCCGCAAAAGTGCTTTGGGGGGAAGGCCTGTTTCTGAGGCCTCAGCATTTTCAGCGTCAGGACGCCTATCACGAGGCGCGCCTGTTCGAATCGATCCAGGCGATCCAGCCGTACAACTGGGGCGTGCGTTCGGCGCGCTTCGACCGCGACGCGATCGGCAGCAACGTGCTGCGCCTGAGCGAACTGTCGCTGGTGTTTCCGGACGGCGCGCTCTACTCGGCGCCGCAAGCCGACGAGTTGCCGCCGCCCATCGCGCTGGACACGTTGCCCGACGGCATCAACGAATTCACGTTTTATCTCGCGCTGCATCCGCTGCGCGAAACCGGCGCGAACTACTCGCAAGACAGGAACGCGGGCTTCGTGTCGCGTTACGTGAGCGAGCAGACGCCGGTGGCCGATCATTTCACCGACGCCGCCGAAGCCGACATCACCTTCCTGAAGACCAGCGTCAAACTCATTGCGCATAGCGAGCCGCGCGACCAGTTGCTGTCGGTGCCGCTCGTGCGCGTGCGCCGCACGGCCACCTCGGGTTTCGAATTCGACGACAGCTTCGTGCCGCCCTGCCTCGCGATCGACGCGTCGCCGGTGCTGCATCAGCGGCTGCGTCAACTGATCGACGCGTTGCAGGCCAAGGTCAACGCGCTGTACGGCTTTCACCGCGAGCCGACCAAGAACATCATCGAATTCCGTTCCGGCGACATCGCGTCGTTCTGGCTGCTGCATACGGCGAGCGCGGCATTCGCGTCGCTTGCGCATCTTTACCAGCATTCGGCACTGCATCCGGAGCGGCTGTTCCAGGAATTGCTGCGCCTCGCCGGTCAGTTGATGACGTTTTCGAAGGGCTACGCGCTGTCCGATCTGCCGGCGTACCGGCATGACGATCCGGGCCCGTCGTTCGCGCGTCTCGACACGATCCTGCGCGATCTGCTCGAAACCGTGATCTCCACGCGCTACTTCGCGATCTCGCTCGAAGAAGTCCGCCCGTCGTTCCATGCGGGCCGTCTCGACTCGGGCAAGATCGACGACAAGACCCAGTTCTACATCGCCGTGTCGGCCGACATGCCGACCGCCGAACTCGTCGAAGCCGTGCCCGCGCGCTTCAAGGTCGGCGCGCCGGACGACGTCGACAAGCTGGTGCTCTCGGCCATGCCGGGCGTGCGGCTCGTCTACACGCCGCAGGTGCCGCCCGCCATTCCGGTGCGCCCGGGCGCGTGCTACTTCTCCTTCGAATCGCGCGGTGCGCTGTATGACCGCATGTTGCAAGCCCAATCGGCAATGATCTACGCGCCGTCGGGCATCAACGATCTTCAACTCGAACTGATCGCCGTCACCTCATGAGCTACGCGCCCTCCCTGTTTGGCGGCAGCACGCCTGCCGCAACGCCCGCCCCCGCCAGCGAGCCGAGCTATCAGGTTCGCTCGCTGCTCGATCTGCTGTACGACGGCTTCTTCATGCTGTTCCTGCTGAAGAACGGCCGCGAACCGGGCGAAGCGCATGAGTTCAGCCAGCGCATCCAGCAATTCCTCGGCGACTTCGAGCGCGGCGCGAAGAAGCTCAACGCGTCGGCGGAAGACGTCTATGCGTCGAAGTTTGCGTTCTGCGCGGCGATCGACGAATCGGTGTTGTCGTCCACCTTCAAGATCCGCACCGAGTGGGAACGCCGGCCGCTGCAACTGACGCTGTTCGGCGAACAGTTGGCGGGCGAGAAGTTTTTCCACTATCTCGAGGAATGCCGCGCGCAAGGCGCGCCGCGCCTGCAGTCGCTCGAGGTGTTTCACATGTGCCTGCTGCTCGGTTTTCAGGGCAAGTACCTGCTCGAAGGGCCCGAGAAGCTCGCGTATCTGACCGCTCGTATCGGCGACGAAATCGCGCATATGAAGGGCAAACGCGCGCCGTTCGCGCCGCATTGGCCGCTGCCCGATCAGGTCGCGCACCGGCTCAAGCGCGAGGTGCCGCTGTGGTCGATTGGCGCGGTGTTCGCGCTGGTGGGGTTGCTGGCTTATCTGGGGCTGAACACGTATTTGCGCGATCAGACGTTGCGTTCGCTCGCGCCGTATTCGCAAGTGGTCAAGCTTGGCCCGCAATCGGCTACGTTGACGATTTCGCTGCCTTAAGGTGTAGCGGCTGTGGTCGTCATAGGCGCGCACGACTGCATCCGCTACCGGCAATAAAAAAACGGCCCGCATTCATCATGCGGGCCGTTTTTCCATGTTGCGCGAGAAGACCGGAAAACCGCTTACTGCGACTCCTCCGCCCACAGGCCATTTTCGCGCGCCATCAGCGCGGTCGAAGCGGACGGTCCGAACGTGCCCGCCGTATAAGAGCGCGGCTTTTCACCCGACTTGCCCCAGCCTTCCAGAATCGGCTCGGCCCAGGCCCATGCGGCTTCCAGTTCGTCGCGGCGCATGAAGTGCGTGAGGCGGCCGCGAATCACGTCGATCAGCAAACGCTCATACGCTTCCGCGCGGCGCTCGGTAAAGGCCTGCTGCAAATCCAGATTCAGATTCACCGGCAGCATGTGCATACCGCTGCCCGGTTCTTTCGCGAGCACCTGCAACTGGATCGACTCTTCCGGCTGCAACTGGATCACGAGTTTGTTGCCGTAGTTACGGCCGCCGCTCGGAAAGATCGAGAACGGCAGCTCGGAGAACTCGATCACGATCTCCGACACCTTCTTCTGCATCCGTTTGCCGGTGCGCAGGAAGAACGGCACGTGAGCCCAGCGCCAGTTGTTGATATGCGCACGCAACGCGACGAAGGTTTCGGCGCGGCTGCCGGCCGGCACGTTTTCTTCCTCGAGATAGCCCTTCACCGCTTCGCCATCCACCGCGCCCGCGGTGTATTGGCCGCGCACGGTGTCGCGGGCGATATCTTCGGCGGTCATGGGACGCAGCGAGCGCAGCACCTTGAGTTTTTCATCGCGGACCGCGTCCGGATCGAGCGAGACCGGCGGTTCCATTGCGACGATGCACAGCAGTTGCAGCAGGTGGTTCTGCACCATGTCGCGCAGCGCGCCGGTCTTGTCATAGAAGCCCGCGCGCGTGCCCACGCCGACCGTCTCCGCCACCGTGATCTGCACGCTCTTGATGTACGGCGCCTGCCACAGCGGCCCGAAAATCGGATTGCCGAAGCGCAGCACCATCAGGTTCTGCACCGTTTCCTTGCCGAGGTAGTGGTCGATCCGGTAAATCTGCGCTTCGTTGAAATGATTGCCGACCGCCGTGTTGATTTCCTGCGCGGACGCCAGATCGTGGCCCAGCGGTTTTTCGAGCACGACGCGCGAGTTACCGTCGATCAGCCCGGCCGTGGCCAGGTTGTCGCAGATGTTCGTGAACAGATCCGGCGAGGTCGCGAGATAGAACACGCGGCGCACGCCTTCGCGCGAGCTTTCTTTCAGACGCTGATAGTCTTCGGCCGAGTCGACGTCCATGCGCACGTACTCGAACAGCGCGAGGAATTTGTCCCAGGCGGCGGCGTCGAAGGCTTTCTTTTCGATGAACGGTTTAGCCTTCAACTCCATGAATTCGTTGATGTACTCCTCGCGCGACCAGGGCTTGCGGCCGATCGTGAGGATGCGCGTTTCCGGCGGCAGATTGCAGTGCAGATGCGCCATGTAGAGCGCGGGCAGCAGCTTGCGGAACGACAGGTCGCCGGTGCCGCCGAAGATGATCATGTCGAGCGGCAAGTCAGGAGTGGCAGTAGCGTGGTGGGTCGTCATAGCGCGGTCGCAGCGTGGAGAGAGGAATGAGGCGTCGGTCAAGGGGCAGAAAAAAGCCTGAGGCGAACTGCGAGCACCGGCGGACCGGCACTTTTTTCTGGCAAACGCCTATGGTGCAACGTTTTGAGATTGTTTGCACGGCAACATCTGCCTCAGCTTGGCGCAATATGCCAACCCCGCGCGTTAAAGGCCTGTTTTTCAGGTCTTTTTTCGCGTTTTCAGGAATTTTTGCCGGCGTGCTTTTGTGCTTTAAACGCCGGACAACGCCGCGCGCGCCACGCGGCAGGCCGCGAGATCCCAGGCCGCGCAGCCGACTGTTTTGAAAACCACCGGCTTTTCCGTCGGCCGTGACGCCGACTTGTCCAGTACCGAAGCGATCCCGCGCACCGCCGCCCAATCCACGCCCGCCTGGATGAAATCGCCGGCTTCGTGCTTCGCGCCGGCCGGATCGTCGACGTAGAGCGCGCTGCCCGCCAGCGTGTGCGCGCCGATCTCGACCATGGCCGGCGTAAAGGCGCCGACGCCGATCACCAGCCGTCCAGCGCGCGCGGGTTCGTCGTAGACCGCCTGCTTGCTGGTGGTCAGCGCGATCACGACATCGATCGAAGCGGGAATCGGTGCGTCGGGTTCGGTCAGCAACGGTTGCAACTCGCGGACCTTGCCCTGCAGGTTGCCGCGCGTCGTCTCGCCATACGCCGCGCAAAACGCTGCGGCGCGCGCCGGTGCGCTGCCCTTCACCCAGACGCGCGCGTCCGGATAAAGCTGGCCAATCGCTTCCAGATGGTTGAGTGCCTGCGTGCCCGTGCCGATCAGCAGGAATTCGCGCGGCGTGCTCGCGGCGAACGTCTCGACGCCCAGCATCGACATCGCCGCCGTGCGGCGTCCGGTCACCGTCGGGCCGTCGAGAATAAACAGCGTTTCGCCGGTATCGGCGTCGAAGGCCATCACCTGGCCGTGGATCGTCGGCAACTCGCGCGAGCGGTTGCTCGCGCACACGTTGACCAGTTTATGAATCGCGAGATCGGGTGCGGTGGCCGGCATCGACAGCATGATGCCGCCTTCGTTGAGCGGCACGACGAGCCGTTCGGGACTCACGATTCGCTGCTGCGTGTAGTCGAGGCTCGCGTGCTTCAAGGCGTCGACGAGGGTGGCGTAGGGAATCAGTTGCGCGGTGGCGGCGGCGTCGAAAATCTGCGTGGTCGGGCGGGTCATGAGCGGGTGGTTCCAATCCTTGCGAAAGTGTGAATCCGGATTCGGCGCAACAGAAAACCGTCAATCGGTGCAGCGGGTTCGGCAACGGCTCCAGTGTGCCCGGCCATAAACCTGCGTGCCGCGCCACCGCCCAGTCCGGTTAGCAGGCGGCCGCTTCGCCCGGATGACGCGACGACTGGATCACCATCAGCAGGTCACCGGCCTCGATCGGACAAGGTTCGTCTTCGTAGAACGACAGCACGCGGCCGGCGCGCACCAGGCCGACCACCACCGCGCCCGGCAGCGCGTTGCTCCAGCGGCCGACTTCCTGCGTGGTCGCCTCCCGCTCAAGCAGATTGACGCGGCCGCGCGTGGACAGCAGGTCGTTGATGAACGGCACGATGTAGTCGCTGGCCACCGCGTCGGCCAGCAGCAGGCCGCCGATCTTGGTCGACGACACGATCACGTCCGCGCCGGCCTGGCGCAATTGACGCTGATAGGTCTGCTCCTGGATACGCGCGACGATCTTCGTCTGCGGCGCGATGCTGCGCACGGTCAGCGTGAGCAGGATCGCGATGGCGTCGTCGGCGACGGCAATGATGACCGCCTTGGCGCGCCGCACCTGCGCCTGCTGCAACAGATCCTCGCGCGACGGATCGCCGAGCAGTCCCGCCACCCCCAACGCCGTGGCCGCCTCGAGCGCCGCCTGCTGCGGGTCGATCACGACGATCGATTCCGCCGCAAAACCGCTTTCCAGCAACTCGCGCACCGCGACCGAACCGCTCAACCCGTAGCCGCAGATCACGACGTGGTCGTTCAGTTGTTTTTGCAGGCGTTTCATACGGAATTCCTCGATGACGCGTTGAATGACGAACTGATAGGCGGTGCCGAGAAACACGAACCAGATGACGATGCGGATCGGCACGATAAAAAACGCGTCGATGAGTCGCGCGCGAGCGGTCACCGGCACGATGTCGCCATAGCCGACGGTCGCGACGGTGACCATCGTGAAGTACATCAGATCGACGATGCCGAGCACTTTGCGGTTGGCGTCGCGCAGGCCGTCGCGGTCGAGATAGAGCACGGCGAAGGCCAGCACGCACAGACCGGCGACGAGATAGATACGTTGCAGCAGCACGCGCTGCGGCGAGGCGGCGGGTCGCGTGAACAGCGTGCGGGCGCGCGGCGCCTGCCAGGGCGTGCGAGCACGGCGAGGCAGGCGAAAGCGCGGCTGACGTGGCGGCGGGTTCGGCTGGGCGGGCACGCGGCGGCTCCGGGAATCGAGAACGAACGATTCTACGATGCCCCGGTGCGCGCTGGGGACGGATCGCGGGCGAACGCGGGGGCGAGCGGCAAAGACTTGCCGCCGCAGCGCCGCGGCGTCACTGCGTGGTGTCTTTCGCGCCGCTCTTCTTGCCGCCCTTGAACATCGCGCGGCAGGCCGGGCTGAGTTCGTCGACGTGCTGCTTCATGCAGGCGGTGATCTTGTCTTCATTGGGAATCTCGGCGGCGCAGAAATGCATGGCGTCGCCGCGACAGGCTTTGCTCTGTTCGTCGCGGCTGGCGGCGTTCGCCGGGGCGGCGGCCGCGGCGGCCAGAAGCCCGGCGGCGCACAGGGCGTAGAGTCGAGCGGCGGTGAGTCGTGGGACGGTGATGCGCGGGGCGTGGTTTCGATTCATCATGTCAGATCCGTATCGCAAAGGTCGGTGAAACGCTGTCAGCAGAAAACGGGCCCGATCATGGCGCGCGCCGGTCGAGCGGCCGGCCACCCGGAATGGGAAACCGCACTGACCGCACGCGACGTTTATTCGCCAGACAGATATTTGGCTTTTATTCGCTAGACAGATATTTGGCTTTTATTCGCTAGACAGATATTTGGCAAATATTCGTCTCACGCATATTTGCCAAATATTCGTGAGACGCATAAACTACATTTATTCGTCTCGCGGATAATTTGCCATGCTCCATTTCATCGCCAAACCCGACCAGATGGCCCACCTGCTCGCCGCCAGCCGGCGGCAAGCCGGCCTCACGCAGGCCGAGGCGGCGGCGCGCGTCGGCATCAGCCAGAGCCGCCTCTCGGCATTGGAAACCGACGCCGCCGCGCTCACCCTCGAACAATTGCTGGCGCTATGCGGCGTCTATGGTCTGCAATTGCAACTCAGCGACAAAAGCCCGCCGGCGTTCGAGCCGGCGCCGCTGATCGAGTGGTGAGCATGGGCCGTCCAACCTATACACGCGCGTTGTCCGTGTGGGCCAATGGCGAGCGGGTCGGCGTCTGGCGCCTGCCCACGCGCGGCCCGATGGAGTTCGAGTACGACCCGGCGTGGGTCGCCTCGCCCGCTGGCCGCCCGCTGTCGTTGTCGCTCCTGTTCCTGCCCGGCAATCTGCCGCTCAAAGGCCCGCGCGTCCTCAACTATTTCGACAACCTGTTGCCCGACAGCGAGGCGATCAGAAAGCGGATCGCCCAGCGCTATCGAACCGACACGCTGGACGCGTTCGACCTGCTGCAAGCCATCGGCCGCGATTGCGTGGGCGCCGTCCAGTTGCTCGCCGAAGACGACACGCCCGCCGGCGTCGAGCGGATCGAGGGCACGCCGTTGTCGGACGCCGAGATCGAGGCCATGCTGGCGCGCACGGTGAGCAACCCCGCGCCCGGCGCCGCCGACGAAACCGACGACTTCCGCATCTCGCTCGCCGGCGCGCAGGAGAAAACCGCCCTGCTCTGGCACGACGGCAAATGGCAGCGCCCGCACGGCGCCACGCCCACCACGCACATTTTCAAGCTGCCACTCGGACTGGTCGGCAACAAGCTCGCCGACCTCAGCACGTCGGTGGAAAACGAATGGCTCTGTTTGCGGATTCTGCGCGCCTACGGACTGCCGGTCGCAAACACGGAAATCATGACCTTCGGCAAGCAGCGGGTGCTGAGCGTCGAACGTTTCGACCGCCAGCCGCATTCGAGCGGGCAATGGCTGCTGCGCCTGCCGCAGGAGGACTTTTGCCAGGTCTACGGCTTGCCGTCGCATCGCAAGTACGAAAACGACGGCGGTCCGGGCGTACTCGACCTCGCGCGAATTCTGCAGCAATCGGTCACGCCTTCGCAGGACATCGAAACGCTGCTCGCCAGCCAGATTCTGTTCTGGATGCTGGCCGCGCCGGACGGCCACGCCAAGAACTTCAGCATTCGCCTGCTGGCCGGCGGCCAGTACCGTCTGACGCCGCTTTACGACGTGATGTCGATCTGGCCGGTGGAAGGCAGCGGCCCGAACCAGTGGTCGTGGTACAAGGCCAGGCTCGCCATGGCCATGTGGTCGCGCAACAAACACGACGCGTTTCGCGACGTGCAGCGGCGCCACTTCAACACCATGGCGCTGAAATGCTCGTACGGGGCGGACGCCGAGCCGCTGATCCAGCGCCTGATCGCGCAGACGCCCGAGGTCATCGAGCGGGTCTCGGCCGAATTGCCCGAGCGCTTTCCAGCCAAGGTCGCCGAACGGATTTTCAAAGGCCTGAAAAGCTCGGTGACCAAGCTCGAGAAAATGTCGGCGACATAAATAAGTGGGACGCTGTCCGTGCGGCGCGAGTTGGCATAAATTGGCGCGAAGTGGCGGGCGTGCCCTGTGCTGGCACACCAGATGCCGCCACGCGAGTTTTGTCCCGCCTATCACATTCAGATCACGCCAATGCCGCGGCAAAAGAGGTATCCGAGTTATTTCTCTAAGGATGCGGAACGGTTTAATCGGTAAAATGAACTTGATTCAAATTGCATAAAAAGCCGTTGTACCGATCCGTTTCGACTCGCGCAAAGACGGACCTGGTGGCGGCCACACAAAAACACAGACTGCGAAACTTTTTACGGTACATTTGCTGTCCCTCAAGTGGACGGGCCCATGCACACTGAATGTGCATGGGCCCCTTGCACCTGTCGGGCCGCACTCCACAGCACCCTTCAAGACGGGGATTCTCACGCAGTATGGCCAACGAAACACACTCACCTGACTCCATCGCAGTCGCCGAGCGCGTGCGCGAGTTGATGAGCCGTCACGGAATCGGCAAGCGCCAGCAAACCACGGAGCTATGCCGGATTCTCGATCTGAGTTTTTCCCAGGGGCACCGCAAGCTGCGCGGCAACAGTCCCTGGACCTTGTCGCAGATCAAGAAAGTCGCCGAGGTGTACGGCGAACCGGCCGCGCAACTGTTCGGCGCGCAATCGCTCGATCCGGGCATGGTCGGCGCGATCGCCCAGGAAGCCATCTTCAGCATCGGCGCGATCGAACTGGCGTGCACCGCCTGGGTGGGCGCCGCGCTCGAAGCGGGCAGCCGGCCGGAATTCGTCGCCTATTCGCGGCTCGGCCAATGGCGCGTAGCGCGGCACGACGGCACGCTGTATCAAAGCGCGTACGAAGTCCACAAGATCGAGATCTATCCGCGCCGCGCCGAAACCGACAAACCGGCCATCGCGGTGGTCGACGACGATCAGGCCAGCGCCGACAACCTGCGCGACTATCTGGAGCGTAGCGGCTTCACGGCGGTTGCGATCTACGGACTCGCGGCCTTCACCGAGCAACTGCAAACGCAGGTGTTCGACGGCGTGGTGATCGACTGGCTGTTCGGCTCGCAGACTTCGGCGGCGGCGATTCGCGCGATACGCGCGTCGGAAAATCCGGACGCGCCGATCTTCGTGCTGACCGGCGAGCTGCTGACCGGCAAGGCCAGCGAATCGGAGATCAGCCAGGTGATCCGCAATTACGACGTCGCGTGCTACGAAAAGCCCGCGCGCATGGCGATCCTGGTCGCCGATCTCTCCAAGCGGCTTAATCGTCCGTAACCGCCCGTAGCGCCGAACGCGCCGCCAGCGGGCTGAAGGTGCGTGCTCAGGTTGAGCCCATCTCTACTTCGCGCGCCGGCAGCGCCGCTTTACACCGTATGCCGCGACGCCAACGCACGCTGCAAGGCGTTGCGCAGATCTTCGTAATGTACCGGCTTTAATAACGCTTCGAAGAACGGCTGCGCGCCGGCTTCTCTCTCTGTTTCGTCTCCGGCTTTTCCTGTTGCTTCCGGCTCCGGCGCATACGCGCTGACCACGATCACCGGCACGCCCGACGACGGCCCGTTCCTCCCGGCGAAGTCCGCCAGAAACGTGTAGCCGTCGCGCTCCGGCATATGCAGATCGAGCAGCACCACGTCGCAGCGGCGCGCGTCGAGCCAGGCGAGCGCGGCGTCGGCATTGCCGACCGCGTGCGCGTCGAACTCCATATGCGCGACCATTTCGCTGAGCGATTCGCGGATCAGCCGATTGTCGTCGACGATCAGCACGCAGGGGCGCGCGCCGCCCGGCTCGGTGTGCGCCGGCACGCCCGGCGGCCCGGCCACGGCCACCGCCGCGACCGGAATCGTCACGGTGAAGGTGGTGCCCTCGCCGACCGTGCTCGCCACGTCGACGGTGCCGCCGAACAGTTTTACCAGCCCCTGCACGATGGTCAGCCCCATGCCCGCCCCTTCGAAGCGGCGCGTGCGCGAGCCGTCCAGTTGCGTGAACTCCTGGAAGATCAGCGGAATCTGCGCATGCGGCACGCCCGGCCCGGTATCGCTGACAACGAAAATCAGCACCGCCGGGCGCCGCTTCAATTGCACCCGCACGGTGCCGCTCTCGGTATAGCGGATCGCGTTGGTGACCAGGTTGTTGACGATCTGGCGGATCCGGTGCGGATCGGAATCGACCAGACCGCTCATGCCGCTCACCTCGCTTTCGAGCCGCAGGCCGCGCGCCTCGGCCGACATGGCATGCTCGTCGATAATCGACGCCAGCAGCTCGCGCGGCTCGAAATGCTCATGACGCAATTCGAGCTTGCCGGCGCCCAGGCGCGCGTAGTCGGTGAGGTCTTTCATCTGCGCTTCGAGATGCCGTCCCGCGGTTTCGAGCCGCTGGATCACCTTGCGGTCGGCCTCGGAGTGATAGTTGAAGCCCAGCAGTTCGATCGAGGAAACGATCGCATGCAACGGCGTGCGCAGTTCGTGGCTGATCATGCCGAGGAACGCGTCTTTGGCGAGACTCGCCTCGCGCGCCGCGCGGCTCGCCTGGTGTTCGGCCTCGAGCGCCGCATGCTGCTGATGCATCAGACGCGTGCGGCGCCGGCCGTTGAGCACCAGCAACAGCGTCGCGGCCGCCGACAGCAACAGCAGCAACATCCCACCGGCGAACAGCATGCGGCGTTTGTCGATGAAATCGCGGTTCATCGCTTCGCGATCGGCGACGTCGGCGAAGCGGCGGCTCAGCGCGAGATCGTTGACCTCGTTCCAATGCTCGCGCAATTCGGCGACGATCTGATTGGCTTGAGTGCGGTCTGTCTGCAACGCCTCGACTTCAGGCTGAAAGTCGGCGAGCACATGGTCGAGCGATCTGATTTCGTCGAGCTGGCGTTGCAGCAGCGTCAGTTGCGTGGTCAGGCGGCGCGTCGAACCGGCCATCACGTGCAGCTTCGATTGCAGCAACTCATAGCGCAGCACCAGCCGCTGATAGTCGTCGTCGACACCCGATTGATACAGCAGCAACTGATTCTCGAAACGCGCGTAAGCGATTTGCAGTTGCGCGGCGTCCCAGTAGAAACCGTCGTACGTGCCGGTCAATTGCTCGGTGGTGCGCGGGTTCAGCAGGTTCGCATACAGCAGGTAGCCGATCGCGCCGGCCGGCGCCGCGAGCGCGGTTAGCCAGATCAGCACGTAAAGAACACGGCGCCACGGACGGCGCACTATTTGACGATGAGTGCCTTGATCTGCCATACGAATTTCGAATCGCCCGAGGCGCCCGTGAGTTCATCGGGAAACGCATCGCGCGGATAGATGAGAAACAGCGGCCCGAAGTCGCTGATCTTCAGGCGCCGGCCGTTCATGCTGTATGCAACGACCACGCCGTAGCGATCGCAGTCGGACACCGGCACGCTGTAGGTGTAGTCGTCGAGCGTATGGATCTCGACCTCGCTGCCGGTCGCGCCGACCGTCTTCAGAATATCCGCCAGCAACGGTCCTGTGAAGGTGGAGCGCGGCGTCCATGTGGTGGCGGTGGTGATCGAGTGGACCGGCAGCGCGAGCAGTTGCGCCTCCGTGAAGTGATACACGCGGTGCGCAGCATCGGTAGTCTTGCCGATCTTGCCCGTCACGTCGAGCGTTAAAGGTGCCAATGGCGCGGATGGCGCCGACGCCGGTTGCGCATGCGCGCCGAACCCGGCCAGCGCGAACATCAGGCCACTCGCCCAACGCGCACCGATGTGCGCGCTGCTACGCGTGTTTCTATGGACGGCAGTTCTACCCTGCGCCGTTGCGATCGCCTTGGTCATCTGTTTTTCTATTCCGTTATCTGTTTCTTGCGGGCGGCGCTCTGCGGCGCCACGCCGGTGACGCGCGTCACCCCGACGCGCGATCGTTGAACCGCATGCATAATATCGCCAAAATTCTCTGTCTCAAAAACGAGGCCCCGCCGCTGCGCTCGACGCCGGACGCCGCATCGCCTCGGAGACACTCGTCCCATATGCGCTCGACAGCGCCCCCAAAGAGTCATGAACAAGCCGGTTTTGCCCTTGACGTACGAACAGCTCGATCACTGGATCGAGTCGTTGCAACCCGCGTTGCTGGCGGAGCGTTTTACGCTCGCGATCGGCATTCTGCGCGGCGGGGCGCCGCTTGCGTTGATGGTGTCGCATGCGGTCGGCACGCCGGTGGCGTTTTTGCGCTATGACCGGCAGTCGCGCACGGTGGCCTGGGATTCGACGCTGCCGATCCCGCCCGCGGGTTCGCGCGTGCTGTTATGCGAGGACATCGCGGGACGCGGTTTCACGCTGACGGACTGCATCGCGTTTCTGCAGCAACATGGGCTCGACGTCAAAACGCTGACCGGCGCGGTGGACGACCTGAGCCGCGCGCAACCCGACTACGCGATCGACGCGCGCGGCTACTTCGCGCTGTTTCCGTGGGAGCGCCAGGCGTACACCGAGCGTTATCGCGACGACTGGGCGCGCGTCGAAGCCGGCGCCGCACCTGCAATGGCGGAAGACCACGAATACGCGACGTACGCGATCGACCTCGACGGCATTCTGCTGCCCGACGTGCCGCTCGCCCGCTACGATGAAGACCTGGCCGCCGCGCTTGAAGAACGCGACGCGCTGCTGCCGTTCGACGAGCTGCCGGATATCGATCTGCAACGCGTTCGCACGATCATCACCGGCCGGCCGGAACTGGACCGCGCGCGCACCGAGGTGTGGTTGAAGCGGCACGGTTTCGGGCATCTGCAACTGGTCATGCGCACGCCCGGCACGCACGACGAAAGTCCCGCCGGCGCCGCCGCTCATAAGGCGGCCGCCGCATTGCGCGGCGGCGTCACGCATTTTGTCGAGAGCGACCCGGTGCAGGCATTGTTGATCGCGCAACAAGCGCCGTTGCTGCGCGTGATCTGGTGGGACGCACAGACGCAAACCGGCATGCTGGTCGGTGCGCGCGCGTGGCACTGAACTAGCTGTCTCGCGCTTCCTTGCCGTCGCGCAAGTGCAGATGCCGCGCGGCCCGCCGCGAGGCGACCATGATCAGCTTCATCGTCGCGCGTGTCGCGCCGACGAACAGCTTGCGCGCGATCCGCTCGTCGAATGTATCGAAGTCGACCTCGGTGAAAATCACGCACGGCGCCGCCTGCCCCTTGAAGCGATAGATCGACTCGAACAGCACGTCGCCTTCGCGATACTCCGGGTTGCCGAACAGATCGTATTTGCCGGTGAAACTGCGCAGCCGGTGCGGGCCGAGATGATCCAGCGCGCTCATCGCCGATCCTTCGCGGCCGCGAAACGACAGCACCACGATGTCCTGCTTGCGAAAGCCGAGCGACAACGCCTGCGTGATCGCGCGCTTGGTGGCGTCGATGCTGCCTTCGGCGGCGTTCGCTTCGTCGTAGACCGATAGCGAGATATCGGAGCCGTCGAACGGACTGCCCGACGCGAGCGCCGCCGCGACCGGCACCGAGCCGCCGACCACGTCGCGCACATAGTCGAGAATGTCGCGCGGGCTGCGGTAGTTGGTGGTTTCCTTCAGCGTGGTCCAGCCGGGCAGCGCCACCGGTTCACGCATGTACAGATTCTGCAGCGGATCTTCGAGCCACCACCACGCGGCGCCGGGACGCAGCAGGCGTTCGAGCGCGGCGACCCACGGTTGCTGGAAGTCCTGACCTTCGTCGACAATCAGCACGTCGAATTGCCAGCGCGCGTCGATCGGCGTGTCAGCGAACGTCGTTTCGAGCTGATTGAAGACGTCGCCGGCCTGGAAGTCCGGCTCGCGGCCCGCGTCGCGCGCAATCCAGTCGCACAGCTGGTGATAGTTCGCCACCTTCGCCTCGGGCGGCGCGACCCGCACGATGTGGTCCGCCAGCGGCCGGTTGAAGCACACGTACAAAGGCCGCTGCCCGCGCGCCACCGCGTCTTTCATGACCTGCACCGCGAGTTGCGTCTTGCCGGAGCCGGCCGTGCCGATCACCCGCAGGCGGAACGGCGCGAATTCGAGCCGCCGCGCCCAGGTGGCGAGACCGCCCGCGAGGCGCGTGACGAGCGTGCCGGCCTGGCCGACCAGCGCGCTCGCGTCGGGCGTGAGCGCGAGTTCGTCGGCGAGAAAATGGTGGATTTTCGGCGCGCAGGCAAGGCGTGCTTCGTCCACCGGCAACGCCTCGCGAATCACCGCCGCGAGCCGGTCCTTCCGCGTCGCGTCGACGATACGCGCGGGATTCACGCCGGCAATCGACGCGTCTTTGACGACATGATCCGGGCAGTACAGCAGTTCCTCGACGAAATAGGTGCCCGCGCCGAACGCCGCGGTCAGACGCCGGTGCAATCCCTCGACGGTGTGCGCGAGCGCGATCGCCACATTGCGCTCGGTCTGCAGATGCACCTTGACGAGCCCTTTCGACGTCTCGCGCAGAAACCCCGTTTTCTGTTCGACGATCATCACGCGCCCAGCGGGACTGACGATCACGAAGTCGGCCTCGCCGAACACCGAAAAATTCTGGTTCAGGCGCGTCCAGTGCACGCCGTGATAAACGGTGTAGTCATCGGACAGCGCTGTTTCCAGCAGCGCGAGGGTTTCGCGTTCGCGGGCCGCCGCGCCGGTGGCGGCGAGGCTCTTCCAGTCGTCGGGGACAATGCGGGCCATCCGGTGCCTCGTCGTATTCGGGAGCGGCCATTGTACGCAACGCGTGGGAATTGCCGAACGGCTTCACCCGCGTTCCGCAAAGGCGCGCGCATCGTGTATCGTTACCGGCTGAACGCCGCGCAGCCGGCGCGGCTTGCCAACTTTGCCAAGAAAAGGATTGACCGGATGATTACGATCTGGGGACGCACCAACTCGGTCAACGTCCAGAAGGTGTTGTGGTGTTGCGATGAACTGGTGCTGCCGTACGAGCGCATCGACGCGGGTCTGCAATTCGGCCGCAACAACGAGGCCGACTATCTCGCGATGAACCCGACCGGCAAGATTCCGACGCTGGTCGACGACGACTTCGTGCTGTGGGAATCGAACGCGATCCTGCGTTATCTGGTGCTGCAATACGGTGAAGCGAGCCTGCTGTATCCGGCCGAGCCGAAGGTCCGCGCGAGTGTCGACCGTTGGCTGGACTGGTCGCTGTCCACGCTGCAGCCCGCTGAGCGTCCGGTGTTCTGGGCGCTCGTGCGCACGCCGGCGGCCGAGCGCGACAACGCCAAACTCGCTACCGATTTCGCCGCGGTCACCGCGCTGTGGCGCACGCTGGACAACCATCTGCAGGCGCGCTTTTTCCTCGAAGGCGAGAAGTTCACGCTGGCCGATATCGTGATCGGCGCGTACGCGAAACGCTGGTTCGGGCTCGACGGCGTGGAGCGCCCGGCGCTGCCGAATCTGGAGCGCTGGTATTCGCGTCTTGCGACGCGCACGGGTTTCAAGAAGTACATTGATTTTCCGCTGACCTGAGCCGCGGCTGAGCTGCTGGCCGCTGCTTGACGACGAAGAGCCGGCCGACGTTGGCCGGCTCGCATCGCATGAGCACGACGCCGGGCGTGTCGCGAGCACCCAGCACGGCGCGGCGCGCTGACCTTTATAATCGACGTATGAAGACCGCCAAGCCCGCCGCGCTCGCCGCCAAAGCCCCCTCCGCCGCTACTGCGCATGCCCATGAGCCGGGGCACACGCACGGCGCTTCGCAGGAAGCCGCGCTGACGCTCGCAGACGAATATTGCCGCGAACGCGGCGAAAAACTCACGCCGATTCGCCGCAAAGTGCTTGAATTGCTGCTGAATTCCGGCCGCGCCACCAAGGCCTATTCGTTGCTCGACGACATGCGCCAGATCCATCCGGGCTCGGCGCCGCCCACGGTGTACCGGGCGCTGGATTTCCTGCTGACCGCCGGGCTCGTGCATCGAATCGAATCGATCAACGCCTTCACGGTGTGCCACGATCTGACGCAGTGCCAGCACGGCATACTCGTGGTTTGCCAGCAGTGCGGCAACGTGACCGAACTGCACCAGCCGAAGCTGCGTCAGGCCCTCGTCGCGCAGATCGAGGACGCGGGCTACCGCCTCGCCAGCGATGAAATCGAATTGAAGGGATTGTGTTCCGCGTGCCAGGCGGCGGAAGCGGAAGCCGCGGCGAGTTCAGCGGCGGCTGTCGCCGCTAAATAGCACGCCCTTCCGATTCGCAAGGACTCCACGGCCGTCACGGCCTGGAGGCACCGAAACGGCGCCGAAACGCCAACCGTCGATCAACCCGCCATGAACCTGTTTAGCCCGCCGCGCGCGCGTCGATCGCGTCGTGCAGCAGCGTCACGAGATCGTCGGGTAAAGCGGGTTTGGTCATGAAATGCTGGAAACCCTCGCCGATGCTGCGCAAGCGGTAGGCTTCGTCGGTATGACCCGTGAGCGCCACCGCCACCGCAGGCGCGTGATCGCCGCGAATCTCGTGATCGCGCAGCCGCTGGATCAGGTAGAAACCGTCCATGGCCGGCAAATCGAGGTCGCAGACCACGGCATCCGGCAACAGCCGCAAGGCCGCTTCGACGCCCTCTTCCGCATCCGCAACGGCGCAGACCTGCGCGCCTTCCGCCTCGAGTAACAAGGTCAACGACTCCCGGCTGTCCGGGTCGTCTTCGACGAGCACGATCGTGGCCTGATCGAGTCTCAATGCTCCGTTCATTTTCTGTTGTTGCTCTAAAAAACCGGTTAGGCCGTCAGATGTGGCCAATGTATCGTTCTGCTGCGTGCCGCCGATTTGCGCGGCTGCGGTGTCGCTGTTCATGGTTCCGACTCGATTTCGCGCGCCGAGTTTCACGCGGATCGACGATTGAAACATCGCGACCCCGCCAACTCGCGCGCACAGTAACGCGCCAAAATTGCACGCCAATGAAAAACCGGCTTTCGGCGCCGCTATTCCGGCAACCCGATGCCGACACTTCCGATCCGCCACCGCAACGCGTGCCAGTTCCATCAGCACGGCGTTCCCGGCACGGCGTCCGTTCCGCCATTCCTGTTCTTCTGCGGCGCCCCGCGCGCTTCCCGGCGCACGCGGCGTTCACTTTCACACGAGTGGTAGCACGTAGCGTGCCGCGACGGACCTGGGGGCTCACCCCGCAACGCACACAACCCACACAACACCTCACTCCGTTTTCTGCGGACCGATCCCTCGCACCAGCAGCGCGACCGCATGCCGCGCGATCTCCTCGCCGCCGATCTTGCTGCGCACAGGATCGTTGCGCCACATCTTCGACGCGGCCAGCGGCAGAATCGTCAATCCCAGCAACGTGACGAACACGAGCGCAGGCTCCAGTTCCGCGTTCAGACGCCCCTCCTCCTGCCAGCGCGCGATCGCCGCCAGAGAAGCCTTCTGGTGCGTGTTGCCGAAGCGCTCCTGCATGCGCTGACGCAGCAGGCCGCCGTCGCTGATCACTTCGCGCACCCACAGCGACGGGAACCACGGATGATCGGTCGCCACCTGCACGATCCGCCGCGCGAGTTGCGTGATCGCGGCGACCGGATCGTCGGGGTTTTCCTGAAACGGCACGCCGAGACCCACGCGCAACGGCGCGAAGCGTTCGTCGATGAGCACGTCGAGCAGTTGATCGCGGGTCTTGAAGTAGTAATGCATCATGGCCGGCGTGAAGCCCGCCTCGCGGGCAATTTCCCCGAGCGTGGTATCGACGATGCCCTGCCGCGCGAACAGCACGAGCGCCGCGTCGAGCAGGCGGCTGCGCTGCTCCGGGCCGCGCGCGGTGCCTGACGGACGGCCTGGGCGCCGCGCGGGCTGCGGCGCCCCCTTCGCTTCCTGCTTATCTGACGGAATCCTTGCCATTGCATTCAATTTGACGGCTGCTATGATGTCTCCTATATTAATCTCTAAGTTAATTAATTTCAATACAGCCCCATGGAACAACCCACTACCCTTCAATCCGCGGACCTGACGCCCAGCCCGGCGCCGGCGGGCACGCGAGCGGCCGATCATCCGCCGATCCGCCTGCTGTTTCCGGCACTGCTGCTGGTGATGCTGCTCGCGGCGCTCGATCAGACGATCGTCTCGACCGCGCTGCCGACCATCGTCGGCGAACTCGGCGGCCTCAACAATCTGTCGTGGGTGGTGACCGCCTACCTGCTCAGCTCGACCATCGTCGTGCCGTTGTACGGCAAATTCGGCGACCTGTTCGGCCGCAAGATCGTGCTGCAGACGGCGATCGTGGTGTTTCTGGTCGGCTCCGCGTTATGCGGCGTGGCGCAGAACATGACCCAACTGATCGTGTTGCGCGCGCTGCAGGGACTCGGCGGCGGCGGTCTGCTGGTCGTGACGATGGCCGCGATCGGCGACGTGATTCCGCCGGCCGAACGCGGCCGCTTTCAGGGCGTATTCGGCGGGGTGTTCGGTCTGGCGACGGTGATCGGACCGCTGCTCGGCGGCTTTCTCGTCGAGCACCTGTCGTGGCGCTGGATTTTCTACATCAACCTGCCGCTCGGCATCATCTCGCTCGCCGTGATCGGCGCGGTCTTCAAGCCGCATGTGCGTCACGTGAAGCACACCATCGACTACATGGGTGCCGCGTTTCTCGCCGGTGCGCTCACCTGCATCATTCTGTTCACGAGTCAGGGCGGCACGATTCTGCCGTGGTCGTCGCCGCAATTGTGGTTCACGCTGGGCATCGGGCTGGTGTCGATCTGGGGCTTCATTCACGAAGAGCGCACCGCGGTCGAGCCGATCATGCCGCTCGAACTGTTCAAACAACGCACGTTTTTGCTGAGTAGCCTGATCGGCTTCGTCATCGGCGTCTCGCTGTTCGGTTCGGTAACGTTCCTGCCGCTCTATCTGCAGGTGGTCAAAAGCTCGACGCCCACGCAAGCCGGCATGCAGATGCTGCCGATGATGGGCGGCCTGTTCGTGATGTCGATGGTGACCGGCCGCATCATCAGCAAGATCGGCAAGTACCGCATCTTCCCGATCATGGGCACTCTCCTCGCAGCCGTCGCGATGACGTTGCTCGCCCGCCTGCAGATCGACACGCCGATTCATGTGATGTATATCGACATGGGCATTCTCGGCTGCGGTCTCGGCATGGTGATGCAGGTGCTGATTCTCGCCGTGCAAAACACGGTCGAGTTCAAACACATGGGCGTGGCCACATCGGGCGCGACGTTGTTCCGCTCGATCGGCGGCTCGATCGGGGTCGCCGCGTTCGGCGCGGTATTCTCGAACGGCCTCGCCGCGCGCCTCGAAAAATTGATGCCGCCCGACACCGAATTGCCGCACGCACTCGGACCCGCCGTGATCCATCAATTGCCCACCGCATTGCGCGAAGATTATCTGCAGGCGTTCGCCGGCGCGTTGCATACGGTGTATCTGTCGGCTGCGTGCGTGGTGGTGCTGGCCTTCGCGTTGGCGTGGTTGCTGAAGGATCATCCGTTGCGCAAGCACTGATCTTCTGCGCGCTCCTAAAATGAAAAAACTACGCGCCCGTTCGTCCTGCCAACATGCACGGTATTTCGTCGTACCTACAAATGTTCGCTAACGCACACAGGATAGGTGCGAACGTCGATTGACGTGCCATTTAAAACGCCACATATTGCGAGCAGCGGCAGCGCAAGCGCGAGTTTGCGGCCCTAGACTCTCCGGCGCATGTGGATCGTGATTTCCGCGGATCTGGCTGCCGCTTCAATACGATCCGGAGCATGCCGTAACGGCATCGTTTTCCTCAGGTGGGTCCTCAGCATGGCCACCCAGACCGTCACCGGCCACAGTTTTCCGACACCGTGCAAACGCTGCGGCGGCGCACTGTACCGGCAAGTCGACTATTGCCCGTATTGCGGCGCGGTGCATCCGCTCGAAGGCGGTCCGCACAAGCGCGCCGTGATTCCCGGCAGCCGCGCGAGCGCAATGAATAAGGTGGTGCAGAAAAACGGTTTCGATCCGGCCGCATCGGCTGAACCGGATCTTGCCGCGCACAGCGCGAGCGCGAGCGGATCGCTGCCCGGCGAAGCCGCGATGCACACCCCGGCGATCGTGGCCACGCATCCGCCGGCGCCGCCGCTGACCGATTTGCCCGAGTCGAAGCGCAGCGCCGCGCTGCCCAATCGCCGAACCACTTTACTCATCGTCGGCGTGCTTGTCGTCATCGGCCTGGTGGCTGGCGCGTATGCACTATTCGGCGACAATCGCGATTCGCAAAACGGCGGCAACGATCAAAGCGCCGACGCAACGCAGGACGCCAGAACCACAACCGGCACGATCGCGCCTTATACGCCGCAACCGGCCAAACCGGCCCAACCGAGCGCCGCGAACACGCCCGCCGCACCAGGCGCCAACGTCCGATCCACCCAGATCTTTCCGACCGCACCGGCTGCGCAGCCGCTCGCCGCGGCGCCCGTCAAACCGGCGCCGCAGTTCCGCGACGCCACGCAAGCCGTGCAGGCGGCGCGCCTCGCCTTCCGCGCCAACGACCTGTCGACGGCACAAGCCGCGCTCGGCGCCGCGCAAACGCTGCAGCCGGGCAACGCCGACGCCCAGGATCTCGCGACCGAATTGCGCCCGCTGACCGCGCGCCGCGATGCCGCCTTGCAGGCAGCGCAAACCTGCGTCGCTCAACAGTCCTGGCCTTGCGCGCGTCAGCATGCCAACGAGGCGCTCACCATCGACACCGGCAACGACACGGCGAAGATCATCCTGGAGCGCGTGATTCGGGAGACCGGCTGGGCGCCGCTGAATTCGCACGCTGCGGCCGCTACCCAGTAACGAATCGTTGGGATACCGAAAGACACGGTGGACTTCACTGCCACCCTTCACTGCCAGGCAGTCGCTGGATCGCGCCGCTCTGAGCGGCAACAGACGGACGCGACCCGCGCGATGCAGCGATCATGCCAGGGCAAACCGGCTCAATGGTGCTTCACGCGCGCCGACGCGGGAAGCGGGACGAACCTGACCGATAGGTAGAGAGACCATGCTGAAGAGATTTCTGGCGGGATGGCTGGGGCTGGCGCTGCTGGTCATGTCTTCGCTGGTTTGCGCGGAGCCCACGCACTACAAGATCGTCACCGGCCCGGAGCGCGGCACGTATATCCAGATCGGCCAGGATCTGTCGAAATGGGTGGCGCAGCCGGCGGGCATCGACCTGGAAGTGATGGCGTCGAAGGGTTCGGCCGAGAACGTGCAGCGCATGCGCTTCGAGTCCGGCGTGAAGCTCGCGCTGGTGCAGTCCGACGTGTATCAGGCGTACCTCGACATGGCCAACGCGGGCAATGCCGACGCCGGCACCGCGATCCGGCCGCTGCGCCTCATCATGCCGCTCTACGACGAAGAAATTAACGTCGTGGTGCGGGCGGATTCGCCGATGAAAACCTTCGCCGACATCAAGGACAAAACCATCAGCGTCGGCCTGCTCGGCAGCGGCACCGCGCAATCGGCCACCACGCTCTATCACCTGATGTTCGGCCAGCCGATTCCCGAGCAGAACATCCAGCACCTGAGCAACGAAGACGCGCTGGCCGCGCTGATCGTCAAGAAAGTGGATGTGGCGATCATCGTGGTCGGACAGCCGGCGAAACTGTTCAACGACATGAATCCCGAGTTGCTGAACCAGCTGCGCCTGCTGCGCGCCGATCCCGCCGCGCCGGAAACCGCGCGCGCCAAACAGACCTATTTCCCCGCGACGATCCGCGCCAGCAGCTACCCGAACTGGATTAAAGAAGACACGCCCACGCTGACCGTCAAGGCGTTTCTCGTCACCTACGACTACGGGCTGCGCGATACCGTCGTCAATCTGAACCGCTTCGCCGATTCGCTGTGCGCGAACTTCGACAATCTGCAGGAGCACGGGCATCCCAAGTGGAAGCAGGTGAAGCTCGAACTGCCCACCCTCGTGCGCGGATGGAAATACTACGCGCCGGTCGAGAAGCATTTGCGCGCGTGTCTCACCAACAAGAGCGCGGCGATGAACGCGGCGGCGACGCAGGCCGTGCAGAAACCGCGCTCTGCCTGCACGGATCAGGAGCGCCTGCTTCTGCTGTGCAAGTAGCTGGCTGGACGAAGCGAAACGCAACAACGCGAAACGCAGCGCAGCGGCACGGCGCGCACGCGAATCAGGCGTGCGCCTGCTGCCGCGACATGGCCGTTGCTTCCATCGCCCGTTGCAGCACTTCGTAGACCTTCGGACGATTGCACTGTGACACGTTAAAGCGCAAAAACCCGGCCGCCGATTGGGAAGCGCTGAACACATTGCCCGGCGCGAACACCACCCCCGCCTCCAGCGCATGACGCGCGATATCGGCCGCGTCGAGCGCATCGGGCAGACGCGCCCACGCAAACATGCCGGCCCGTGGCCGCGTCCAGATATCGAGGCCCGCGTAGCCGAGCCGCCGGATCGTCTCGCCCATCGCATCGGCGAGCTTCGCGCGCATCGACTCCAGATGACGCCGGTACGTTCCGTCCACCAGCAACCGGTGCACGACGCTCGCGTTGAGTTGGCCATTCCCGAACGAGGTAGCCAGCTTCAGATCGATCAACGATTCCACCCATTCGGGGCGCGCGGCGATGTAGCCGCAACGCGCCGCCGCGGACAGCGTCTTCGAAAAACTGCCGATCGACACCACCCGCGCGAGCCCGTCGAACGCGGCAAGCCGCGGCGCGGCTTCGTCTTCGAAATCGGCGAAGATGTCGTCCTCGACGATCAGCAGATCGTGTTCGCCCGCCAGCTTCAGCACCCGGTGCGCGACGGCCGGCGCCAGCGTCGCGCCGGTCGGATTGTGGATCGCCGAATTGGTCACATAGAGCCGCGGGCGATGCTCGATCAGCGCCCGCTCGAACGCCGCCAGATCGGGACCGGACGGCGTATAAGGCACGCCGACGATCCGCGCACGGTGCGCGCGCAACAATGCCTGGAAGTTGAAGTAGCACGGGTCGTCGATCAGCACGGTGTCGCCCGGTTCGAGCAGGAACCGGCACACCAGATCGAGCGAGTGCGTGCCGCTGTCGGTCAGTACGATCTGCTCCGGCGGCGCGTCGACGCCATGCTGCGCGAGCCGCCACGCCAGTTGCTGACGCAGCGCCGGCAGGCCGTACGGACTGGCGTATTCGGCCAGCGGCGCCTGCGGATCGCGCGCCACGGCCCGCAACGCGCGGCGCACGCCGTCTTCCGGCAACCAGGACGGCGGCATCCAGCCGCAACCCGGCTTCAGTACCTTCGCACCCGCTTGCAACGACTGACGCGTGAGCCACAGCGGATCGACCTCGCGATCGAGACGCGGCCCGAGATCGGCGAGCGCGAGCGGCGGCGCGTGACCCGACACGAAAAACCCCGAGCCGCGCCGCGCGACGATCGCGCCTTCCGCGACCAGCCGGTCGTAGGCCTCCACCACCGTCGACTTCGACACGCCGAGCGTTTCCGTCATCGCGCGGATCGACGGCACGCGCGCGCCCGGCATCAGCGAGCGGCTCGCAATACGCTCGCGCAGACTGTCCATCACCGTGCCGACACGCGTGCCCGAGGCCGCACGGTTACTCTCGCTTTCCGCCATCTGTACTGCTCCACAGTAAGTACAGTTTGTACGAATTGTACTGATGCGTAGCTTACCCTTTACGGCGCAAAAGCGGATGCTATGTCCTTCATTCGCCTTTGCACGGACACTTTCGATGGACAAGACAACCAACGGCTGGCTAAGCGGCATGATCGGCGTGCTGATCTTCAGCGGCTCGCTGCCGGCCACCCGCATCGCCGTGCAAGGTCTCGACCCGGTGTTCCTGACCGTTGCCCGCGCGACCATTGCGGGTACGCTCGGTCTGCTGTTATTGCTGGTGTTCCGCCAGTCCCGCCCCGCACGTCGCGATCTGATTCCGCTGGTGGTCGTCGCGCTCGGCGTGGTGGTCGGCTTTCCGTTGCTGACGGCGCTCGCGCTGCGTCACGTGAACGCGGCGCATGCAGTGGTGTTCGTCGGCCTGCTGCCGCTCGCTACCGCGATCTTCGGCGTGCTGCGCGGCGGCGAGCGTCCGCAGCCGGCGTTCTGGGTCTTCTCCGCGCTCGGTAGCAGCGCGGTGGTGGCATTCGCGTTGCGTCACGGCATCGACGCGTCGCCGGTCGGCGATGCGCTGATGCTGGCCGCGATCATCGTCTGCGGGCTAGGCTATGCCGAAGGCGCGCGCCTGTCGCGCCACCTCGGCGGCTGGCAGGTGATTTCCTGGGCGCTGGTGCTGTCGTTGCCGCTGATGCTGCCGCTCGCGTGGTGGACGCGGCCCGCGTCGTTCGACGGCGTCAGTCACGCCGCGCTGTGGGGCCTCGCGTATGTGTCGCTGTTCAGCATGCTGATCGGTTTCGTGTTCTGGTATCGCGGCCTCGCGCTCGGCGGCATTGCCGGCGTCGGTCAGCTGCAACTGCTGCAGCCGTTCTTCGGCCTGCTGCTGGCCGGCTTGCTGTTGCATGAAGAGGTCCCGCTCGCGATGATCCTCGTCACCGTCGTGGTGGTGGCCTGCGTGGCGGGCGCCCGGCGCTTCGCGCGAGCTGCGCCGGCGCGGCCCGCGGTCTGACGGGAGCCCCCGCGAATCGACGCAATGCGATGCCGGTGGCCGGTCGACTATGTCATCATTCCGGCGACCGACCCACCACCGCCTTGCGCCGCAACCACGATGCCGACCGCTTTTACCCAAACCGTCGAAGCCCGCTTTGCCGAACTCACGCCGACCTCCAAACGCGTCGCCAGTTATATGCTGGCCAATCTCGACCGGCTCGGCCTCGAAACCGCCGATCAGATCGCCCAGCAAGCCGGCACCAGCGGCATTTCGGTGGGGCGCTTTCTGCGCAGCATCGGCTATCAGAACCTCGACGATCTGAAACGCGAACTGCGCGGCGCGCAGGAGCGTCCGTGGCTGATCACCGACCGGCTCGACGCGTTCCGCCGCGGCGCCGGCCAGCACGACGAAGCCGCGCCGCACACGAGTAGTCCTGCAACGCCGAACCCGGCGCTCGCCCATTCGCTCGAACTCGAAGTCGGCGCGATCCAGCATGTCTACCAGCTCGCGCAATCACCCGCCTTCGCGCGGGTCGCCGATCGCATCGCAACCGCTGACGCCGTCTACATTCTCGGCATTCAATCCACGCGCGGTATCAGCAACGCGTTCTATAGCTACCTCGAATATCTGCGCCCGCGCGTGTTCTATTCCGACGGCATGTCGGGCTCGTATGTCGATTCGCTGAACTCGGATTTCAAATCGCCGTATCTGATCGTCACCGACACGCGCGCCTATTCGAAGGTCGCGCGCCGCTATTGCGAAGCGGCCACGCGACGCGGTTTGCCGTTCGCGCTGGTCACCGATATTTATTGTCCGTGGGCGCGCGAATTCGACGGCGACCTGCTGCAGGTGAAAACCGATGTCGGTCAATTCTGGGATTCGCTCGCGCCGCTCACGTGCCTGTTCAATCTGCTGATTTCGGCGATCGTCGAACGGCTCGGGCCGGGTATCGACGAGCGCGTAGCCCGTAACCGCGAACTGCAAAGCGAATTCGACCAGTTCGATCTTTGACGTGTTCGGCGTATTCGCGGGTATTCGCGGGTATTCGCGGGTATTCGCGCGTGTTGCGGTCAATCAACCGACCCGACCGGATCGACCGGTCCGTTGCAAACCGGGTATCCTCTGCGGCTCGTTCCGAAGGAGGATTCATGAAATTGTCGCTTTGCCTCGTCGCCGCGTTGACGCTGTCCGCCGGCGCGTACGCTCAAACCTCGCAAACTTTCCGCTTCGGCGAAGGCCAGAGCTCGTTGCCGGCCGGTAACGACCATAGCGCCGCCGCGCAATCCAGGACCAGCCCGAAGCACAAGACTCAACATCAGAAGCGTCATCGTGGCCATGTGAAACAGCCGGACACGTACTCGCATAACTGACGGTTATCGCCACACGTATAGCGGCCATACGCGATGGCGATTTTTGACTCGCTTCAAATCCGCGCGTGCGGCGGGCATAGTCAAACGTATTACATTCCAACGGCCACGACAGGAACTCGTATGAGCACCACCCGCCCCGCGCCCTCCACGCCTGCCGCATCGGATGCGACCGCGCCGCCGAATGCACCATTGAACGCACCGCTGATTCGCGACGCCACCGAAGCCGATCTGCCCGCGATTCAGGCGATCTACGCGCACCATGTACTGACCGGCGTCGCCTCGTTCGAAGAAACGCCGCCTTCCGTCGACGATCTGCGCACGCGGCTCGCGTCGGTGCGCAGTCACGGGCTGCCGTATATGGTTGCCGAGATTGACGGCGAGGTCGCCGGCTATTGCTACGCGACGCCTTACCGGCCGCGCGCCGCATATCGCAACACGATCGAAGATTCGATCTATGTGAACGACGCGTATCGCGGCCGAGGCCTCGGTCGCATCCTGCTCGAAGCGCTGATCGAGCGCTGCGAAACCGGGCCATGGCGTCAGATGGTCGCCGTGATCGCCGACGGCGGCAGCGGCGGCTCGTTGTCGCTGCATACGCAGTTGGGATTCGAATTGACCGGCACATTGAAGGCGGTCGGCTTCAAGCATGGCCGCTGGCTCGATACCACGCTGATGCAGCGCAAGCTCGGCGTGGGCGATTCGACGGCGCCGGACGACGTCGCGTAGGGGCAGCTGAAGCGCTCGCGTCGCCTTGTCACTGGACGCATGGAATCGCTGCGCCTAATTTCGAGGTGACTCGCGGCGCCAACGAGAAGCAGCGCGCGCGAGGGTCGATTTCCGCTTCAAAGGAATCGACGTGACCTCGACATTCAGGAGCGCGCCGTGCCCCATCTCCCTTTTTTATGCCAGCATCCGATGCGCTCGACGCCCAGCGTCGACGCACGTCGTTCACGCTTCGCGGCGGCTCTCGTGTTTTTGCTGCTGATGTGCCTGCTGGCTGCGGCGGGAAGCAGCGTCGCGTCCACGGTAACGGACTTCGACGGCGCGGTCGCTCGTGGATTGCCGGTCGGGTTACGCGGCGAGCTGCCGGCTCAGAGCGCCGCGCGTACCGATGCGACGCGCGGCGCCGCAATCATGCATGTCGACACGCGCATGCCGGTCAAGCTGATTTATTCGGACGATGGCGAGGCCGCGCTGTACCGCGGCAAGGTCGACGGCTATCCGGCGATCTTTACCCGCTACGCGGACCGCCTGGATATTTTTGTCAACGCGGCGCCCCACTCCGACGCGTACACCATCAGCTACGCCACCCCAAAACCCCACCCCGAGATACGCGTTCTCACGCAGCCGGCCACGAGCGAAACCGTTCGCGACATCGTGCTTGCACCGATTGAAACCACACCGGAATCGACTACCGGCGACCGTCCGAAGGCGAGGAGCGGCATTCGCGACACCCTTGAATGGTATTTCGTCATCTTCGTTCACGACGACGCCAAAAACGTCGCGCTCAACGATCACCTGAGCTGGTGGATTGGGCTCATTGAAGCCTTGCTGCCTGCTGGGCGCACCATGACCGTCGATATTCGCCGCAACCTTCCCGGCATCACCGACTTTGCCTATGCGGGCGACGACCCCAGCAGGAAACTCCTCGAGTGGCTGGCACTCGTGCGCGCCCAGATCCCGCAGGAGATCGACGTCGATAGCAAATTCCTCCTCTTCACGCACAATCTGATAAGCAGCAGCACGGCAGGAATAGCCCTGCAGGGCGGCGACTACGGCATTGCAAGTGCTAGCAGCCGTCAAACTCTCGCCCACGAATTCGGCCACATGCTGAGCGCAACCCATGAAAACGCCGAAGTCCGATACAACGGCTGGTGGTGCGAAACGATCATGCTCGCGGCGCCGGTCGATTTACGATCCAATTGCTATGACTACTCCGACGCCAATGAAAAACTGATTCGATCCTACCTGGAATGACCGTCGCCACAAAAACGCGACGCCCGCTCCCGCTCGGTCCCATCGCGCTCCATGACACAACATGACGCACTGCCAGGCTGGCGGCCGCGCCGACGGCCGCGTTAAAATCCGCCCATGCCCAACACGCCGCCCTCCGTCCCGCCCTCGCCCGCCGACGCCAACGTCGCGGCCAGCCCAGCGCCGCGCAACGAATACACCGTCGATGAACTCGCGCGCGTCACCGACACCACGGTGCGCAACGTGCGCGCCTATCAGGACCGGGGCCTGCTCGCGCCGCCGGAAAAGCGCGGCCGGGTCGGCGTGTACGACGACACCCACGTGTCGCGTCTGAAGCTGATCAATCACCTGCTGACTCGCGGCTACACGCTGGCGAACATTCAAGACCTGATCATGGCCGTCGACGAAGGCCACGATCTGCGTTCGATCCTCGGTCTGGAAACCGCGATCGGCGGCCGCTGGTCGCGTGAGCGTCCGAAGAAATACTCGCTGATCGAACTGCTGCAAATGTTCGGCGACAAGGCCACGCCGAGCGCGCTCGGCAAAGCGGTCGAACTCGGCCTGCTGGAACGTCACGGCCTCTCGTTCGTGTCGGGCAATCCCACGGCGCTGGCCGCCGGCGCCACCATGGCGAAGGAAGGCATTCCGCTCGCCGATCTGCTCGACGCCGTCGGCATCGCCCGGCCGCATTTTCAGGCGGTCGCCAAAGCGCTGGTGGATCTGGTGGTCCACCAACTGGATCGCTACGACGCCGACGCGCTGCCGCCGCCCGCCGACGTGCCCGCGCTGGTCGACGCGATCTGGCGCGTGCGGCCGCTCGCCATGGTGCTGGTGGAAAGCGAAATGAACCGCGCGCTCGAAGACGCCTCCGGCGACTACCTCGGCGACCGCGTCGCGGCGATCATGGAAAAGAAGCTGGGCCATCCCGCCGACGGCGCCGCTGGGAAAGCGGACAAGCCGAAAAAGTAACTGCACGCCGCACGTCACACGCTACGTGCGGCCTCACCACCTCGGTGCCTCGCGCGTCATATTCAAATCTCCATTGCTTCGTTGGTAGCGCGCCGCGTCCATGCGACGATCCTTGACCGTCGCCGCGACGTGTTTCCCAGCGCTTGCGCGTCCCTGCACGTCACGTCACCTGCTGTCAGATGACTCGCGTGCGCGCGGACCACGCTGACGACGCACGGCCGGCGACATCACAATCGCAAGACATGGAGATTCGCCGCATGCCCCGTCACGCCCGTTTTCCGCTTCACGTCGCCGCCGCGTTGCTGACGGCATTCACCACCTTCACCACCTTCAACGCCGCCGCGCAGCCGGTCGGCAACGACACCGCCAGGGTCCTGCGCATCGGCTACCAGAAGTCCGGCCTGCTCGCGATACTGAAAGCCCAGGGCTCGCTCGACGAACGGCTCAAACCGCTCGGCTACAGCATCAAGTGGTTCGAATTTCCGGCGGGGCCGCAACTGCTCGAAGCGCTCAACGCCAACAGCGTCGACTTCGGCTATACCGGCGCGCCACCGCCGGTGTTCGCACAGGCCGGCGGCGTGCGCTTCGTCTATGTCGGCGCGGAGCCGTCCGGCGAGCACGCGGAAGCGATTCTGGTGAGAAGCGATTCGACGCTGCGCAACGTTGCCGATCTCAAAGGCAAACGGGTCGCGCTGCAGAAAGGATCGAGCTCGAACTACCTGCTGCTCGAAGCGCTGAAAAAAGCCGGCCTGCGTTACGAAGACGTTCGTCCGGTCTACCTGGCCCCCGCCGACGCGCGCGCGGCGTTCGAAAGCGGCAGCGTCGATGCGTGGGTAATCTGGGACCCGTACTACGCGTCCGCGCAGCAGGCGTTGAAGGCGCGCACGCTGGCGGACTACGCGGGTCTCAACGGCCCCTACAACTTCTACGAAGCCACCCGCGACTTCGCCCAGCAGCACCCCGAGGTGGTCGGCGCGATTCTCGGGCAATTGCGCGCGGCCAGCCTGTGGGTCAACGCGCATCCGGTGGAAACCGCCGCGCTGATCGCGCCGAAGGTCGGCCTCGATCAGAAGCTGGTCGAAACCTGGGTGCGCCGCTATCCGTACGGCACCACGGTCGTCACCGACGACATCGTCCGCTCGCAGCAAGGCGTCGCGGATGCCTTCTACGGCGCTCACCTGATCCCGCAGAAAATCGTCGTGAAGGACGTTGTCTGGCAGAACCCCGTTGCCACGGCGGCGCTCGCGGCGAAATAGACCCATCGAGCGCGGCGTGCGGCCGCTCCTAGAGCCGGACATCTAACCGGCTTCTTGCGTCATCCGTTACCAGCCTCTATTGTTACATCAACCAATGTAACAGTTAAGACGGTAAAAAGGAGACGGATCGGATGAATGCACGCATGACGCCCCACGAAGCCGCCGTTGACCCATCCGCGCCGGTCGATACCGACATCGCCATCATCGGCTCCGGCTTTGCGGGGCTCGGCATGGCGATTCGCCTGCGGCAAGCCGGCCTGACCGATTTCATCATCGCGGAAAAGGCCGCGTCGGTCGGCGGCACCTGGCGCGACAACCACTATCCCGGTTGCGCCTGCGACGTTCAATCGCACGTCTATTCGTTCTCCTTCGCCCCGAATCCGCACTGGACCCGCATGTTCGCGCGCCAGCCGGAAATTCGCGGATACCTGGAAGAATGCGCGCAGCGCTTCGGCGTTCAGCGTCATTTGCGCTTTGGCCATGAACTGGCGAGCGCGATCTACGACGAGACGCGCCACCGCTGGCAACTGACTTTCGCGAACGGCCAGCAATGGTCCGCGCGCGTGCTGATTTCGGCGATGGGCGGCCTCTCGCGCGCGGCCCTGCCCGACATTCCGGGGATCGAAAAATTTCGCGGCAAGACGTTCCATTCGCAGCAATGGGACCACGGTTATCCGCTCGACGGCAAACGTGTCGCCGTGATCGGCACCGGCGCGAGCGCGATCCAGTTCGTGCCGCAGATCGCGCCGCGCGTCGCGCATCTGGAACTGTTCCAGCGCACGCCGCCGTGGATCATGCCGAAGGCCGACCGTCCGGTGAAGCCGCTCGAACAGTGGCTCTTCAGACATCTGCCGTTCACGCAGAAAATCATGCGCTCGGCGCTGTACTGCATGCTCGAATCGCGGGCGCTCGGTTTCGCGATTCATCCGTCGCTGATGAAAACCGCGCAGAAAGTCGCCGAACGGCATCTGCGCCGCCAGGTGCCCGACCCGCAACTGCGCGCCACGCTGACGCCGAACTACACGATGGGCTGCAAGCGCGTGCTGATTTCCAACGACTACTTCCCCGCGCTGTCGCGCCAGAACGTGGCGGTGACCACCACCGGCATCGCCCGGATCGAGGAATACGCGGTGATCACGACCGATGGCGCGCGCCATCCGGCCGACTGCCTGATCTTCGGCACCGGCTTCCAGGTCGCCGATCCGTTTCCGCCGGGCGTGGTGCTCGGGCGTGGCGGCGTCGATATCGTCGATACATGGCGCGACGGCGCGCATGCGTATCTGGGCACGGCGTTGCCGGGCTATCCGAACTTCTTCATGGTGGTGGGTCCGAACACCGGCCTCGGCCACAACTCGATGGTGTTCATGATCGAGTCGCAGGTCGAGTACATCCTGCGCGCGCTGAAGACGATGAACGCCGAACGCGCCGCCGCGATCGAAGTGCGCCCGCAGGTGGAGCGCGCCTATAACGAGCGCATCCAGCAGAAGCTCGGCCGCGCGATATGGTCGACCGGCGGCTGCAAGAGCTGGTATCTCGATCCGAAGACCGGCAAGAACACCACGCTGTGGCCGGGGTTTGCGTACAAATTCCGCCAGGCCACGAGCACCTTCAGCATGGACGATTACGTCGCGTATGCGCCGGCGCAGCAGCCGGCTGGTGTGGCGATGAATGGGCCGATGCAAACGCCGAAGAATGCGCCGGTTGCCGCGTCGGCGGAAGCGACCTGAGCGACACAGCGACACAGCGACAACGACAACGACAACGACAAACCAGCTTGCATGGGACTCAGGTCAGCGCCGAAACGCCGGCTCGGCCCACAGGAGATAAGCCAATGAAGAACTTCACCGACAGGGTCGCCGCCATCACCGGCGCAGGCTCGGGCATGGGCCGCTCGCTCGCGATTCAACTGGCGCGCGAAGGCTGCCATCTCGCCCTCGCCGACCGCAATGCCGCGAGCCTCGCCGAAACCGCGCAACTCGCGCAAGCCGCCGCGCCGCAGATTGTCGGCGCGCCGCTACTCATCACCACGCGCGTGCTCGACGTCGCGGACCGCGCCGCGATGGTCGACTGGGCCGCGGAAACGGCCGCGCAGCATCGGCGCGTCAATCTCGTGTTCAACAACGCGGGCGTGGCGCTGTCGAGCACGATCGAAGGCATGGATTACGCCGATCTCGAGTGGATCGTCGGCGTCAACTTCTGGGGCGTGGTGCACGGCACGAAAGCGTTTCTGCCGTATATCAAGGCTTCGGGCGCGGGCCATATCGTCAATACGTCGAGCGTATTCGGGTTGTTCGCGCAGCCGGGCATGAGCGGCTACAACGCCACCAAATTCGCGGTGCGCGGTTTTACCGAATCGCTGCGCCAGGAACTCGATCTGATGAAGTGCGGCGTGTCGGCGACCTGCGTGCATCCCGGCGGCATTCACACGGGCATCGCGCAATCGAGCCGGATCGCGCCCAACATGGTCGGCTTCATGCTGGAAAACGAACAGCAAGGCAAGGACGACTTCGAGAAGTTCTTCATCACCACCGCCGACGAAGCCGCCCGCGTGATTCTCGACGGCGTGCGCAAGAACAAGCGGCGCGTGCTGATCGGGCGCGACGCGCGCGCCGCCGACTGGCTCGCGCGCACCTTGCCGGCGGCGTATCAGGCGCTGGTCGTCATGCAGGCGCGCCGGATGAAGCGCATCGCGGAAAAACGCGCGCGCCGCGCCGCGCAGATCGACGGCAAGCCCGTATGACGCGCGTCTCTCCATCAACCGCTTCGACAGCAAACCCAGGATCACAAGGAGAAAGGCCATGATGCCGGTTCGCCGCGACCTTCGTTTCAATCTGCCGCCGGAACGTGCCTGCGACTGGCATGTGCAAGGCTCGCATGTGACACACTTCTTCAACGCGCTGTCGCTGCTATTCCCGGCGGGCGAGCGTTTCTTCATGGATAGCGTGCGCAACTATCGCGACCAGATCGACGACCCCGTGCTGAAAAAACAGGTGCTCGGCTTCATCGGCCAGGAAGCCATGCATACGCGCGAGCACATCGAATACAACGACCTGCTGCAGGAAGCCGGGCTGCCGGCGCACAAGCTCGACAAGCGGCTGTGGGCGATCCTCAATTTCGGCCGCAAAGTGCTACCGCATTCGTATCAGCTCGCGGTCACCGTCTGCCTCGAACACTACACCGCGATGCTGGCGGCCCTGCTGCTGGAAGACGCGACGCGCGTCGGCGGCTCGGTGGAAGGCTATGCGCAGATGTGGACCTGGCACGCGCTGGAAGAAACCGAGCACAAGGCCGTTTCGTACGACGTGTGGAACACCGTGCTTAAACCGGGCCTCGGCCGTTATCTGCTGCGCACCGGCACCATGCTGGCCACCACCTTCACGTTCTGGCTGATCGTGTTCGATTTCCACCTGCGCCTGCTGATCGCCGACCGCAAACGCGGCGGCCACCTTCGCGGCATGTGGCGCGTCGTCAAATATCTGTACGGTCCACGTCATGGCGTGTTTCCGCGTATTGCCGGCGAATGGCTGAGCTTTTTCCGGCCCGGCTTCCATCCGTGGGATCACGACAATCGCGCGCAACTGGCGCGGATCGACGGTCTCGTCGCCGCCGTCGACGCCACCAATGCAAGCGCCCCGAGCACCCGCAAGGCCGCGCGACGCGCCGCGCAGGCGGCCGCGTGATACGCGACACGCTGTCGGTCGTGGCCGGCGACGTGCGGCTCGCGGTCTACGTCAGCGGGCCGCGCGACGCACCGCCGATCGTGCTGGTGCACGGCTATCCCGATTCGGCCGCGGTATGGGAACCAGTGCGCGCGCAACTGGATGCGCGCTACCGCGTCATCAGCTACGACGTGCGCGGCGCGGGCGCCTCCGAAGCGCCGGCCACGCGCGGCGCTTACCGGCTCGAACGGCTGGCCGCGGATCTGGCGGCGGTTGCCGACGCAACCTGCGGCACGCGGCCGTTTCATCTGGTCGGCCACGACTGGGGATCGATTCAGAGCTGGGAGGCGGTGACCGATCCGGCGTTCAAAGGCCGTATCGCGTCGTATACGTCGATCTCCGGGCCGTGCCTCGATCATGCGTCGCTCGGCTTGCGCGGGGGCGATGGTGCGCAGTTAACACAGCAGTTAACGCAGCAGTTGAAGGATCAACCGGCGCATCAACCCGTCAAGCGGCCGTTCGGCAGCGGTGTGCGGCAAACGCTCAAGTCCTGGTACATTTTCTTTTTCCATCTGCCATGGCTGCCGGAACTGGTGTGGCGCGCGGGTGGCGCACGCTGCTGGCCGCTGTGGCTGCGCGTGACCGAACGCGTGCGCCCTGAGCGCGATCCCGCGCAAATGCGCAACGCGCTCAACGGTCTGAATCTGTATCGCGCGAATTTCATCGACAAGCTGCTGCGGCCGCGCTCGCGCCATGCGCGTGCGCCGGTGCATTTCATCGTGCCGTTGCGCGACCGCTATGTCGGGCCGGCGCTATCGCTCGGGCTGGAGGGATGGCTCGGCTCGTATCGGCGCACGGAGATCGATGCGGGCCATTGGGTCGTGCTGCGCGAGCCCGAACGGATCGCCGCGATTATCGAAAGCTTTGTCGCGCAGCAGCGCACCGGCCTCGGCCTTGACGAGACGCTCAACGAGACACCCAGCGCGACGGTCAATGCTCGCGCGGCAGGCGTGTGAACAGCGTCGGATAGTCGATCACGAGGCCGTCTTCGTCCACCGTCAGGTTCGCCGTGAAGTTGCGGAACAGGCCTTCGTAGCGATACGCCTTGTTCAACGCGATGCACGAATACGCCTGCTCGGCGCGCGTGACCTGCAAATCCGGCGTCGAGATATACGCCACCGAAATCGGCTGACGCTCGCCTTGCGCCAATTGCAGACGGCGGATCGGCAGCGTATTGGTGTACGGCGTGGCCGCAATGTCGATGTCGATGCAACCGTCGAGTGCGCTCAGCAAGAGGCCGTGACCGTCGCGCCAATGGCCCTGGCCGTCGCCGTGCAATTCCAGTTCGCCGCCGCCGACGATCTTCAGCCACGCATGCGTGGTGCGCCATTGCGCGTCGCAGCGCACCGTGTAGTGCAATCCGTATGCCTTGCCGTTGCGCTGTCCCACCACCACGCTTTCCACCGCGAAGCCGTCGTCGCGGGCGTCGAACGTTAGATGTTCGATTCCTTCGTCCTCTTCCGACGTCCATCGTAATTCGCGCATTGTCTGTCTCCTCGTGAAACGGCCTGGCCCGCATGCATGGGGTTTGCGCCGTGTATTGGCCACGTACTCGCCGGGTTCTGGGGTTGCTTATCCTAGCGCGAAAGCTTTCGGTTCGCCGACACAACTCGCCACGCGCCCACGTACCGGCAAGGTGTCGCAAATAGCCACTATCAACGCCTCGCGATGCCCGCAGCGCCGCGGCTAGCCTATGCTCGCGGTTCCGCTCCTTACCGGCCTGGCTCGCACCTGACGCTCAAGCGTCGTGTCGCGCGCGTCGTCGACTTCATACCGCTCTCAAACCATGCACGCCGCCTCGACCCAAGCAAAATCCGCCGCTCTGCGCACACTGTTGCGCAGTCTCGGCCAGATCGTGCTGCAGCCGAATGCGTTCACCGGCGCGTGCCTGCTCGCCGGGTGGCTGCTGGCCGAGCCGCGTCTCGCCTGCGCGGCGCTGATGGGCGCGACCGCGGCCAACGTGAGCGCCGTGCTGGCCGGTTATCGTGAAGCCGATACGCGCGACGGGCTGCACGGCTTCAACGGCGCGCTGGCGGGTCTCGCCGCGTTCAATTTCATCGCCGACAACGCGACCGCCACCGCGGTGGCGATTCTCGCCGCCACGGCGACAGCGTGGTGTCTCGAACCCTGGTCGCGCCGGCTGCGCGCGAACGGCTTAGGCGTGTTCTCCAGCCCGTTTCTGATCGTCACATGGCTTTGGCTGCCGATGATGACGAGCGCCACACCCGTCGCGACCCAGGCGGTCGCGCAACCGTTCATCGCGACGCAATGGATCAACGGCCTACTCGGCGCGCTCGCACAGCCCGGCTTCGGCTCCGGCGCATTACCGGGCCTGCTCGTGCTGATCGGGATCGCCGCGGCGTCACGCAGGCACGCGCTGTGGGCGCTGATCGGCGGCGCGCTCGCCAGCATGGCGCACGTGTTGCTCGGCGCGACGGCGAGTTCGCTCGACGCGGGCCTGTTAGGATTCAACGGCGCGCTGACCGCGATCGCGCTGGCCGATTGCGGCGCCGCGGCAACGCTGAGCGGCGTGGGCGTCACGGTGCTGTTGCAGGCGGTCGCGAGCTATTTCGGCTGGCCGGCCATGACGGCGCCGTTCGTGCTCGCGAGCTGGAGCGTGCAGGGGTTCCGGCATCGCTTCACGCGGGGTGTCATGGCGCGAAAAGCGATGGAACGCATCGATCCCTCTCAGCAACTCTCTTGAATGGGACTGGAGACAAACATGTCTTTCACTCATGCCCCCGCGGGCCGTCTCGCCGAAACAGGACCGCTGTCCGACGCGGAGCAACAGACTCGCGTCGACCTCGCTGCCGCCTATCGTCTCGCCGCCCTCAACGGCTGGGACGATCTGATCTACACGCATATCTCGGCCAGCGTACCCGGCGAACCGGGCCACTTTCTGATCAATCCGTTCGGCCTCGCGTTCGACGAAGTGTGCGCGTCGAACCTCGTGAAGATCGATATCGACGGCAACATTATCGGCACGAGCGAGCATCCGGTGAATGCGACCGGCTTCGCGCTGCACGCCGCCGTCCACGCGGCGCGCGCCGACGCGTTCTGCGTGATGCATCTGCACAATACGGCCGGCGTGGCGGTGTCGACGCAGCCGGCCGGCTTGCTGCCCGCGTCGCAGCATGCGCTGCGCTTTTACGGGCAGCTCGCTTACCACGACTACGAAGGCCTCGCGTTCTCACCGGCCGAGGGCGAGCGTCTCGTCGCGCATCTCGCCGACAAACCCGCCATGCTGTTGCGCAACCACGGCACGCTGACCGCCGGCCGCACCGTGGCCGAAGCTTATGTGCTGATGGCGACACTGCTCAAGGCATGCGAAATCCAGTTGCAGGCGCAAGCATGCGGCGCGGAACTCGTGGTGCCGAGCGATGCGGTCGCCGCGCGTACGGCCGAGCAACTCTACGACGGCGGCGCGATTGAAGGCGCGCTTGAATGGCCGGCGTTACTGCGCAAGCTCGACCGAATCGATCGCGCTTATCGGCACTGAAGTTGGCACTGAAGTCGCCGCTGAAATCACCACGAAAATAGCGCCAAGCCGCCCGCGTCAACTCAATTCTTTAACGGAGTCATGTCATGCCCACGTTTCATATCGAACTTTTCGAAGGCCGCACAGTGGAACAGAAACGCCAGTTCGTCGAAGCCATCACGAAGGCGACCTGCGAGTCGCTCAACGTCGAGCCGAATTCGGTGGACATTATTTTGACCGACGTGAAACGCGAAAACTGGGCAACGGGGGGTCGTTTGTGGTCGGACGCGGATGCGTGAAGGTTGCGTGAGCACCTGAGCCGTCGTCCAGAATTCCGCGCGCGTTGCACGCGCAGTCAATACAGCGCAGCGACGCGTGTCTGACACGCGTCGCCGCAGCGGCGTGAAACGTAAAATCACTACGCCCCTACGCCGCAATCACCCAACCCATTTAGAACTTGTGGATGATACCCACGCCCGCAGCGAACTGGCTGCGTGACGACGACGGCGCGCCGTTCTGACCGTCGCCGATATCGGCCGTTGCGTTGATGATGCTGGTGCCGTTCGTCGCCAGCGTCTGGCCGGCCGCGCGCTGATACGCCTCGAGCGCGTACAGGCCGGTGCGCTTGGAGAGGCTGTAGTACTGCGACAGGTTGAACTGCTGATAACGCGCCGAACTCGTAATGCCGTTCGCCTGCGTGGCGCGCGTGTAGCTATAGCCAGCGGCCAGATCCAGCGCCGTCACCGGACGGTAGTGCAGCACCGCGCCGCCCGTATTGAAGATCGCGGTGGTGTGGAACGGCGAGTTGATGCCCGCCACGTACTGCACGTTCGAGTACGAGAACGACACGTCCCATGACGAGCTGAACGCGTAACCGCCGGTCACGGCCACGCGCTGCTGCGCCGCCGATTTCTGGTAGCCGTTGTTGATGCCCGACACACCCGCCTGCGCGCCCGCGTTCGACGTCGTGGAGTCCGCGCCCCACGCACCGCCGCCCGGCGTCGAGTTGTTGATGCGCTGGAAGCCCACCGCGATACCGAACGGACCGGTAATGTATTGCAGCGCCGCGCTCCACGTCGAACCGGCATTCAGGCTGCCTGCCACGCCGCCCAGCGAGTACGAACCGCTCGCCGTGAACCCGTAGAAATTCGGCGACGTGTACACCAGCGAATTGTTCGCGCGGTACAACGTGTCGAGCGAATCGATATCGCCCGGGTGCGCGCCGTAGGCGCCGGTCAGCCACGTGGTCGGGCTATACGGCGACAGCAGCGTGTAGTACGAGGTGTACTGGCGGCCGGCCGTCAACGTACCGTAGGTGGCGTTGGCGACGCCCACATAAGCCTGGCGGTTGAACGCCAGACCGGAAACGCTCTGCGCGCCGGTCGCGCTGTTGAAGCCCTCTTCCAACTGGAAGATCGCCTTGGTGCCGCCGCCCAGATCCTCGCCGCCCTTCAAACCGAAGCGGCTGCCCGCCCAGATCCCGTTGACCATCTTGACCGCCGAGCGGCCGCCCGAGGTCGACCCGAGCGACGTCTGACTGCTCTGATAACCGATTCCGGTATCGACGATCCCGTACAACGTCACGCTGCTCTGAGCGTGCGCGCCAAGGGCGACCAACCCAAGCGCAGAAGTTGCTAGTGCCTTTTTCATGTGTGCTCCTCTGTTGAAAATTATTTTTTGATTCGCGGCGCCGCGCGGGCGCCGCTGAGTGTGAATGTGAGTCTGCTCAGAACACCGGGTGGCCATTGATCAGGCTCGGCAGCCAGGTGGAAAACATCGGTACGTAGGTGACGATGTTGATCGCGCTGAAAATGGCCAGGTAGTACGGCCACGCCACCTTGGTGGTCTCGCCGATCGACACGTTGCCGATCGCGCAGCCGATGAACTGCACCGAGCCGATCGGCGGATGCACGAGGCCCAACGAACAGTTCAGCAGAATCATGATGCCGAACTGCACCGGCCCCACGCCGGCATGCATCGCCATCGGCAGGAACAGCGGCGTCGTGATCAGGATGTGCGCCGCCATATCGACGAACGTGCCCAGGAAAACCTGCAGCAGGTTGATGTACAGCAGCATCAGCCACGGCATGCTGGTCGCGCCGTCGAGCATGCGTTCGATCGCGTCCGGAATCTCCAGATAGGCCATCTGGTAACGCAGCATGTTCGACACGCCGATCAGCAGCAGCACCACGCCGGTCGTCTTCGCCGCTTTCGAGAGTGCGTGGAAGAGCTTCTTCATCGTCATCGAGCGATACACGACGACGGTCAGCACCAGCGAATAGAACACGGCGATCGCCGCGGCTTCGGTCGCGGTCGCAATGCCCTTGGCGACGCAGAACAGAATAATCGCGATCACCATCAAGCCGGGCACGGCGCCGACGAAGGTTCGGCCCACCGCGTACCAGCCGGGGAATTTCTGCAGTTCGGTCGAACCGTCGGGACGGCGCGGATAACCGTACTTGACCGCTTGCCAGTACGCGGCGAGCAGCACGAAGCCCATCACCCACAGCACCGGCAGCAGACCGGAGAACAGCAGATCGCCGATCGACACGCCGCTCATCTGGTGACCGTTCAACGTGCCCGTAATGCCCTGGGCCGCGAACGCGTAGATGATCATGTTGGTCGAGGTCGGCATCAACGCGCCCACCAGCGACGAATGGGTCGTCACGTTGACCGCATAGGCCGCGCTGTAGCCTTCGCGCTTCATCAACGGAATGACCACGCCGCCCATGGCCGACGTATCCGCCGATGGTGAACCGGACACCCCGCCGAACAGCGTGCAGGCCACCACGTTGGCCATACCGAGGCCGCCGCGGAAATGCCCGACGGCCGCTTGCGCGAAACGCAGGATGCGGTCGGCGATGCCGCCGTGCAGCATCAGCTCACCGGACAGGATGAAGAACGGCACCGCGAGAAACGAAAAGCCGTTGATGCCCGAAATCATCGCCTGCATGGCGGTGGCCGCGGGCAGGCCTTCGTACAGATAAGTCAGGACGCACGAGAGTCCCAACGCGAACGAAACAGGAACCCCGAGAACGAGAAAGACGAGGAAACTGACGGCGAGAATGGCAAGTTCCATGATTGCTCTAGTTGTGTTTCTTGACGAAAAGCGCGAGCAGGTTCTCGAGCGAGAACAAGGCAATGCAAACGCTGGCAACGACCGGAATGCAGTAGCGCACGCCTTCGGGCAAACCGAGAATCGGAATCCGGTCTTCCATGGTGGTTTCGGCCATTTGCAGACAGCCGAAGAAAATCGCCACGGCCAATGCGATCAGACAAAGATGTTGAAACGCGGCCGCCATGACCTGCCCTTTCGGCGGCAGCTTCGTGACCAGCGAATCGAGCCCGATGTGGCCGCCCTCGCGCACTTTCAGCGCGGCGCCGAACATGGCGATGACGATCACCAGCAGCAGCGCGATGGGCTCGACGAAATCGGGTGCGTCGTTGAAAACGTAGCGCATCACGACGCTATAGATCACGAGCAGGCTGAGCACGGCAAGACTCACCGACGCCACGATAACCAGCGCGTGAAACAGAAAATCATTTGGGCGCTTTATGAATCTCATTGACCCCATCCTTTTACCGCGGACCTGTCTTTAATAAATCAGCCATTCATGTCGACTGCTTTCACGCGGCACGGCGTGACGTGACGTGACGTGCGCGGACGGTGGAAATGCCCAGCAGATTCTTCTGCCAGGCTTTTCCCACTGTGACCGTCAAGCTCCGCGCAACATCCAAGCCGCAAGCCTTATTTGATGGCCTGAATCTCGTCGACGATCTGCTTCATTTGCGGGGTCTTTTCGTACTTGGCCCAGACCGGTTGCATCGCCTTCACGAACGCGGCGCGATCGATCTGCGCAGCCGGGATGATGGTCGCGCCGCCCTTGGTGACCGTCTTTGCCGCATCGTTCTCACGCGCGGTCCACAGCTTCTGGTAGTACGGCACCGAGTCGGCCGCGGCCTTCTTGATGATGTCCTGCTCTTGCGGCGTCAGCGTGTCCCACACCTTCTTCGAGAACACCAGCACTTCCGGCGTCATGGAATGCTGGGTTTCGGAATAGACGTTCGCGACTTCGAAGTGCTTGGTCTCTTCGTACGACGGCAGATTGTTTTCCGCGGCGTCCACCAGACCCGTCTTCAGGCCCGTATAGACTTCGGCGAACGGCATCGGCGTCGGCGTGCCGCCCATTGCGCGAATCTCGTCGACCATCAGATCGGAAGGTTGCACGCGCACCTTCAGGCCTTTCATGTCGGCCGGCGAATGAACCGCCTTCTTCGCGTAGATCGAACGCGCACCGCTCTCGTAGAACGTCAGCGCGATCATGCCCTTCGCCTTGAAGGCGTCGAGAATCTTCTGGCCTTCCGGGCCGTACATCACCTTGCGGAAATGGTCGATGTCGCGGAACAGGAACGGCAGCGACGGAATCATCGACTCGGGAACGATCTCGTTGAACGCGGCGCCGTTGGCGCGCGCCATGTCGAGCGCGCCGATGCGCACCTGATCGACCGTGTCGTTTTCGGAGCCGAGCGCGCTGTTGCCGAACACCTTGACGGTGTCCTTGCCGCCCGTGGCCTTGCTGATCTCGTCACCCATGTATTTCACGGCCATATTGGTCGGGTAGGTGTCGCCGTGCACGTCCGACACGCGGAACACGCGTGCTTCCGCCGACGCGGCACTGAAGGCCAGCACCGACGCTGCAACGATCATCGAAACACGGGAAGAGGCGAACTTCTTGTTCATCGTGACATTCCTTGTAAATGGACCATCCAATCGATTGGCCGATTGCGGAGGGCTGCTAGCGGAAGGCCAGTACGAATGCGATATGGCTTTACTGCGTCTCCCGGCTCCGCGTTCGCTCACCCGTGCGGGCTGCGGACGCTTCGCCGTGCTGGTCTGTGCAGTTTCCCCGGCACCGATCTCAGCACTCCTGTCAGACAACTCGACATCTTTTACTTTTGCTTCGACTGCATCGGCGCGCCGCTCGTGGCGATGAATCGTTCACGCAGCGGCCGCCTTGTCCTGCTGTTGTCCTTAAATTCGAGAAAGGAATTTGTTTGGACTTGTATGTTGTACGACGACATACGAAGTCTATAAAACGCAGTTTGAGTTGTACAGACGGTATTTACCCGCAGAATTGAGATAGCCGGCAGAGATGACTCAAGTACCGCAACGCCAGGGCCTTATGGGTGCTGGGACTGGGATGACGAAGGCGGAAAGGCGTCTCGTGACGCTCTGTTTCTTCGTAGGGAAAGGCGGAATGAATATGGCGCGAATGTGGCAGCAAAGCCACATAGTTATACGACGAGTGATGAATTGAAGTGAGCGCAGAGAAGTGCGCCGGCAGGGACTCATGCCGGCGCGTCACGCTTACGGTGTCGCTTACAGGACGCCGGCGTATTCCGGTTCCGGCAGCCCGGTGACGCCGGGACGCACGGCGAACAGGTGGCCGTCGTGCTCGCTCGCGCCCGTTGCGGGCCGGATCGAGGTGACGAACAGCGTATCGAGATCGCGTCCGCCGAACGCGCACATGGCCGGCTTGATGGCCGGCACGACGATCTCGCGATCCAGCTTGCCTTGCGGCGTGAAGCGCAACAGCCGGCCCGCGTCGTTGGCGCAAATCCAGTAGCAGCCGTCGGCGTCGACCGCGGCGCCGTCGGGACGGCCCACGTAGTGATTCAGATCGGCGAACACGCGCCGGTTGCGCGGCTCGCCGGCGTCGACGTCGTAATCGAATGCCCAGATCTGGCGGCGCAGCGGATGCGAATCCGACAGGTACATGGTCGCGCCATCCGGCGACCACGCCAGACCGTTTTGCGTGATCAGCGCATCGATCACCGGCGCGGACAACACACCGTGCTCGTCGAAGCGATACAGCGCGCCGGCCGGATTCGCCAGCGACATGTCCTGCACCATCGTGCCCGACCAGAAGCGTCCCTGGCGATCACAACGGCCGTCGTTGAAACGCATGTCGCCGCAGGCAAAGGACGGCGCGGCGAGCCGGCGTGCTTCGACCTGAAGCGATTGACCGTCGGCCGTTGCGGTTTCGCTCAGCGTGACGGCGAACAGCCCCGTCTCGCAACCGGCCAGCACGGTGCCGTGGCGATCGAACGCGATACAGGCGACCTTCTCCGGCAAACGCCATTCGGAGCGCTGGCCCGCCCCTACCGCCAGGCGCACGATCTTTTGCGCGGGGATATCGACCCAGTACAGCGCCTGCTCCGCCGCCCGCCACACCGGACTCTCGCCGACCATCGCGGGCGCCTCGCCCGCTGCCTCGACACGCTCAACGTTGGGATTGGCCGCCGTGGCGCTCATCGCTTCGGCTCCATCGGACCGGCGAGTATGAACGCGCCGCCCTGGAAACGCTGGGTCGGATCGTCGAGATCGGCGGTCGGCGCGCTGACCGGAAACAGATGCTCGAATTCGACCGAGCTGTCCTGCGGCCGAAAACCGAGGAACGCCGCCTTCGTGTTGTCGACCCACTTGGTGCGGTTATCCGACACGCCGTAGACGATCGCATGGCCCACACGATTGGTGAACAGCGAGCAGCGCACCAGCTCGATAAAGTCGCGATAGCTGAGAAAAGTGACGAGCATGCGCGGATTCTTCGGCTGCTCGAACGACGAACCGATCCGCAGGCACACGGTCTCGAGCCCGAAGCGATCGAAGTAATAGCGCGACAGCGATTCGCCGAAACACTTCGTCACGCCGTACAGGGTATCGGGGCGCAGCGGCGCATCGATATCCACCACTTCGGTCACCGGATGAAAGCCCACCGCGTGATTCGAGCTTGCGTAGACGATGCGCTTCACGCCCCGCTTCTGCGCCGCCGAATACAGGTTGTAGAGGCCGCGAATATTCGCTTCGAGCAGATCTTCGAACGGCGCCTCGACGGAAATGCCGCCGAGATGAATCACCGCGTCGACGCCTTCCAGCAGCGCGAGTACCGCGGCTTCGTCGGCGAGATCGACAATCGACGCTTCTTCGTGCGCCGCCACCTCGCCGAGCGGCGCGATGTCGGTGACGCGCACGACATCGGCCCACGCGGCGAGCGCGCCGCGCAACTGCTGGCCGAGGTTGCCGGCGGCGCCGGTCAACAGCAGACGGCGGAAGGGTTTCTGTGCGGCGGAGTGAGCAGGATTCGAGTCGGTCATGTCTTGATAGGAGTGTGATTGCGCTGAAGCCAGCCAGGCGACGCCCGGCCGCTCAGGTCACCGGCGCCGGATTGAACAGCGTCAACGCATTGTGGAGCTTGAGTTTTTCCGCGCAGGTCTGCTTGCGTCCGCTGGCGACGTCGAGCATCAGCCGGAACAGTTCCCAGCCCACGTCTTCGATACTCGCCGCGCCGGTGGCGATCGTGCCGGCGTTGATGTCCATCAGATCGTGCCAGCGGCGCGCCAGATCGGAGCGCGTCGCGACCTTGATCACGGGCACTTCGGCGAGGCTGTACGGCGTGCCACGGCCCGTGGTGAACACGTGCAGATTGATACCGGCGGCCACCTGCAGCGTGCCGCAGATGAAGTCGCTGGCCGGCGTGGCCGCGTAAATCAGCCCTTTCTGGCGGACCTTTTCGCCCGGCGACAACACGCCGGAAATCGCCGAATTGCCCGACTTGATGATCGAGCCCATCGCCTTTTCGACGATGTTCGACAGCCCGCCCTTCTTGTTGCCGGGCGTGGTGTTGGCGCTGCGGTCCGCGCCGCCGCGCTTCAGATAATCGTCGTACCACTGCATTTCGCGGATGATCGCCGCGGCCACGTCCGCATTGGCCGCGCGCGCCGTCAACTGATCGACGCCGTCGCGCACCTCGGTGACTTCGGAGAACATCACCGTCGCGCCGGCTCGCACCAGCAGGTCGGTCGCGAAGCCGACGGCGGGATTCGCGGTCAGCCCGGAGAACGCGTCGCTGCCGCCGCACTGCACGCCGATCACCAGATCGGCCGCGGGACACGTCTCGCGACGGCGATTGTTCAGGCGCTTCAGATGGCCCTCGGCCATTCTCATGATCGAGTCGATCATCGACTGGAAGCCGACGTGCGCGTCGTCCTGCAGCACGACAACGTCGCCGTTCAGATCGGCCTCGACGTCGCCGATGTCGGCGATTTCCGCGACGTTCGCGGCCGCCGCGATCGGAATCGTGCCCGGCGGCATCAGACGTTCAGGCTGCAACTTCTCGCACCCGAGGCTGACCATCATCACCTCGCCGCCGAAGTTCGGATTCAGGCTGATGTTGCGCACGGTGCGGATCGGCACCATCGCATCGGGCGCGTCGATCGCGACGCCGCAGCCGTAGGTATGGCCGAGGCTCACCACGTCGTCGACATTCGGATAGCGCGGCAGCAATTCGGCCTTGATGCGCGTGACCGCATGCTGCACCACGTCGGCCACACATTGCACGGTGGTCGTGATCGCCAGAATGTTGCGCGAGCCGACCGAGCCGTCCGCATTGCGATAACCCTCGAACGTGAAACCTTCGAGCGGCGGCATCTCCGGCGCCTTGATGGTGGCGATCGGCAGGTCGTCGAGTCCGGGCGGGCTCGGCATGCGGATCACGTGCTCGTTGATCCAGCTACCCCTGGGCAACGCCTTCAGCGCGTAGCCGATCACCACGTTATAGCGGATCACCTCATCGCCTTCGGCCAGATCGGCCAGCGCGACCTTATGGCCTTGCGGCACGCGTTCGCGCAACGCAATGCCGTCGGGGAAAACGGCGCCCTCGCCCAGACCGCCGTCATTGACGACGATCGCGACATTGTCATTGGGGTGAACGCGAATGTAGAGCGGAGATTGTTCCATTGCATCGATCCTCATGGCGCTGCACGCGCACTGCGCCAGCTATTCATACGTCATCCTACAACATGAAAGATTGCGTGGATGTTCCGTATTTACCCTATGGCGTGCATTATGCCGCGAAAACCCCGTTGAGTTAGACGATTTGTTGTTGTACGATGACGTATAAGAAATCTCCATTTCGACACATCAACCTCACACCGCCGCCCTGGATACTCATCATGACGACACCGCAGGAACTCAAGCAGATCGTTTCGGAAGGCCTTCTCTCCTTCCCCGTCACCGACTTCGACGAACAAGGCGATTTCCGCGCCGACACCTATGCCGAGCGCCTCGAATGGCTCGCGCCGTACGGCGCGTCGGCGCTGTTCGTGGCCGGCGGCACGGGTGAATTCTTCTCGCTCACGCACGACGATTACTCGAACGTGGTGCGCACCGCCGCCGAAGTCTGCAAAGGCAAGGTGCCGATCCTGGCCGGCGCGGGCGGCCCGACGCGTGTCGCGATCGCTTACGCGAAAGAAGCCGAACGTCACGGCGCGAACGGCATTCTGCTGATGCCCCACTACCTGACCGAAGCCTGCCAGGAAGGCATCGCCGCGCACGCCGAAGAGGTCTGCAAGTCCGTGCCGAACATGGGCGTGATCATTTACAACCGCGCCAACTCCAAGCTTAACGCCGACATGCTGGAAGGGCTGGCCGAGCGCTGCCCGAACCTGATCGGCTTCAAGGACGGCGTGGGCGAGATCGAAAACATGGTGACGATCCGCCGCCGTCTGGGCGACCGTTTCTCGTACCTCGGCGGCCTGCCGACCGCCGAAGTCTATGCGGCGGCCTATAAGGCGCTTGGCGTGCCGGTGTATTCGTCGGCGGTGTTCAACTTCATTCCGAAGACCGCGATGGACTTCTACCGTGCGATCGCCGCGGACGATCACGCAACCGTCGGCAAGCTGATCGACGAATTCTTCCTGCCGTATCTGGCGATCCGCAACCGTCGCGCGGGTTACGCGGTCAGCATTGTGAAGGCGGGCGCGAAGCTCGTCGGCCACAGCGCCGGCCCGGTGCGCGCACCGCTGACCGATCTGAACGAAGAAGAAATGGCGAAGCTCGACGCGCTGATCAAGACGCTCGGCCCGCAGTAATTGCGCGCTTGATTGTCGATTGCCAGAAGCGCCCGGGACGGTAACGTCGCCGGGCGTTTTTCATAGCGCGGCAGCGCGCCGCCCGCATAACGATTCAGGAGATGACGATGGAAATGAGCCGGATGGCGAGTTCCGCCCACGCCGCGAAACGCACGAAGGTCCGCTACGCGATCCTGCTGCTGATCTTTCTGATCACCACCTTCAACTACGCGGACCGCGCGACGCTGTCGATCACCGGCTCGGCGATGCGCGGCGAGTTCGGCCTCGACGCGATCCGGATGGGTTACATCTTCTCCGCGTTCAGTTGGGCCTATGTGTTGTCGCAACTGCCGGCCGGCTGGCTACTGGATCGCTTCGGCGCACGGCGGGTCTACGCGGCGAGCATTTTCTTCTGGTCGCTCTTCACGCTGCTGCAAGGCACGATCGGCTTGCTGGGCAGCGCGGCCGCCGCCATTACCGCGCTGTTCGTGCTGCGCTTCGCGATGGGCGTGGCGGAATCGCCGGCGTTTCCGGCCAATGCGAAGGTGGTGGCGAGCTGGTTCCCCACCACGGAACGCGGCACGGCGTCGGCTATTTTCAATTCGGCGCAGTATTTCGCGGCGGTCGTGTTCACGCCGCTGATGGCGTGGCTCACCCACGCCTTCGGCTGGCACATGGTGTATCTCGTGATGGGCGTGACCGGGCTGCTGCTCGCCCTCACGTGGCTGAAGGTGATGAAGAACCCGGCCGACCATCCGCGCGTGTCGCGCGCCGAACTCGACTACATCGAACAAGGCGGCGGCGTGGTGAACGGCCACAAAACGGCCCGGCCCGACGATCTCGCCCAGGCCGGCGGCTGGTTTCTGGTACGTCAACTGCTCGGCAACCGGATGCTGCTCGGCGTGTATCTCGCGCAGTACTGCATCAACGTGCTGACCTACTTCTTCCTGACGTGGTTTCCGATCTATCTCGTGCAGGCGCGCGGCATGACGATTCTGCATGCGGGTCTGGTCGCGTCGTTGCCGGCGATCTGCGGTTTCTCCGGCGGCGTGCTCGGCGGCATTCTGTCGGACGGGCTGATCCGGCGCGGCCATTCGCTGACCGTGGCGCGCAAGGTGCCGATTGTGGGCGGCATGCTGCTGTCGGTGTGCATCATCGGCTGTAACTATGTGTCGACCGACTGGATCGTCGTCGCGCTGATGTCGCTCGCGTTCTTCGGCAAGGGTATCGGCGCGCTCGGCTGGGCAGTCGTCGCGGATACGTCGCCGAAGGAAGCGCTCGGGCTGTCGGGCGCGATCTTCAATATGTTCGGCAACGTGGCGGGTATCGTCACGCCGATCGTGATCGGCTATCTCGTGGCGACGACCGGCTCGTTCAACGGCGCGCTGGTGTTCGTCGGCGTGAACGCGCTCCTGACCGTGTTCAGCTATCTCGTGATCGTGAAAGATATCCGGCGAGTCGAGTTGAGCCGGGTCTAGCCTGGCGGGCGGTTATCGTACTTCCACGGCGGCGGCGTCATACGCGCCGCCGCCCCGCCAGGCTTGCAGGAGCGCGTCCCGACGACGGTAATGGCGGCGATTCCGAAAATGATCTGGTGTTTATATAATCAGTCGTCAGACGACGGTATAATGAGACGTACAAGTGTCTGCAACTATCTGATTTAAGGGGCGTTTTCGATGGCTACACCACTGGCATCCGCGGCACCGCCGCGACGCGCTCGCAATCTGGCCGAGTTCGTCGTCAGCTACGTCACCGAGCAGATCGGGTCCAACGCCTTGAAGCCCGGCGACAAACTGCCGACCGAATCGCAGTTGATGGTCACGCTGAGCGTCAGCCGCACCGTGATCCGCGAGGCGATTTCCCGCCTGCAGGCAGGCAAGGTCATCGAAACGCGTCACGGCATCGGCAGCTTCGTGCTGGAGCCGCAGCGCGAAAAACTGGGCATCGACATGGTGCCCGCCACGACGTTGCGCGACGTGTTGTCGATTCTGGAGCTTCGTATCAGCCTGGAGACGGAATGCGCCGGGCTGGCCGCGCAACGCGCCAAACCGGACGACCTCGCGCGCATGCGCACCGCGCTCGACGCGATCGAGGCCACGCGTCACAACGGGCTGGATAGCGTCGACGCCGACTTGCAATTCCATATCTCGGTGGCGCGCGCCACCGGCAACCGCTACTTTGTCGACATCCTGACGCAGATGGGCAGCGCGCTGATTCCGCGCAACCGGCTCGACTCGGCGGGGATTGCGCGCGCGGAACCGGACGCGTATCTGTCGCTGGTCAATCTCGAACACGAGAGCATTCTCGAAGCGATCACCCGGCACGACGCGGAAGGCGCGCGCGCGGCCATGCGCATGCATCTGTCGAACAGCCGCGAGCGTCTGCGGCGGGCGAATGAGACGGCCGAGGCGAATAGCTGAGGCGTTGGCTCTGGTGGCTCTGGTGGTGATAAAAAAGCCCGTGATTTCGACAACGAAATCACGGGCTTTTTGTTTTGGCGGGCGGTGTGGGGTGTCGCTTGATCGCGTAAGGCGGCCCGCAAGCAACGCTTCTCAAAATCACATCAAGATGTTGATAAGGTTGCCCGTAATCCTATCACTCAGAATTAATCTCATCACTCAAGTGATAGGATTATGCATATCTTATCAAGATTAACTTTTCTTATCACTCAAGTGATAAGATATTGATAAGCTTATCACCTACACATCGTCATGCCCGCCCAGCCGTCCTTGAACCTCATCGTCGAATACATTGCGCGAGAACTCGAAGCGGGCGCGACGGGCGTTTCCGCCGGCGCCATCCAGGCGCAGGTGAACCGTCCCAGGCCCACCGTGAACCGTGCCTTGGCACGGCTCGTCGCAACGGGCGTACTCGAACGGAACGGGGCCGGCCGGTCGGTTACCTACCGGATTGCGCCCCGCTCCACCCCCGCCCCCACGATCGCGCACGATCAGCAGGAGGCACGAGACTCACCCGCCTGGTGCTATCGATCCACGGAACTCGTCGCTGCGCTGTCCGCTCCCCTCGCCACCCGTAAGCCCGTTTCCTATCAACGCGTTTTCGTCGACGGCTATCAGCCGAACGTGAGCAGCCTGCTCCCTGCGGCGCTGGCAGCGCAGCTTCAGGAAAAAGGCAAATCGAAGGATCAGCAACCTGCCGGCACCTATGCCCGCAAGGTGCTGGAGCAATTGCTCATCGACCTGTCCTGGTCCTCGTCACGGTTGGAGGGGAACCGCAAAAGCCGGCTGGACACCCGCGAACTGTTTGAACGCGGCCGCTCCGAGAGCGACGACCGCGACGCGACCATGCTGCTGAACCACAAGGAAGCGATTGAATTCATGGTGGATGCGGTCCCCACCGAGGGCATGACCGTGCCCGTCGTGCGCAATCTGCAGAGTCTGCTGATGCGCGATCTGTTGCAGGACCCGGCGGATCTTGGCGCGATCCGCAGCAAGATCGTCAACATTCACGGCTCGGTGTATCTGCCCTCTCAGGTTCCCAACCTGCTGGAAGAGATGCTTCGGCAAATCGTCGACAAGGCAACGCGCGTTCACAATCCGGTCGAAGCCGCGTTCTTTCTGTGGGTGAACCTGGCGTATCTGCAGCCCTTCGTGGACGGCAATAAGCGCACCAGCCGCCTGAGCGCCAACATGCCGCTCATGCTGTCGAACTGCGCGCCGCTGTCGTTTCTGGACGTGGAACAAACCGACTACGCGCTAGCGATGCTTGGCGTCTACGAACGGCTCGATGCGTCGCTCGCGGTCGAATTGTTCGACTGGACCTACCGCCGCTCGATCGACAAATATCAGGTCATTGTCGAGTCGATGGGTGGGCCGGACCCGTTGCGGGCCCGTTATCGCGAACACCTGGGCGAGGCGATCCGGCAGATCGTTTTTTTCGGTTCCACGCTCGCTCAGGCGATCGAAGCGGCGGGGATTCCCCAGATCGATAGCGCGGCGTTCAACGCCATGTTGAACACCGAACTGGCGCACCTCGAGGCGTACAACTGCGCCCGCTATCGCATGCCAATGACGAAAACGCAGGCGTGGATCGATAAGGGGCGACCGCGCTAGCGTCGGCGACTTGCCGCGGAGACCGCGGCAAGAACACCGATGCCAACCGCTCAACTCCGCGTAATCTCCCCATCGCGGCGACGCCACAAATCCAGTGGATTCGCGTCGGCCAACGCCTCAGGCAGCAATTCCGCCGGGAAATCCTGGTAGCAGACCGGCCGCAGGAATCGTTCGATCGACGTCGTGCCCACCGACGTCGCGCGACTATCCGAGGTCGCCGGGAACGGGCCGCCATGCACCATGGCATGCGAGACCTCGACGCCGGTCGGGAAACCGTTCACCAGAATCCGCCCGGCCTTGCGCTCCAGAATCGGCACCAGCTTGTGCGCCGCCGCGAGATCCGCGCGATCCATCTGCAGCGTGGCCGTCAGTTGTCCTTCCACATGCTCGGCCACGGCGAGCATTTCCTGCTCGTCCTTGCAACGCACGATCGTCGAGGTGGGTCCGAACACTTCGTCTTCCAGCGCCGGGGTGGCGAGGAACGTCTGCGCGTCGGTCACGAACAACGCGGCGCACGCCTGCGTCGGGCCGGTTGCGTCGACACCATGCGCCACGGCCTCCACGCCCTGGGTTCCCGCCAGCTTGCCTTCGCCTGCTTGATAAGCCGCATGAATGCCGGACGTGAGCATGGTCTGCGCCGGCTTGCCGCTCAATGCGCTGGACGCCGTGGCGACGAAACTCTTGAGGGCGTCGCCGTCGACGGCAATCGCCAGACCCGGGTTGGTACAGAACTGCCCCGCGCCGAGCACCAGCGAATCGACGAAACCGCGCGCGATGCTTTCGCCGCGCTCAGCCAGCGCGTTCGACAGCAGAAACACCGGGTTGATGCTGCTCATTTCGGCGTAGACCGGAATCGGCTCGGCACGCGCCGCCGCGATACGCATCAGCGCCACACCGCCCGCGCGCGAGCCGGTGAAGCCCACCGCCTTGATCGCCGGATGCGCAACCAGCGCTTCGCCGATCGCATTCCCCGCACCGACGACCAGCGAGAACACGCCCTCGGGCAAGTCCATGTCCTGCGCGACGCGCTGGATCACCCGGCCGACCATCTCCGAGGTGCCCAGATGCGCCGGATGCGCCTTCACCACCACCGGGCAACCCGCCGCGAGCGCCGCTGCGGTATCGCCACCCGCCACCGAAAACGCCAACGGGAAATTGCTGGCGCCGAACACCGCGACCGGGCCGAGCGCAATCTTTTGCATCCGCAAATCGGAGCGCGGCAGCGGCTTGCGCTCCGGCAACGGCGAATCGAGCGTTGCGTCAAGCCATTGCCCGGCACGCACCACTTGCGCGAACAGCTTGAGCTGCCCCGTCGTGCGGCCGCGCTCGCCTTCGAGACGCGCCTTCGGCAGCCCCGACTCCTGCTGCGCGCGCTCGATCAGCGCGTCGCCCAGCGCCGTGATGCCGTCGGCAATGCGTTCGAGAAACTCGGCGCGTACCGTCAGCGGCAAATGCCGGTACGGCTCGAACGCCTGTTGCGCGAGTTCGCAGGCTCGTCCGACATCAGCCACCGAAGCGCCGCCGAAAACCGGCTCCGCGATGTCGGCACCCGTGGCAGGATTGAACGCATGCAGGGACTTTTCCTCGCCGCGCACGGCGTGACGACCGATCAGCATTTCGCCGGTAATGGACATTTCGCTTTCCTTAAAAGACTGCCGTAGATATAAGTTATCCTACAACATGGAGAGGGTTGCACGCAACCGGAACTACCATTACTCCGGCGAGTTCGGGTATACGTGGCCGTTACAACATAGAGGCTCAATGCTAATCTGCTTTTAGACATACGACGACCTATAACTCAAGCGGCATCGCCTGAGTTCTGCTCACTGGACGGGTCGTTGGCCGGAGCTTGCCCGATTCATCGCCGTTTCAGGAGATATCCCATGCCCGCCGTCGCGCCCTACCAGGCCTTACCTAACAGTTTCCGCCGCGCCGTTCGCGCAGGCGACACCCTGATCGGCTGCTGGGCGTCGCTGGCGAGTCCGGTCGTCACGGAATTGCTCGGCATTATCGGTTTCGACTGGATGCTGCTGGACGCCGAACACGCGCCCAACGACGTCCTCACGCTGATCCCCCAGTTGATGGCGCTCAAGGACAGCGCGAGCGCGCCGGTCGTGCGGCCACCGGCTAACGACAGCGTGTTTATCAAGCGGCTGCTCGACAGCGGCTTTTCGAATTTCCTGGTGCCGTTCGTCGACAGCGCTGACGACGCGGCCCGCGCCGTGGCCGCGACGCGTTATCCGCCGCAAGGCATTCGCGGCGTGTCGGTGAGCCAGCGCGGCAATCGGTACGCGACCGTGGCCGACTACTTCCAGATCGCCAACGACAACGTCTGCGTCGTCGTGCAGATCGAAAGCCGCAAAGCCGTCGACGCGATCGACGCGATTCTCGCGGTCGACGGCGTCGACGCCGTGTTCGTCGGACCGTCCGACCTCGCGGCCGCGTACGGCCACCTCGGCAACCCGAACCATCCGGACGTGCAACAGGCGATCGCGCACGTGTTCGAACGCGCGCAGGCCGTGGGCAAAGCCAGCGGCATCCTCGCGCCGGTCCAGGCCGACGCCGAACGGTATCTCGCGATGGGCTGCCGCGTGATCGCGGTCTGCGCGGACATCGGACTGCTGAAAAACGCCGCGCAGACGGTTCAACACCACTTCATGCAGAAACAGGCAGGCCAGGCATAACCACGGCCGCCATGACCTCTTGGGAGCACTCCATGCAAAAAGCAGGCTTTATCGGACTCGGCATCATGGGCAAGCCCATGGCCGCCAACCTTCTCAAGAACGGCGTCCCACTCGCCGCCTTCACGCGCAGCGGCGTGCCCGACGATCTCGCCCAGGCCGGCGCCGTCGCGTGTGACAGCCCGGCCGCGGTCGCCGCGCAGGCCGACGTGATTTTCATCATGGTGCCGGATACGCCGGACGTCGAACGCGTACTGTTCGGCGAACAGGGTCTCGCCGACGCGTTGCGCGCGGGACAAACCGTGGTCGACATGAGTTCGATTTCGCCGATGGCCACCCGCGAGTTCGCGGCCCGCGTGCGCGAGCGCGGCGCGGACTATCTGGACGCGCCGGTGTCGGGCGGCGAAGTCGGCGCCAAGGCCGGCTCGCTGACCATCATGGTGGGCGGCGAAAGCGCGAGCTTCGACAGCGTCAAGCCGCTGTTCGACATGATGGGCAAGAACGTCACGCTGATCGGCGCGGTCGGCGCCGGCCAGGTGTGCAAGGTGGCGAATCAGGTGATCGTCGCGGCGACGATCGAAGCCGTCGGCGAAGCGCTGCTGCTCGCCTCGAAAGCCGGCGTCGATCCGGCGCGCGTGCGCGAAGCGCTGATGGGCGGCTTCGCGTCATCGCGCATTCTCGAAGTGCACGGCGAACGCATGACCAAACGCAGCTTCGACCCGGGCTTCCGGATCGAACTGCACCAGAAGGATCTGAACCTCGCGCTTTCGACCGCGCAGGCGCTCGGTGTGTCGCTGCCCAATACCGCCACCTGCCAGGCGTTGTTCAACGCCTGCGTGGCGCACGGCGGCAAGGCGTGGGACCACTCCGCGATGGTCCGCGCGCTCGAAATTCTGGCCAATCACGAAATCGGCCAGCCGGTCGCTTAAGCCGCAAGTCCTGACCCGTAGCACCGCTCCTCCTGTTCTATGCCAATAGACAGGATGGATCGGTGCGCGCGGCTTTTTTCGCTAAAGCGTTCTTACAACAACTAGTCAGGATCACTGATAACAAGAAAGCGCTTCCGCCGAAGCAACGATCCTCATCCCCTCAAACATGACTAGCAGATGCCCGCACAGGGCAAGGAGACATCCGTGGCCATCCACGATAAAAACAGCGGCGACCCGGCGACCTCGAAAATCCGCGAACAGGACACACTGAATTCCCCCAAGCGACGCTCATTTCTTGTGTTCGCAGGAACCTCCGCGGGCGCGGGCCTGTTCGCGACCCTGCCCGGATGCGGCGGCGGCAGCGGTTCGCTGGGTTCCACGACACCGGCGTCGAGCGCACCGGTCGCGGCGGCGGACCCGATCTGGGGGCCGACCGGCCAGGCAACGGTGATCATCAACAAGCTCGCCAGCATCACACCGTCGATGTTCCCGGCGGTCGATTTCCAGGTGACGAGCTACGGCGCGCGCACGCTGCAGGCGTCCGCGTTGATTCAGGCCAGCGCATGGCCGGGCGGCACGATTCCCTGGGTGACCGGTACGCAGGCCGCGGCTTCGCCGCAAAGCCCGGGCTCGACGATCATGGTGCCGTACGACATGACGGACACGGTCTACGATTCGTACGCCGCATTCAATGCCGCGATTCAGGCGGCGCATGCGGCCGGCGGCGGCCGCGTCGTGGTGCCGGCCGGCAACTGGTATTGCGGCGGCCCGATCGTGCTGCTGAGCAACGTGAATTTCCATCTGAGCTCGGGTTGCACGATCTATTTCAGCCCCAACCCGGTCGACTATGCGAAGAGCGGTCCGTACACGACGGCGAACGGCAATCTGTACTGGTCGCGCTGGCAGGCCAACGACTGCCTGAACTTCGGTGCGCCGATCTATGCGTACCAGCAGACCAACATCGCACTGACCGCCGACGACAACACCTGCGTCCTCAACGGTCAGTCGATGACGCCGATGCAGTTGAGCACCAAGGCGCCCACATCGTGCTGGTGGACCTTCAAAGGCACCAGCGGCGAGTACGGTTACGTGAAACCGGCTTCGGGCGGCGCACCGGTTTCGCAAGCCGACGCGAATACGGGCACCACCGCCTACTCGGCCAACGGCGCCACCTATCCGGGCAACACCGCGCTGACGAGTCTGCCCGCCGCGCAGATCACGAATCCGCAGGCCAACGTCCCGTTCACGAATCAGGACGGCACCACGACGACGCTGATGACGCTGCTCACCGCGTCCGGCTGGAATCAGGATCAGAACTATTTGCCGGCGCTGTCGGAACTCGGTGTGCCGGTGCTGAATCGCGTCTTCGGCCTTGGCCATTTTCTGCGGCCGTGCATGGTCGAGTTCATCGGTTGCACGAACGTGTTGCTGCAGAACTATCACACGCAGAACACGCCGTTCTGGCAGCATCATCCGACCGATTGCACGAACGTGCTGATCGACGGCGTGTTCGCGGACAGTATCGGCCCGAACAACGACGGTTTCGATCCGGACGCCTGCAACTGCGTGCTGGTGCAGAACGTCCAGTTCAATACCGGCGACGACTGCATCGCGATCAAGTCCGGCAAGTGTCTCGACACGCAGTACGGGCCGATGCAGAACATCGTGGTCCAGAACTGCACGATGCAAAGCGGCCATGGCGGTCTCACGATCGGCAGCGAAATGAGCGCGGGCGTGCAGAACGTCTACGCCCGCAATCTGACCATGCAGAACGCGAACTGGGCGAGCAATCCGCTGAACATCGCGCTTCGCTTCAAGACCAACATGAACCGTGGCGGGTTCATCAACAACGTGTGGATCAACGGCGTCACGCTGCCCAACGGCGTGAATCTGACCGGCAAATACGGCGGCGGCGCGCTCGGCGCGGCGTATCCGGGTTCGGTCGCCGGCACCGGCACGGTCGGTCTCGCGGCCAACCCGTCGACGGGCCAAGGCGGCCTGATCACGTTCGACTGCGATTACAGCCCCTCAGGCGACGCGGTGCGCTGGAACCCGGCGACGATCAATAACGTCAACATCTCGAACGTGAACGCGACTAATACGTCGGGTGCGGTGAGCTACGCGTTGACGTCGGGCTTCACGGCGACGTCGGGTTCGTGCTTTCAGGCGATCGTCGCACAGGGTCCGGTGGCCGCGGACTACAACGGTCCGTTGCCCATCCCCACCGTACCGCCAATCACCGGCGTGACCATCTCGAACTGCAACCTCGGCACGCCGATCTGCACAGGACCGGTATCGGCCACCGTGCCGGGACCGCTCTTCGTGGACAACGTGAAATCCATCACGTTGAGCAACGTGGTGATCGCCGGTGTGACGTATAACGGCGCGCTGACAGGCTGACGATTGCGCGGTCCGCGGCGTGCAGGCTGCCGCGGACCGCATGTTGTTTCGATGCGGGCGCAACGTGTTGGCTTCACCGCACCCCGCACCCCGCACCCCGCACCCCGCTCAACCGGTTCAACTCGCCGCTACGGCAAAAAAAATGGGACGCCTTCTGGCGTCCCATTTTTTACTTCCGCACGTAAATCACTTCGCCACCGCTCCCGCGGCCGCCCAATGCGGCTCGGGCGGCGCTTTTTCGGGGCTCTTCGCCAGCAGGCAAACCACACCGGCGGCCACGATATCGAACACCGCCAGCACGACGAACAACGGGCTGTAACCGATCCGGGTCACCAGCACACCGAACAGCGCGGTAAACGCTGCGGCGCCGAGATAGCCCGCCATGCCGCCCATGCCGGTTGCAGTAGCGACTTCGTTCTTGCCAAACATATCCGACGTGATCGCGTACAGCGCACCCGACAAGGTCTGATGCGCGAAGCCACCAACGCACAGCAACGCCACCGCCGCGTAAGGACTCGCGACCAGACCCACGCACGCCGGTCCGATCATGCACAGCGCGCCGACCACGAACACCAGCTTGCGCGACGTGAACAGCGAGACCTTCGCGTACTTGTGAAACAGCGGGCTGAGGTAACCGCCGAGCACGCAACCGATATCCGCGGCGAGGAACGGCATCCACGCATACAGCGCGACTTCCTTCAGGTTCATGTGACGCTCGGTCATCATGTACAGCGGAATCCATGCGTTGAAGGTCTGCCATGCCGGTTCGGACAGAATGCGCGGAATGCCGATCGCCCAGAAATCGCGGCTGCCGAGCATCGCGAAGCGGCTGCGCTTCACGGCGCCGACATCGTCGCTATGCTTCGCTTCCTGGCCGCTCAGAATGTAGTCGCGTTCCGCATCGCCCAGCAGCTTCTGCTGGCGCGGATGCTTGTAGAGCACCATCCACAGTACGCTCCAGACGATCCCCGCCACGCCGACAATCACGAACGCCAGTTGCCACTCGCCGTGCAACAACGCCCACACCACCAGCGGCGGCGCCAGCAGCGCACCGATCGACGAACCGATGTTGAACCAGCCGATCGCGACTGAGCGTTCTTTAGCCGGAAACCATTCGCTGGTTGCCTTCACGCCGGCCGGAATGCCGGCCGCCTCGGCCAGACCGAGCACGCCGCGAAAGAACGCCAGGCTGCGCCAACCGGTCGACCACGCCGCCGCGGCGCATGCCAGCGACCACGCCAGCGCGAACACCGCGAAACCAAGTTTGGTGCCGATGGTATCGAGCACGAAGCCCGCGACCGGCTGCATGAACGCGTAACAGAGCTGCCACGCGACCACCACGTTCGCGTACTGCGCGGTGGTGATGTTGAGATCCTTCATCAACGTCGGCGCCGCTACCGACAACGTATTGCGCGCGAGGTAATTGATGATGAGTCCGGCCGCGACCAGACTGACCATCCACCAGCGGATGCCCTTGATTTTCATGACTACGTCTCCTCGACTCTCTGACCGCTCAAACGGGCCGGGCTGCTGACGCGGCCGAACCGGAACGATCGGAGCCGGCGCCCTCGTCCTTGCGCGAATAGTCGATACCGACGAAGCTACCGCCCTGGAAGCGCTGACCCAACGCATCGAGCGGATTCGGACGCGCGAGAATCTCTTCGGCGAAGGCTTCGGCGTCCTGCGTCGGCTGATAGCCCAGACGCTCGGCGCCGCTGTTGTCCCACCAGCTACGGGTGTTGGCGGACACGCCCCAGATCGTCAGGAAGCCGACCTCTTCCGCGTCGACACAACGGTCGAGAAAATGCAGCAGATCGCGATGACCGAACCAGGTGCTCAGATGGCGCGGCTCGGTCGGCCGCTCGAGGCAACTGCCGATCCGCACGCAAATGCTTTCGATACCGTGCTTGTCCCAGTACATGCGCGCCAGCGCTTCGCCCCACACCTTGCTCAGGCCGTAGAAACCGTCCGGACGCAGCGCGCAGTCGAGTTCGAGATGCTCGGTGACCGGGTACATGCCGATCGCGTGATTCGAACTGGCGAACACGACGCGCCGCACGCCTTGGCGGCGCGCGCCTTCGTAGACTTCGACCAGCGCGCGCAGATTGTTGTCGATGATTTCGGGCAGCGGACGCTCCACGCTGGTCCCCGCGAAATGAATCAGCACATCCACACCGTCCAGCAGACGATCGACGATCGCCGGGTCGCGCAGATCGCCGTGCATCACGTCTTCGCCATCCAGCAGCGGCGTAAGCGGCTTCGAGCCCGCGGCCGAACGCAACGGCGTACCGCGTGCGACCCACGCCGCGCGCACCACGGCGCCCAGCTGACCACCGGCGCCACTCAGGGCAATCTTCTTCATAAGGTTCCTTTACTGCGCCGCGCGCGATCTGGCTGGATGACAACCTGCGGTAGAAGCGCGGCTGTTTCGCCTACGAATCTTCGTCTTAGTTGTACGATAACGTACTATCGACGAACGGAGACCAGATTTCAACCAGGCACTTACCCTTATTCTGATGTAGACAACAAGAATTTCTACTTGATAAACAACGAGATACGTTCAATCAATTTATGTGACGTCATATAACTAAGGCGGTGATTTTTCGGCAAAAATCCACCACCTGCCCGCCTCATGTCGTTTCGGTTCAAGCCGGCGGCACGCAACCGCGAGTAGACTGAGTGCGCTCAAGCAAGACCGCCCTGTGTTGCGCAACGCGCAATACACCGCCGCGGGAGCAAACGCGCCCTTCGCGCCCGACTACTTTTCAGCGCAGCACGTCACCATGCCCAACGCCCTTAGCTCTGTGCTCCCCGTCGCCGTGCCGGTGGAATCCGCCGTCAGCGGTCTGTACCACACGCCGGACCTCGCCGACGCGTACGCGGTCCGCCTGCCGGACAACGCCATCGACGATCCCGAACTGCTCGCGCGCTTTCTGTTCGAGCATCAGGCGGGCTGGGTGGGCAAGTTGATGAGCTTGCGCGATGCGATCGTTGGCCGCTTCGGGCTCAAGACGACGCGGCAGTTGCGCACCGAGACCTCGCCGGGCTCGCGCGAACGCGTCGAATTTTTCAGAATCTACACGCGCAGCGCGAGCGAGATCATTCTCGGCGAGAACGACAACCATCTGGATTTCCGGGTGTCCGTGCTGCAGCAAACGCGCGAGTCGGACGGCGCTCAGTCGCGCTATCTGATCCTCTCGACCGTCGTGCATTGCCACAACGGCCTCGGGCGTTTTTATATTCTCGCGATCGCGCCGTTTCACCGCCTGGTGGTGCGCTCTTCGCTGCGGCGCGCGGCGCGTATTGGCTGGCCGACGGTCTGAGCGGCTGAGCGGCTGTCCGTGCGAACTAGCACGCAGGGGTGCCGGGACATGAGCCGTTGATCGGCAGCTTAACCAGCAAACTCCGCGGACGCGGCCCCACAACCCCGCGCCCGCGTCTCCGCACTTACGAGCCGATAAACTCCAGCAAATCGGCATTCACCTTATCGGCCTCGACGACACACATACCGTGCTGTCCGCCCGCATACACCTTCAGCGTGGCGTTCTTCACGATCTTCGCCGTCTGCCGTCCCGCCGCGTCGATCGGCACGATCTGGTCGTCGTCGCCATGCAGCACCAGCGTCGGCACGTCGATCTTCTTCAGGTCTTCCGTGTAATCGACTTCGGAGAACTGCTTGATGCAGTCGTACAGGCCTTTGATCGAACCGGCCATGCCTTGACGCCAGAACGAATCGATCACGCCTTGCGAGACCTTCGCGTTAGGACGGTTATAGCCGTGGAACGGCACCGCCAGATCCTTGAAAAACTGCGAGCGGTCGTCCACCACGCCTTTGCGGATACCGTCGAACACATCGATCGGCAGGCCGATAGGATTGCCTTCCGTTTTCAGCATCAGCGGCGGCACCGCGCCGATCAGCACGGCCTTCGCCACCCGCTGCGTGCCATGCCGGCCGATGTAATGCGCCACTTCCCCACCGCCGGTCGAATGGCCGACGAGCGTCGCGTCCTGCAGGTCGAGATGCTCGATCAGCGCCGCGAGGTCGTCGGCGTAGGTGTCCATGTCGTTGCCGTCCCACGGTTGCGCCGAACGGCCATGACCGCGGCGGTCGTGCGCGATCACGCGGAACCCTTTGCTGCCGAGAAACAGCATTTGCGCGTCCCACGCGTCCGCCGTCAACGGCCAGCCGTGCGAGAACACGACCGGGCGGCCCTTGCCCCAATCCTTGTAGAAAATGTCCGTACCGTCTTTCGTCTTGATCGTGCTCATCTGCTGACTCCTTTTGGTGAAGTCTGCCGTTGCCGGCAGGGGGATGAAGCGTGCTCGTTCAAACCGTTCGCGCGGCGCGCCGACGCGATGCCCGTACCGGCAACGTATGCCCCGCGCCCTACAGTTCTATGACGGATGCGCGAAGCGCCGATGAATCTCAAAGGCACCTCGACATGACTATTCGAAGCGAATAACGGGAATCGATGGTGGAACGCCACGGCGTCACGCTCATGAATTCCGGAGCGTGCGTTCAATGGAGGAACGCTGCCGTTTGGCTGCCTGCATGGTAGAGGTAAACGGCCGCATTGACTACCGCGCGGCCAGGCAGAAAGTCGGCTCGGGTGGTGTGATTGTCGGTTGAAGACGAAGCGGGCTACGCCTGGGGTTCCTGCTGCTCCGACTCCTGCGCTTCGATCGCCTGTTTCACGCGTATCAATTCCGTGGCGTGGGCGTTCTGATCTTTCTGGATGCGCTCGGTCGGACCCACCACCGACAACCCGTACAGGTCGCCGCCTATCGTCACCGCCACGGCCACCGCCGACAACTCCGGCGCGCTTTCGCCGAGATTGGCGCACCAGCCTTGCGCTTTGGCCGCCGCGGCCTGCGCAATCAGCGCGGGCAGATCGGCGACCGTCGCGGCGGTGAAGTGGTCGAACGACAATTGCGCGCCGAGCGCCTGCTGCGCCGCCGCATCCAGTTCGCCGAAAATCGCCTTGCCGATCGAGTTCGCATGCAAGGGCCGCAACTCGCCGGGCGCACGCGTATAGCGAATCGCCTTGGTGGATTCCACCACGTCGAGATACACCACCGCCGTGCCTTGAATCTTGCCGAGCACGGTAGTCTCACCGCTTGCGTCGCGCAATTGAACCAGCCGCGGATGCACCATCTCGACAATCGGATCGACCGCGTTGATTGCGCTCGCAAGCATCTGCAAACGCCGGGTCGGATAGTAGCCGCCGCGCTTTCTGACTTCGTAGAGATAGCCGCGGCTCACCAGCGTGCGAGCCAGCGCGAGGCAGCTCGACATCGGCACGTTCAGCAAACGCGCCAGCTCGGTGAGCGGCAACGGCCGTTGCTCGACGGCAAACAGTTCGAACAGGTCCAGCGTGCGGGCAACGAGTTTGACATCCATGGCGATTGGGAGAGACTTCAGTACGACTTCGGCAGGCCCAGGACTTTCTCCGCGATGAAACACAGAATCATCTGCGGACTCACGGGCGCGAGCCTCGGAATCATACACTCCCGCAGATAGCGTTCGACGTGATATTCCTTCGCGTAACCCATCCCGCCGAGCGTGGCGATCGCCGTCTGACACGACTGGAACGCGGCTTCGGCGGCGAGGTATTTGGCGGCGTTGGCTTCTGCGCCGCACGGCTGACCGGCGTCGTACAACGCGGCCGCCTTGAACACCATCAGATCGGCCGCTTCGAGTTGCATCCATGCCTGCGCGAGCGGATGCTGAATGCCCTGGTTCTGGCCGATCGGCCGGCCGAACACCACGCGCTCCTTCGCATATTGCGTGGCACGCTTCAAGGCCGCCTGACCGAGGCCGATCGCTTCGGCGGCGATCAGAATCCGCTCCGGGTTCAGGCCGTGCAGCAGATAGCGAAAGCCCGCGCCTTCGTCGCCGATACGGTCTTCCACCGGCACCCGCAGATTGTCGATGAACAGCATGTTCGAATCGACCGCCTTGCGGCCCATCTTCTCGATCTCGCGCACTTCCACGCGCTCGCGATCCAGATCCGTATAGAACAGCGTGAGGCCGTCGGTCGGTTTCGCGCACTGCTCCAATGGCGTAGTGCGCGCGATGATCAGCATCTTGCTCGCCACCTGCGCGGTCGAGATCCAGATCTTGCGGCCGGTCAGCACGTAGTGGTCGCCGTCGCGCACGGCCTGGGTTTTCAGATGCGTGGTGTCGAGACCGGCGTCCGGTTCGGTGACCGCGAAGCAGGCCTTGTCGCGGCCGTCGATCAGCGGCGGCAGGAAGCGCCGCTTCTGCGCGTCGTTGCCGAATACCTGCACGGGGTTCAGGCCGAAGATATTCATATGCACCGCCGACGCCCCCGACAACCCCGCGCCCGAACCGCTGATGGTGCGCATCATCAGCGCCGCTTCGGTCATGCCGAGGCCCGAGCCGCCGTAGTCCGGCGACATCGCAATGCCGAGCCAGCCCGCGTCGGCCAGCGTGCGATGAAAGTCGTGCGGAAAGCCGCCGTCGCGATCGCGCGCGAGCCAGTACTCGTCATCGTATTTTTCGCAGAGCTTTTCGATCGCGGCCTGGATCGAGAGCTGGTCTTCGGTGAGATCGAAATTCATATCAACGTCCTTGGTAAAACCCTTTAAGCCGCCGCCCTTCGAGCAGCCGGTTCAGAGCGGAAACACGCCGACCAGCACCGCGGTGAACACCATGATGACCGTGGCGGCGAAGAGAAAGGGAATGGTGAATTTCTGATGTTCGGCGAGTTCGACGCCGGTCAGGCCGACAATCAGAAACGTGGCCGGCGTGAGCGGACTGACCGGGAAACCGGTGGTCATCTGTCCGAGCAAGGCGGCCTGCGCCATCTGCACGGGCGGCACGCCGAGCAGCTTGCCGCTCTCGGCGAGCACCGGCAGGATGCCGAAATAGAACGAGTCGGGATCGAATAGCAGGCTGAGCGGCATCGACACGAGCCCGAGCACGAACGGCATATGGCGCGCGTGTTCGACCGGCACGTGTTGCACGAGCACCTGCGCCATCGCGGTGAGCATGCCGGTGCCGGACATGATGCCGGTGAACGCGCCCGCCGCGAGCAGCACGCTGGCCATCATCAGCGCAGCTTTGGCGTGGGCGTCGATGCGCTCGCGCTGTTGCTTGACGTCCGGATAATTGATGATCAGCGCGGCTACCGTGCCGAGCATGAACATCACCATCGGATCGACAATGCCCGACACCAGCGTGACCAGCACGAACAGTGTCAGTGCGAGGTTGATCCAGAAGCGGCCCGGCCGGCGCAACACCTGCTCTTCGGCGCTCAGTTCACGCGGCGTTACCGCCACCGCTGCAGCGCTCGCGCGGTCGAGCCCGAGACGCTTTTCCTCGCGTTTGCCGAGCCAGTACGCGCTGCCGAATACGAACACCAGCCCGACGATCTGCACCGGCAGCATCGGATAAAAAATCACCGTGCCGGGAATATGCAAGGCGGCGGACGCGCGCAGCATCGGCCCGACCCAGGGCAGAAAATTCACGCCCGCCGCCATCGACGCGACGCAGGCCAGAATCCGTTTATCGATGCCGAGGCGCGTGTAGAGCGGCAGCATCGCGGGCAGCGTGACGAGAAACGTCACCGCGCCGGAACCGTCGAGGTGAATCAGCAGCGCAAGCAACGCGGAGCCCATCACGATCCGCGTGGGGTGACAGCCGACCACCCGCAACACGCCGTTGATGATCGGATCGAGCATGCCGGCATCGGTCAGGATCCCGAAAAACAGAATCGCGAACACGAACATGCCGGCCACCGGCCCGATGTTCTGCACGCCGTGCACGATGTATTTGGCGGTCGAGAGCCCGAAGCCTGCCGCGAGCGCCGCCACGATCGGCACGACGATCAACGCGACGAGCGGCGACAGGCGCTTCGTGATGATCAGGCCGAACAGCGCGACGATCGCGACGGTGCCGATCAGCGCGAGCATGACGCGGCTCCTCGCGCACGGAACGCGCTCGCAGTCGGCGCAATCGAGGAAGCGTTAAAAGCCGGCGGCGAGCGCCGTCCTGCGCGATTCGTGCACATGCTGTCTCCTTGGCGGCACGCGGCCGCTCTTTATGGTTTCGACGGGAATGGCTTCAGATGAAGCGCGGGTGAAGCGCGGGTAAAGCGAAACGCGAATGAAGTGGCGACCTCAATCGTCGGCGTGCGGTTTGCCGAACACCTGCTCAGCGTGTTCGTTCAACCCGGGGGGCGTGCTGCGATAAGTGGCCGGCGTGCGGCTCAGCTTGATCGGCGACGCAATGCCACGGTACGAGCCGAGCTCCACCCGCATCGCCCGATGCGCGGTGTGCGGATGCTCCAGCGCCGCGCCGAGTCCGAGCACCGGCGCGCACGGCACGCCGCGCCGGATCAGCGTATCGGCGAGCAATTCCCCTTGCCACGACGCGAAGCGCTGCTCCAGCTCCGCGCGCAATTCACGCCGGTGCGCACTGCGCTCGCGGTTGCTGGCAAAACGCGGATCGTCGACCAGCGCCTGCGCATCGATCACCGCGCACAGTCCCGCGAATTGCACGTTATTGCCCACCGCCAGAAAGATATCGACGCTACCCGTATGGAACATGTCGTACGGCGTGATGTTCGGATGCGCGTTACCGGTGCGCTGCGGCTCCTGGCCCGAGTAGAACCAGTTCGGCGTATGCGGATGCAGGATCGACAACGCGCTGTCGAACAGCGTCGACTCGACGAACTGGCCCTGCCCGCTCGTCTCGCGCTCACGCAACGCCATCAGGATGCCGAGCGCCGCATTCAGGCCGGTGACGAGATCGACGATCGGCACGCCGACGCGCAACGGCGCGCCGCCCGCCTCGCCGTTTACGCTCATCAGACCGGTCAACGCCTGGACCGCCGCGTCGTAGCCCGGCAACGCGCCGAGCGGACCATCGGCGCCAAAACCGGACACCCGGCAATGCACGAGCCGCGGAAAGCACGCGCGCAACGTCTCATAGCCGAGCCCCCAGCGCTCCAGCGTGCCGATCTTGAAGTTCTCGACCAGCACGTCGGCGGTTTCGAGTAAGTGCAGCAGCTTGTCGCGCTCGGCGGGCTGGCGCAGATCGAGCGCCACGCCCAGCTTGTTGCGATTCACGCCGATGAAATACGACGCCGTGTCGCCGTCGAACGGCGGCCCCCAGGTGCGCGTTTCGTCGCCGTCGGGCGGCTCGACCTTGATCACCTCGGCGCCGTGGTCGGCGAGGATCTGCGTGCAGTACGGACCGCCCAGCACGCGTGACAGATCGATAACGCGAAGTCCCGCGAGTGAACCCGGCGTGAGATTGAGCAAGGCTTGTCTCCTGAATGACCGCTGAAGGCAGCGGCACTTAATTCCTGTGCATGAATAAAACTTTATGCTCACGAATTATTGAAGTCAAGCCGGCTGCGGGGAAACACCTGGGGCGCTTGCCTCAGCGCGCCGCCGCATCCACCGCCTGCTGCAGCGCGGTCGATTGCCGCAGTTTCACGACGGTGCGTCAAAACGCGCCTCCCGGCACATTCAGGAAAACTTGATACCTATCAATAACTTGCTGTCTCAAAATTGAAAATCGCCGTAAAACAAGGTGGTTTTTTGACGCATGTCGCATCGCAGCACGAAATCTGCGGATCCCCTACGCTTCGCCCATCTGCCCAGCAGTGCGCACCGACACCGGTCGACGCGCGTAGTCCGCCTCCGCGGGCCTCACGCCTTTCACGCTCATGAACTCCGCAATATCGGCATTCGATCTCGCCCGCATCCAGTTTGCGTTTACCGTCTCGTTTCACATCGTGTTCCCGGCGCTCAGCATCGGCCTCGCCAGCTTCATTGCCGTGCTCGAATGGCGCTGGCTCAAAACCGGCAAGGCGTACTACAAAGATCTTTGCCTGTTCTGGTCGAAGATCTTCGCAGTCGCCTTCGGTATGGGCGTCGTCTCCGGCGTGGTGATGAGCTATCAGTTCGGCACCAACTGGTCGGGCTTCTCCAGTTTTGCCGGCCCCGTCACCGGGCCGCTGCTGATGTACGAGGTCATGACCGCGTTCTTCCTCGAAGCGGGCTTCCTCGGCATCATGCTGTTCGGCTGGCAGCGCGTGAGTCCGCGCGCCCACTTCGGCGCCACGCTGATGGTGGCAGTCGGCACGCTGATCTCGACCTTCTGGATTCTCGCGTCCAATAGCTGGATGCAAACGCCGCAAGGCTTCGAAGTCGTCAACGGCCGCGTCGTGCCGCTCGACTGGTTCAAGATCATTTTCAATCCGTCGTTCCCGTACCGGCTTGCGCATATGGCGCTCGCCGCGTTCATCGTCGCCGGGCTGGTGGTGGCGGCCGTGGGTGCGTGGCACCTGCTGCGCGGCCGGCGCGATCCGGCCGTCAAAAAGATGTTCTCGATGGCGCTGTGGCTGCTGCTGATCCTCACGCCGATTCAGGCGGTGGTCGGCGATCAGCACGGCCTGAATACGCGCAAGTATCAGCCGGCCAAGATCGCGGCGATCGAAGGTCTGTGGGAAACCGAGAAAGGCGGCACCGCGCTGAACCTGTTCGGCATTCCCGACATGCAGGCGGAAACCACGCGCTACGCGGTGTCGATTCCGCATCTGGGCAGCCTGATCCTCACGCATAGCTGGGACGGCGAAATTCGCGGCCTCAAGGAATTCCCGCCGCAAGACCGGCCGAACTCGACAGTGGTGTTCTGGAGTTTCCGGATCATGGCCGGCCTCGGCACGCTGATGATTCTGATGTCGATCGTCGCGTGGGTGCTGCGCCGCCGTGAACGCCTGTTCGAATCGAAGTGGTTCCAGCGTTGCGTGCTCGCCATGGGCCCGACCGGCTTTATTTCGCTGCTGGCCGGCTGGGTCACCACCGAAGCCGGACGTCAGCCGTGGGTCGTGTACGGCGTGATGCGCACGTCGCAGGCCGTCTCGCCGTTGACCACCCAGCAGGTCGGCATTTCGCTGATGACCTTCGTGGTCGTGTACTTCCTCGTGTTCGGCACCGGCGTCTACTACATGCTCAAGCTGATGCGTTCGGGTCCGGCGCTGCCGGGCCAGACGCCGAACGGCGTGCCGTATCCCACGCCGAATCAGACCGCGCGCCGCCCGCTCTCCGCCGTCGATCAGATGATCGACGCCGCCTGAGCCCGACCTTCACGCATCACTTGCGACACCAAAAGCGAGAAAGACAATGGACGTAACCGTAGTGTGGGCCGCGATCATCGCGCTGGGCCTGTTCATGTATGTGGTGCTGGACGGCTTCGATCTGGGGATTGGCATCGTCTTCCCGTTCTTCCCCGACGAGAAAGAGCGCGACCTGATGATGAACACCGTCGCGCCGGTGTGGGACGGCAATGAAACCTGGCTGGTGCTCGGCGGCGCCGGTTTGTTCGCGGTGTTTCCGGCGGTGTATTCGACCGTGCTGTCCGCGCTCTACCTGCCGCTGATCTTCATGCTGGTGTGTCTGATCTTCCGCGGCGTGTCGTTCGAGATCCGCGCCAAGGCGAATCGCACCAAGCACCTGTGGGATCTCGCGTTCATCGGCGGTTCGGCGGGCGCGACGTTCTTCCAGGGCATCGCGCTGGGCGCGTTCCTGCAAGGCATTCCGGTGATCGACGGCGCCTATGCCGGCGACGCCTTCGGCTGGCTCACGCCGTTCAGCCTGCTGACGGGTCTCGGACTGGTGGTCACCTATGCGCTGCTCGGCTGCTGCTGGCTGGTGGCGAAGACCGAAGGCGATCTGCAACGCCGTCTGCATCGCGTGGTGTGGCCGCTGACGCTGGTGCTGCTCGGCTTCATCGCGATGGTCAGTCTGTGGACGCCGCTGCAGGACCCGACCATCGCGCAGCGCTGGTTCCACGACAACCTGTTCTACCGTCTGCTGCCAGTGCCGTTCCTCGTGGCGGTGTGCGCGTTCTTCATGTATCGCGCGGTGCGCGACCGGCATCACAACACGCCGTTCGCGCTGGCGCTGCTGCTGGTGCTGCTCGGCTACGTGGGGCTGCTGGTGAGCCTGTGGCCGTATGCGATTCCGTCGAGCATGACGTTGTGGGAAGCGGCCGCCCCGCGTTCGAGCCAGATGTTCACGCTGGTCGGCGCGGCGGTGATTCTGCCGATCATCCTCGGCTATACGACGCTGGGTTACTGGGTATTTCGCGGCAAGGTGAGTCATGGCGACCAACATCACTATCACTAAGCGGCTACAGGCCGGCAGCATTGGCAATGCCGGCAACGACGACAGCGGCATTGCCGCAAGCCGGCGGCCGGCGGCGCGCACACTGCCCGGCTGGCTGTGGTTCGTCGCGCTGTGGTGCTTCGGCGTGGGCTCGGCGATGTCGCTCGGTTTCGCGTTCAAGCTTCTGATGAATGCGACGCTGTTCGCCGTCAAATAGAAGCCCTATTCGCGCAGGTTAAGCCGATGCGCATAACCTTCGGCATCCTGCCTGCTTTGCTTAAAAATTGGCGTGACCTGCTCGTCTACCTAGCAAGCCGGAACCGATGCGCGGGAGACCAGCCTCATACAAAACGCGGTGCATGGGCGCACCCGGCGATCCTACAAATAGAAAGTTGGCGGCGCGGCACAGCGGAACACGCCGCGCGCCGCCGGCGGGCTTATGATCGCGAGATAGCCGGCAATGATGCGATTCACGACAATAGAAGTAAAACGAAACCCGACCACGGCGGTAGTCCATCACGCGCAGGCCCGACTCGCGGAGACATCATGAAGTTTCTTGTGGCCGACGACCATGAACTGATCAGGCAAGGCGTCAAAGGCATGCTGCGGGGGCTCGACCCCGACGCCCAGTTCGACGAAGCCGATAGCTGGGAAACCCTCGCCACCGCCGCGCGTCCCGACGCCGATCACGATCTCGCGATCGTCGATCTGCATATGCCCGGCATGAGCGGCGCGTCGTCGCTCGAGGTGCTGTTGAAGGCGAACCCCGCGTTGCCGGTGGTCGTGCTGTCCGCCGAAGAATCGCCCGACGAAATGCGCGCGGTGCTGGCTGCCGGCGCGCTCGGTTTCGTGCCGAAGCGGCAGCCTGCCAGCGTGATGCTCAAGGCAATCGAACTGGTGCTGTCGGGCGGCGCGTATGTGCCGATGGAAGCGCTGAGCCTGCTCGGTTCGCGCGAGACCAAGGCGAGCCCGGTGCATGCCGATGCGTCGGCCGAGATGGCGCTACAAGGCGCCGCTGCGTCGTCAGTCTCTCAGGCTGCCGCGCCAACGTCCGGCGTCACAGGCGTCACGGAACCGATCACGCAGATCCCGTCGCTGCAACCGCATCAGCAGCATTTGCTGGAGAACCTGTCGCCGCGTCAGCAGGACATCATGCGGCTCGTGCATCGCGGCTGGACCAACAAGATGATCGCGCGCGATCTGGGTGTCGCCGAAGGCACGGTGAAGGTGCATCTGTCGGTGATCTTCCGGGCGCTCGGCGTGCATAACCGGTCGACGGCGATCGCGGTGATCAACGGCTGGCTGGAAGCGGGGAAGACTTTGTAGCAGAGCCTGGCGGTGACGAACTGATGACGGGCGGCGCTTGCGCCGCCCGTTTGCTATGTAGTGTTTGACTTGCAGCGTGTCGCAGCGATCTGCAGGCCTTCAGATCCTCGCTTCGTCCGGCGGACCGTTCGCCGCCTACCGTATCGCGCCGTTGGCGCTCCAGCTCTCTGCTTTAACGGCCAGTCCATCCACCTCGTCCAGGCCGTCCGCGCGCAACGCCCGCGCGGCCGTCGCCCGCCCCTTATCCAGTTCCGCCTGCTGCCACAGCATTTCCAGCGTGCGCCGCAAGCGCGCGGGGGTCACCGGCTTATGCAACACCGGAATCCCCTGCAGCGCCAACGCCGCCAGTTCCGCCGACGCCATATCCCCCGTGATCAGCAAAGTCACGATGTTGTCGTGCCCCGCGCGCGCCAGCACATGCCGCACGGCAGTCAGCGCCTGCGCGCCGGTGCGGTGATTCGCCAACTGGTAATCGCACAGCACCGCGTCCGGCACGAAACCCGTTTCGAGCACCGCGAGCGCGTCGACCTCGTCGCGAGTGCCGCGCACGTCGCAACCCCAGCGCGCGAGCAGACTGGCGAGGCCTTCGAGGATCGACGGATCGTCGTCGATGCACAGCACGCGCCGCCCCTGCGCCGAAGGACCGCCCGCCACCGTTTCGTTCAGGCTCGCGACAATCCCGCCCGCCTCGCCCGCCTGCACCGAAAAACGAAACACGGACCCGCGCCCCGGCGCCGAACGCAAACGCAGTTCGCCGCCGAGCATTTCGACCAGCCGCTTCACCGTCGGCAAGCCGAGCCCATGCCCCTGGCGCGCGTCGCGCTGCGGATTGGCGACCTGATAGAACTCTTCGAAGACCTGCTCGTGCTCCTCCGCCGGAATGCCGATGCCCGAATCGCGCACCTCGACAAAGCCGCCCGACTCGCGTCCCGCGCGCCGAAAGCCCAACCAGATCGCGCCGTCCTCGGTATAACGCACCGCGTTGGACAGCAGATTGCTCAGCACGCGCTCCAGCAACACCGGATCGTCGTGCACGATCATCGTGGTCGGCGCGATCCGCAGCGCGAGACCTTTGGCCGCCGCCTGCGGACGATACTGGCTGCCGACCCGCTCGAACAGTTCGGCCAGCCGGAAATGCAGCCGGATCACCTGTGTCACGCCGCTTTCGAGCCGCGCGAGATCGAGCACCTGGTTGAACAGCTGATTCAACGCCTCGACGTTGTAGACGATATGTTCGGCGGTCTTCGCGTGCTGCGCGGGGGTTGCCGCCGTGTCGTTGAGCGACGCCGCGAGCAAGCCGATCGCATGCAGAGGCTGCCGCAAATCGTGGCTGGCAGCCGCGAAAAAGCGCGTTTTCGCGAGACTCGCCTCTTCGGCGACATGCTTCTGCGCGGCGAGCGACTCCGCCAGATATTGCTGATCGACCCGTGCCTGCACGACCTGGCGAAACAGCTTGCGGTAACTCATCGCGTAGACGTTGATCGCGCAAAAGAAGAACGCGAGGACGATCGCGAGAATCGTGCGGTCGAACGTATGCGTACCGAAATGCAGCACGATCGACGGAAACAGCAGGAACGGAATCGCGGTGGAAAAGTTCAGCAGGTCGAAGCCGTTCGACATGAACACGCCGGCCGCCAGCGTCACGAGCATTACCGTATGCAGCAGCGGCAAATCCATCTGCGGGCTATGAAACGCGAACCAGATCGCGAAACCCGGCGCGCTGTACAGCAACATGCCGCGCACCGCATGCAGCACGATCCAGCCACGCGGCGACGCAAGATGCGGATAGCGGCGATTGCAGATCCATAACGCGAGGCTGCCGCAATTGGCCGCCGCATAGAACCCGAAACACGCGACGAACAGCGGCGGCGACGGAATCGCCGGCCAGTAGATCGCCACCAGCACCGCGATCGAAAACCAGTGCGAAAAAAAGGCGATCGGATCCTGCGCGTAAAGCACGCGCACAAGGTCTTCGTCGATCGCACGCTGGATAGGGTCGGCCCGCATCGTGCGGTCTCCGTTTCTTCAGATGAATGACAAGCGTGTCATGCCGAATCGCGTTTTTATGCCAGATGGTTTACCCGGCAGTTTACCCATCAGCTACCACTTAATCCATATAGGCGAAGCCGTCGCCGGAAACCATACTGGCTTCACATTCCAGCGCGGCTTCACCTTCCCGGTTTTCGCTTCTCCGCCTGTTGTCAGGGCTCACCGCGCTCCTTGCCTTACCCCCTATGGAGGTTGTTATGGGCGTAGTTCCGAGCCACGCGTTCGTCCGCACACTCGACGACGCGGTCCTGCCCGATCTGTGGCGCCGGCGCACCCAGTTGTCCGCCGACGAGATGGTGTCGATGGTCGAACTGGTCAAGCGGGCTTTGCGGACCTATCATCCGCTGGAGTTGCAGGCGCTCGGCGACGATAAGGAAGAACTGGTCGCCCAGTTCATTTACGCCAAGGTGCTGCGGCTCGCGCCAGGCCACACGGAAACCAACGCGTGCGCCGAGAGCGCGCCGTCCAACGGTTACGCATTGTGCGCGTATTTCCGCCGTTATCTGATCGATTGCCTGCGCAGCGCGGGGCATCAGCGCAACGTGTCGATGGAAAACGAAGGCATGGCGCACGAAATCGATCTGCACGCGCAGGCGCTGGAAGATCCGGTGGCTAGCGTGCTGCTGCAGTACGGCCTCGACGAGCAACGTGTGCGCAGCGCCGCGCGTGCGTTCATCGAGGGGCTCGACGAGCCCGAGCGGATCGTGCTGGCCGGCAGTCTCGGCTGGTGCTCGGAAGGGAAAGGCGGTCTGTCGGCGGTTGCGGCTCAGCATCGGGTGCCCTCTTATCACTATCGCGCCGTCAAACTCGGCGTCACCATGAAAAAGACGGCCGGCGCCGACGAATTTTCCAATACCAAGATCGGCCGCTGGTTGACGGAGCAACTCGGCATCGAGATCGAGATCGAGAACCGCTCGGCGATTCTGCTTGCACTGAACCTGCTGGCAGCCGAATCGAGCGACAGCGAAATGAATGAAGCAGCCGCCTAATTGCGCACGCTGCCCGCCCTTCCCCGCATTCCGTTCCTGACGAGGTGGTCTTGATGAATCGCTTATCGAGCGCCGTAACGGCGATGAAAGCGCATTACGACGTAGTGGTAGTGGGTTCGGGCTACGGCGGCGCGATCGCCGCGAGCCGCATGGCACGCGCCGGACTCAGCGTCTGCGTGCTGGAACGCGGGCGCGAATTCATGGCGGGCGAGTACCCTCGCACACCGTTTCAGGGCGCCGAAGAGGTGCAGTACAACACGGCCCTCGCGCACGTCGGCTCGCCGCTCGCGCTGCTTGAAGTGCACGTGAACGACGATGTCAACGCGGTGGTCGGCTGCGGTCTGGGCGGCACCTCGCTGATCAACGCGAATGTCGCGCTCGAAGCCGATCCGCGCCTGTGGGACGATCCGCGCTGGCCGAAGGCGCTGCGCGACGATGCGGCGGGCCGCGAGCACGGCTATGCGCTCGCGCGCGCGATGCTGCAACCGTCGCCGGTGCCCGGCAGTTATCCGGCGTTGCCGAAACTGCAGGCGCTCGAAAAATCGGCCCAGGCGCTCGGCATGGCGGACCGCTTCAGCCGCCCGCCGATCACCGTCACGTTCGAGGATCGCGTGAACGCCGCGGGCGTTGAACAGAAGGCCTGCGTGGGCTGCGGCGATTGCAATTCGGGCTGCAATTACGACGCGAAAAATTCGACGCATATGAACTATCTGCCCGATGCCGTTGCGCACGGCGCGCAGATTTTCACGGGCGCCGCCGTGCATTCGGTGTTGCGCGACGCGGCCACGCAGCAATGGACGGTGCGCTATCAGCTGGTGAGTCTCGGCCGCGAAAGTTACGGCGCGCCCGATCTGTTCGTCAGCGCCGATCTCGTCATCGTGTCGGCCGGCACGATCGGTTCGACCGCGCTGCTGTTGCGCTCGCGTGAAGCGGGCCTGAGCGTGTCGGCCCTGCTCGGCGAACATTTCACCGGCAACGGCGACGTGCTCTCCTTCGCGTACAACACCGACGACATCATCAACGGCGTTGGCTGGGGCACGCACACGCCGGGGCAAATTCCGCCGGTCGGGCCGACCATTACCGGCCTGATCGATCATCGCGATACCGCGAATGTGAGAGACGGTTTCGTGATCGAAGAAGGCTCGCTCGCCGGCCCGGTCGGCGCGGCGCTCGTCGGCCTGCTCGGCGCCGCCGCGCCGCTCGAAGGCGTGGATGTTGGCGGCGCGCCGAGCGCCGAGCGACAACTCGCGTACGACGCCCGCGTGCTCGAAAGCTTTCTGCGCGGTCCGTATCGTGGCGCGCTGAACCACACGCAAAGCTATCTCGTGATGGCGCACGACGACGAGAGCGGTCAGATTCACGTCGACGACAAGGGCCAGCCGCGCATCGTATGGAAAAACGCCGGCAAGCAGCCGATCTTTGCAACGGTCGAGCAAACCCTCGAACAGGCAACGGTGCCGCTCGGCGGCAAATATCTGCGCAATCCGATTTCCACCGACATTGCCGGCAATCGCACCGTCACCGTGCATCCGCTTGGCGGCTGCGGCATGGGCGAAGATGCGGAGCACGGCGTGGTCGATCACCTGGGCCGCGTTTTCAATGGCGCGGCGGGCACGGCGGTGCACGAAGGCCTCTATGTGATGGACGGCGCCGTCATGCCGATCTCGCTCGGCGTCAATCCGCTGCTGACCATTTCCGCGCTGGCCGAGCGTAACTGCGCGTTGCTCGCCGCGTCGCGCGACCGGCAGATCGACTACACGGCCAAGGGCACGGCCGCCACGCCGCCCGCGCCAAAGATCGGCTTGCGCTTCACGGAGACGATGATCGGCACGTACACGCCGGCAGTCCCGGTCGCGGGACAAGCCGCTACGAGTCCGATCGAATTCACGCTGACCGTCGAATCCGACGATCTCGCCGACATGCTCAGCAACCCGCAACACCTAGCTCACACCGCCGGCACGCTGACCTGTCCCGCGCTTTCCGCGCAACCGCTGACGATCGTCGACGGCACGTTCAATCTGTTCGTGGTCAGCGAGTCCGATGTGGACGAGCGCAACATGAACTACCGGATGACGCTTGCCTCCACCGAAGGCAATACGTACTGCCTGACGGGGCAAAAAATCATCACGCGCACCTCGCCGATCAATCTCTGGGCGCAGACCAACACGCTGTACGCCGAGATTCGCGCGGGCGCGCAAACCACCGGACCCGTGCTCGGCAAAGCAACGCTGATCATCACGCCTGAGAACTTCCTCAAGCAGCAACGCACACTTGAAGTCACCAACACGCCCGACCTGGAAACGCGCCTCGAATGGACGCTGAAGTTCGGCAAGTTTTTTGCGGGCGTGCTGTTCACCGAATACGGCGGCGTGGCCGCGCCACTGGAATTCTTCGACACAAAGGCCGCGCCGCGTCTGAAGCGGGCATTGCGCGCGCCCGCGCCGCAGATCATGTACTTCGATACGCCCGACGGCACGACCTTGCGGCTGACCCGGTACTTCGATCCGGCGAATAAAACCTCGCGCCCGTTGCTGCTGATTCACGGCTCGGGCGTTTCCAGCCGGATCTTTTCCACCGACCTGATCGCGACCAACCTCGTCGAGTATCTGTGCGCTTGCGGCTATGACGTGTGGCTCGTCGATCTGCGCGTCAGTATCGAGTTACCCAGCGTGCTGGTGCCGACCAATGTCGACAAGGTCGCGCGCGAAGACATTCCGGCCGCCGTCGCCAAAATACGCGAAGTGAGCGGCGTGCCGCAGATTCAGGTACTCGGCCACTGCATGGGCGGGCTGGCGTTGAGCATGTCGCTGCTATATGGCCTGGAAGGCGTGCGCTCGGCGGTGATTTCCCAGGTGTCGGCGCATCCGGTGCCGGGTACGCTGCAGAAGATCAAGGCCGGTCTGCATATTCCCGGCATCATGCAGCATCTCGGCGTGCGCGATCTGACCGCGTACACGCAGCACCGTTCGTGGCCGAAGAACCTGTTCGACGAAGCGCTCAAGTTCTACCCGCTCGATCACGACGAAGGCTGCGGCAACCCGATCTGCCATCGCGCGACGTTTCTCTACGGCCTGCTCTACGAACACGCGAAACTGAACGAGACGCTGCATCAGAACCTGCAGGAACTGTTCGGCATTCACGACATGGAGGTATTCAAACATCTCGCCGCGATGGTGCGGGCCGGCCAGGTTGTCGATGCCGAAGGCCGCGATGTTTATCTGGGCGGAACGGACGGCTCGAAGGGACTGGAGGGAATGCGTCTGCCGCTCGGTTTCATTCACGGCGAGCGAAACGAAACCTATCTGCCCGAAAGTACGCAGCTCACGTTCGACATGCTGACGCGCGCCTTTCCCGAGCAGCCTTACGAACGGCATCTGATTCCCGACTATGGACATATCGACTGCATTTTCGGCAAGGATGCCGTGGTGGATGTGTACCCGGTGATCGCGAAGTATCTCGACGCGCATTGACGGCGAGCGAGCGCGGCACGACAGGGGCTCGTTCAGGTATGGTACGGATGACGGGGCGATGACACGCTTCACCCCGTCATCCTCCCAACACTGCACACTGTCATTTCAATGCCGATGCCGATGAGATCCTTCTTTCTCGCCATGTTCACCGCCGGGCTGCTGGGCAGCACCGTGGCCGCCGCCAACGTCCAGGCGGCCGAACTCAAGGTCATGAGTTCCGGCGGCTTCACCGCCGCCTACAAGCTGCTCGGTCCAAAGTTCACCGCATCGACCGGCAATACGCTCGACACGATCCTCGGACCGTCGATGGGTCAATCGCCGGAAGCCATTCCCAACCGCCTCGCACGCGGCGAACCCGCCGACGTGGTCATCATGGTCGGCTACGCGCTCGACGATCTGATCAAGCAAGGCAAGGTGATACCCGGCTCGCGTGTCGAACTGGCGGATTCGCGGATCGGCATGGCCGTGCGCGACGGTGCGCCCAAGCCGGATATCGGTTCGATCGACGCGCTGAAAAACACCTTGCTGCACGCAAAGTCGATTGCCTATTCGGATAGCGCGAGCGGCGTCTATATCGAGCGCGAACTCTTCAAGCGGCTGGGCATCGAGGACCAGGTGAAGGCCAAAGCGAAGATGATTCCGAAGATCCCGGTCGCGTCGGTCGTCGCCAATGGCGACTATGAAGTCGGCTTTCAGCAGGTCAGCGAGTTGCTGCCGGTGGCGGGCGCCACGTTCGTCGGCAAGATTCCGGAATCGGTGCAATCCGTCACGCGCTATGCCGCGGGTATTCCTGTCGGCGCGCCGCATCCGCAGGAAGCGAAAGCGCTGCTCGAGTATCTGGCGTCGCCGGACGCGCAGGCGGCGGTCCGGTCGACCGGCATGGATTCGGTGCCCGCGCACTGAGGTCATTCCTGCCGCCACGGTGGGCCGGGGGCGCTCATTGCGCCCTCACCCACTCAACCCGCAACTTATCCCATCAAAACAGCTTGCCCGGATTCAGAATCCCGTGCGGGTCCAGCGCATGTTTGATCGCGGCCATGGCCGCCAGCTCCGCCGGCGAGCGCGAGATCGGCAAGAACTCGCGCTTGAGCAAACCGATTCCGTGTTCCGCCGACACCGAGCCGTGCAACGGCCCGAGCATCTCGTAGACGAACGCGTACACCGCATGATGCGTGACGCCGGGAATCGAATGACCGTCGACGGTCACATGCAGATTCGAATCGCCGATATGCCCGAAGAAATACGATTCATTGCCGGGCCAGCGCTGATCGAGCGCGGCGCGGCACCGGTCGACGAACGCGCCGATGCCGCCGATCGGCAGACTCACATCGAAATTGATCGCGTCGAGCCGCACCGGAAACTCCGCCGTGCATTCGCGGATCGCCCATAACGCGCGCACGTCGGCCACCGATTGCGCGATCACCGCATCGCGAATTGCGCCTTCATCGAGCGCTTCGGTCAGCACGGCGGCGAAACGCTCGCCGTCGTCGCCGGCATCGAAACTCGCATGCTCGATCAACGCATACAGCGGATGAGACTCGGCGAACGGCGAACGTGTACCCGTCAGCTTCACGCCGAAGTCGTAGAAATCCGGCCACATGATTTCGAACGCGCCGATGTCGTTGCCGAAACGCGTCGATAGACGGCGCAGCAGGCTCACCGCCGCGTCGTAATCGTCGAGCGCGACCAGCGCCGTATGACGCGCGGCGCGCGGCGGATGCAGCCGCAACACCGCGCGCGTGATCACACCGAGCGTGCCTTCCGAGCCGATAAACCAGTGCTTCAGGTCATAGCCGGTGTTGTTCTTCACCATCTTGCCGAGCGACGTCAGCACATCGCCATTGGCGAGCACGACCTCGAGCCCCAGCACCTGATCGCGTGCGGTGCCCGACTGGATCACGCGATTGCCGCCCGCATTCGTCGCGAGATTGCCGCCGATCTGGCACGAGCCGCGCGCGCCGAGATCGAGCGCGAGTTCGAAGCCGGCTTCCGCCGCGGCTTCCTGGGCCGTTTGCAACGTGGTGCCGGCGCGCACGGTCAGCGTGGCCGACGCGGCGTCGATTTCCTCGACACCGTTCAATCGTTCCAGCGACAACGCGATATCCGTGGCCCGCGCAATCGCCCCGCCCGCGAGGCCCGTCATGCCACCCTGCGGCACCACCGGCTGATGCGCCGCGTGGCAAATGGCCAGCGCGCGCGATACGTCTTCGGTAGTACGCGGCAGCAGCAACGCTGCCGGGCGCGTTGGGTCGTGACGCGTCCAGTCGGTCAATGCGCGATCGCCGATCTGCTCGCCCACGCGGACCGCGTCGTCGCCTAGCGCGGCGCGCAGTGCGTCGAGTGTCGACGCCAGCGGCGCCGAGTCGTTTGTCTTTCCGTTATCTGTCATGCAGGAGTTCCTTGCGCGCCTTCAGCTTTGCGCTTCTTCCGCGCGTTTCTTTCGATAGCCCATCGAATCGTTAATGCGCCCGAGAATATAGTCGCCCGCGGCGACCGGCTGATAGCCGATCTCGGCTTCGTTAGCGCCGAGTTCGCGCGGATCGACGCTCGCGCCGTAAGTCGGATCATAGAACGTTGCGATCGAATAGCGCTCGCGACCCGACGCATTGATCACGCGGTGCAAGGTGGAGCGAAAGCGGTCGTTGGTCCAGCGCGCCAGCAGATCGCCCACGTTCACCACGAAGCTCCCCTCCACCGGCGGCGCGTCGACCCACGTATCGTTGGCGATTTCGCGCACCTGCAGGCCGCCCACCTGATCCTGCCACAGCAACGTGATACAGCCGTAGTCGGTATGCGGCGCGACGCCGAACTGATCCGCGTCCGACTGGGGCGGTTGCGGCGGATAGTAGACCATCTGCGTGCGCTGCATCCGCTTGGTATAACGCGGCGCGAAGAAATGCTCGTCGACGCCGAGGCTCACCGCGACCGCGCGCAGCAGATCGGCGCCGCAGGCCGCAACCGACTCGTAGTAGCCGTACAACGCGGGACGCAGTTCAGGCATGAAGTCCGGCCAGTTATTCGGGCCACGCAGCGCCTGACCGGCGAGCACGTCGGGATCGTCCTCCGGCAGTTCGAGACCGATGCTGAAAAACTCCTTGTAATCGGGACGTTTGGCCTGGTACATGGTCGCATCGCCCAACGCATTGAACCCGCGATGCCGATGATTGACCGCCGCGCGCCGTTTGGTCTCCACGGGGAACGCGAAGAATTCGCGCGCCGCCTGTTCCGCGGCATCGATCGACGTTTGCGGCACGCCGTGATTGACGATGTAAAAGAAGCCGATCGTCGTACACGCCTCGTGAATTTCACCCGCCACGCGCTGCAAGGCCTGCGGGTCGCCCGCGCGAACGCCGGCAAGATCGATGATCGGAATGCGGGTCACAGGCATCGCGTGGCTCCCTGAAAGGCCGTTGCAATCTACTGACGAAAATACCGACGAAAAAGCGCCGCGCGCTTCGTGCATGTGCAGTTGTATATACCGCCAAAAGCACCCCCGCAAGTTGCGTTGCAATGCGCTGGGTTAGGGCTTTTCTCTAGTCGCCGGTTTATTTTTTTCGCGGGAAAAACGCGGTATATACTGCCTCGCATGACTCGCGCCGGGCTTGAACGCTGACCGCTCATCGCTCACCGATTTCGCGCGACACCGCTTTGCCCACCGGAGAATCCCATGAGTATCCTTGCAGGCTGGAAGTGTCGTCTGTTGATGTTGGCGTTGTGCGCGGCAAGCGTCACCGCGCACGCGGAAGATCAACTCGCCAAAGTGAAGAAAGCCGGCGAACTGGTGGTCGGCACCGAGATGCAGTTCGCGCCGTTCGACTTCCTCGAAAACGGTCAGCAATCCGGCTTCAATAAAGATCTGTTCGCCGAGGTCGGCAAGGAAATGGGCGTGAAGGTGCGCTTTATCGACCTGCCGTGGCCGAGCGTGCTGCCGGGTCTGGAAGCGGGAAAATTCGACATGGTGGGCGGCCCGCTGACGGTCACCAAGGCGCGCATGGAACGCTATACGTACACGCTGCCCATCGCCGACGCCACCGACGCGCTGCTCAAACGCGCGAACGACACCGCGCTCAAACAATCGTCGGATATCGCCGGCAAGACGGTCGGCGCGGGCAAGGGCTCGGCGCAGCTCGACCAGTTGAAGACCTACGTCGCGACGCTGCCGAAACCGCCTGAAATCCGCGAATACGTCGACAACAATCAGGCTTACGCCGACCTCGCCGCCGGCCGGATCGCAGCGGTCGCGAACTCCATGACCAACATTGCGTATGTGGCCAAGCAGCGCCCGGAGACGTTCGCCGTGGTGCAGCCGCCGTTCGGTGCAAAGGTGTACTTTGCCTACTGCCTGCGTAAAGACGCGGACAGCAAGCCGCTCGCCGACGCGTTCAACGCCGCGCTCGTGAAAATGCACAACGACGGCCGCCTCGCGGCGTTGCAGAAGAAATGGTTCGGCGTGGCGATGGATGCGCCGACCACGATGCCGATGCCGAACTATTGATCGCGTGAGAGTGCGACGCTTATGTTCAGCACGACCGTCTTCGTTCAGGGCTTGCCGCTGCTGTTGCACGCGGCGCTCGCCACCATCGGCATTTCGCTGACGGGGCTCCTGATCGGCTTCTTCGTCGCGATCGGCGTATGCGCCGCGCGACTCTCGCCGAAGCGCGCCGCCCGCCTGTTCGGCGGCGCCTACGTGTTCTTCTTTCGCGGCGTGCCGATGCTGGTGCAACTGCTGCTGGTGTACTACCTGCTGCCGTTCGCGGGCATCAACGTGTCGCCGATCGTCGCCGCGATCAGCGCCGTGTCGCTGTGCTCCGCGTCGTATATCGCCGAAATCCTGCGCGGCGGTTTCCTCAGTATTCCGCCCGGTCATCTCGAAGCCGCGCGCATGCTCGGCCTTTCGCCGTTCGACATGCTGCGGCGCATTCTCGTGCCGCAAGCCATTCGTTTGACGCTGCCTTCGCTCGTCAACGAAATGGTGCTGCTGATCAAGGCTTCGTCGCTGATCTCGGTGGTGGGTGTGGCTGAGTTGACGCGCACCGCGCAGAACATTGCCGCCAGCACGTACCGGCCGCTCGAAGCGTATCTGGCCGCCGGGCTGATCTACTTCGCGATCTGCGGCACGCTCGCGCTCGTCGCGCATGCCGCCGAATACCGGCTGCAACACGCCTGACCGACTCCGGACCCACGTCATGCAACAGTTCGATCCGACCGTCATCACGCACAACCTTCAGCCGATCGCCGCGGGTTTCGCGACGACGCTCGGCACGTGGATCGCGGGCGTCGTGCTCGGCCTGCTGATCGGCTTTCTGATCGCCGTGCTGCAACTCTTTTGCGGACGCTGGGTGCGCGGCGTATTGCGCTTCTATATCGAACTGTTTCGCGGCACGCCGTTTCTCGTGCAACTGTTTCTGCTCTACTACGGCGGCCCGTCGTTCGGCCTCACGCTCGAACCGATGACCGCCGGCGTACTGGGTCTCGGTCTCTACGGCAGCGCGTATTTCGCCGAGGCGTTCCGCTCCGGATTTCAGTCGGTGCCGCCCGGCCATCTCGAAGCGGCGTCGTGTCTCGGGCTCACGCGCTGGCAAGCGGTGCTGCGCATTCAGGCGCCGCAAATGCTGGTGCTGATCGTGCCCGCGCTGACCAACCTGATCATCGTGCTGAGCAAGGAGACGGCGGTGCTGTCCATCGTCACCGTGCCCGAACTCACCTTCGTGCTGACCGGCATCGGCTCGGCTACTTTCGCTTTCGTCGAAACCTTGCTGGCGCTGTGCGTGTGTTATCTCGCGCTGGTCGAGCTGACCTCGCGCGCGGGCATGTGGGCCGAGACCCGCGTCGCACGATTCATGGCATGAACGCATTCCGGACTCCCTGATGAACGCTATCGCCGACATGCCCTCCTCCGCGTCCACCGTCACCACGGCAACAAGCGCAGCCGCGCCGCTGATCGAAGTGCGCGACCTGCGCAAACGCTTCGGTGAAGTCGAGGTGCTGCGCGGCGTCGATCTCGAGATCGCGCGCTCCGAGGTGGTGTGCATCATCGGGCCTTCGGGTTCGGGCAAGAGCACGCTGCTGCGCTGCCTCGCCGCACTCGAGACTTACGATCAGGGCGACGTACGGATAGAAGGCGAATTGCTCGGCTATAGCGAGCGCAACGGCAAACGCGTGCGAGCCTCGCAAGGCGAGATCAATCGCGTGCGGCGCAACGTCGGCATGGTGTTTCAGCAGTTCAATCTGTGGCCGCACATGACGGCGCTCGGCAACGTGATGGAAGCGCTGCTGCGCGTTCGGCATCTATCGCGCGACGAAGCACGCCGCCGCGCCAATGCGATGCTCGACACCGTCGGCCTCGCGCATAAGGGCGACGCCTACCCGGCGAAACTCTCGGGCGGTCAGCAGCAACGCGTGGCGATTGCGCGCGCGCTGGCCATGGAGCCGCACATCATGTTGTTCGACGAGCCGACCTCGGCGCTCGATCCGGAGCTGGTGGGCGAAGTGCTGCAGGTGATGAAGCAGCTCGCGCGCGACGGTATGACGATGGCCGTGGTCACGCACGAAATGGGTTTTGCCGCCCAGGTCGCCGACAAGGTCATGTTCATCGACCAAGGCCGCATCGCCGTGCAGGGCGCGCCACGCGAAGTCTTTCACGACGCGGGCCAGCCGCGCTTGCGGCAGTTCCTGCAAAACTACTTCGACCGCAACGCGTTCTGGGCGCGCGGTCCCGACGACGCGCCGACGCCATGAACACGCGCGCCGCCACGGCGCCGGCCGCGCGCTACGAACAGGTCAAGCATCACATTCGCCGCATCATCGAATCGGGTGAGCGCCAGGCGGGCGACCGGCTGCCCTCCGAACTGGATCTGGTCGCGACGCTCAGCGTGTCGCGCATGACGGTGAATCGCGCGCTGCGCGAACTCGCCGACGAAGGGCTCGTGACGCGCGTATCCGGCGTCGGCACATTCGTCGCGCAAACCAAGCCGCAATCCACGCTGCTGATGATCGCCCATATCGGCGACGAAATCCGTTCACGGGGTCACGAATACCGCTACGACACGGTGCTGTCGCAACGCGAAACGGCGTCGGTGATGGTGTCGAACGCGCTGGGGCTCGCGCCTGGCGCGTCGGTGTTTCATGTGATCTGCGTGCACCGCGAGAACGGCTTGCCGGTGCAACTGGAAGACCGCTACGTGAATCCCGCGACCGCGCCCGAATTCTTGCAGCAGGATTTCGCCACGGTCAGGCCGTCCGAGTATCTGTATGCCGTGGTGCCGGCGCACGACGTCGAGCACGTTGTCGACGCGGGTCTGCCGACGCGTGCCGAAGCCGAACTGCTCGAAATGCGCGCCGAAGAGCCCTGTCTTACGCTAATGCGCCGAACGTGGACGAGCGGCGTGGCGGTGACCTTCGCGCGCTTCGTGCATCCGGGTTCGCGCTACCGGCTGGGTTGCCGGTTTTCGCCGGACCTGTCGCAGCGCCAAGGCTGATACCAGACACAACGCGCAAGGCGCAAGACGCCTAGGCGCTGAAAGCACTCAAAGCGCCCCAAGCGCGCTACACGTTCCCCGCCAGATGAAAACGCGACGCCGGGTGCCACAACTGCACCGACGTCGCGACATGGTCACCCACCCACGTCCGTCGCCATAGCTGCAAACACGGCTCGCCGATATCCATCATCAGATGACGGCGCACGTACGCGTCGGGCTTCTGCGCATAGATGCGGAATTCCGCGCGCTGGATCGGCGCGAGCCGCACCATGTAGTGATTCGGCGTCTCGACCGTGAAGTCCTGTTGCAGGTACTCGGGGAACACCTTCGGGTTGACGTAGCGGTCCTCGTACTGGATCGGTTCGCCCTCTTCGCTGTGCACGATGCACGAATGAAATGCGGGGCCGCCGGCGAGGCCGAGCGCTTCGAGCGCCTCCGGGTCGTCGCTCGGTTCGAGCGTCAGCACGCGCGCCGAATGACGATGCCCGCGTGCGGCGATTTCGTCGGCGATATTGCGGATCTCCAGCACGGTCGACTCGTAGCGCTGCGGCGCGACGAAAGTGCCGGAACCTTGCACGCGCGTCAGCACGCGTTCGGTGGTCAGTTCGCGCAGCGCGCGCGAGACCGTCATGCGCGCCACGCCGAATTCCTTGACGAGTTCGGTTTCGGACGGAATCAGGCCGCCCGGTTTCCAGTCGCCTTCGCTAATGCGCCGGATCACGTAGCGCTTGATCTGTTCATACGCGGGCATGGCCTTCGCCGGCGTCTCCTGACAGCGTTCCTGCGTCTCTGCGGGTTGCGCGTTTATCGTTGTGTTCACTGCGACCTCGTGGGTGGTACGCGGGTTGATCAAGCCGTACGCGCCCCGCCGTGCCCGTTGTCGAGCGACATGAGCGGGACGTTCGCAACGTTCGCGGCGGCGCGCACCTTGCCCGCCGCCGCCAGACTCGTGACGGTTGCAGGCGCAACCAGATTCGCGCCCTCCGCCGACGTGACCGGCCGAGGCCCAATGTTACCCGGGTTCGGCAGCGGTGGCGGCGTCTGATCGGCGATCAGGCGAAACGCAACGCTCATGTCGTGCGCGAGCGGCCGGTCGTCGCGATAGGTCGGCACGACGCGCCGCACGCGTTGCCATAGCGCCTCGGTGTGCGGCGCGCGCGGCGCGTCGATGCTTTGCAGGTCGTACGCTTGCGCGGCCGCCAGCAATTCGATCGCGACGATGCGCCCGGCGTTGTCGACGATTTCCAGCGCCTTCAGCGCGGCCGGCGTGGCGTGGCACAGGTGATCTTCCTGCAAGCCCGAGGTGATGCCGCCGTCGAGACTCGCCGGCAATGCCAGACGCCGGTTCTGCGCGACCAGCGAAGCCGCCGTGTACTGCGCGATCATGAAGCCGGAACACGAGCCGCCCGGCTGCGCGAGAAACGCCGGCAAGCCGCTCACCAGCGGATTGACGAGGCGGTCGAGGCGCCGCTCGGCCATGGCCGCGACTTGCGCGATCGCGGTGGCGAGGCTGTCCATGGCCAGCGCGATCGACGCACCCACCGCATGCGCCTGCGAATAGACGCGCGGCGCGTCCGGTGTCCCGGCGACGATCGGGTTATCGGTAATCGAAGCGAGCTCGCGATTGACCACGTCGGCGGTCGCGGCGAGCACGTCGCGCGCGGCGCCGTGCACGTGCGGAATGGTCCGCATGCTCAACGGGTCCTGGGTGCGCTGGCCGACCACCGCCGCCAGAATGCCGCTGTCGGCGAGCGCGATGCGCATCCGTTCGCCGACCTGGTTCAAACCCGGCGAAATGCGCAAGGCGAGCGAATCTTCATCGAACGCGGCGAGTTGGCCGCGCAGATTCTCGAAGCTCATCGCGGCGACCAGATCGGTCCAGTCGAGCAGACGCGCCGCGCGCGCCAGCGCCAACGCGGCCAGACCCGCGACGCACGGCGTGCCGTTGACGAGACTCAAGCCTTCTTTCGCTTCGAGCACCAGCGGTTCGAGCCCGAGCCGCTGCAACGCGTCGCGTCCCGTGAGCCGTTCGCCGCGATAGCGCACGTGTCCTTCACCAATGCAAACGAGCGCGATATGCGCCATATGACTCAGATAACCGACCGAGCCGAACGCCGGCACTTCCGGCAAACAATCGGCATTGAGCAGGGCCACCAGTTGATCCGCCACTTCGAGGCGAATGCCGGAGTGCCCATGCGCGAAGTTGTTGACGGCCGCGGCCATGATCGCGCGTGTCTCGGCGACACCGAGCGGCGCGCCGACGCCGACCGCGTGGCTCATCAGAATGTTGCGCGACAGGCTGCGCTGTTCGGCCGGCGAGACGATCACGTCGCACAACGCGCCCACACCCGTGTTCACGCCATACGCGCGAATGCCGCGCGCGACGATCTGCTCGACGAGCACGCGCGCCGCGGCGATGCGCGCGCGGGCGCCGGTGGCAAGTTCGAGCGGTTCGCCGGCGGCGACAGCCGCCACCTGAGCCCAGTCGAGAGGACGATCGGAACGGATCACGGCCATGGTAGTGCTCTGCTCAGTGGTGAGCCCGGCGACGCGGCCGGGCGAATACAGCATGCTCACGCAACCGGGCGACGCCGCCCGTCAATGCGGCTCAATTGGTAGTGCGGTCCTGATGGCTCGACACGAATTGCCGGAAGCGATCCGACTTGCACTCGACGAACACTTCGTCAGGCGTGCCGTCGGCTTCCACCTGGCCTTGATGCAGGAACATCACGCGATTCGATACGTGGCGCGCGAAACCCATTTCGTGCGTGACGACCAGCATGGTGCGGCCTTCTTCCGCGAGCGAACGCATCACGCGCAACACTTCGCCCACCAGTTCCGGATCGAGCGCCGAAGTCGGTTCGTCGAACAGCATCACTTTCGGATGCATGGCCAACGCGCGCGCAATCGCCACACGCTGCTGCTGACCGCCCGACAGATGCGCCGGATAGTGGCCGCGTTTTTCCGCGAGGCCGACTTTTGCGAGCAACGCTTCGGCCTCTTCGACCGATTCCGCGCGGCTGCGCTTTTGCACGCGCATCGGCCCTTCGATCAGATTCTCCAGCACGGTCATATGCGACCACAGGTTGAAGTTCTGAAACACCATGCCGAGTTGCGACCGCACGCGGTCCACCTGGCGGCGGTCGCTCGGTTGCAGCTTGCCGTCGCCGCGACGCTTCATTTTCAACTCTTCGCCGCCCAGCGCGACCGATCCGTCGTCGGGCGTTTCGAGCAGGTTCAGGCAGCGCAGAAACGTGCTCTTGCCCGAGCCGCTCGCGCCGAGAATCGAGATCACGTCGCCCTGATGCGCGTCGAGCGAAATGCCTTTGAGCACGTGGTGCTCGCCGAACGACTTATGAATGTTCTTGACCGACAGTGCGACGGGAGCCGTAGCGTTCATGGAATTCTCCAGATTCATTCGGGATGGCCGGCCGCTCAGGACGCGGCGCGACGTGCTTCGGATTTCGCGGACACCGCGCGATTCGGCGCGGCTTGCGCGGGCGCGGCGCGCAGATGGCGCGACAGACGCGTCTCCAGCATGCCGAGCAGGCGCACGATGACGAAGTTCAGGAACAGATAGATCAGCGCGGCGCAGATGAATACTTCGGTCGTGCGATAGGTTTGCTGGATGATCTGCTGCGCGACGCCGGTCACTTCCCACACGGTCACGAGGCTCGCGAGCGCGGTCGATTTGACGAGCAGCACGGCTTCGGTCGAATACGCCGGCAGACACTGGCGCAACGCGATCGGCCCGATCACGCGGCGCAACAGCGCGAAGCCCGACAGACCGATCGAATAGCCCGCCTCGATCTGTCCGACCGGCACGGCTATCAATCCGCCGCGAATGATTTCAGCGGTATAGCCGGCCGTACACAAAGCCAGCGATAAAACGGCGCACAGGTAAGGCTCGCGCAGCACCGGCCACAAAAAGCTCTCGCGGATCACGCCGAACTGACCCATGCCGTAGTACACGAGGAACATCTGGATCAGCAGCGGCGAACCGCGAAACACGAGGATATAAGCGCGCGCGAAACGGTTCGGCAGCCAGTGCGGCGACACCCGCATCGTGACGATCACGAGCGACAGCAGGCCGCCCAGAATCAGCGAACAGAAGAACAGCCCGAGCGTGGTCGGCACGGCGGCCAGCAGTTGCTTGAGCGTGTCGAACAGGAAGTCGAAATCGAAATGCATGATGACCGTCCTCGTCAGTTGCGCGCGAAGTTGCGCTTGAAGGACCGGCCCACGCGCGCTTCGGCGCGGTTGAAAACCCGGTTCGAGATGCTGGTCATGACCAGGTACAGCGCGCCGCCCACCACGAAGAACGTGAAGTACTGATGGGTGGAGCCCGCCGCCACCTGGCTGGTGCGCAGCAATTCGGCGAGTCCCGTGACGGAGATCAGCGCCGAATCCTTGAGGCTCAGTTGCCAGACATTGCCGATGCCCGGCAGCGCGAAACGCAGCACTTGCGGAATCAGAATGCGGCGCGCCATGGTCAGCGTCGGCATGCCGATCGAGCGCGCGGCTTCGAGTTCGCCACGCGACACGGCGAGCACCGCCGCGCGGTACACCTCGGCCTGGTACGCGCCGGAAATCATGCCGACCGCGAGCGCGCCGATCACGAACGGCGGCACGCCGACGAAGCCGTCCGCGCCGAACCACTGGCCGATGGTCGTCACCAGCGTGGAGCCGCCGAAATAGAACAGATAGATCACGAGCAGTTCGGGCACGCCGCGAAACACCGTGGTGTAGATATCGCCGATCACGCGCAACGTGCGAAACCGCGACAGCTTGGCCGTCGCGATCAGGCCGCCGAATACGGCGCCGACCGCGAGCGCGGCGAGCGTCAGCGCGACCGTCATCAAGGCCGCGAGCAATATCACGCCGCCCCAGCCATCCGGCCCGAAGCCGAGCATCTGTATCAGTGCCATTCCCTACCCCTCATCCATGACGTCGGATCGAATCCGTGGACGTGCGCGGCGCGTGGGTCACACACGCCGCGCAGGCCGTACTCGGAGAATCCCTTCGAAGGACCTTGCATCACTTCCGCGATGCAAGACCGGCGGGACTCACTGAGCGCTCAGCGAATCAAGGCGTGACGTCGGTCTTGAACCACTTGGCGGAGAGCTTCTTGACGGTGCCGTCGGCGAGCGCCGCGCTGATCGCGGTGTCGAACTTCGCTTTCAGATCGGCGTCCTGTTTGCGGAACGCGAGGCCTTCGCCCGGACCCCAGATCGGGCCGCCGATCTTCGGACCGGCCATCACGATCGACGCGGTTTCTTTCTTGTCGATGTTGGCGGCGTAGTACGTCACGTCGTCGAACGACGCGTCGATGCGGCCGTTGGCCAGATCCAGATCGCGCTCGGGCGAGGTCTTGTAGACGCGGATCGTGGCGACGTCCTTGAAGCCGTCGTTGATGAACTTGGTGTAGACCGTGCCCGACTGGATGCCGATGGTCTTACCCTTCAGTTGCTTGCGCAGTGCGTCGACGGTCGGCTGATCGGTTTTCGGATCGCCCGACAGTTTGACCACGCCCGCGCCCGGCGCTGCCTTGGGCAGCACCTTCGCGTCGGCCACCGCGAAGGTGGCCGGCGTGGCGGCGTACGGCTTCGAGAAGGCAATGATCTTTTCACGTTCCGGCGTGATCGAAATCGCGTCCATCAACACGTCGAACTTGCCCGCTTGCAGACCCGGAATCATGCCGTCCCAGTCTTGCGCCACGAGGTTGCATTGCAGCTTGATGCGCTCGCACAAATTCGCGACCAGCTCCGGTTCGAAGCCGCCCAGCTTGCCGCCCGGCAAGGTCAGGTTCCACGGCGCGTAACCGCCTTCCAGCGCGATGGTCACGGTCTTCCAGTCTTTAGCCTGCACCGGTGCCGCGAAAATTGTCGCCGCGCCGAGCACGGCGCCCATCAATGCTTTTGCTAACGTCGTGTGCTTCACTTTCACGTCGAAACTCCTTTGATTGAGGAAACCGTCGAACTGGATGTTCTAACCATCGCTGAATTTGTATAGACAAGTCTGCATGAGTCAAAAAGCCGTCGCAAGGGGTTCGGCGGGAAAATCCGCAGATCATCGGGTAAGCCCCTACCAATGCCTTCTGGCGGGGTTCTGCGAGACGGAACGTTGATTACAGAAGCGTCGTGACGCATGGAATGCGCGCGTCAGCGTGGTGCGCTTTGTCTAGACAGGTTGGTGCGTGATGAACCAAGGTGGGAGATGCGGACACGCGCGTGAGCCGCGCCTGACCTCACGCATCGAGCGACGACTCACGAGCCAGCGCTACCAGATGCGCGGTACGAAGCGGTATTTAACGCGGGAGGTGTAGGCGGGATAACCGTCGAGTTCGGCGTTCAGCAGGCGCTCTTCACGTACCGCGCGCCAGCCGATGCCGAGCACCATGATCGGCACGCAGGCAAGTCCCCACCACGAGCCGAGCAGCAAGGGCGTGCCGACGAACAGAAACAGCGCGGCGGCGTACATCGGATGACGCACGTACGCATAGGGACCGCTGTCGATCACCTTGTGGCCACGACTCGCCTGGATCTTCACGACGGGCGCGGCATAGCTGTTAGCGCGAAACACGGCGCGGCACATCACCAGACAAACGACGATGCACAGCGACCCGAGACTCACGAGCGCCACCGGTACCGGCGGCGACCAATGCAGGCGCACGGCGTCGACGCCCATCAGGACCAGCCACGCGCACCACACCAGCGACACGCTCACCATGAACACACGGTCCCAACGGCTTTGTTGCGCCTGCACGATCGGCGCGAGCCGTTCGGCCAGCAGCCCCGGATCGTGCCGCGCAAGCCACAGCCCGACCCACAGACTCAGCGCGCCCGTCTCGATCAGATACCACCACGCAGCGGGCCACGCGAGCGTGCCGGCCGCGCCGAACAGCAGCACGCCCATGGCGGCGAGCCAGAGCGTCGTTTGCAGAAGGAGACGCGTGATCATGCGGGCCAGTGTCTAAGCGCTGTGCGCCGGTGTGTGCACACGGTTGAACACCTCGACGAGATCGATGTCGCCGGTATTCAGGCCGAACTGATCGCGCAGGCAGGCCGCGAGTTCGTCCGCGCTGGCGAGTTGCCGTTCGCTGACGATCTCGCCGTCGGCGCCGCGTTCGTTCAACTGGTCGTTGCGCAGCGTGAGCCGGGTGTCGTCGAGCACGCGGCAAACAATCAGCGTGGTGGCAAAAATCGATTCCGGCGCCGTCGACGTGTACCAGTTCGAGGTTTCATAGTCGACCCACTCGACCGCGTGCAGATCGAAGCGATAGACGCGCGTCCAGCTTTCGTCGCGCGCCTGCACGTCGAGGTAAAGCGCGTTGTGCGCGGCATCGGCGAGGCGGAACGTGCCCAGCGGCGTGCGCTGCGCGAGGCCCGCGGCGAGACGCAACGGCGCGGTCAGCGTAACGCTGCCGAAACCGACGTCGACGATCCACGCCTCGTTCTCGAGGTCGATCCGCAGAACCATATGGGTGCGCGGCGGCACCTCGTCGGACTCACGGCCCCACAGTACGCGGGCGAGCAGCGGCGTGACCTTGAAGCCCAGTTGCATGAGCACGTTCGCGAGCAGCGCGTTCTGCTCGAAGCAGTAACCGCCGCGATGATTCGTGACGAGTTTGCGCTCGACCGATTCGAGGTCGAGCTTCACCGCGCGGCGCGTGAACGGATTCAGGTTCTCGAACGGAATGGCGCGCGGATGCAGCCGGTGCAGCGCCTGCAGCACCTCCAGCGTGGCCGCGCGCGGGCCGTCGTAGCCGATACGGGTGAAGTAATGGTCCAGATTCACGGTGTTTGACATCGGCATGGTCCCGGTTAGGTCTGAGGCGCTGAACGCTGATCGATTTTGTGCCGCGAGGCGGCTTCGGAAAAAGATCATAACGGTTGAGCAATCGCAACGCTTAAGCACGCCGACCTGTGTTATTGCAAACGCATTCGATAAGACCACAACCCTACGTTTTAATTACGTTTTAATTCTCTTTTCATTACGCGCAAATAGCCATTAATAGCAGTCCGTAAAGATCAAAGTTACATGTCAGTAATATTGATGCGAATCGTTCTCATTTGTGTTGACGCACCCATTTCGCATGCGTACGATCTCGCCATCTGCTGTGCCCGGCGTCGCGACCCGTCACAGCAAATCGCAGTCGTGACAGCAACGTCATACCGCGGTGATCAATTCAGTCGATACAACACAAACAAGGATTTCGATGAAGTTCGCCCAACTCAACGGACCCGCTGTTCAAGCGCGTCCGCTTCGCGATTCCGCCAGGCGTGCCGGCGTTATCAGCCGCTCGCGTCTGCCCTCCTTGCGGCGCGCCGCGCTCTTCACGGCATTGGCCTGGGCCTCGATGACAGCCGGCGTTGCCATGGCTGAAACCAATCCCGACGCGACCCCGGAAGCCCCTGAGGCCGACCTGAACATTCAGGCCACCCAGACCAATCAGTGGACGGGTGTCTGGAATCGCGCGACGCTGCTCGGCGATATCGGCGGTCTGCGTCCGTGGCTCGGCAAATACGGCGTGACCCTGCAGCTCACGGAAACCAGCGAAGTGCTGGCCAACGTGCGCGGCGGTCTCTCGAAAGGCGCGGACTACGACGGCCTGACGACCGCCACCGTGCAGATGGATACGCAGAAGGCCTTCGGTCTGCCGGGCGGTCTGTTCAACGTGAGCGCGCTGCAGATTCACGGCGCCAATCTGAGCGCCAACAAGCTCGGCACGCTGAACACGGCGAGCGGTATCGAAGCGCAGGACACCACCCGCCTGTGGGAGTTGTGGTATCAGCAGTCGTTCCTGAACAAGCGTATCGACGTGAAGATCGGTCAGCAAAGTATCGACCAGGAATTCATCACCAGCACGAACTCGGCGCTGTTCGTCAACACGATGTTCGGCTGGCCCGCGCTGCCTTCGTACGACATGCCGTCGGGCGGCCCGGCTTATCCGCTGGCCGATCTCGGCGTGCGCGTGCGCGGCCAGATCACGCCTTCGTTGACGGCGCTCGCCGGTGTCTTCGACGGCGACCCGCTCGGCAATAGCCCGAACAACAAGAGCGGCACCAACTTCAACCTGCACAACGGCACGCTGTTCATCGGCGAGTTGCAGTACGCGATCAACCAGCCGTCTGACGGCGAAATGGTCGGCGCGGGCGGCGGCGGCTTGCCGGGTACCTACAAGCTCGGCCTCTGGTACAACAACCAGAGCTTCGCCGACCAGCGTTTCGACAACACCGGTCTGTCGCTCGCGAATCCGGCCTCCAGCGGCATCGCCCAGAATCATCATGGCGACTACAGCTTCTACGCGGTCGCCGACCAGATGATCTGGCGCCCGGATCCGGACGAACCGCGCAGCCTGAACGTGTTTGCCCGCGTGATGGGCGCGCCCGGTGACCGCAATCTGGTCAGCGTGGCCGCGAACCTGGGTGTCGTGCTGAAGGCACCGTTCGCCGGCCGCGACAACGACAGCGCCGGCATCGCGCTGACGTACATCAAGATCGGCAACCACGTGAACGGTCTCGATCAGGACAGTCAGGCGTTCAGCGGCGGCCCGTACGGCGTGCGCACCAGCGAAACCACGCTCGAAGCCACCTATCAGTATCAGGTCAATCCGTGGTGGCAACTGCAGGCGGATGCACAATACACGTTCAACGCCGGCGCCGGCCAGAATCCGAGCGACCCGACGCAGCCGCTGCGCAACACGTTCGTCATCGGCGTGCGGACCAACATCACGTTCTGATGCCGCGCTCGCCTAACTTACACGCTACCGACAAATCGAATCCCATGCTTTCGATCATGACCGCAATCAACGCTTTGTGCGCCCGCACGGAGATCCAATCATGAACCAACCCACGCGCAAGTTCTCGCCGCGCGCCGCGCGGGCCCTGATCGCCGCCGCCGCTCTGACAACCGCCGCCGGCGCCTATGCCGAGCCGCAAGGTTTCCTGGAAACCATCAAGCACCACACCACGCTGATCAACACCGTGCCGGGCAACGGCGACCAGAACCCGTACGCGGTCGTGGTCGCGCCGGTCAGCGTCGGCACCGTCAAGAAGGGCGACGTGCTGGTGGGCAACTTCAACAACTCGACCAACCTGCAAGGCACCGGCAGCACGATCATCAACTACCATCCGGACACCAAAGAGATGACGGTGTTCGCGACGGTGCCGCGCGATCTGAAGGCGTGCCCCGGCGGCATCGGCCTGTCCACGGCGATGACCATGCTGAAGTCCGGCTACGTGATCGTCGGCAGCACGCCGAGCAATGACGGCACCACCGGCACCAAGGGCGCCGGCTGCCTGATCGTGATCGATCCGCAGGGCAAGGTCGCCTCGACCATCACGAGCCCGAACATCAACGACCCGTGGGGCAACATGGCGGTCGTCGACAACGGCTCGACCGCCACGCTGTTCGTCAGCAACGCCGGCTTCGGCGTGGGTAGCGCGGCGGGCGAACCGCCGGTGTTCAAGCAGGCCACCGTGTTGCGTCTGGACCTCGACGTGCCGGCCGACAAACCGCCGGTCGTGAAGAAGGAAACCGTGGTGGGCAGCGGCTTCGGCGCGCAGGCGGACAAGGGCGTGTTCCTCGTCGGTCCGACTGGCCTCGCGCTCTCGGGCGACCAGAAACTGCTGTACGTGTCCGACGCGATCGGCAACCGCGTGACGGAAATCGACGAACCGATGACGCGCGACACCAGCGCCGGCGTGGGCCGCCAACTGACCGCCGACGGCCTGCTGCACCGCCCGCTCGCGATGCTCACCGCGCCTAACGGCCACCTGCTGGTCACGAACGCGCTGAACGGTCAGATCGTCGAGATCGACCCGGCCACCGGCAAGCAGATTTACGCTCGCTGGATCGACACGGACAAGGCACAATCGCCCCCGGGCAACGGCGACCTGTTCGGTCTCGCGTTGACGCCCGAAGGCGACGGTTTCTACTACGTGCAGGACGACGTGAACACGCTGGTTCTCGCGAAGTAAGCAAAACACCCCACAGCGTAATGAAGGTGAAGTAGCCATGGCACACGATCAACCCCCGCGGCCCTCACGGCGCGGATTTCTGAAGGCGGGCGGCGCCGCGGTCGCCGCCGGCGCGAGTCTCGGTGCGGCGCAGGTCGCTCAGGCCGCGCTCGCCAGAACACCGGCGCACAGCGCCGATCCGCAACTGGCCGTCGAGCCGTTTTACGGTTTGCATCAGGGCGGCGTCGTCACGGCGCAGCAGAGTCACACGTACGTCGCCGCGCTCGATCTGACGACCGAGAAACGCGACGACGTGATCGCGCTGCTGCGCGCCTGGACCGACGCAGCCGCGCGTTTGACGCAAGGCAACACGGCCGCCCCGCTGTCGACCACCTCGACGGCCAAAGCCGCGCAGGCCGACGGCATGGTCGAAAACACGGCCAACAGCGCGTCCAACGGCAAATCCGGCGCTAAAGACGACGGCAGCGCCTACAGCCCGGTCAACGCGAAAGCCGCGCCCGATTCCGGCGACGTGCTCGGTCTCGGCCCTTGCGGCCTGACGATCACGTTCGGCTTCGGCCCGGGCCTGTTCACGAAAGACGGCAAGGACCGCTACGGCCTCGCCGCGCGCCGCCCCGCCGCGCTCGTCGATCTGCCGCGTTTCAACGGCGATCAACTGATCGAGCAGAAAACCGGCGGCGACCTGTTCATCCAGGCGTGCGCGAACGATCAGCAGGTCGCGTTTCACGCGGTCCGCCAATTGGCGCGCCTCGCGTACGGCACCGCCGCCATGCGTTGGGGTCAGGCGGGTTTCCTGTCGGGTCCGCGCGGTCAGACGCCGCGCAATCTGATGGGCTTCAAGGACGGCACCAACAACCCGTCCACCGCAAAGCCGCAGTTGATGAACGAGTTCGTGTGGGCCGGCGCCACCGCGGACGCGCCGTGGATGGAAGGCGGCACTTACACCGTCGTGCGACGAATCCGTATCACGCTGGAACACTGGGACAACACCGAGGTGGACTTCCAGGAACAGGTGTTCGGCCGTCACAAGTACAGCGGTGCGCCGATCGGCAAGAAGAGCGAGTTCGACGCGGTCGACCTGAAGGAAGAAGACAAGGACGGCAATCCGGTGATTCCGGAGAACTCGCACGTGCGTCTGTCGAATCAGGCCAGCAACAACGGTGCGCAGATTCTGCGCCGCTCGTATTCGTACAACGACAGCACGGATTTCTACATCGAGCGCTGGCCGCCATGGCGTCAGGAAACGGAGTACGACGCGGGGCTGATTTTTGTCGCTCACCAGAGCGACCCGCGTAAGGGCTTCATTCCGATCAACGACAGGCTCGCCAAGTTCGACATGATGAACCAGTTCACGACCCACGTAGGCAGCGCGGTGTTCGCGGTGCCGCCGGGCGCGAAGCCGGGTTCGTATATCGGCGCCGGGCTGTTCGAGGCGTAATAAAGGCCGGGTAGCATGCCGTGCCGGCGGACCGCCGGCACGGCGAACAAGCAAGCGACGCATCGAAAGATCAACAACAACATCACCAACGGAACACAGGATCATGGCTCAATCATGGTTTGGCACCCGCGTGCGCCTTATCAGCAGCGCAGCAGCGCTCACGCTCGCGGCTTTCGCGACGGTGCCTTCGGCGGCGCAAGCTGCGTCGATCACGGTCTATAACGCGCAGCACGAACAGGTCGTCAACCTGCTCGCCAAAGACTTCGAAAAACAGTCGGGCATCTCGGTCAAGATCCGCAACGGCGAAGGCCCGGCCATGGCCGCGCAGATCCTCGCGGAAGGCCCGGCCACGCCGGCCGACGTGTACTTCACGGAAAACTCGCCCGAGCTGATGCTGCTCGAAGAGAAGGGCCTGCTGAACAAGGTGGACAGCGCCACGCTCGCCACCGTGCCGGCACGCTTCAGCTCGCCCACAGGCTCATGGGTTGCGGTCACCGCGCGTGAAAACGTGCTGGCTTACAACACCACCAAGCTGCAACCGTCGCAACTGCCGCAATCGCTGTTCGATCTCGCCAAGCCGGAATGGAAAGGCAAGGTCGGTATCGCACCGAGCGACGGCGACTTCCTGCCGCTGGTGAGCGCCGTGCTCGCGCTGAAGGGTGAAGCGCAAACCGTGCAATGGCTCAAGGGCCTGAAAGCCAACGCGCAACTTTTCGACGACGACGAAGGCGTGGTGGCCGCCGTCAATCGCGGCGGTGTCGCGACCGGTCTGATCAACAACTACTACTGGGCTCGCCTGCACGCTGAAATCGGCGACGGCAAGACCCGCAGCGCGATCTATCACTTCAGCAACGGCGACGCCGGTGCAGCGGTGAACGTGTCGGGCGCGGCGGTGTTGAAGTCCGCGCACAACGCGGACGGCGCACAGAAGTTCCTCGCGTATCTGGTCAGCGATCGCGCGCAACAACTGATGGCGAATAGCCACGTGATGTTCGAATATCCGCTGCGCGCAGGTGTCGCGTCGGACCCGATCCTCAAGCCGTTCACCGAACTGAAGCCGCCGGCGCTGACCATCGAGCAGCTCGGCGACGACAGCCAGGCCGGCAAACTGTTGCGTCAGGCAGGCCTGCTGTAAATGAGTGAAGCCTTGTCAGCCGGTCCACCGGCTGTATCTACCGTCACGGCGCGCGCCCGTTCGCGCGCGCCGCGCGGTTTGTTCGCGGCAGCAGCAATCAGCGCTTTGCTGGTTCTGCTGCCGATTGCGTTTACGTTCTGGCGCGCCGCGAGCTTCGGCGCGGGTGAAGCGGTCGATCTGATCTTCCGCCCGCTGGTCGGCGAACTGCTGGTCAACACCGTGCTGATCACCGTCTCGACCACGCTGGTGTCCGCGGTGCTCGGCACGGCGGCCGCGTGGTTCGTCGAGCGCACGCATGTGCCTGGCCGTCGCGTGTGGGCCGTGCTCACCGCCGCGCCGCTCGCCATGCCCGCGTTCATCTCGAGCTATGCATGGGTGTCGTTGAGCCAGGATTTGCAGGACTTCAACGGTGCGCTGCTGGTATTGACCTGTGGATATTTCCCGCTCGTCTATCTGCCGGTGGCCGCCGCGCTGCGCAGCATGGACCCGGCGCTCGAAGAAAGCGCGCGCGCGCTCGGCTGCAGCCGCTGGAGCAGCTTCGTGCGGGTGGTGCTGCCGCAACTGCGGCCGGCGCTACTTGGCGGCATGCTGCTGGTGGCGCTCGGCGTGCTGTCGGAATTCGGCGCGTTCACGCTGCTGCGCTTTCACACCTTCACAACACAGATCTACGCGGAATTCCGCACCAGTTTCGACGGCGGCGGCGCCTCGCTGCTCGCCTGCCTGCTGATCGTGATCTGCCTGATCGTGCTCGCGTTCGAGTTTCGTGTGCGCGGCGCGGCGCGTTATGAACGCGTCGATCGCGGCACACGTCGCGCGGTGCTGCGCTACGACCTCGGCGCGTGGCGCTGGATCGTCGTCGCCGGCTTTGCGCTGCTGACGATGACCACGCTCGGCGTGCCGCTCGGCATGATCGGCTACTGGCTCACGCAGCCGGGTGCAGCGGCCGTCACACCGGCCGACGTGTCGCCCGAACTGCTGTTCAACGCAACCTTGTCGTCGGTCGGCTTCGGCCTCGCCGCGGCCGCGCTGACCACCTTGCTGGTGATCCCGCTCGCGTTCCTGCTGGTGCGCTACCCGACCCGTTTCGCAACGCTGTTCGAGCGCACCGTGTTTCTCGCGCAAGGCGTGCCGGGCCTGGTGATCGCGCTGGCGATCGTGTCGCTCGCGGTGCATGCGCTGCAGCCGCTCTATCAAAGCGCAACGCTGCTGGTGGTCGCCTACGCAATGCTGTTCATGCCGGTCGCGCTGGTCAGCGTGCGCGCCGCCTTCATGCAGGCACAGCCGCGCCTCGAAGAAACCGCGCGTGCGCTCGGCCTGAACTGGTCGCAGACGCTGTTCCGCGTGGTGCTGCCGTTGGCGGGTCCGGGACTCGGGGCCGCCGCGTCGATGGTGTTCATTTCGGTCGTCACCGAGCTGAACGCAACGCTGTTGCTCTCCCCCCTCGACACGCAGACGCTCGCCACCCAGGTCTGGGCCGACACGTCGACCATGGCGTTCGCCGCCGCCGCGCCTTATGCTGCGCTGCTCACCGGCATTTCGCTGTTCGCGTCGGGCCTGCTGTTCGCGCTGCTCGGCAAATCGGCGCTGCTCGGCGAACGCGGCTGATTCCATGCTGATGCCCATGCTCTACCTGCTTTAATCATCGGATTTTCATGAGCGAACTTCGTATCCGCGGACTGCAAAAATCGTTCGACGGTCACCCGGTGCTGCACGGCATCGATCTCTCGGTCGAGCGCGGCACCCTGCTCGCGCTGCTGGGCCCGTCCGGCAGCGGCAAGACCACGCTGCTGCGTCTGTTGTGCGGCTTCGAACGCGCGGATGGCGGCAGCGTCGAAATCGACGGCCGCAGCGTGGTCGGCGATAACCTGCATGTGCCGTCGGAACAGCGCCGCATTGGTTATGTGCCGCAGGAAGGCGCGCTGTTTCCGCATCTGTCGGTGGCGGACAACATCGTGTTCGGCTTGCCGCGTACGCAGCGGCGCGCGCGTCATCGCGTGGCCGAGTTGCTGGAACTGGTCGGCTTGCCGGCGGACTTCGGCACGCGTGCGCCGCAGCAGTTGTCGGGCGGTCAGCAGCAGCGCGTCGCGCTGGCCCGCGCGCTCGCGCCGTCGCCTACGTTGGTGATGCTCGACGAACCGTTTTCCTCGCTCGACGCTGCGTTGCGGCTCGAAACCCGCCAGGCGGTGGCGAGCGCGCTGGCCGCGACCGGCGCCACGGCGGTGCTGGTCACGCACGATCAATCCGAGGCTTTGTCGCTGGGCCACGAGGTCGCGGTGCTGTGGAACGGTCGCCTGATTCAGACGGCGACGCCGCAGACCTTGTACCGGCTGCCGGTCACGCGCGAGCTGGCTTCGTTTGTCGGCGAAGCGGTATTGCTGCCGGGCACGGTCACGCAGGATCGGGTGAGTTGCGAACTCGGCGATCTGCCGTTGTCCACGCCGATCGGCCAGGGCGCCGTGGACGTGATGGTGCGGCCCGAGCAGATCCGCCTGTTTCGCGACGAAGATCGGCTGGTCAACGACACCCGGGCTTACGACGCTATCGTCACCGAAGTGACGTTCCAGGGGCAGGACGCCGGTGTTGCGCTGCAAATGCAGTCCGGCACGCGAACCATGGTGCGCGCCCGCGTGCCGGGCTACCTGTCGCCGCAACCGGGCGAACGCGTGCGGCTGTCGGTGGACGGCGAAGTGACGGCCTACCCGCGCGCTTAAGCCTGCGCCGCGGTCGAACCCTTCGAGCGCGACTGCGAAGGGTTCGGCGCCGGCGATTGCGTCTGTGACCCCAGCGACAAATCCTGCATCATCTGCGCGGCCAGATAATCGCAGGTCGGCCGATCCGATTTGGCGCTGCGGGCCACCACGATTTCCAGCGGCGCGATCTTCGGCAAGCCTTGCGCTTCCCCGAGAATCGCCAGCCGCGACGGCACGCTGCAACGCGTGACCGCGATCACCGACAAACCCGCATCCACGGTCGCCACCAGCCCCATCAAACTCGCGCTGCTGAACGCCGCGCGATAGCGGATTCGCGCGCCGTCGAGCGCGGCCAGCGTATGCTGCCGCGCCACACAGCCGGGCTCGTACAGCCCCACCGGTAACGGCGACGCCGCCAGCACCGGCGTATCCACCGACGCCCCCACCCACACCATCGGCTCGCTGCGCACGAATTCGCCGCGCAGTTTGCGGTCGCGCGTGACGAACGCGAGATCGATCTTGTTGTCCGCCAGCATCGGCGCGAGCGACGTGCTCTGCGCGCAGACAATTTCGATCTCCACATGCGGATACAGCGTCGAAAAGCGCCGCAACACCGGCGACAGCAGCGACGACACATAGTCGTCCGGCGCGCCGAGCACCACGCGCCCGCTCACCTCGGGCCGCACGATCGCCGACCACGCCTCCTCATGCAAAGCCAGCACGCGCCGCGCGTATTCGAGCAGCGTATTGCCGGGCCGCGTCAGCGACAGATTGCGCGTGTTGCGGGCGAACAGCGTGGTGCCGAGCATGGTTTCGAGGCGCTTGATCTGCATGCTGACGGCCGCCTGCGAACGGTGCACCGTCGCCGACGCCTTCGTGAAACTGCCCGTTTCCACCACCGCGATAAAACTGCGCAGCAAATCGACGTCGAATTCGGGATGCATGATTTATCAATCCAGCTTATGGAATTGCTCAATTTAATTCGTTTGTCGGTGCCATGCAAGCCGCGCAATACTTGACGGCATCAACTCATGGAGACCCCTTCGCATGCCCCTCACCCAACGTCAACAAGGCGCCATTACGCTCGCCAGCGGCGGGCTTCTGATGGGCACGATCGGTGTCTTCGTCGAGGAAGCGCGGCTCGGTGCGCTGACCCTGGTGTTCTTTCGCTGCCTGTTCGGCTTTCTGTCGCTCGCCGCGTATTGCGCGTGGAAAGGCTATTTCACGCGCGCGCATTTCACGCGTCGCACCGTCGCGCTGGCGCTGATCTCCGGCGTGCTGATGGTCACGCAGTGGGTCGGCTTCTTCGACGCGATCCATCGCACCAGCATTGCGGTCGCGACCGTGGTGTTTCACGTGCAGCCGTTCTGGGTCGTGCTGATCGGCGCCGCGCTGTTCAACGAGCGTCTCGGCATCGACCGGCTCGGCTGGATCGCGACGGCTTTCGTCGGACTCGTGCTCGCGTCGGGCGTGGCGGCCACGGAGAATCTGCAAGGCCATACGAGCTATCTGATCGGGATCGGCGAGGCGCTCGCGGGCTCCGTGCTCTATGCGAGCGTCACGTTGATCGCCAAAGGACTCGGCGAGTTGCGCCCGCATCTGCTGACGCTCGCGCAGTGCGCGGTCGGCGTGGTGTGCCTGCCGTTTATCGCGCCGCTCACCGCTGTGCATATCGGTCCGATGCAATGGTTCTGGCTGGTGGGCATGGGCGTGCTGCATACGGGGCTCTCGTACGTGCTGATCTACGGCGCGCTGCCGAAGCTGACCACGCCGATCATCGCCGTGCTGCTGTTCGTCTATCCGCTGACCGCGATCGTGGTCGATGCGGTCGTCTACGGACGCGCGCTGTCGATGCCGCAACTCGCGGGCATGGTGTTGATCGTCGTCGCGAGTCTGGGGGTTAATCTCGGCTGGCCGCTGCTGACGTTGCTGCGGCCCGGCGCGCGAGCGCGGCGCCATGCGGATTGAAATTACAAAAACCTGTGTTTTTCCATTCAATTAGCACAGTCGAGAATCGTTCTCGTTTATAATTTCAGGATATTACAAGCCGGACACGGACACTGATCCGGGTTCTGCTGTATCTCCCAACCCCACATCGACATGCCATTCCGAGGCAGCCGATGTCACGTCCGCACCCTTCGTGCGCTGACGCACGGCGCCCCGGCCGTTTCAATTTCGAACTCATCCGATCGCTTCAGGGGAATTCACCACCTTCGTTTTAATTGACCGACCACACGACGGGCTGCTTTGCCGTGCGCGCGCGCTTATGCGTGCGCTTTTGCTGTACCCCAAATCGATAACTCCACCGATCCACACGCCAAGAACGTCTTCATGAACGTCAAAAAGAAAACTTACCGCGCGCTGCTGCTCGCTACCTCGCTTGCCAGCGCCCGGCCTTTGCTGGCTCAGGAAGCCGCACCCGTCGCCGGGCCGGCCGACAACACGTTGCCCGCGATCGCCGTCAAGGCCGCCGCCGATCGCTCGTACGACAGCAGCACGTCGAACACCGCGACGAAGATGAACATGTCGCTGATGGACGTGCCGCAAACCGTCAACGTCGTGCCGCGCGCGCTGCTCGACGAGCAGAACGCGACCTCGTTGCAGGACGCGTTGCGCAACGTACCGGGCATCGGCTTTTCCGTCGGCGACGGCCAGCGCGACCAGATCACGTTGCGCGGCTTCAACAACATCACCGATCAATACGTCGACGGTATTCGCGACGATGCGCTCTACTACCGCGATCTGTCGAACGTGGAACGCATCGACGTGTTGAAGGGACCGGCCGCCGTGCTCTATGGACGCGGCTCGGCCGGCGGCCTGATCAATCGCGTGTTGAAGAAACCGGGCGCGAATCCCGAGCAGTCGGTCGGCGTGACGCTCGGCACCGAAGGCGAACGGCGCGGTGAATTCGATCTCGGCTGGAATGCGAACGACGCCGCGCGTTTTCGCATCACGGGCGCGGCCGAGAACTCGAACAGCTTTCGCGACCAGTTCCAGTTGAATCGTCAGGCCGTGGCGCCGTCGGTGCAATTCCGGATCGATAAAGACACAACCCTCAATCTCGAAGCCGACTATCTGCACGATCGCCGCACGTCGGATCAGGGCTTGCCGGCCTATCTCGGCCGCCCGGTCAACGTGCCGATCAACACGTATTACGGCTCGTCGAATGCGGCGAACACGTCGTATAACGATGTCGATGCGAAGAGCGCGACCGCGTCGCTCGATCATCGCTTCAACGATTCGTTGTCGCTGCACACCGCCGTACGCGCGTACGACTTTTCGCTCGAACGCAAAAACTACGTCACGTATGAGCCGATCAAGACCGCGCTGAATCCGGTCGTGACGCTCGATCAGAGTACCCGCTTCCGTCAGGATCACGGCGTGGACGGTCTGTTCGAGTTGACGCAGAAAACCACGCTGTTCGGCATGAAGCACGAGCTGCTGTATGGCGTCGAGCTCTCGCAACAGCAGAAGTTCGACACCATCTACTCGACCACCAAGGTCGCGACCTACAACCTGTACAACCCGCAGTTGGTGAATCTGCCGGGCGTGACGCCGGGCGTGCCGGCCAAGACGAATGCGGCGACGGTGTTGGGGCTGGCCGGCGTCTACGCGCAGGACCTGATCTCGCTGACCGAGCACTGGAAGATTCTCGCCGGCCTGCGCTTCGACTATCTGACGCAGACGCGCAACGACTACACGTCGGCGCACGTCAATCTGGACCGTACGGATCGCGCGTGGAGTCCGCGCGTCGGTTTGATTTACGAGCCGCTCGACTGGGTGTCGCTGTACGCGTCGTATAGCCAGTCGTTCTCGCCGCTCGCCGATACGCTGATCAGCAGCGGCGCGTTCGCGAACGGTTCGGCGCTGGCGCCGCAAAAGACCACCGCCTTCGAAGTCGGCTCGAAATTCGACCTGGGCCGCGCGAGCGCGAGCGTCGCGCTGTTCGATATGAAGCAGACCAATCAGCAGATCGCCGATCCGGCCAACCCGACCTACGCGCTGCCGATTGGCACGCAGCACACACGCGGCCTGGAACTGTCGATGACAGGCGAAATCGCGCCGAAGTGGTCCGTCTACGCAGGCTACGCGTACCTGAACGGCAATGTGGATGGCTCGCCGCAAGCGAGTTCGGCCGGGCTGCTACTGAACCAGAACACGCCGGGACTGATGCCGCGTCACAGCGCGAGCGTGTGGATCAAGCGCGATCTGAAGTACGGCTTCTATGCGGCGGGGGGCGCGCAATTCCAGTCGGCGCGTTATACGTCGGCTAGCGACGCGGTGACGTTGCCGTCGTTCGTGACCTTCGATCTCGGCGCGGGTTATCACGGCAAGAACGTCGACGTCGCGTTGACGCTGGATAACCTGTTCGACCGCAAGTACTTCATCGCGGCGCACGGCAATGCGGATATGTACAACATGCCGGGCGCACCGCGCACGCTGACGGCGTCGGTGAGGTGGAAGATGTAAGGGGGTCGGCGCGCTGGGCGCGCCGAGGGTGAGAATGAAAAAACCAGCGCTTCGGGAGAGGCGCTGGTTTTTTTGTTTAATCGTCGTAGTGGAAGCGGCAGGCGATCACTGCGGCAACACCTCCCCCTTCGTCTCCGGCGCGAACGGAATGATGAACAGCCCGATCACAAATGCAAGCGCCGTCAACGCCACCGGCAGGCCGAGCGTATGCATATGCAGCACCGCTGCGCCGAGCAGAAAGTTGACCCCGGCCCCGACAAAACGCCCGAACGACGTGCAGAACGCGAACGCTGTAGCCCGCACACGGGTTTCGAATTGCTCCGGCAGCCACAAGCTGAACAGCGCAAAATTACCGCCGAAGAAACCCAGCACGAAGAGCCACGCGATAAACGGCGCAAGTCCGTTCGGCAGATAGAAGGCCCAGCCGAAACTGCCGACGATCGCGATCGCCATCCCCGCGAAGTACACCGCCAGCGTCTTCTTGCGACCGATCCGTTCGGCCATCGGCGGCAACGCGAGACAGCCGAGAATCGTCGCGATAGACAGCAGCCCCGTGGCGAGCGAAGCGGTTCTGATCGCGTCGTTCTTCGCCATGCCGGCCTTGGTCGCCAGTTGAATCACCGCGGACGGCTCATACACCGCGCCGGCCCACAAACCGATGATCGCGATCGTCAGCAGCATGCACGCCACCCACGTACGACGCCGATACGCCGGCCCCATGATTTCGCGCAGCGGCCTCGCACGCGCCGCGCCGGCTTCGGCCTTCTGCCACTTGTCCGTTTCCTTCACACGCAGCAACACCAGAATCGCGACCACCACCGGCACCGCGCCGGTCAGGAACATCACGCGCCAGCCGTAGTGCACGCCGACCGTATAGTTGAGCGCAGCCGCAAGGAAGAACCCGGCGTAATACCCCGTCTGCAGATAACCCGCGCCCATCTTGCGGCGGTCTTCCGGCCAGGATTCCGCCACATAGGTGCCGGCCAGCGCCCACTCGCCGCCAATCCCCACCCCCGCGATAAAGCGGTAGATACCCAGCTCCCACACGTTATGCGACGTCGCGGCCAGCCCGGTAAAGATCGCGAACGTGAAGATCGTGCCGGCCAGCACCTTGGTGCGGCCAAAGCGATCCGCCAGCGGCCCCCAGATGAACGACAGGCCCCAGCCGACCAGAAACAGCGCGAACAGAATCGACCCGGCGAGGCCGACGTTCGCCGGCGTGGCCGCATATCCGGAACGCGGCAACAACTCGGTCAAGGCGGGTGTCAGCACGAGCGCGTAGATGAACGAGTCCATGCCGTCGAGCGTCCAGCCTGCCCACGCGCCCCAAAACCCGGCGATCTGCGAACGATTGAGCGGCGTGCGCCGCCGCGTGACCGACGTGCGGTCGGTTAGTGAATTCATCATGCTCCTCCGGCCCTGCAGTTGACGTACGGGTTGGCGTCCATAAAGGGAATCGATGAAACGACGCGCGGCGGCTTGAACGAACCGCGCTGTCCTCATACAACACAGAGGAACGGTGCGCGGCGAGCCGGGAAAAACTTTCCGGATTTGCCCGTCTATAAGCGCGCTTTTTTATATATAATATTCAATATTATGAGCGACGCAATAGATGGTTTTCCCCTGGACGCCTCCGCGCGCAGCCCGCTTTTACCGGCGGCGGCGCCCCGTGAGAGCACGTCCCGCATGATCGCGGAGGCGCTGCGCGCCGCGATTGTCGACGGCACGCTGGCGCCTGGCGCGCCGCTGCGGCAGGACGCAATCGCGCGGCATTTCTCGGTCAGCGCAATTCCCGTGCGCGAGGCCTTGCGCCTGCTCGAAACCGAAGGCTGGGCGAAAGCCGCCATGCACAAAGGCGCGACGGTCGCACCGTTGTCGGCGGATGAAGCGCGCGAAATCTACGAGATCCGTTCGGCGCTGGAGAGCCTGGCCATCGGTCTCGCGATTCCCCATCACACGGCCGCCACGCTGCGCGAATCCGCGAAGCTGTGCCGCGCCGCCGAACGCGAACCGGACCCGGCGCTGTACGTGGCGCGCAACGTCGCGTTCCATATGAGCCTGTATGCGCCTGCCGCCCGTCCGCAACTCGAGGACATGATCGGCACGTTGCATCGGCGCGGCGAACGCTATCTGCGGCTGAAGCTGGACTTGCCGTCGCGCAAGGGCGAATCGGACCATGAGCACACCGCCCTGCTCGACGCCGTGCAGCGCCGCGATATTCCCGCCGCGCAGGCACAGGTCGTCGCGCATCTGCTCGGCACCGGCGACCTGCTTCACCGTTTTCTGACCGAACGTGCGCAGGCCGAAGCCGCGCTCGCAAATCAACCCAAGCCGCGCGGCCGACGCCCGCGTCTTGCCACCGGGAGTTGACTGAGCCGATGAACCGACCTGCCGAAATCACTGCTGCTTCAGCCGCTGCATCGCCGCCTGCCGCACGCTCGTGGACCACGCGCCGCGACGAAAAGAACCGCCGCCTCGCGGCCATCGCGCCCTGGCTGCAAGACGGCGTACTGCCCACCGACCGCATCGTCGATGCCCTCGAAACGCTGATCCAGCCCGGCGACCGCGTTGCGCTGGAAGGCGACAACCAGAAACAGGCCGACTTCCTGTCGCGTTCGTTCGCGCAGGTCGATCCGCAAAAAATTCACGACGTGCATCTGCTGATTTCGAGCATTGGGCGCCCTGAGCATCTGACGCTGTTCGAGCGCGGCATCGCGCACAAGGTCGACTTCTCGTTCGCCGGGCCGCAGAGTCTGCGGGTCGCGCAACTGCTCGAAGACGGCCAGCTCGAGATCGGCTCGATCTACACCTACGTCGAGTTGTACGCGCGCATGTTCGTGGATCTGACGCCGCACGTCGCGCTGCTGTGCGCGGAAAAGGCCGACCGTCACGGCAATCTGTACACCGGCGCGAATACCGAAGACACCCCCACCATCGCCGAAGCCGCCGCGTTCCGGCATGGCATCGTGATCGTGCAGGTCAACGAGATCGTCGACGAACTGCCGCGCGTCGACATTCCCGGTTCGTGGATCGACGTGGTCGTGCAGGCCGACCGGCCGTTCGCCGTCGAGCCGCTGTTCACGCGCGATCCGCGCCATATCGGCGACCTGCAGGTGTTGACCGCGATGATGGTGATCCGCGGCATCTACGAGCCGTATGGCGTGACGTCGCTGAATCACGGCATCGGCTTCGACACCGCCGCGATCGAACTGCTGCTGCCCACGTATGGCGAAGCGCTCGGCCTGAAGGGCAAGATCTGCCGCAACTGGACGCTCAATCCGCATCCCACCATGATTCCGGCAATCGAATCGGGCTGGGTCGACAGCATCCATTGCTTCGGCAGCGAAGTGGGCATGGAGGCGTATATCGAAGCGCGTCCCGACGTGTTCTTCACCGGCAACGACGGCAGCCTGCGCTCGAACCGCGTGCTGTGCCAACTGGCCGGGCAATACGGCGTCGACCTGTTCATCGGCTCGACCTTGCAGATCGATGCGGACGCGAATTCATCCACCGTGACACGTGGCCGTCTGGCCGGTTTCGGCGGCGCGCCGAACATGGGCCACGATCCGCGCGGCCGGCGTCATTCGAGCGAAGCGTGGCTCAAGCTGCTGAAAGATCAGGGCCCGGTGTCGCGCGGGCAGAAGCTCGTCGTGCAAATGGCCGAGACGTACAAGAAAGGCGGCGAGCCGACCTTCGTCGATGAACTCGACGCGGTCGCGGTCGGCGCGAAAAGCGGCATGCCGATCGCGCCGGTGATGATCTACGGCGACGACGTCAGCCATGTGGTCACCGAGGAAGGTATCGCGCATCTGCACAAGGCCGAAGGCATCGACGAGCGGCGCGCGGCGATTGCCGCCGTGGCCGGCGTTACGCCCATCGGGCTGCGCGCGAAGCCGGAGAAGACGGCGGAGTTGCGCCGGCGCGGCATCGTCGCGTATCCGGAGGACCTCGGCATTCGACGCGGCGAAGCGAAGCGTTCACTGCTGGCGGCGCGCAGCATCGACGATCTGGTGACGTGGTCGGGCGGTCTGTACACGCCGCCGGCACGCTTCAGGAGCTGGTAAGCATGGCGCCCGCTGCGTTGTTGAAGCGTGTCGAGCGGTCGTCCGCGCGGGTTGCCGTGCGGGTTGCCGTGCGGGAGCGCGGCGCGCGGTTCGGATGCGTCGACGTATCGTCCTCGCCCGCCGCGCGTGCCGAATCGCGCGCCGCATTGCTCCACGCATTCCCTTCCGATGCGCAACTCGCCCGTTACGCAGTCAACGCGCTGATCGATGAAGTCCAGCTCACGCCCAAGCCCGCGCTAGTGGATCAGCGCGGCAGCGGCGCGCATCGCGACCTCGATCTCGCGCTCATGCTGCGCTCGGCGCACTCGCTCGAACCGACCTTCGCGGCGCTCGCGCACGCGGCGCGCCGCCGCGGCGAGCCGTCCGCGTTGTTGCGCGCCGAACTGGCGCAGATCGGCCGCAGCGGCGAGCAGGACATGCTCCAGGCCACCGGCGGCAGCAACGCGCATCGCGGCGCGATCTGGATCGTCGGCCTGCTGGTTGCGGGCGCAACGATGACGACCAGCGGCGGCGAAACGACCCGGCCGCAAGCCTCGCCAATCTGCACAAACGCCGCGCAAATCGCCTGCTTTCCGGACCGCTTCGCCGCGCCCTCCGACAGTCACGGCGAACGCGCACGCCAACGCTATCAGGTAGGCGGCGCGCGCCGCGAAGCGCAGGACGGTTTCCCGCATGTGATCGACGTCGGCCTGCCCGCCTTGCTCGCGGCGCGCGCGCGAGGCGTCGACGAAAACGCCGCGCGTGTCGACGCACTGCTCGCGATCATGGCCTCGCTCGACGACACCTGCCTGCTGCATCGCGCGGGTTTGCCGGGCTTGCACGCCGGCCAGCGTGGCGCGCAACGCGTGCTAAACGCCGGCGGCAGTTCCACGCCAACCGGTCGCGCCGCCCTCGCCGCGCTCGAACACGAATTGCTGTCCCTCAACGCATCGCCCGGGGGCGCAGCCGATCTGCTCGCCGCCACCCTTTTTCTCGACATGCTGGCGCATCACGACGCCGGCGGGAGCCAGGACTCATGGAACATCTGACCTTCGACTATCCGGCGCAACGCGCCGTCACGACCCGCGCGCATGTCGGCGTGGTGGGTTCGGGCGATCTGGAAGTGCTGCTGTCGCCCGCCGATTCCTCCGCGGCCGCGGCCGCGTTGAGCGCGCATGTGGTCGTGCGCACTAGCGTCGACGGCTACAGCCACATCTGGAAAAGCGTGCTCGACCGCTTCTTCACCCGCTACGACGGCGCCGCGCAAATCGAAATCAACGACTTCGGCGCGACGCCCGGCGTGGTCGCGTTAAGACTCGCGGAAGCCGTCGAAGCCGCCGAAGAAGGAGACGCCGCATGAATACCGTCGAGGATCTTCAACCCACGCCGATGTTGCGCGACAGTTTCATCGAACTGCCGGCGCGCGAACGCGCGCGCTCGCTGCTGGATGCCGGCAGCTTCCGCGAACTGCTCGGCCCGTTCGACCGGATCGAATCGCCGTGGCTGCCGCTGCAAGGCGTCGTCTGCCAGGCCGACGACGGCTGCGTGATCGCGCGCGGCACCATCGACGGCGAGCCCGCCGTGGTCGCCGCGATCGAGTCCGCGTTCCAGGGCGGCAGCATCGGCGAAGTATCGGGCAGCAAGATCGCCGCCGCGCTCGAACTGGCGCTGCGCGACTGCGAGCGCGGCAAGATCGTGCGCCCGGTCGTGCTGTTCGAAACCGGCGGCGTGCGGCTTCAGGAAGCCAATCTCGGCCTCGCGGTGATCGCCGAAATGCAGGCGGCGATCGTCGCGTTGCGCCGGCATGTCCCGGTGGTCGGCGTGATCGCGGGCATGGTCGGCTGCTTCGGCGGCATGTCGCTCGCGGCGTCGTTGTGTTCGTATCTGGTCGTCACGAAGCAGGGGCGACTCGGCATGAACGGCCCCGAAGTGATCGAACAGGAAGCCGGCATCGACGAACTCGATGCGAGCGATCGCCGCCGCGTGTGGCAACTGATCGGCGGTGAACAACGCGCGGCGACCGCGCTCGCCGATCAACTGGTCGACGACGATGCCGACGCCGTGCGCGCCGCGGTGCATGCCGCGTTCGTTCAAGGCGTGCCGGCCGCGCATCGCAGCGCACAGGTCGATCTGTTTCTGAACCGCCTCGCGCAAATCGATCCCGCCACCGTCACGCCGGAAAGCATGCGCGAGGTCTTCAATCAGCAAGCCGCGACCGAGCCGCGCAAGGAGCAAGCATGAGCGATCCCACTCTCACCCCGTTGAGCCGCGGCGCGCGCTGGTTTCACGCGCTGGCCGGCGAACCGTCCAGTGCCGCGCCCGTGTGGAGCGGCGACGCGTCGCTCGGCGGCGAGACCGCGCGCTTCGTGACCGTCGTGCCCGATCCCGCCAACCGCTTCCCGCGTGCGACGGATAACGTCGTCGGTCTCGAACAGGGCTGGCTGCTTGCACGTGCCGTACGCGAAGCGATCGCGCAAGACGCGGCGAGCGGTACGCGCCGCCCGATCGTCGCGATCGTCGACGTGAAAAGCCAGGCGTATGGCTATCGTGAAGAAATGCTCGGCATTCAGCTCGCCTGCGCGGCCGGTGTCGATGCATACGCAACGGCTCGCGACGCGGGGCATCCCGTGGTTGCGCTGATCGTCGGGCCGGCCATGTCGGGCGCATTTCTCGCGCACGGCTATCAGGCCAACCGCATCGTCGCGCTCGACGCGCCCGGCACGATGGTCCACGCCATGGGCAAGGAAGCGGCCGCGCGCGTCACGCGTCGTACCGTCGAAGAGCTCGACAAGCTCGGCGAAACCATCGTACCGATGTCGTATTCGATGGCGTCGTTCGCGAAGCTCGGCCTGCTCGATCAACTGATCGACGGCGTCGATGCCGATGCACCGAGCGCCTCGCAAATCGAACACGTGCGCCAGGTGTTGAGCGAACAGATTCGTAGCGCGCGCAACGATCGAAGCAAGGGCCTGTCGCATCGGCTGGAATCGGCGGCGGCGCAGAAGAATCGCGCGGCGTCGATCGAAGTGCGCCGGCGTCTCGCCGAACAATGGGATGCCGCCTGATGCAGACGTGCGCGGCCCCGCCGTTCGCCATCGAACACGCGTTGTCGTGCGATACGCGATGGCAGCCGCACGATCTGTTGCGCCTGCGCCATTTGCAGAGCGTCGACGATGAACCGCCGTGGGTCCGCGAAGCGTTCGCACGCGCGCCGGTTGCGGTCGTGAGACGAGCGCTGGCCGCTGACGGCTTCGTCGCAATCGGCGTGCGTGGTGCGGGACGCGCGCAGCGTTATGGCACGTGGGCGCGCGTTGCCGACATCGAAACGGCCGTGCCGCCGGAGGCGCTTGCGCAATCCAAACCGCTTGCCGTGCGAGGCGATCTGGCTGCTTTCGTCGCGCTCGCCGCGTTGCAACGCGATGCGGCGGGTCCGCTGCACGGATTCGTCTGGGGCCCGACGGGCAGCGCCGGATTTGAACTGGCGACGCAAGTGCCCACGGTGACCGCTTCGAGCGATCTGGATCTGCTGATCCGCACGCCGGAGTCGCTCACGCGAGACCACGCGCTTGCGTTGCTGACTCAATTGCAAACGCACGCGAAAAACGCCGGCATTCGCGTGGATGCACAACTCGAGACTCCCGCTGGCGGTGTCGCGCTAGCCGAATGGGCAACGGACAAAGCCCGCGTGATGGCGCGTCATGCAAGCGGCCCGCACCTGATCGCCGATCCGTGGACTATCACTCAGCGCGGTAAGTTCGCCTGATGCTCGCGCTGATCTTCCCCGGCCAGGGCGCGCAAACTGACGGATTCCTGCACCGTCTGCCGTCGCATCCTGCCGTACGCGACACGCTCGACGAAGCTTCCCACGTGCTCGATGCCGATGTGCTGACGCTCGACACACCGGACGCATTGCGCTCGACGGTCGCCGTGCAGATCGGTTTGACGATCGCGGGCGTGGCCGTCACCCGTGCGTTAGCCGCCGAACAGCTCGCCCCTGAAATCAGCGCGGGTTTGTCGGTCGGCGCTTATGCGGCGGCGGTGAGTTGCGGCGCGGTGCGCTTCGACGACGCGTTGAAGATGGTGCGACGACGCGCCGAATTGATGGAAACGGCGTACCCGTCGGGCTACGGTCTCGCGGCGGTATCGGGCTTGACCGAGCACCAACTGGAAACACTCGCCGCGCAGCACGCGGACGAAGCGCAACAACGCGTGTATATCGGCAACGTCAACGCGCCGCGCCAGATCGTGATGGCGGGCGCGAACGACGCGCTGGACCGGTTCATTGAGCGCGCGCTCGCGGCAGGCGCGCGCAAAGCCACCCGGCTCGCGGTGAGCGTGCCGTCGCATTGCGAGTTGCTCGCCCATGCCACGGATGAACTGGTGACCTACGCACAGCAGGTGCCGTTTCACGCGCCGCGCAGCACTTACATCGGCAATCGCGGCGCGCGTTCGCTGCACACAGCGGACGCCATCCGCGACGATCTCGCGACCAATATGCGCCACACCGTGCGCTGGTTCGACGCGCTGACCGTGATGCAGGAAATGGGCGCCCGCGTGCTGATCGAAGCGCCGCCCGGGCAGGTATCAACGGATATCGTGCGCGAGTACTTTCCGGATAGCGCGGCGCTTGCGGCAAGCGGTTTTTCGTTCGAACGACTGGTGGCAACCGCGCGGCGGCGGATGGAAATGCGTTGAGTCGAACGTGGATGCCCGCTGTCGCAATGCTCCCTTGCCTCACCGCTTCTCGATCAACTGCCGCCCCATCGCCTTCGCGTACCGATCGCACGCGCTTCGCGCCACCCGTGACGCCGCCAGCACGCCGACATCCGCATCGTCGCGGTAATACATCGCCACGTTGATCGGCGGCGGCAACGGGCGCACCTGCAACTGCGCCAGTTCGCCGCTACTCAGGTAAGGCTCGACGAACAGCGCCGGCACCGCGGCAATCCCATAGCCATCGCGTAGCAACTTCACGATCACCGCCACCGACGGCATGCACGTCACCTGCGTCCCGGCGAGCGGCACTCCCGCCCGCTTCGCGAGCGTCTGCACGATCGCTTCGACCGCGAGTTGCGGCGCCGTGCCTCGACCGAACGTCAGCACCGGTTTGCTCAACAGCGTCTGAACGTGTTTCGCGCGGCCGGCGGGAATCAGGTCGCGGCGCGCAATCCAGCGCACCGGGTAGCTCGCCAGCAACGCCGACACGATCGACGTTTCGTGCTCGGCGGTTTCCTCCACCTGAATGACGAGATCCAGTTCGCCCGCCCGCAGTCGTGGACCGAGCACCGCGCTCGAATCGACGGTGAGGTCCACGACGATACGGTGATACTCCGCGTTCAGCATCCGTATGTAGTCCGGCAGCCAGCTATGCACCACCGTTTCGATGACGCCAAGCCGAAGCCGCGTGGCCAGTTGCGTTTCGTCCTGCGCGGCCAGTTGCAGCGAGCGCGTGGCCTGCACCACGGAGCGCGCATGCGCGAGCAGCCGTTCGCCGTTCGGCGTGAGCCGAAACTCCGCCGCCTCGCGTTCGATCAACTCGACACCCAGCTCGGCCTCCAGCGTTTTGATACGTAGCGAAATTGCCGCGGGCGTGGCGTGCATCGCTGCCGCGGTCGCGCGAAAACTGCCCAGCCGGGCGAGCGTCAGAAACGTTTCGACGAAGCGGGTATTCATTGCGGACGCTCTCCAGTTAGCGACGATCGGGCACGCGATCATCGCCGCAAACACGCCGCGAGTCATCCCGATAGCGTTAAGTTTAATTTAACGAAACGCAATAAAAACTCGCTGGAAGGATATTTTTGACGTTACTAATCTGGCTCTATCGCTGGCCCATTGATCGGGCCAAATCGGCGACGTCATCGACCTGGAGCCAAGCACGTCCATGCCTTACACCCCATCCGAGTTTCGTCAGCAGATTCGCACGCGACGCCTGTCCGGTCCGACCGCCGGCTATTGCGGCGACTACGCGCAAGCCAATCTCGCGATCCTCCCGAGCGAGTACGCCGGCGATTTCCTGCGCTTCTGCATGCTCAATCCGAAAGCATGTCCGCTGCTCGGCATCGGCGAACCGGGCGACTGGCGCGTGCCCGCGCTCGGCGCCGGTCTGGATATCCGCAACGACGTACCCGCGTTTTACGTGTACCGCCACTGCGAACGCGCCGAGGAAGTCCGCAGCCTCGACGAATTGTGGCGCGATGATCTGGTGGTGTTCGCGATCGGCTGCTCGTTCTCCTTCGAAGAAATGCTGCGACGCGAAGGCATCGCGCTGCGCCACATCGAACAACAGGTCAACGTGCCGATGTATCGCACGCGCGAACGCAACGTGCCGGCCGGCGTGTTCGGCGGCAACCGCGTCGTCTCGATGCGGCCGATGAAAGCCGTCGACGCGATCCGCGCGATCCAGATCACCAGCCGCTTCCCCGCGGTGCACGGCGCGCCGGTTCATATCGGCGACCCGTCGCTGATCGGTATTCGCGATCTGGCACGGCCCGATTTCGGCGACGCAGTCGAGGTGCGCAGCGATGAACTGCCGGTGTTCTGGGCTTGCGGTGTGACGCCGCAAGTCGCGATCGAAAGCGCGCGCTTGCCGTTCGCGATCGCACACAAGCCTGGGCACATGCTCGTGACCGACATTCCCAACACCTCGCTCGCGGTGCTGTAAGCGCGGCGTTTTGTTGGCCCATTGGCCCCATCGGCCTGATCGCCTCAACCCCAAGCCGCGCGCCAGCACAACGCGCGGCCAACCATGACGACCGGAGTTCAAGCATGGAAACCGAAGCGCAGTTGACCGCAGACGCCGAGCGCTACGACGCATCCGGCACAGGGAAAGGCCCGTTCGCGTGGTATCGGCAGACCTCCGCGAGCGAGAAGCGCGCGTTCTGGAGCTGCAAGATCGGCTACATGCTCGACGCGATGGACACGCAGTTCCTCAGCTTCGTGATCCCGACGCTGATCGCGACATGGGGCATCACACGCGGCGACGCCGGTCTGATCGGCACGGTCACGCTATTGAGTTCCGCAGTGGGCGGCTGGGCGGCGGGTGTGCTGTCGGATCGCATCGGCCGGGTGAAGACCTTGCAGATCACGATTCTCTGGTTCGCGATTTTCACGCTGGCTTGCGCGCTGGCGCAAAATTTCTCGCAGCTGCTGTGGGCACGCGGCTTGATGGGGCTCGGCTTCGGCGGTGAATGGACGGCGGGCGCCGTGCTGATCGGCGAGGTGATCCGCGCGCGCGACCGCGGCAAGGCCGTGGGTCTCGTGCAGGCCGGCTGGGCGATCGGCTGGGGCATCGCGACGCTGCTGTTCATGGCCGTTTTCTCACTCGTGCCGGCCGACTACGCGTGGCGTGTGCTGTTCGCGATCGGCATTGCGCCGGCGCCGTTCGTCATCTGGATTCGCCGCTTCGTCGACGAACCGGACGTGCATCGGCAGCAGAAAGCGGCACAGGCCGCCACGCAAACGCGTACCTCGTTGCTCGATATCTTTCGCGCCGAGATCGTCTGGACGACGCTGCGCGCGTCGGTGCTCGCGACCGGCGTGCAAGGCGGTTACTACGCGGTCACCACCTGGCTGCCGACGTATCTGAAAACCGAACGGCATCTGAGCGTGATCGGCACCGGCAGCTATCTCGGCGTGGTGATCGTCGGCTCGTATTGCGGCTATCTGACGGGCGCGTATGTCAGCGACCGGTTCGGCCGTAAGCGTGCGTTCATCGGCTTTGCACTGGCGTCTTGCGCGATCGCGCTGCTTTACACGCAACTGCCGCTCGATAATCTGTCGATGCTCGTGCTCGGCTTTCCGCTAGGGTTTTGCGCATCAGGCATTTTCTCGGGTATGGGCGCCTTTCTCACCGAGTTGTTTCCCACGCGGATTCGCGGCTCCGGCCAGGGGTTTTGCTATAACGTCGGCCGGGCGGTCGGTGCGACCTTTCCGTTTTTGATCGGCTACGTATCGCAAACCATGACGCTCGGTCACGCGATCGGCGTGTTCGCCGCGGCGGCATACGGGGTGGTGATTCTCGCCGCGCTGACGTTGCCCGAGACCAAAGGGCGGGAGCTTGCGGCCTGATTCAAGCCTGCTCCGGCGCGCGGCCAATCACATGGGAATCCGACGACGCCGGTCCGTCGCTATGTCCGCGTTCACGTCCCGCCGTGACCACGGCCGCATCGGTGCCGCCAGGCCGCCGCACCGATTTCGCGTGCCGCTCGATCAGCCGCTGCAGGAGGCAGAACGCGCACAGCAGCGCGCCGATCACGATACGGGTCCACCACGAGCTAAGTGTGCCGTCGAACGTGATCAGCGTCTGGATCGTACCGAGAATGCCGACGCCGAACAGCGAGCCGATCACATAGCCCACGCCGCCCGTCAGCAGCGTGCCGCCGATCACCGTCGCCGCGATCGCATCGAGTTCCATGCCCTGCCCTTGCAAGCCATAGCCCGACAGCACGTAGAACGTAAACACCGCGCCGCCGAGCGCCGAGCAGAAACCGCTCAGCGCGTACACGCCGATGCGTGTGCGCGCGACCGGCAAGCCCATCAGCAACGCCGAGCGCGCATTGCCGCCGACCGCGTACACGTTGCGGCCAAAACGCGTGAAATGCGCGACATAAATCGCCGCCAGCAGCGCGACCAACGCAATCAGCACGTTCGCCGTGACCGAGCCCACGCCGATATCGAGCCGGAACGCGGAGATTTTCTGGAAGGTCGGATCGGTGATCGTGATCGACTGCGTCGTGATCAGAAAGCACAACCCGCGCGCGAAGAACATGCCCGCCAGCGTCACGATAAACGCCTGCAAACGGAAGAAGTGAATCAGCGCGCCCTGCACCGCGCCGAACACCGTGCCCATCAGCAGTACGATCGGCACGATGAGCCAGACGGATAGATGCAGATGTTCGGACAGCACCGCTTCGACGATAGTGGTCAATGCAACGACGGAGCCCACCGACAGATCGATCCCGCCGGACACGATCACGAACGTCATACCGATCGCGACGATCAGCAGAAACGCGTTGTCGATCAGCAGATCGAGCAGTACCTGCCACGAGAAGAAACCGGTGTACATCACCGAGCCGAAACCGAATAGCGCGCAGAACAGCAGAATCGTGACGGCGATCGGCAGCGTGCGCGGATCGACCAGATGAGCCAACGCGTCGAAGAGCCGCCTCATCGCGCCACCCCGCGTTGCCTGAGCAGCGATCTGCCGAACGACACGGCGAGCGCGCGCGCCGCCGGCGACTGGATCACGCTCACCGCGAGCACCACGGCCGCCTTGACGACCAGCGTCGCCTCCGGCGGCACGCCGATCGAATACGTGGTGTACGTGAGCGTCTGAATGATCAACGCGCCCAGTACGGTGCCCGCGAAACTGAAGCGGCCGCCGAGCAGCGAGGTGCCGCCGAGTGTCACCGCGAGAATCGCGTCGAGTTCGAGCAGCAGGCCGGCGTTGTTGCCGTCGGCGCTGCGCACGTTCGAGCTGATGAGAATGCCCGCCATGGCCGCGGTCAATCCCGAGAACCCATAGACCGCGAAAACCAGCGCTTTGGAGCGCAGCCCGACCAGACGCGTCGCAACCGGATTGATGCCGATCGCGCGAATGAACAGGCCGAGCGCGGTGCCTTCCACGAGCGCCGCGGTGGCGAGTACCGCGACGGTGGCGATCCAGACCGAGCACGGCACGCCCAGCCAATACCCGCCGCCGACGAACAGATAGCCCGGCGCGCCGATCGGAATGATCTGCCCGGCCGTCAGCAATTGCGCGACGCCGCGGCCGGCCACCATCAGAATCAAGGTTGCGATGATCGGCTGCATGCCGACGAACGACACCAGCAAGCCGTTCCACATGCCGCTCAACACGCCGACGAACAACGCCGCCGCCAACGCCTCTGCGACGAGCTGCGCGCTCGGCTCGGGTTGCGTCGCGAGTATCGTGGCCGCCGCGGCGCCCGCGATCGCCACCACCGCGCCGACCGAAATGTCGATGCCGCGCGTGGCGATCACCAGCGTCATGCCGGTGGCCACCAGCACCAGCGGCGCGGCGCGATTCAGCACGTCGATGGGCGCGCCGAACAGGTGACCGTCGAGCATGCGCAGCGACAGAAAGTGCGGATTGACCCACAGGTTCAGGCCGCACAACAACACCAGCGTGACGCACGGCCAGATCAACGGACGCTCGGCGCCGTCGCGTACGAACCAGTTCGCGAGTTTCATTCGCCGCTCCCCGCGATGAGTCGATAGATGTTGTCTTCGTTCGAGGCCTTGCCCGCGACCTCGGCGATCTTGCGACGGTCGCGCAACACCACGACGCGATGGCTGACGCGCAGCACCTCGCTGATCTCCGACGAAATGAACAGGATGCTCAGACCGCTCGCGCACAGCGCCAGCAGCCGGTCCATGATGTCGAACTTGGCGGCGACGTCGATGCCGCGCGTGGGTTCGTCGAGGATCAGCAGGGTGGGATCGGTGGCGAGCCAGCGCGCCAGCAGCGCTTTCTGCTGGTTGCCGCCGGACAGCAAGCCGATCGGTTGCTCGGCGTCCGCGGCCTTGATGCCGAGCCGCTCGATCCATAGGTCGGCCAACTCGCGCGCACGTTGCCGGCTGATCTTGCGCCACCAGCCGCGCCTTGCTTGCAGCGCCAGCAGAATGTTTTCGCGGATCGACAGTTCGGCGACGATGCCTTCCTTCTTGCGGTCTTCCGCGCAATAGCCGATGCCGTGACGGACCGCATCGCGCGGCGAGCGTAGTTTCACGGCGCGGCCTTCGATGAGGATCACGCCGCTGTCGGTGCGATCTGCGCCGAAAAGTAATCGCGCTGTTTCCGTGCGGCCTGAGCCGAGCAGGCCGGCGAGTCCCAGGATCTGGCCTCGTTGCAGGTCGAGGTCGATCGGCTGCAGCGTGCCGCGGCGGCCGACGCCTTGGAGTTCGATGAAGGGGTGGGTGGCTTGGGTTGCCTCGGTTGGCTGCGTTTCCTCGGTTGGCTGCGTTTCCTCGGTTGGCTGCGTTTCCTCGGTTGGCTGCGTTGCCTCGGTTGCTTGGGTTGCTTGGGTTGCTTGGGTTGCTTGGGTTGCTTGGGTTGCTTGGGTTGCTTGGGTTGCGTTTACGGTCTGCTGTCTGAGCGGCGGCCTCTCTTGGCTCTCGTAGCCCTCGTAACTCGCATGACCTTCATGCGCGGCTTCGCGCAAGCGCGCGCTCATGCGCTCGTGGCCGACCATCTTCGCGACCAGTTGATCCGCAGGCAGATCGCGCGCCAGATACTCGCCTTCTCGCTCGCCATTGCGCATGACCGTGATGCGGTCGGAAATGGCATACGTCTGTTCGATAAAATGCGTGACGAACAGAATCGCGATACCCGACTGCTTAAGATGACGAAGTATTTTGAAAAGCTGGCTCACTTCACCATCGTCGAGACTCGAAGTCGGTTCATCGAGAATCAGTACGCGCGCGTCGACCGACAACGCCCGCGCGATCGCCACCATCTGTTGCACCGCGATCGGGTAGGCGTCGAGCGAACGGGTGACGTCGAGCGACACGTCAAGGCGCGCAAGCGCAGCCTGCGCACGGCGCTTGATAGTGGGCCAGTCGATCGCACCGAAACGGCGCGGGTGCCGCCCCGCGAAAATGTTCTCCGCCACGGAAAGGTTCGGGCACAGGTTCACTTCCTGGTACAAGGTGCGCACGCCCGCCGCTTCGGCTTCCTGCGGCGAGGCAAACGCCACGACTTCACCGCCGAGACGGATCGTGCCGGCGTCAGGCGCGACCACGCCGGTCAGCACGTTGATCAAAGTGGATTTGCCCGCGCCGTTCTGCCCCATCAACGTGTGGATCTCGCCGGGGAACAGACGAAAATCGACCCGCTGCAGCGCTTTGACGCCGGGGAAGGTCTTGGTGACCGCGGTGGTGGCGAGGATGGGGGCGCGGGTGTCGGCGTTGCTCGCGTTGGCCGCGCCTGTTGCATCGCCCGTTCGATGAGCGACTGCGCCCGTAGCCTGCGGATTCGGTTCGGAAGCGGGATGCGTCATAGACCTCGCTCGATCGGTGGTGCAGCGGTTCGATGGGCGCCTGTGGCTTGCTGCGTCGCTTCTAAAGTTCTCGCAGCGCCCGGCGACAGGCAACGACCGTCAGCGGCATTTGGCGTCGGTTAGCGTCGGTTGGCGGCCTTCGACGATTTTCGCCCAGGCTCGGCGTCATTCAGCGGCGTACGTCGCCTCCCGGCGTCACTCGGCGGCCTTCGACGACTCTCGCCCAGGCTCGGCGTCATTCAGCGGCGTAAGTCACCTCTCAGCGTCACTCGGCGGCCTCCAGCAACCCTCACCGGAAAATAGACCGCCCGCTGCCGAAGCAACCGGGCGGCCAGGCACCGCTGGAGAAACCTTGTCGCTCAATCCGAACTTCACTCGCCATGCCCCGCCGTTTCCTCAGTAACCCTGAGTACTTTGTGGCATCGGCCTCAGTACTTACGCGTCGGCAGCGTCTGCGCCGCGACACTCATTGGGAACACCGTCTCCTGCGTGAGAATGCGCTTGGGCAACGGCTTGCCGGCCACGACATCCTTCACCGCCGACATCAACTGCGGTCCCAGCAACGGACTGCACTCCACGTCGACGTTCATCTTGCCCGCGGCCATCGCCTGGAAGCCGCCCTTGGTGGCATCGAACGAAACGACGGTGATGTCCTTGCCCGGATGCATACCGGCCTCCTCCATCGCCTGGATCGCGCCGAGCGCCATATCGTCGTTATGCGCATAAACTACATTTATTTTATTTCCATAAGTTTTTATAAACGCTTCCATGACCTGCTTGCCGCCGGCCAGCGTGAAATCCCCGCTTTGCGACGCGATGATCTTAAATTTCGGATCGTTTTTGATCACTTCCAGCAAGCCGGAATGCCGGTCATTGGCAGGCGCCGAGCCGACCGTTCCCTGCAGTTCGGCGATGTTGATAGGACCTTGTTCGCTTTTATAGTGATCTTCGAGCCAATGTCCGCCGCGACGTCCTTCTTCCATGAAGTCGGAGCCGATCATGGTCACGTAGAGCGAGGTGTCTTTCACGTCGATATTGCGGTCGGTCAGGATCACCGGAATCTTCGCGGCTTTCGCTTCCAGCAGCACCGGTTCCCAGCCGGATTCGACGACCGGCGAGAACGCGATCACATCGACTTTTTGCGCGATATAAGAGCGGATCGCCTTGATCTGGTTTTCCTGCTTCTGCTGGGCATCCGAGAATTTGAGCTTGATCTTCGCGTCCGCCGCCGCGGACTTCACGGACTCGGTGTTGGCGGTTCGCCATGCGCTTTCCGCGCCGACCTGCGCGAAACCGAGGGTGATCTGTTTGTCTTGCGCGTATGCGCCCGGCGCGGTCAGCGTTAGCGTACCGATGCCCGCGCAGAGTGCGAGCGCGCCCAACGCACGACATGCGGCGCGTCGTGTATTCGCCATGACTGTCTCCTGATCGTTGTAGTGTCGACGACCCATCGAACCGGCCGGTGTTTGCGGCCCTCACGGTGCGTGGATCGTGATGTAGCGTAGTGTGTGGGGCGTTAACCGTCCAATCCTATGATTCGCGTTCGCGATACCAATTTTGGTATGAGCGACGGGATCGGGTTCGAGGCCGGTTGGTGGGGTTTTCCGAGTATTTGCCGAATGTTTGCCGAATGGCCGCAGCCAGACACGCTGCCGCCAATTGCTCGCCTTAGCAGCAGGCGCAGCGAGCCCGCCCAGTGGAGCGGCACCTCACCGCGGCGTCACCCAGCGAAACGTCAAATTGATCCGCTCCCCGGCCGCGCGCGGCTCCTTCGGCACCCGGTGCCGCCAGTCCGCCTGCGTGTCGCCCTTCATTACGAGCAGGCTGCCGCCCTTCAGCGAGAACGACTGCACGACACCGGTTTTGTTGTGGCGCAAATCGAATGTGCGCGCGACGCCCAGGCTCACCGACGCAATCACCGGACGCACGCCGAGTTCAGGCTCGCGATCCGCGTGCCAACCCATGCTGTCGGCGCCGCTGCGATAGCGGTTGAGCAGCACGCTATTAAAGCGCGTCTCGCAGACGGCTTCCACCGAGGCCTTGAGTTCGGCGACGGTCGACGTCCACGGCTGCGGCACGTTGCGAATGCCCGAGTAGACATAGACGGCATCCGGCTCGCCCTGCCAGGCCGTCAAGCGCGGCAACGGCACGCGACCGGCGGGTGTGCCGATCACGTCCTGACGCCAGGCGACTTCGTCGATCAGTTGCGTCAAAGCCTGCGCCGCGAGGGCGGGCGTCAGCCAGTCGGGATACCAGTCGACGTCGGGCGTCGGCAGGTCATCGGCAGAACCCGCGAAAAGATCCGTCATGAGATGGTCTGATACCAATGCGAATGCTGAATGAAGCTGAAACGATGGCGTACGCGAAGCGCGCGGGTGGAAACCTTGGCTATTATGGCGGCACCGAAGACGTCGTTGATACGCGCGGCTTGCGCTGTCATCCGGCGGCTTCATCCGGATTTTTCGGTTCATGCCTTTAAATTCTTAGACCTTTCAAGGACTTCACCATGACGCTATCCGACCAGGCACTCGATCAACTCTTTCGCGAAGCGCGCACGCATAACGGTTGGCAGGCGAAACCGGTCGACGATGCCGTGCTCAAACAACTGACCGAACTGGTGCTGCTCGGCCCGACCTCGGCGAATTCGAGCCCCGGCCGCTTCGTGTTCGTCAAAACGCCGGAGGCTAAGGAAAAGCTGCGCCCGGCGTTGTCGGCGGGCAATCTTGACAAGACCATGGCCGCGCCGGTCACGGTGATCGTCGGGATGGATATGGCGTTTTACGAGCATCTGCCGAAACTGTTTCCGCACGCGGACGCGCGCAGCTGGTTCGTCGGCAACGACAAGTCGATCGCGGACACCGCCTTTCGCAATTCGACGCTGCAAGGCGGCTACCTGATTCTCGCCGCGCGGGCGCTCGGTCTGGACACGGGCGCGATGTCCGGGTTCGACGCCGCCAAGGTCGACGAAGCCTTCTTCGCCGGGACGACCGTCAAGTCGAACTTCCTGATCAATCTGGGTTATGGCGACCCGTCGAAACTGTTCGCGCGCAGCCCGCGCTTTGCTTTCGACGAAGCCGCCCAGATCGTCTGATACGTACCGAGCGCCGTCGCGTTCAGCTGAAGAGCGCGACGTAGAACACCACGGCGCCGATCAACGCACCGACGAAGCAGAAGCCTTCGCCGGCGTCGTCGCCATTCGAACGCACCCATGCGCCGACGACGCCGAACAACCCCGCGATACCCAGCGCCACGCAGAGCATCACGACATCGAACAGCGCGCTCCTGCCCAGCTCCGAGAAGTCGATACCGCGCACGCTGTAGTACAAGCCGATCGCCATCAGCGAGATGACGACGAGCGGCAGCATCACACGCTTGCCCTCACGGCCGACATGATGGGCGTGGTGCCCGTGATGCAACTCGTTGTCTGATCTGAGTAGTCTCATGATGCCCCTCCCGCTTTGCCCTCTTCCGGCGCCCCATCCAACGGACGCGAACCGCCGCATGGCCGCGTCTGCGCGCGCGGTCGCCCTGTTACAAGGCCGTTCTTTTTGAGCATAGTCCACGCGCGGACACAATTCAAAGCCCATTTAATTAGGTTGCCACGGCAATCAGATCCCGCTAAGGAAGCGCCGCGAATGCTGCAATGCGCCAGGCGTTTGGACCATATCCGGAAACAGCGACCGAGGCGCTGTAGCGGTGAATTTGGCACCGCCGGCAAACCGCTGCGCATGCCGGTAGAATGATTCGACTCGTTCGGCATGGCGTTACCGCGGCCCACGAGTCGCCGCCGGTCCTCTGCTCGTGCCGGCCCCTTCCCGCCTCCGTGGTCCCTATGCGCCGCTCATCGTTTCTTGTCCGCATCATCCTGATTGGCATCCTGCTGCATATCTACGTCGGCTTGCGTCTGATTCCGGACATGCCGGTCGACACCACCGGCCGCTGGTTGTGCGCGCTGTGGCTCGTGCTGTCGATCTTTCTGATTCCGCTCGGCATGCTGGCGCGCACGATCAAACGCCAGCCGCTCGGCGACCGGCTCGCCTGGGTCGGCCTGCTGGCGATGGGTTTCTTCTCGTCGCTGCTGGTGCTGACCTTCGCCCGCGATCTGATGCTCGCCTCGCTGCTGACCGTCGATGCGATCTGGCCGTACACCATCAGCATCGCGCATTGGCGCACGGGCTCGGCGGCGGCCGTGCCCTTGCTCGCCCTGCTCTCGACGCTGGTCGGTCTCTTCAACGCCCGCCGCCGCGCGAAAGTCGTGACGATCGACGTACCGATCGACGATTTGCCGCCCGCGCTCGACGGCTTCACGATCGTCCAGATCAGCGACATTCACGTAGGCCCGACCATCAAGCACCGCTATGTCGATGCGATCGTCGACGCGGTGAATCGGTTGAAACCGGATCTGATCGCCGTAACCGGTGATGTGGTGGACGGCAGCGTGCCGCAACTGACCCGGCACACCCAGCCGTTGTCACGTCTCAGCGCGCGTCATGGCGCGTTCCTCGTGACCGGCAATCACGAGTACTACGCCGGCGCGAACGCGTGGATCGCCGAGTTCCGGCGCCTGGGCCTCAACGTGCTGCTCAATGAACATGTGATCGTGGATCACGACGGCGCACGCGCCGTGATTGCCGGCGTGACCGACTATTCGGCGGGACATCACGATCCGTTGCATCGTAGCGACCCGGTTGCGGCGCTAGCCGGCGCACCAGGCGATGTACTGATCAAGGTGCTGCTCGCTCACCAGCCGCGTTCAGCCGAAGCCGCGGCCGCCGCGGGTTTTACGCTGCAACTGTCGGGGCATACGCACGGCGGCCAGTTCTTCCCATGGAACTTCTTCGTGCGGTTCCAGCAGCCGTTCACCGCCGGCCTCGCCCGCCTGAACGGTCTATGGGTCTACACGAGTCGCGGCACCGGCTACTGGGGCCCGCCGAAGCGCTTAGGCGCACCGTCTGAAATCACACGCCTGCGCCTCGTGCCCGGCGAGCCGGACTAACACGTCGCCCGTCGATTACTGCGCGGGCGCGACCGCCACGTCGACCTGCTGCGCGAACGCCACCATTACCTGCATGCCCGGCGTCACACCGGCGACCTTGGCCGGTTCGCGGCCCTGGATATGAAACACCGCGCCGTTCGGGCTTTTCAGCGCCATGATGCCGGACGCATGGTCGATGCTTTGGACCTCGGCCGTCACGTTGTGAACCGTGTTCGGCTGCGCGCTTTGCGCGCCGGCGCTGTGACCGTCCGCACCGCGCGTCACGCTGACCACCGCATTGCGCACCATACGGATGTGGACCTTGCCGCCCTGTCTGATCTGCGCGAGGTTCGCCGGGTCGGTGATATCGAACGACGCTTCGCCGCCTTGCGCGTCGAGCACGGTCACCGAATGTTTCACCTGGTCGACCGATTTCACGAGACCGTCCGCCTGCAGCGTGCTGCTGCCTTCAAACGGCGCGGGCAGACCGGCGGCGAACGACACGAGCGGAGCGGCTGCGATCAACGCACCGGCAATGACGCCAAGAGCTTTAGCTTTCATAGATTCCTCGATTGGGGTGAAGGGCGATTAACGGGCAACGCCGTGCGGATGGATTGCGCCGTCGCCATTGCGCGACGCGAGCACGACTCGTTTCGAAGCGAGCGAATAGTCTGTTTTCCAGGACGGCTTCCGTCAATATTCGGAGTCCGTATTGATGCATGGATAATTCCGCACACACCACCCCACTCTTCCCAGGCCCACGACAAAACGTTCTCCAACACACGTCGTCACAGCTTGACTTAACTTTGCAGAGCTGCCTAAAATTCGGCCAGTTCATCTAACCGGAATCACGATCTTGGACAGTAGCAGTTGTACCAGTCGAGCTTCGATTCGCCCGATCGCCTGATCGGCAAGATTTCCGCGTCAGTCTTTTTCTGTCGCCGTCTTGCCTTCGGGCCGACGGTGCACGTCGTTGATACCCTCGCGTTGATATTCTCGCGTTGATACCCTCGTACTGCCAGTGAAGTGCCGCGTGGCTCAACGCCATGCCGACACGGATGCATTACAGCGCCGCAAGCCTCGCTTGCGTGCTTCGTCACGCCTGTCCGCCGCCGCATTCCATCGAGGAAAGCGTGCTGCTGTCATGCGTTGGGTTCACACTGTGCGAACACGCGCCTCAACCTTTCTTTACGATGACAATTGAATTCGTCTGGCGGCTCTTCGCCGCTTTCGCCTGCGGCGTCGCGATCGGCCTCGAGCGGCAGATGCGGCAGCGCAATGCCGGCCTGCGCACCATCACGCTGGTCGCGAGCGGCGCGTGCCTGTTCGTTACGCTGGGCGTGCTGACCGGCAACGGCACGGCCGGTATTACGCAGATCGCGGCGTATGTCGTGTCCGGCGTCGGTTTTCTCGGCGGCGGCGTGATCATGCGCGACAAGGGTTCCATTCAGGGGATCAACACCGCGGCGACCTTATGGTGCTCGGCCGCGGTCGGCGTGCTGTGCGGCGCGGGTCATTACGGACCGGCGCTGGCCGGCACGGCGGTCGTGCTGCTGACCAACACGGTGTTGCGCGAAGTGAGCCGCATGATCAACGCCACGCCGGTGTCCAACGCGGATCTGGTGCGCGAGTATGTGCTGACAATCGTCTGTCGCGAAGCCGATGAGATCCACATTCGCACCGCCGTCTCCAACTCGATGTATTCGACGCCGCTCTCGTTTCAAAGCCTGACGAGCGAAGACGTCGACGACGATTCACAACGCATTCGCGTCACCGCGATCGTCAAGCTGCATCCTAAAGATCAGTCGAAGCTCGAACAGATGGCCAGCCGCATCAGCATGGAAAAGAGCGTGTCCAGCGTCAGTTGGACCGCCAGGGAAGCGGAGCCGACGCCTGAATGAGCGGCCTGAATGAGCGCCGCGTGTAAGTCCCCCATATTCGCGCGCATCGTCTACACTTAGCTTGCAATAGATTCAGACAATGTTAATTCCGCGTCCTGAATATGGACTGTCCCATAAGCTTCGACTAAGCTCTGTCACCGTGAATTTTTCACACTCAACTAGGGAGTCTCGATTATGGAACACGGCATCATTGCATGGCTCATCATCGGCGCGATCGCTGGCTGGCTGGCAGGCGTGCTCGTCAAGGGCGGCGGCTTCGGCCTGATCGTCGACATCATCGTCGGGATTGTCGGCGCGTTTATCGGCGGCTGGCTCGCCGGCGTGCTGCATATTTCGCTGGGCGGTGGCTGGATCGGTTCGATCATCACGGCGGTGATCGGCGCGGTCATTCTGCTGTTTCTTATCCGGCTCATCCGACGCGGCACCTGAGTACCGCATCTGCGCATCTGACATAACGGCGTCAGCGGCGAAAGCCGTCTGACGCCGACATGGCTTGCAAAGTTAGCCAGGCCAACTGATTTAAAGTCCCGCCTCTTCCGCCGGCAACATCGAGCCGGTATCGCGCAGCCGGATATGCCAGGCAAATGCCTGATCCAACTGGTGCGGCGTTTGTCCCCCCCGCTTCAAAGCGTCCCGATAGTAGTCGCGCAGCAGATCGCGATACAGAGGATGCGTACAGTTCTCGATAATCAACACCGCCCGTTCCCGCGGCGCCAATCCGCGCAGATCGGCGAGGCCCTGCTCCGTCACGACGACGTCGACGTCATGCTCGTTGTGATCGCAATGCGGCACCATCGGCACGACGCTGGAAATGCGGCCGCCTTTCGCCATCGACTTGGTGGCGAAGATCGCGCACGACGCATTGCGCGAGAAGTCGCCCGAACCGCCTATGCCGTTCATCATGTGCGTGCCGCCCACATGGGTCGAATTCACGTTGCCGTAAATGTCGAATTCCAGCGCGGTGTTCAACGCGATCAAACCGAGCCGACGAATCACTTCGGGGTGGTTGCTGACTTCCTGCGGACGCAGGACGAGACGGTCGCGATAACGTTCGAGCTCGCCAAACACCTGCGCCTGGCGCGCGGCCGACAACGTGATCGACGCGCCGGACGCAAAGGTGACCTTGCCGGCGTCCATCAGATCGAAGGTGGAATCCTGCAGCACTTCCGAGTAGATTTCGAACGGCTCAAACGGTGCGTCGACGAAACCGGCCAGCACCGAGTTCGCAATCGTGCCGATACCGGCCTGCAACGGCGGCAGGTTTTTGGGCATGCGCCCAAGCGCCACTTCGTGCTGGAAAAATTCGATCAGATGACCGGCGATCAACTCAGTTTCCTGGTCAGCCGGCAGCACGGTGGACGGACTGTCGGCCATGTTGGTGATGACGATTGCCGCGATTTTTTCGAACGGAATCTCGATAGCCGGCGTGCCGACCCGGTCTCGCGGAGACATGATCGGCAGCGGCTCGCGGTGCGGCCGGCGGCCCGGAATCCAGATGTCGTGCAAGCCCTCGAGCGCGAGCGGCTGCGCGAGATTGAGTTCGACGATCACCTTGTCCGCGAGGATCGCGAAGCTCGCCGAATTGCCGACCGAGGTGGTCGGCACAATGCCGCCGGTCTCGGTGATCGCGGCGGCTTCGATAATGGCGAGGTCGAGTTTGCCGAGCTGGTTCGCGCGCAGCATCTCGACGGTTTCGGATAGATGCTGATCGACGAACATGACTTCGCCGCGATTGATCGCGTCGCGCAAGGTCTTGTCCACCTGGAACGGCAAGCGGCGCGCCAGCACGTGCGCCTCGGTGAGCATGCGGTCTACGTCGTGACCGAGCGATGCGCCGGTCATCAACGTGATCTGCAGCGGCTTGCCTTCCTGGCGCACCCGCTCGGCGAGCGCAACGGGAACGGCCTTCGCGTCGCCCGCGCGCGTGAAGCCGCTGGCGCCGACGCGCATGCCGTCCTTGATCAGCAGCGCTGCCTCAGCCGCCGACGTGATTTTTCCGCGCAACGCGGCACAACGAATCCGGTCTTGGTACATGAAACTGAGTCTCTCCATAGTCACCAGTCCAGTCTACCGGTGCGTACATCTGCGGTACGCTCCGCTCGGTAGCCGGATTGTCGCACCGACCGCGGCGTCAAGGTGCAACGGCGTCGCGGTCAGGCTTTTTGTCGCTCGATCAATCGCGCGACGGGTCTTGCAGGTACGGCGTGTGTTGCACGTGGCGCTGTTTAGCTGCCGAAGTAGAGATTGCAGAAGCTCACGGGGCCGACGCACTCTTCGGCCCTGACATTCGCTTTAGCGCCCGGCACCGCGACGCGGCCTTGCTCGGCGACGCCGTTCGCGCGCTGGGCGCTCGCTTGGGCAAGCTGTTGTTCGGGGGCGGCCGGCGCCGTTTGTGCGTGGGCGACAACTGCGGACAAAGAGCAGGCAATCAGGGCAATCTTCAACACGTTCATTTCGTTCTCCAGGGCTTACGGTTACTGCTCGGCGGTGACTTGTGGTGACTGCGTGGCAGTGATCAAACTATATGGCTGCGGTCCCTGTAGATAAACGGGGCTAGGCGGAAGTGATATTTCCATCTGGTGGAAGGATCGAAGCGGGCTCGTGGCGATGCGTGTGGTTGGCGTTGTGTCGCGGAGGTTGTCTCGCTGAGCGCTGGCAGTACCCTGAGTACCGATGCACACCGTTAAACCGCGCGAACTACGCGCCGCAATCGTCACGCATTGAAAGGCGCGTCCTTATCGAGCAATGCCGTACGAATGAAGTGCAGACAGCTCAGGATCCGCTGCACGTCATGACGTTTATCGCGCTCGACATGCACGATGCCTAGAACATCCTGCGCGATCCAGGTCGCCGCGCGGACAGACACCAGCGCACGTTCGAGCGCCTGCGCGTTCGGACGCGCGAAGAGCCGCGCGAGGTCGTCGCAAGTACGCTCGAGGGAAGCGTTCCAGCGCGGATGAAGCGCCGCCGCATAATCAGCACGCGCCGTTTCGTTGCGCAGATCGATGACCGCGTGGCCTACTTCGAGCGTGGCGAGCATCCAGCGCAACGCATCCCGTCGACGCCTCGAACGCCGCGTCAGCAGCATGCGCAACTGGGCGGTCAGGTCATGCGTGCTCGACTGAAACCGCTGGTTGAGACCGGGCAAATCGTCCTTGCATGCGGACACGACCTGCGCGCGCAAATCGCCCATGATCCGTTCAACGAGCCAGGGCATATCGGCGGGAAAAATCACCGCAAAAGCCAACGCCGCGACCAGCATCGACGCTGTCAACGCGATGCCGTTGTTGATCAGCAGATCCGGCGCGTACGTCACGACATTGTCCGGTCCGGCAAGCAGACAGAAGAACACCGAAAAGCCGATGCCGTACCCCGCCGCGCGCTTGCGCGTCGCGATGAACGCACCGAGCGCCAGCACGGGCGCGAGCATCGCGCAGAGCAGCGGAAAGCCGTCGATATTCGGATACACGTAGCACGTGAAGAGGTAACCCGTCATGGTCGCCAGCACGGCGCCGGCCGCCATCTGCATGGCCATCTTCGATGCATTCGGCGCAGTGGACGTCAGCGCGCAAGCCAATGCCGCGCCGATCACGGCAAGACCGCCGCTCGGCCAATCGGTCTCGATCCAGAACCAGCCGACGATCGCCATGACCGCGGCGGAGCGGATAAACGTGAACGCGACGACAAAGCCGTTCGTCCGGCTCACGTAGCGGCTAGCGTTGCGTTGCCGCGTCTCCGCCGGTTTGCGCCGCGCGGCTAACGACGCGTAAGTCTCCGAATAGCGGATCCATTCGTCGACGAAGCGGTACAACAGTTCCGCCGACGTATCGAAGTCCGCCAGCGATTCCGTGGGCGCGGGCTCCAGCGGCCGTCTCGTTTCACGCACGCGACGTGGCAAGCTCGCCTGAAAGCGCCGCAAACGGCTAGCGACGCCGGTCGCATCGGCCATGGCGAGTGTCCTGGAGGGCGGCGAAAGGAGTCCGGCCAGCTCATCGAAATACGGCTTTATCGCGCCGACTTTCGACTCCGAACCATTGGCTCGCAGACGTTTAAGCAGTTGATGTAGGGCATGCAGACGAGCGCAGGCGTCCATGAATTCGCCGTTCAAACGGCCGAGATGCTGACTGCGTGAACGCATCGCCGGATCTTCGAAAGTGGCGAACGTGCGGGTCGCTTCGAAGCCGACGATTTCGTCGACGAGGTCCGCAAAACGCCGCTCGAACTGGCCTCGCTCGATGCCGCGATTCAGCACATCGGCGGCGAACGCAGTAAAATTTGCGTAGCGGGTTTGCAGCGCGCGACGCAGCGCGAGACTGGATCGCTGCGGCACGATCAACGCGCTCACCGCGCTCGAACACACAATGCCAACCGCCACCTCCGCCGCGCGCGTGAGCGCCGCCAGAAACAGATCATGCGGCGCCGTGACGTTCGGAATACCGATCAGCGCGGCGGTATAACCCGCCAGCACGAAGCCGTACCACCTGAAATGCCGATACCGGACCGCCGCCGCGATACACGCGCTTACCCAGCCGATCATGCCGAGCATGTACAACTCGGGCTGCTGGACGAACAGCGCGCCGAGCGCCAGCGCGGCGAGCGTGCCCACCGCGGTGCCGAGAATCCGGTAGAAACTCTTCGCGAGCACCATGCCGCTGAACGGTTGCATCAGCACGAACACCGTCGTCATGGCAATGCGTGGTTGCGGCAGATCCAGCAGCATCGCAATGCCCAGCGCCAACAGACCCGCGGCAACGGTTTTCAGCAGATGCAGCCAGATCAGACCGTCGCTGTTTGCCCAATCGCGAAGCGCCGGACTAAGCCTGTGCAACATGACGTTCCACTGCCGGCGGAAGTCCGCCGTCGGTCTGATCGCATGTTGACGTTTCATCGGAAAGCTGTGCGCTCCGGTTTGCCACAAAGAGAAGCGCCGGTGAACAGGATGATGCAGATGCGCACCGGCAAGCCAGGCGCCGATTGTAGGAGCATGCAATGCGCACATTAAGAGGACTGCGGCTAAACGTCCCTTCCAGAACGAACAACAATGCGCTTGCCCGGCAGGCGGACAATACGGCCTCAGCCGTGAAATAGAAGGATCGATGGATACGTTACAAAATATGCGAGTGTTCGTACGCGTGGTCGAAGCTGGTAGTTTTACCGGCGCCGCGCAGTCGCTTAATTCGACGACCGGCGCGATGTCGCGCGCGGTCTCGGAACTCGAAGCTCACCTACGCACCCGCTTGCTAAACCGTTCGACGCGACGACTCGCCCTCACCACGGCCGGCGAGCGTTATCTGACACGATGTCAGCAGATACTCGCCGATGTCGGCACTGCAGAAGAAGAAGCGAGTTGCGCACACGAACGACCAAGCGGCGCGCTACGCATGCATAGTTTTGCCAGCATCGGCCAACACTACGTGCTGCCGGCCATTTCGCGCTATCGCGCGCAATATCCGGAGGTGACCGTCGAGTTGACGTTGTCGCAGCGCATGCCGGATCTGTTCGAAGGCAGTGCCGACGTCGCGGTGATCGGTGCGTCGACGCTACCCAATTCGGATCTCGTGTCGCTGCCGCTGGGGACGACTTTTAGCATTTTGTGCGCGTCGCCGGGTTATGTGCGCACGCATGGCGCGCCGCAGAAGCCTGCAGACCTCGCGCATCACGAGTGTCTGATTCTGCACACGCCGGCATTTCCGCCTCACGATTGGCTGCTCGACGGCCCGAATGGCAGCGAGATGATGGAAGTGAATGGGCCGGTGCATGTCAACATCGCCGAATCGCTGATTGTGGCGATTCGAGAGGGAATGGGGATCGGCATGGTGCCGCTTTACGCGGCGATTTCGGGATTGCGTGACGGCACGTTATTGCGTGTTTTACCCGAATATACGCTACAGAAGATGAATGTTTACGCGCTGTATCCGTCACGCAAGTTTATCGACGCGAAGACACGGACATGGGTTGAATTCTTGCGCACACACCTGCCGAAAGTCATTGCACGCGATGAGGCGTTGCTGGCCGAAGTCGGCCAGATGACTATCGATGCGACGGTTCCGGCAGGCTCAAGCGGTACAGGCAACATTAGCGCGCAGTGATATCGAGCTGACGACAGGTGCCGCAGGGGTAGTTTGATGTCGTTTGGGCCCTGCGGGCCGCGTTGGATGGTTGGAGCTAAGCGCGCGGCAATCTAGGTGTGCCGTTGTTTGCGCGTGTATGAGTCTGTGCGGTTCTTTTTGCACGCGTGATTGCTAGTGTGCGGTGGCGTATGTCGTGCTATTTCCACGCCGTAAACGACAGAAACCCCACCTTTTAGGGTGGGGTTTCTGCTTTCTGCTAGGGAGCCTGACGATTACCTACTTTCACACGGGCAATCCGCACTATCATCGGCGTGGAGTCGTTTCACGGTCCTGTTCGGGATGGGAAGGGGTGGTACCGACTCGCTATGGTCATCA
>NZ_CADFGI010000010.1:0-298112 GCF_902833695.1 Paraburkholderia sp. BCC1876 | reverse complement strand
CTTCGGGCACCTCGGGTACTTCCGGCACTTCGGGCACTTCGGGCACTTCGGGCACTTCGGGCACTTCGGGCACTTCGGGCACTTCCGGCACCTCGGGCACCTCGGGCACCTCGGGCACCTCGGGCACCTCGGGCACCTCGGGCACCTCGGGCACCTCGGGCACCTCGGGCACCTCGGGCACCTCGGGCACCTCGGGCACCTCGGGCACCTCCTCCACTCCGCTCGGCAACATCATCACCCAAGGCGGCAACCTGATCACCGCCGTGGGCACGACCGTCGCCGATACCGGCAGCAAGGTCACCGGTACATCGATCCCCGGCGTCGACAGCGGAACGACAACCAACCTCGGTAATGCCCTCACCGATCTCGGCAACGGCGTGAAGGTGCTCGGCAACGGCACGGCCGCAGGTCTCGGCACCGTGGGCAGCGCCGCCAATCCGCTCGGCCCGACGCTCACCTCCACCTCCGGCGTGGTCTCCAACACCGGCGCCGCGGTGACCGCCGTCGGCGGCGTGGTGTCGAGCCTGGGCAGCGGTCCGCTGTCACCGCTCGCTCCCGTGACGTCCGCGCTCGGCGGCGTCGTCGGCGATGTGGGCAAAGGCGTCACATCCGTTGGCTCGGGATTGAACACCGCGCTCTCCAGCGCGCCCGTTCAGCAACTCGAGACGCAACTCAGCTCGGCGATCAACCCGATCACGCTGACCGTCTCGAACACGACGCAGACGCTCGGCAACGCCACCGGCCTCGGCTCACCGCTCAACAACCTGCTCGGCACGCTAGGCAACGGACTCGACGCGGCCGGCATCAAAGTGTCGGGCGCCACCGGCGATCAGGTCGGCAAGGACATCGGCGGCGTGGTGAGCCAGTTGGGCAAAACCGTCACGAGCACGGGCGGCCTGTTCACCGGCGCGACCACCAATCCGCTCGCACCGATCACCGGCCTGCTCGGGCCGCTCGGCGGACTCGGTGGACTCGGTGGACTCGGTGGACTCGGCGGAACGGGCGGCGGGTCGATCTCGATTCCGCCGTTGACGGGATTGATCGGCAACCTGGGGTCGCTCGGCGGTGTCGGCGGTTCAGGTGGCGCGGGCGGCGTAGGGGGTCTGCTGACACCGATCACGGGTCTGCTCGGCAAGGTCGGCTCGCTCGGCGGCACTACCGGCGCGGGTGGTCCGCTCACCCCGGTCGTCAGCCTGGTCGGCTCGTTGACGGTCAGCGTAACGGGCAGCGTCAGCGCGTCGCAAGGCGGTGCCGCGGCCAATCCGGTGACGGGGCTGATCGGAGGCCTCACAGGCGGTTCCGCCAGCGGTTCGGGCGGCAGCGGTTCGTCAAACAAGAACCCGCTTGCACCGGTGACTAACCTGGTCGGCGGATTACTCGGTGGTGTCACGGCAGGCAAGTAGATGACCGCGTGAAGCGCGGCGCCGCGAAGGAGTACTTCGGGCGTCGCGATTCGGCGGCGTGCTTCGATGGAGTACCTGACGCAGCGATTCGAGCCGGTAGTTGAGGTAGTGCTTCGAGGCAGTACTTCTCAGTACTTCGAGGCAACACCTCGACGCAGCACTTCGAAACAGCACTTCAAAGCACCACCCTTAACAAGCTCCAAAACCAGCAATTCACCGCGGTGCCCTGGCCTCAAAAAACCAACAACCCGGCCACCTCCGATGTCATGACTACGAGGATGACATGAACTCAACCTTCGATACCGTAGCGCACGTCCACGACACCCGACCGCGAACCGCGACGCCGTTCTCCATCGGTCTGCTCGGCATCGCCGCCGGCCTGCTCACGCTCTGGCTCCTGCGCGACAGCACCGCGCTCGACGGCGCGACCCGCAGCACGGTCGCCTGCCTCGCGATCATCGCCACCATCGCCACCTACGAACTGTTCGTCGCACGCGTCTACCTGCGCCCAAGCGCTGGCCTGACGAGCCGCGCGGTGCGTCCGCTGAGTCTCGCGCGAGTGACGGCGCGCCTGGCCGCGCTTACCTCGGTCTACGCAGGCATCGGCATGCTCTACTGGCTGCTGCCCGAGTATCACGGCGCGTTCTACAACCCGTTCTGGTCGCTGATCCGCACGCTCGCGCCTTATGTTGTCGTGGTCGCGCCGTTCTACTTCGGGTGGATGGACCGCCATCAGCGCGAAACCGACGACGCGTATCTGCAGTGGGCGCGTCTGCTGTTTCGCGGCGAGCGTCCGGCGAATTGGCGCCCGGTGCGCGAAATGCTGGCGGGCTGGATGGTGAAGGCGTTCTTCCTGCCGCTGATGATCGTCTACCTGTCCACCAACGCGGATCACCTCAACGCGTCGCTGACCATCGCGCTGAACGCGCCCTTCTCGCTCGCGACGTTCCGCTTCATGTACGACCTGTCGTTCGCGATGGATCTGATGTTCGGCACAGTAGGCTACCTCTGCACGCTGCGCATACTCGACAGTCACGTGCGCAGCGCGGAGCCGACCGCCCTCGGCTGGCTCGTCGCGTTGATCTGCTATCAGCCGTTCTGGTCGTTGATCTCGAACCAGTACATCCATTACGAAGGCTCGATGTTCTGGGACAACTGGCTCATTTCAGTGCCGGTACTGCGCGTGATCTGGGGTACCGTCATCATCGCGCTGCTGACGTGCTACGCGCTCGCCACGATCTCGTTCGGCTTGCGGTTCTCGAACCTGACCAATCGCGGCATCGTCACGTCGGGGCCTTACCGGTTCACGAAACATCCCGCCTACATCGCGAAGAACCTGTCGTACTGGATGGTCGCGGTGCCGTTCATCGAACCGTTGGGCTGGCGTGTCGCGCTCACGCATTGCTTCGCGCTCGCAGCGGTGAACATGCTGTATTTCCTGCGCGCGAAGACCGAAGAGCGACACCTGATGAACGATCCCGACTACCGGGCCTACGCCGAATGGATCGCAAAGAATGGGTTATTCGCGAGACTCTCGCGTGTGTTCAACTAGGTCCTAGATATAAGCGAACGCCGGTCGAAAGCGAGACCCACTATCGACGCTCGACCGGCACGCCGCATCACAATCGTCGCGTCAGCACACTGGCCAAACCCGCTTGCGGTCGCGAGAACAGCGACCCTTGCAGCAGCGCTTGCGGCCAGCGCTTCAACCACTCCAACTGCGCTTCGGTATCGACGCCGTTCACCACCACCTGCACATCGAGTGCATTCAGCAGATCCATCAGTGCCGTCATCACCACATTCGCACGCGAATCGCGCGGCACCGTGGCCATCAAATCGCGTGCAATGGTGATGGTGTCGACATCGAGCCCGCCGAGCAGCGCCAGCGACGAAGCGCCGTTACCCCACTTGCCCAGCGAAATACCGGCGCCCGCGTCGCGCAGACCGGCGGTCAGCGTGCGCAACGACAGGAGTTTTGCGGCCTCGGCGCTATCGGCCACTTCGATATCGAGCAGATGCGCGGGCACGTCATATAACGCGGCGACACGCACGAGATCTTCCGCGAACGAACCGAGTATCGCCACTTGTTCAGGCACCGTGATCGCAACCGGCCGCAGCGGCAAGCGCGCGGCGAGACAGTCACGCAATTCACGGCATACGCCGTCCACCACGAAGCGCGCCATTTCCAGCGCGAGCTGCGGGTGTTCGAGCGGCATCATGAAGATGCCGGGAAGCAACAACCCGTAATCGGGATGCGTCCAGCGCACCTGCGCTTCGAGACGCGCCGGCGTGCCGCTCGCGGCTGTCGCGACACCCGGCGCACGATAAGCCCCTTGATACACGAGATGAAACTCGCCCGCGCGCAGTCCATCGCGAACCCGATTTTCGAGTTCACTCAGACCTGACGACGGATCACGCGAGTCGTCCGCGTCATTCTGTGCGACACACGCAACACGCGCGATCAACGTCGTTGCATGCGAGAAGGGTTGTAGGTAGTCGAGCGTGTGCATGGCGGAGACGAATTGATTGAACCTCGCTAACGTATGCATGGGTTATGCCAAGCGCTATCGCAACAGCAGTATGAAACACGAGCGGCAACCGGAGATCCTCGTTGCGTAAAGCTTCGCGCCCGCGAAATGAAACCTCCCCACGCGCCTTTCAAGTTTCGGAAATGCGCGTTTTGGCTCGCCTGTTACGTAGCATCACGCTTAACGTTACGCGAACCAGACCGCCACAATGTTTGCGCGAGACGACAATGGTAAATCGCTGGGAGCCCGTGAAGCAGCACGCCGTACAACATGACGGAAAGGAATTAAAGCAGAAACGTTTTCATCGCGATATATCAGCGCAAGACCGTTTGACCGAGCCCAAAAGATTAACTAGTATCGGCTTCAGCGCAGCATGCGACGACCGCGACTCCTCCACATAGTCATTCAGGCAGCCGATGCTACACATCCCTCTCTCCGACGCCGATTGGGCTCGCGTCCAGAGTCTGTTTCCCGAACTTCCCTCTGCGCGCGGGCGGCCTCGCCGTAGCGATCGGGAAATTCTCAACGCGATACTCTGGCTCCATCAGCACAAGGAAAAATGGCACCGGCTTCCCGCCACGTTTCCTCCGCAACAGACCTGCTATCTCCGCTATATGACGTGGCGAAGATCCGGTGTGCTGGAACAGGTTTACGAACGCCTTCCCGTTTGCGATCCGGAGCTTTCCATGTCGTGAATCGGTCAGGCGATTGATTCGGATACCGTATCTGATTCGTGTCGATGCCTTGAATTCAGCGCTTGTGTTGGTTCACTCCGCACTGCCCGCGGACCCGCTGTTGACCCCAACCGAACAGCGCCGCATCCGCATTCAGCATGGCTGATTAATGCTTGAAATTCATCGCAAGCCATCCGTCTCCTTGTCATGGTGAAGACAAGCCTGACTCTCTGAGTGTCGCCGAACAATAAACGTCTCAGCGTGCACCTCCCCGTTGCTACACGAAGTCTTTCGATACCGCACCTCTCTGGTGCGCTGTGCAGAATTCGACCAGGCAGCCGGTGATCGTCTCCACCTTCTGTTCCGCCGGCCACGCCCGCAGGTATCGCGCGCCGATCTGGCGGGACTTCCGCAATACGGCGTCGCGCATGCGATGTCCCTATAGTTGAAGGAGATGGACATGAAGAAGGCTCTGATCATCGCAAGCGGATTGCTTGGTGCATTGGCGTGGCAAGCGCAGGCCCAGGCTCAGGATGCCGGCACGGAAAACACCGCACAAGCTCAACCCGCCGTCGCCGACTCGGTCGGCGGACAACCCACCACTACCTCGATGTCAGGCGGCCCCGCGCGTGCGCAGGCGCTGACGCGAGCCGACGTCTATCAGCAACTCGTGCAATCGCAGAAAGGCGCTGAAGCAGCCCGTCTGCAGGAGCTATTCAAAGGTGGCAATTGACGAAGGACGTCGAGCAACCCGGACGATGCACGCGAACAGATAACCGCTAGTCGCATGCATCGTCATTCTCGGGCGCGCCGGGAATTTGTCTCAGATTTCACAACAAACATTACCTGTTTTGGTGATTACTCTGCCCAGATCGCAAAACTACAATGCAATCACTGACTACGAACAACAACGTTCGTAGCGCGACAAAGACCCGAACTGGAGGTAGTTCATCATGAAATCGCTCATTCAAGCTGTTGTTATCGCCGCTGCACTGGCCGCTCCCGTTGCTTCGTTTGCCCAGTCCAACCAGCCCGTGACTCGCGCCCAGGTGCGCTCGGAATTGATCCAGCTGGAACAGGCGGGTTATCAACCGGGTCGCGCCGACCCGTATTACCCGGCTGACATTCAAGCCGCTCAGGCTCGCGTCGCCGAACAGAACGGCACCGCGCAGGCTGCGCAATCGGGCTACGGTGGTGTGGTAAGCGGCTCGTCGCAAGGCGGCCATCCGGTGGCGCTAGATAATGGTCCGAAGTCGACTTACTTCGGCCACTAAGCCACGGTCGATGCAGATGGCGAGGTCTTGATCTGGCATAAGACGCGCAGCCAGCAAGCTGCGACCGGCCAGTCAGCGCCAACGCCCAGCGCGCCGTGTCGGCGCGCAACGATTCAAACGAACTGGCCCGCGACCGAGTTTCCCCGATCGCGGGCCAGTTCTGTATCCGGTACCTCCGTCATCGGGCTCCCGATGACTTCGCCTGGACCCGTGCGGTCCGGGCGCTTTTTTCCCCGCGCCTTTCTTTATGTCACACGCCGGTCATTCGCGCGCGATCAGATCGCCCACCTGACCACGGCCGGTGACGAGACAGCTCGACAGGAAATTTTCACCCTGGCTGCTGGCGCCGACGTCGCCGAAGCCTTTTTTCAGCGCGTTGGATTTGACCATCGCCGCCCCTTGATGGCACGTAATGGTGCCGATCTCTCCGGCTTGCGCGCGCATCAACGCCCTATCCGCCATCAGATAGCCCAGCAACAACACCACGGCAATATAGAACGCTTGTCGCATGGTTCGTCTCCTCTTTGGAAGAGACTAACGCGAACCATGGGCATACGGTCCTAGGGGTTTCCCGATTGATGGGGTTTCAATGACCCAGATTAAATCAACCGATGCCGCCGCGTGACGGACTATGCGGCGCGGGTGAATCAGGTCTTATCCCTAGAAAACGCAGTTGCTGGAGACCGCGTTGCACGCGTCGCGTATTCTGTTCGAATAGCAGATAAACCGCATACGCGTACGCATAGCAGAGCACCAGCATGCCCGCGAACACGAGCGCGCCGTGTCCGTCGAATGGAATGCGCCGCCCGACACCCACCGCGGCGACGAACAGAATGAACGAGAAGTGCGTCAGATACAGCGAATACGAGAACCCGGAAAAACGAATCGCGATGCGCGATAACAGCGCGGGCCGCAATCGCACGTTTTCCCAAAGTATGCAAAGCAGGAACACGAAACACGGTACGCCGACGATCCAGTCGTTGGCGAGCAGGAACAGACGCGAGCACACCAGCGCAGCGAGCAGCACCGCGCCACTAGCGAGCGTGAACCACGGCCACCCGGTTCGCGCGCTATGCGCCGGAAAGCGCTGTTCCAGCACCACCAGCAACACGCCGAGCAGCCACAAACCGAAACCGCTCAGTAGCGACGGGAACGCGACCATCGTGCTCACGGCGAACGCGGCGGCGCCGAATGCGCGAATGCCCCGGCGTTGCCGCAACAGGACAAAGCAGGCGGGAAACCACAGGTAGTACCAGAACTCGTTGGCGAGGCTCCATAACGGTCCGTTGGATCCGTAAGTGCCGCACGCGAGGGTTTGCAGAAATACGAGGTTGCACACGAACGTCGCCTGCCCGAGATGCGACGCGACGTTGATCTGCTGATCGAAGGTGCCCTCGGTGCCGAGATAAAACGGCCCGCCGGCCAGCGCAATCCCCATGCGATCCCAGAACAGCGTCAACAGTAACGCCGGAATCAGCACGACCCAGAGCCGCGACAGCCGCTCGGTCAGATAGCGCGGCCAGCTCCACGTCCCCGCCGCCGTCTGCCGCAACACCGAACCGCCGACAAAGTAGCCGCTCAGCAGAAAGAACACGATCACCGCGGTGTGGCCGTAGTTACTGACGAAGTAGAAAGCCTTGGCCGCCAGCCCGATTCCGGCATTCGCGTGGTAATCGGCAAACATCAGATTGCGCAGATGACTCACGCACACGGTGCCCGCCGCCAAGGCGCGGATCAGGTCGAAGGTGTCGCAATGGGGTTTGCCGGAAGGCGCCATATGAGCCGGAAGCGGACGAAAGGTTGTCCGCCAAACTAAGGCTCATGGGCTTTTGATTCAGTACGTTCGCGCACACTGAACGTGAAGCGCGGGCTCACCCCGCTTTACAGACACGCTTTACAGGCGCGCTTCGATCTGCGCGATGCGCGTTTCGATCGCGTTGCGCACCAGGCCGTTCGACGGCACCAGCAGCAGCGACGAAGCGATGATCTGATACACCCGGTTGCGCCGTACTTTGGACACTTTCTGCGGATCGAGCCACGCGTCGTTATCCACCAGCAGCAACAACGTCTCCAGCCCGATCAGAATCGGCCACAAACACGCGAGCCGCAAGCGCACGGAAAACGCGGGAATCGCCAACGTGTAATCGAGCGCTTCGCGGAAATGTTCGAGCGACTTGCGCAGCAGCTCGACCAGCAGCGGCTTCGCGCGCGCAGAATTGGCCGGCAGCAGCAGGTCTTGCGGGCTCAGGCCGTGCCGATCCAGCAGCGTCTGCGGCAGATAGCAGCGGCCGATCCGCAGATCCTTGCCGCAATCGCGCAGCACGTTGGTCAACTGCAGCGCCTTGCCGAAACGCACGCCGCGGCGCGCCATCGTGTCGGGCGCCTCTTTCAGCGTGCCCGGCATGTGCGCATAGGTCATCGTGGTCCAGAATTCGCCGACGCAGCCCGCCACCAGATACGTGTAGCGATCGAGGTCGTCGTAGTCGCGCAGCGCCGCGAGCTGGCCGGAGCGTTCGTCGGGAAAGTTGCGCAGATCGAATTCCATGCCCTCGGTGAGCGTCGCGACGATTCCGCGCACGGCCTGACGATCGGACTCGCTCAGTTGCGACAACACGTCGAGCGCGGGGCCGAGCGATTCGAGCAGGACTTTTTCATCCGACTGGGTCTGCTGACCCGCGACTTCGGCGGCCATTCGATGGAACAGCGTGCCGTCGTCGGTGGTGCCGTTCACCTGGGCACGCAGCGACAGCAGCAGCGCGAGGCGCTGTTCGGGCGAGATCAGCGACGTGTCCGCGATCGTATCGGCCGCGCGCGCCAGCAGGTACGCGAGGCCGATCGGATCGCGCATCCCGGTGGGCAGCACGCGCAGCGTGAGATAGAAGGAGCGGGAAACGCCTTTCAGCAGCGGACCGAGAAGAAAGGCCCGGGTCGGATTCGACATGGATGGGATCAGGTCAGGATTGGCAACAAGCGGGCAAAAGCCGGTAAACAACCGGCAAGAATCCGGCGCTGCCGAATTGTATACGGCGAAGCGCCTTCGCCGTGCAGCGGCGAGTCCAACCCTGCCTTGACCGGTCTGCCCGTCCTGCTCAGGCGTGTGCGGTCAGCCCCAACAACTCGACCGCGTTCTGTTTGAGGATCAACGGCCGGACCTCTTCCCTGAAACCGGCCCCACTGAAATCTTCCAGCCAGCGATCCGGCCGGATCAGCGGGAAGTCCGAGCCGAACAGCATCTTTCGTTTCAGCAACGTGTTGGCGTGGTGAATCAACTCGGGAGAAAAGTACTTCGGCGACCAGCCGGACAGATCGATATAAACATTGGGCTTGTGCAGCGCGATCGACAACGCCTGCTCCTGCCAGGGCCACGACGGGTGCGCGATCACGATGTTCATATCGGGGAAATCCGCCGCGACGTCGTCGAGATGGATCGGCTCGGAATACTTCAAGCGCAATCCACCGCCGCCCCGCATACCCGAGCCCATGCCGGAATGGCCGCTATGGAACACCGCCGTGAGCCGGTATTCGGCGATCAGCTCATAGAGCGGATACGCGAGCCGGTCGTTGGCGAAAAACGCCTGCATGGTGGGATGAAACTTGAAGCCGCGCACGCCGTACTCTTCCACCAGCTTGCGCGCCTCGCGCACGCCCATCTTGCCCTTGTGCGGATCGATACTCGCGAACGCGATCATGATGTCGCGGTTATTCTGCGCGAATTCGGCAATCTCCTCATTCGGAATGCGTCGGCGGCCCAGGTTCGCTTCGCAATCCACGGTGAACATCACGAAGCCGACGTTGCGCTCGCGATAGTGGTCGATAGTCTCGGGAATCGTCGGCCGCCGGCCGAGTTTCAGCACGGTGCCGAAGTACTTGTCGGCGGCCTCGTCGAACTCCTTGCCGAACAGGTCCGGCGGCTGGCAGCAGGAGACTTCCGCGTGGACATGCATGTCGATCGCGACGATCTGGTCGAGTTTCATCCCGGGTGTCCCATTGAGGCGCGGCGCCTGCATCATGCCGCGCGGCAGGCGCTCGCGACGATCACGGCCGGATCGCGCTGCGCCGTCTCGTACATCGCGTCGACCAACCCGGCCCGCTGCGTCAGCACCGCGCGTTGATTGATCGAGCCTTTGTCGGTGATCTCACCGAGATCGAGCGAAGGCGCCACATCCATGAGCCGCAATCGCGCGATGGTGGTCGCGCCGCCGGTCGCCCCACGATTGAGCGTGTCGAGCAGCGCGGCAAAGTGGGCGCGCACGGCGGGTGCGGCGACCACGTCGCGCGCGCTCGCGTCCGCCGGCAAATGCGCCAGCCGCCGGCAATCGTCGAGGCGCGGAAACACCAGCAGGCCCACGTCGTCGCGATTCATACCGGCAACCACCACGTCCTGCACATAGGGTGCGCCGGCGGAAATCACGCGGGCCCGCATCGGTCCGACGCTGACGAAAGTGCCCGAACTCAGCTTGAAATCCTCCGCGATACGGCCGTCGAACAGCAACCCGAGCTCGGGCCGCGCCGGGTCGACAAAGCGCAACGCGTCGCCGCTGCGGAAGTACCCCTCTTCGTCGAACGCGTTGTCCAGCTCGGCCGCGTTGGGGCGCCAATAACCGGTCATCACGTGCGGGCCGCGATAGCGCGCTTCGAGTTTGTCGCCGACCGGCGCGAGTTTGACCTCGCAGCCGGGCGCCGGCAGGCCGACATAGCCGGCCCGCATGATCGGCCCCGTGGTGAACAGGCACGACGGCGACGTCTCCGTCATACCGAGCCCGGCCATGATGCGAATGCGTTCGCCGCAGTACTGGTCGGTAACGCGTTCGAGCCGGTCCCACGCCGCTTGCGACAACCCCGCGCCGGAGAAGAAATACACCTTCACGCGCGAGAAAAACGTCTCGCGCAACTGGCTGTCCTGCTCCAGCGCGATCGCCAGTTCCTCCCATCCCTTCGGCACATTGAAGTAGATGGTCGGCGCGATGTCGCGCAGATTGCGCAGCGTTTCCTCGAATTTGCCGTTGACCGGTTTGCCGTCGTCGATATAGAGCGTGCCGCCGTTGTAGAGCGCGATGCCCACGTTATGGCTGCCGCCGAACGTGTGATTCCAGGGCAGCCAATCCACCAGCACCGGCGGCTCGGTCGCGAACTCCGGAAAGGTTTCGAGCAGCATCTGCTGATTGCTGCACAGCATGCGGTGCGTGGTCGGCACCGCCTTCGGCAGTTTGGTCGAACCCGACGTGAAGAGAAATTTGGCGATCGAATCCAGGCTCACCGCCGCGTGAACGGCGTCGACGGTGGTCGGCGTGGCGTCCAGCAAATCGCTCAACAAGGTCACGCCGCGCGTGGCGGCCGGCTCGCGCGGCGGCGTGGCGGACACGACTTCCACGCCGGCCGGCACGACCGCTTCGATGGCGCGGGCAAACGTGTCGTAGTGGCTCGCGAATATCAGGCCCGGCGTCAACAGTTCGATCGTATGACGCAGCTTGCCGAAGTCGCCGGAAGCGAGCGCATAAGCCGGCGAGATCGCCGCATACGGAATCCCGGCCCACATCGCGCCGAGCGCGATTTGCAAATGCTCGAGATCGTTACCCGACAGAATCGCGATAGGCCGTTCCGCCGAAAGATCGCGAGCGAGCAGTGCCTGACCGATCGCGCGAGCGCTGTGCAATGCGCTCGCGTAGCTCAGGCCGACCCATTGACCGTCGCTGCCGCGGCGCGCCGCCAGCCAGCGTTCCGGATGCGCGTCGGCGCCGCTCACGAGCCGCTCGGTCATCCGCTGCGGATGGGCGCCGAGCGCTTCGTCCGCGCGTAGATACCAGCTCTCGCCCTGCCGTTGCGTGCGCAACGATGGGGCGCCGATCGTCGTCACCCGGTAGCGCATCGACGCAGCGGGCGTGTTCGTTTGTGTCGGCTCGTTATGCAAAGCCTGTCTCCTGTTGCTGTCTGCGGTCGACCCGCGTTCGCGCCCAATGCAAATGCTTGAGCGCGAAGCGAGCGCGATCAGATCGGATAGTGGCGCGGCCCGGTTTGAATCGTGATCCAGCGCAGGTCCGTGAATTCGGCAATCGACGCCTTGCTGCCGAAGCGGCCATAACCGCTTTTCTTCACACCGCCGAACGGCATCTGCGCTTCGTCATGCACGGTCGGCCCGTTGATGTGGCAGATGCCGGACTCGACACGTTTGGCGACGTTCCAGGCGCGCGCCACATCGCGGCTGAAGACCGCGGCCGACAAGCCATAGTCGCTGTCGTTGGCCACCCGCAGCGCTTCCTCGTCGCCGTCCACGCGCTGCACCGTGACCACCGGGCCGAACGATTCCTCGGCATACAGCTTCATGGCCGGCGTGATGCCGTCGACGATCACCGGTTGCAGCATCGCGCCGTCAACCGAGCAACCCACCGGCAGTGTCGCGCCGTGCTGCCGCGCGTCGTCGACCAGTGCGGCGATACGTTGCGCCGCTGCCGCGCTTTCGAGCACGCCGAGCACGGAATCCGCCGCCGCGGGATCGCCCGCTTTCAGGCTGCGCGCTTTGGCCGCGAGTTTCTCGACCAGCGCATCGGCAATCTTCCGGTCGACGATCACGCGCTCCGTCGACATGCAAATCTGCCCCTGGTTGAAAAAGGCGCCGAACGCGATGGCGGCGACTGCCGCGTCCAGATCGGCGTCATCGAGCACCAGCACGGGCGCCTTGCCGCCCAGTTCAAGCAAGGCCGGCTTCAGATGCTGCGCCGCGTGTTGCGCGACGATGCGTCCCACGCGCGTCGAGCCGGTGAAATTGACCCGCCGCACCGCCGGGTGCGCAATCAGGCGTTCGACGATCGACGGGGCGCTGCAGGCGTCATGCGTGATGACGTTCACCACGCCGTCGCCGAGACCCGCGTCCTGCAGCACGCTGCCAATCAGCCGATGCACGCCCGGACAGCCTTCCGACGCCTTGAGCACGACCGTGTTGCCGCACGCGAGCGGCATGGCAATGGCGCGCGTGCCGAGAATGACGGGCGCGTTCCACGGCGCCATGCCGAGCAGTTGGCGCACCGCCATCGCGAGGCTGCCGGGCACGTCCGACGGAATCACATCGCCGTCGATCTGCGTGGTCATCGCGGCGGCTTCGCGCAGCATGTTGGCGGCCAGCATCACGTTGAAGCCGTACCAGTTCGGCATGGCGCCGGTCTCGGCCACGCCGGTTTCGATGAACTGCGCAGTGCGGGCGTCCATCAAATCGGCTGCTGCGAGCAGGCGTTTGCGGCGCTCGGTCGGCGCCAATGCCGACCATGCCGGAAACGCGCGCGCGGCGGCTTCAACGGCCGCGTCGGCGTCGGCCACCGTGGCGGCGGCCGCGCGCGACGCCGCACGGCCGTTCGCCGGATTGATCCGCTCGAAGGTCTTGCCGTCCGCTGCGCCACGGCTCTCGCCGCCAATCAATAAAGTTACTTCCTGCATGTGTGTCGTCTCCTCGCCTGTCTCTTTTGCAGCTAGTCGCCCGCGACCCAATCCGCCGTTAGGCGCGCGGTCGATCAGCGCTTGTATGTCTGCAGACCCGGTTTGATCGCCTTGTCGTCGAGGAACTGTTTCAGACCCTGTTCGCGCCCGCCTTCTGGATCGCGCAATTGCGCCTGATCGAGCTTGGCGTACAGGTAGTCTTCGTTCTGATCCCACGTCAGTTCGCGGCAACGCTTGAAGCCATTTTTGGCGGCCCGCAACACCACCGGATTCTTCTGCAGCAGCTTGCCGGCCAGCGTGCGCGTGGTTTCGAGCAGTTCGGCGCGCGGCACGCTCTTATTCACGAGGCCCATCTGCGCGGCTTCCTGACCCGTGAAGGTCTCGCCGGTCATGATGTAGTAGAGCGCCTGACGATGTCCGACCGTATCGGCCATTGCCTTGCTCACCAGATTGCCCGGCGGAATGCCCCAGTTGATCTCGGACAGACCGAACACCGCTTCGTCGGCGGCGATCGCGAGATCGCACGCAACCAGCGGCGAAAAGCCCCCGCCGAAACACCAGCCGTTGACCATCGCGATGGTCGGCTTCGCATACATGCGCAGCAGCTGCCATTGCCAACGACAGGCATCGCGGCGAATCTTTTCCTGCAGGATTTCCGGGCCGGCGTCGACTTCGCGGAAATACTCCTTCAGATCCATGCCGGCGGTCCATGCATCGCCTTCGCCGGTCAGCACCAGTACCTGCGCTTCGGCGTCGAGCTCCACGGCTTCGAGCACCTCGATCATTTCCTTGTTCAACGTCGGGCTCATCGCGTTGCGCTTCTCGGGACGATTGAACGTGACCCATGCAATGCCTTCGACGACATCGACTTTGACGGTATTCCAACGGCCTTCGTAATTCATCTGCTTTCTCCGTGAACGTTGACCGCGACGGCGGCCTGATGAACGCATTTAATATCAGGCTGCCTGATATGTAAAGTGGAATGTCGGCGGCTTGGTGCAAACCCCTAGCGGCGGAATCCGTCACGAGGCACGCTAAGATGCGGGATAGACCGGATCTCCTGCCCTCATGAGCAAAAACCACAATTCGCCTGTCGAGGCCGCCGCGCCGCGCACCCGCCGCACCAGCCTGCGCCTCACCTATGTGATCGGCAGTCTCGACCGCATTCTTCGGCGTCGCATGACCGAAGCGCTCGCGCCGCTCGGTCTGACGCTCGCCCAGTTCACGGCGCTTTCCGTGCTGGAAGCCAAGGGGCAGGCGTCCAATGCACAGGTCGCCGAGCGCTCCTTCATCACACCGCAATCGGCCAATGAAGTGATGAACGCGATGGCCGGCCGCAACTGGATCAGTCGCGAACCGGACCCGACCCACGGGCGTATCGTGCTGCTGCAACTGACCGACGAAGGACGCGCCGTGCTGCGCGAATGCGAGCAGGCGGTGAAGATCATCGAGAAGCAGATGATGGAAGGCATCGAACTCGACACGGCCAGCGCGCTGCAAACTCACCTCGAAACCTTCGTGCGAAATCTGCGCGGTTAAATTCTTCACGCCGTCAAATTGCTAGGTGTTTTCACCGAACGATTTGCGCTTGTGTTATCAGCCTACCTGATATTAAATCCACTCCACGATGCAGCGTGTGGAGACGCGCCTCATCGCATCCAGTCACATAGATAGTCTCGCGGGCATCGAACCGATGCGGTGCCGGCACGCCTGCCAGGACTCGCGCCAGACCGGCCTGCGGCGCGACAGTGTGGCAGCACGACAGCACGGAACCTGCCCTCCTCCTGCGAAACCGGCAAACCAAACACTTTAATAAGGATCACTACGTGAAGCGAACCGGAACACTCACCTCGAACGAGGACGCTGCAGCCACGGCCACGACGGCGACGGCGACACGCGAATCAGGCGCGTTCGTCACGCTCGGCCTGTGCTTCGCCATCGCGCTGCTGGAAGGACTCGACCTGCAATCGGTCGGCGTGGCGGCGCCGCGCATGGCGCACGAATTCGGCCTCTCGGTCGCGCAAATGGGACTCGCATTCAGCGCCGGCACCTTCGGCTTGTTGCCCGGCGCCATGTTCGGCGGACGGCTGGCCGATCGCATCGGCCGCAAGCGTGTGCTGGTGATTTCCGCCTGCCTGTTCGGCGTGCTCTCGATCATGACCGCGCTGGTCAGCGACTTCTCTACGCTGGTGATCGTGCGCGTGCTCACCGGCATCGGTCTGGGCGGTGCGCTGCCGAACCTGATCGCGTTGTCGTCGGAAGCGGTCGAGCCACGCTCGCGCAGCACCGCCGTCAGCGTGATGTATTGCGGCATTCCGTTCGGCGGCGTGATCGCTTCGGTAATCGGCGTGCTGAGCGCGGGCGATACCGAGTGGCGTCACATCTTTTACGTCGGCGGCGCGGGGCCGTTGATCCTGGTGCCGCTGCTGCTGGTGTTTCTCGCGGATTCGAAGGCGTTCACACAGGCTTCGCACGACGGCCGCGCGAAACCCGCGCCGGTCGGCGAGATCCTGTTCGGCGGCACGCGCGGGCTCTCGACGGTACAGATCTGGGTCAGCTACTTCTGCACGTTGATCGTCCTCTACTTCCTCCTCAACTGGTTGCCCTCGTTGATGGCGGCCAGCGGTTTGACGCGCGCGCAGGTCGGCTACGTACAGATTTTCTTCAACGTCGGCGGCGGGATCGGCGCGCTGTGCATCGGCATGTTGATGGACCGCCTGCGCTCGGGCGTCGTGGTGGCCGGCATGTATGTCGGGATCATCGCCTCGCTCGCCGCGCTTTCCATGGCACCCGGCTTCGGCGCGCTCGCCGCCTCCGCGTTCTTCGCCGGGATGTTCGTGATCGGCGGTCAATCCGTGCTGTATGCGCTGTCCGCGGCGTTCTATCCGACGGCCATGCGCGGTACGGGGGTAGGCGCGGCCGTAGCCGTGGGGCGCATCGGCTCGGTGGTCGGGCCGCTCGCCGCGGGTCAATTACTGGCCATGGGCCGCAGTTCGTCGACCGTCATCGGCGCGAGCATTCCGGTCACGCTGATCGCGGCCGCCGCCGCCCTGCTGTTACTGCGCCGTCCGCGTGCCGACCACTAACCGGCACGTCCCGCCAGAAGAATCAACAACCACACACCCATAAATTCAATCAACGGTTTGGAGACACCCTTCATGCAAGCATCCGCACGCCTTCTACTTTGCGGCGCCCTGTGCGTCGGCAGCGGCGCCGCAGCGGCCCAATCGAGCGTGACGCTGTACGGCATCATCGACACCGGCATCGAGTACGTCTCGCACGCGAATGCCGCGGGCAAGGGCCTATTCCGCATGCCGTCCGTGACCGGCGAACTGCCTTCGCGCTGGGGACTGCGCGGCAACGAAGATCTCGGCGGCGGCTATAGCGCGATCTTCACGCTCGAGAGCGGTTTCAACGTGCGCAACGGCGAGCAGGGCCAAGGGGGGCGACTGTTCGGGCGCCAGGCGTTCGTGGGCATCAAGAGCCCGTATGGCACGGTCTCGTTCGGCCGCCAGTACACGATGACCTACCTCGCGCTGATGGGCGCGGACCTGATCGGCCCGGACATCTACGGACTCGGTTCACTCGACGCCTACGTGCCGAACGCCCGCGCCGACAACTCGGTGACCTATCTCGGCAGCTATGCGGGCGTGACGCTCGGCGCCAACTACTCGTTCGGGCGCGACGCCGCGGGCACCGGCAATTCGCCGGGCCAGGGCACCTGCACGGGGTCGGTGGCCGGGAACGCCACGCAATGCCGCGAGTGGTCCGTCATGCTGAAGTACGACATGCCGCTGTTCGGCGTCGCGGCGTCCTATGAAGAACAGCGCGGCGGCAGCACCGCGGCGGCGAACTTCTTCGACGGCCTGGCGCCGACGCCCCTCACCAGCGCCGCCGACAAGGACGTCCGCACCCACGTGAGCGCCTACGCGAACCTCGGCAAGTTCAAGCTCGGGGCGGGCTGGCTCAACCGGCGCGTCGAGCCCTCGGCGGTGACGATCGCCGACGTGCGCTCGAATCTGTTCTTCGTCGGCGCGGCGTACACCGTCACCCCCGCTTTCATCGTCGACGGCGAGGTCTATCACATCGTCAATCGCGACCACGACACGCGCGCCACGATGGGCACGCTGCGCACCACCTATCTGCTGTCGAAACGCACCGCGGTCTACGCGCAGGGCTCGTATCTGGCCAACAGCGCGAAAGCGGCCTACTCGGTCAGCGGCGGTGGCGGCGGCACGACACCCGCGCCCGGCACCGGCCAGACCGGCGTGATGGTCGGCCTTCGTCACTCGTTCTAGGAGCGCCCGCATGAAATGCACCTCTATCGCGCTCGCCGCTGCCGCCGCGCTGAGCCTCGCCGCGTGCGGCGCCAGCGACGTCGGCAGCACCGCCGCGACCAGCGCCAGCGCGTTACCGCAACTCAGCGCCGCCACGTCGGCCACACTCGCGGGCAATTGCGCGGCGCTCGCCGCGAAGCTCAGCTTCGCCAACACCGTCTTCACCTCCGTCACCGACGTCGCCGCCGGCACCCTCGCGGTGGCCGGCAAGCCGATCGCCGAACACTGTCTGATTCAGGGCAACATGAATCAGCGCGTGAGCAGCGTCGACGGCAACACCTATGCGATCGGCTTCGAGATGCGCTTGCCGCTCGCATGGAACGGGCGCTTTTTCTACCAGGCCAACGGCGGCCTGGACGGCAACGTGGTCACGGCCACCGGCGAGATCGGCGGCGGCGGGCCGATTACCGACGCGCTCAACATGGGTTTCGCGGTGATCAGCTCGGATTCGGGGCACAGCGCGGCGCAGAACCCGCTGTTCGGCCTCGACCCGCAGGCGCGCATCGACTACGGCTACAACGCCGTCGCCGTGCTCACGCCGATGGCCAGGCAGGTGATCAAGCTCGCGTACGGCAAAGCGCCCGATCGCAGCTACTTCGACGGCTGCTCCAACGGCGGCCGCCATGCGCTCGTTGCGGCAGCGCGTTCGTCGGGTGATTACGACGGCATCATTGCCGGCGATCCGGGCTTCCATCTGCCGAAAGCGGCGATCGGCGAAATGTGGAGCGCGCAACAATTGGCCAGCGTAGCGACCGCGACGACGGCGAACGGCCTGCCCGACATCACGACGGGCTTCACGGCCACGGAACGTCAGATGGTCGCGTCAAAAATACTGGCTAAATGCGATGCGCTTGACGGCGTCAGCGACGGCCTCATCCAGGATATCAAGGCATGCCAGGCGAACTTCAGCCTCGCCAGCGACGTCCCCACCTGCAGCAACAACGTCCGCGACGGCACCTGCCTGACCGGCGCGCAAAAGACCGCGATCGGCAACGTGTTTTCCGGCGCGCGCAACAGCGCCGGCACGGCCCTGTATGCGAGCTTTCCCTACGACGCGGGTCTGGGCCCTGGCTGGTCGGCATGGAAGCAGGCGAATTCGATCACGCTCGACCCGGCCGCGGCGGCGTTCACGTTCACCACGCCGCCGCAAAGCGCCTCGGTGCTGAGCCAGTTGTCGGCATACGCGCTGAACTTCAGCATGGACAGCGACGCGCCGACGATCTTCGCCACCAGCGGCGTGTATAGCGAGTCGGCCTGGTCGTTCATGACGCCGCCGGACGAAACCAACCTCAGCGCGCTGAAGCTGCGCGGCGCGAAACTGATGGTCTATCACGGCACGAGCGATCCGGTGTTTTCGTCGAACGACACGACCGGCTGGTATCAACAGCTCGCCACGGCCAACGGTGGCGACGCGTCCAACTTCGCGCGTCTTTACACGATCGCCGGCATGAACCACTGCAGCGGTGGCCCGAGCACCGACCAGTTCGACATGCTCACGCCGCTGATCGCGTGGGTCGAACAGGGCAAGGCGCCGGACAGCATGATCGCCAGCGCGCGCGACGCGAGCAACGTCGCACCGAACGCCGACGTGCCCGCCGCGTGGGGGGCGGGACGCACGCGGCCGCTCTGCGCGTATCCGAAAGTGGCCCGCTACCAGGGCGGCGACGTCAACGCCGCGAGCAGTTTCGTTTGTAGCTGAGACGCCGGGCGATATCGGCAGCCCGAACGGGAGTCCGCGCCGCGAGATGGCGGCCGGGCTCGCGCTTCGTGTCCGGTACTTCCTTGCACTGGATTGAAAGAACCGCCCGCCGTCGCGCGGGTTATCCGTGGATAACCCGCGGATAACATTCGGCTGACAAGCCCGGCCAACCACCTCGGCCGACAACCCCTCCCCGCTCGCCACCCGCACGACGCACCGCCCCGCCCGCTTGCAGTTCGCCAACCGCGCCGGGGCCGGATAGAATCCCCACCATCCAATGCCGACGCGCGCCAGCGCCGCTTATCAGCAGGAACGCGGATTGCTATCAAGTTTAGTTTGAGCGATAGCCGCGTCACGCACGAGCCGTCGCTTCTCCGCACTTTGAATGACACATCGACATGACTATCCACGAATCCCAGACGTCTTCCTCGCCGGAGCCCAGCCGATCGAGCGCGGCCCGCGCCAATGTGGAAACGGGGGTGCCGGGCCTTGACGAGATCCTGGGCGGCGGTCTGGTCCGCGGCGGTGTGTACCTGCTGGAAGGCATGGCCGGCGCGGGCAAGACGATTCTGTCGAGCCAGATTGGTTTTCATCGTGTAAGCCGGGGCGAGAAGGTGCTGTACATGACCTTGATCGCCGAATCGCACGACAAGCTGCTGAGCCACCTCAAAGGCCTGAGTTTCTTCGACGAGAACGCCGTCGCGCAGCAAATGCTGTTCGTGTCCGGCTATCACGAACTGATGCAGGACGGCCTCGACGGCTTCCTGAAACTGATCGCGTCGAGCATCTACGACTACCGGCCGAGCCTGATGATCATCGACGGGTTTCGCAGCGCGCGCGAATTCAGCGAAACCGAGCTGTCGCTGTCGAAGTTCATCCACGAACTGAACGCGCTGGTCGCGGCAATGGACTGCACCACCTTGCTGCTCGCGCCGCTCTCGGGCAACGAGCCGCATCCGGAACACACGCTGGTCGACGGTCTGATCGAGCTGAACCGCTATAACGACGGCATGCGCCGCGCCCGCGAAATCGAAGTGCACAAGATGCGCGCGCGCAATCATATGATGGGCAAGCACTTCTTCCGTATCGCCGAAAGCGGCTTGCTGATGTTCCCGCGCATGGAGGCGCAGTGCGCCGCGGCGCCCGGTCCGGTGGATCTGAAAACACGTCTCGGCTTCGGCCTGCCGCATCTCGACGCGCTGCTCGGCGGCGGCTTCGCGCAAGGGTCCACGACCACGTTGATCGGACCGTCGGGGGTCGGCAAGACGCTCCTCTGTCTGCAATTTCTCGCGGCCGGCGTGGCGCGCGGCGAACGCTGCGTGTACCTGGGCTTCTACGAAGGGCCGCAGCGGCTGATCGGCAAAGCCGAGGCCGTGTCGATCGCGCTGACCGACGCGCACGCGGACGGGCGTCTGACGATTCAGTGGCAGCCGGCCATCGAACTCGCCGTCGACGAACTCGCAGCCACCGCGCTCGCCACGGTCAAACGGATCGGCGCGACGCGTATCGTGATCGACGGCGTGGAGGGGTTCCGCGACTCGGCGCTGCGCACCGAGCGCTTCGGCCTGTTCCTCAACGCCTTTCTGCATCAGCTTCGCGAAGCCTGCGTCACCACGCTGCTCACGGAAGAACTGCCGCTCTACGCCGACCCCGGCCACGCGAAGAGCGTGCGCGTGTCGGCCTTGACCGAAAACCTCGTGCTGTTGCGCTACGCCGAAACCGACGCCGGTTTGCGCCGGATGATTTCGGTGGTCAAGCAACGCGAAAGCGCGCACGACACGTCGTTGCGCGAGCTCGTAATTTCGTCCGACGGTCTCGACGTGATTGAAAGCGCGGTCAGTCCCGCCAGTGTGGTCTCGGCGCCCGGCTTGTCGGCCACGCTGCAAGCGCGACGAAATCCCTAGCCGCCCATGAAAACCATTCTGGTCGTGGACGACGAGTTCGACATTCTCACGGTCTGGCGACTGCTGCTGGAGCGGCACGGCTATACGGTGCTGACGGCGTCGAACGGAGTCGCTGCGCTCGAACAGATACGCAAGACCCGGCCCGACATCATCGTGTCGGACTGCATGATGCCGATCATGTCCGGGCAGCAACTGTGCGCGGTGCTGAACGCCGACGCCGATCTGCGCGATATTCCAATCCTGTTGTGCAGCGCGGCGGCGGACATTGCCGTTCAGCCGAATCCTCATATCGAATACGCGCGTAAGCCGCTTTCATTCGACACCCTGCTGCAGACGCTGCAACGCCTCGCTCCGTAATCCAGCACCGGACGGTCAGTGACCGTTCCGGCAGCCTGCTCGCCCGACCTTTCCGTTTAGCTCTCTAGGTAGAACCCCCGATTCCTGGCATCGCCTGGTCGGACTACTCTCGGCCAATCTATTCTATAGAACATCGTTCCGCCTAATAGAACGATCTGAACAAGAGACAGACGAAGGAGGATTCCATGGCAAGCCTGCCGATCGATGCGCGACGCGCGTCGTCCGATTCAACCGCCGGGACGCCGGGGCTCACGCCCGGCATCAACGCGCGCATCGACCGTCTACCCGCCACGCGCGCGGTGTGGATGCTGGTCTTCCTGCTGTCGATCGGCGGCTGGTTCGAGTTCTACGATCTGTTTTTCACCGCCTATGTCGGCCCCGGCCTCGTCAAGACCGGCATGTACGCGACGACCACCGCGTCGTTCTTCGGCGTGTCGGGTCTCGGCGCGTTCGTGGCGGCGTCGTTCGCCGGGCTGTTCATCGGCACGTTCTTTCTGGCGGGCATGGCCGACCGTTATGGCCGCAAGACCGTCTTCACCGTGTCGCTGCTGTGGTACTCCGTGGCCACGCTGATCATGGCGTTCCAGAGCTCCGCGCCCGCCATCAATCTGTGGCGGCTGATCGCGGGGATCGGCGTGGGTGTCGAACTGGTGACGATCGATACCTACGTCAGCGAACTCGTGCCGAAGCATCTGCGCGGCCGTGCGTTCGCGTTCGTCCACCTCGTGCAGTACACGGCGGTGCCCTCGGTCGCGTTCCTCGCGTGGTGGCTGGTGCCGCGCACGCCGTTCGGACTCGACGGCTGGCGCTGGGTGGTGATCATCGGCGCGCTGGGCGCGGTGGTGGTGTGGGCGATTCGCCGGCGCGTGCCGGAAAGCCCGCGCTGGCTCGCGCAACAGGGGCGCACCGCCGAAGCCGAACAGGTGCTGCAGACCCTCGAAGCCAAGGTCGCCGCGCAATACGGCAAGCCGTTGCCGCCGCCGGTGCCGACCGTCGAACCGGCCACCACCAAGGCGGCTTTCCGCGAAATCTGGCAACCGCCGTATCGCCGCCGCGCGATCACGATGCTCGTGTTCAACCTGTTCCAGGCAATCGGTTTTTACGGCTTCGCCTCGTGGGTGCCGACGCTGCTGGTGTCCAAAGGCGTGACGATCACGCACAGCCTGCTGTACTCGTTCGTGATCGCGATTTCGAATCCGTTTGGACCGCTGATCGGCATGGCAATCGCGGACCGGATCGAACGTAAAACGCTGATCGTGCTGTCGGCGCTCGGCATCGTCATTTTCGGCAGTCTGTTCGCCACGCAAACCTCGCCCGCCATGCTGATGACGCTCGGCGTGCTGATCACGTTGTGCGGCACGCTGCTGTCGGTCGGCTATCACGCGTATCAAACCGAGCTCTTCCCCACGCGTTTGCGAGCACGCGCCGTCGGCTTCGTTTACTCGATGTCGCGGCTGTCCGCGATGTTCTCGGGCTTCATGATCGCGTTCGCGTTGCGCCACTTCGACGTGACCGGTGTGTTCGCGCTAATTAGCGTATCGATGGTGATGGTGATGGGGGCGATCGGCATTTTCGGACCGCGCACCAACAACCTCAATCTCGACGAAATCTCGCATTGAAACAGAGGCTTTTGACATGACGCTGCCACTGGCTGGAGTCCGCGTACTGGACTTATCGAATGTATTAGCGGGGCCGTTCTGCGCGTATCAACTCGCGCTGCTCGGCGCCGAGGTGATCAAGGTCGAGCATCCCGAAGGCGGGGATCTCGCGCGGCGGCTGGGTGCCGACAAGGAAGCGTCGGCGCGCAACATGGGCGCCTCGTTCGTTGCGGTGAACGCGGGCAAGCAGTCCGTCACGCTCAATCTGAAAGACCCGCGCGGCAAGGAAATTCTGCGCGAGTTGGTCAAGACCGCCGACGTGCTCGTCGAAAATTTCCGGCCCGGCGTGATGACGCGCCTCGGGCTCGATTTCGACGCGTTGCGCGAGGTCAATCCGACGCTCGTGTATTGCGCGATCTCCGGCTTCGGCATGGACGGCGAGTTCGCGAAGCGCCCGGCCTACGATCAGATCATTCAAGGCATTTCCGGTGTGATGAGCGTGACCGGCGACGCCGACAGCGCGCCGTTGCGCGTCGGCTATCCGGTGTCGGACACGGTGGGCGGCCTCACCGCCGCGTTCGGTATCTGCGCGGCGCTGCTCGACGCGCGGACCACCGGACACGGCCGCATGCTCGACGTGTCGATGCTCGAAGCCACGCTCGCAACCATGGGCTGGGTCGTATCGAACTACCTGAACGCCGGTGTCACGCCAACGCCGATGGGCAACGAGAATTTCACCGCCGCGCCGTCGGGTACGTTCAAGACCGGCGACGGCCCGCTCAATATCGCGGCCAACGAAAACAAACAGTTCGCGAGCCTGTGCGAACTGATCGGCCGCGCCGATCTGCTCGACGACCCGCGCTTTGCCGAACGCAACGCGCGCAAGCTGAATCGCGCGGTGTTGAAAGCGGAGATCGAAGCGGCGCTCGCGAGCGATAGCGCCGCGAACTGGGAAACGAAATTCTTCGATGCGGGCGTGCCGGCCGGCCGCGTGATGTCGGTGCCGGAAATCCTCGCGCATCCGCATCTGGAGTCGCGCGCGTTTATCCGCGAATTTGCCGGCACGCACGACACCGACCGGCAACGCGTAACACGCGCGGGTTTCCGTCTGCATGACGCGGACACCGCGCCCGCCACCCCCGCGCCGGTTCTCTCGGCGCACACCCGTGAACAACTCGGCGCGCTCGGCTACGACGACGCGCGCATCGACGAACTGCGCGCCGAAGGAGTGATCTGACCATGACGCAAACATTCGACGCGGCCAGGCTCGCCGCCGACTATTGGAGCACCTCGATCATCGACATCCATCCGGGGTCCATCAAGGTGCGCGGCTTTCCGATTCAGGAGCTGATCGGCAACGTCAGCTTTCCGCAGATGATCTGGCTGATGCTGCGCGGCGAACTGCCCGACGCGGCACAGGCGCGTTTGTTCGAGGCGGCGCTAGTGGCTTCCGTCGATCATGGCCCGCATGCGCCTTCGATCGCGATTTCGCGGATGGCAACCAGTTGCGGCCTGCCTTTGAACGGCGCAATGGCCTCGGCGATCAACGCACTAGACGACGTGCACGGCGGCGCCGGACAGCAGGCGGTCGAACTGTACGACTCGATCGGCGCACTGATGGAAACGGGCGCGACGCTGGAAGACGCGGTTGAACAAGGCGTGGATGCTTTCACGGCGGCGCACGGCAAATATCTGCCCGGCTTCGGCCACCGTTTCCATCCAGTCGATCCGCGCGCTGTGCGACTGCTCGCGCTGGTCGACGCAAGCGTCGCCGAGAAACACATCAGCGGACGCTATGCGACGATCGCGCGCGGCATCGAAGCGCTGCTCCAGCGCCGCAAAAGCAAGCCCGTGCCGATGAATATCGACGGCGCTACCGCGGTGATCTACGCCGAACTCGGTTTTGCGCCGGAACTGGCGCGCGGCGTTTTCTGCCTGTCGCGGGCGGTCGGGATTCTGTCGCACGCGTGGGAGCAGCGCGGACGCCATGAGCGCAACAAGGGCCCGATGCCGCGCCAGATGAACTACACGTACACGGGCGAGCCCGAGCGTCATCTGCCGTGAACGGGCCGCTCCTCAGCCCGCGACGCCCGCTAAACCCACCAAAACCTGCCGCCCCACGTTGAGACGATCGCGCGATTTGTTGAGTTTTCTCCGCGTTCACCGTAATGCCGCCACCTTTTACAGTACGTCATCGAACGCGCAACGCCAGAACATCGGAGCGCGTCGCAACGACAGTGGGAGGTGCGGTCATGAACGGCAATCGTGGGACGATTCCAGTGAGTTTCTTCGGCATCGCGGTGGGCGCGCTGGCGCTAGCCAATTTGTGGCGTGTGGCGATCAAGGTGTGGCACCTGCCCACCGAAATGGGACCGTTGGTGACGGTCGCGGCGCTGGCCGTCTGGGTGGTCCTGTTGGCGGCGTACGGACATAAGTGGCTGACGAATGCCGACGAAGCACGTGCCGAAATGCAACACCCGGTGCAATCGTCGTTCGCGGCGCTGGTGCCGGTATCGAGCCTGCTGGCCGCGCAACTGTTGCAGCCGTATGCGCATACGCTGGCGCTCGGTTTATTCGGCGTGGCGATGGTCGTGCAACTGACCCTCGGCGTGTATCTGCATGGACGGCTCTGGCAAGGCGGCCGTAAGCCTGAACTGAGCACGCCGGCCATGTACCTGCCGAGCGTCGCATCGAGCTTCGTTGCGAGTACGGCGGCCGCGTCGTTCGGTTTTCATCAGCTCGGCGTGCTGTTTTTCGGTGCCGGCCTGTTTTCATGGCTCGCCATTGAATCGATGCTGCTGCACCGCGCCTCCGTGCTCGAACCGCTGCCGGCAGCTTTGCGCCCGGTGCTCGGCATTCAACTCGCACCGCCGGTTGTCGGTGGCGCAGCGTACCTGAGCCTGACCAGCGGCGCGCCCGATCTGTTCGCGCTGATGTTGCTCGGTTATGGCGTCTACCAGGCTGTGATGTTGCTGCGCCTGCTGCCGTGGATTCGCCAGCAACCCTTCGCCCCCAGCTATTGGGCCTTCAGCTTCGGCGTGGCCGCCTTGCCGACGATGGCTGCCCGGATGGTCGAACGCGGTGTGACGGGTCCGATCGAATGGGCTGCGCCGATTCTGTTTATCGCCGCGAACGTGATTGTCGGCATTCTGGCGGTGGAGACGGTGAGCTTGCTGGTGCGAGGCAAGCTGATTCCGCCGGCTGCGACACCGGCTCGGTTGGCAACGCAAATGCCGGTCGGCTCGCGTATCGCACGGACCCACTAGGCAGCTCTTCGAGCGAGGCGCGTTAGGCGCCTCGCTCAAACGCATCAGCACGCAACACACGCAGCGCCCCTCGCTTCAATCCCGTGCTTTATCCATCCGTGTCCGCTCAAACGGACTGCACCACCAACGCCCCAACCTCCGCGATGGCCGCATTGCAGCGCGCCGCGTCACCATTCGTTCCGGTCAGATAGACGGCCACCAGCACCGGCCCGCGCCCGGGTGGCCACAGAATCGCGATGTCGTTGGCCGTGCCGTGATCGCCGGTGCCGGTCTTATCGCCGACGCCCCACTCCTGCGGCAGCTTCGCGCGAATCCGCGCGCCGCCGGTTTCATTCGCCACCAGCCATGCAAGTAGTTGCGCTCGAGAGGACGAAGACAAATGCTCGCCGAGCACCAGCTCGCGCAAATTGCCGAGCATCGCATTCGGCGTGGTGGTATCCCGCGGATCGCCGGGAATCGCTTCGTTCAGCATCGGCTCGATCCGATCCAGACGCGTGATGCCGTCGCCGAGATCCCGCGCAAATGCGGTCAATCCGGCGGGACCGCCGAAGGTGGCCAGCAACAGATTGGCCGCCGTGTTGTCGCTCAGCGTGATGGCCGCCTTGCACAATTCGGCGATGCTCATGCCCGTGTCGCCGGTTCGCTCTCGCGTATGCCGGCTCGTGGCCGGCGAGTTCGGCACCAGATCGCGCTGCGAGAAAACGACGCGGCGCGCCAGATCCTCCTGACCGCGATCCACGCGCGTCAGCACCGCGCCCGCCGCCAGCACCTTGAACGTGCTGCACATCGGAAAACGCTCGTCGGTACGCAGGCCGGCGTGCAAACCCGAGGTCGTATCGACGATCGATACACCGAGCCGCCCACCGCTTTCCGCCTCGATCTGCGCAAGCCGCCGACGGATCGTTTCCGCTTTCGCCAATTCCAGTCCCGCCGCAGCCTTGCCTGTTTTCGGCACCGCCTTGCCGAACGCGCCCACGCTGCCAACCGCAACCCCAGCTATCGACACACCCAGCACTGCGCCCGCGAATTTCCGTCTCGTGATCATTGCCGCTCCTTGTGTGAAGCCGCCACTATCGGTTTTCCGCCGCGCGCTGACAAACGATGATAAGTTAGACGACTCCCAAGAAAATCTTATGCCTTCGTCATGCGACCTTATCTGCCACTGAACGCGCTGCGGGCCTTCGAATCGTCGGCCCGGCATTTGAGTTTCACGCGCGCGGCACTCGAATTGAACGTGACCCAGGCGGCCGTCAGCCAGCAGGTCAGAACGCTGGAAGAGCGTCTGGGCAGCGCCCTGTTCAAGCGCCTGCCGCGCGGCCTTGCCATGACCGACGAAGGCCTTGCGCTGCGCCCGGTCCTGACCGACGCGTTCGATCGCATCGAAGCGGTGCTCAAGCAGTTCGAAGGCGGCCACTTCCACGAAGTGTTGACGGTCGGCGTAGTGGGCACGTTCGCGGTCGGCTGGCTGATGCCGCGCCTCAAATCGTTCCGCGACGCGCATCCGTTTGTCGAACTGCGGCTGCAGACGAACAACAATCTGGTCGATCTCGCCACCGAAGGCCTCGACTTCGCGATCCGCTTCGGCGACGGCACGTGGCCCGGTTCGCTCGCCACGCGCCTGCTCGATGCGCCGCTGTCGCTGCTGTGCGCGCCCGAGATCGCCGCGCGTCTGTCGAAGCCGGCCGATCTCGTCGACGAAACCTTGCTGCGTTCCTATCGCACCGACGACTGGATGAACTGGTTCAACGCGGCCGGCATTCCGCCGCGGCCAGTACGCGGGCCGGTGTTCGATTCATCGCGACTGATGGTGGAAGCGGCCATGCAGGGCGCGGGTATTGCGCTCGCGCCCGCGCTGATGTTCGGTCACGAGATCAAAACGGGCCGCCTGGTGCGGCCGTTCGATGTCGACGTTCATGCGGGCAGCTATTGGCTGACCTGTCTGAAGGGCAAACCCATGACGCCGGCCATGCTGCTGTTCAGCCAGTGGATCATCAAGGAAGCGGCGGCCCAACCGCGTCACTAGGAAAGCACCGCGCGGCGATGGCCGTTCATGGCCGGCCGCTCGACTTGCGGCGGGAACACGTTCCACGAGCCGTCGTCGTGGCGAAAGAAGAAGATCGACAGCAAGCCGCCTGGCCGCAATGCTTCCACGCAGACGTAGCGCTGATGCGAAGCGCGGTGGCAAAACTGCACGACGCGGGCGGGCATCGACGGGGTCGGGGCGAGCCATTTGTCGACGGCCCAGTGCAAGGTCTTTTCTGCGGCAACCATGATGCTCTCCTTGAATCGTTCAACGCTCGAAGCTTGAATTCAGTGCGATCCGCTTACGCCAGTTGCGCGCCGAGTTGAGCACCGGTTTGAACACCCCGGCTGCCACTTTCGACAAAAGCCTTCACGAGGCACACCAGCGTCTGCATGCCGGCACGCGGATGACGCAAGCAGCAATGCACCTGTTCGCTGCGGCTTTCGCCGAGCAGGCACCATGCGCAGAAGTGCTCGCAATTGTTGGTCAGAAGCCGATAGCGGTTTTCACCGAGACGGGAACGTGCGCGGCTCACGGCTTCGTCGCCGACGTAGCGGGCGGACGGAGTCGCGCGAACCGTCAGCGGATGGCCGGCGGCGAAGCGCTCGATTTCCACTTCTTCCACCGGACCGCGATGCGTCGAACTCGCGAAGCCCGCGTAATGCACCACGCGGCCGTTGCCGACATAGATGCCGTGGTGTTCGTAACCGCGGCGTTGCGTGACGAGGTGCGCGCCGATCGGCAGGTCGATGGTGGACACTGCGTCGCTGGCTGCGCGGTTCGTCGGGAGAAGGTTTGTGTTCATGGCTGGCCTCGCATCAATTTCCAACACTGTTGCGAGAGCTTTTGCATGATCCGGGCCATGCGCGGGGAAGCCTTTGTTTAAAGGCCCTGGCGCTATACCCATGGCGATTCGGCGGGGCGATGTGTGGGTGCCGAGCCAACAGAATTTGATGCGGAATGTTGGTGCGTGTCGTTCTGTTGCGGACACGTTACGGGGTTACAGCGCGGACACTGGCGAGGTCTTATCCGTCGTTTCGATGTGTTGGGTCCCACACCGTTTCGCAGCCGCGCTTGTTGGTTGACAGCCGACCTCTAACGCCGCGCACGCCGCCTTGCAGCGCGGCCGTCCGCGCGCAATCGACCAGCCATCAACACGTTGCGGACACAACGTCGAACGCCGCCTTCTATTGGCATAACCCTTGCAATATCGAAGTCAAATCCTAGCTAACAACGCGCCTTGCGCACGCGGCCAACCGGAGAACGACATGGCTTCCATCACAGTGAACGACCTCACGCTCAACCTCGCGCTCGACCGTAAAGCGATGGCGGCGATCCGCGGCGGCGGCGGTGCGCCGTGGGTATATGGCTGGATTCAACCCTATGTGCGGGAAACGCCGAGCATTGGTCCGGTCGTCAACCTGTACGAGGTGTCGAACAACTTCTATGCTAACCAGATGATCAACCAGTTCCAGTCGGTCGACGTCCACAATACCGGCGCGAATTCGAACATCAACGTTTCCCCCGACGCACGCAGCAGAAACGATACGGTGTAGCCGTTGTGACCTGTGCCAGCCCCTTTCGCTGGACGTCGTCCGCGCGTTCCGACGCCGGACGCGTCCGCGAGATCAACGAAGATGCCTGCCTCGACCAGCCCGAACTCGGACGCTGGGCCGTCGCCGACGGCATGGGCGGGCACGCGGTCGGCGATCTGGCGAGCCGCCTGGTGATCGACACGCTGAGCCGGCTCGCGTCGCCCGTCAGCATGAAGACGTGTGTCGCCGACGCGCGTGCGCGCCTACAGGCCGCGAACCGTCAACTCAGGGACGAAGCCGCGCGCCGCCAGGTGCAGCGTATCGGCAGCACGGTCGTCGTGATGATTGCGTGCGACCGCTTCTGCGCCTACGTGTGGGCGGGAGACAGCCGCTTATATCTGGCGCGCGAAGGCAGCCTGCGGCAACTCACGCGCGATCATAGTCAGGTGGAACAACTCAAGTCGCTCGGCGTGATTACCGAAGAAGAGGCGCGCCATCATCCCGCGCAGCACATGATCACGCGCGCGGTCGGCGCCACCGATTCGCTCGAACTCGACGACGATGCGATTGAGGTCGCCGACGGTGACGTCTTTCTGCTGTGCAGCGATGGCCTCAGCAATGAGGTCGCCGATGACGAAATACTCACCGTGCTAACTACGGCTTCAGGTGACACGGCGTCGGAGGAACTGATCGCGCTGGCGCTGGCGCGCGGCGGCCGCGACAACATTACCGCCGTGGTGGTGCGCGCGGAAGATCCTTATGCATCGGATAAGACCCTGCTGAATCCGGCGCCTTAGCAGCACGTTAGCGGCACCTTAGGCGCAGCGCGCTCATGCGTCGCTGTCTTCCTCATCGTGATCGTCGTTTTTATTCGCGGCCGCCGCATTCCGATTGCGAAAATCCTTTGAATGCAGCCCGTGTTTTTTCAGCAGCATCTGCAAATGCGAGCGGTTCATGTCGATACGCCGCGCCAGTTCCGCCACCGTGCCGCTTACTTCGCGCAGGCCTCGTTCGAGAAAAGCCTTTTCGGCGTCGTCGCTGGCGGCACGCTTGGCGTCGCTCAATGACATCAGATTCGCCACGCTGATCGGTTCCTGGCCGTTTGCACCCGCCGCATTCGCCAAGGCCGCAACCGACCCCGGTGCCGCCGGTCGCATATCGACCGGCAGGTGATCGATATCCGCCATCTCGCCGGCGAGACACGACAACCGGTACATCACGTTGCGCAACTCGCGGATATTCCCCGGGTACGCGTAATTGAGCAGAAAGTCCCGCAAACGCGGGGTCAATCTGATCGGCCTGCGTTTCAACGAGCCCGCCGCTTCATCGCCGAACCATGCGATCAGCAACGGTATTTCGTCGCGACGTTCGCGCAACGGCGGCAGCGTGACGTGAATCACGCTCAGCCGGTAAAACAGATCCTCGCGAAACCGGCCCTCTTCGCTGAGTTGCCGCAGATTACGATTGGTGGCCGCGACAATCCGGGTATCCACCGCGATCGTTTCGTCGGAGCCTACCCGTTGAATCTCGTGTGCTTCGAGCACACGCAGCAGCTTCACCTGCCCCGCCAGCGGCAACTCGCCAATTTCATCGAGAAAGATCGTGCCGGTATGCGCGCTTTCGAATTTCCCTTTGCGGTCATTCGAGGCCCCGGTAAACGCGCCCTTCCGATGCCCGAACAATTCCGATTCCAGCAGGTTGTCCGGAATCGCGCCGCAGTTCACCGAAATAAACGGTTTGTCCGACCGCGAACCGTTCGCGTGGACCACTTTCGCCATCAGCTCTTTGCCAGTGCCGCTTTCGCCGTCGATCAGAACCGGCAGATCGGTCGGCGCAGCTTTCTCCGCGATTTCGAGCGATTCGAGCAGGCGCGGATTGTCGCCGAACGTGCCTTCGAAAATAAAACTGCGCTCCAGCAGCGCTTTTCTGCGCGCACCGCGAGAGAGTTCGACACGCTCCTGCGGTTCGGCGGCCACGGCCGCCTGCACGAAACGCTCCTTGTGCGAGAGTTGCATCACCTCGTCGCGCAACGACGTGGCTTGCCGCAGGAGCTTGTCGATATCGCCACGTTCCAGCCGCGACGACCAGCGCAGCGTGGAACGCAAGATCTCGATCCGTTCCAGCAGCCCGGCATAAGAAATCGCCGGGCTCGCCTCCTCAATCTGGTCGAGTATTTTCATCATCACGCGCTCAGTTGCTTCTGGACCAGTTGGTAATACATGCCACCGCGCGCGATCAGTTCGTCGTGACGACCCTGTTCGACAATCGCCCCTTCGTACAGCACGATAATCTTGTCCGCGCGCATGATCGTGCTGAGCCGATGCGCAATGATCACCGCCGTTCGGCCCTTCAGAATGTCGTGCATATTGCCGAGGATATTGCTTTCCGACTGCGAATCCAGCGCCGAGGTGGCCTCGTCGAAAACCAGCAGACGCGGATCGTGATACAGCGCGCGCGCAATGCACAGCCGCTGGATCTGCCCGCCGGAGAGTCCAATGCCCCGCTCGCCGACAATCTGCTCATAGCCGAGCGGCATCTTGCTGATAAAGGCGTGCGCGTCGGCCATTTTCGCGACTTCTTCAATGCGGCGCCGCTCGGGCGCGTCGTCACCGCTCGCGATGTTCTCCGCAATCGTGCCGGAGAACAGCAGATTGCTCTGCATCACATAACCGATCTGCGCGCGGTAATAGGCTTTGTCTACCACACCGAGATCGTAGCCGTCGATCGTCATCTTGCCTTCGCTCGGCGTGTAGAAGCCGACCAGTAACTTGGCCAGGGTCGTTTTGCCGGAACCGCTGCGCCCGACGATCGCCACCAGCTCACCGGGTTTGATGTCGAAGCTGATGTTTTCGAGCACGTACGACGAATCGTTGTCGCCGTAACGGAAATAGACGCCGCTCAGGCTAATTTCGCCCTGCAATTCTGGCAGCATCACGCGTGACGGCAAATCCTGCGGCTTCTGCTCGGGCTCGATGTCGAGCACGTCGCCGAGGCGCTCCATCGCCACGCCCGCATCGTTCAACATGCTCCACAAGCCGACCAGGCCCATCAACGGACCGAGCACGCTGCCCATGAACGCATTGAAGGCGATCAACTGACCGATCGTCATCTCACGCGCCAGCACCAGGTTTGCACCGACCCACAGAATAGCGATCGTCGTCGCCGCATTCAGCAATTGACTGCCAAGGCCGACGAGAATATTGAATGCGTGCGCGCGGTACTGCACTTCAAGCGCCTTCGCGTACTTCTTCTCCCAGCGCAATCGCACCGGCCGCTCGATCCCCATGCCCTTGATGGTTTCCACACCCGCGAGCGCTTCCATCAGAAACGACTTCGACTCGGTTGAAGCGGTGAACACCTCGCGCGCGTAGCTTTTAATTTTTGGCGTGGCAATCGCAGTCAAGGCCATAATCGGAATCACGAACGCGATCAGCACCAGCGTCATCTTCACGTTGTAGACGAACATGATCGTGAAGTAGATGAACACCATCAGCAGGTTCAGCGCAGTGGTCACCGTGGACTCGGTGAGGAACGCGCGGATCGTCTGGTTTTCCTGGAAGCGCGCAAAAATATCGCCGGTCTTGCGCTTGGCGAAAAACGAAAACGGCAACGAGAGCGTGTGCTTGAAGAACTGCGACATCATCGCGAAGTCCATGTTGCGTACCATGAAGTTCGCGAGATAGGCGCGAATCGACGACATCAATTGCGAAAATACGTTGGCGATAATCAAGCCGCCAATCAGCAGATGCAGCAGGCTGACGTTTTGATGCACGATCACGCCGTCGAGAATGTTCTGGATAATCAGCGGAGGAATCACGCCCAATACCTGGATCACGAAGGTGGCGAGAAACAGGTGGCCGAGAATCTTCTTGTACGGCGTGAGGTAGCCGACAAAGCGAATCCACGGCGAACGCGCGGCCGACATTTGCAATAGATGCGGGCCACCCGTAAATAGCAGACACGTACCGCTCCAGCCGCGCTCGAAATCTTCGACGCTCATCTTTCTGAACCCGACCGCTGGGTCCGCCACCCACACGTAGTCTTTGGAGAGTCCATAGACCACGACGTAGTGATAGCCCTCCCAATGCACGATGAACGGCAGATCGAAGCCGCGCAGCGAGTCGAACGTGCACTGCACGCCACGCGCGGTGAAACCGAGCGATTCACCGGCGCGCGCCAGACTGTCGAGTGTCGCGCCCTGGGTCGTGACGTTGGCCAGCTCGCGCAACTTGCCGAGCGTCATGGGAATGCTGTAGTGGCGACATACCATTGCGAGGCACGCGGCGCCGCAATCCATCTCTTCGGCCTGCTCGACCAGCGCGAAGCGTTTGATCACCTTTTCGCCGAACTCCGGTTTGCTTTGCAAGTCGAGCATCAACGGTAACTTGCGCCGCTGTTCGAGGCGCTTTTGCCGTTGCAATTCGCGGTCGCCGTAGCGAATCCGCTCGTCGAGTACTTCGCGGAGTTTGGGGTTGCGCTCCAGGATGAAATGGACGGTGCGCTCGGGAATCACCAGCAGGCGTGTATCGGTCACCGCCACGGCCGAGGCCATCTGTTCCTGGCGCATCAAACAGGCTTTTTCGCCGAATATTTCCCCTTCGCCGAGCGTGGCGAGCGTGTAGTCGTGGCCCTCTTCCTGCCGGACAATGCGCACTTCACCTTGCCGCACCACGTAGAGCCGCCGGTCGTCGCGGCCCTCCTGCCTGAAGATTTCCTTGCCTGCCGCCACACGTTTTACGCCGACGCTACGCACGTATTCCTCAAGTTCCGCCTTGTTCAGTTTGCCGCGCAGATCGAACAACTGCGCGACGAAGCCGCCCGCCGAACTGATCGCCACGTAACTGGCCACGAAGGCCAACGCGGCCTGGTTGCCGGTGATAACCAGTTCGATCGCCTCGCGCGGAATGAACAGCAACTCGGTTTTCGCCGACGCCCGCACCGACGCTTCGTGGGCATAGGCGCGCAGCATCGCGATGTCGGCGAAGATCTCGCCCGATTTGCGCACGCCGATGCTGGTTTCCTTGCCGTGTTCCTCGGTGAAGAGCCGCACCGTGCCGGAGCGCACCACGTACAGACCGTCGGCTGTCTCCCCCGCAGAGCAGACGGTTTCGCCGAACGAATAGAACCGTGCCTGCGCGTAATCGGCAAGACGCTCGATCTCATCGCGTGAAAACGGCGACAGAATTTCCACCGAGGCGAGAAACTCGGCGGCTGAGGGCGCGGTCTGAGGGGCGTCCATGGGCTTGCGGACCTCCGTTCGGCGTGGCGGTTGCGGATCGGTTAGCGCGCTTCGATGACGTGCTCCTGCGCGCGCGCGATCAGCCAGCTTTCGCGCAACAGGCGCCGGACTTCGGCGGCCACGTCGTCATCGAGCGCGGCCGGATATTTGGCCGTCACCGCGAAAATCTCGAAACACGAGCGATCCGCCGACGGAAACGGTCCAAGCAGATCGCCCACCGCCGCGTTGAAGATCTTGGCTTCAATGTCCGCCTTCAGCGATCCACGCAGCACCTTGCCGATCACACCGCCCGCCTCGCGCGTATCCGCAATGGAATGCTCGCGCGCCATGTCGGCAAAGCTGTCGGGATCGTCGTGCAGATACGAGATCATTTCCTTCGCCTTGCCCTCGCTGTCCAGCACGATGTGGCTCACCTCGATCGCGTCGAACTTCGGCGAATTCAGCGCGAAATAGTCTTTGATTGCTGTGTCGTTGCCGACCTCGTCGAGCATCTTCTCCTGATACAGCCCGTCGGTAATGAAGGCCTCGAATTCGTCGAGACCAACATGGAGTGCATCGAGGTATTGATTCATATCCGTCGCGCGGTGCAATCCCCGCACGCGGCGGAACTGATCGGCGCGCTGCTGGATTTCGTCGGCGCTGACCGTCAAGCCTTGCTTCCTCGCCGCATGCACCGTGAGCTTGTCGCGCACAATCTGCTCGATCAGGCTCTCGAACTGGCCGGTCAGTTTCAGAAGACGAATGAACTCGGCCACATCCACGACTTCATCATCGATACGCACTATCGCGGTCATGTCATCCGCTCCTTTTATGGACGTGTGATTCGCGTGTTCAACCCGCCACCTCGCGGAACGGATCGAGACCCAGATCGATCAGGCGCCGCTCGCGCACCACGATTTCCGCACTCGCCGTCATGCCATAACGCAACGGATAGCGGGTGTCGGCAATCTGGTAGTAGTTTCGGTCGAGCGTGACGCGGCCCTCGTACACCGGTTGCTTGTCCTGCTGCGACGGTTTGGTCGCCGGCGAGATATAGGCGAGCGTGCCGCTGATCAGCCCATAGCGCTGATAAGGAAACGCGTTGAATTTCAGTTTGACCGGCAGGCCTTCGTGCAGAAAAGCACGATCGTGTTCGGCGATCTCGATCTTCAGCGCGGGCCGCGCATCTTTCGGTGCAATGCCGCCGAGCGGCGCGTTCGCCTGGATCTTGTCGCCGCGCTGGGTCGACGTGACGTCGGTGATAACACCCGAAACCGGCGCGAGGATCAGCAGAAAATTATCTTTGTCGATGTTCTCGAAGCGGATTCGCGCCGCCGCTTCGGCGACCAATCGCGCACTCTGCAGTTGCAGGCGCGCCTTGTCTTCGGCGTCGGTGATATCGCGGACCGCCGAGTCGTATTGCAGTTGCAGATCCGTGGTCTGCTGTCCGCTCGTTTCGAGTTGCGCATTCGCCTGCGCGTATTCGTGGCTCAGGCGGAAATCCAGTTCCGCGAGTTTCGATTGGGCGACCCGGTAGGCGTTGTCCGCCTCCAGCGCGGCGGTGCGCTTCTGTTCGACCTGCAATTCGGCAATGCCGCCACCACCTGGTTGCGCGAACAACTGTGAATAGCGGTCCAGTTCCTGGCGCGCCGCTTCTCGCGTGCGGCGTGCGTTATCGAGCACGCTGCGCGCTTCGTCGAGTTCGGCTTTCTGCCCTTCGGCAAGCTTGGTGGTGCCTTCGGAAACACGGTTTTCGTGCAGGCGTGCTTCCACTTCCATTTGCGCCTTCAGCGCGGCGGCTTTGCGTTCCATCAGCGCTTTCTTCTCGGGAAACTGTTTCCAGTCGCGCTCGGCGTCTTCGAGCTTGAGTTGCGCTTGCAGTGCGTTGCTGGCCGCTTCGATCGCGCCGCGTGCATTCAGCCGCGCCAACACGTCGCCCTTCGATACCGGCTGCCCTTCGGCGATATACAGGTCGGCGAGTTCGCCGTCGATCGGCGCATAAATGCGGCGCACGTCCGACTCCGGCGACAAGGTGCCTTGTGCGCTGACAATCACGTCCGCGCGGCCCACGAACGACCACAGCAGGCCGACCACCACCAGCGCGACCATCGCCCAGATCAGCGCGCGCGCGAGCCGCACCGGCTCGGCGGTCAGGATCGCGATGCCCTCGACGCTGTGATCCTCCAGCGCCTCGGACAGCGGCCTAGGGTGATGGTCGCGTTTCACTCTGCTCGTCTCCGATCAACGCCAACTTGGCCTTCAGCAGTCCCGGATCCAGCACCATGCGCAATTCCGTCAGCGAGCGACGCTGCAAATCAGCTTCGGCGTCGATGTCGGCAAGCAGCCGGTCGAAGTCGGCGGGATGGTCGGCCTTCAACTGCGTAAAGATCCGCATGCCCTGCTGCGCCGCGGTCTGCGCGTCGGACAGCAAGCGCGCCTCGCTGCGAAAGCCCGGCGAAATTCCCGCTTCTAGCCGTTGCGTGCCGCCGATCGGCCCACTCGCGCGATATTGTTTCCACAGGCTCTGCGCGCGCAGCAGCAGATCTTGCGCACGCGCCAGCGCTTTATCGTGCAGCGCGGCCACGTCTTTCTGGATCGACTGCGCGAACCACACATCCGTGACCGGATCGAGGCTCGCGTAGAACGACAGCAAACGCTCGTCGTAATCCTTGCCGCCGCGCGTTTTCTGTAGATCGCTGAATTGATCGAGCAAGGCCTTCTTATGCGTCTGCTCCGCTGCGAGCACGTCGGACCACGGTCCCGCCGGCATCGCGGCCAAACCCGCCAGCGCCTGCTGGGCGTCGCCGCGCTGCCACGCTGCCGTCACGGCGGACTGCTGCTGAATGACATCCTGCGAAGGCAGGCGGCTCGCCGCCAACTGCTGAAACTGCGCCTGAAACGGCGGTGTGCTGAAACGCGTGGTTTTCAGCATGGCGAGCAACGGCGCCAATTGCCGGCTAAGCGCGGCATTCAATAGCGCCGTGTATTGCCGCAAATCGTCGCGCACCCGATCCAGGCCCGCGAGACGCGGATAGCGCTGCGCGTAATCGTCGAGCACGGCGGGCAAGGCGTCGGGTTTGTCGCGCGCCAGCTCGGTGCGGATCGTTCCATTCAGACGGTCGATGGCGGCCACGTACACCGAGTCGTCGCTCTCCAGTTTGCGCAGATGGCTGAGCGCCTGCGCATACGGCTCCGCGAACACCGGCACGTACGATGCGATGCGGTCGAGCGCGCGCTGATGACTTTTGGCGTCGTCGTCCCAGCGTTGCAGCAAACCGTTGATGGTGGTCTCGTCCGCGTACATGCGAATCGGCGCTTCCACGCCGCCGCGCACCGCGACGAAACGCTCCAGATCGCCGACCCATTGCAATTCGCCGATCAGCGACATCGCGTCCGCATTGTTCGCGCTCAATGAGCGCATCTCGTTGAGCAGCGTGTCGGCCTGATCGAACTGCACTTTTTGCAGCGTATTCAGCCAGTCGGGGAGACGCGCTTTCAGCAACGCCTCGCTGGCCAGCGCGCTGACTTTCGTATCGGCGGGATGATCCGCGAGGTAGCCTTTCGCGGCCGTGACTGCGCTGTTGTAATCGCCACTCGCCAGCAGGTCCTTCAATTCGCGCTCGGACGAGCCGCGCAGGTAGAGCGTCGACACGAGTGCAATCAGCACGACGAGGCCGGCGCCGCCCCACATGGCGATTCGCCGCACGCTCGTGCGATCGCCACCAGCGAACGTCTTGCTGAGTTCTCCCGCCACGAGGCGCCAACGATGCGTGCGGCCCTGTGTGGCGCTCTTATTGTTGGCACCGTTCGAACCGCGCGCGTCGGCGGCATGGGTCGCACCGTTTGCACCGTTCGCGCCATTTGTCGCATTGGCGCCGTTCACATGCTCCGCGATGCGCGCGTCACTCAGGCCGTTCCCCGCTCGCGCCGCCGAGCCGGTCGCGTCGCGCTTGCTCGGTCCCGACCACGGTTGGGCGGCCTGATTGACTTCGTCCTCGCGTTGCCGCGCCGGATCGACGCAAAAGATATCGAGGAACGAATTCGCCGCGCCGACAAAGGTGGTCTTGTCGGTATCGGCGGCTTCGTCGGCGGTGGGATGGAATACGAGTTGGGTCACGGTGGGCTCGACTTCAGGGGGCTTCTGCAGCGTCACCCTGTAGACGAAGTGATCGCCCCCAAATGCAACCAGGTTGCCATCCGCCAGCGGCAGCGCCGATTCGTCCAGGCGTTTTCCGCCAACGAATGTGCCATTCGTGCTGCCGAGATCTTCGACGTAGAACTCGCCGCCCTTCAGGAAAATATGCGCATGACGCCGTGAGATGTAATTGACCTGATGCGGGTAGCGTTCCTTGTAGCGCGAGAAAACCTCGTCGGCTTTGCTGATGAGAAAAGGGAAGGCCTGCACTTCAATCGGCTGCAGGCCGAGGTCGTCGCGCTGCGGCACCAGCAGCAAGGCCGACACGGGCGACGAGCCGGCTCCCGCCACGATTCGCGCGCGCGGCTCGATACTCACCCGGTAACAGAGCTCGCCGCCGAAGCACAACTCGTCGCCGGCGCGCACGCGGGCCGGCGTTTGCCGCACCGCCACGCCGTTCACGGTCGTGCCGTTCTTGCTCTCGAGATCGGCGACATAGAGCGCGCCCTGCTCCGTGAAAACGCGTGCGTGCCGGCGCGACAGACGCGCGATCCGCTCGGCGGGGTAATCGGTGAACGGCGCCTCGCTGCGGCCGATCGCGAACAGGTTGTCGACGATCCGGATCGCGTCGAGCGCGGGGCGCTGCGCGGACGCAACGGGAGACAGCACCACGTCGAAGGCAGTGCCCGCTGTCACGCGCATCTCAGCAATCGGAGCTTCGCCGGTGGCCATTTTATCTGGATCACTAAGCGTTTACCCGTTGCGAAAAACACGCAACGAAAACGGCACGAAGAACTGCAGCGAAATGAGGTTGTTCGAGCGAGCCGCGCGAAAGCCGGCTCCTTAAGGATTGTAAGTCACGCATGGCAAGTGTCAATTTCCGGATGGTCGGTGATGAAGGCAATCGGCGCGTCATCCGCAGCCGAAATACCCGCGCTGCGCGCCACGTTGCGGTTTAGCTCAATGTTCTCTCAGTGTTCCTTTACTTCGGCCTGCACGTCGACGCTCGGCCAACCGCCGCCGAGCGCTTTGTAGAGGAGCACGGTGTCGGACAAAATCAATTGATGGTTGGCGAGTAAAGACTGTTGCGCATCCAGCAGCGTGCGTTCGGTTTCGAAAACCTCCAGCTGAGACACCACACCAAGGCGCAATTGCGACTGAATCTGATCCGCGACGATCTGTAAGCGGTCCACCTGCTGCTGCAACTCCACACGCTGCTGCTTGTGCGAATTGAGATTGACCAGCGCGTTCTCCACTTCCTCGAACGCGCCCATCACAGCCACGCGATATTGCTGTTCGGCAACTGTCGATTGCGCTTTGGTGACTTTCACATGCGCGCGCACGCCGGGATCGAGCAGCGGAATGTTGATGCTCGGCATGAAGCCGTAGGTGAACGATTTCAGCAAGTCGGTCAGCGCGAAGCTGGCCGTGCCGCCGTGCCCGGTGAGGCTGATGGTGGGCAATTGCGCGAGCTTCGCCTGGCCGACCAGGTCGTACGCTTCGAGCACTCTGAATTCCGCGGCCACCACGTCGGGACGCCGTGCGAGCAATTGCGCGGGCAGGCCGTCGGGAACGGCCGGCAATTGCACGCGTTGCTGCAAATGGCCTTTAGGCAGTTGAAATTCGCCCGCCGGCACGCCGATCAGCGTACACAGCGCGTTATTGGCGATATCGCGCGAGCGGCGCAGTTCAAGCAACTGGTTCGTCAGGCGATTGATTTCTGCCTGCTGCCGCAGCACCTGAGTTTGCGGCACGATGCCGTTGCGGCGCTGGCCTTCGTAGATCGAGAGAATCAGTTTGTTGGTGACGAGGGTTTTTTGCTGCTGCTCGATCTGGTCGTCGAATTGCAGAATCTGAAAGTACGTGCTGGAAACGTTCGATACCAATTCCAGATAGCCCGCGCGCCAATCCGCTTCACTGGCGTGGAATTCGGCCTTCTGCGCCTGAACGCCTTTTTCGACTTTGCCCCAGATATCGATGTCCCAGTTCACCTGAGTCGCGAGGTTGTACTGCTTCGAGAACGTCTGGCCGGTGGTCTTTTCGAAGTCCGCGCCGGCGCCGAGATCCATGGTCGGCAAACCGCCCGCTTTGGCTTCGCCGATCTGTGTGCCGGCGACGTCGATCCGCGCGGCCAGCACCTTGATATCGAAGTTGCCGGCAATCGCTTTCGCGATCAACGTGTCCAGATACGGATCGCGGAAGCCCTTCCACCAGTCAGGTTCGATCGTCGCGGCGGCCGATACCGGCGCACCCTTCTGGTCCGACCATGCGGTTTTTGCGGGGGTTTCGGGACGCTGGTAAGCGGGCATGCTGACGTCGATACACGCGCCCAGCGAGAGCGCGCAGAGCGTCGCGGCGCAGACAGTACGCAGAGTGTGCGCCGAGGCTTTACAGAAGCGCTGACGGACCGGGAAATCGAGCAACGCTGACACGATGGTCTCCGATGACACCCATTTCGCTGCATGAGCAAAACGCACCTTGTCGATCGGCCACCTCGTGTGCGACTTCAGCATTGAAGCTTGAAGCGGTGCTGGGAGTCGGGCGATGGCGTGGGAGCGTTGGGGGCGTGAAAAGAACGATTGATTGCGAAATCTTTTTGAGGAGCGAACCGCGGAAGCCGTTGTGGCCTCCGCGGTTTTCAACGCCGGTCAGACGTTGATGTTGTTGCTCGCGGTCACATGCGGGTTGATCGTGGTCGTGACGCCGGCCACGAAAGCCGCGTTGTTGCCGTTGGCGTTCTGGATGCTCATCGACGTATTGATCAACTGGGTCGCGTCGACGGTCTTGCTGTTATTGGGCGCGTACACCGGCGCAAAGCTGAAGTACGACGAAGACGGGAAGCCGTAGCCGCCGCGCACGGCGCTCATTGCCTTGCTGTCGAGTTGGGCGGTGATGGACAGGTCTTTGATGGTCAGCGTGTTCATGGTAAATCTCCTGGAAGGGAAGCTGCACAGTCTTGCGGTTGGGTTCGAGCATCTTGTCTGCTCGAGTGTCACTAACGCATGGGCTGTGCCAGTTTCGCTTCACGCTCCTAAATAAATCGCCGAACCGCTGTGGATAAAGGGCTGCGGGGAGTCGTCCCGTTACTCGGCAAATCACGGCAGAGAAACCGCGCGCCACGAGTGGTGGCTCGCAGCCAACAACCGGTGTGATGCTGTTGGTTGCGGCGTGACACCGAGTCGCGCAGACGAAAATCGCTCGACGTCATCGCGCGATCACCGTGATCTTCTTCGAGTACACCGGCGGATTGTGCGGCACATGCATGTCGTCGCCCATCAGCAATTGCAGCGTGTGTTTACCCGGTGGCAACTGAATCATGGTTTCCGTTTCACCCGCACCGAAGTGCAGATGATTGCGGTCCGACGGAATTTCCTGATCCATCGGCGGCAGGTCGGTGTCGATCAGCAAATGATGGTGGCCGGTATTCGGAAACTTGACGCCCTTCGGCGCCACGCCCATGTAGCGCAAGCCGAACCACACGCGGAACGGTTTATTGGCCGCGACCACCTGGCCATCGTTCGGATAGCCGATGTAGGCATAAGCGCCGGCCGGCGCCGGTGTCGTCCCGGCGGTGGCGGGAATCGACGAAATCAAAGCCGCCGACGCCATGAGCGCCGCGACCGCGATGATCTTGAACATGAAGGTCTCTCCGTCCTGACGGGCCCGCGTGGAAGCAGCGGGCAGCGCTAGTCTTTTTGCACGGTGATGGTGATCTTTTTCGAGTACACGGGTGGGACATGCGGCACGTGATTGTGATCGCCGAGAATGAGTTGCAACGTGTGCTTGCCCGGCGGCAACTCGATGCGCGCGTCGGTTTCGCCCGCGCCGAAGTGCAGATGATTGCGATCCGACGGAATTTCCTGGTCGAGCGGCGGCAGATCGGTATCGATCAGCAAATGGTGATGGCCGGTGTTCGGAAACACGACGCCTTTCGGACACACGCCCATATTGCGCAGCCCCATGCGGACCCACAGCTTGCCGCCGTGAATCACGGCGCCGTCGGGAGGCCAGATGATGTACTCCTCGGCGCCCGGTGGCGAAGGAGTTTGCGCGGCCGCCATGGCCGCGCGTGACGCGACGCAACCGAGTGCCGCAGCGAGAATCGCGCACAAAGCGGTACGACGCGTGGCGAAATGCGCCGCCGCGTCATGCTGCTTGCCGGGATCGACGTGGGTGTGAGTTCTTCGCATAGCGCACTCTCCCGAAGAGGGTCATGGCCATCTCGGCCGCGCAAGGCAGACCGAGTGTTCCAGCCGAATTTCGCGGGCGCTCGCTCGATGGGTCGGCCGCCTAGTTAAAACGACCGTACCGCGTTACTTTGTGAATTAGCTTAGGACGTAACTTGCCAAAAAGATACGCCACACTCGTTAACCGTATAGCGCAATGAGGAGAAGCAGACCCTGGTGACGCGCAAAGCGCGTGCTATCGTTATTAACAGGTTGCAGATGGATGGTCGATAGCGGCATCGATACCTTGTCCGATGTACTCCGGCGATTGCGGCGTGCGTCGCGGTCCTCGAATGCCTATGTTCTGTCCGGATCAAACAGGATGTGAAGATGTGGCGAATATTCCTGCTGGTATGCATGGCCGGGGCCATTCAGGCGCATTCGGATAATGCTCGCGCCGCGACGCAACGCGACGGCGCGAGTGACACGACGACGAATACCGCCGCTGGTTTTCATGGCGCGATTTCGCCATTCACGCTGCGACGGGATGATTCGGATTCACCGCGTATTGCGCTTGTGATTGGCAATGGCGCCTATGGGCATCAGCCAGGTGCGAAAGCGGATGCTGATGCGGTCCGCGATAATGCGCCGCGCGATGCTAAAGCCATGCGTGACAGCCTTCGCGCGCTCGGCTTTGACGTTATCCTGCGGACGAATGCGTCGCCGTCGCAAATGCGGCAGGCTATTGCGCAATTTCATCGGCGATTGCAAGCGGGGGGTGTCGGGCTCTTCTATTTTGCCGGACACGGTATGCAAATCGGTGGGCAAACGCTGCTGGTTCCTGCCGGCCTCGATTTAGGCACGCCGGCCGAATTAGTGCGTAACGGCCTCGACCTGAATACGGTGGTGCAGGCAATGGCTTTTCCGCGAAACGGCCCGTTCAATCTCGTGATCCTCGATACGTGTCTGAACAATCCGTTCTCGGCAAGCACCCACGTTTCGACACTCAAGCTTCCGGCGAATACTGTAGTTGCGTACGCAACGGCGCCCGGCGGGTTTGCCGCGGACAGCACGCAGCACGGCGTTTATACAAACGAATGGCTACATGCACTTCACGATGCGCCATCGGACTCTCTGACGACGCTGCTGCGGCGCGTCGCGAGTCGTGTTGCTAGCGCGACCGGCGGCGAGCAAACGCCGTGGATTGCATCGGCGCTTCCGCACGAGTTCAACTACGCCGATGCCGTTGACTCTTCCGCGCGCTACGTTGCCGACAACCGCGTCGTCGACCTGCACAGCCGGGGCATTCTTCCGAAAGATAGCAGCGAACAGTACGAGATCACCTTCTGGAATTCGATCAAGGACAGCAACTACCCCGGTGATTACGAAGCGTATTTGAAGGCCTATCCGAACGGCCGCTTCGCCACGCTTGCCCATGCGCGTATCGACCGCTTGCGTGCCGCGTCGGCGGCGAGTGCGCCGACGTCGGCTGCGGCGCCCACCACCGCACCGATAGCCGCACCGCAAGCCGTAAAGCCGGCCGCACCAGCCACGCCGGTCGCTGCTCCCGCACAGGAGCATCCGCGGCCTGCTCCCACACCGGGCACAGCGGCCGCCCCGCCCGCTGTGCCCGTCGCGTCAAAGCCCGCGACCCATCCCCCCAGCGCCGGTGAAAGCCGCGACTGTGCCACCTGTCCGATCATGATTCCCGTACCGGCCGGCGCATTCGCAATGGGCAGCAATACCGACGACCCCTCCGAGAAACCCGTCCACCATGTGACGATCGGCGCGCCGTTCGCGATCGGCAAATTCCCGGTGACGGTCGACCAGTGGAACGCGTGCGTCGCCGCCAATGCGTGTCAGAAACTCACGCCGGAGAACAACCCGAACAAAGCCGCGCCCGCGCGCGATCTGAGTTGGGACGACGCGCAGCAATACGTGAAGTGGCTCAGCAAAATCACCGGCAAGCCCTACCGCTTACCCACCGAAGCCGAGTGGGAATACGCGGACCGCGCCGGCACGGCCACGAAGTACTGGTGGGGCGATCAGATGCACAAGGGCAACGCCAATTGCAAAGACTGCGGCGATCCCTGGCACAAGGAAGGCCCTGAGGCCGCCGGTTCATTCGCGCCGAACCCGCTCGGCCTGTACGACATGAACGGCGGCGTCTGGGAGTGGACGGCCGACTGCTGGCACAACAGCTACCAGGGCGCGCCTCTCGACGGTCATGGGTGGGATAGCCCCGGCTGCGATATGCGGGTAATTCGCGGCGGCTCATGGCGCGAAGGCGGCGACTACATGCTCAGCGCGACGCGCTTCAAGTACAGCTCGGGCGTACGGCAATCGCAAGACGGTCTGCGGGTGGTCAAAGATCTCAAGTGATTCGATCGAGCGGTTCGTGGGCTCTGCTCGCCGGAACCGCTCCTTCGCCGGACTTTCCGCTCAAGGCGTGGCGGGCTTCGTCGTAATCGGTGCGAAATCGGCGACGATATGGTCCTGACCATATTTACCGCCGATCTGCGCGAGCCGCGCTTCGAGCGCGCGCAGATAATCGGCGCGCGGTTCACTCTCGGGTCGCGGTTTGTCGAATAGCGCGACCGGTGTGATCAGCAGCACCACCATCTCCGATCCGAACGGCTTCGAAATGATCCAGTCGCCCGCGCTGCCGATCGTCGCCGAATAGTGCGGCGGCGCCTGATTGTCTTTCGCGCGCGGACTTGGGACCATGTGCACGACGCTGCCGTCGAGTTGGTAATAGTCCAGATTCACGTACGAGTCGTAGGCCGGCGTGACCACGTCCACGACCAGCGGGTTGCCTTCCGTGAGTTGTCCACCAGGCGGGCGCACATGCAGGGCCGCGACGCGGCCTGCTTGCCAGTTGCGCGTCCAGTAGGGGGCGAGCGCTTTGACGGTGTCGCATTTGTCGTCGACGAGCGGTTCGACGTCGAGTGCGACCGTATCGACGCCCGGCAATGCCGACAAGGTTTCCTTCAGATGCGCCGCCCCATAGCGCTGCGAGACATAGCCGCGCACAGACAGCGAATGATCCTGAATCGACGCGGAAAGCGCGGAGCAGGGTACCTGCGCCAACGCCGGCGCGATCGCAGCCAAGGTTAGCGCCGGTTTGGGTGCGGGCGGTGCGGGCGGTGTGACGGGCGGCGCAGCAAGCGCGATGCGAGGCGATGCGCCGCCTGAAGCCGCAGACGCGGACGCAGACGCGGACGCAGGCACGGATGCAGGCACGGACGCAGACGCGGCAGGTGTCGAAACCGATGCTGAAACCGAGGCCGAAGATCCTGCGGAAGCCGACGCACCCGCGCCACTCCCTGCCGAAGAGGCAGTCTGCTCGGCCGCCACTTGCGACGCCGCCGACGCCCCCGAGTCCGACGCCACCGTCTCCCCTTGCCGGTTCGGCGCCGACCGCAGCGCGAACACCCCAACCACCGCAGCACACACCACCGCAAACCCCGCGAGCCCGGCCTTCGCCAACGTACCCGACTTCTCCGCGCGCGCTTCATTGTCAAATTCGGCGATGAAACGCGTCACGCTCGGCATACGCGTATTGCGATCGAACGACAGCGCGGCGCGCAGCGCGCGCCACTGTTTCGTGTCGAGATTCGGCGGCCGCTGCAGCTTGAAATCCGCATTGCGCGCCTGGGTGGCCGACAATCGGTCATACGGATGATGCCCCGTCAACAGCTCATACGTGATGCAGCCCAGCGCATAAATATCGTCACGCGGGTCCGGCTCGCGATGCTCGATCATTTCCGGGCTCGCATACGCAGGCGTCAATGCGCCGAGACTGCCGGGGTCGAAAACCGTCGCATCGCTCTCTTCTTCCGGCCGCTGAAACACGCGGGCAATGCCGAAGTCGATCACTTTGACTTCGGCATTCGTCGTGAGAAACACGTTGGCCGGCTTGAAATCGCAATGCACGAAGCCGCGCTCATGCGCATAGGCGAGCGCGCTGCACATGCCGCGCACGATCGGCAGCGCCGCACGCACCGGCATGCCCTGATAGCCCGGCGTACGCAAAAGCTGGCTGAGCGCTTTGCCGGTCAGGTACTCCATCGTCAGATAGACGATCGGCCCATCGCGATCGAAGTCGTACACCGTGATGATGTTTCGGTGCGCGAGTACCTGCGCCTTGCGCGCCTCGCGCTGCAACGCAACGAGCGAGTTCGGGTTGCCGCGAAACTGGACATTGAGCACCTTGATCGCGAGATACGGTTTGCGATCCGATGCCTCCAGCTTGCGCAGATCGAGCGCCTTGTACACCGTGCCCATGCCGCCCACGCCCAGACATTCTTCGAGCACGAAGCGGTTGTTCAGCGTATCGCCCGTGCCTTTGATCTGATCGTGTCCGGCCGCGCCCGGCGCATTGGCGGCGTTGGCGGCGTTGGCGGCGTTGGCGGCGTTGGCGGCGTTGCTCGCGCTCGCCGCGTAGCCGCTGCTCATGCCGTGCAGCGACGGAATGTCGACCGTAGTCTGAATGCCGGTTTCCTCGCCGCCCGCCGCAACGTTCGACACGCGCAACTGTTCGATACGGCGGCGCACTTCCACGTACAGATCGTCGGGCAACGGCGCCTTGCGTTGCGCGCTGCCGAGCATCTCCAGCAGCTGCGTGGGGCCGAGTCCTTCGGTCGTCAACGTGCTGTCGAGTTGAGCGACGAACTCGTCACGGGACAGCTCGCCGCTCTGGAAGTCGTGAATCACACGCGCAAGGCTAGCCATGTGTGCGAAGCGCTGCCGCTGCCGTTGAGCCGGATGTCATGCGGCCGACGCCGCTCCGGCTGGGAGAGAACCTGTCGTAACCAGTTACATGTGCCGGTTCGATACTAGCGCCAGGTCGGCGCTTTCGCAAACCAGGATTGCCCCGCTGCGCGCGCGGCACGGCGGTGTCGTGCGAGAGCCAACAGCCTGCGCGTGTTTGTCGGGTGCGCGCCATCAGTAGCGGATCGCACCACCCTGCCGCGGCTACGTGCATGACCGGATCGTTCCACGCGAAAGCCTTGCCCAGCGGGCTTTCCAAAACTTTATTAGGAACCTTGAATAAAACTGGCACAGCCCATGCATTAGTGACACTCGAGCAGACAAGATGCTCGAACCCAACCGCAACACTGTGATGTTTTCTTCCAGGAGATTTACCATGAACACGCTGACCATCAAAGACCTGTCCGTCACCGCTCAACTCGACAGCAAGGCCATGAGCGCCGTACGCGGCGGCTACGGCTACCCGACGAGCTCGTACTTCAACTTCAGCCCGGTCGTCGCGCCGAACAACAGCAAGACCGTTGACGCGACCCAGTTGATCAACACGTCGATGAACATCCAGAACGCGAACGCCAACAACGTCGCCTTCGCCGCCGGCCTGACGTCGACGATCAACCCGAGCATCACGTCGAGCAACAACATCCACGTGTAACGCCCGGCGCGGCGAAGCATCGGCCCATGTGCCCCCTACGGCCCGCTTCGCCGCTTCAGGACCCCATTCGTCTTCCGCGCACCTTTGGAGAATCACCATGTCATCCCTCATGATTCGCGATCTGTCCCGCACCCGCGAGCTCGACCGGCGCGCCATGTCGGCGGTAGTCGGCGGCACCGGCAGCAGCGTGCCGGGCCTGCCGTCCATCGCCGGCCTCGGCGGCATCGCCAACGTCAACGTCTCGATCAACCAGAACCTCAACCAGATGCAGTACGTGAACGTTGCCGCACTCAACAACGTCGGCGTGATCGGCGCGGGTTTCGTGCCGCTGCACCTGAACGTCAGCCCTTCGCTGTCGGGCGCCAACTTCGCCAACGTGTGACGAACCGCCGTCGCGACGCGCCGGGGATTGCGCAACGCCGCGGCGGCTCGTGCCGCTCGTGCATAAACATCGGGCGAGCCCTGAGCAGATTTCCTATACTGCTTGTGCGAGGAGACCTCAGCACATTCAGCAGCACAACGAGCGGCGTCCGGACCATCGCACCGGCCAGCCGCTCGACTTCTTTTATGGAGCCGCCATGACCCAGCTCGTGATCAAAGACCTCAGCGACAACGTCGAACTCGACCGCGAGGCGATGGCCGCCATTGTCGGCGGCGCACGGATCGGCGCGCGTTCGAGTCTGGCCGTGCCGTTGGTGCCCGCTTCGGCCCGCGTCGTCGATTACCCGCCCGGCTTTCCTGCCGCGCATCAGGCAATCGTCAAGGCCGCGATGCAACGCAAGACGCCGCGTGGCTAGTCTCCGTTGAGGCATTGACTTCATGCCCTTCGGAGACCGCGTACAAGGCGCCTACCTATAGGACGCAAAAGCCGTCCGCAATTTGGAAATACGATGCCCCGTCATGCATTCCGCGCGACGGGGCATCTGCTTTTTCGGCCTGACGATTGTCCGCACGCAGCGAGGTTAGCCATCGCGCACTCACCTATGCTGATAAGGACGCCACGTGGTTCGATTCACGCCGTCCGCCAATAGCACGCGTTATTCGGACAGCCTGTCGGCGCATTTGTGATCGCGGCGTGCCACGCACCGCCATTGCGAACTCACGATTGGAGACACCCCATGAAATTCATCGTGCAATGGAATGGTCTGCCCACTGCGGAGCGTTCCGTGATCGAACGCTTCATGAAAACGGGCGGCAAGCCGCCGGAAGGCGTCAACCTACTCGGACGTTGGCATGCGACTGCGGGTCTGCATGGCTTCGCGATCGTCGAGACGGACGACGCGCGGGGACTGTCGGCACTGGCGCTCGAATGGGGCGACTTGCTGACCATGAGCATTGTCCCCGCCATGACCGACGAGGAACTCGGCGCGGCGCTCGGCAAACATCAGGCATCGCACTAGTTAATAGTTAATAGTTAACAGGCGAGTTCTTCGCGTCTGCGCGGGGACGTGTCGTTCAGATAGTTTAGATAAGCGGGAACGAAGCGGGGAACGTTCATTGGAGCGGCGCGAAACCGTGCGCCGCTCCAGCATCGTCCTGCTTCACGCGGCGTCGACTTTACGTTCCAGCTCCGCATTCGGCACGTTATACGACGCTTCTATCGCGACCGCTTCGTCGAGGCCGACAAAGCGGTTGAAGTCCGTAAACGACGTGAGACGATCCGCGACCGCATCGGTCGACCCTTCGCGCAAGAAGATCTCCATCATCTCCTTGACGGCCTTGTGCGTCGCGAGCATCGATTCGATCGGACACAGCGTGTAGTCGAAGCCGAGCTTGTACACCTGATCGAGCGTCAGATAAGGGCTTTTACCGGTGCGCGCCATATTGAACAGGATCGGCTTGCCGAGCGGTTTCAGTCTTCGCACCAGTTCCTGCATGTGCTCGATGCTTTCCGGCGCATCCGCATAGAGGCCGTCCGCGCCGGCTTCGGCGTAGGCCGTCAGCCGCTCGATCGCGTCGTCGATTCCCGTGACGGCAATCGCATCGGTGCGCGCCACCACGAAGAAATCCGGATCGGTTCGCGCGGCCAGCATGGCGCGCAATTTCGCCTGCATCTCTTCTTTGGGAATCACCTGCTTGCCCGCAAAGTGGCCGCATTTCTTCGGCACGGCCTGATCTTCCAGATGCAGGACCGAAGCGCCCGCTTCTTCCCACAGACGAATCGTGCGCTGCACGTCGAGAATGCCGCCGTAGCCGGTGTCGGCATCGGCGAAAACCGGCAGCGACGTCGCCCGGCAAATGCGGCGGATGTGATCGAACATCTCCGTCTGCGTCAGCAGGCCGACATCCGGCTCGCCGGCCAGAATGCCGGACGCCGCGAATCCGCTCACGTAGATCGCTTTGGCGCCCGCCTGTTCGGCGAGCTTCGCGGTCAACGCGTCGTGCGCGCCGAGGCAAACAAACGGCGGGGACTTCAACAATTCTCTGAAACGTGCGGAACGGCTCACGGTGCTTCTCCCAGTCAAGGTCGGATCAGTCGATGCTCGTGACGTGGGGCTCGCGCAACGGTTCGCGCTCGCCACACGTCGGCGCGCTATCGCGGCAGGTAAGCCCAGGCACGCCTCGCGCGATCCTTGCGGCGAAAAGCGTCGATGTCGGCGGCGAGACGCAGCGTCTGGTCGACCTCGTCGAGTCCTTCGAGCAGTACCGCGCGACGCGCGGCGTCGAATTCGAACGGGATCGGCGGCAATCCGCGCGCGCGAATGTCGAGGGCGCGCAAATCGACTTCGAGCGGCTCGCCGTCCGCTGCGGCGGCAGCGAGCGACTCGATTACCGAGGCGTCGAGACGCACCGGCAGCAGCCCGTTCTGCAGACAATTGTTGAAGAAGATATCGCCGAACGAAGGTGCGATCACGCAGCGAATGCCGAATTCTTCGAGCGCCCACACCGCCATTTCACGCGAGCTGCCACAACCGAAATTCGCACCGCCCAACAGAATCGATGCGTGCCGGAAGGCCGGCTGATTCAGCACGAAGTCCTCGCGCTCGCCCTGCTCGGGACCGCCGTCGCGATACCGCAGCGTTTCGAATAACCACGGCCCGAGTTGACCGCGCACGAGTTGCGAGATTCGTTCGATGCGAATGATCAGGTCGGTGTCGACGTTATTGCGCAGCAGCGGCGCGGCCGGCCCCTTGACTACCGTGAACGCTTTCATCGAACGACTCCGGCACGCGCGGGCGCGGCGATATGGCCTGCCAGCGCGCTGGCCGCCGCGACGGCGGGACTCGCCAGATGCGTGCGCGCACCCGGTCCTTGCCGGCCGACAAAGTTACGATTCGACGTCGACACGCAACGCTCGCCACGCCCGACGACGTCACCATTCGCGCCGACGCACATCGAGCAGCCGGGCTCGCGCCAATCGAAGCCCGCCGCACGGAATACCTGCGCCAGGCCCTGCGCTTCCGCCTCCCGCGCGACGCTTAGCGAGCCGGGCACGATCCACGCGGTGACGCCGTCGGCGACATGGTGTCCCGCGACGACGCGCGCGGCGGCCTGCAAATCTTCGATCCGGCTGTTGGTGCATGAGCCGATAAACACGCGGTCCACGCTCAACTCGTCCAGATGCTGCCCCGCATGCACGCCCATGTAATCGAGCGCGCGTTGCAGCGCTTCACGGCGCGCCGGATCGGTTTCGTCGACGGGGTCGGGCACGGCGGCGTCGATCGCGATCACATGCTCGGGGCTCGTGCCCCAGGTGACCTGCACCGCAATCGCCGACGCGTCGATCTCGACTTCGCGGTCGAAATGCGCGCCTGCGTCGCTCGGCAGGCGGCGCCAGTCTTCCAGCGCTGCGTCAAAGCTCGCGTCCTGCGGCGCGTATGGGCGGCCGCGCAGATACGCGAACGTCACGTCATCCGGCGCGACGAGGCCGAACTTGGCGCCGAGTTCGATCGTCAGATTGCAGAGCGTCAAACGCGCTTCCATCGAGAGCGCCTCGACTGCCGCGCCGGCGAATTCGACGGCGTAACCGGTTCCCGCGCTCGCGCCGAGCGTGCCGATCACGTACAGAATCATGTCCTTGGCGGTCACGCCTTCGGCCACGCTGCCGTTGAAACGGACCCGCATGGTGCGCGGTTTCTTCTGACGCACGGTTTGCGTTGCCAGCACATGCACCAGTTCGGTCGAGCCGATGCCGAACGCCAGCGCCCCCAACGCACCATGCGTACAGGTATGACTATCCGCGCAAACGATCAAGGTACCCGGCAACGACAAGCCCAGCTCCGGACCGATCACATGGACGATGCCTTGCCGCCCCTGCGCGCCGATATCGAACAACGGGATCGCGTGCTGCGTCATCTGCTCGCGCATCGCGTCGACCATGGTCGTGCTCCAGTCCGCGTCGCCGGCGCGGCGGCCGGGTTGCGTGGAGATCACGTGATCGAGCGTCGCGAAGGTCAACTCCGGATTGCTGACCGGCAAATCGCGCGCTTCGAGCACGCGGATCGCTTCGACGCCGGTCAGTTCATGCATCAGATTGCGATCCACCTGCAACAGATCGACGCCACCCGGCAATTTCGCAATCGTGTGGCTGTCCCACAGCTTGTCGAACAGCGTGCGCGGCGCGTTCATGATGCCGCCTCGCCGCTTTGCGCGTGGCGTTTCTCGAACGCCCACACCTCGGGGAAACCGACCAGTTCGTGCAACTGGTCCATCGTGAACGACGGCACCTGCAGATCGAGCGAGTCGCCGTGTTCGAGCAGATGACGGTACGCGCTGTCCAATGCGGAGGTCGCCGCCGCCATGCCGATCGACGGATAGATCGCGATGCTGAAGCCCCACTCCTTCAGCGTGCTGCTCGCGACCACCGGCGAGCGGCCCGTGGGCACCATATTGGCGAACAGCCACGCGCCGCAATCGGCGAGTTCGCCGCCGATCCGCTTGAATTCCTCGGCGCTTTCCGGCGATTCGACGAACACGATGTCCGCGCCCGCGCGAGCGAACGCCTTGCCGCGCCGGATCGCTTCGTCGAGGCCGAGCGTGGTGCGTGAATCGGTCCGGGCGATGATCAGCATGTCGTCGCTGCGGCGCGCTTCGCGCGCGACTTCGATTTTCTTCAGCATGTCGTCCAGCGGCACGACCTGGCGGCCTTGAGTGTGGCCGCATTTTTTCGGCATCACCTGGTCTTCCATCTGGATCGCCTGCACGCCTGCGGCTTCGTAGCCGCGCACGGTGTGCCGCACGTTGAGCAGACCGCCGAAGCCCGTATCCGCGTCCGCGATCAACGGCTTGCCGATGCCCTCGGCGATTTGCCGCGCACGCCCCACCATGTCCGCATAGCTGACGAGACCGGCATCGGCCACGCCCAGATACGAGCCGGACACGCCGTAGCCAGTCATGTACAGCGCCTCGAACGGCAGGCGATCGGCGACCCGCGCCGAGAACATGTCGAATACGCCGGGCGCGACGACAAAGCGTCCGCTCTTGAGAATCGCTTTCAGCTTTCCGGGAGTACTCATCGAACGCTCCTGCTCAATTGCTATGGGTAAGACGCCGTTGCCACGCCAGCAACAGCAGATTGACGAGCGTCGCGAAGACGAACAGCATCAGCGCGAGCGCCATGATCGTGCTGGTCTCGCTGCGGTTCATCGCGATCATCAGCATGTGGCCGATGCCGCTCTGCGACGCGAACATCTCGCCGATCAGCGTGCCGAGCAGCGTCAGCGAAAAGCCGATCCGCAGGCCAGCGACCACTTCCGGCACACAGGCGGGCAGCAGGATGCGGCGCGCGAAAGCGACCGGACTCAGCCGGTAGGTGCGTGCCGCACGTGTGTAAATGGGCGGCAGGTTGCGCACGGCGTTCATCGTGAAGATCGTGATCGGTACGATGCCGTGCATCACGCCGAACACGATCTTGGCCCACAGGCCCAGGCCGAACGCCAGCAGCACGACCGGATACAGCGTGACTTTGGGAATCGAGTAGAAGCCCATGATCAGCGGCTCCATCACGTCGCCGGCCAGCTTGCGCGCGCCGAGCAGCATGCCGAGACACACCCCGCAGACCGCGGAGATCAGAAACGCCGAGCCGAACGCGAACGCGGTCACGTACAGACTCGCCGGGAAATCCGGGTCGCTGACAATATGAACCGCGCGGACCAGCGTGCGCCACGGCGTGGTGAGCACGTCCGGACCCAGCATCTCGCTCGATACCTGCCACAGCACGGCCAGCACGACGAGCAGCACAACGCCGTCGAGCCAGCGCCGCGCGTGCCGCGGTTTGATTGTGTGCGCAACGACGATCGTGCTCATGCCACCTCCCTGCGAATCCGCCGGTACAGGCGTGCTTCGGCCGAACGCAGCAGCGCGTTGACGGTGCCGACGAACAGCAGCATCAGCACCATCAGGCCGTACATGGTCGGGTTGTCGAAGTTGTTGTACGCAAAGGCGATCTGGTAGCCGAAGCCCGAACCCGACAAGACGAATTCCCCGGCCACGACGGCGATAAACGCGTACACCACCGTCAACTTGATGCCGGTGAACACAAACGGCAAACTCGACGGCAACGTAATCAGCCGGATTTCGTCGAACGTATTCAGGCGGCACACGCGGGCCGTACGCAGCAGCACACGCGGCACGCGCTCCAGACCGTTGAGCGTATTCACCGCCATCGCGACCACCGCGAACAGAAAGCCGATGCCCACCAGCGGCCAGCGATTCAGGCCGAGCAGCACGATCAGGATCGGGTAGAGCACGAACACCGGCACCGCGTAATACGACAGCAGCAGCGGATCGAGCACACGCCGCACGCGCGGCAACCGGAACAGCAGCACGCCGCCGACGAAACCCACCACCACCGCCAGCGCCACTGCAAGCAACGCGCTGCCGAGCGTTTGCAAAATGTCCGACGTGTATTCGCCGGACATCAGCAGTTGCACGGCGCTCACGATCATCCGTGAAGGCGGAATGAACGACACCGGATTGATCCATGCGGCGCGGCTCGCAATCTCCAGCAGCACGATCAGCCCGACGATCAGACCGAGCCGCCAACGCGCGGCGGTATTCATTGCTGGCTCCCGAGCGCTTTGAGCGCTTCTTCGCGCAGCAAGCCCCACACTTGCGCGGTCAATTCGCCGAAACGCGCGTCGAGCGCCGTCGTACTGTCGCGCAGACGCGGCCAGCCGGTGTCGATCGTCGCGATGAAACGGCCCGGACATGCCGACATCACGCCGATGCGGTCGGACAGCAACACGGCTTCGTCGATCGAGTGGGTGATCAGCAGCACGGTCGCGCCGGTGTCGCGCCATAGCTTCAGGGTTTCGTCGCCCATCAGCAGACGGGTTTGCTGATCGAGCGCGCCGAACGGTTCATCGAGCAACAGCAGGCGCGGCCGCACCACCATGGCACGCGCGATACAAACCCGTTGGCGCATGCCGCCCGACAACTGCGCGGGGTAAGCGCTCGCAAACCGTTTGAGTCCCATGAACGACAGCGCGTGGTCGACCCGCTCACGCACTTCCGCTTCGGCGACGCCGGCCTGACGCGCGGCGAACGCGGCGTTGTCGAACACGTTCAGCCACGGAAAACTCGCGTCTTCCTGAAACACCACGGCGACGCCGTCCGGCACTTCCGCGCCGACCGGCTTGCCTTCGAACGTCACCGTCCCGCCGCTTGCGGGATTCAGACCAGCCAGCACGTCGAGCAGTGTGGACTTGCCGCAACCCGATGGACCCACCACGGAGAAGAACTCGCCCGCACGCAATTCGAGGCTCACGGGGCCGAGCGCGTGAAACGGCGGCTTGCCGCCCGTGCCGGGATAGATGCGCGTGACGTCGGTAAGCGTGGCCTCGATGCGCTTGCCGTCGGGCGACAGCGCACTCGGCGCGACCACCGAGATATTGGCTTTCTGGCGGGATAGTGCGCTCATCGCGACCTCACTTCTTGCTGCGTAGATCGGCCGGCAACATCGATTCGTCGACGATCTTCGACCAGTCGAATGGCCCTTCGGGAATGGCCTTGACCAGCACCAGGCCTTTGAGTACTTCGTCCATGCTCTTGTAGTCGAGACTGCCTTCGCTCCAGTACTTCGGATCGGCGTCGAGTACGTTGTTGATCGCCGAGGCAGCGACCGCCGGGTCCATCTTGTATTCCTTGGCGAGGATCTGCGCGGCCTCGGCGCGATGCGCGGCCATGTAGATCACCGCCTTGCGGCGCGCCAGGATAATGCCGCGAATCACCTCGGGATGCGCCTTCAGATAATCGGTGCGGACAATCCCGACGGTCTGCGTTTCGTTCGGCACGACGTCGTTCGAACGAAAGGCGATGCGTAGGCCCTCTTTCTTCGCGCTATACGACGGCTCGGTCATATAGCCGACGTCGATCGCGCCTTGCTGGAGCGACGTGAGCATGCCGCTCGAACTGCCAACCGGTTTGCGCTGCACCTGGCCCAGCAGGCCGACGCGGTCGAGCGCGATCGTGGAGATCATGTCGGTCGTCGATTTGGGACTGCTGTAGCCGATCGTCTTGCCCTTCATCTGTTTGATGTTGGTGATCGAGCCGTTCTTCAGTTCGACCCACACGAGGTCGCCGAGACTTTGCACGCCGCCGTGCACGATCGTCAGATCGACGCCCTGTTTCACCGCGGCGATCGCCGCGGGCAACGCCACCTCGCCGTACGGAATGTCGGACGCCATCGCGTTGCGAATGCTGGTTCCACCGCCTTCCGACGTGATGAAACCGGTGACGTCGACTTTCTCGTCCTTGAAGAAACCTTTGTCCAGCGCAACCGCGAACGGCACGCCGTACATACCGTCGCCCCAGTGCGTCACCGTCAGCGAACTGGCGTGGGCGCCGACGCTCGCAAGCGTCAGCGTCGCGCTCAGGCAGATACCCCGCACGACATTGCGAATCGCGTTCATGTGGTTCGTCTCCATCCACGATTGACGGTTGAGTGCCCGTCATTGTCGTTATGCCGCCGCGCGCCGTGACGCCGGCGACGGGTCAGCAAACGGCTTCGTCAAGTCGACTTTTTCCGCTCACCGTGTAAGTTAATGTATGCATTAAATCGTTAAAAGTACAGAACATCGGCATCGGAAAACGGCTGGGTTTACCCGTTATACCGATGCGAATTCCTCTGTTTTAAAGGGCTTTTCAAGCCTGATGAATGCCGTGTTGCTGCAGCACCGCAGTCTGCTCGCGCCAGCCGCGTTCACGATGAAGGCGGTATAAGCGGCTCGCTCGCGCTGCATCGCCGCGACGAATCGCGTCGATGATTTCGTAATGCTCGGCGATCGATTTTTTCGGCTGTGGATGCGGCCGCAACTGTTGCGTGAAGCGTCGCACGCGATGCACCTGGTCGCGGCAATTCATCACGACCTGCGCGAGGCGCGCATTGCCGCCGAGTTGCACGAGTGCCTCGTGGAAGGCTTCGTCGGCGGCGGCCCAGGCTTGCATGTCTTGCGTGGCTAGCGCGTCGGTCATCTGCTGGCAGGCGTTGTCGAGCGGACTCAGATCGACGCCGCCGCGCGCGGCCACCAACCCCGCCGCCGTCGATTCGAGGCTGATCAGCACCTGGTAGATATGGCTGATATCGGAGACGGAGGTCGGCACGATGTGAATGCCATGACGCGGCACGATCTCGACCAGCCCTTCGCCCTGCAGGCGAATCGCCGCTTCGCGGATCGGCGTGCGGCTCACGCCGAGCATTTGCGCGAGATCCTGTTCGAGCACGTAAGAGCCGGGCGTCAGCTCGCTTTCTATGATTTTTTGCCTGAGGCTTTCGTAGGCGAGTTGCGATGAGTTGCCGTTGCGCGCTTCGGGTTGTGTGGCCGATTTGAGTTTTGGCACGACGCTCCTCCAGGCGGCGCCGAAGCGCACGCGGCTATCCGACTATCCTGCACGGCAGTCTGCGCAGCGTGCTGGCCGGCTGGCGCCGTGCGCAACGCGCGAACGTTTCGATGCTAGCACCGCGCGCTGTGCGGCGGCATGAAGGGAAACGCTTAATGCAATGCGCTACGTCATGACAAACAGGCGGTGCGCATGGCGCATGACGCGTGGCAAAGGCCAATCACCCACCGCGTAAATGCGCGACCAGCATGCGGCAAGCCACCGGCAACGCGTCCAGCGAACGCACGGCTAACAGCAGCTCGCGCTCGGCCCACGCATCGGTAAGCGCGACGATCGACAAACCCAGCTTGTCCGCCTGCTCCTGCGCGATTGCACGCGGCATGACGCCGAGCCCGAGTCCCGCTGCAATCATCAGACATTGCGCGTCGTAGCTCGTCACCTGAATGCGCAGATTGACCGGGCGCGCATGAGCGTGCGCCGCGCGCGTGAGTTGCTGGCTGATCGCCGTATCGGGCGGCAGGCCGACGTACTCGAAGTCGAGTGTGTCCGCGAAAGCCACCGCCTGATGCTGCGCCAGCGCATGACCGGCCGGCATGACGAGCGTCAGGGAATCGCGGCGATAGGGGAACGTTTGCACGTCGTAACCATGCGGCACGGACGTGAACACGCCGATATCCGCTGCGTTATCGGCGACGGCTTTCACCACCCCGGTACTGGGCTTTTCTTCGAGCTGGATCTGAATCCGCGGATGCTGCGCGGCAAACGACTGGATCTCGCGCGGCAGGAACTGCACGACCGACGACACATTCGCCGCCAGCCGAATGAGTCCGCTGACGCCGCTGGCGTAATCGCGCATTTGCACGGCAATGTCGTCGAGTTCATGCAGCGCGCGGTGTGCCAGCGCGACCAGCCGTTCACCGGCGGCGGTCGGCATCACGCCTTTGTTGGTACGCCGTAGAAGCGCCACGCCCAGCGTGGCTTCGATCTCGCTGATGCGCTTGCTGACGGCCGCTGCCGCGATATGTTCGCGCTGCGCCGCAGCCGCGATGGTGCCGGTTTCAGCAACGCTGACAAACAGCCTGAGCGAAAGCGGATCGAGTGTCGGCATGACGTCCCGCGGCAAGTAACCGAGCTAACCGGGTTCGCCGATGGATTCGGCGCTCCTCGGTACGGCGTGTGCGTGCCACCACCACTGGCACGTTTGCCCGCCATCGTGGCTCGCGATGGCGGCATGGTCAAGCAATGCTTTGCACGTAGCCACGGCCTGGCAACAATGAGATTGACCGGCGGCCTCTTTCGAGGCGAACCGCGCGACAGGAGACAGCGATGCAAACCGCGACCCACGCAAAGATCAAGGTGTTCTGGCAACCCGGCTGTTCGTCGTGCTTACGCACCAAGGAGTTTCTGACGAAGCAGGGCATCGAATTCGAATCGATCGACGTGCATAACGATCCCGACGGCGCCGAGCAACTCGCCGCGCTGGGCGCGCGCAGCGTGCCCGTGGTCGCGCTCGGCGGCCGCTACACGTTCTGTCAGTCGATCAACGACGTCATCAAGTTTCTGGATCTGAAAACGAAGATCATGACGCCGCTGCCGCCGGCGGAACTGGTCAGCCGCCTCGAACTCGTGCTCGAATCGAACGCGCGTTATACGCGGCAATTCGGCGGCGCCGCGTATCGCGAGCCGTTCAGGAATCGCAACCGGACGCCGGCCGGTCTGACGTTTCACGTCTTCCGCGTGGCCGAGATGGGTATCGAGGCCGCGCAGCAGATCGAATTGCGATTCGAAGGATTCGACGAAGTGCCGCCCGCCGACTGGGGACCGCAGGAGATCGCCGCCTGGGGCGACAGCGTGAGGGCGCATTTGCGCGCGTGGTGGCAGGCTGAGACGGATCGCTCGCTCAGCTACGACGTGCCGACTTACTATGGACGGCGGCCCATGCACGAAGTGCTGGAGCGCACCGCGTGGCATAGCGCACAACACACGCGCCAGGTCATGCTGATGCTGGAAAGCGAAGGTGTCGCGATCGACCGCCCGCTGACGGCTCAGGATCTGGCCGGCTTGCCGCTGCCGGATGAAGTGTGGGACAGGTAACGGTCGACCCGGCCTGTCGGGGTGGTGCGGCGCGCAAAGCGCCGCATTGAAAGCGTGACGGAGTTTCGCAAGCGGCTCATAAACTGAACCCATCTTTCGCGTCTGCGTGGCAGAATCGCCTTCAATCCGTCGGCGAGACAGAAACACATGACCACGCTGCGCGAAAAATCCACCGACTCGGTGTATCTACAGCTACGCACCAAAATTCTCAGCAACGAGTTTCGTCCCGGCATGCAGTTACTGGAACGCGACCTCGTCAGTCTGTTCGGTGTAAGCCGCACGCCCGTGCGGGAAGCGCTCGTGCGTTTGCAGAAGGAAAACCTGCTGCAGATCGTGCCGCGCCACGGTATTCGCGTACGTCAGGTGTCGCTCGCGGATATCGAAGAAATCAACCAGGTGCAAACCAGTCTCGAAGCGACCGCTGCCGGCATTGCCGCGGCCGCAACGCTGCGCGCCAAAGACCTGGCGCCCTTCGATCAGGCCTGCAACGCCATGGAGCGGGCGCGCGAGAAAAACGACCTCGCCGCCTGGACCGCCGCCGACGAAGCCTTTTACGCGCATCTGCTGAAGCTGGGCGGCAATCCTCGGCTCACGCAGATTGTCAATGAATGCTGGGACCAGATTCGACGCGTGCGCGACCTCACGTTGCGTCTGACCGCACTGGCCGATCTGCCGGTGGCGCAGCATCGGGCGATCGTGGAGGCGATCCGCGCCGGCGACGGCGCGACAGCCGAACGCCTGTGCCGCGACTATCGCGCGAGTTGTCTGCAGTTCGAGATCGATACGTTGCGGCGATTCCGCATTCTCGAAGTGTGACCGGTGGCAAACCGGCTACACGCCCACGCCTGGCGAACGAATGTCCGCGCGCGACGACGCCCGCCGCCGCCCACTCACCTATCATGCTTATGAACGCCTCGCCCATTCAGATAGGCACGTCATGACCGCAGCGTCGATTGCAGCGCCCTCCAACGTCCCCAGCGGACAACTCCTGCCATTCCGCGAATCGCTGCTGGCCATGCTCGGCATCTCGTTCGTCGCGATGCTGGTCGCGCTGGATCAAACCATCGTGGGCACCGCGCTGCCGCGTATCGTCGCCGAATTGAAGGGCTTCGACCTGTACGCGTGGGTCGCGACGTCGTACATGCTGGCCTCGGTCATTACGATTCCGATCTTCGGGCGGCTCGGCGACCAGTTCGGCCGCAAACCGTTTCTGATCGCCGCGATCATCCTGTTCACCGGCGCGTCCGTGTTGTGCGGGCTCGCCAGCAGCATGCTGCTGCTCGTCCTGTCGCGCGGCCTGCAAGGGATCGGCGGCGGCATTCTGATCGGCACGATGTTCGCCACCGTCGCCGATCTGTTCCCCGATCCGAAACGGCGGCTGCGCTGGCTGGTGTTCGTCACGTCCTCGTTCGGCGTGGCCAATATGGTGGGGCCGTCACTCGGCGGCATGCTGACGCAATACGGCGGCTGGCGGCTGGTGTTCTTCGTCAACGTGCCGGTCGGGCTGGTCTCGCTGCTGTTCGTGCAGCGCTTTCTGCCGCCTTTGCATGAACTGCGCCGCAAAGGCCCGGTCCGGCTCGACTGGCTCGGCGCGTGCGTGCTCGCGCTCACGTTCGGCACGCTGCAGGTGCTGATCGAACTGTTTCCCAAGCACGGCATCGACACCATGACGATCGCGCTCACCGCCGTCGCGGCGAGTTGCGCGCTGATCCTGTGGCTATGGGAACGCCGCGTCGGCTATCCGATCGTGCCGGTGGACATGCTGATGGATCGCAAGCTGTCCGCGCTGTTCGCCATGTCGGTGCTCGGCGGCTTCGCGCTGTTTTCGCTGGTGTTTTATGTGCCGCTGCTGTTTCAAGGCGGCTACGCGATGTCCGCGCACGACTCGGGCATGCTGATCACGCCGCTGCTGCTGGGCACGACGATCGGCAGCGTGGTCAACAACCGGATCGTCACACGAATCCGCCGCGCGAACGGCATCATGTACGTGGGCTTTGCGCTGTCCGCGCTGGCTTGCCTCAGCGTGGTCGCGCTGCACGGCAACGAGCCGCATCTGGTGTGGATGTCGTGCATGGGCATCAGCGGACTCGGCCTCGGTCTGGTCGCCACCAGCCTGACGGTCTGTTCGCAACAGATCGTCTCGCGCGATCACGTCGGCGCGGCGACCGCGCTGCTGCAATCGCTGCGGACCTTCGGCGGCATGCTCGGCACGGTGATGACCGGCGCGCTGCTCGGTCATCTCTACTCGCGCGGCGTCCACCGTTCGCTCGATTCGTATCAGGCGACGCAGTGGTTCAAATCGTTCGCCAGTCCGGAGTTGCTGGTGGATCGCGCGGAACAGGCCGCGTTGATCAACCGGCTGGTCAGCGCGGGCCACGCGGGCGACGCGATGATGAATTCCGCCCGCGACGCCCTCGTGCAGTCGATTCACATCGGCATTCTGGTGGCCGGCGCTGCCGCGCTGGTCGGCCTCTGCCTCGCCTGGTTCGTGCCGCCGGTGCGGATCGGCTATCCGGACACCGCCCTCGCGACGGACGATCCAACGCCAGCCGAGGCCCCTCCCGTGCCGCGCAGCGCGCTCTAAACGCCTGCTGCGGCGGGCGTCGACATTCTTCTTGCGTTCTGTATCACTCGATATATAATCCGTTTCTATATCGAGTGATACAGAATTTTGTTTGCTACGCAGGAAGGATCTTCGCCATGGCACGACCCCGCGGTTTCGACGAATCCGAGGTGCTCGAAGCGGCCAGCGCCGCGTTCTGGAGCAAGGGCTACGAGGCCACTTCCACGCGCGACCTGGTCAAGTCGACCGGTTTGACACAGCCCAGCCTTTACAACGCGTTCGGCGACAAGCGCGGTCTGTATCTGCGGGCGCTCGAGCACTATCTCGAGCACACGCTGCGCGAACGGATCAACCGGCTGGAAACCACCATGACGGCGGCACAGCGCGTCACGATGTTCTTCCACGAAATCATCGAGCGGGCAATTGCCGATCCGGACCAACGCGGTTGCATGCTGGTCAACTCGGCGCTGGAAACCTCGTCCGACGATCAGGCGTTCCGCGCCACCGTCGCCGCCGAACTGGACGAACTTCAGGCGTTTTTCCGCCGCTGTGTGGCGGAGGCTCAACAAAGTGGCGAGATCGCGACCACCGTTGCAGCGGACGATGCCGCCGCTCATCTGCTCGCCACGTTGATCGGCATCCGGATTCTCGCGCGCGTCAAACCGCAACGCGCGCAGCTCGTCGCGGCGATCGCGCCGGCGCTCATGCTGCTAGGCCTGCCGGCACTGCCGGAGTTATCCGCGCCAGCGCCATCTGCGCCAGGCAGCTCCGGCTAAGCCCCACGCGCCGAACGCGGCGCCTCTTCTAATGCAAAGTTTTTCCCCACCGACATCCGGTCGCCGCGCCATGCGCGCGCCGGTAAAGGAACCGTCATGTCCACAGTCCCCGCTTTAACGCCCGAAAGCACGCCCTCACTTGATAGCCGCGCGCTGTTCGCAACGCTCGCGGGGTTGTGCGGGAGTCTCGTCGCGATCGGGCTGGCGCGATTCGCCTACACGCCACTGATTCCCTCGCTGATCCAGGCGCACTGGTTCACCTCGTCGCAAGCCGTGACACTGGGCGCGGCGAATTTCGCCGGCTATCTGGTGGGCGCGTTGATCGGCCGTCCGCTGGCGTCGGCGTTGTCGAATCGCAGCGCGTTGCGTTGGCTGATGGTGGTCGTCACCGCCGCGTTCTTCGCCTGCGCGTATCCGCTGTCGATTAGCTGGTTTTTCGGCTGGCGTCTGCTGTCGGGCATCTCCGGCGGCGCGATCATGGTGCTGGTGGCCACGTCGATTCTTCCGCATATTCCCGCGCCACGTCGTGGCTTTGTTAGCGGCATGATCTTTCTCGGGCTGGGTCTCGGTATCGCGGCATCCGGCACGCTGATTCCCCAACTACTGCACTTCGGTTTGCAAACCACGTGGATCGGGCTCGGCGTCGTCGCGTTGGTGCTGACCGCCGTGAGCTGGTTCGGCTGGCCGTCGACCAATCAGCCCGCGCCGCCGGCGTCGTCCGCCGCGCATCATGACGCGCGCCCGCAGGGTTTAAAGCTACGCGTGCTGTACGCGCAATACGCGGCGAACGCACTCGGACTCGTCCCGGCGATGGTGCTGCTGGTGGACTACGTGGCGCGCGGCCTGGGACGTGGCGCGGCGATCGGCGCCGACTACTGGGTGTTGTACGGCGTGGCGGCGATCGTGGGACCGGTACTCTGCGGCAACATGGCCGATCGTATCGGCGCGGGCAAGGCCTATCGGCTCGCGCTGCTTCTGCAAGCGTTAGCGGTCGCGATGCTGGCGCTGTCGGGTAGCACAGTGGCCCTGGTCATCGCGACGGTGATTCTCGGTATCTTCACGCCTGGCATCGTCACGCTGGCGCTCGGCCGCATTCATGAACTCGTGCCGCACGACCACACCGAACAGCGTGCCGCATGGAGCCGCGCGACGACCGCCTTCGCTCTCTTCCAGGCGCTCGGCGGCTATGGCTACTCGTATCTTTTCTCGCACTCGCATAACAATTACGCGCTGATTTTCATCTGCGGTGCGGTAGCGCTCGGCGTTGCGTTCGTTGCCGATCTGGTGGTGGCTCGCATCGGCGCGCTGCGGCCCGCACAGGGGTAAGCGAATGACGCGGGTTTAAAACGTTCTCGACACGACTCTCCGCCTGGGCATGCGGTTTGCTGAATAGGGACATCGATCTGCCGATCGCGAACCCTTCTCACGATGGGCGCTGCGTGGCTAGCGTGACGGCAGATCCTGTCAACCCAAGCGGAGGTTATTAATATGTTGGGAACTATTCTTCTGATTGTGCTGATTCTTCTTCTCATCGGTGCGTTTCCGACCTGGCCGCATAGCCGCTCGTGGGGCTACGCGCCGACGGGTGGTATCGGTGTCGTGCTGATCGTCATCATCGTGTTGCTTGTGGCGGGTGTGATATAGCCTCGGCAGATTGAAGCACCAGGTTCTTTCGTTCAGTTTCGTTCGAACCGAACCTTGAACCGGGCCGGCCGCCGGATATCGATGCAGTTCGCTGCTCGGTTATCCGGCGGCTTCGTTATGTCGACGGTTGCCGCTTATTCACGCTTATTCACGCTTGTCATGCCGGAGAATGCGATGGAAAAGTTACTCGCGAATCAGGTCGCCTTGATCACCGGCGCTAGCTCCGGGATTGGTTACGGCGTCGCGAAAGCGCTGGCGGATGCCGGTGCCACTGTGGTGCTCAACTACCACTCGCATGCCGATGCAGCGCAACAACTCGCCGACGAGATCGAGCAGGCAGGTGGCGCCGCACTCGCGGTTCAAGCCGATGTGGCCAACCCCGCTCAAGTCGACAGTATGTTCGACGCCTGCCGTACGCGCTTCGGGACTGTGGATATCGTGATCGCGAATTCGGGCGTGCAGAAAGACAGCGCGTTTGCCGATATGACGCTGCAAGATTGGCAAACGGTACTGGCAACCAATCTGACCGGGCAATTTCTGACCGCGCAAGCCGCTGTGAAGGAATTCAGGCGACGCGGACCGCACGACGTGTCCAAAGCGTTGGGCAAAATTATCTGCATGAGCTCCGTGCACGAAGTCATTCCGTGGGCGGGACATGTGAACTACGCGGCGTCGAAAGGGGGCATTCAGATGTTCATGAAATCCCTTGCGCAAGAGGTCGCGCCCGAACGGATTCGCGTCAACTCCATTGCGCCCGGCGCGATCCGCACGCCGATCAATAAAGATGCATGGGATACCGAGGCCGCGCGCGAGAAGCTGCTGAAATTGATTCCGTACGGCCGTGTGGGCGACGTGGAGGACATCGGCAAGGCCGCTGTCTGGCTCGCGTCGGACGATAGCGATTATGTGGTCGGCACGACGTTGTTCGTCGACGGCGGCATGACGCTTTATCCTGGCTTTGCGGATAATGGCTGACCGTTACGCGTCTTGTGCTTCGTCGCCGTTGAGCAGTTGTTCGAACAGATCCGCGCCGCCCATCTGACCGCCTTTGAGCATGATCTCCATGCCGTCGAGTTCCGCGCGATCGGCATGCAGACGACACACCGTGACGCCAGCCGACAAGGGCGCAAGATACGATAAACCCCATGCGCCGAGCGCACGCACGGCGAAGCTCGACGTGTCGCCGCCGGCGATGCCGACGCGCTGCAAAGGCACGGCGTTGAGTACTTGTTGCAGCAGTGCCGCGCAGGCATCGGCGAGTTGTGGGAGTGCGCCTTCGGCAGATGCGGTTATATTCGCATCGGCATTCACCGTCGTCTCGCGATCCGCCGCGCGCACCGCTCGCCGCTTCGTGAAGGCAAGCACGTTACGCCCATCGCGCAACGAACTGGCTATCGCTTCCACACGTGTCGCGAGATACGCGGCGGCATCGTTGCCGGTCATTTGCAACGGGTCCAACTCGACACGCAAATAAGATCGCGCCGCCTCGATCTGTAACTCGGTCAACGGCGACAAACTGCCCGCCAGCACGAACACGGGACCACGCGCGCGCGCCAGCCCGACGGGTTCGCTTGCCGTTGCGGACCGACACGCGTCACCGCGCGCCAACGCATACGCCTGCGCGACACTGCTCGCGCCGACCGCCAGCAGCGGCGCCGACGTCGCGGCGTAACGCGAGATCAGATCGCCAATCGCTTGCAGATGCGACTCGTCGAGCACGTCGAACAGCACGGCGTCCGGCTTTGAATCGAGCCGACGCCGCACATCGGATTCCAACGCAGCAGCGCCCGCCGCGTAACGCCGCCAATCGATCGATTGCACATTTTCCAATCCTTGTCGCTGTAGATGCACGCGCAAATCCGCTTCGTGCATCGGCGTCACAGGATGTCGGCTCATGGTCGGATGACGGTCTATCCGGTAGACCGCTTGCCGCGCATCGTCGGCACCGGCCGCCGCGAATAACTCGCCAAACACGCAATAGCGCCGCAAATCCGGCTGTCCGCCGACCACCGCGACCAGTTCGTTCGCGCAGTACTCGCGGAGCGTGCGAACCGCCACGCCGATGCTGCCGGTCTGCGGCGCGCTATCGAAGGTCGAACACACCTTGTAGTGCATCACGCGCACGCCAAGGCTCGCGAATGCCGCACCGACACGGGCGAGTTCACGTTGCTGCGCGGAGGGCGCCATGGTCCGCGCCGCGCCCGCGACACCGAGCGCGTCGAGCGGGCCCAGCCGCGACAGACGCGCGGCATCCGGCGGCTCGAAAAACAGCATCGTGCGCAAGCCGGCGCGGGCGAGATGCGCGAGCGTGTCGGTCGCGCCGGTGAAATCGTCGCCGTAAAACGCGTAGTCCGGGCCATCGTTGCGCGGCAAGTCGCTCATGTTCTTTATGCCCTTATCCGTGTCGACGCGCCGCTCACGCGCGACCGCCGAAAAACTGCAACGCGCGTCGCAGTTCCGGCATGTGTTCCGCGTACACCGGCAACGGCGTGCCCGCCTGCACTGCGGCCCACGCCTGGCGCACGCTCGTTACGCCCGCAGCGGGGCCATCCGGATGCGCGAGAATGCCGCCGCCCGACATGAACAGCAGGTCGGTGGAACGCACCGCGTCAAAGGTCGCCTGCGCGGTGCCCGCCCATTGGCCCGATGAAAACGCCGGCAGCACCACGTCGTCGTAGCCGGACGCGAGCGGCGTCGCGCAGTCGCGTGCTGACTCGATCACCTCGGCGTCGCTCTGCGCGAATTTACCGGCCAGGCCGTGCACGTGCATGTGATCGACGCCCGTCAAACGCCACAAGGTTTGATACGCCTGAAACGACATGCCGAGCGCCGGATCGCGCGACATCATGCCGTAGCCGTTGCGATGCGCGTGAAGCACCAGCGGCGTGGCGCGGCGCAGCGTCTGGATTGCCGAAAAGCCGCACCAGTTGATGCTCGCCATCACGCAACTGCCGCCTTCCTGTTCGACCAGATCGGCGTGACGGCGCATGGCGTCGAGGTCGTCGGTGATATTGAACGCGACCATGACCGGCCGGCCGCTGCGCTCGCGATAGCCGCGCACTTCGGCCATCACCGCCCGCACGCGCTCCGCGAGCGGCGCGTGCAGCGGGTTCGCGCACACCTCGTCGTCCTTGATGAAATCGACGCCCGCTTCGCAAAGCTCACGCACCAGCGCCGCTGTTTCCGCCGCGCTCAGGCCGACGTTCGGTTTGACGATCGTGCCGATCAGCGGTCGGTCGCGCACCTCCGTCAGCGCGCGCGTGCCCTTCACGCCATGCCGCGGCATTTCAAAACGCGCGCGATAGGCGGCCGGCAAACGCAGCGACAACAGGCGCATGCCGGTCACTTCGCCGAGGTCGTACAGATTGCCGGCGACGGTCGCGGCCAGCGTCGGCAAATTCGCGTCGATGTTGGCCAGCGGGAACGACAGCGTGACGCGCGCACGCCGCCACGGTCCGTTGATGCGCTGGCGCGCGAGCCAGGCATTCGGCAAGCTGGGTTGCTGAGCGGCGTCGAGTTCTTCGATGCGCAGCACGGTCGCGCGACTGCGCGCGCGCAGCGCGTCGGATTCATTGGCCACGCGCACGAAGGTGCCGCTCGACTGCTCGCCGGCCATCACGTCGGCGACGCGCGCGGGATCGAGCGGCGTCTCGATCAGATAGTCGGCTTCGAGTACATCGTCGCCGGTCTGCCGTTGCGGCGCGGCGTTCATAGCGTGCCCAGATCGGGAAAACGGCGTACCGGATCGCTGCCGTCCCAGTCACGGGACGCCGCATAGATCATGTCGAACAGTTTGCCTTTCGGCCCGGCGATCTCCGACAGTTCGATCACGGTGCCCGGATGGTTTTCCGTGTCGAAGTAAACGAACCGGCCGTTACGCCCCACTTCCCCGCTCATCGCGACCTTGAAACCCTGCTCCTGCAGACGGGCGAGATCCGCGTCGAACGAGGTGGTCCAATACGCGTTGTGCTGCAAGCCCGTATGACCAGCGGTGAGAAAGTCGCGATACATCGACGGTGCGTCGTTACGTGTCTGGATCAATTCGACCTGCAACGGTCCCGAGTTCGCCAACGCGACGGAGTTATGCACCTCGTAAGATTGGCCGCGATACGTGTAGTTTTCGATGGGCACGCGTTCGTTGTAGAACCACGGGCCAACGCCGAGCACGCGGCTCCAGTAGTCCATTGCGGCTTCGATATCGCGGACCACATATCCCGCCTGACGAATTTCGCCAAAGAAACGACTCATATAGCTCTCCCAAAGCGCCAGGATTGAAAAGACGAGCGACACCCCGGCGCGGCTGTCGACGCAGCGCCCGTAGGTCGAACGTGTAGAGAAAACTTAGAGAAACCCGATCGATATCCAGGGAATCGCCGCGACCAGAATCAACCCGACGATCAGTGCGCCCATATAGCCGGCGATCGGACCCATGCCCGCGTCGGGATTGACCTTGCTGATTGCGCACGCCGAGTAATAACCGACGCCGAACGGCGGTGAAAACAGGCCCACGCCCATCGAGAGAATCACGACGATCGCGTAGTGCACCTCATTGACCCCGGCGAGCCGCGCGATCGGAAACAGCAGCGGCCCGAACAGCACAATGGCGGGTATCCCTTCGAGCACACTGCCGAGCATCACGAACACGACGATCGACACCGCGAGAAAACCATACGCGCCGCCGGGCATGGCGCCCATCCATTGCGCGAGGTCCTGCGAAAAGCCGGATTGCGTGAGTGCCCACGCCATGGCGGTCGCGCATCCGATGATAAAAAGAATCGCCCCCGACAAAGTGGCGGCGTCCACCAGCATGCGGCCGAGCCGCCGCCATTCGAACCGGCGATAGATCAGCACGCCGACCAGCATCGAATAGGCAATGCCGATGGTGGACACCTCGGTTGCGGTCGCGATGCCCTCCACCACCGCCATGCGAATCACGAACGGCAAGGCCAGCGCCGGCAACGACACGAGGAACAGCCGCCCGATCTGCGCCCGCGTGAACCGCTGCGCACCACTCAGATCTTCCTTGCGGTAACGCCACCACACCACGGCACACAGAATCAGCGCGAGCACCGCGCCCGGCAGCATGCCCGCCGTGAACAGCGCGGAGATCGACAAGCCGGTGACCGAGCCGATCGTGATCAGCACGATGCTGGGTGGAATGGTTTCGCTTTGCGCGCCGGTCGTAGCGAGCAGCGCGACCAGATCGCCTTCGGAGGCACCGCGTTTTTTCATCTCGGGGAACAGCACCGGCGCAATCGCCGCCATGTCCGCCACTTTCGAACCGGAGATGCCGGACACCAGATACATCGCGCCGATCAGCACGAACGACAACCCGCCATGCACATGACCGACGAGGCTCGCGAGGAATTCGATCATCGCGCGCGCCATGCCGGTCATTTCGATCAGCAGGCCGAGAAACACAAACAGCGGCACCGCCAGCAACACGAGATGCGACATGCCCTCGTCCATGCGACCGACCATCACTTCGAGCGGCGTAAAGGTCGAGAGACCGAGATAGCCGAAGGTGGCAAGCGCGAAGGAGAACCCGATCGGCACGCCCGAGAAAATCCCGACCGCCACGACGCCGACGAAAAAGATCACGAGGTTGGTCTTGCCCAGGGTCTGGAACCATGGGCCGGCGAACACCGCCACCGCGCCAAGCACCGCCGCGATGACGAGCACGATAAGTACGTCGCGCATCCGGCTCACCTGCGCGAGACGAAGCAGGCCGACCAGCAGCATGAGCGCCGCGCCGATGGGCAACGCGAGCGCGCGCCACGCGTTGCTGATCTGCAAAGCGGGCGTCACGATCGCGGCCTCGCCGGACGCGTAGTCATAGGCCGGTGCGATCAGTAGCGCCAGCAACGCAACCGACGCCGCGATCGCCAGCGTATCGACGAACGCGCGCCGCGACGGCGTCAAACGGCTGACCAGCGCCGTCATCCGCATATGTTCGCCGCGTCGCAACGCCAGCACGGCGCCGAGCATGGCGAGCCACAAAAACAGGATGCCCGCGAGTTCGTCCGACCAGACCAGCGGCTGATGCAGCACGTAGCGCCACACCACGCCCGCGAGCATGACGACGATTTCCATCGCCAGCAGCGCGGCCGCGCAGACTTCGACGAGCGCGATCAAACCGCGATCGAAGCTTCGCAACCAGCGGCGCGGCGCGCTCGCCGCGTGCAACGGCACGTGCGCTTCCACTGGGTTCAACGCGTGATTCGACATCCTTGCGCCTCCTCGCGGGTGATCGCCGCGCTTCGTCTTTTCATTTGGTGCTCATCGGTTTGCAGCGCGCGCGTTCAGGCCAGCTTGCCGACCGATTGTTCGAGCAGGTCCCACGCCTGATCGCCGAATTTGCCTTTCCATTCGGCGTAAAAACCCGCCTGGCGCAAAGCGGCACGAAACGTATCCGGCGCCGGACGATTGATCGCGAGACCCTTGCTTTGCAGATCCGCGACGGCCGCGTCGTTGAGCTTGCGCACGTCCTCGCGCTGCCGCAGCGCCGACTGATTGAACGCGTCGCTCGCAATGCCTTGCAGGTCTTTCGGCAAGCGTTGCCACGCGCGCGGATTCAGCACGAACCAGTAGCCGTCCCACATGTGATTGGTCAGCGAACAGTACTTCTGCACTTCGTAGAGTTTCGCCACTTGCACGATCGGCAGCGGGTTTTCCTGCGCATCGACGATATGCGTTTGCAGCGACGAATAGACTTCGCTGAATTGCAGGCTGGTGGGCGAGGCGCCGAGACCCTTGAACATATCGATACTGAGCGGACTCACCGGCACGCGGATCTTCAGACCGTGCATGTTCTGCGCGCTCGTGATCGGCCCGGTGCTCGTGGTCGTCTGACGAAAGCCGTTGTCCCACATCTTTTCGAACGACTCGAGGCCGGCCTTCTGCATCGCCGCGCGCACGTACGCGCCGAGCTTGCCGTCCATCGCGCTCCACACCTGGTTGTAGTCGCTGAAGGCAAAGCCGACGGCATTGATCGCGACGGACGGCGCGAGCGTCGACACCACCAGCGCCGACGGCGTGAACATTTCGATGCCGCCGCTGCGCACCTGCGCGAGCATGTCGGTGTCGCCGCCCAACTGGTTGTTAGGGAATATCCGGATCTCCATGCGCCCCTTCGACGCCTCGCGGATCTGATTGGCGGCCTCCTGCGAGCGCACGTTCAGCGGATGCGTGAGCGGCAGATTGTTGCCGTACTTGAACACGAATTCCGGCCCGGACGCCGCGCGCACGATCGCCGGAAAACCCAGCGCGCTGGCTAGCGGTACGGCGGCTGCGGCGCGCAGTACGGTGCGTCTCGCGAGGTTGGTCATTTGAGCGTCTCCTTGCTTATAATTGATGTGACGGTCGAATCCATCAAAAACCATCATCGTTCACGGCAACCTTTACTGGCATGACGGACTACGCTTTGATTTCGGGTCGGCGGCGTTCAGTCGTTGCGTGATAGCTGCAAGACTAGGCGTGCGCGGCAAGTGCTGTCAAACCGCGAACTTGATGGTTTTTGATTGACCTCTCCCTGAAGGACTGCCATGTCCGAACCGCTTCCTGGCGCCGACGCTAACCTCGCTGCACGAGCGCGCATTCCCGATATCGCGCGTGCCGCGGGGGTCTCTACCGCCACGGTGGATCGTGTGCTCAACGGTCGCGAGAACGTGCGCGCCGTCACTGCGCAACGTGTGCTGCAAGCGGCCGCGCAACTCGGTTATCTGCTCACGCCCAATGCGCCCGCCGTCACCGCGTCGAAGCCCATGCGAATAGCGTTTCTGCTGCCCGCCGGCACGAATCGCTACCTGCACATGCTCGGCGACTACATCGACTTCGCGCACGATCAGTGGAACGCGCTCGATATGAAATGCCGTGTGCACTACGTCGAGAGTTTCAATCCGAAGGAACTGGCCGACCGTCTGTTGCATTACGGACAGCGCGCGGATGGCGTGGTGTTCATGGCGCTCGAACATCCGCAAGTGCGAGACGCGGTAAATGCGCTCGCGGATCAGGGCGTGCCCGCTATCACGTTGATTTCGGATTTATCGAATGCGCGGCGGCTGGCTTATGTAGGTATCGACAACCGCTCGGCCGGGCGCACCGCGGCGCTATTGCTGGGGCGTTTCATGGGGCCGCGACCGAGCGGCAAGATCGCGATGCTCGCGGGCAGTCTCAACTATCGCGGGCACGAAGAGCGCGAGATCGGCTTTCTGCATCTGATCGAATCGACGTTTCCTCAGGTACGCGTGATCGGACTGCGTGAAGGACACGACGATAGCGAGCGCAACTATATGCAGACGCGCAAGTTGCTGGAGCAGCATCCCGATCTCGCGGGCATTTATAACAGCGGCGGCGGATCGGATGGCGTCGCGCGTGCGATTGTCGAAGCGCGTTCGGAACCGAAGATTCTGTTCGTCGGCCATGGCTTGACGCCGGATACGCGCGCGTTGTTGATCGATGGGACGATGGACGCGTTGATTACGCAAACGCCGCAGTCGATGGTGGGGAATTGTCTGCGGATTTTCCGCAACGTGCGGGAGAAACGCGAGGCGATGCACGACGTGAAGCCGGTGCAATTCAGTATTGTTCTGCGGGAGAACTTACCTTGACCTGGCGGCCGGGAGAAGCACCGCCAGCAAGGCCGGCAGCGTCAAACGTAGCGTCGTATCAGGTCAGGCACGCCGGATGCTCAATCACCTTCGTATTCAAACTTCAACACGAAAGGAGATCACATCATGCCTTATCTTCTCGGCTGGCTTCTTGGCGTCCCGCTGATCGTACTGGTCATCCTGTACCTGATTTTTCACTGATTCTCAGCAACGTCTCTCAGCGCCCGGCGCGCTGACTCGTGAAAGGCGACGCCCGCGATCTGCGGCGTCGCCTTTCGCGCATCCGGCACGCGCGCAAACGTCGTCCCGCGATCACCGCCGTCGATGCCACCTCCACCAGGCATTCGGTTAGGAACATGCGTCCATGCCCGGCGAGCGCGCCTTCCGGCGCGGTTGACGCCGGAATTCGCCCGCGTGCCGCCTTCTTGCTGGGAAGGCAGCGAGACACCGGATAACAGCTTGTGGCTAAACGAGGCCGTGGGCGCGAAGCCCGCGGCCCGGGCGGTTGTCCCGGGCATGAATGCACCCTGAAAATATACCCGGAGGCAGGCTGGATAGGCTTCTTAAAGCCCTGCGCCGGAACCGTCATGTCAGGACGATATTCCGCTAGAATAGGATTTAACAGAACATACTTCCGATAACGCTATGACAACCCGAAATCGCCCACTCGACAACCAGGATCGCAAGATCATGCGCGAGTTGCAGAAAAACGCGCGTCTGAGCAATGCGGAACTGGCCGAGCTGGTGGGCATGTCGACCACCGCGTGCTGGAATCGCACGCGTCAGTTGGAAACGGAGGGATACATCCGCGGCTATGTCGCTTTGCTCGATCAGCAAAAGCTCGGTTTCGCGGATGTGGTGTTGCTGGAGGTCACGCTCGACCGTCACGACGACGACGCCCTCGCCCGCTTCGGCGCCGAACTCGCGACGCTGTCGGAAGTGCTCGAGGCGTATCTGGTGTCGGGCGACTACGACTATCTGGTCAAGGTGGCCGTGGACGGCACCGCGGGTTACGAGCGCTTTCTGCGCGAGAAGCTCTACAAGATTGCCGGCATCCGGCATAGCCGCTCGATGTTCGCGCTGCGCTGCATGAAGAGCATTCCGTCGATTGCGGTGTAGCGGGTTGCTGCGTCGCGCTTCGTCGGCTGCATCAGCGCATTAGGCAGATCGCTGTGACCGTGCCCCGCGCTCACGCGCCGTGCGCTTCCGCCATCGCCACGACAATTCGCCGAGGCCCCGAAAACGGCGCTCGGCCATGCGTCAGCAGCATGTTGTCGAGCATCATCACGTCGCCGCGTTGCCACGCGAAATCGAGTCGATGCGCGTCGTACACCGCACGCACGCTATCGAGTTCGGCGTCGGCGATCGGCGTGCCATCGCCGTAGTACACGTTGCGCGGCAAATCTTCTTCTTCGACGAGGTCGAGCAGCGCCTCGAGCGTCGCGTCTTCCAGCGACGACACATGAAACAGATGCGCCTGGTTGAACCACACGTCCTCGCCGGTACGCGGATGCCGCGCGACCGCCTGGCAAATCTGCCGGGTGCGCAGATCGCCGTCTTCTTTCCACTCCCATTCGATCTGATGCGCGCGGCAATAGGCTTCGGCGACCGCCGTGTCTTCGGTGTTGAAGACCTGCTGCCACGACAGATCGAGTCCACCGCCGTAGTTGCGCACGTACATCAGCTTGCGATTCGCGAAGCGTTCGCGCAGCGCGGGATCGATGCCCTGATATACGGCGCGCGCGTCGGCTACCGGTGTTTCGCCGCGATCGCCAGGCGCGACGTCGCAGTAGAACCAGATCTTCATCGGCCAGTTCGTCGTGTACGCCTGCTCGTTGTGCTGCGGAATCCACTGATGCGCGGGATAGTCGGTCGACGAATAGACACCCTTCGTCACTTCGCTGCGCGGCGTCGAGCCGAACTCGTACGACAGCAGTGGCGAGCCAAAGCTCTTGGCGAATTCGTGAAAGCGTTCGATGCTCATGTCGGCGAAACCGCGCAGCAGCACACCGCCGTCGCGGGCGAGATGCTCGTGGATCGACGCGTGCCAGCCGCGATCGAGAATGTCGCTGGCGTCGGCGGGTGCGTTCATGACCGGCAAACGCGTGCGGCCTCTCTGGAACGCGGTATCGGCGAGCTGGATCTCAGCGGGTGCTTCCCGGATGTCATTCGACATACGTGGCTCCTGAATTGAGTGAGTCGATTCGCGCCGCGAAGCGCACCGGCCGACGCGTGCCTAGGTCGATTCGATGCAACGCCGGGATGACTCAGCGAATGCAACCCGGTGGTAAATCGATTTTTGCGATGATACTGATAATGATTCTCATTTGATAGTGGCACGCAACGGCTTCTGACACGCGGCCAGCACCGCGCCGGCCGCGAGCAGTAGCGCGGAATAGACCAGCCCGCGCGCGAGACCGGCGCCGTCCGAGACCCAGCCGATCACCATCGGCCCGACAATCTGCCCGAACGCGAAGACGATCGTGAACGCGCTGATGCCTTTGGCCCAGTGGCTCGCGGGCAGGTTGTGGCGCACGAATGCGGTGGTCGAGGCGACGGCCGACAGGAAGGTCGCGCCGAACAGCACGCCGGACACGAACGCCACCCATGGCTGAGTAAACAGCGCGGGCAGCAAGGTCGCGATGGCGAGCAGCGCGTTGAGCACCGCGAGCGCCTGGCCGCCTCGCATTCGGTCGAGCAGGCTGGACCATATGCGCGCCGACATCACCGTCGCCACGCCGAGCAGCAGATAAAACCCCGTGACGACGACCGCGCTCATGCCCGCGTTGCGCAGCAGCGCCACGATGAACGTCATATAGCCGATGTAACCGACACCGAACAGGCCATAGCCCGCCAACGCGAGGCTGAAACGCGGCCAACGCGGCGCGTCGGCGTGAGCGGTTGCGCGCGTCGCCGGATGGGCGGCGGGATGTACGCGCTCGATCTTGCGCGCCGCCTGAATCGCCACCGCGGCGAACGCCGCGCACGCGACGGCCAGCGCGAACCACGCGAACTGCCAGCCGTGCGCAACGTTGATGATCGTCACCGGCACCAGTACCGACGACGCGACGATTCCCCATCCCGTGCCGCCGTAGTACAGACCGAGCACGAGACCGGCGTCGTGCGGTCTCGCCGACGCCAGACGCGCCGCCAGCACGCCGCCGCTGATGAAAATCGCCGCGCTGGTCGCGCCGGTGATCACCCGCAAGGCAAGCAGCGAATGCGTGTCCGCAAGCAGGCCGCTGACGGCCATGAGCAGCGTCGTGGCCGCGCAGCCGACACCAAACAGGACGCCCGACGACCAGCGGCGCGCGAGCGGCGGGAACGCCAGCGCGCCGAGCAGATAGCCCAGCGCGTTGGCGGTGTTCATCGCGCCGGCCTGCGCGAAGCTCCAGCCGAGGTCGAGCTTCATCGACGGCAATAGCAGCGCGTAAGCGAAGCGGGCGAGTCCCAGCGCGATCGCGCTGCCTAGTGAGAGCGCGGCGGCAAGCATCAGGGTCGGGAGACGGTGCGCCGCTTCGGAGTCCGTGGCGGACACGGCGGCGTCGAGTGATTTTGTCGGCATGGGCGGGCGGAAGTGGGCAAGGATGCTGCAGACCGGTCGTGCCGCAAACGCTGATTACGGCACCTCGCCATCATATCCGGGGACGCCGGGCGGGGCTGACAGTTAGTTGCTTTTTATCAGTCGAGCCAATTCCGTTTGGCTCGACCTCCGGCCGCGAACGGCTTACCGGACAAGCCCAAGGCCAACAACTATCAGCACTGACACCCAAGACTAAATGCGAATGATTTGCATTTACGAGATAATTAGCCCATTATTCAGCCCATACCTTCAGTCGAATACACGCCATGACCACGCTAGACATCAGCCGCCTCGAACCCGCACTTCCCGCGACCGCGAAACCCGGCGCCACCGCCACGCCCCATGCATCGGCAGCGCTCGAGGTGCTGCTGTCGCGCCAATCGCATTGGCCGCTCACCGAACCCGGCCCGGCCGACGCCGAACTCGATCTGATCTTCGACGCCGCGTTGCGCGCGCCCGATCACGGCAATCTGCGGCCATGGCGCTTCGTCACGATTCGCGGCGAAGCACGCGGTGCGCTCGGCGACCTGCTGGTCGATCTGGCCAGCGCGCGTTCGCCCGAGGAACCGCGCTCCGCGCACGCGCATCGGCGGCAAAAGGCCTTCGCGGCGCCGCTCGTGATCGCACTCGGCGCGGCCGTGACGGCGCATCCGAAAGTGCCGGAAATCGAGCAACTGCTGGCGGCCGGCGCGGCAACGATGAACATGCTCAACGCGATTCATGCGCTCGGCTACGGCGGTTTCTGGGCCACGGGACCGGACAGCTATGAAACGCGTCTGCACGACGCGCTGGGCTTCGCGTCGAACGAGCGTCTGCTCGGCTTTCTTTTTGTGGGCACGGCGAAAACGCCCGGTCAGGCACCGGTGCGGCCGTCGCGTAGTGCGCACGTGCGTGAATGGTTGCCATCGCAACTAGCCCGAAACTAATACAAGCCATTGACGCATACGTTGCGTCATCACCCTTGCGTCGCAAGCGACAAGCGCTGGCCTGCGACGCGGCAGCTACTCAATCCGGCCGGCGCGACTCATGGACCGTGTCCATTCAGGAGCCTCGATGAACTTTCGCTCTCACTACAGCAGCCGTCCCGAACTGATCGACGATCATCCGACCGACACCACCGACGCGCCCGAGCGCACCGTCCTCAGCGCCGTTCGCACCTGGCTGCGGCCGGCCTGCGAATCGGCACGCGGCGGCGTGCAATGGCGCGACATTCTGAGCGGTGTCGGCTTGCGACAGGACGGCATAGAACATTTTGATTTGCTGATGCGTTCGCTAATGCACGTGTCCTATCGTCCGCTCGACATGCGCTGCCGTTGCGCCAGCGATCTCGGCAAGGACGAAGCCGTCATTTTGCAGACCATCGCGTTGCTGCAAAAAACGCATAGCGGCGCCGCGTTGCGCATGTTGAGCGAGTGGCTGCCCTCGCCCGCGGTCAGCGGCGTGCTGAAGCTGATCCGCTGGTTCGCGATCGATCTGCTGGACGCCGGCATGGAACTCGACGTGCAAGCGCGTCGCGTGACCTACATGCATTGAGGACGCAGCCCATGTCACTGGAATTGGACCTGGCTGCGCCGACGTCCTCGCGCGTGCGCGACGGCAGCGATGCGCGTGCGACCGAACCCGCGGCGAACAGCGCCCGAATCGCGCACGCTATCGTCACTGCCGCACCGCCCGTTTTCTCTTCTCACTCACTGACGCGCCACTATCCGCGTGGCGTCACCGCGCCGCGCGCGGGCGAGTTGCAGCTGTGGCGATTTCGCTGCGAATGGTTGCCGGTGCCGGTGCAGGAGGGCGACGGCTGGCTGTCGAAGACCGAGCGCGAACGTGCGCGATTGCATCCGAACGCCGCGTTGCGCAAGCGCTTTGTCAGCGCGCGCGTGGTGGTGCGCTGGATCGTCGCGAATCTGTTCGACTGCGCGCCACGCGACGTCGATCTGCAGGACGACGGCAACGAGAAACTGCGCGCACGCCACCCTCATGACGGCCGCGGCATGACCATCGACATCGCTTACGGCGGTATCTGGATCGTGGTGGGCGTTGCATCGGCCACGCTGGGCTTGAGCGTCATCGTGCCGTCACCCGGCGCAAGTGCCGACGAGACGCCGGAAGGCGCGCGCCGGCGTGCACGTTATGGCAGCCTCTGTAATGCGCTGCGTTATGCGCCGGTGGATATCGACATGGATCTGCTGTTGAGCAACACCGCGAGTTGCGCATTCGACCTCGCGGAGCATGGCCGCTGGCATGTGTTCGATCTGCCGATGGGCGGCAAGATTCGCGCGGCGGTGGCGCTCGCGCAGCCGGTTACGCAAGTGCATACCTTCGGTTGGCCGAAGTCTCTGGCGATCGGCGAAATCAACCCCTAGCCGGCCAACGTCTATCGCGTTCTATCGCGCGAAGGTGGCGGTCGACCACGCCACGCACGCCGAATAGGCGTCTGGCGCTGCGATCCACTGTGCGGCGATTTCGCGCATATCGTCCGGAATCCGATTGCTTAACGTCACCTGGCTACCTTCACGCGGCAGCACCGTCAGGTGCTGCAAACCACGCGAGATGCCCGCGCCCGTTGTCTTGACGAGCGCTTCCTTCGCCACCCAGGCTTCGTAAAACGCAGCGGTCTGCTGCATCGCATCGCGGCGTTCGAGCCATGCCACTTCGGTGGGGTCGAGCGTCAACGCTGCAATCGAACGCCAATCGAATCCATCGCGCTGCTGTTCGATATCGACGCCGACGCGCCGAACCGGCGACATCGCGATCAAGCCATGCGCCCCCGCGTGCGATACGTTGAAATCGAAGCGGGCCGAGTCCGCCAGATGCGGACGGCCATTTCCGTCCTGAGCAAAACGTATGGCGTGAGCGGTGATGCCAAGGCGTTGCGCGAGCAGTTCACGCAGCGCGGCACGCACGCTCGCGAAACGCACCGTGTCCTCATGGTGGAGAAATCTGCGGGCACGGGCACGCTCGTCGTCGCTAAGGGAGGCGAAGACGGTCGCGTCGCTCAGCGACGCATCAAAGGCAAAATCGATCCGCCACAACGAAATATCGGACGGACCGTCGTGCGGCAAAAGAACAGGTTCGATGGAATGCATCGCAAAGATTCGGACGATCTACGTACGGTAGAAAAGGAACACGAAAAGACCATTCGCGACTCTACCCGATATCACGCCCGATTCCACCTCTGCCTTCAGATGCGCTTCATGTCCTTCGGTACGCCGAGCAACAACGCCACGCCGCTGACGAACAGCAACCCGCTCAGCAGATACAGCGCGTTATCCATACTGCCGGTGTGCGTCTTGATCAGTCCGATCACCCACGGACTCACAATGCCGCTCGTAATGCCGATGCTGCTGATCAACGCGATCCCCGCCGCCGCCGCCGTGCCGGACAGATAACCCGACGGCACCGTCCAGAAGATCGGCAGCGCCGCGAAGATCAACACCGAGGCCAGCGAAAGAATCGCGAGCATCGCGGGAAAGCTGCTCAGATGCAGCGTCAGCAGCGAAAGCGCCACGCCGCCGCCAATCGTGCAAACGGCAAAATGCCGGCGACGTTCGCCGCGGCGATCCGAGTGACGCGCGATCAGAATCAACCCGACCGCCCCGATGGCATTGGGAATCACGGTGTACAGACTGATCGCCACCACGTCATGCACGCCGAAGTCGCGGATCATCAGCGGCATCCAGAAGTTCAGCGTTAGCGAGGCGCAGGTCAGCGAGAAGTAGATGAACGCGAACAGATAGACGCGCGGATTGCGCAACGCGTGCAGAAACGAGCGCGACGAATGCGCGTCCGACGAAGCCCGGCGCCCTTCGTCGCGTTGCGCGATCAGTTGCGCTTTTTCGTCGGCGCTCAGCCAACTGGCGTGCTGCGGACCGTCCACCAGATAGAACGCGGCGAGCAGGCCGAGCACGATCGCGGGCGCGCCTTCGATCACGAACATCCACTGCCAGCCGAACAGGCCCAGCACGCCGCCCATGTCGCGCATGATCCAGCCGGATACGAGACCGCCGAGCACGCCCGCCACCGCGACGCCCGCGAAAAAGATCGACAGCACGGCCGCCCGCCGCCGCGCCGGATACCAATACGTCAGATACAACACGATGCCGGGAAAGAACCCCGCTTCGAACACGCCGAGCATGAAGCGCAGCAGATAGAAGTGCGACGGCTTCGACACCAGCATCATGCCGACCGACGCAATGCCCCACAGCAGCATGATCCGCGTGAACGTGCGGCGCGCGCCGAAGCGTGCCAGAAGCATATTGCTCGGTACTTCACAGATCACATAGCCGACGTAGAAAACCGCCGCGCCGAGGCCATACATGGCGTCGCTGAAACCGAGGTCGTGCTTCATCTGCAATTGCGCGAAGCCGATATTGATGCGGTCGAGAAACGACACTACGTAGCAGAGAAACAGAAACGGAATGATCCGCAGCGAGACCTTGCGATATAACAGGTCGTCGTGCGCGGCAGCGGAGGCGCCCGGCTCGAGCGCGGGGGCGAGGGATTGGCTCATCGATTATCTCCAAACGTGAGGGTCCAACGGACCCGCCGGGTCCGGCGTCTTGAAGCGCCGCGTTGTCGTCGTCTACGTGGACGGCAGGCGGCGTTGTTACGCCGCGTCGCCGCTGTGAATGGCGCGCGGCTCGAATGGCCGCGCGCGTGTTTGTGCTGCTTTTAACGGTGCTTTTTTAATGCTGCGTTTTAATGCGGTTTTCTAACGCTGCTTTTTAACGCCGCGGGCTTAAACCGCTGGCTTAAACCACTCGCTTAAGCCGCGAGCGAATGCGCCTGCGTGTCTCGCGCTGAAACGTCGATTACCCCGTCGCGCGCATGCTGCACGGCTTCGAGTAGCGTCGCGTGATCGCCGATATGGTTGGCGAGCAATAGAATCAGTTGCGCATTCGCCGACTGGCTCTGCGCCTCGTCGAGATCGCGATGCATGTCGATCAGCGCTTCGTAGAAATCGTCGGGGCGCGTGAGATTCGGTTGCGTGTTCAGTGTCATGTCTGTCTCCTGCTATTTTTTGCCGATGCCTTGCCGTGGTCGCAACTGTGCCGCGTGCCTGGGCCAACGGTCCAGGCTCCAGACTTCAGGCCGTCCCTTCGACGCACAATGCGCGTTTCAGCGCCTGCGTTACCGCGTCCGCATCGAGCTGCCGCCAACGCGCGCACACATGCTGGTCCGGCCGGATCAGATAGAACGTGCCGGGTTTGGCGTCATAACGTGCGTTCGCATGACCATCCGCGTCGTGAGCGACTTTCACACTCGCCGAATGCGAAACTGAAATCGACGCGGAGGCCAGAACAGCCGCCTGCAGATCACCGCTCGTCACCACGACAAGCTTCAACGGAATCGGCCCGGTGTTCAGCGCATCCAGCGCGGCGCGCGTCGCCTGATCGACACCTTGCTCACCGCAGAACAACACGCCGGTGAACTGCTGACCGAGTTGCTGCAACAACCAGGCCGGTTGCGCGGCCACCAGAACCGGCGCATCGACGCACGACGCGCCCGGCACCATCGCCCCTTCGAAGCGATCGCCGTCCGCGGTATTGAGCGGCGAATCGCGCAACACCGCCGGCACCGACAGGCGCCCACTATTCGCCAATTGCCGCGCAAACGGATGCTGCCGCGAGAGCTTCAGCACCGCATCGCGGAACACGCGACTCACGGGACTCTTCGGCGTAATGAAATCGGTGGAGCGGGTGGAGTTGCGGATGTTTTCATCGGCGGCGAATTCGCGTTCGCTCGCGTAGGTGTCGAGCAGCGCGTCGGACGCGTTGCCTTCGAGCACCATCGCCAGTTTCCACGCGAGATTTTCCGCGTCCTGTACGCCACTATTCGCGCCGCGTGCGCCGAACGGCGAGACGCCGTGCGCGGAGTCGCCCGCAAACAGCACGTTGCCGTGCCGGAACCGATCCATGCGCAAACACGAAAACGTATAGACGCTGACCCATTCCAGTTCGAACTTCGCGTCCGCGCCGAGCAACGCGCGCACGCGCGGAATCACCCGCTCCGGGGTCTTTTCGAGCACCGGATCGGCGTCCCAGCCCAACTGGAAATCGATCCGCCACACGTTGTCCGGCTGACGATGCAGCAACACCGATTGGTTCGGATGGAACGGCGGATCGAACCAGAACCAGCGCTCGGTTGGAAAGTCCGCTTCCATCTTCACATCGGCGATCAGGAAACGATCCTTGAACGTGACGCCCTTGCTGTCGAGTCCCATCAGCGTGCGCATGGGGCTGCGCGAGCCGTCGGCGGCAACGACATAGCGGCCGCGCAACGGGTACGGTCCGTTGGGTGTATCGACCGTCAACGTCACGCTGGCATCGTGTGTGCCCGGCGCGCCGTTCTGCTGCACGCCGACCACTTTGCTCTTCCAGCGGATCTCGAGATTCGGCAATGCCTGCGCACGTTCGAGCAAAAACCCTTCGACGTAATACTGCTGCAGATTGATAAACGCGGGCCGGTTGTGACCCGGTTCCGGCTGCAGGTTGAACGTGTAAACCAGTTCGTCTTTCAGAAACACCTTACCGACGTTCCAGCTGATGCCCTTCTCCACCATCCGCTGACCGCAACCCAGTCGATCGAAAATATCGAGCGACCGCTTCGAAAAGCAGATTGCCCGCGAGCCGGTGGACAACGAACAATCGTCGTCGACCAGCACGACCGGCACGCCCTGCTGCGCGATATCGATCGCGGTGGCCAGGCCCACGGGGCCCGCACCGACCACGATCACCGGATAAGCCGCCTGCTCCGCGCCGCCGTGCGCGCTTTGCTCGCGGCACGGCTGGTAGTCGAACGACAGCGTCTGGTAGTTGATGCTCATCTTATGTCTCCGTCCTGCTCTTCTCGGCGTCGCTATAGCGCGGTGGGGATCAGGCTTGCAGCGCGTCCCACATGTCCTTGTCGCGTTGCGCGGTCCAGATGCGCGGATGCGTAATGCCGCTCGCTTCGTCGAATGCGCGCGACACGTCGAACGGCAGGCAATGCTCGTAGATGAACACGTGGCCGAACTTCGGGTCCATCGCCTTGCGCGTGTGCGCCATCGCGGCCTTCAGATCGAGTTTCTGTTCGACGGCTTCGCGACCTTGCTGCAGCAGCGTGGTGACGAAGTCTTTCGTGTAGTCGAGACCCTTGTTGACGTCTTCCGGCGTGGTCAGCGCGGGGCCACGGCCCGGCACCAGCTTGTCGGCCTGCAGCGCGCGCAGCGCTTCGAGCGTGGCCGGCCACTGTTCGAGTTGGGCGTCGCCGCAATAACACGCCGCGTCGTACTCGACCAGATCGCCGGAGAACAGCACCTTCTGCGACGGCAGCCACACGACCGTGTCGCCCTTCGTGTGCCCGGCGCCGAGATGCGCGATGCGCACTTCGAGCTTGCCGAGAAACAGCGTCATTTCCTTCTCGAACACCAGCGTCGGCCACGTCAGGCCCGGCACTGTTTCGACACCGGCAAACAGACGCGGGAAGCGTTCGATTTCCGACTTCATGTCCGCCTCGCCGCGCTCGACGATCATCTCGTACGTGCCGCGGCTCGCGATCACCTGTTGCGCGCCTTCTTCGAAATACGCCGACGCGCCGAGCACACGCACCGCGTGGTAATGCGACAGCACGACGTATTTGATCGGTTTATCGGTAACGCTGCGGATCTTCGCGATGAGGTCTTGCGCCATGGCCGGCGTGGCGGTGGTGTCGACGATCAGCACGCCGTCGTCGCCGATGATCACGCCCGAGTTCGGATCGCCTTCCGCGGTGTACGCGTAGGCGTTCTCGGACAACTTCGTCCACGTGACTTTCTTGACTTCCAGATCGGCCTGGGATGCGAATGCCTTTGCCATGCTTGTCTCCCTCAAAAGTTGGACGTGAGGCGAGACGGCCGGCTGCGCACGGAATGCGCGGGCTGACGGTATTGGAGGATTGTCTCGCCCCGTTTTGACTCTGTGACTGCGCCGGTGTGTCGGGGTGAATGCATCTTATGGCTGCGCGAGTTTATTTGTCAATAGCGAAATGTATCGCTATACGCAAATCTTCATGCGCCTAAGATGGAGACGGGCAATGCGGCAGTCGCTTAGGCTTTCGGCAAGGCCATCGGTTAACATGGACCCTTTTTTACGGACGGGCGCGAGGGTGAGCAAAGCAGCGAAACCGGCCGTGGGCAAAGGCGCGGGCGGCGACGACAGCGCGCCAGGCGGCAAGCCGCAGCGTGGCATTCAGAGCGTGGAAGTGGGCGGCCGCGTGCTGCTGGCGCTCGCGCAGGCGCGCACGCCGCTGGCGTTGTCGGATCTCGCTACCGCCGCGCAACTCGCGCCGGGGCAGGCGCACGCCTACCTGGTGAGTTTGAGCCGGCTGGGTCTGATCAAGCGCGACGACCTGTCGGGCCGCTACGAACCGGGGCCGTTATCGCTGCGGCTCGGTTTGCTGCATCTGGAAAACCAGCCGGCGTTTCGCGCCGCCGTGCCGCGCGTCGCGACGCTCGCGGAAGCGATCGGCTTCAGCGTGGCGATCTGTATTGCCGGGCCGCAAGGGCCGACCATCGTCCGCTATGAGCACGCGGGGTTTCCGCTGCACGTCAATTTGCATGTAGGCACGGTGATGTCGCTACCGGCGACGTCGACGGGACGCGTGTTTTGCGCTTATCTGCCGCGCGAGGTGCTGGACGCGATGTGGGCGAACCAGACGGGCGCGACGAATGGCGCGATGGGCGCGATGGGCACGGTGAGTGCGATGACGCCGCCCGACGAAAGCGCCGCGTTCGAAGCCGCGTTGAACGAGATTCGCGCGCGCGGTCTCGCACGCAGCGTGGATGCGCCGAGTCCGGGCATCAGCAGTTTGAGCGCGCCGGTGCTCGATGGCGACGGCGGTTTGTCGCTGGCGCTGACGGTGATCGGCTCGACCGGCGCGATCGATGTCGCCGCCGACGGTCCCATCGCCCGCGCGCTGCTCGCCGCGGCTCATGACATTAGCGTTGAACTCGCCGCTGCGCCTTCCCTGTTAGCTTCTTCTGCCACGTGACCGATTCTCTCGACCTCTCTCTCGCCGGTTCCGCCGATGCCAAACCGCAGCGCGGCATCCAGTCGCTCGACAGCACCGGCGAGTTGCTGGCGGCGCTGGTCTCGGCGGCGCGGCCGCTGAACTTGCGCGATCTTGCGGCGGCCGCTGGCATGCCGCCGGCCAAAGCGTTTCCGCATCTGGTGAGTCTGCTGAAAATCGGTTTGCTCAAGCGCGATGCGTCCGGCTGTTTCGAGGCCGGGCCGCTCGCGCTGGAACTCGGGTTGATCGGCTTGCAACGCCTCTCGCCGGCGCGCGAGGCAGAACCCGAGGTGGTCGAGCTGGCGGCGTCGACCGCGATGAGCGTCGCGATGGCGGTGCTGGGGCCGCTGGGGCCAACCGTTGTGCGTCTGGAGGAATCGGCGCGGCCGCTGCATGTGAGCTTGCGGGTCGGCACGGTGATGTCGCTGGTGAATACGGCGATTGGCCGCGTGTTCGCCGCTTATGTCGCCGACGACGTGCGCGCCGGTCTGCTAGCGCAGGATCATCTGCGGCTGGCGGGGGCGGACGCGGCGGATATTTTCGCGGCGAAAGCGCGCGGAGTTGGAGCGGGTGTGTCGAAGACGGTCGATGCAAACGCCGGCGCGACCTCAGCGTTAACGCCTTTGACTCAAGCCTACGCGCAGCGTCTCGCGCAAATCCGCGCGGACGGTATCGATACTGCGTTGAGCCGACCTGTGCCTGGCATCAATACGCTGGCCGCACCGGTGCTGGATCACACCGGCAGCATCTGTCTCGTGCTGGCGCTGATGGGACCGAGCGGCAGCTTCGATAGCGATCTGACGGGTGGTCCGGCGCAGACCTTGCGCGCCGCGACGCTGAGACTGTCGCGGCGGTTTGGGTGGATGGCGGCGACGAGCGGGGCGTGACGCTCGACGGCTCATTGCAGGTCAGTCTTTTGGCAATGCGTTAAGACGTAGGCCGGTTGCGGCCGGTCGCCCGCCGCCGATACCACCACCGGCCAGCCCCCATCACACCGGCAAGCACCAGCACCCCAATCAACGCAACGCGCTTCTTATGCCGCCCGGCGTCACGCCGCACGTCACGCCGCACGTCACGCCAAGCCTGCGTATAAGTGAACGTCGCCGCCGCCTTGAAATCCGGCTCCGGGCACAGCGAGCCAAACGCCCCGCCGAAGTCCACGTACGCCCCCTCCTTCACATAGCGCTTGTAAAAACCCTGCGCGCGCTCGGGATCGTAGTTGTGCATCCAGTCCGTCCCGCGACACAACACGGCAGCAAACGCCTGCGAGCGCGCCGGCAATGCGTCGGCCGCTTTCGCGATGTACCCAGCAGCAATCTCGCGGTAATGAAAGCGCATCAACGGCTGGCTCTCGCTTGCCGCGTAGCGGCGCTTTTCATCGGCGTTGACGAACGGTCCTGCCAGATCGTCCTCCGCGCGCGTCGCGGGCGTTTCCGGCGTGTTCGGCGTGTTCGGCTGTTTCGCTAACGCGGCGGCTGCGTCGCTGGCCGCGTTCGCGTCCGAACCGCGCGCCACATGCGCGCCGATCACACCCGAGCGCCCCGAGCCGCCCTCGAAATCGCCGTCGATGTCGTGATAATCCGGCCCCTGCTCATAGCCCATCAATTCCATGCCGAACTGTTTCGCGAGCGTCGCCGCGGCGAACCAGCCGCGCGCGCGATTCGTGCGGGTCCACGCGTGCTGCGCCTGGTCGAGCGCGGCGCCATAGTCGTGCGCGAGCTCACGCAGATGAAGTTGCGTGCGCACCGTCTGGCCGTTTTTCCAGTCGTAGGCGCTGTAACGCGGGTCGTCGTCGGCGGGAAAATACGGCAGCGCTTCGTCGATACGGCCATCTCTCACGAGACGGCGTGCCAGCAGATAACGCAACGAGTCGCCGGCAGACGGCCGCGCTGCGTAATACGCGTTCGGATCGGTCGGCAGCGGCGGCGCGGCGGACCATGTCGGCACGCGCGTATCGACAAAGTGCTTCAACTCGTCCGTGGTGAGCACGCGCTCCGCGATGTACGCCATATCGCTGCCGTACGCGATATCGGTCACCGAGCCGTCGTTCACACTCGCATCGTCGCTTCGCGACGCGGCGTCGAACAGATAACCGAGTGCCTCGACATACTGTCCGCGCGACAAGGTCAACACCGCCTGCTCGCCTTTGATCAGTCGTACGCCCGCCGGCTCCACGCTCGAATCGGCGGCCGGAAAACCCTTCGAAGCCTGCGCGTACGCCTGCACGGCCGCGGCCGTATCGCCCCGGCGCAGCGCGAGTTTCGCGTTCACCCAGCTAGCCAGCGCGCTGTGTTCACGCGCCGCCAGCATGCCGGCGAAATCGTAACGGCCGACTCGATAAGCCAGCGCGGCGAGACGATCGGCGCCCGCTACATGATCGATGCCGCGTTGCCGGATCGCCTCCACCAACGAGGTCAACGCCGGATTCGGTTTGATGCCGTGGTCGCCGCGCGCGGCATCGGCATAGCCGGTCGGCCCGAAACTGTTGTCGTAACCGCCGTAGTATTCGGACGCGCTCGCCGGCTGGTCGTTGACGATATCGCCTTCGCGCGCGAGCGCATACGCCACCAGCAGACGTTGCGCGACCGGATCGTCGATCAGCGACGCAACCCGCGTCTTGCCTGCCTTGCCGGCCAGCGCCCATGCCGCGATGAATTGCAGCGACTCCACGCCGCTCACGCCGCCGCGCGCCGCCTGTTGCGCATAGAGGCCGATGGCCCGCTTCAGGTCCGCGGGCGCGATCGCCGCCGCGCAGGGCGTGTCGTTCAGGAAGCTGCGGTAATCGCACTGCATGTCCGATTTCGGATTGTGCAGATAGGTCAGCGCTTCATCGCCGAAACTGGCGACCGCGAGGCCCTGCGGGTCGGGCGCGCCGTTCGCGGCGAGTGCGCGCGGGCGTGCGTACGCCGCGGGCAACGCGGCGGTGAGGGTCTTGCATGTGGCGGCATCCGTGCAGCTGTCGGCTCGCGCCTGGGCTATCGCCGCGAGTTCGGTTGCCGCTGCGACCGAGCGCGGCGCGCCGGATGAGCCAGGTAGCGCAAGCACCGCTTCGAGGCGGGTCGTGGCGCGGGTCAGGAGGGATTCTTTGCTGGCGCAGGCGGATGACGTCGTCGCGGCGCTCGACGACGCACCGCCTGAGTCGGGCGCGGCGTGATTCGCAGCGTCGGCACCGGAAGCCGCCGCGCTGGATGCCGGCGCATCGGCCGTTGGCGCGGACGAGCCGGACGCCGCCGACGCCGCCGACGCAACCGCCGTACTCGCGCAACCCGTCAGCGCGTGCGTATAGTCCACGTCGGCCGCGGCATAGAGACGTTGCGCGTCCGGCACGCCCGTTCCTAGCGCATACGCCGCGTCGCCGTCGGCGGCTTTGGCCATTGTCGCGAGTGTCGCGATCTGCGCGGGCGTCAGACCGGCCAACACCGCCTTCGCCGGATCCACCGCTTGCGCGCCCGCCGCAACCCGCACGGCTTCGGGCGCCAGCAAATGATCGCTCGGCGTCACGAGCCGCGCCACCTCATAAGCGAACGAATTGTTCGGCGTGCCCGACAACGTGCCCGCGCGATTGTCGAGCAATTGCAGCGGAAAAAACGGTCCGCATGCGTGGACGATCACAGCGCCGGCCAGTAGCGCGAACGCGCCGCCGAATGCGACATATTTACGGTTCAACATGAACGGAGACCTTGTGGTGATCGGTTTCGCCGCAGCGAAGCCAGCCGATGTCGCGGCGCATGCCCGCGCGCAACAAGCCGGGTTGTACGCGACGCAGCAGCATGCCGCGCGCGTCGTAATCGAGTGCATAACCGTTGATGCCGTCCGCGGCCTGGCAAGCGGCGTCGGTGCGCACGATCGCCGGCAGCGTCGAATCGGCGTTGCCGCGGCTCACTAGCGACACGTCGAACAAGCCCGGCTGCTGCGCGTTCGGATGGACGTCGACGCTCATCGCTGAAGTCAGCGGTGCGCGGCTCAAGACAGCGCGCCAGGTTGTCAGACTCCACGCGCGCTCGTCCGCGTCGGTGGGCAAGCGGAACCAGACGATGCCCGCCAGACCGCGCAATTCGTCGCGTTGAATTTGCGCGACGAACGCCGTCATCTGCCCGGGCTGCGCGACCAGTTCATGCGACAGGCCTTGCGCGAAACCGTTCGCGAGCAACATCGGGCGTTCGCTTTCAATGCCGGCCACGCGGCCATCCGCACCCCAGGTCACGCGCGAGCCGTAAGTGGGCAACGCGACGCGCCATGGCCGCTGCGTGCGTCGCGCGAAAGCATGCAGCCACGTGCGCGCTTGCGCTGGATCGAACAGGCCCTGCGCCGGGTTCATCACCGCGTGGACCTGAAGGATGGCGGCGTCGGCTTGCGTCAGCAGCGCGTCGAGCGCGGGGCTGTCGAGCCAGGTGGGCAACGCGGTGATCGTCAGTTTGATGGCGGGATCGAGCTGCGCGCGCAGCGCGGCGAGAAACCGCGTGTAGGCCGCGAGTTTCGAGGTCGCGCAGTCATGGTCGATTTCAATGGCCGCGGGTGGCACACCGTGCTGTTTCCAGTCGTCGGCGAGTTGAGTAATGCGTGCGACCGGCAAGCTGTCCAGATCGTCGAGTTGGCCGTCGATTCGCACCACGGCCGTGATCGGCACACCCGTTGCCGCGAGCGTCGCCCAGTCCGGCGACACGGCGGTCCAGTCGTTCCGGCTGTCTTTCTCGGCGGCGAGCACGTGCCACGACTGCACCAGGCCACGGCTCTGCTGGATCGCCGCGTTGACCGACGGCGTCCATTTGCGCTGCCAGACATAGGCGTCGTTCGGTAACGGCGTGACCGGACGGCTACACGCAGCGACCAGAACGATTAGCGACAACACGACAAAAACGGCGAACGTGCGTCGCTTGTGTCGCAATGTGCCGCTGTCACTCATAGTGCAGGGCTTTCGGCACGCTGTAGGCGGCGCCGTTGTAGTTCAGCGTGGTGGTCGAGCGTTTCGGCGCGCCATCCTTCGACACGCAATCGCTGCTCGTCTGCTTGCTCACGCGCTCTTTCGAGGTTTCGCCGACGCGCAACGTGGCATAGCCGGACGCGTTGGCCGGACCGACGGCGAGCGAACGCGCGATCGACGAAAACGTTCCCGCGCAATTGCCATCCCATTCGCCGGAGTCGTTCGCGACGAGCATGTCGTCGAGCACGCGGCGCAGCGTGTGGCCGTCCTGTACATACAGGCTCAGCGCCTGCGCTTCGTAGGGATTGACGCGCGACGAACCTTCGTACGTCACGCGCACGCCGAACGCGCGCAGTTGCGGCGTCAACTGATAGCGCGCCGTGTCGAGATCGATCGAACTGAAGCGAACCGCGTCCGACGTGATCGCCGACGGTTCGTAGAAGTGCGCGACGATCGCACCGGATTTGCTGTCAGCAACGAGCACTTCGACGTCGTACACGGCTTCATCGTCGGTGGCGCCGGCCTGGGGCATCGGCTGCACGGCCAGAGTCAGCGACGGGTCCGCCGGCCAGACTTTGCACGCCGCGTGCTCGCTATCGAGTTGGCGGCCGGGGTGCAGCGTTTTCATCCATTGGCTCAGATTGGCCTGGCAAGCCGCCTTGGCATCGGTATCGGCGTCGGCATGGGCGAACATGGGCAGGCACAGCACGGCTAAGGCGATGAGTTTTTTCATTGTTCTCCCGGTTTGCTTTATTGGACGTTCTGCCGCGCGCTCGCGAATCGAGCTATTGCCGCGGATTTTAGGGCGAGCGCTGTCCGTTGTAAAACGATGGTGAGGCGGGAGTGTGAATAGGGGCGTTTCAGCGTGGTATCGCCGATAGCCAGGAGAATGGGATTAATGCGAAACGCAACAAGCGGGGCGACCGTCGCCAGGTTCCAATACAGCTACGTGACGATCAATCCCCGGTCGCCTCCGGTTCATGCGACGCCAACCGCGCCTTCGCGTGGCGCATCTTCTCAAGCGTCTTCGGACCGGCTTTAAGCGCGACGCCGATCGCGAGCGCGTCCATGATGCACAGATGCACGAGCCGCGACACGCCCGGCGTATTCGGATCGATCGGGCTCGGCACGCGCAGCAGCAGCGGAATATCGACTAGCCACGCCAGCCGCGAACCGACGTTGGTCAGCGCAATGGTGGTCGCGCCGCGCTCCTTCGCGATCTGTATGCTCTCATTCACTTCGACGCTGCGGCCCGAATGCGAAATGGCGAATGCCACATCGCCCGGCTCCATCAGCCCCGCGTAAAGACGCTGCAAATGACCGTCCGTAAAAGCAGTCGACGCAATGTCGAGCCGCAGAAAGCGCAACGCCGCGTCTTGCGCCACGAGGCCCGACCCCGAGCCGACGCCGAAGAAGAACACCCGCCCCGCGCTCGACAGCGCCGCGATCGCGCTCTCCACGACCGCGGGGTCCAGCGCGCCGCGGGCATGCGTGATGCCGTCGATGGCCGCTTCGCCCACCTTGTCCATCAAGGTCTGCACGTCGTCGTCGCGCGCCACCGCGGTCGACGCGTACGGCATGCCGCCCGCCACGCTCTGCGCCAGTTGCATCTTGAAGTCGCGCAGACCATGCGCCCCGATCGCGCGGCAAAACCGCGTGACGGAGGGCTCGGACACGTCGGCGCGCTGCGCGAGTTCGGTGATGCTCGCGCGCATGGCGAAGTCGACGTCGCTCAGCACCATATCGGCGACCTTGCGCTCGGCAGGCCGCAAATTCGCCAACGCGCTGCGAATGTGGGGAATCAAGTTCGGTGCGGACACCCGGTGTTCCTTAAAAGCGCCCTCAGACCTGTCGCTTCGCGCCGGCCGCCGAAGGGGACTTCCTTCGGGGCGGTGGACGTCCTGCGGAGCGGAAAACGTGGGACGTCCCGGCGTTTTCGTACGGGTTAAATGAATCCGCGTCGCGGTTGCCGTTGCGGCCGGAACCGGAATCGGAACCGGACGGCAACACGCGGCTCAGACCAGCCTGCGTCCACTCTCCGTATCGAACAGATGAATATGTTCCGCCGGCAAACGCAGCGCGATACGTTGGCCAGGCTCGATTTTCGAGCGCTGGCGCGTCGTCACGCACCACGTGCTGCCGCCTATTTTCCCGTACAAGTGGGTCTCCGCGCCAGTCGGCTCGACCACTTCGACTTCCATCGTGGCGTCCGGCGTCTGCGCCATGGTCTCGATGTGTTCGGGGCGCACGCCGAGCGTGACTTTCGCACCGACTGCCGCCGAAGCCGACGCGCCTTCCAGCACGATCTGGCCGCCGCCGGTCAGCTTCAACGTGAGGCCCTGGCCTTGCGCGCCGCTCGCCACCACGCCTTCGGCAAAATTCATCGACGGCGAGCCGAGGAAGCTCGCGACGAACAGATTCGCCGGACGGTCGTACAACTCCAGCGGACGGCCCATCTGCTCGATCCGCCCCGCGTTCATCACGACGATGCGATCGGCCATGGTCATCGCCTCGATCTGATCGTGCGTGACGTAGATCACCGTATTCTTCAGGCGCTGATGCAGCGCCTTGATTTCAGTGCGCATCTGCACGCGCAGCTTGGCGTCGAGATTGGACAGCGGCTCGTCGAACAGAAACAGCGACGGCTCGCGCACCACCGCGCGGCCCATCGCCACGCGTTGCCGCTGGCCACCCGAGAGCGCGCGCGGCAAGCGGTCCAGATAACCGCTGAGATTCAGCATCTTCGCGGCGGCTTCGATTCTCGGTTTGAAACTCGCCGACGATTCCTTGCGAATGCGCGGTCCGAAGGCGATGTTTTCGTAGACCGACAAGTGCGGATAGAGCGCGTAGCTCTGGAACACCATCGAAATATTGCGCTGCTGCGGCGCGAGCGTGTTCGCCCGCGTGCCGCCAATCATCAGATCGCCGCCGCTGATCTCTTCGAGGCCGGCCACCATCCGCATCAACGTGCTCTTGCCGCAGCCCGACGGACCGACCAGCACGACGAACTCGCCGTCGTCGATGTCGAGATCGATGCCGTGCACGACTTGCGTGTCGCCATAGCGTTTGAAGATGCCGCTTAGTTGCACTGCTGCCATGCTGTCCTCATCGTCTTGCTTCGTTGACTCGACCGGGAGTTGCGGGTTTTTGTTCGGGTGTCGCTGTGTTCAGATCTGTTCTAGCGTCAGTTCTTCCGCCATCAAACGATTGCCCGCCATCAGACCGCCGTCCACCGGCAACGCGACGCCGGTAATCACGCGCGCCATCGGCGACGCGAGAAACTGCACGGCGTCGGCAATGTCGTCGGGCGTCGCGAAGTCGCGCAACGGGTACCACTTCTTCAGATCCTCGAACACTTGCGGGTTCTTGTCGACGCGCGCCTGCCATGCCTGGGTCTTCACCGTGCCCGGACACACGATGTTGGCGCGAATGCCATAGCGGCCGAGTTCCATGGCCAGCGCTTTCGTGTAGCTGATCAAGCCGGCCTTTGCCGCGCTATACGCGGGGTGCCCGAGCGCGGCCATGCCGTTCACCGAACCGATCAGCACCAACGCGCCGCACCGGCGTTCGATCATCGACGCCCGCACCGCTTCCACCGTGTGATACGTGCCGTTCAGATTCAGATGAATGTCGCGTTGCCAACTCGCGGCGTCGGTGCTGGCAAGCGTCAGGCCTTGCGCAGCGCCGGCGTTCGCAACCAGCACATCCACCGGACCGCGCACCTTGACTGCGGCCGCCACCGCTTGCTGCACCGCGGCGGCGTCGCCGAGATCGACCGCGATCGGCGTGACGTGCGCGTCGCCGAGTTGCGCGGTCAATGCCCGAAGCGCGGCTGCGTCGATATCAAGCGCCAGCACGGTGTCGCCCTGCTCCACGAAACGCCTGCACAACACGCTGCCGATACCGCCGCAAGCGCCCGTTACCAACACCACACGATTCATGTCCGCCTCGCTCATCAACTGGTCATTCGCACCGCATTAGCATGTAAATTTCCTACAAACTCGATGTCGGCCAGTTGTCTAGTCATCCCGAAGATTGGGTATCCGTGACTTCGCGTTACGCAGAATACCCCTGCTTTACAGCATCTTATGCACAAAACCGGCTGCAAAAGAATATGGCAGACCCTACGTGACAAGCTATTTTTCGTCATGTAGGATTTTTTCAAACAATTTAACCCAAAGCGGCCGGCGACGGCAGCAGACCACCCCACCATCATCGGATGGGACCGGAGCCGGCGCTCAAGCGCCAATTCCGATCGACAACAGGAGAGAGAGAATGTCGTTGCATGCCCGTGCTTCCCTCGCGCTAGGCAAAGTTGCCGTGGCGCTCGCGTTTGCAGGTATCGCCGTCGCGGCTCACGCCGACACGGTCCGCGTCACGGTCGCGCACTACAGCGACGCGACCGCGCCGTACTTCGAAAAAATGGCCCGCAACTTCGAGAAGGCCAATCCCGGCACCACCATCAAGATCGAAGACGTGAACTGGGACACGCTGCAACAAAAACTCCAGACGGACATTTCCGGCGGCGCCAATGCCGACCTCGCGATTGTCGGCACGCGCTGGCTGCTCGACTTCGTGAAGGACGACGTGGCCGAACCGCTCGACGGTTACATGGACGCGAGCTTCAAGAGCCGCTTCATCGGTCCGTTCCTCGCACCGGGCGAAATCAACGGCAAGGTGTACGGTCTGCCGATCGCGGCTTCCGCGCGCGCTTTGTACTACAACAAGGATCTGCTGGCGAAAGTCGGCTATCCCGACGGTCCTAAAACGTGGAACGACGTGATCGACGCGTCGAAGAAACTGAAGGCGCAGGGCATTGCCGGCTTTGGCCTGCAAGGCAAGGAAATCGAAACGGACGTCTACTATTACTACGCGCTGTGGACCAATGGCGGCGACGTCGTCGGCAAGGACGGCAAGGCGGCGTTCAATTCGCCGGCCGGTATCAAGGCGGCCACGCTGTACAAGTCGATGATCGATCAGGGTCTCACGCAACCCGGCGTGACCGGCTATAGCCGCGAAGATGTGCAGAACCTGTTCAAACAGGGCCGCGTCGCGATGGTGATCTCCGCGCCGTTCCTGTCGAAGCAGATCAAGAAAGACGCGCCGAACCTGAAGTACGGCATCGATCCGATTCCGATGGGCACGACGCACGCCACGTACGCCGTCACCGATTCGATCGTGATGTTCAAGAACTCGAAGGTGAAGAAGTCGGCCTGGAAGTTCCTCGACTATCTGTTCACGAAGGAACCGCGCGTCGAGTTCTCGACGACCGAAGGTTTCCTGCCGACCACCAAGGCTGAAGCGACCGATCCGGCGTTCAACGATCCGGATACGAAAGCGTTCGTCGCGTTGCTGCCGACGGCGCGCTTCGCACCGACCGTGACCGGCTGGGAAGACACCGCGAAAGCCGTGACCGATGCAATGCAGTCGATCTACCTCGGCAAGGCGAAACCGGCTGACGCGCTGAATGCGGCAGCCACGCAGGCGAACAAGTCGCTCGGTCATTGATCGTGCTTTGATCGCTCGTTCCGATCGCTCGGTTTTGATCGCTGAGTGATCTCGAGGTGATTTGCTGAACACGGAACGCGCGCCGCCATCGTGAAGGCGGTGCGCGTTTCGGTCGTAATGCACTATCCGGCCCATCCCGGCGCGCGCGCGAATGAACGCAAGCGCGTCTTACGATCGAGCACGCATGAGCCGTTCCGCTTCTTCGCGCCTGCAGGCGCCCTGGTTGCTGATTGCGCCGAGTCTGGTACTCGCGCTCTTTATCATCAGCTATCCAATTTTCAACATCGTGTGGCAATCGCTGCACGAGGTCTCGCGTTTCGGTGCGATTCGCGATTTCACCGGCCTACAGAACTTTTATACGATTTTCGACGACCCCGCGTTTCTCGCGGCCGCGCGACGAACCGTTGTGTGGACCGTGTGCGTGGTGGGTGGCACCGTACTCATTTCAGTGCCGGTCGCGCTGATCCTGAACCAGGACTTCTACGGCCGCGGCATAGCGCGCACCATCGTGATGCTGCCGTGGTCCGTCTCGCTGACCATGACCGCCGTGGTCTGGCGCTGGGCCTTCAACGACGATTACGGCATGATCAACGTCACACTGCAAAGGCTGGGGTTGATCAGCGGCCCGATCCATTGGCTCGCGACGCCGGATCTCGCGTTTCCGGTGGAGATCGCCGTCGGCATTCTGGTGTCGATACCCTTTACGGTGACGATTTTGCTGGGCGGGTTGTCCTCCGTGCCTGGCGATATCTACGAGGCGGCACGCATGGACGGAGCGAGCGCGTGGCAGCAGTTTCGCAAGCTGACCATGCCGTTGCTGCGGCCGTTCATCAACATGACGATCCTGCTGAATGTGATCTACGTGTTCAACTCGTTTCCGATCATCTGGGTCATGACGCAAGGCGGGCCCGACAACGGCACGCATATTCTCGTCACTTATCTGTATGAGTTGGGCTTCCGGTTGGGACGTCCCGGTGAAGCCGCGGCGGTGTCGCTGATCATGCTCGTCATGCTGTTCGTTTTCTCGATCGCCTATCTGCGCCTGCAGCCCGCGAAAGAAGGAGATCCGTCATGAGTCTCAGCCTCAAGATGAAGCGCTCGCTGTGGTGCTGGCTCGCGCTGTCGCCTCTGGTTGTGGTGGTGTTGTTTCCGTTTGCCGTGATGCTGTTCACGGCATTGAAACCGGCCACGGAGATTTTTGTTTATCCGGCGCGCTGGTTGCCCGTTCATTGGCAATGGAGCAATTTCGTCGACATGTGGCAAGCGGCGAATTTCGGCGTGGCGTTACGCAATAGCACGGTGATCAGCTTGCTCTCGACCGCGCTCGCTTTGGCCGTGAGCTTGCCCGCCGCGTATGCGCTAGCCAGATTTCCGTTTCGCGGACGCGGTTTGTATCGACAGTTCCTGCTCGTCACGCAGATGTTGTCGCCCATCCTGCTCGTGGTGGGTTTGTTCCGCCTCGCCGCGATGATCCCTTATGGCGACGGCAATCTGGTCGACTCGAAGATCGGCGTGATCGTCTCTTATGCGGCGTTCAATATTGCTTTCGCCGTATGGATGTTGTCCTCGTACTTTCAGACGGTGCCGCGAGACCTGGAAGAGTCGGCGTGGCTCGAAGGATGCGGACGCACCAAGGCCGTCTTCAAGGTCTTCCTGCCGCTCGCCGTGCCCGCGATCGTCGTAACCGCCATCTTCACGTTCATCAACGCGTGGAATGAGTTTGCCGTGGTGTATACGCTGATCCGCTCGCCAGAGAACAAGACGCTCACCGTGCAGGTGACCGATATGGTGGCGGGCAAGTACGTCGTCGAATGGCATCTCGTGATGGCCGCGACCTTATGCGCGACGCTACCGGTTTCGATCGTGTTTGCGTGGTTGCAGCGATTCCTGGTGAAGGGTTTGGCGCTCGGAGCCGTGAAGTAAATTGGCGGGCGCGCTGGCCATTGCGAACGCGCCCGCTCGACTACACTTGAACGCCGTCGCACCCTGAATTTCGAATTAAATTAGGGTGCGAATTCAATAAAATATAGAATAAAAAAGTACCGCAACACGAATTATCTGTTCGCACCCCATTCTATTTTTATAAATTCAAATAGCACGCTACTATTTATATTAATAATATTAAATAGCGCACTTCTCGACGGAATGTCAAACACCCCCAATCTGCTGACAAATCAAAGATTTACGTTTTCCCGCCGATCGTGAGGAAGAGATTTTCCTCTGCGGGGCATCTGGTTAGTCATAAGCCGCCTCATACGGCGGATTCTCGGCATTATCACTTATCGTCTCGAATTCCCGCCACGTTGCACTGGTGAAACGTTTATAATTCCTCTGCCGAAAGCATCTGTAAGTAATACCAGATGCACGAGAAAGCACACCAGTGTCGGCAATAATTGCATTGGTGCAGGTTGCGCGAGGTTGAGCGTCACGTCTGATCTTTGGGCGCGCCTCAATTACCGTCGCACCGCTGCGTTCGTATCGGCGCCAGGCCGTCAGTTGCGAAGGAATGGGACTTAGCTGGAACATCAGCTCTCCTGATTTCCTTCGTTGCGCGTGCCTACCAGAAATTTGTTTTCACATTCACGGCGCGCTGCTGTATCAACGCGAGCCTTGCCAAAGTTTTACGAGTCACGTCATCGGCATGTCATCAGTGATTGTGTCGTTTATCCGGTCGCGCGTTCGCGAGTCGGAGGACGCCGGCTGGGAAGTCGACTGAGCTTTCACGCAACGAATGGGTACGCTGAAGCGCTGCTACATGCCGCGCTCGATGCGTGGCGTTGCCTATTCAAAAGTGTGACCAGCGAGAGCGCTCTATCAAGTGAGTCTTTCGTAGTTAATAGTAAGTATTCCGTAATATAAACGCCGGCCGACATTTGATTGATTGTTCAGCATTCAATCGCCTGACAGGTCGTCGCACGAACGGCTGTCTAAGGGCTCTCGTTCTCATAACAACGGCGCGCTCGAGCGCTGGCGTCATCAGCAATGAACGCGGTTTCGGCGCGTTCTCTGGTTGACCTCTCTCTGTAGTCATAACGCCAACGCGGACGACTTTGATCGATCTTGCTGATTCCTCGGGGAAAACCTGCTTTTAGCGATACACGGACAATGATGAGATATTGGAAACTTCTAGGCGTTGCCTCGGCAACGGTGTTGGCATCGTTTGGCGCGGAAAGCGCGCAGGCCGCTCAAAGCGGCACCATCACTGTGTCGGGCCAGCAGTACAAGCTGTGCGGACAAGAGAACGGCAACTGCTCGTTCCTCGGCACGGGCTCTGTGGTGTTCGGCGCGGTACCGCCTAATTCGCCGTCGGTCATGCTGACGGCGCCGAAGACCTTTAGTAATGGCGTCGGCTGCTATGTCGGCGCGGTTTCGCAGACCGATCCCGCCTATGGTTACGGCAAGTCGTGCTGGGTGAAGGCAGTCGCCGCTACGCCGACGCCGACACCAACGCCGGCACCTACCCCGGCTCCGGCTCCCACGCCCACACCGACTCCCACGCCAGCTCCGACGCCGACGCCGACGCCGACGCCGACTCCTGCGCCCGCACCGGCTCCAGCCCCCGCGCCCGCGCCCGCTCCGGCCCCGGCTCCGACGCCTACCCCAACGCCGACACCGACGCCCACTCCGTCGCCGGCACCGGGCAGCTCCACGCTTTCGTGCAGCACGCCGACGCAAGCGGCAGGCGGCACCGCCAACGGCGTGATCAGCGCCGACACGCCGACCACCGACGGCATGCGCATTTTCCAGAACAACGCAGCATTCAAGCTCGCGATCACGACGAACGTCCCGAGCGCGGACACGGTCGTCTGGTCCGTCGCGGACTCGAACGGCGCGATCAAATCGCAAGGCAGCTTCGCGGTTAAATCCGGCGTGCAGACCAGCACGATTCCGTGTACCTCGACGTGGTCAGGCTACGGCGCGCTCACCGCGACGCTGCGCTCGAACGGCGGCACGTTGCCGAGCAGTGGTACGCGTCCCACGGGCATCGCAACGTTCGGCGTGTTGCCGAACCTGAGCTCGGCACTGGGCACGGTTAGCTACGCTCATCAGGACCAGCATCGCTTCGGCATGCAGGGTTTCAACGGCAACATCGCCGCATTGCACGATCTGGGCATTACGTGGACGATCGACGATCGCGAGCAATCGGCCATGGAACCCAACGGTCCGAATACGTACACGCCGAGCGTGAGCGACCTCGATCCGTTCTACAAGGCCAATCCGGATCAGATGCGTATCGTGCGTCTCGACGGCATCCCGGCATGGGATTCGAAGACCGGCCAGTTCAACGACAGCTACTACGCGCCGTCGAACATGACCGAGTTCCAGGGCTTCATGGCCAAGGTCGGCACCGACACGAGCCAGATCCGCGCCGCGAACTATCCGAACCAGCAGAGCAACTACTATCAGGTGACGTGGGAACCGAGCCTCGGCTGGGCCGATAGCGACGCGAATTTCGTCGCCATGTACAAAGCAGCGTATCAAGGCATTCACTCGACCGATCCGAACGCTGTCGTGATGGGCACCGCGAACCCGTTCGCGTCGAACTGCGACACGTGTACCACCGGCTATCTGCAGAAGTACGGCGCACTGGGTCTGTGGAATTACATCGACGCGGTTGCCACGCATGGCTACTGGAACGCGGGCACCTATCCGGCGCATCCGCCTGAGTTGCAGGATTCGGACCCGAGCACGGCGAATCAGGCCAACGCGCTCGACAATCAGATGACGCAACTGCGCGCAGTGATGCAGGCGGGCAAGCCGAATATGAAGCTCTTCTTCACCGAAGCCGGCGTGAGCTACGATCCGGGCCTTAACTACGGTCCTACTGTCCCGTCGCAGAACCAGTTGTTTGCGCAAGCAGCAGTGGGCGTGCGGGCACACATCATCGTGCTGGGCGGCGGCGCGCAACTGACGACGCTGTTCTACGGTCCGGACTATCCGGGTGAAGTCGGTTACGGTACGTTCTTCGACCTGAACGACGCACAAGGCGCATTCGGTGCGACGAACCTGTCGCCGAAGCCGGAAGCCATGGTGTTCGCGACGATGACGCGCGCGCTTGACGGTACGAATACGCTGGGTCGTGTGAACGGCACGCCGCAAGGCACGTATGCGTACTCTTTCCAGCAACTCGGCAACGGCAAGGTCGTGACCGCGGCATGGGCGCACAGCAATGCACAATGGCCGACGAGCGCCGGCGTATATAGCCAGAGCTACTCGACCAGCTACAAGCTGACGGTGGACAACGCCGGCACGTCGGGCAATGTGACGGACATCGACGGCTACGGCAACATGACCACGCTGCCCTACACCAACGGCCAGGTCACGCTGACGCTCACCGAAGTGCCGCAGTACATCGTGTCGAGCAACGCAACGGTCGCCAAGGCCAATTCGACTGTTCCGGTCGGATACACCGGTCAATAAGCTGACCGACAACCAGGTCGACAGTCATTGAAGACCTCGGACGCGCCGCCGCTCACCGCGGCGGCGCATCGATAGAGCGAGTCAGGCGTCTCCCGCCTGCTCGCTCATTCGTTCAATATTCGCGTTCACCCTCTCCAGCAGTTCAACCAGTTGCGTGACTTCGTCATCACTGAGTCCCGACAACGCGTCTTCACTTCCCGCAAACAGAATCGCCCGCGCTTTCGGCAAGCGTTTTTCCGCATCGGCCGTTAGTGAAATCAACCGGCTGCGTTTGTCCGCAGGATCGGGAACCCGATCGACGATCTCGTCGCGCTCCATACGGCTCAGCAACTGGGCCATGGTGGGCTGCTCCACTCTCGCGAGCCTTGCCAGTTCAGACTGAGGCAACGCCTTGCCCCCTTTCAACGCATTCAGCACGGGAATCTGTCCAACGGCGAAACCGAGCTGGCGCAACTGCGCGTCGAAGATGCGCGTGAAGCCACGGTTGATCAAACCGATCAGCGGCATGGGATTGGAAAGCTGTTTTCTGACCGGCATCGCATTCCTCTTGACGAAACATAGGTGCCTATGTTTAAACTACATAGGCACCTATTATATATCCGGAGCCGGTTCATGAATGCATTCCCTCGTATCGCGATTGTCGGCGGTGGCCCCGGCGGCTTGACGTTAGCGCGCATTCTGCATTGCCAGGGCATTGCGTCGACCGTGTTCGAGCGTGAGGCCGGCCCGGATGTTCGCCCTCAAGGCGGAACGCTCGATCTGCACGACGAGTCCGGCCAACTGGCACTGCAGCGCGCCGGACTCGACGCGGAGTTTCAGCGGATTGCGCGGTACGACGATCAAGGGTCGCGCCTATTCGACAAAACGGGCGAGCTGCTGTTTGAAAGCGCCGATACGACGAGCGGCAATCGTCCCGAAGTCGATCGCAGCGAACTGCGTCGTATCTTGCTCGATTCGCTGCCGCCCGGCTGCGTGCGTTGGAATAGCGAGTTGCGCGAGCTGCGCCAACCCGACGAAGGCGCGTGGCAGTTAAGCTTTTCCGATGGTCACGAGGTTTGCGCCGATCTGGTCGTGGGTGCGGACGGCACGTGGTCGCGCGTGAGGCCACTGCTGTCTCACTACAAGCCGCAGTACAGCGGATTGATGTTCATCGAATTCGGTATCGACGATGTCGACGCCAGTCATCCCGATGTCGCGAAGCTGGTAGGCCGCGGCAAGATGGAGGCACTCGGCGATGCCCGTGCGCTGATCGCGCAGCGCAACGGCAACGCGCACATTCGTGTCTATGCGATCTTTCGCGTCCCGCAGGAGTGGGCGGCCGAAACATTCGACTTCTCATCGCCCGCAGCAATACGACACGACCTGCTCAACCAGTTCGACGGATTCGCCGACGAAATTCTCGCGTTGATTCATGCGAGCAACGACCACTTCGCAGCGCGGCCGATTTACGCATTGCCGGTTGGACACCGCTGGACGAATCGGTGCGGTCTGACGCTGATCGGCGACGCAGCACATGTGATGTCGCCCTTTGGCGGCGAAGGCGTGAACGCCGCGATGCTGGATGCGGCCCAGCTCGCCCGCGCTCTAAGCGACGGTGTCGATTGGAAAGCGGCCGTGTCGGCGTACGAAACGCAAATGTTCGAGCGTGTCGTTGAGCCCGCCACTTTTTCGGCTGAGGCCGCTGCAGTGCAGTTGTCCCACGACGGTCTCGCGCACGCGCTAAGGCATCTTCGAATGCACGAGAGCGAAGCGCGCGATGAAGCGATCAAGCGGGCATCGCAGATGAACTGACCAACAATCACGCCCACCAATAGATCGATTTTCGCTTTCCATATACGCAGACTGCGCAATGCATGATGCGGACCGATGCTGTCCGACGCAAAAGCGCCGCTACGACATCGACCTCGTACTTTCGAGCATGAGAATCACGCGTTTTCATCGATCGATAGCAGATTTAATTGATTGATCCAGGGCGCATCCCTGCCATAGATTCGACCTGTGCGTCGCCAACCTTGGCGATGATCCGCCGGAGTCTGCTCCGGTTTGCGAACGAACAGGGAGTCGACATGAGCGAGCGTCAGGAAGAGTTGAAATTTGCGTACTGGGTGCCGAACGTCAGCGGTGGTCTGGTGGTCAGCACGATCGAACAGCGCACCGACTGGAGTGTTGAGTACAACCAGAAGCTCGCGCAAACCGCCGAGCGCGCCGGCTTCGACTACGCGCTGAGTCAGATTCGTTTTACAGCGGGCTACGGCGCCGACAACCAGCACGAATCCGTGTCGTTTAGCCAGGCCTTGCTGCATACAACGACGAAACTGAAAGTACTCGCCGCGATCCTGCCGGGTCCGTGGAGTCCCGCAGTGGTCGCGAAGCAGATCGCCACGATCGATCATATTTCGAACGGGCGCATCGGCATCAACGTGGTCAGCGGTTGGTTCAAAGGTGAGTTCACTGCGATCGGCGAACCGTGGCTGGAACATGACGAGCGCTATCGTCGCTCACGCGAATTCATCGAGGCGCTCAAAGGTATCTGGACGCAGGATAACTTCACCTACCGCGGTGACTTCTATCGCTTCAACAACTACACATTGAGTCCGAAACCAGTACAAAAACCGTATCCGGAGATCTTCCAGGGCGGCAGTTCGCGCGCAGCCCGCGATAACGCGGCGAGCGTCTCCGACTGGTACTTCACGAACGGCAATACGCCTGAGAATCTCAAGCTGCAGATCGACGACATACAGACGAAGGCGGTGAAGAACGACCACAAGGTGCGCATTGGTGTGAACGCGTTCGTGATTGCACGCGATACCGAGGAAGAAGCGCGCGCTGTGCTTGACGACATCATCGCCCACGCGCACGTGGAAGCCGTTCACGCTTTCGGCGACGCGGCCAGACAGGCAGGCAGTGCATCTCCTGAAGGCGAAGGAAACTGGGCGAAGTCGACCTTTGAGGACCTGGTGCAGTACAACGACGGCTTTCGCACCAATCTGATCGGCACACCGCGTCAGATTGCAGAGCGCATTATCGAACTGAAAGCGGTGGGGGTTGACCTCATATTGGCTGGGTTCCTGCATTTCATCGAGGAGGTCGAGTACTTTGGGCAGAAAGTACTGCCGCTCGTGCGCGAACTCGAAGAAGCCGCGCTTCGTCGCAAGGCAGCTTGATGCGGTAGTGGCCGCACCGCCGACTATGTTTCAGAACATCACGCGGGCTTCACGCCCGCGTAGCGTATTCCTCTGTGCGTCATGAACCAGGTGAACCAGACGGCCGGGTCTCGCGTATGATGGAGCGACGTCTCAAGCGCTCGTGCCTGCGATCATCCACCCTCAGGCGCGAACCCTTCCATTGCGCCTTACGCAGTCGTTACTGCGATCGAGGTGCGGCTTCTGCCCTACTATGACAGCCAGCCCGTCCCCTTACAATTCCCAGTTCATTTCATGCGTCATCTGCGCGTATAACGAAGCGCCACGGATTGCAAAGGTACTCGCCGTGGCCGCGGTCCATCCTGCGTTGGGCGAAGTCATTGTCGTCGACGACGGTTCCGACGACGGCACGGCGGATATCGTCAAACAGTTTCCCTCTGTGCGTCTGATCATGCGCGGCGTGAATGGCGGCAAGAGCGCGGCAATGGTGGACGGTATCGCCGCGGCGCAAGGCGACCTGCTCATGCTGCTCGATGCCGATCTGAAAGGCCTCGCCGCCGAGCATATCAGCGCACTGGCGGCGCCCGTGCTCAAAGGGCGTGCGGATGTCAGCATCAGCCTGCGGCAAAACAGCCTGACGCTGTTTCGCGCTATCGGGCTCGATTTCGTTTCAGGGGAACGTGTCGTTAAAAAGGCCTTGCTGCATGCGGCCCTCGAACAGATTCAGGCGCTCCCACGCTTCGGCATCGAAGTATTCATGAACCGCCTGATCATAGAGCGGCGTCTGCGAATCGCGGTGACGCACTGGCCCCATGTGACCCAGGCCCGCAAGACCGAAAAGCTCGGCTACTGGCGTGGTGTTCGCGCCGAATGGCGAATGATCGCCGACCTGCTGAAAGCGGTTTATCCGCTCGCATTGATCACGCAGACGGTTCGATTGCTACAACTGCGAATCCGCCACGGACGAGCTTCTTTCGCGACACGCATGAAAGGAACGCCGGATAGTTCGCAGTAGTCTGCGGATTCTCTACGGCATGCCGCTTCTCCGAAACGCCGCGTGACGTTCAACTCCGTCTATTAACACGTGCCAGCGCCAGGGCAAGCATGCCGATGGCGCCCAGCACGAGAGGACAGAACAGCGTCGCGAAACGCCACAGTATGAGTGCCGCCCCAACCGCGGCATGCGGCACCCACGCGCCGAATGCGGCGGCGAGACCGAGGTCGCCGCCACCTCCACCGGCCGGAATACCGGTCCACAGCGCCGCGTGCAAAACCAGCGCCTGAACGGCCACGACGAAACCCGGCGGCAACGAATAACCCTGTTCGAGCAGAATGAACCACAATGCGCCGTAACGCAGCAGCCATTGCGTCGTTGTCAGAAGAAGCAAGGCACCGAGCCGCCAGCGCGACCCCGATAGCAGATGCCGCCATTCATCGCGCACATTGGCGACGAAAGCCGTCCATCGCGCAGGCGGCCAGCTCGGCATACCAACACGCCTGATCGCGCCGCCCGCACTCTCCGCGAGTTTTCGCCGGCACGTCCAGATTACGCAGGCCACCGCAATAGCCCCGATCGATGCGCCCGCCACGATATGCAAGGACTTCGGCGTAATCAACCCGGCAATCAGGCCAATGCACGACACGAACGAAACGGGCACCGCGACGGTGAAGAACGCGAGGTCGAGCGCCTGATCGCCACTCACTACGGTAGTGGCCTGCGTCCACGAAGCGCCAGCGCGTTGCAACAGGCCGAGATTTACGCCATATCCCGCTGCGCCGAACGGAGAACTGAGAAACGCCGCGTCGGTAATAAAGGTAATGGCGAGCGTGCGCCGGAATCGTATGCGAAGACCCAGAGCCGTTTGCATCAACTGCTGTTTGCCGGCCTTGGCGGCGGCACTCACGAATGCGCTCGCGGCCAGCATAACGATCAAACGGGTCGACGCCGACTGAAGTCCGGCCAACGTCGCATGAACACCCAGCAGGAACGGCGCACCAATCGCAAACACGACGCCCACTATGGCAAGAAGTACGGTCACACCGAATGCGAGCGGCTTCGTCAAGAGAGCGTCCGTGGCAACGCCATTGGATGAATAGCGTTTATTACGCGAGCGATCCGGCGCGGCCGGCTACGAGCACCCATGCTTCAGCGCTTCAGCATCGCGCGGGCCGCTTTCGCGGCGCCCGGGCGGCCCATATCCACCGCGACGAAATGCGCGATCTTGCGCTCGCCGAGGTCGACCGCGACGTAGTCGTTCGGCGCTTTCGCGGTAAGGCCATCCGACGCCGAATGGTATTCAATGCGCAGTTGTGAAGCGGTAACGACGAGCCGCAGATAACCGTAGTTGGTGTCGTCGTAATTCTCGAGCACCACCACGTCGTTTTTCGCCGATGCCGCCTGCAAAATCTGCGGCGCGCGAATCGGTGCAGTGCCACTCGGCGCCAGTTTGATCAGGCCATGGCCCCCGTTACCGCACACAATATAGGGAATCTGCGTGCCATCCGCGCGACGGGTCCGTGTGAGGCGCTGATAGTTATGCGCATGCCCGGAAAGAAACGCATGCGGCCAAACGCCATTGGCTTCACAGACCTCATCGATCTGTTGCAGCATCGCGGTACTCGAGCCGTGGCCGCCCGCGCAATAGGGCGGATGATGATCGGCAATCAACAACGCACCCGTGAATTTTTCCGCTTTCACGCGTTTGAGCGCGGCGTCGAGGTAGTCGAGCTGACTGCGCCCAATGTGCGGATCCGAAATCACACCCGGGTCTTCGAGCGTATTGCTGTAGATCACCAGCACGCGCACGAACGGCGCCTCGAACGTAAAGAACACGCCGGGCTGAATCTGCGCGGTACGCGACAGACCACCGGCCTCCGGCGTCACAACGAAGTCTTCCGCGCAGAAGTTGCGCAGAAATGCCGCGAGACTCTTTGCATGCGCCTCGGGCGAGACCATGCCGTCGTGATTGCCCGCGCATGCCAGAATCGGTGCGGGATAGTTTCGATAGGGCTCATAAAACTGATCGTAGTAGTACTTGCTCTCGCCGAAGCTGTAGACCACATCGCCGAGTAACAGCGCGAACTGCGGGACCTCCGCAGCGTTCGGCTCGGCGAAGTCGGCCGTCATCTTGTCGGCGACTTCATTCTGCGTGGCGGGTCCCGTTGTGTTGCCGCAATCACCGAGTGCGTGAAAGACGAGCTGTCCCGACGCCGTTACGGTATCGACCGCGCCGGTATTACCGCCAAACACCTCGGCGAGCGACAGTTGCGGTTCGACGCCACCGCGCGGCGCGGGAAACGGCAGCGGAAAGAGCTTGTGCTCGGCGTTGAGTTTATCAATCTCTTTGTACGCCGCGTCGTCCGATGGATGAGAAACGCGGAACACAGTCGGGTCGGCGGTCGGTTGCGGCTGCGCGAACACGGGATGCGTCAGCGCGCGATCGCGCAGCGCGACGGAGGATGCATCGGCATTGCCCGGCTGAGGCACAGGCACGGCAGCCGCCGCCTTGCCTTCGCGCGCCTCCTTTCGCTTCGCTTTCTTGCCGCTGTCTTTCGTTTCGCTCTTCTTCGACTCGCGTTTTGCCGGCATGTGCGCCTCTTTCAAACTGATCGGTCGGGAATCTGGCAGGCAACGATATCCGTTGCAAACGTAGAACCTTACGACACACGCGTGTCGGAAAAGTGTCCGATCGAAGGCAAAAAGGGAGAGCACACCATTCAACACCGGCAGCGTTGAGCGCGCGGCGCGTTAGCAGGAATGCGCGTTCGTCGCGGCGGCCATGTACTGACTTGAATTTGTCACACACGCCCGTTATTTTTCAAGCGTAATTTACGACGTCGTCGCGCCCAGCAGAACCATGCTGTGGATGCCGGCTAAAGCCTGCTGCCACGCGTCGCTATTTCGTTCCGCCTGGCCGTTTTCGAATAGCGGCTTCAACAGCGCCAGCAGATCTTTCGACTGCGATGAACTGGAAGGTGTGGTCACATCGGAAACCAGAACGCCCCGCACGTATTCGGATTGACGCGTCGATTGACTCGACGACTGATTCAATGACGCGCTCAGCAACTTGCCCTTTTCAGTGGCGATCTGGGTGGTGCTGTCGGCGTCGTCGTTGATCTGCATGTAGTCATAGTTCTGCGAGGTCTTCGACGTGTTGAGCACCGGCGCACCGGTTCCCGCGAGCGCCTGGTGATAGCTCGCGCTCAGATGCGATTGCTGAGTTTGCGAGATCGTGCCCTTCAGAAAATTGCCTTCGCTGCTGGTGCTTTGCGATAGCTGATACGCGAATGCATCGACCTCGCCCAAACGGAACGGATTCGACGACACCGGCGTTTCGGTAACCGAAGCGCTGAAATCGGCGAGGCCTGTCAGCATCGCGTGGTCCGACTGCGCGAGCCAGGGCGCGTAGGCCGTGCCGGCGAGTTGTTGCGACGGTGTTCCGTCACTGCTGTTCATTTGCGAGAACGCGTCTTTGAACATGCTCATCAACGCCGCGTTGCCGTGACCGCGTGCGGTGGCATTGTCGATCTGCTTCAGATAGCTTGCAATGGCCTGGCTGCGCTGCGCGTCCGAGCCCCACAGCGCGGAATTGCTGGTATCGACGTCGACGTTCATCTTGCCCGCCGCGCCCGAGATACTCAGGGTTCTGGCGGTGCTGCTGGTAGAGAAATCGACCGCCAGATTGTTTGGCCCGTCGTTGGTGACATTGAACTGCAACTTCACCGATGACAACACCGACGGGTCCGTGTCCATCAAACCACTAAGGTCGATCGTGGGCGGTACGGCGCTCAGGCCGTTGATAGCCTGCTGAAAACCATCGGCCATTTTGGCCAATGCGCTGCGCTCGGCATCGCTGAGCTTGCCGCTGCTGTGCATGCTGACCGCGAGTGTGCCGCCGCCGCTATCCAGTGCGATATCCACTTCGACGCCGCTTGCGGTCTTAACCGTCAGTTTGATATCGCCTTGCGGACCCTGTGTCGATTGATCCAGGCCAGCGATCCCGCCTGTCGACGCGACATTGACCGATTGCGAGAAGTCGCTGCCCGTCGTCTTGAAGCGATCCAGCAGCGCACTGCCCAAGCCATAGAACTGACCGGAAATGGACTGCGACATGTCATTGCCCGCCATCGCCAAGGTCACGGCATCCGAGCTGTTTTGAGCCCATGTGACCGTTGACGCAGCGTTCGCGAGTTTGCCCTCTGGCGTATAGACCACAGGTGCATCGACGCCAATCATCGACGGGATCGTCACGATGGTCGACGCGGAGGTCATGACCGATTCCTGCGAAGCCGTCGCGCTCACGGAGGCCACGCTAGCGGTCGCATTCGATAACGGCGTCACTGTAAGTGCTGGCAGTGCATTCAACGGCGACAACGTGGTCATATCGAGCGGGCCTTATTTCCTGGTATGGGATAGAGGACGTCCGGCCGACATCCGCTTTGTCAGTCGCTATATCGGCAGTCGATACAGGATCTTTATATGTCTGACGAATGTTATGCGAGATAACTTGGATTAAAGCTTTGGAACTACGTAACGGCGTAGCGAATGACACATTGTGGGATCCTGCTTACCCAGGTTGCTTATCCGGGCTACGTCGCAGGATCCTGTGTGCGCACTATTCAGCTACCGAAGTACAGATTGCAGTAGCTGACCGGCCCGACACAACCCGCGTTCATCGTCGTATGTACCGGACGGCCGGACGACGAGCTGCCGTTCTGAGCCACACCGCCATACGACGATTGCGTCGCTTGCTGCGGGTCTTGCGCGGCAACCTTCGCTTCGGCTGCCTGAATGTCGGCGGGGTAGGTGGCGTCGTCGCTCGTTGACGGGTTGTAGCCAGCCTGTTCGACACGTACCAGGTCGGCGCGCACTTCAGCGCGCGTCACCGGCGCATTCGATTGTGCGAAGCTGAGAACAGGGGTAGCCAATGCGCCAGCGGCGAGAGCGAAACAAACGAGAACGTTTTTCATGATTCAGTTTCCTTTATGACTTGGTGAATTAGAGGGCAACGATTGCCCGAATGAAGTTGATACGTTAGCTACCGAAGTACGGCGTGCAGTAACCTGCGGGGCCGACACACTGCTGCGTTTTTGTGTGGGCGACTTCCTTCGCGGAAGCTGGCGTCATGACGCCAGCCGAAGCAGCGAAGACCAGCGCGAGAACGATAAAGAGTTTTGCTTTCATCTGTATGCCTAACTAGTTTGAGATTGAAGAGTCCTATCTGCGTGCTTGAAAATACCTCCTCGCCCGCTTACCGCTGCGTACTGCTTGCGAGGCGAAGGCACCGTCTCTGCCCTGGTGCCTTCGTTCGCGGCGCTTGTGTTTGCCGCCGTCCATACAAGGGCAAACACATCGAATCGCTGCTTATTCCAATTATTTTCTTGCCGACGAAATGACCCGAACCTTACATTCCCCTGAACAGGTGGGTGTACAGGCGACTAACAACCAGCCGGGTCGGATTGCCGCGCAGGGTTAGCGTCAATTTCCCCGCCTCGTCCCGCTGGGCGGTCTCGATAGCCTCGCAGCGCACCACGGCGCCACGGTGGATCTGCCAGAATCGCTGCGGATCGAGTTGCGGCAACAGTTCGCGCAACGACACGCGGATCAGATGCTCGCGTTCAGCGGTCACGACACGAATGTATTTATCGGCAGCTTCGAAGAAGAGAATGTCGTCGATCGGGACCATCGTGATCGTATTCCCGGCGCTCGCCTGAATCACTCGCAGCGGCGCCGCGGCCGGCATTCTGCGCGACGGTCCCGGTTGACCGCCGGCCAGCAGTTCGCGCATCTGATCGACAACGGTATTCAGCGAAGCGACCGCCGCTTGTGGCGGTTGGCGGTCTTGCAGGCGCTCTTGCAGACGTGCGCAGGTTTTGGCGAGGCGCTCGGTCTGCACCGGCTTCAGCACATAATCAAAGGCCGAGCGTTCGAATGCCTGCAGCGCATATTGGTCGTAGGCGGTCACGAACACGATCAGCGGAAAGCGCTTGCCGTCGTCGGGCCAGTCTTCGGTCAGCGCCTCGGCGCACTCCAAACCCGTCATACCCGGCATGCGGATATCGAGGAACAGAATATCCGGCTGCAAACTTAGCGCCTGCTCCGTCGCCGTTTCGCCGTCGCCGACACTGGCGACGATCTCCAGATCAGGCCACAGCCTGAGCAATTCGGCTTGCAGGTTGGCGGCCAGCAACGCCTCGTCTTCCGCAATTAAAGCTGTCGTCTTCATGATGGTTTACCGTTGATACGGAAGCGTGACGGTCACGAGAGCGCCCCCTTCCTTGTCCGTTGCGGGAATCAGTTCGATGTGGCCGGCGTGGCCGTAGAGTGCTTCGAGGCGCTCGCGGACCTGTTGCAGACCGAAGCGGGCGCCGTGCTCCGGCAGCGCGTCGAGTCCAACTCCGGTGTCGCGCACGGTGAGTATCAGCAACCCACCTTCAAGCATGGCCGTTACTTCGACCCGGCCACCTTTCACCTTCGGCTCCAACCCGTGCTTGATCGCATTTTCGACCAACGGTTGCAGGAGCAATGGCGGCAATGGCAGCGTGGCGAGTTCCGCCGGCAGTTCAAGCCGTATTTGCAGCCTTGAGCCCATCCGGATCTGCATCAACGCGAGGTAGTCGGCAATGCGCTCGAATTCGGTTGAAAGCGGATGCAGTCCGGTACGCGACGCCTCGAGCGTAGCCCGCAAATAAGCGATCAAATGATCGAGCATGCCTTGCGCACGCGGTGCGTCGTGGCCGATCAGCACACGCAGATTAGCCAGCGTGTTGAACAACATATGCGGCTCGAGTTGCGACTCCAGCAACTTCAGGCGATTTTCCGCCGCTGTGCGCAGTGCCGCTTGTGTACGGGTTTCCATGGCAGCCATGCGAGCACGTGCATAAAGAAAGTAGTTAATGCCGATGGCCGGGACCAGTGCCACGACAATGCTGAGAAGAACCATGCGCGTGTCCGCCGCGATGATCAGAGGCTCGCGATGCGTGCCCGTGAGCAGATCGCCGAGAGCGACGCCCGCAAAGTACCCCACGATCAGCGAACCGACGATCCACGGCGCCATCAATCCCCAGCCCGGCCAGTTCCGCTTCGCGTCGAGGTTCTCGGGAAAGCGCTTACGCAGCCAGTAGGACAGCCCGTGACGTCCCGCGACAATCAGCGCCTGAGTGAACGACACGACGAGAAAGGCGTACATCAGATCTTTCATGAACGACTCCTCGTAGATCGTGCTGTACAGCCACGCGCTGCCGACGGTGGTCGGAATCGTCACCCGAAGCGTTCGCAGCAGCCATCGGGGTGGGGTCGGAAGTAGGTTCATTGCGCAGTATCGAATCCGGGGGTTGATCAATAACTCAGATAACAGGTCGATGCTTATCACATTTCCCGCCATACCGACGAATCTTGTTCGTCGCGTGGTACACGGAAAGTTCGTCGATGGCATGTTGGCGTCCCGCTATCTGTGGATTAAACCTGCTGTGACGCCATCTTCGCGAACATACCGGTCTCACGCCATCGCGTTGCGACGAACGGCGCCTGCATGTCGCGAAATGAACCTACGCGGCGCGAAGTGCAGGTCTCAAACCGCTGAGCCGCATCAGCGCGTAACGAAAACGAAAGATGGAAACGCTCGCGGGCCTATCGGGTGCCGTCGTCGCCTGATCGTGTGATCGCCTGAAAGATAAATCTCTGGACCAGCGAACATCGGTTTCAAACATGGCGATGCCGTTATGTTGAATATGCGAGAGATTTCCCATAGGCCTTTTCCGCTTCTCGCGTACCTCTCTATTTTGGCAGCTACGTAGCCCGGCAGGTGCGACCTATATTTCGACTGCGGTTCGCCCGGACCCTGCCGCGACAACGTCCCGGTACGCATGATTTTCATGCACTGGCGGCCGTGCGATGCAAGTTCGTGCTGCGGCAAGACCCTCTACATTAATTAGGAGTTCCTATGTCACGCGTGACCGATGTGCTCGTCTCATTCGATACAGCGACGATTCTGCAGAAGTACCCGAACCCCAGTAAGAACCCTAACGCTCCGACGCAGATCGATGCGCGCTATGTCTATATGATCACCAATCAGGACAACGTGATCTCGGGCCAGGCAGGCGGCGAACTCGACATCAAGGCACAGGTGGGCGATCTGATCCGGTGGCGCGAAACGAGCCTCTCGCTGGGCTTCGAGACGCAGGCGATTTTCTATCGCTTCATCGGCAACGTGGGCAACGAGCTGATCTCGACGCCGACGCCGCGCATGGCGGAAGCCTCGATTCCGGTGCCGAACACGAGCTCGCCGGCCACGCCGACTTGCCAGAAGGTGGCGAATTATTACTGGTCGTCGGAAATGCTGAAGGAGGGCCGCGTGACTTACCACTTCAACTTCCAGATTATCGACCGTAATTGCCAGTCCAACGGCTGCTTCTCGTGGGATCCGTTTATCTCGATCCACAACTGATGCTGACGGGCGGGCGATTGCTGCACGGCGATCGCCCGCTTTCTTCTCTTGTCACGCCGGAGAGTGCCCATGCCAGGTCAGCATGACGATGTACTCGTCATCGTCGACGCCGCTACGCTGCTCGCAGCGCATCCCGACGCCAGCCTCGATGCCGACGCGCCCACACCGATCGACGGCCGGCACGTCTATGTGATGAACGCCGGCGACGCGCAACAGATCGGTCGTAACGACAGCCGGATAGCGGCCAGACTCAGCGCGGGAGATGAGTTGCATCTGCGCGAGAGCGCGATGTCGTTGAGAGCCGAAGAAAGCGTTGTCTTTTACCGTTTCGCTTTGGCGGATGAGGGCGTTATTACTCCGCTGGAGGCCGTGGCACACCATGCAACGCTGTCCGTACCGAATCCGGACGACCTGCTGCAGCCGAAAACCCAGCAGATTGGCGGGCATTACTGGCGCAGCGAAGTACTGGCGACAGGTAGCACGACGTGTGCGGCGGATTTCATCGTGGTCGGCAACGATGAGAAGGTGCGCGGTTATTTCCGCTGGGAGATCGGTATCGACATAGAGACGTAACGCCGCACATTCGCGGCATTGAGAATTCAGCCGCACCGGCACGCTGGTCATCAGCCGTCGGTCGGCCCCTCGACCTTGAAGAACTCGAGTCGCGCAGACTCGTGGCACAGCACGCGCTCAACGCGGATATCCTGTCATCGCGTACTATCTGGACTATCGAATTCGCCTGGCCGCTTCTCCGCCAGGCCGTCCTTCCGCGTTGCACGTCATCCCGTCATCAAGGTGAGACCCATGTTCCAGCGTTTCCTGAAGCCGTCCCTGGCAATCGCCATGCTATCTGTGTTAGCCGCGTGCGCGACACCACCGTCCGCTCCTGTCAGTTCTTCCTCCCGTTCTTCCAATGCCAATACTTCCATTACGCCGCCGCAAGGTACGCGAGCCATGACATTGGCCGCGGCCGGCGTGCAGAACTATTCGTGCGAGTTCGACGCGCAGCATCGTCTGGGATGGGTGTTCAAGAGTCCGCAAGCCATGCTGTTCGATACGAGTGGTCATGCGGCGGTTCGTCACGGCGCGGGCCCATCGTGGGAAGCGGAAGACGGCAGCAAAATCGTGGGTCATGTGCTTGCACAGCAACCGAGCGAAACGCCGGCAAGCATTCCCCAACTGCTGCTTGAAACGCATGGCACGGGCACCAGCGGCACACTTGCGGATGTCCGCTACGTGCAACGTCTGCACACTGTCGGCGGCTTGGCGCCACAAGCATCGTGTTCGACGGAGCATCAGATCGGAAGCTCGCCCTATCTTGCCGACTACGTGTTCTACCGGTAACAGCTCCATTCAACGCCCAAGGAGAGTGTTTTGCCAGAAGGTCTTCTTCATCTTTACACCGACGCGCAATTTATCAGCCCTTATGCCATGTCGGTTTTCGTAACGCTTCACGAGAAGCGTTTGCCGTTCGAGCTTTCCACGATCGATCTCGCCAATAACGCGAATCATGAAGCGGGCTATGCCGCCCAATCATTGACGCAGCGCGTTCCCACATTGATACACGGCGACTTTGCTCTGTCGGAGTCGTCGGCGATCACTGAATATCTCGACGAGGCGTTTCCCGAAACGCCCGTCTATCCGCAAGCGCGTATTCACAAAGCGCGAGCGCGCCAGGTACAGGCGTGGCTTCGCAGTGATCTGATGCCGATCCGACAGGAGCGCTCCACGGAGGTCGTGTTCTATCGCGCGCCGGGCGCGCCGCTGTCCGCTTCGGCCAATGCCGCCGCTCAAAAGTTGTTCTCCTTGGCCGAGACGTTGCTCTCCAGCGATTCACCGAATCTGTTCGGCGAGTGGTGCATTGCCGATCTGGATCTTGCGTTGATGCTGAATCGCCTCGTGCTGAACGGCGACGCAGTGCCCGAGAAATTGGCCGACTACGCTACGCGGCAGTGGCAACGTCCGTCGGTGCAGCGCTGGCTGGAACTGGAGCGTCCTCCGCTGTAAAGGCGGCAGCCGCGCGCGGCGCCGTGCAATGAGCTTGCGGAAATTAAAGGCTGGCGCCCGCACGGCGCGCCGTACTTGAGCGGCGGCCGTAAGCGCTCATCATCAGGAAGCTGATCACGAAGCTCACGCCGCCGACAAGAAGCAGGCCGGTCTCTCCGAATAGCGGCAGCAAATTCGTCAGCAGCCCGGTGACCACCCACGCCACCGCCATTACCGATCCGGCAATACCGAGTGCCCAGCCTTGCCGTTGTTCGCTGACGGCGTCGGAGTAAGCGGTGTACATCGTTGTGTACGCCACCATGTCGAAACAGCCGACTAGCGTGGCGAGACACCACAACACGATCTCCTGCGGAAATAGCGCGGACAGGATCTGACACACGCCGGCGATCAATAAGCCGGTCTTTGCAATGTCGACCACGCCCCAGACCCGGAGCATGAGCCGCACGACGAACAGCAGACCCAAAACGAAGCACACACCGATCAAGCCGCTGAACAGGCCGAGTTGCGAGCTCGAATAGTGGAATTTCGTTTGCAGCAACAGCATGATGGTCTGCAAATACAGCCCATACCCCACCTGCATCAGAAAGAAGACGACCGACAGAAACGCCACCTCTTTGTGCATTGCCGCCTGATAGACGATACGCAGCGGCAGCAACAGATCGATGCGGGTCGCGCCCACTGCCTGCGCCGTGTCGCGATACGAGCATGCGGTCCAGATTGCGCACGCGGCCGATAGCGCGCCGACCAGCAGGAAGGGGGTTCCATAGTTGAATATCGGCGCGATGGTTCGATCCGACGTGACGCCGCCGAGCACCGGGCCAACGATCACACCGGCGCTAAACGCCAGCGACATGATGCTCATGTTGTAAGCCTTGTTGTCGGGCGTACTCATGTCGGTGATCGCCGCTTGCGCAATGCCCTGGCAGCCCGCCATCAGACCGCTCAAACCGCGCCCAACGAGCAGCAACCAGACGCTAGCCTGAAACACACCGAGCGCCATGAGAAAGTAGCTGGCCGATAGCCCGGCAATGCACAACAACAGGATCTTCCGTCGGCCATACCCATCCGATAAATTGCCCATCAGCGACGAGCCGAAGAACATAAAGAACGGATAAATGCCGTAACCCAGCCCGAGGTAAAAGTTGCGGAGCTGCGGCGTAGCATCGGTCGCCAGAATACCGGCCTGCGGATCGTTGAATATCGCCGACATCATCGGATAGACGAGGCCGAATCCCATTGCATCGATCGCGATGGCGAGCAGACACGGGCCGAGAAGCTTGAGGTTGAGTTTCGATCTGGACAGGGACATTCGCGCTCCTTAGGCAATGACTCGATGCCCGCAACGGTAACGTTCACACTCACCCTGCCGGTAGGTCTCCGCAGCCGATAACAGCTATTGGTGGAACTGATACGATACGGCGCATGGACCTACTGGCGGCAATGCGAATCTATGTGCGGGTAGTGGAACGCGGCAATATGTCGAGGGCCGCGCGCGACCTCGCCATTGGTCAACCGGCCGTTAGCGAACGTATTGAACGGCTGGAACAACATCTCGGCGTCAAACTGCTTCGCCGTAGCACACGTGTCGTCTCATGCACGGATGAGGGCAAGCTCTTTTACGAACGCTGCAAGCAGGTGATCGACGCAGCCGACGAAGCCTGCGCCGCCGTGTCGCAACAGGATCCCACGCTGCGTGGCGTGTTACGTATCGCGGCGCCGCAAGGTCTCGGCGAAATCGTATTGCCGCGCATTTTGCTGGGTATTCGTGAGCAGCATCCGCAACTCAACATCGATCTGATACTGAACGACCAGATGGTCGACCCCGTCACCGAGGGCGTGGATATTTCGTTGCGGCTGGGACAACTGGGCGAAGGGAGTTTTATCGCTCGTCCACTGGGACATGTTCGGCGTGTACTGGTGGCGGCCCCTGCCTATCTAGAACGATGCGGCCTGCCGGATCATCCCGATGAACTGATCGCGCATCCATTCATTCGCGTGATGGGTCTATTCGGCGACGGCATGCTGAGGCTGTTCGATGAACAGAAGGCACTGATCTCCGCGCCGGTTTCGCCGGCGCTTAGCGTGAGCCATTGGCGGCCGGTTTACGAGTTGTTGTTGGCGGGTGCGGGTATCGGGGTGCTTCAGGAACCCGTCTGCGCCGAGGCAATTGAGAGCGGTCGTTTGATTCGGCTGCTACCTCGATATACCGTGCCGGGTTTTGAATTGAATGCGCTGTGCGCGCGCCCTATTCCGTCAAGAACACGCACCATCATGACCGTGCTGGAAAGAGAACTTCCCGCTGCACTCGATAACTTCTCTGCCAACTACACCGCACCGAGTACGGCAAGCAAAAAGCAACGCATTAAACCGACGCCGCTCGTGGCGGGCGATCCCAACGTTTGACGAGACTCGCGACCATCCCTATCGTCACGACCGCAATACCAGCCAGCGTGAGCGAATGAGGCTGCTCTTTCAACAGTAGTGCGGCCTCAATCGTGGCGAGGGGCGGCACCAGCGCGGCGAACGTCGCGCCAATAGCCGGTCCCAGGATCGAGACGGCTTTGCTGAAGAAGTAAAGCCCCAGTATCGACACCAGCACACCTTGATAAACCGCCTGAATAGCGACGGCGGCGATCGGCGCATGCAGGAGCGGCGATAAACCCCGGCTCAACACATAGAACGGACTATAGAAAAGCGCTGAGCCGACCGATACGATTGCCGTCGCGCGAATTGCGCTGACGGCATATCGCTTCGTGGTGACGTTATAGATCGCCCAGAGCAGTCCGCCCAAAACGAATAGCGTGATGGAAAACGCGCCGCCCGTGTTGGACAGTACATCGAACGCGGCCATGCCCATGCCGAACAATACGGTCAGAATGCCGATTTTCTGTGCGGTGGAAAGCGTGTCCTTGATCACGAACCTGCCGAGAATGGCCGTGAATGCAATCATGCTGCCGGGCGTCAGCGCGAAATAGCCGACCGGCGCGCGGCTCAACCCAGTAGCGACTAGCAGGATATAAGGCGCGCCCACGCCGACGACCATCACCAGTGCGGGGACAAGGCCGAGTCCGTTGAGCTTGCCGCGTAGCAATACCGGTAATAGCAGAATGCCGGAAACGATGAAACGGACGAAAACGATGTCATAGGAATCCAGCGTCGAATGCGTGACGCCAAGACGCGTCACGACTGGAAACCCTCCCCAGATCACGGCCGCAATCAATCCATAGCCAATGCCGGCCAGTCTCTCGTTTGTCATTGTTTTCCTTCCTCACGTTCCGTACCGTCAACCTACGGGTTCGAACTCATGCCGGAAGGATGCAGCGGCGCGTTGCGTGCGTCCAATACATTGTTGCCGTGTTATTAGGTCGGAAAAGCTCTTAGTGTTCCAGCGCCGACTCTCCCACCCGCCCCTCCGCCGACTGCGCATTCACCCGAAATCTCCCCGGACTCACCCCCGTGTACCGCTTGAACGCGATACTAAAAGCCGTATCCGACTGGTAGCCGATTCGTGAAGCGATCCCCGTCAACGATTCGTCGGAATGCTTGAGCGCGGAACGCGCGATCGTCATACGCCACTGCGCGAGATATTCGACCGGCGCAGTCCCCACCTGACTCCGAAACCGCTGCGCGAATGCCGTTCGCGACATCCCGACCGCCGACGCCAGACTCTCCACCGTCCAGCGCTCGCCGGGCTGCGCATGCATCATCGACAGCGCGCCGCCTATCTTCGGATCGGCCAGCGCGCCGAGCCAACCTTCGGGCTCGCGCGCCGACGCCAGATAAGCGCGCAACACGTGAACCAGCACGAGCGCCGCCAGACCGCTGCGCGCCACGTCCGCACCGACATGCAAGTCGTCCGTCTCCCAGTTGAGCAGATCGAGCACACGCGATAACGCATGCGTGCCGACGTCCGACGCGCGCAGATGAATCAGCGGCGGCAAGTGTCGCAGCAACAGATCGCTGACGTCGTTCTCGAACGTGAAGCGACCGCTCGCGAGACTAACGCTTTCGTTATCGCCCTCGCCCTGAAAACGCACCACGCCATTGCTGCTGCGAATCGGCTGAAACGCGGTGGGACCGTCGAGCGCGGGTCGGTTTGGGTCGCTGGCGGAATAGAACGGCTGACCGTCGGTGAGCATGTAGAAGTCGCCGCGTTCGAGCACAACCGGCTCCGCACTCCCTTCGATCCACAGAAAGGAGCGCCCTTCGAGCATGCCGCCGAATTTGATGTGCTGATACGAAGGGAACCGGAAGCTCCATGCGCCTCGTCCCTCGAATCGCGATGTCAGGATACTGCTCACGCGCAGCATCGAGAGTACGTCGGATAGAGCATCCATAAATGTACGATCGAATAAGAATCAGACCGTTTTGATTATAGCCAGCAACGAAGGCCAGCGCGATCATGAGCTCACTTTCACGGCGCCATCCGCGTCGTTACCTGAACTTCATCAAGGAGCACTCGCATGAAAGCCTGGCAACTCGAACGTCTCGGTGGAACACTCAGCCTGATCGACCTGCCCATTCCCGAACCGCGCGCGGGTGGCGTCGTGGTGCGCGTCGAAACGTCGTCATTGCTGTCGTATATGAAAGACTACGTTGACGGCAAACTGCCGATCTATCAAACGCCGGATCGTCCGTTCATTCCCGGCGGCAACGGTATCGGTTTCGTTCACGCAGTGGGCCCGGACGTCTGGCATCTGAAGCCCGGTCAGCGGGTGGTGTTGTCGTCCCATTTCGTTGCGCAGGAGAACGTCGCGACGCCCGCGGAGATGCTGCTCGGCATCACGGCCATCAGTGCCGACTCGGGCCCGCTGCAGTCGGACTGGCCGGATGGCACGCTGGCCGAGTACGCGTCGTTTCCCGCCAGCGCCGTGACGCCCGCGGACGACCTGGCGCCACTGAGCGCCATCCAGCTCGCCATGACGACGCGCTGCATCGTGCCATTCGGTGGACTGTTGCGCGGTAGGCTCGCTGCCGGCGAGACCGTGGTCGTCTCGGGCGCGACGGGCGCCTACGGCACAGCGGCGATCATGGTCGCCCTGGCGATGGGCGCGGCACGCGTCGTGGCGCTCGGGCGCAATCCGCGTGCGCTCGAAGCCGTAGCGCAACTCGCCCCTGCGGGGCGCGTCACGACAGTCGCGGCAACCGGCGACGTCGATGCGGACCGCGACGCGATTCGCCGCGCCTGCGGCGGCGGTGCGCAACTCGCGTTCGACATGGTCGGCAACGCGGGCGATCCGAACATGACGCTCGCCGCGCTGCGCAGTCTGTCGAGAGGCGGCCGCCTTGTCGTGATGGGTAGCATGAACGTGCCGTTGCCGGTGCCGTACACCGAAGTGATGTTGAACGGCTGGGAGATCCTCGGTCAGTTCATGTATCCACGCGATGCCTACCGGCGTCTGCTGGACCTGATCCGCAGCGGACTGCTCGACATTGCGCCGCTACGCCCGCTCGTCTATCCGTTGAATGCATTGCCTGAGGCGATGGCGGCCGCCGCCAACGCCGGCAATCTCGAGTGCGTCGTCATGAACCATCGCGATGAATGACGCACGGCCTGGCTTTGCATCACGACAGCGCGCGCGCCAACGCGATCACCCCTGACGCGATATCGTCGACGCCGACCGACGCAAACCCAAGGACCAGCCCCGCCGGCGCTGGTCGGTCGACCGCGTGGCGCGACAGCGCCCGCGTTTCGATGCCTTCGAGCGCCGCGCGGCGCACTACTTCGTTGTCGTCGGTGTCGCGCGGCAAGAAGGCCGGCGCGTCGAGTCCGGCAATGATCGGCGGCACCTCCAGCAAGCCGGCAAGATATCGCGTCACGTTGGCCGTCAACGCTTCAGCGCGCTCGCCGTAAAGCACGCGCATGCGCCGGATATGCCGGCCAAAATGGCCATCGGCGATGAACTCGTGCAGCACCGATTGCTGATCCAGCGGCACATGCCGTGCGGTCAACGACAACGCGGCCACGAACGGCTCGACGAGGCGGTCGGGCACGATCGCATACGCGGTTCGCAGCGCGGGAAACAGTAGCTTGCTGAACGTGCCGCAGTAGATCACGTGGCCGTCGTCGTCGAGGCTCTTCAACGCCGCCAGCGGATTGCCCGCGAAACGGTATTCGCTGTCGTAGTCGTCTTCGATGATGAGCGCGCCACGTTCACGCGCCCATTCGAGCAACGACAACCGGCGTTCGAGCGCGAGCGGTGGCCCCATCGGCGCTTGCCGCCCGGCCGTCACGAATGCGAGGCGCGCGTCGGGCGCGTGTCGGCGGGCCCATTCCACATCGAGGCCGCTGGGGTCGACCGGCACGCCGATCACGCGCGCGCCCGCTGCCTCGAGCACGAAGCGCGCGCCAACGTAGCCGGGATCTTCGATCCACGCGGCGTCGCCCGGATCGAGCAGCAGACGCGCGGAGAGATCGATCGCCTGCTGAACGCTGCCGAGCATCACGACGTGATCCGCCGAACACGCGATGCCGCGCGACATGCCCACATAGCCGGCGATCGCTTCGCGTAGCGGCCGGTAGCCTTGTGCTTCGCCATCGCCGAGCAGATCTCGTTGAGTGCGGCGCGCGCGTTTGGCCGCAATGCGCGCCCAGAGATCGAACGGAAACGCGTCGAGGTCCGGCTGGCTCGCGCGGAAAGCGCGTGCCGGGATCGAGCGGCCGCTGAGTTGGAAGGCGCTGCGGGCGAGCAGGCGTCCGCGTTTTGAGAGCACCACGGCTGGTCGCTGCGCGCCGCTCTCGTCGTCTTTGCTTTTGCTGTTGCTGTTGCTTTTGCGTTCACGTACCGATGAGCGGCCGTCGCGCTTCTTGATCGACGTAGGTTCGCCTCGATCGCCACTGTCGATGCGCCGATCCGGCAATTCAGCCGCGACGAAACTGCCACGCCCTACCGCGCCTGCCAGATACCCTTCCGCGTCGAGTTGCGCGAACGCACCCAACACGGTTCCGCGCGACAGCTCGAAGCGCGCCGCGAGATCGCGAGTGGAAGGCAGCCGCGCGCCCGGCGGCAAGCGGCCGCTCAGAATCGCGGCGCGCAGTTCGTCATAGAGCCAGCGCTGCCGCGACACGCCGTCGGGTCGCGGCGCTAAGGCGAGTTCAATCTGTTCTGCCCGTCGCACCGGTTTCTCCGTCAAATTGGCTTAGTTATTTTCTCGATAATGGACCTTTTCGGCGACCATTAACAGCCCTATTCTGCTCTTCATCGGAAGCACGGCATGCCGTCGCGGACGTTCGCTATCGCTTACCGGAGAGAAGAGGAATGGCACACAAAATATTTGTTGCGGGCGCAACCGGCGCGATTGGCGCCGCGCTCACGCCGCTGCTGATCGAGGCGGGCTACAAGGTTTTCGGCAGCACGCGGCGGGCGGAGCGCGCGAAACAACTCGAAGCGGCAGGCGTCGTGCCGGTCGTCGTCGATGTATTCGACGCGAGTGCGCTGCGGGACGCACTACGTTCCATCGCGCCGCATAGTGTGATTCATCAACTCACGGATCTGCCTGCGGGACTCGATCCCGCCCGGATGGCCGAGGCCGTGCGGAACAACGCGCGGATACGCGACGAGGGCACACGCAACCTGATTGCCGCCGCCATCGCGGCCGGCAGCAACCGGTTGATCGCGCAAAGTATTGCGTGGGCGTATCGGCCAGGCGCTACGCCGTACGACGAAACGTCGCCGCTCGACGTCGACGCGGAAGGCGCGCGCGGTATCAGCGTGCGTGGCGTCGTGGCGTTGGAGCAGCAGGTTTTGGAAGCCGCGTCGTTGAATGGCACGGTGCTGCGATATGGACAGATCTACGGCCCTGGCACTGGAGCAGACGCGCCGAAGGGTTCGAGCCCGCTACACGTCGAGGCTGCTGCGTACGCGGCCTTGCTGGCGCTTCAACAAGGCGCTGCAGGTGTGTACAACATCGCGCAAGACGACGCGGAAGTCACCAGCGCGAAAGCAAAACGTGAGTTGCGCTGGAAAGCGAGCCTGCGTCAGGTGGCACGTGTATGAACGCGCGCATGCTGTCGTGTCGGCCGAATCGCGCGAACCTGACGGCCGGCAAGCCCGCGCTGTTTGCCGTGCTCGCCGTGGCCGTACTGTCGCTCGGTCCGGCGGCGCCTCGCTCGGCGTTCAACTGGTTCGCTACGCTTTGTGGCGGTACTCAGGGCAGCGGTCCGCTGCTGTCCAACGGTTCGCCGAATACGAGTGCGAACGCCAATGCGGCGAGCCGGCCGGCGTCGATTATCAAGGTGTTGTCGTGCGAGGCGCTACCCAATGCGCCGGGCAAATCGATCACGACGATCACCGTTGAGTATCCGCCGCTCGCGTTCACGCCGGCGCATCGTCATCCGGGGTCGGTGACGGCCGTCGTGCTGCAAGGAACGGTGCGCTCGCAACTAGGTGGCGGAGCGGCGATCAATTACGCCGTGGGACAGACGTGGTTCGAGCCGCCGGGCACGCTTCATGTGTTTGCCGAGAATCCCGATCCGGTTCATCCGGCGAAACTGCTGGCGACGTTTGTCACGGATACGGGGTGTGAAGCGTTGGTGTTGCCGCCCGATTAGCACTCGACTAGCGGGGTGCCGCGGGCATACGCCGGTTGGCCACGGAGTCGACGTCACCAGATCGGCCAGCGGCGGAACGCACCGGCGTGAATGTCGCTACGCGTTTTTGAAGGTGCTAAACAAAGTCTTCGCCAGCGAACTCATATCGTCGCCGCCCTCGCGCAGCGACGCGATCCCGGCGCCGACGGCCATCGTCCTCTCCACTCTGCGCGCGTGATCTCGTTCGACGCTTTCCCGAATGGCCAGCGGAAGCGCCGCGACCTGATCGACGATTCGAAAATCGCCCAGTCCGCTGAGCATCGGATTGTCGGAACCGCTGAGCATGGAGCGCGCGTCGGCCTTGAAAAGCACTAACGGCTTGCCTGCATGCCAGGCGAGCGATGCTTCCACCACCGTGCCTTCATCGGCAACACGGCCATTCAGATTCGCGACAACAACATCGCAGCGTTCGAGCAGTTGATACGTATCCAGGCTGAAGATCGCGCGATCGAGAATCTGCGCGGCTTCTTCAACCGACGCGCCCAACTTCTCGAGTTCCGGTTTGAGTCGCGCGAATTCCAGACCATCGCGATGCGGCAGAAACGTCGCGAAACCGGCGGCTTCCAACGTGTGAGCAATCGAATCCATTTCCGCGCGTTCGGCCGCGTTGAAGAGCGGACCTGCGCAATACACGCGTAGCATTTTTTTGCGTCTCCTGAAGGGTGGCCTTGAATCGCGAGACGCCTTCGCGGCATTCGCCGCATGAATCGTCCCACTGCCAGGAGCTTAACGCGCCGACAAACAACATGCTGAATCAGGCCACCTGTCGCTCATATTTGTCGCTCAGGCGAGGACGCTGAGCGAACCTCGCCGCGTTCCCTTCACCGCATTAATCGTAGTGACGATGCCGATGATGCCGCTTGCCCGACCGATAGCCGCGCGAATAGTCGTCCGAGTACGAATTGGAGCGCGACATGTTGCCGCCGAGCGCCGACCCCGCGCCGCCGCCCAACGCCGCACCGACGAGGCCACCGCTGCGGCCGCCCATCGCATTGCCGGCCGCGGTGCCCGCGCCGCCGCCCAGCGCGCCGCCGATAATCGCGCCCGTGCGCTCACGACGGTTCGACGTCACCGCACCGCCCGCGCCGCCGCCGACCGCGCCACCGAGAATAGCGCCGGTACTGCCGCCGACCGCACCGCCCAGGGCAGCGCCGGCGACACCACCGAGCGCGCCGCCAAGGGCGTTGTTCATGTCACCGGCCATGGCCGGCAAAGAAGCCGCAGCGCTGAGCACGGCAATAGCAAGCATCTGAACGAGTTTCTTCGGCATAAAAAAGCTCTTTTGTGTTTAGGACGGCGCCGAGTATAACCGGCAATTTGAAAGCTTTTTGTAACCGCCTAAACACACGTCCGTAAGACGTGTAACAAAAGATCTATGCCGTTTTGCCGCCCTTATCCGCGTCGTTTCTTCTTCAACTCGATCGTCTCGAACAGCTCATAGTTTTGCGTCGGCGTCTGGTCCGCGCCGGGCGCGTGATAGTAGTTCATCGTGATCGTCGTCTCGCCGCCGTGCTCACCCGGATCATGATCGAACACGGCGATCCCGTAGCCCGTGCCGGTATCGCGCTGCGCGGACCAGATCGCGTCTTCAACCGCATCCGCGCCGGCGCGTACGAATGTGCCCGCCGTCGTGCCCGGAACCGGACGGTTCGGCCGCGTGAACAGGCGCGCTTGCGGCATGCCCGTGCCGGCGTCCACGCCGTACACATCCAGCGGCGCGCTGGTGCCGCCGCCGCCGAGAATCAGGTGAATCGTGCCGTGGCTCGTATCGAACGTCGACGCACCGGACGACACCGCCGACATCACCGGCTTCGGCTGCAACGTATCGACCGGACGGCCCGTGGCGATGTCGGTGCCTTTGTTGTGATTGCAACCACGCACGGGGTAGCTGCGCTCGTAATCGTGATCGTGACCGCACAACACGAGGTCCACACCGTAGCGATCGAACAGCGGCAGCCACGCTTCGCGCAGACCCTTGTCCGAGCCGTTGCCGGTCTTCGACGAACTCAGCGCGTCCTGATGCATCTGCACGACGATCCAGTCGACTTCGCTGTCCTCCGCGGCATGGCGCAGGACGCGTTCAAGCCAGCGGGTTTGCTCGCCGTCGCTATAGCCGCGTACGTACAACGAAGTGCCCGGTTGAATCGGCGGATTGCCGGTGCTGGCCACCGGCACCAGCGGGGCCGGGCCGGCGACGAAAGCGGCGGCGTCCTGATAGACGATATCGTCCGCATCGAGCGAGATGAACAGCACCGAGCTCACGCGGAAGCTGTACCAGCGCCCCTGAAAACGCGTGTGATTGTCCGGCAGCGTATAGCGCGCGAGGTACGACGCGAGGCCCTGTTCGCCGTTGTGAAATTCGAGTTCGTGATTGCCGGGACACGGCATCCACGGACGATTGGCCGCCGAGGTCTGGCAGTTGTTGCCGAAGTCGCGCCATACATCCGGCTGATGCATCGGGTTCAGATTCGCGTAGCAAAGGTCGCCGTTGAGCAGATGGAACAGCGGCTCGAAACGCTCGACCGCTTGCACCGCGAAACGGCTTTGCGGCGACGACAAAACCCAACCGGTATTGGGCGTCGCGAGGTCACCGTAGCTGGTCCAGCGAAACGCCGCGCGGCCGCGCGGCGCGGTGCGAAAGTTTGCCGTGAAAGGCTGCGCCGCGTTGCTGTCGTTCTCGGCGGTGACTTCGTATTCGTAACTCATGTCGGACTTCAGGTCACGCAAACGCGCGTGATACGCGAACACCACTTCGCCGTTGATGCCGTCGGTGTACGTGCTTTGCACAGCGTGCACCGTGTGCTTCGCGCCACCCGCGGCGCCGAAACGCACTTGCGGCTTCACCGCTTGCGCAAGCGTCGCCCACGACACGGTGGCTTCGCTCGACGGATCGTTGCCCCACGTCAGGTGGATCTGTTCGGGCGTGCCGTCCGGCGTGCTACTCGCGGCACGCGCCGTCGACGCGAACGTGCTCGCTGCGGTAGCGAGGCTGGAGGCGCCGGCAAACTTCAAAAACCCGCGACGCGAAACGATGGAAGCGCCCTGTTCGGACGGCACAGCACTGGCGATTTTCTTGTTCGACATGTCTGGTATTTTTCTATGGGGTGGAAGGATGCCGGCGAATACGCGGAGAGACCATGCGGCTGCGTAGGCGGCAAGGATGCGGCTGAATGTGCACCACGAAGGTGACCCGCGATCCTAGCCGTGAAGCTATGACAGCCGGATGAAAACAGTCATACGAAAAGTACCGTGAATCAGCGTGCGATTGAGAATGGCGAGCCAGAACAGGTGGCTTCGATGTCAGGCGAATAATGCTTACGAATGACCGACATTTACGGCGCCGCAGTCACGAAAGTGAAAGGGGATTTGACGCGCACGAGGGCGGGGTGAAGTGATGCGAGGTAATGCGAAGTGATGCGTTGATCGCGAAGCCGCCGGAAGCATGAATCCGTCATACGGACTCATGTTTCCGGCGACCTGCGTTCGTTCAGGCTTGGGGAGCCGTGTCGTCGGTGCCTTGCGTGTCGGCTGCGGCGTCTTGCGTCTGGTCGTCTTTCTTTTCGACCATTTCTTCCAGCTTACCGGCGCCTTCGAAACCGGCTACAGCCGCGATGCCTTTCGTCAGCAAGCCTGCGCCCGGATCCACTTTTTCTGCTGCTTCAACAGCGGCGAATGCCCCTGCAATCTTTCCTGCTTCGTCCAAGAGTCCCATGGCGCTCTCCTCGAAAAAAAGTGAATTAGCATCCTCTCACGAACTCGGCGGCTTGTCGTCAAATGTCAATTGAACATGACGATTGGCGGATAAGTCGGCGGCGACGCACTATCGCTTCGGCGGTTGAGGATTGTTGGCAGGATTCGTATCGAACCTGGAGACGCTACTGATTCCGTCTTCGCTGACAAGCTTCAACAGATCGGCCTCCATGTCATCCGCAATGAGCTTGCCGTAGACCTCGTCGCCGTTCACGTAGACCGTGAACGATTGAAGGTATTTCGCCTTCTTCTGCGGATTCTCAATCGTCTCGCGGGTCCACTGATAGAGCGGATAGTTTTCCGTGCCGAGTTTCTCCGCCTCGCTGACGTAATCGGCGAACGCATCGAACTGACACTTCAACGTGGCGTTGTGTTTGTGCAGAACATCACGCAACGCAGCGTGCGACGCGTACGTTGGGTCGGTGCGCAAAGCCTCCGCGAGCCCGCACGCAACCGTTATTCTGAGTTGAAATTGCAACGTGGATTCCATGGCTGCCTGGGTGTCGGCGTTAACGTGCAACGTACGCATGCGGAACGGCAAGCGGGTCGCAAAACGTCGCTCATTCCTTATCCGCTAACTGAGCGACAACCGGTTCGTCGATTCGCGCAATCTCGCTGCCCCGCACGGGCTTACCGAGCAGAAAGCCCTGAGCGTGCGTGCAACCGCATACCCGCACGAAGTCCAACTGTTCCTGCGTCTCGATCCCTTCCGCCGTGGTCGGAATGCCGATTTCGCGTGCCAACGCAACGATCCCGCGAACCACCGCGGCGGATTCGCGACGATGCACCGACTCCTTGACGAAGGAACTGTCGATCTTCAGCTCGTCGAACGAGAAGCGCACGAGCGTCGACATGGTCGAGAAGCCCGTGCCGAAGTCGTCGAGCGCGAGTCCGATACCCAATGCGCGCAGCCTCGCGACGTTGCGCCGGGTGACGACGTCGTCATTCAGCAGTACGGTTTCCGTGACTTCGATATTCAATCGCACGGGCGGCAGCTTCGTTTTACGCAGAATTGCCGCCACACTCGAAGCAAACGATTCTTCCCGCAATTGCACCGGCGATACATTCACGGCGACTGTGACTTTATCTTGCCAGGTCGCGGCTTCCCTGCAAGATTGCAGCAATGCCCATTCGCCCAGGGCGAGAATCAGGCCGGTACGCTCGGCCGTGGGAATGAACGCGGAAGGAGGCAGCTCGCCACGCGTGGGATGCGTCCAGCGAATCAACGCTTCGCGGCCGGACACCGCGCCGCTGCTGAGATCGACAATCGGCTGATACTCCATGCGCAAGCCGCTATACGACTGCAATGCGCCTTCGAGGTCGCTGCGCAGCAAGCTCAGGCTCTCGTCCGACGCATGCTTGCCGGTATCGAACAGCGCGAACGCGCTTTTACCGCTGCGTTTGACCGAATACAACGCGCGGTCGGCGCAAATCAGCAATTGCGGTCCTGTTTGCGCATGCTCCGGATAGAGCGAGACGCCCACGCTCGCGCCGATATGCACCAGCGCCTCACGCAAAGCGAACGGCCGTGCCAATGTTTTGACGATGCGATCCGCCAGGATACGCACGTCGCGCGCTTGCCCGGTTGCGTCTGAAATGGCGACGAATTCGTCGCCCGCCAGGCGTCCGACGAGATCGCCGCTCGGCAGTACTTCGCGCAAGCGGATCGCGGCTTCCTGAAGGATCTGATCACCCGCTGCATGGCCCAGGCTGTCGTTGATCGCCTTGAAACCGTCCAGATCGATCAGCAGCACCGCGAATTGTTGATCTTCACGCAGCGCGCCCAATTCAGTGCGCTCCAGCAGCAGCTCGCTGAGCCGTGCGCGATTCGGCAAGCCCGTGAGACTGTCCTGACGCGCCAGACGATGACTGTTTTCACGCGCAAGCAGCAAGGCGACCGTGTCGCGATTGCTGCGCAGCGCCACCGTGAAAAATCCGGCGGCACAGAATGGCGCCTGAAACAGCAAGACGAGTTTGCCGGAGCCAGGCGACAGCGCCGCGCCAAGACCCAGCAGCCCGAGAATGAAAGTAATCTGCAGCAGCACAAGCCGCGGGGTGCCGGCATTGCGTCCCGCCAGGCCACCAATCACACCGACGGCGCAAACGTTTCCCAGCAGAAATAGTGTTGAGTCTCCGCTCATATTGCACAGTAACGTGCCGAATCCGAATAGCGCACTCCAGAGCAGGCTGGCGAATAGAAACGCGGAGGTAGGAGTCGGCTGGCCGCGAGCGCTGCGGGTGCAGTTCAACCAGATTAGCGCGAGGCGGGCAATCAGCAGCGCGACGACAGCCACGCCCCAGCCGGCGTAGAGCGCATTGGGATAAAGATAGAACGCCGTCGCGCAAACGCTGATTTCACAGATCGACGCGAATATGATCGACGCGGTGCGTGTGAACAGATTGGCAAGCAGTACCTGCCGATTGTCCGCGCTCAGGTTCTGAGCGGAAGAAACGACCCACTTAAAAAATGGAGACCTTGGTTCGCTGAAAGCCATGACCTGCACATTTTTGTTGGTAAGTGGATCGGTATGCTGCGCGATTATTACGTAAACACAATGAATCGGGTTGATTCAGGCGTGGGGAACCGCGCATTGGGACGACGAGATCGTGAGTGACGGAGCGGCCATTCTGGAAGACAAAGATGTCAAGCTCAACTGCCTATTCGATTCACTGGAATAAATTTATTCCGGCGTGCGGATAGTGTTCGCCGATAGAAACAGCCGGCTGGGCGCCGGCTGTGTGTTCTCCAAGATTCCGAAAAAATTGGTTGCGCATGCACGAGTCCGTGCATAGGCCCTCTAGATGGCGCGAACCTGACGCTGCGATGGCCGTAATGACCAGGTGCGTCTATCGGAGAGGTGCATCGACAGTGAATCGACAGGAAAGTCGGTTGCGCGACGCCAGCTATGACGCTCTGGCTAGCTTGATCGCGCGTTCAGGGCAGGCCGTCACGCAAAGTCCACACGAACGGCAAGCGTCCGCGTTCGGCGTGTAGGCCACTTTCATTCCATGCACCCGCAACTTGAAGCGATTCATTGCGCCGAGCTTCGCGTAGTCGGCGTCGTCGATACGCCGAATCTCGAACACGTTCTCGGGGCACACCTCCAGACAGTCCCCCTTGCCTTCACAGCGGCGCAGGTCGACCACGGGCACGATCACACCCGCGTCCTGCTTGCACTCGGCGGTCGCTTTCTGGCGCATGCTCATTCTCCTTTGCGTCGGCCGAAACGGGTTTGCCAGGTCGCCTGGAATTGCTCGCGTTCTTCAGGCGTCATGGCCTGCCATTTGCGCCAATGCCGCCGTTCGCGCCAGCCGCCGCCGTGTCCGCGAAAGCCGCCGAACAGAATGCGGCTCAATATCAGCAGACCCAATGCGTGCCAGAAATCGATCAGGCGGGCGCCGACGAACAGAGCCGGCACCACCCAATTCCACAACGTCATCACCGCCCACCCGAGCACGGCGACGCCGACCACCACGAGCGGCACCAATGCAATACATTTGATTCGAGATTTCATCCGTCGACTCCTTTAAAGATCCAGTTCGTCATAAACCACTTGCAGGCGGGCGCGCAGATGCAACACCGCATAGCGTTTGCGCGCAAGTAAGGTATTGATCGCTACACCCGTTTCCGCTGCCAACTCCTTGAACGCGCGCCCCTCCAGTTCGTGCGCGATGAATACGTCGCGCTGATTGGGCGGCAAATCGTCGAGTGCGTCCTGCAAGGTTTCGAGCAATGCGGCGCGCGCGTACAGCGCTTCGGGACCTGCGTCATGGGCGGGCAGCGCGAGATCGAGTCGATACTCGTAATCGGCTTCATCGCCGTCGTCGATGAGTTCCGATAACGGTTGCTCTTTCTTCTTGCGAAAACGGTCGATGATGCGATTGCGCGCCGCGCGAAACAGCCACGCGCTCGCCTGCTCAATGGGAGCGGGAAGCCGGTACGCCTGCACGAACTCGTAGAAGACGTCCTGCAAGATGTCCTCGGCCTCGCCGGGATCGCGCACACGACGCCGGATAAAATTCCCGAGCTTCATGCGCTCACGCACCACAGTCGCGGTGATATCGCTATCTCGGTCTTTCATCGTGTCCGGGGTGGGCTGCGGTTCCATGCGTCTGAAGACGTTTCAGGATCGCGGATATTGTGGGCCGTTTGAAGAATCTTTGGGGCCTGCCGAACGGCAGCCGGAAATGGTGTGGCGCGCAGCGGCGTGCGAGCCGCCGCGCCACGTCATCAGACGGCGTAGTAGCCGGGCTGATCGATATCGGTGAGCAGGTCGGGACCTGTCGGCGACCAGCCGAGCAGCGAGCGCGTACGCGCGCTGGCGCCGGCCATGTCCGCGCCGACGAAACCCGCGAACCACCCGAAGTGCTCACGGCCGCGCGATTCGACCGGCACGCCGAGCCGGCGTCCAATCACTTCGGCGAGATCCTTGAACAACACGCCCTCGTCCGCGACTGCGTGGTAGACGGATTCGGTCACGCCCTGCTCGACCGCCAGCCGGTAGACCCGCGCGGCATCCAGCCGATGCACGCCGCCCCAGCGGTTCAGGCCTTCGCCGAGATAGGCGGACACGCCCGTCTCGCGCGCCATGCGGATCAGCATCGGGACGAAACCATGGTCGCCCGTACCGTGAACCGACGGTGCGAGCCGGACCGTCGCGGCGCGCACGCCGCGTTCCGCCAGCGCTCTTGCGGTGGCCTCCGACTTGCGGGGAAAAGACGGGTCGGGCACGTCCGCTTCGGTCGCGGCACGGCCTGATGCGAGGTGCGCGAGCCCCGAGGTCACGAGAAGCGGACGGTCCGAGCCTTGCAACGCGCTTCCAAATGCTTCGATCGCGCGGCGCTCCTGCTCGGCGTTCTCGACGAAGCGGGAGAAGTCGTGGTTGAAAGCGGTATGAATCACCGCATCCGCCGCCGACGCGGCGCTGTGCAACGCGTCGAGGTCTTCGAGCGTGCCGCGAATAACCCGTGCGCCGGTCGCGGCCAGCGCGGCCGCTTTGTCGTCGGAACGGACAAGGCCCGTCACCTGGTGGCCGGCGTCGAGCAACTCACGGACCACGGCGGAGCCGACCCATCCGGTGGCTCCGGTTACGAATACTTGCATATGCTGAAACTCCTGCATGTCCGCGCGGCCATCGGGTACGGCGGAAATGCGATTGAAGATGTCAAAGGTCGAAGGTGCCGCGATACGCTTCGTCGGCATCGGACCGGGTATTGATTTCGACGAGTACGCCGCCGGGCACTTCACAGAAAAACCGCGAGCCGCGTTCGTGTTTGAACACGCCGGTTTTCATCACGACGCCGGCCGTGGCCATGCGGTCATAAAGCGCGCGAACGTCGTCGAGCGTGCCCAGTTCGAAGCCGATGTGAAAGTTGTGCGGCCACGCAACCGGATGGTCGCCGGCGTCGTCGATCACGATGTCGAAACCGGGGCGTTTCAGAATCCAGCTACCGTGCCGCCCGGTAACCGTGCAGCCGAGATGTTGTTCGAAGAAGGTCGCCGTTGCGCTAACGTCGGACGAGGGGAAGCTCATGTGATTGAGCTTCATGGTGGTGCTTTGGGTCATGTCGATCTCCGTTGATCCGGATCGCTCGTTGCGTTCCGTACGGAGAATGTTACGAGTAAAAGCTCGCGTTCAATACTCGCGTCGCCCGACGCTGTACCGACGACCGCTCAGGCCCGTCCTACGGGCGTTTCCGGGCACGCGGCGAGGTTTTGCGCGGGGCTTGCTCGCGTTTATCCTGAGATTGCGACAGCTCTTCGGCGGACGAAGCGGAAGAATCGCGCGCCGAGGCGGTCTCGGTGGCCGACATCATCGTGAGGTAGCCGAATACGGCGGCTGTCACGCGGCGAATGAGTCCGGCCATGTCCGTCTCTTCCCGTTCGCCCGCCGCGTCGACGAGGCCGCGAATCATTGCCAGCAGATCGCGCGAGGCGACCAACGTGTCCTCTTGCGGCGGTAGACCGTCACGCGCGAGGATTTCCGTCAGCAAGGAGCGTATCGAACCCTTGGTGGAGAGTGCCGCGCGCATGTGCGGTCGGCTCTCTTCCACGTCGAGCAGGCGCGCGAGCGTGGGCCGCGCGAACTGCTGCCGCACCGATACGCCAATCAGATGATCGAGCGCGACCGGTCCACTGGCGTGATCGAGTGCCGCCAGCGCCTCCTGATAGAAGCCTTCGCTTTCACGCTGCATCAGCCCGAACGTGAGCGCGTCTTTGCTGGGGAAGTACTGGTACAGCGAGCCAATGCTGACACCGGCGCGCTCCGCCACCGCGTTCGTATTGAAGCCTTCGAGCCCCTTGCTTTCTAGGACTTGGGCGGCCGCTTCGAGCAGGGTGGCGACCATGCGTTCCGAGCGGGCCTGGCTGGGTGCTCTGCGCGGTTTAACCGGCGACGAACTGGACGGTCGAGGCATACGGCGAGTGGAATGGAAAAGTGATTGGCGTTAAAGACGCAGTGTAAGCAATATCGGGCGGCGCGTTAATAGCGATTGTCGGCGATCGGCCAGGTACTTCCGTGACGCGCGGTTGCTGTCCAATGTAGCGTTCGGTGACGGCCGCATGGTCTATGAACTGAATGACGGCAATCCGCACGACCACATCGTTTGTAATGCGTGCGGTGGCGTTCATGAATTCTTCGATGCTGAAATCGAGGCGCGACAGCAGGCTGTCGCGTAGCAAATCGAATTCGCGGTGTTGGGGCGACGATTGGTGTTGGTCGGTTTGTGCGTCAACTGCAAAAAAGGGCAGCGCATCGGTCAGGCGGACGATCCGGGAATAGCGGCTCGCTTCGCCTTTACGTGGCTGCCCTCTTGACAACAGAATTAACCGCGGCAGTATTCCGATTACGGCTTGCCTTTAAGCGTGAACGGCGCCAGCAGCGCCTGCACATCCACCCGCTGCCCCTGAAGCAGAAGCAGCCGTGCGTGAAGCACCGTGTTTTCCAGCACCAGCTTGGCGGTGCTCAACAGGTAAAGCGCGTGAATGTCCGACACAGCCATATTGCCGGCTTCGACCTGGTGGTGACGCTCAACCAGAGAACTCATCACAAGCTGCCTGAGTTCCTGCTCTCCGAATGGCAGGTCCGCGTAATCGATCGGGTCGTCGGCTTCGACCTCTCGCAGCATCTCAACGAGCGTTTCCGTGCTTACTTGCATGTTTCGGCTCCACGTTGTCGGTTAGGGCCAGCATCACCAAGCTACGTCATCCAGCACATCTAGCCTACTGCTTCGATTTAACCGCGTCCAGCGTACTGTCGTTTCCTGCGTTCGCGGTATGCAGCACCGAAGAAACAAAGCTCTCGAAGCCCGGCTCCCAGATCGGAATCGCACGGTCGACGGCAAACATGCCGTGACCATCCCGGCCAAACGGTTGCTCGATCACCAACTGCCCCTGACCGCCCGCCGCCTGAAACGCGCTGAACCAGGTGCGGACGATATCCGGCGCGAAAAACATGTCGTTCTGCACGTAGTGCCAATAAACCGGCACATGCGTTGTCGACGCATAGCGCCCAATCGTCTCGGCCATTCTGTCAGGCCCACACGGGTCGCCGGGGTTGGTGGCGGGACGCCCGCCACGCCCACCGGAGAAATTGACCACGGCGATAACGCCGGGCGGAGAATAACTGGCGGCAGCGAGCGACGCGAATCCCCCCGCCGACTGTCCCACCAGGATCACATGATTTTTGTCGATTTGCGGCAACGTGTCGGCAAACGCAATCGTGGCCAGCAGATCCTGGGCCGCCGCGTTGCCGGCCGCCAGGAAGTCGGGCCGCTTGCACGAGCCGGCGTCTTCGGCGAACGTGCCGCCCGTCTCGCCATAACCGCGGCGTATCGGCACGATGACCGCAAAGCCCATCCGTACGAACTCGCGAATCTGCGCAAGCTTGCGATAACGGCCGACCTTCACACGGTCTCGGGCATTCGGCGGATTGCCGTGACTGAGAACGATGAGTGGGAACGGACCCGCGCCGTCGGGCATATAGGTCGTCGCGACGAGCTTGCGCTGGCCCATGCCGAAGAAGCTTTTCTCCGTCGTCGGCACCGACACGACGGTTTCGTGCAGGTCCGTCGCCGTCGGATCCAATTCCCCCGCGATGGCGGAACATCGCCATAGCGCGAGCGTTAGTGCGCAGAAAAACAATCCAATGCGGAGCAGGTTCTTATTATTCATATCGCCTTTCGAAAGACTTTATCTGCACGAGTTTGAAGAGAAGCTATCAAGGTCGTTCGTCGTCACCGACGCTACCTTACTGCTTTTTTCTTCATGCGTCGGCAGATCTCGTCTTTTTAGGGCTAATGGGCTTCTGTTCCGCTTTGGCAGCACCGTGTCACGGCAGCGTAATCGGCACCGGGCGCGTCAGCAGATCGACATAGAGACTGAAGAACCGGTTGTTATCGAACTGTGTGACATACGTAATCCTGTTCGGCGAAGCGCCGGACGCAGGCTGATCCGGATAGACCGTCACATGCCCTTGATTTTCGCTGCTCGTGGTGTCGATATCGAGGTAAGCGCTTTTGGTTTGCGTGGCATACGTCGGATCGAGGAAGTACGCGATCGTCAACGTGTCGAACAGATCGGTGTTGTCGGCAAACGCGCCCGCATTCGCAATGCCATAGGCCTTCGTCACCGCGGTCTGCTTGTTCGGGTTGTTGACAATCTGGTCGTACACGCTTTGCGTGAGCGGCACCGTGTTCGTCACGTCGAGCGGAATGACGGCCTGCGGAATCGTTGTCTGCAATACCGTACGCACGGCAAGCGGATCGAACCACCAGTTCAGCTCGGCCACGGCGTTCGCATTGCCCGGCACCGCCATCGCGCCGCCCATGTAGACGATCTGTTTGATCAGCGGCACGATCTCCGGCGCCTTCATGATGGCGGTGGCGAGATTGGTCGGCGGACCGACTTCGAGAATCGTCACCTGATTCGGATAGCGCTTGATAGTCTGGATCATGAAGTCCGCGGCGCTTTGCGTCTGCAGTTTCGTCGACACCGCGAAGCCGTCCGGCGGTGGGACGAGTTGCGACTGTTGAGTCGGCTCAGGCCGGCTCCACGCGCCGAAATAGCCCTGCGGATTGGCCGCCTGCTGCGCGCGAATACCCGCTACGTCGTATTGCAGCGGATAGTCCGCGCCGCCGTACACGCCCACCACGTTCTGCACGCCCATGCGTTCCACGGCCTTCAACGCATCCGATTCTTCCTGCAGCAGCCAGTCGTTGCCGGTGACCACCGTGAGCCCGAGCAGATTGACCTTGCCTTGCCCCATCAACTGCGTGGTCATGGCGAAGAGCTGGCCGTCGTCGCCCATTGTGTTGAAGTCCGAGTCGATGATGATTTTCGGCGCGGTGGCCAGCGGATCATTGGCCGTTACGCCACCTCCGCAGCCGGCCACCATCGTTGACATCATCAGGATACCTAGACATTGTGATTTCATGTTTTTCGTCCAGTTTAGAGCGTGATTAACGAAGAAACACCATCGGGAGAAGGTGTCGATAAATCAACGTCGAGCCACCCGGGGGGGGTGGCGGTACGGACAGCCTCACATCACACAACAGGCGCCCGTGTCAGGCTGCGCTATCCACTTCAGCGCGATTCGGAATGGACGGCTGCGCACCGGCGCGCGTCACGGAGATCGATGCCGCGCGTTGCGCGAGGCTGATAGCGCCTTCGAGAGGCTGGCGCGCGGCGAGCTGCGCGGCGAACACGCCGATAAAGGTGTCGCCGGCCGCGGTCGTGTCGATGGCCTGGACCTGCGGCGCGGGAAAATGCTGGCCTTCACCGCCGTCCACCAGCAGATAGGCGCCCTGCGCGCCCAGCGTGACGATCACATTGCGCGCCCCGCCGCGTTGCAATTCGGTCGCGGCCCGTCGCGCGCCGCTTTCCGACTCGACCGGCAGCCCGGCGAGGATAGCGGCCTCGACCTCGTTCGGCACGAGATAGTCGACCAGCGGCAGCCATTCCGCGGGCAGCGGACCGGTGGCCGGCGCCGGGTTCAGCACGGTGATCTTGCCCAGCCGGCGAGCCAGCGCGAGGGTCGCGTGAACGGCCTCCGGCGGCGTTTCCAACTGGCATACCACGATGTCGCAAGCCTTGATCGCGGCTTCGTGGCGAGCGACGCCTTCAGGCGTCAGTTCGCCATTGCTGCCCGCCACCACGACGATCGTGTTCTGCCCGTCGTCCGACACCGTCACCATCGCGACGCCGGTCGGCTGGGTCGGATGCACCTCGATCCCGCTGCAGTCGATACCCTCGGTTTCCAGATCCTTGACCCGCTGGGCCCCATTCGCGTCTTTGCCGACGCAGCCGACCATGGCCACCTGCGCGCCCATTCGCGCGGCCGCAACGGCCTGGTTGCCGCCTTTGCCGCCAGCGACCTGCGAGAACTCATGCCCGCCGATCGTCTCTCCCGGACGCGGCAGATGCGGCGCGCGCGCGACCAGATCGGTATTGATGCTGCCCACCACCAGGACGCGGCCCTGTTTCGTCTCTTTTGACACGTTCATTCTCCTGCTCACCATTCAGCGAATGGTCGAATTAAGCGGCGCGACGCCGGCTTCGATAAGTATCCAGCACGACGGCCACCACGATGACGGCCCCCGTGATGATGCGTTTGGTCGGCTCGGTCGCGCCGATCTGGGCAAGGCCCGCGGCCAGAACCGAAATGATCAACACGCCGAAAAAGGTGCTCGTCACCGAACCGCGCCCGCCCATCAAACTCGTCCCGCCGATCACCACCGCCGCGATCACCTGCAGCTCGATGCCTTGGCCGGCATTCGGGTCCGCGGCTTCGAGCCGGGAAATCTGGAACAGCGCGGCGAGACCGGCCAGCAGGCCCATCATCGCGAACACGGCAATCTTGTAGGGCCGCGGATCGACGCCCGCGAGACGCACCGCTTCTTCATTGGTGCCGATGCCGACCAGGTAGCGGCCAAACACCGTACGCGTCAGCAGAAACTGGGCGGCCACCATCACGGCGATCGCAATCAGGAACGCCGGCGAAATGCCGAACGCAATCGGGTTCGACAGAAAATCGAAGGCGTCGCCGATATAAGCGGTGCGCGAATTCGTGAGCTGATACGCGACACCGCGCGCCGCTTCGAGCACACCAAGCGACACGATGAACGACGGAATCCGCCAGGCCACGGTGATCGCGCCGGTCACGCAACCGGTGAGCATTGCGCCGGCCATGCCGAGCAGCGCCGACGGCAGCGCCGGCCAATGCCACTGCAAAGCCGCGACGCTGGTCAGTGCCGCGCCGAGCGCCAGCACGGAGCCGACCGACAGATCGATGCCCGCGATAATCAGCACGAACGTCATGCCGACCGACATCACGACGAGATCGGGAATCTGGTTCGCAATCGTGCTGAACGTGTCGTAGCTCAGAAAGTGCGAACTCAGCAGCGAGAACAGCACGATCATGCCAAGGAGGGCGCCGAGCAGTCCGAGGTAGTTCGAGAAGCCGAGGCGCGTGCCGATCGACTTCGCTTTCTTCGGGGGTTCGCTCTGCAGCGTGGGCAGGCTGGTTGGTGCGGTCATGCTCAATACTCCACTAATTTTCTTTCGTCGGGCGCTTTCGCGTCGGGTTCGATCGGCGCATGCAGCATGTCGTCGCGCTTCGCATAGCCTGCGAACGCCGCGGCCAGCAGCGAGTCCTGGGTCCAGGCGCCGCGTTCGAACAGCCCCGTCATCCGGCCGGCCGACATCACGCCGATCCGGTCGCAAATCGACATCAATTCGCGCAGATCGCTCGATACCACCACCAGCGCGCGGCCTTCTCTCGCCAACGCGCCCATCAACGCATAGATGTCGAACTTTGCGCCGACGTCGATGCCGCGCGTCGGTTCGTCGAACAGCAGCACCGAACAATCGCGCGCGAGCCAGCGGCCGATCACCACCTTCTGCTGATTGCCGCCGGACAACTCCGACACCGGCTGCGCCGGGCCCGCGCTACGAATACGCATGGCGTCGATCTGCCGCGTGGCGAGCGCCGCCTCGCGACGGCCGTCCACTACGCCCTTGCTCGACACCGAGCGCAGATGGCCCAGCGAAATGTTGGCCGCGATCGGCTGGCTCAGTAACAGCCCCTCGCCTTTGCGGTCTTCCGTAATCAATGCGATGCCGTTCTTCACGGCATCCGCGGGCGACGTGATCGTCACGGGCACGGGTGCGCCACCTTGACGCCCGATCGACACCGTACCGGCGTCCGCGCGATCCGCGCCGTAGACGAGCCGCAGCAATTCCGTGCGCCCCGCGCCGATCAATCCGCTGATGCCGAAAATTTCGCCGGCCTTGACCTCGAACGACACATCGCGCACCGCCGGTTCGCGGGTCATGCCGCTGACCTTGAACGCCACCTCGCCGATACGCCGCTCGCCGAGGTCGATCCGCTCGCCGATATCGCGCCCAACCATCAGCGTGACAAGGCGATCGGTCGTGAGATTCGCCATCTCGTCGACATGCACGAGCCGGCCGTCGCGCAATACGGCGGCACGCCGCGCGATCCGCTTCAATTCTTCAAGCCGGTGCGAGATATACACCAGCGCCACGCCCTTCGCCTTGAGCCGCTCGACCTGCTCGAACAGCAGATCCACTTCGCGGGCGGTCAGCATCGCGGTCGGTTCGTCGAGAATCAGCACGCGGCAATCGCCGATCAGATTGCGCGCGATCTCGACCATCTGCTGATGCCCGATGCCCAGGGTACTCACCAGCGTGTCGGGGTCGATTGCGTCGAGCCCGACTTGCGCCATGGCATGGCGCGCGTCCTCGCGCAATTTGGCGCGGTCGATCCAGCCGAACGGGCCGCGCCGCGGCAAGCGATTCAGAAAAAGATTCTCGGCCACCGAGAGAGTCGGCAGAAGATTCAGCTCCTGCATGACCATGCGCACGCCAAGCGCCTCGGCCTCCTTGCGGCTGGCGGGCGCGTAGGCCGCGCCCGCCAGCGACATCGAACCGGCAGTCGGCGTAACGAGGCCGCCGACGATTTTGGACAGCGTGCTCTTGCCCGCGCCGTTTTCGCCGGTCAGCGCCAGCACTTCGCCCGCGTGCAGATCGAGCGAGACATCGGCCAGCACGGGTTCGGCATAGGTCTTACCGACGCCATGCACCCGTAACACGGGCGCGGCATCGGCGACGGAGGGGATGGGAGTAGACATCAGATTGATCAACCGACAGATACCAGCCGGCGTGGCCGCTCGACGGAGCCGCCACGCGCAATGCCAGTCTTATTTGGTAACCAGATCGACCGGCGTTTCGACGACGCCCGACAACTCGGATTGCTTCTTGTGTTCGGCGAGCGCTTTCAAAGCGGTGTCGATACCGAACACAGCCTGCTTCGCGGCGTACTGATTGGCGGTCGCGAGCACGCGGCCGTCGGCCAGCATCGGCTTGATGGCGTTGATGTCGTCATAACCCACCACCTGCACCTTGCCCGCCTTGCCGGCTGCGCGTACCGCGGACACGGCACCGATTGCCATGTTGTCGTTGCCGCACAGCAGGGCCTTGACGTCCGGATTCGCGTTGAGGATCTGGCTCGCCACCGCGTTGCCCTTGTCGATCTCCCACTCGCCCGATTGCAGCGACACGACCTTCATGCCGCCCGTTGCCATGGCCTGCTTGAAGCCGGCGCTACGTTGCTGCGCATTGGTGGTGGTCGACACGCCTTCGATAATGGCGACGTTGTCGCCCGACTTCAGGTGCTTCGCGAGGTAGTCGCCGACTTTCTGCGCGCCCTTCGCGTTATCCGGACCGACGAACGGGATGTTCAGGTCTTTCGACTTGAGCACGTCCGTGTCCAGCTTGTTATCGATATTGACGACGATGATGCCGGCGTCCACGGCCTTCTTCAGGACCGGCACCAGCGCCTTCGAATCGGCCGGCGCGATCACCAGCGCGTCGACCTTCGAGACGATCATCTGTTCGACGATGCGAATCTGGTTAGCCGTGTCCGTCTCGTCCTTGATACCGTTCGTGACGAGGTCGAATTTGGTGGGATTCTGCTTCTGATAATCCTTCGCGCCGGTTTCCATGGTCAGGAAGAATTCGTTGGCCAAGGACTTCATGACCAGCGCGACCTTCGGCTTGTGGGTGGCCTGAGCGAATGCCGTCTGCATCGGCAGGATCGACACTGCGAGGAAAGCTGCGCTGGCTACGATGGCGCGACGGCGCGCCGGTTGGAAATGGCGAATCATTAGTGTCTCCGTGTCGCTCATTCGCTCTACTGCGAGCCCTTGAGTCGTGTGATGTGCAGGAACGCCGCACTTGCCGCCGCCTGCAAAAGCCTTCATGGCTTTCCGCGTGATATCCGACAAGCATGGCAAAACTAATCCTATCCTCGGGAAGTGGGTTATGCTATGCCAAATTTCAAAACCTTGCGTTTCAAAAATGGAACACGTCGATTGGGATGACCTGCGGATTCTGGTGGCAATCGCCCGTGGAGGAACCATGCGGGCGGCGGCCACCGCCTGCGATCTGAGCGCGCCGACCCTGTCGCGCCGGCTCACCGAACTCGAACGAAAGCTGGGCGAGCCGCTGGTCGACCGGGTGCCGTCAGGGTGCACCATGACGGCGTTCGGCGCCCGCGTGCTGGCGTGGGCGGAGCAGATGGAGGACCTGGCCCACCGGATCGAACGCGCTGCGGACGTGAATGGCGGCGCGGCCGCCCACGGTACGGTGCGGATCAATGCGGTTGAATGGCCTTCCTACATCCTGCTGAAACTGCTGGGGTCGTTTCAGGACCGGCTGCCCGGACTCGCGATCGAAGTGCTGACCTCGCGCCGCCCCTATAGCCTGGCGCGGCGCGAAGCGGACATTGCGCTGTGGTCGGAATGCCCTGAAGAGGGCGATCTCTATGTTCGGCGGATCGGCCGGATCCGTTTTGGGCTGTTCGGCTCACGCGACTACTACCTGCGTCACAAAGCGGCGATCGTGAAGAAGGAGTGGGACAAGCTGTCGTTCGTCGGCTACGACGACCGGCAGCCCGATCATCCCGCCACCCAATGGCTGAAAGCACTGCCCGGCGCGCCGGCGCCGTCGCTGCGCAGCAGCTATGGCATGGGCGTGTTCGATGGCGTGCTGGGCGGTTCGGGGCTCGGTGTGCTCGCGCAACTGGCCGGCGATACGACCAGCGACCTGGTTTGCGTGGAGAAGCACATCAAGGCGCTCGATCAGGATGTGTGGATGGTGTTGCATCCCGCGCTGCGCGATAGCGAGCGGATCAGGACCGTGGCGAATCTGATTGCGGAGATTTTCCGCTAGGCGTGGGCTACAGCGTCGCCGTCACGCCGCCGTCCACGTAAAGAATATGGCCGTTCACGAAGTTCGACGCGTCACTCGACAGAAACACCACCGCCCCCACCAGGTCTTCCACGTCGCCCCAGCGCTTTGACGGCGTGCGTCCAATCAGCCAGTTGCTGAAGGTCTCGTCTTTAACTAGCGCCTCGGTCAATTCGGTCTTGAAGTAGCCCGGCCCCAGGCCATTGACCTGGATACCGTGTTGCCCCCAGTCGATCGCCATGCCTTTGGTCAGCATCTTCACCGCGCCTTTGCTCGCCGTGTAAGCCGCAATGTTCGGCCGGCCCAGTTCGCTTTGCACGGAGCAGATATTGACGATCTTGCCGCGCTTGCGAGCAATCATGTGCCGCGCGACCGCCTGCCCGACCAGAAACACACTGTCGACGTTGGTCTTCATCAGCTCTTGCCATTGCGTATGGGAAAACTGTTCAAGCGGCGCTCGACGCTGCATGCCGGCGTTGTTCACGAGAATATCGATCGCCCCTATTTCGCTTTCGATGCGGCCAATCGCCTTTTCAACCTCATCGGCGGAGGTCACGTCGAAACTCGCCGCATGAACGCTAGCGCCCTCGTCGCGCAACCGGCCGACCGCTTCCGCCAGGCGTGATTCGCTGCGCCCGTTCAGAATCACTTCGGCCCCCGCGCCGGCCAGCCCTTTTGCCAACGCGAAACCGATACCGGTACTCGAACCGGTGACCAGCGCGCGACGCCCCGACAGATCGAACATCTTCAGATTGGCGTTCAACTCAGCTCCTTGTCGACGTTACGTCGTGAAGACGCTCGCGGCCTTCACACGACCGTAGCCATCGTATCGCGCCCGCCGATATCACGCATGCTCGATCGCGGCGCCCGCTCGTTGCAGCAGGCCGGCACACCGCTCGGAGAGGTTGTCGAACCTGAGCGCCTTGCCGGATTTTCCGTAGCGCTCAGCGAGGGTCTCCAACGCATCGATCGCGGAATGATCCGCGACACGGAGATGCCGGCAATCGATCGTCACGTCGGAGGGATCGTGCTGCGGCGTGAACAACGCCGCGAAGTTCGCCGTCGACGCAAAGAACAACGTGCCGTGCGGTCTGTACGTCTTCTTGCCGCTGTGCGTTTCATCGACGTCCGTGCGGATCTCGCGCGCATGTTGCCACGCAAAGTTGAGCGCGGCGATCACGATGCCGCACAGGACGGCAATCGCCAGATCCGTGAAAACGGTGATCACGGTGACGGCCACCACGACCAGCGCGTCATTGCGAGGGACTTTGCTCAAGCTGCGCAGCGAACCCCACGCGAACGTCTGCTGCGCGACGACGAACATCACGCCCACCAGCGCGGCGAGCGGAATACGTTCGATCAACGGCGACAGAAACAGGATAAACAGCAGAATCATCACGCCGCTCGTCGCACCCGAGAGCCGCGACCGGCCGCCCGAACTGAGATTAATCATGGTCTGGCCGATCATCGCGCAGCCCCCTAATCCACCGAGAACGCCAGACACGATGTTCGCCACGCCGAGCGCCACGCATTCGCGATTGGGTTGCCCGACGGTTTCCGTGATGTCGTCGGTCAGATTGAACGTGAGCAATGTTTCGAGCAGCCCGACGATCGACATCAACACCGCGTAAGGCAACACGATGCGCAGCGTCTCGAGGTTCCATGGAACGGCCGGCAGATGAAACACGGGCAGACTGCCCGCAATGTGCGCCATATCGCCGAGATTGCGCGTCGGCAAGTGCATCAACTGGCTCAGTACGCCCACGCTGACAATAGCGACGAGCGCGGGCGGCACGGCCTTCGTGACGCGCGGCAGCAGATAGACGATCAGCATCGTCAGCACGACCAGCGCGCACATCACGGCCAGCGGCGTGCCGTGCAGCCACTGCACGCCGGACGGCGTCGCCGCCTTGAAATGCTCCAGTTGAGCCATCGCAATGATGATCGCCAGCCCATTGACGAAGCCGAGCATGACCGGGTGAGGCACCATGCGAATCAGTTTGCCGAGCCGTAGCACGCCGAACAGCACCATCAGCAGGCCACCGAGCACCACCGTGGCGAGCAAATACTGCACACCGTGCTGCACGACCAGCGCGACGATCACCACGGCCATCGACCCGGCCGCGCCGGAGATCATGCCGGGCCGGCCGCCGAAAATCGCCGTCAACGCGCAAATAATGAAGGCCCCGTAAAGGCCCATTAGCGGGTTGACCTGAGCGACCAGTGCAAACGCAATGCACTCGGGAACCAGTGCGAACGAGGACGTCAGGCCGGCCAGTACGTTCTGCCTGATATGGGAGAACCACTGATCGTGGAAAGATTCAATCTTCATCTGTGGGAATCGAAGCCAGAAAATGCGGGGCGCGGCGAAGCATGGCCGATCGTTGCGGGGGCATCGACTCAAAACGCGAACGCACGATCCGAAAAACCGTGCGTGAGCGCCTCAGCAAATTTATGCGGACGCTGAGTTTACAACATTCGACGACTAGCCCACCGCAACGCGCGCTTCGCGATAGGCGGCCACCAGCGCATCGAGGCTGAAACCCCGGTTCAGTCCGCTTGGATTGGGCAAGACCCATGCGTATGCGCCGCCGAATGGTTTGGCTTGCAGTCCCCATTCGATATTCGGTGCGCCGGAGATTGCCGAGAACGCCATCTTTCCAAGGAAAGCGACATACCTTGGTGCGTAGTGTTCGATCTTCCGTTGAAAGGCCTCACCGGCAAGTTGCATCTCCGAGCGCGTCAGTTCGGCCGCCCGTGCGGTCGGTCGCGGGACCACGGTCGTGAGGCCGTATCCATGGCTAAGCAGCGTGTGGTCGTCTTCGGGGCGAATCTGTTCGGGCGTGAAGCCCGCCAGATGCAGCACGCGCCAGAACCGGTTGTTTCTGCCCTCGAAGTGATGCCCCGTCGAAGCCGCACGCATGCCCGGGTTGATTCCGCAGAATACGAGCGACAAGGCCGGTTCGAGCAGATCGGGTAGCGATAAGGGCGAGTCCAGGTCAGCAGGTCCCATTGCGTGTCGGTATTGGGGGTTAATAGAACGCCAAGGCGGGATGCATGCCGTTCGAATAGGCTAACGGGCGACCACCGAGCTTACCTCAATAGTCCCCGCTCGCAATCAATGCCCGCCCGCACCGGCCGCCGCCGCTGAGGCATCCTTCGACGGTTTGGTCACCCAGATCAACGGCACGATCGCAATGAAAATCACGCCGGAGAGCCAGAAGATATCGTTCAATCCGAGCATCGCGGCCTGTGCGTTCAACGCGTGTTCGAAGTACGCCATCGCCTGAGCCGAACTGCCCCCCAGCGTGGTCTGCAACGCTTCGAGCCCCTGAGTGAACACCGGGTTATTCACGCTGGTTTGCTCGGCGAGTTGCGAATGATGCAGGATCGTCCGGTTGTTCCAGCCCGTGCTCACGAGCGACGTCCCCACCGCGCCGGCAAACACCCGCACGAAGTTCGACAGGCCAGCCGCAGCCGGTATCTTGTTCGGTGCGAGACCCGACAGAATGATCGCGGTGAGCGGCACGAAGAACAGCGCGGTGGGAATCCCCTGCAATAACGTGGGCAAAACGAGCGTCCACGTATCCACACCGGTCGTGTAGTGCGAGCGCATGAAGAACACCGCGGCAAAGCCGACAAATGCAAGCGTGGCCAGCACGCGGGCGTCGGACTTCGGCATGATCTTCGCCATCACCGGCGCGAGAAGCACCGCGAAGATGCCGAGCGGCGCGGTGGCCAGCCCCGCATCCACCGAGCGATAGTCGAGGAAGCCTTGCATCCACTGCGGCAGGATCACGAGGTTCGAGAAAAACACCGCATAGGCAATGGAAATCGCCACGGTGCCGCCGAGAAAATTGCGCCCCGCGAACAGGCGGACGTCGATGATCGGATTCTTTTCGGTGAACTCCCAGATGAGGAAGAACGCGAAGCTGATCACCGCGAATACCGTCAGCGCGATGATGACCGGCGAATTGAACCAGTCGAGATCCTTGCCTTTGTCGAGCATGATCTGCAACGAACCGACCCAGCCGATGAGCGACAGCAGACCGACCTTGTCGATCGGCAGACGCTTCGTCGGCGTTTCACGGGTGCGGTAGATGAACCACGTCACGCCGGCCGCGAAGATACCGACCGGAATGTTGATGTAAAAAATCCACGACCAGGAGTAGCTGTCGGTGATCCAGCCGCCGAGCGCCGGGCCGGCAATCGGACCGACGGTTGCGGTCATCGCCCACAACGCCAACGCGGTCGAGCTTCGTTCCTTCGGATACGAGCCAAGCAGAATGGCTTGCGACAGCGGAATCAGCGGACCGGCCACCGCGCCCTGCACGATCCGCGCGGCGAGCAGCGTCGGCAGATTCGGCGCGATGCCGCACAGCCATGAAGACAGCACGAACAGCAGAATCGCCCACACGAACAGCCTGATCTGGCCGACCCGCTGCGTGAGCCAGCCCGTCAACGGAATCGCGATCGCATTCGCCGCGGCAAACAACGTGATGACCCACGTGCCCTCATCCACGGAGACGCCCATGTTGCCGGCGATCGTGGGCACCGCCACGTTCGCGATCGACGAGTCCAGCACGTTCATGAAAGTGGCCAGCGCCACGGCGAGGGTTGCAAGAACCAGCTTGCCGCCCGTGAGCGGCGGAAGCGGTGCGGAATTCGTCGAAGCATTCATTGGATCACCTTGACAGGCTTCTGGGTGTTTTGCTGTTTATCCATCGTCTGACTTGTCAGATATCTGGATAAAAAAATAGACGTGATGAACTCAACCGGCGCTGCGTTTCGTCTTGCCGCGCGCGGTGGTTGTGGCCGCCACCGTGCGGTTTACCGGCATGTTCTGCGCGATGATGCTGGCGATCTCCGCGTCGGCCTGCGCGCCGTACTGGGCGAAAACATCCGTGCGATACGACGTGTTGACGGCAGCGGCGAGCTGCGTGCCGGTTTCGTCGTGCGTGTCGACTTCCACGTCCATGGAGAGGCCGATCCGCAACGGATGCGCGTTCAGTTCGGCCTGGTCCAACTGGATGCGCGCCGGCAGACGTTGCACGACCTTGATCCAGTTGCCGGTGGCGTTCTGCGCGGGCAGCACGGCGAATGCCGCGCCCGTGCCGGCCGAAAAGCCCACTACCCGACCGTGGTATTTGACCTTCGAGCCGTACGCGTCCGCCGTCAGTTCGACCGGCTGACCAATGCGCATGTGCTTCAGTTGCACTTCCTTGAAATTGGCGTCGACCCAGACGCCGTTCAGCGGCACGATCGCCATCAGCGGCGTGCCGGGTCCCACGCGCTGGCCGACCTGCACCGAGCGGCGCGCGACGTAACCGGTGACGGGGGCCGGCAAGGTATTGCGCGCGTAGTTCAGGTAAGCGTCGCGCACCTTCGACGCCGCGGCCTGCACATTCGGATGCTGTTCGATCGTGGTGCGGTCGGTAAGCGCGTGGTTGGCTTCGGCCTGCTGGCGCGCGGCGTCGAGCGCGGCCTGCGCGGCGTTCACCGTTTCACGGGCATGGGCGATGTCTTCACCCGACACCGCGCCGGTGTCGGCGACGGCCTGACGGCGCTTGAGGTCGTCGTTGGCGCGTGACAGGTCGGCCTCGCGCTGCGCTACCGTCGCCGCGTAGAAATCGTTGTTCACGTAGAGGCCGCTCACCTGGCGCACCGTCTGGCCGAGCGTGGCTTCGGCGTTCGAGAGCGCGACTTTGGCGTCGGCGTTGTCGAGCATGACGACCGGGTCGCCCTGCTTCACGACCTGCGTGTCGTCGGCGTTGACTGCGATGACGGTGCCGCTCACTTGCGGCGTCAGTTGCACGAGGTTGCCGCTGACGTAGGCGTCGTCGGTGGATTGATAGAAGCGCGCCGACGTGTACCAGTACGCGCCGTAGCCCGCCGCCGAGATCACGATCGCCGCGCCGAGCAGCGTGAGCAGCAACTTACGTTTGCCGGGGTTTTGCGTGTCGTCGCCGGCGCGCTTACCGGTTTGGGTGGCTTCCGCCGTCGTCCGGTCGGTGGTGATTTCGCTCATGATGGTTCTCCTGTGCGCCTTATTGGGTAGCGACGGGGTTGGTTTGTGCAACGGATGTCGTGCCGTTCCCGCTGCTCTCGCTCGTGTCGGTGTAGCCGCCGCCCAGTGCCACGGCTAGCGCGATCTGCTGATCGCGGCGGTTCATCTTCAGATTGGCGACGGCCTGATCGGCGGCAAGCGCGTTCACGTCCGCGCTGAGCACCGTCAGTTGATTCGTGAGACCGGCCTTGTATTGCGTGATCGCGAGCCGGTCGGCGCCGCGCGCGGCGTCTTGCGCGGCTTGGGCGTCGACGAGTTGCGCGTCGGTCGAGCGGACCTGCGCGAGTTGCGTGGCGACCTCGGAGAGCGCCGTGACCAGCGTCTGGTTGTAGGTGGCGACGGCATAGTCGAAGTCGGCGTAGCGGCCCTTCAACTGCGCACGTAACGCGCCGCCATCGAAAATCGGCAGATGGATCGCGGCGCCCGCCGACTCCGTGCGGCTTGCCGCCGTCAACAAACGGCCGAAGCCGAACGCGTCCAGACCCGTCGCAACGCTCAGGTTGATGTCCGGATAAAACTCGGCCTTCGCAACTTTGACTTCGTGCGTGATCGCATCGACGCGCCAACGCGCGGCCGTCAGGTCAGGACGACGGCTCACGAGATCGGCCGGCAAGTTGTCCGGCAGTTGCACGACATCGCCGATGCCGAGCGTAGGACGCGCGATCGCGAGGCCACGATCCGGACCCGCGCCAAGCAGCGCCGCCAGTTGATAGCGCGTCGTGACGATGCTGCCGTCGATCGAGGACAACGCCGCGCGGCTCGTCGCCAGATTCGCCTGCGCGGTCTTGCGCTCGACCTCGGTATCGAGACCCGTCGCGATGCGTCCGGCGGTGATGCGGTCGATCTGTTCGCGCTGGCCGATTTCATCCGCCGCGATGTCGCGCAGCACATAAAGACGCGCCAACTGGTTGTATGAACGGGCAATCGACGCATCGAGCGTGAGCCTGACGACTTCGCCGTCGGCCTCGCTCGCCTGCAGTTGCGACATCGACGCCTTCAGCGCTTCGCGATTCTTGCCCCATAGATCGAGATCGTACGAAGCGCTCAGCAGCCCCTGGTTCTCCGACTGCCACGACCCGGCGTACGGCGGCGGAACCAGTGCCGTCGACGAATACTGCTGACGCGTGTACGAGTAGCTCGCGCCGACCTGCGGCAGCGTGTTCGCCTTCGCCGTTTCCGTGTAGGCCGAGGCGGCGGCGATCCGGGCGCGCGCCTGGTCGAGCGTCGGACTGCCCTTCAGCGCTTCAGCGAGCAACGCCTTCAATTGCGCGTCGCCGAACTGGTCGGCCCAATCGACGGCGGGCCAGTGGCCGGCTTCGGCTGGCAGGCTTTGCTGCGTCGCAAAACTTTGCGGCTGGGCCATCTGCTTGTCACTGTGAATGCCGGCGTAATTCGCACACGCCGACAGCACCGCCGCAAAGATCGCCGTCAGGCCGAGCTTCGCCGCCGACATCACGTTCTTCCTATTTAATTGCATGTACATTTTCTGACCTGTCAGATAATTGGGCAAAAAAAAGAGGCTCAGTCCGCCACGAACTTGAACAGCAGGCGCTGCAGTTCCTTGAACTCGGCTTTCGTAAAGTGCTTCAGGCGATTGTTGAGCACGACGGGCGCGACCTCGGGAATGCGGTTCGCCACTTCCTCGCCTTCGTCCGTGAGGCTCAGATTGACCACCCGACGATCCTCGACGCTGCGCGAGCGCGCCAGCAGCCCTTTGCTTTCGAGCTTGTCGAGCATGCGCGTCATCAGGCCGGTGTCGATGGCCAGCAGTTTGGCGAGCTCGAACGGCGTGGTGGCCATGCCGCGATGCATGGCAAGCAGAACACCCATTTGCTGGCTGTTGATGTCGAGGTCTTTCAACGCCGCGTCCATTTCGGCGATCAGGATGTTGCGCGCCTTGTTGATCGCGAAGCCGACGCTTTGGTCTGGTGAAAAGCTGTCTTTCGAGTAGTGGCCCATGGTGCGGATTCCTCTATGGGTACTGCGGAATCGCAGTGATTGACCGAACGTTATCTGTTATGTCAGATATTGTCAAGCGAGATTTCTGACTTTATTCCAACCCGCCATCCGCGACAGCTACCCGGCCAAATGCACATTATTTGATCAGCCGCTATCAAGTACCCGTTATGCATTGCCGATAACTGGAGCGAAGGGGCGTTAGGACGTTGCGACAGCAACGCGTAGCCGAGCCGGTAGTGAGCGAACCTGCCGGCCAGGGGGGACCCTATAACAGATCGAGACGATGGTTGCCGTGCAACGACGGGCGCCTGCTTATCGTCCGGAAAAAACGGACATAAAGAGTCATGAAGCGACGCTTGATGCAATGCCTGTCGGGAATGGCATTGATGGCTGCAGCCGCCACTGTCATGGCCGACGACGGCTTCACTATCGCGCGTTTCGAGGTGGAGGGGAACAGCCTGCTGCCGGCCGACGAGGTGCAGCACCTGTTGCAACCGATGAGCGGGCCGCACCGCGTCTACGGCGACATTCAGCACGCGCTCGAAGCGCTGGAAAATGCCTACCGCAAAGCGGGCTATACGGCCGTGCAGGTCAGCGTGCCCGAGCAGGAGCTGACCAGCGGCATCGTCAGAATCCAGGTGACTGAAAACCGTATCGGCAAGATCACCGTGACCGGCAACCGGCATTTCAGCGACAAGAATGTCCTCGCCGGGTTGCCGCCACTGCGCAGCGGCCAGTCGCCGAACCTGCGCGCCATCTCCGAGGCCGTGCAACTGAGCAACGACAATCCGGCCAAGCAGGTCGGCGTGACGCTGAGCAGCGGCAACGAACCCGGCACGGTCGACGCCGAAGTCAAAGTGGCCGACGAGAATCCGCTGCACGTATTCGCGACGGTCGACAATTCCGGCGCGGCCTCCACCGGCCGCTGGCGCACCGGCGTGGCCATTCAGGACGCCAATCTGTTCGGTCTCGATCAGGTCGGCACGCTGGCGTATACGACATCGCCCGATAGCCCGAGCGGCGTGCGCGTCAACGTCTACTCCGTGGGCTATCGGATTCCACTGTACCGCCTCGGTGACAGCCTTGAATTTCTCTACGGCAAGTCCAGCATCAACACGCCGAGCTCGTCGCCGACGCTCGGCGGGCTGCTTGGCTTCACCGGCAAAGGCGACATCTACGGTTTCCGCTGGAACCACTTCTTCGCCCGCCGTGGCGAGACCACCAGCAAGCTGGTAGTCGGTCTCGACTACAAGAAAATCGATTCGACCTGCAACGTCAACGGGGTCGAGATCAGCACCGCGGGACCGACACCGCCGGTCGCGTCGTGCGTGCCCTACACCACGGTGCCGCTCAGCCTGACGTATGTCGGTCAGACTCGCAGCATTGGGCAAAGCATCGATTACGACCTCGGCATCTCGCGCAATCTGGCGACCGGCTCGCAATACACCAACACCGACGGCCGCACCGATCGCTATTCGTACCTGACGCCGGGCAGCCGCGATACCGTCGACGGCTTCATGATCCTGCACGGCGACGCGTCGATCACCCGGAGCTTCGCCAACGACTGGCAATGGCGTCTGGCCAGCTCCGCGCAGGCCACCAGAAATCCATTGGTGTCGTCGGAGCAGTTCGGTCTGGTCGGCATGTACGCCGTGCGCGGCTTCACCGAGCGCGCGGTGACCGCCGACAGCGGCGTGTTCTTCAATGCCGAGTTTTACACGCCGCAACTCGTCAGCGCCGGCAATCTGCGCCTGCTGGCTTTCGTCGACTACGGGCATGGTCATAACAGCCATGTCGGCAGCAGCGGGATTCCGGCCAACCTGAACGTGTCGAGCATGGGGGTCGGCGCGCGCTACATCCTGGGCCGCAACGTCAGCCTCCGGCTGGACATTGCGCGAGTCGACGCGGCCGGCCATTCACTCACCGAGAAGCGCGGCGACATCCATGCCGATGTCAGCGCGAGCCTGGGCTTCTGATATGACAAGTCGAACTCAATCGAACAGGCCGGCCGCCGACGCCTCATCGCGACTCGCTTCGCGCACGCCCTCGCTGACAGCGCTAGCGCTGGCGGCCATACTCGTGACGTGGAATATCCGGTCGATGGCGGCGGCGCCCGCAGCCAACGCGCTGCCGACCGGCGGCACCGTAACCTACGGCACCGCCACGATCACGCAAGCGGGCAACACGCTCAACATCAACCAGAGCAGCGGGTCGGCGATTGCGAGCTTCGGTACGTTCAGCATCGGCGCCAACGCGGTGGTCAACATCAACCAGCCGGGGGCGACTTCATCTTTCCTCGCGAGAGTGACCGGTTCGGATCCTTCGCAGATCTACGGCCTGCTCCGGTCCAACGGCACGGTCGCGCTGATCAATCAGAACGGCATCCTGGTCGGCCCGTCCGGCGTGGTCGACGTATCCCGGTTCATTGCCAGCACGCTCAACATCAGCGATAGCAATTTTCTGGCGGGACGGCTGACATTCAATGCCGGCAGCGTGGCGGGCAGTGTCGAGAATCAAGGCGTCATCAAGACGGCCAGCGGAGGCAGCGCCTATCTGATCGGCGCCGACGTCAAGAACAGCGGCACGATCACCAGCCCGAACGGCGAGGTGCTGCTGGCCGCCGGACAGACCGTGCAACTGGTCGACACTGGTACGCCGGGTGTGACGGTCAACGTGACCGGCACCAGCGGCAACGTGACGAACCTCGGCAACATCGCGGCGGAAGCGGGGACGATCGGCGCGGCTGCCGGCCTGATCAACAATAGCGGCACCCTCAACGCCAGCAGCGTGGTGAGTCAGGGTGGCCGGATCTTCCTGCGCGCCTCGCAAAACCTGACCACGACGGCAAGCTCCAGCATTACTGCCGACAGCGCGGCCCAGGGCGGCAACGTCACGTTGTATTCGGACAAGATTGCGTATCTCGATGGCATGATCTCCGCGATCGGCCATGCGGGACAAGGTGGCTACGTCGAGACATCGGGCAAGCAGTCGCTCGACGTCGTGAAGCTACCGACGGTCGGCACGGGCGGCAAGTGGTACATCGATCCGTTTTCCCTCGATGTGGTGGCGGGGAGCGACAACAATGTGAGCACCTCGGATAACGTGATCACCTCTGCGGGTTCGGGCTCGACCATCCAGGCGAGCACGGTGGCGAGCGTGCTCAACAGCGGCGTCAACGTCGTCCTCGCCACCGGCTCCGACGGCACAGCGGTCGGCGGCGACATCACGGTGAGCGCCGCCATCAACAAAACCAGCGGCTCCGCGGCGTCCCTGACGTTGAACGCCGACGGCAACATCAACATCAACGCCAATATCACCAGCACGTCGAACACGCTCGGGCTGAATCTCAACACCAACGTCAACGGCCTGGAAAGCGGCACCCACACCGTGACGATCGGCAATGCCACGCTGGGCCTCAACGGCGGGGCGCTGACCGTCAGCGACGGCAGCGGCAATGTCGGCAACGGCAATCTGGTGCTGGGCAGCGGCGGTACGTTATCGCTGAATAATGCGTCCCTGAGCGCCGGTTCGTTCGTCAACACCGGAACGGCCACGTTCGCCAACGTGACGGGATCGATCGGTAACGTCAACAATCAGGGCAGTCTGTCGATCACCTCGGGCAGTGCCCTGAACGGCGAGACGCTCATCAATACCGGCAATCTCGCGCTGAGCAGCGCCACCCTGGGTTTCGGCACGTTCACCAACGACACCGGCGGACAACTCTCCGGCAACGGCACGATTTCGGTGGCGTCCGGCACAGGCGTCCTGCTCAACAACGGCACGGTCTCGCCCGGCGGCGACGGCACGATCGGTTCGCTGTCGATCACCGGCGGCTACAGTCAGAGTTCGAGCGGCACGCTGCTGATCGACGTCGCCAGCGCCAGCAGCTACGACACGCTCGTCTATTCCGCGACGTCCCTCTCGCTGGGCGGGACGCTGCAAACCAATCTGCTGGGTGGCTATGTCCCGACCTTGGGGACGACCTTTGCCGTTATTTCAGGTCCTGTCAGCAGTACCGCGCCCGGTGTATTTCGTCATGTCCTCGGTAACGTGATCGACAGCAGCGGCGCGCTGGAAATGATCAAGCCGGTTTACGACAGCGCTGGTCCGGGTTTGTCGCTGGCGATGGCGGGATCGGAGACCATTACTTATACGGGCACCGCCGAGAGTCTGTGGGGCAACACCTTTTTCTGGTCCACCGGTTACTTCCCGACCGCCATTGACAACGTCATCGTGGCTGCAGGCGGACGGCTGGCGCATGGCGCCTACGACGGTGTCGATACCGTCAATAGCATCACGTTCAACGCCGGCTCGAATCTGTACCTGTCAGGCGGCACGCTGAACGTGACCGACATCAGCGGCAATGGCAGCGTGGCTGCCGGCGGCGGCGTGCTCGGTTATACCGGCGTCGTGAATCTGGGTGCGCTGTCGCTGACCAACGGCGGGAGCATCGTCGGCAGCGGCAGCGGTTCACAACTCAATGTGAGCGGCAGCTTTTCGCAAAACGGCGGCTCGATCTCGACCAACGGCGATATGTCGGTGACGCAGAGTACCGGCGACCTGGTGGTCGGCGACATCACCGCGCGCAACCTGACATTGAACGCAGCAAGCGGCGTGGTAGCGCAACAAACCTCGCCGCTGCACGTCACGCAACAGTTGAGCACGTCGTCCGCCAACGGCACGACGCTGACGCTTGCAGGCAATCAGATCGCCGGTATTTCCGCCAGCAATACCGGTGCCGGCGATATCGCGATCGTCGATAACCTCAACACGTCGGACGCCAGCGCGGTGAACGTCAGCCGCGTCACGAATGCCGGGGGCAATGTCAGCGTCAACAACACGGGGGCGATGATCGTCGGCGTAGGCGGTGTCAATGCGACCGGCGGCATCGTTCTGTCCGTCGCCAACACCAATGCGCCGACCGACAATCTCACGCTCGACGGCGTGCTCACCTCCGCGGGAATGAACATCAGTTCGTCCGCCGGCAACAACATCGCGGTCAATGCGAACGTTGCGACCTCGGTGCCTGGGTTGGCGACATTCACGGTGGTCAATGGCCGCGTGACGTATGCGCCTGGCGTTAGTATCTCGGACGCCAGTGGCACGGTCGTGCCGGTGGCGGCTGTGACTCCGCCCGTTGTAACGCCGCCGGTTGTGACGCCCCCTGTCGTGACGCCTGTCGCGCCCGTGAACCCCGCGTCACCGGCCACGCCCCCAACATCTACGTCGTCGCAAACGGCGGCATCCGCAGTTACGCAAGCGGTCACGCCAACATCGAATGCCGTCGTTCAAGCTGTGACGTCGACACAGTCCGTCGGCGCGACGGTCGTACCGACCACACAGGCGACTAACGTCAGCAGTACGTCCACCTCCGAAACCATGACGGTCGGTGGCGACCCGGGCACGTTCGGCGGCTCCGACACGACGACAGGTTCGAGCCAAAGCACCAGCAAAGCCGCCACCAAAATGTATTGCAACTGACATCCCGGCCATGAAACAGACCATCAAGCAAATCCATTGGCATGGCCGTACGATATTCCGGCTCTCGAGGCAATGCCTGTTTATGCTGGCCACGCTGAGTTGCGGCAGCGTCGCCTATGCGCAGGCCGTGGGTACAGTGACCCACCTGTCCGGCGTGCTGACGGTGAAACACGCCGACGGCAGCACCGCGGTGCTCGCGATCAAGTCGTCGATCGCGCAGGGCGACACGCTGGTCACCGAGGCGAACACGTACACCCGGGTCAAGTTTGTCGATAACGGCGAGATGGTCTTGCGGCCGTCTTCGCAGGTGGTCGTCAAAAGTTACGTGTACGACGTGGATCACCCGGAGAGCGACCATGTTGCGATCCAACTGATTAGCGGCGGCCTGCGCTCGGTCACCGGGCTGATCGGAAAACGCAACCATGATGCGGTGAGCTTCGACACGCCGACGGGCACTATCGCTGTACGCGGCACCAACTTCGGTGCGCTCTTTTGTCAAAGCAATTGCGGCAGCGTACCGACACCGAACGGGGCTACGCCGCAGAATGGTCTTTATGTCGACGTGTCGCAAGGCGCCGTGATGGTCGCCAATTCAGGCGGCCAGCAGGTCTTTCAGGTCGGGCAGTTCGGCTATGTAGCGAGCTCGACGACTCCGCCGATCGTGCTGCCGCCGTCGCAAGGCGTACCGGTCACGATGCCGCTGTCGATCAGCAAGAACGCGCCGGCGGCGGCGGGTGGCGCGACGGGTACTGCGGCGGGCGGTGTGGATTGTGTGGTGCAGTGAGGCTTACCCCCGCAAAAGACAGCGAACCCTCGCGCCAACTAGCTTGACACCCCATGTTCCGCCTGATCGAAAAGGTTGGAATTGAAATCGCACGTTTGCGCGGCCAATCTCGCCACGGCCGAACTTAGCGACTGTAGCTGGTCGCCCCGATGCATCGCGATGTACTTGATGGGTGGCAGCGCGGGCCGCGTGCGCACCTCCACGAGTGCGCGTCGTTCCAGCATGCGCGACAGGCACGCCTTGGGCAGATAGCTGACGCCGAGCCCGGAAAGCGTCAGGCCAATCTGTGCGACCAGGCTATTGCTCGCCAACACCCTCTGCAACGCGACGCCCTGCTCTTGCAGGAAGCGGCTATAGACGTAGCCCGTGCCGGACAATCCGCCTTGCAGGATCAGCGGGAATTTTCCAATCTCCGAGAGCGGTATGGCGCTCCTCTTCGGCGCCAGGCTCGCCGCGCACATCCACGCGTTGTCGACCTGACCGACGGGCGTAGTCGCGTACTGCTCGACCTCATTCGTTTGCGGCACGATGATCACGTCGACCGTGGCCGCGCCGAGCCGCTCGCGCAAGGTTGCGTTCAGGTCGACCTCAGCTTCGACCTGGACCTTCGGATACTCCCGCTGAATCGCCGCGATCAGACGCGGAAGCCAGGTGAGCGCCGTGAGTTCCGTTACACCAATGCGAATCTGCCGCACCAGCGATTCTTTCGAACTCATACGATCGACGACCTGGTCGCGACGCTCCAGAAACTCCTTCGCGTAGTCGAGCAACTCCGAGCCTTTCTCCGTAAGACGTGCAGAGCGATACGTGCGGTCGAAGATCGCCAGACCAAACGCACGTTCAAGTTCCTGAACGCGTTTGGAGACGGCAGATTGCGTCGTGTTAAGACGGACCGCGGCGGCTTCGAACGAACCGAGTTGAACGATCCAGTAAAGCGCTTCCATCTGTTTGAAAGTCAGCATGTCGTGCTCGAACCATGAATTTAAGCGATAGTTTCTCATAGAAAAAAATCGCTTTTTTTGCTTCTTTTGACTACTTAAGGTGTGGTCATCGAGCTTCCAACCGCGCTCGATCGAGGCCGCGCTCGCTAGAAGGCGCGCCGTCTACATCGTCGGTTCGCTTCTGGAGGACGCATGGATTCCCTTATTGAAACAGCTCCCGCCGAGCACACGGCACGCAAGCCGCGTGTTGGGCTTGCCTGGCAGATTCTGATTGGGCTCATCGTCGGCATAGTCGTGGGGATGGTGTTGAATCACTTTCCGCAGCAACGCGAGTCCATCGTCACGGGTCTTTTGCAGCCGGCCGGAGACATCTTTATTCGTCTTATCAAAATGGTCGTCGTGCCGATCGTGTTCACGAGCATGGTCGTCGGAATCGCCGGCGTGGGCGACGGTCGTTCGCTCGGGCGAATCGGTCTCAAGACCTTGATCTATTTCGAGGTCATCACGACGATCGCCATCGTGCTCGGCCTTGTGCTCGGCAATGTTTTGCAGCCCGGCGTCGGCACCGATATGTCGCAGCTCGGTCATACCGACATCGCACGATTTCAGCAGACATCGCAGCAAACGCAGGGACATCACGGCTTCATGGCGCTGCTGCTCAACATCATTCCCGACAACATCATTACGTCGATGGGACGCGGGGACCTGCTGCCCGTGATCTTCTTCTCCGTTCTGTTTGGACTTGGTTTGCAGTCGGTGCCGGAGGAATATAGAAGACCCGTACTCGCCACGTTTAAAGGCATCGGCGACACGATGTTCAAGGTCACCGCCATGGTGATGCGTTATGCGCCGATCGGCGTGTGTGCGCTGATTGCGGTGACAGTTGCGAGCTTCGGCTTCGGCTCGCTGCTGCCGCTAATCAAGCTGGTCGCAGTGACCTATCTCGCGATCATCCTGTTCGTGGTCTTCGTGCTGGGCGTCACGGCGCGTATTTTCGGCTTCAACCTCTTCACGCTGCTCAAGGTTATCAAAGACGAGTTGATTATCGCGTTCTCGACTTGCAGTTCGGCGACCGTACTGCCGCAGTTGATGCAGAAAATGGAAGACTTCGGCGTACCCAAAAGCATTACTACTTTCGTGGTCCCGACGGGATACACGTTCAATCTCGACGGCGCATCCATCTATCTGGGTATCGGTACGCTGTTCGTCGCTCAACTCTACGGTGTGCACCTGGGTTTGCAGGAGCAATTCGTACTGGTTTTGACGATGGTCGTCACTTCGAAGGGTGCGGCGGGTGTCCCTGGCTTCATGTTCGTCATCCTCCTGACAACGCTCGCCAGCGCCGGGCTCCCCCTTGAAGGACTCGCGTTCATTGCCGGTGTGGATCGCATCATGGACATGGGACGTACTGCGTTGAACGTGGTCGGCAATGCACTCGCGCCACTCGTCATCGCCCGGTGGGAAGGACAGTACGACGCGGAGAAAGGCAAAGCCTATTTAGCGTCGCTGGATGCTTGAGTATCGAACAACATGCAAGGAGCAGGTCACATGAGCAGCAACCAAGGGCAGTTCTTTTCCTCATCCGTCATGGAAGAGATCAAAGCGCGTTTTCATTGGATCAATCACGACGTGGACGAAAGCGAGCGTCTTTTCTTCGACAACGCCGGTGGATCGTTTCGGCTCAAAGCCGCATCCGAAGCGTTCGCGAGCATCGATGCGCTGCCCGATTGTCCCGAGCGCATCCATGAACGCGCGCGATACCTTCAGGACATTCAGACGCGTGGAGAATCGGATATTCGTCATATTCTCAACGCTCGCGGCGGTAGCATTTATATGTCGCTGACCGCGTCCGCCGCCATGTTCGACATGGTGCGCGCAGTCATGGAAAACACGCCCGGCACGAACGCGGTCACGACGATTCTCGAACACCCGTCCTCGTTCGATGCCATGAAGCTCTACTGCGAGCGCACAGGCAAGCAGTTGCGCGTTGCACCGAGCAATCCTGCAACCGGCGGTGTCGATGTCGATGCAATCGTTTCACTCATCGACGCAGATACCGCGCTGCTGAGTGTGATGTATGCCTCGAACATTTCAGGTGCGAAGTTCGACATTGCTTCGATCGTCGAAGGCGCGCGCGCGAAGAACCCCGACTTGTTCATCATTGTCGATGCCGTCCAGCATGCGCCGCACGCGGTGATCGACCTTCAGAAAACGCCGGTCGACGGCATCAACTTCGCACCGTACAAGTTCTTCGGCTGCCGAGGTTCAGGCATTGCGTGGCTGTCAAAGCGAATGGCGGAGTTGCCGCATCATCGGCTCGAAGCAAAAGAGAACGGCGTGTGGGAACTCGGCAGTCCCGCGCCGGCGCAGTTTGCGGTAGTGAGCGCGATTGTCGACTACGTCGCGTGGATCGGCGAGCAGGTCAGCGACTCCGGCGATCGGCGAGAACTCTTCGCACAAGGCATGCAGCACATCGAGAGCCACGAGCGTGCGTTGCTCTCGATGCTTCTGGATGGTGCGGAGGGGCAGCGCGGACTCAGAGCAATCGACGGCGTGAACGTGTTCTGGGACCACGCGGATCTGACGAAGCGCGATCTTATCGTGGGCATCGGCTTCGACGGCCTCGATCCCACGGCTGCAGTCCGCGAATACGAGAAACGCGGCGTGATTGTGTATGAGCGCATCGGGACCAGTCCCTATTCGGGACGTATGCTCAGATCATTTAACCTGGAAGGCGCGGTGCGAATTTCGCCGTTACATTGCCACGAGCCTCGCGATGTCGCTCGCTTCCTCGCGGTCACGGAAGAGCTGGCACGTCTACCTCCACCATCACATTTACTTGACATCTAAACTATCTAGGCCTAAATTATCTCCAGGCGGAATCCCCTTGGAGAACAAGCATGCGCATCGTCTGTATTGGCGGCGGCCCAGCCGGGTTGTACTTTGGCCTGTTGATGAAGGGCCGGAACCCGGCGTATGAAGTCATCGTCGTGGAGCGCAACCGCCCGTACGACACCTTCGGCTGGGGCGTCGTGTTCTCCGACCAGACGCTCGGCAACCTGCGCGCGGCCGACGCGCCCAGCGCCGACGCGATCCTCGACGCGTTCAACCACTGGGACGACATCGAGATCAACTTCCGCGGCGAGCAGATCCGCTCGTCGGGTCACGGCTTCTGCGGTATTGGCCGTAAGCGTCTGTTGAATATCCTGCAGGCGCGCTGCGAAGCGCTCGGCGTCAAACTCGTGTTCGAAACCCAGGTCACCGACGACGCCGTCTACGAAGCCGACCTGATCGTCGCCTGCGACGGCGCCAACAGCGCGGTCCGTCAAAAGTACGCGGCCACCTACCAGCCCGCCATCGACATGCGCGATTGCCGCTTTGTCTGGCTCGGCACCAAAAAACTGTTCGACGCCTTCACCTTCGCGTTCGAAGAAACCGAATTCGGCTGGTTCCAGGCCCACGCGTATCGCTTCGACGATCAGACCTCCACGTTCATCGTCGAAACGCCGGAGCGCGTGTGGCGCGCCGCCGGTCTCGACGAGATGAGCAAGGAAGACAGCATCGCCTTCTGCGAAAAGCTGTTCGCCAAGTACCTGGACGGCAACCCGCTGCTGTCGAACGCCACGCATTTGCGCGGGTCGTCGCAATGGATCCGCTTTCCGCGTGTTGTCAACGAAGAATGGGTTCACTGGCGCCACAACGCAGACGGCTCGCAAACACCGGTCGTGCTGATGGGCGACGCCGCGCACACCGCGCATTTCTCGATCGGCTCGGGCACCAAGCTCGCGCTCGAAGATTCGATCGAACTCGCCAACAGTATCGGCGCGCATCCCGGCGACTTGCCCGCCGCGTTGCAGCACTACACCGACGTGCGCAGCATCGACGTCCTGCGGATTCAGAACGCCGCGCGCAATTCGACAGAATGGTTCGAGCACGTCGACCGCTACACCGCGTTCGAGCCGGAACAGTTCGCATATTCGCTGCTCACGCGCTCGCAGCGCATCTCGCACGAAAATCTGCGTGAACGCGACGCGGGGTATCTGTCGGGATTCGAAGACTGGCTCGCCCAGCGTTCGGGCGTACAACGCGCGCCCGAAAAGCATTCCGTTCCGCCAATGTTCACGCCCTTCAGGCTGCGTGGCGTGACGCTGAAAAACCGTGTTGTCGTATCGCCGATGGCGCAATACTCGGCCGTCGACGGTATTGCCGGCGACTATCATCTGATGCACCTCGGCGCGCGCGCCATGGGCGGCGCTGCGCTCGTCATGACGGAAATGACCTGCGTGTCGCCCGAAGCGCGCATCACGCCTGCCTGTCCCGGCATGTATGCGCCCGACCATCTGAGCGCGTGGAAACGCATCGTCGATCTCGTGCATGGTCAGTCGGATGCGAAGATCGGCATTCAGCTCGGCCATTCCGGCGCGAAAGGCTCGACGCGTGTCGCGTGGGACGGCATCGATCAACCGCTCGCCGACGGCAACTGGCCGCTCGTCTCGGCGTCGCCGCAACAGTATCTGCCGGGCGTCAGTCAGCATTCGCACGAAGCCTCGCCTGAAGAACTGCGCGAGATCGAAGCGCAATTCGTCCGCGCTACGCAAATGTCCGCCGAAGCCGGTTTCGATTGGCTCGAATTGCACTGCGCGCACGGCTACTTTATGTCGAGTTTCCTGTCGCCGCTGACCAACCAGCGTACCGACGAATACGGCGGCTCGCTTGAGAACCGTCTGCGTTATCCGCTGCAAATCTTCAAAGCAATCCGCGCGGTGTGGCCGCAAGACAAGCCGATTTCCGTGCGTATTTCCGCGAACGATTGGGTGGAAGGCGGCACGACTCCGGACGACGCCGTGCAGATCGCCCGCGCCTTCAAGGCCGCCGGCGCCGACATGATCGACGTCTCGTCGGGTCAGGTCAGCAAAGCGGAAAAACCGGTCTACGGCCGCATGTTCCAGACGCCGTTCGCCGACCGCGTGCGTAACGAAGCCGGCATCGCGACGATCGCGGTCGGCGCGATCTCCGAAGCGGATCACGTCAACAGCATCATCGCGGCGGGCCGTGCCGATCTGTGCGCGATAGCGCGCCCGCATCTGGCGAATCCGGCGTGGACGCTGAACGAGGCCGCAAAAATAGGCTATTTCGATGTGATGTGGCCGAAGCCATACACGGCAGCGAAGTCCCAACTCGAACGCAATCTGGAACGCGAGCGTGCTCAAGCGGCGGCGAACGCCGGTCTCTCGCCGCAAGAACGTGCGCAACGCGCTGAGGGCACCACGTGAATACGGCCACGCTCACCTCGACAACGCTCGCCGGACAACATGCGGTGGTGACCGGCGGCGGCAGCGGTATCGGCGCCGCTGTAGCGCAAACGCTGCTGCGCGCCGGCGCGCGCGTCACCCTGATGGGCCGCAACGCGGAACGGCTGGCGGCACAGCAAGAACAATGTCAGGCGCTCGGCGACGTGACCTGCATCAGCGTGGATGTCACGCAGGAAGAATCCGTCGCGAATGCGTTCGCGCAAGCGGGCGCGGTGGACATCCTCGTCAACAACGCCGGTCAGGCGCAAGCCGCACCGTTCACACACACCGACATGGCGCTGTGGCAGCGCATGCTCGACGTGAACCTCACCGGCGTTTTTCTCGGCACGCGCGCGGTGCTGCCCGGCATGCTCGAACGCGGCCATGGGCGCATCGTCAACGTCGCCAGTACCGCGGGACAAATCGGCTACGCGTACGTGACCGCCTATTGCGCCGCGAAACACGGCGTGATCGGCCTGACCCGCTCGCTCGCGCTCGAAGTCGCGACCAAAGGCATCACCGTGAACGCCGTCTGCCCCGGCTACACGGAAACCGAACTGCTGCACGCCTCGCTCGAACAGATCACCAGCAAAACCTCGCGCACCGAACAGCAGGCGCGCGACACCCTGCTGCGCTCGAATCCACAACGTCGCTTCGTGAGTCCGCAACAAGTCGCCGACGCCGTGCTCTGGCTGTGCCAGCCCGGTTCGGACGCGATCACGGGGCAATCCCTTTCCATCTCCGGTGGAGAAGTCATGTGACCAAGTCAACGAATCTCAAGAAAACCGCGGCAAGCGAGTCGAAACCGCCGCGCAAAGGCGTCGCCAAACCCGCGGAGAACGTCGTGGACCTCGAAATGAGTACGGGCGCCGATAGCCACATGGGTCTGCGTTTGTGGCTGCGCATGCTGACCACCACCAACCTCGTGCAGGCTGAACTGCGCAAGCGCTTGCGGACCGAATTCGACACCACGTTGCCGCGCTTCGATCTGATGGCGCAACTCGAGCGTCATCCCGAAGGCCTGAAGATGACCGAGCTGTCGCGCCGTTTGATGGTGACGGGCGGCAACGTCACCGGCATTACGGACCAGCTCGAAAAAGAAGGGCTCGTTTCGCGCGACAACGATCCGAACGATCGCCGTTCGATCAGCGTGTGCCTGACGCCCGCCGGCCGTAAAGCGTTCGACCGGATGGCGGTCGCGCACGAACAGTGGGTCGTCGAACTGTTCGGCGGCCTGAGCCTCGACGAAAAATCGCGGACCCATCAACGTCTCGGCAAGCTCAAGCAACACTTGCTCGACACGCTGAAAGACTGAACCGCACCGCCGACCCTGGAGACACCCATGACACGATCCAACGCCGACGCGCTGCTAGCCGGCAACCGCCTGACGCTCGCCGGTTACGAGGCGCGGCACTTCGGCTGGTACGTCGCCGATAAGGTCGCGACGATCACGCTGAACCGCCCCGAACGCAAGAACCCGCTGACCTTCGAATCGTATGCGGAGTTGCGCGATCTGTTCCGCCAACTGAGCTACGCGACGGACGTGAAGGCCGTGGTGATTCACGGCGCGGGCGACAACTTCTGCTCCGGTGGCGACGTGCACGACATCATCGCGCCGCTGATCGATCTGCCGATGCCGGAACTGCTGCTCTTCACGCGCATGACCGGCGACCTCGTCAAAGCCATGCGTCATTGTCCGCAACCGATCATCGCCGCCGTCGACGGTATCTGCGCCGGCGCGGGGGCGATTCTCGCGATGTCGTCCGATATGCGTCTTGGCACCGCTCGCAGCAAGCTCGCGTTTCTGTTTTCGCGTGTCGGCCTGGCCGGCTGCGATATGGGCGCTTGCGCGATCCTGCCGCGCATCATCGGTCAGGGGCGCGCCGCCGAATTGCTGTTCACGGGTCGCTCGGCAAGCGGTGAAGAAGGTCACGCATGGGGGTTCTACAACCGCCTGTGCGAACCCGCCGCGCTGCTTGAAGAAGCGCGGAAACTCGCCGCCGATCTGGTCGCCGGCCCGACCTTCGCGCACGGCATCACGAAGAAGATGCTGCACCAGGAATGGAGCATGAGCATCGACGAAGCAATCGAGTCCGAAGCGCAAGCGCAGGCGATCTGCATGAGCACGCGCGACTTCGAGCGCGCGTACAGCGCGTTTGCCGCGAAATCGCGTCCGGTGTTCGAAGGAGATTGAATTGAGCGCCGATAACCATACGGATCTGCATAGCGCGTTGGCGTGGCCGTTCTTCGAGCCGCGTCACCGCGAACTGGCCACGGGTATCGAAACGTGGTGCCAGGCGAACCTCGGCCATGAATCGCACGACGACGTCGACGCCACCTGCCGCCACCTGGTGCGTGAACTCGGCGCTGCCGGCTGGCTGAAATACGGCGTGGGCGGCGTGGCCTACGGCGGCCACGGCGATACGATCGACACACGCGCCGTCTGCCTGCTGCGCGAAACGCTCGCCAAACATTCGGGTCTCGCGGACTTCGCATTGGCGATGCAAGGCCTCGGTTCGGGCGCCATTTCGCTCGGCGGCACGCATGAACAAAAAACCCGTTACTTGCCGCGCGTCGCCAATGGCACGGCGCTCGCCGCGTTCGCGTTGTCGGAGCCTGAAGCGGGGTCGGACGTCGCCGCCATGGCGCTCTCCGCGCGCGAAGACGGCGACGCTTACGTGCTCGACGGCGACAAGACGTGGATCTCGAACGGCGGCATCGCCGATTTCTACGTGGTGTTCGCCAGAACCGGCGAAGCGCCGGGCGCACGCGGCATCACGGCGTTTATCGTCGATGCGGATACGCCGGGGCTTGAAATCGCCGAACGGATCGACGTGATCGCGCCGCATCCGCTCGCGCGCCTGCATTTCGCGGGCGCACGCGTGCCGCGCAGCCAGATGCTCGGCGCGCCTGGCGAGGGTTTCAAACTCGCGATGCGCACGCTGGATATTTTCCGCACATCGGTGGCGGCCGCGTCGCTCGGATTCGCGCGTCATGCCATGGCGGAAGGCCTCGCGCGCGCGTCATCGCGCAAGATGTTCGGCCAGACGCTCGGCGATTTTCAACTGACGCAAGCCAAGCTCGCGCAGATGGCGTTGACGATCGACAGCAGCGCGCTGCTCGTCTACCGCGCCGCCTGGTTGCGCGATCAAGGCGAAAACGTCACGCGCGAAGCCGCCATGGCGAAGTGGCATGCAAGCGAAGGCGCGCAGCAAGTAATCGACGCGGCCGTGCAACTGTTCGGCGGCATGGGCGTGCAGAGCGGCACGGCCGTCGAGATGCTGTATCGCGAGATTCGTGCGCTGCGAATTTACGAAGGCGCGACCGAGGTGCAGCAGTTGATCATCGGCCGCGATCTGTTGAAGGCGCATGCCGCCGACGCCGCGAAGGGAAGCACGAAATGAACGCGTCTTTCGAAAGGCCCGTGCGTATCCGCTTCTCGCACTGCGACCCGGCGGGCATCGTGTTCTTTCCGCAGTATCTGGTGATGACCAACGCGCTGGTCGAAGACTGGTTCAACGAAGGCCTGCGCGTCGACTACGCGCAGATGATCAGTCAGCGCCGCGTCGGCCTGCCGATCGTCAAACTCGACTGCGAATTTTCGCGGCCGAGCCAGATGGGCGAAACGATCACGCTGACGCTGAATGTCGCAGCAATCGGCCGGCGCTCGATCTCCATCGAGATTGTCGGCCATTGCAACGGCGAAACCCGGTTCCGCGCAAAACAGGTGCTGGTGACAACCTCGCTCGATCGCAACGTTTCTATCGACATTCCCCCGGACATCGCGAGCGCGCTCGCGGCGTTCGCCCCTCAGCCCGACTCCATCGAGGCGCATCGCTCATGAAAAAAGCTCTTCTCCCCGCCGGTTGGATCAAACCCCGCGGCTACGCGAACGGCGTCGCGGCCACCGGCACGCAAGTGTTCATTGCCGGTCAGATCGGCTGGGACGAACAGGCGCTTTTCCAGACCAGCGACTTCGCGGCGCAAGCCATCCAGGCGCTCAAGAACGTGGTGGCCGTGCTGCACGAAGCGGGCGGCAAGCCGGAGCATCTGGTGCGAATGACGTGGTACGTCACGGACAAACGCGAGTACCTCGCGGCGCTGAAAGACATTGGCCGCGCGTTTCGCGAGCTGATCGGCGACTACGACATCGCGATGAGCGCGGTGCAGGTCGTCGCGCTGATCGAAGACGAAGCCAAGGTCGAGATTGAAGCGACCGCGGTGATTCCGCAGTAACGCCGTACGAAGCCTCCGAAAGCAACACGCAAACGCAGCACGAGAAAGCCCACCAAGCCCACCGAAGCGCATTCAGCCGGCTCACCGCCCCGGAGACCATGATGGAACCGTCAGCACACGTCGATACCTTCGCGCGCGACAATCTTCCGCCGCAGGATCAATGGCCTGTCTTTCTGCTGGACAACCCGGACGTGGCCTACCCCGCGCGGCTGAACTGCGCGACCGAGCTGCTCGACGGAAGCATCGAAGCGGGCCATGCCGACCATCCGGCGATCTGGTCGGAAGTGGACGGCAAGCCGCACGCCACGACTTACGGCGAATTGCTGGCGCGGGTGAATCGCAGCGCGCACGTGCTGGTCGATGAAATGGGTTTGCAGCCCGGCAACCGGGTGTTGCTACGCGGCCCCAACACGCTGCATATGGCGGTCACCGCGCTCGCGGCGCTGAAGGCCGGGCTGGTCGTAGTGCCGACCATGCCGCTGCTGCGCGCCAAGGAGTTGAAGCAGATCATCGAGAAAGCGCAGGTCGGCGCGGCGTTGTGCGACGCGCGCCTCACCCAGGAACTGGCGCGCTGCGCCGATCCGCAGGACGAGTTCTACTGCGCGGGCCTGAAGCAAACGCGCCTGTTTCACGACGACGCCGCCGATTCACTCGACACGCTGGCGGTCAACAAGCCCGACGATTTCACCGCCTGCGATACCGCCGCCGACGATGTCTGCCTGATCGCCTTCACCAGCGGCACGACCGGCGCGCCGAAGGGCTGCATGCACTTTCATCGCGACGTCGTGGCGATGTGCGATCTGTTTCCGCGTCATGTGCTCAAGCCGACGTCGAGCGATATCTTTTGCGGCACGCCGCCGCTCGCGTTCACGTTCGGGCTCGGCGGGCTGTTGTGCTTCCCGCTGCGCGTGGGGGCATCCACGGTGCTGATCGAAAAACTGACGCCGGAAACGCTGCTGCAAACCGTCGAGCGCTTTCATGCGACCGTGATGTTCACCGCGCCGACGTTCTACCGGCAGATGGCGCCGCTCGTCGCGCATCACGACATATCGACGCTCAAGAAAACCGTCTCGGCGGGCGAGGCCTTGCCCGATTCGACGCGGCGTCTGTGGCACGACGCGACCGGCATCGACATGATCGACGGCATTGGCGGCACCGAGCTGATCCACATTTTCATTTCCGCGCAGGGCGACACGATCCGCCCGCATGCAATCGGCCGCGCAGTGCCGGGCTACGTCGTACAAGCCGTCGACGACGACATGCAACCGGTCGCGCCCGGCACGATCGGCAAACTCGCGGTGCGTGGCCCAACCGGCTGCCGCTATCTCGCCGACGACCGGCAACAGAAGTTCGTGCGTGACGGCTGGAATCTGCCGGGCGATTCGGTCTATCTCGACGAAGACGGCTACGTGTTCTACCAGGCGCGCGCCGACGACATGATCGTCTCCGCCGGTTACAACATCTCCGGTCCCGAAGTGGAGAGCGTGCTGTTGCAACACGAGGCGGTGGCCGAATGCGGCGTGATCGGCGTGCCCGACGAAACGCGCGGGCAGATCGTCAAGGCGTTCGTGGTGCTTAATCCCGGTCATGCGCCGGACGATAAGCTGGTCGCCCTGTTGCAGGATTTCGTGAAAAACAGCGTGGCGCCGTATAAATACCCGCGCGTCATCAGCTTCGTCGGCGCGCTGCCACGTACCGAAACCGGCAAGCTCAAACGCTTCGAATTGCGGTCCATGGCATAAGCCTCACGCAGCGGCGTCGAATCCAGAGGCGTAACTAGAGCCCCGCCTCTGCGCAACACCCCTATGATGTGACACTCCACTGGCTACCGTTCCTCGACCCATGCTGACTGTCCATCATCTGAACAACTCCCGCTCGCAACGCGTGTTGTGGCTGCTCGAAGAACTCGGCGTTCCGTACGAGATCAAGCGTTACCAGCGCGACCCGAAGACCATGCTGGCGCCGCCCGAACTGCGTGCGGTGCATCCGCTCGGCAAATCGCCCGTGATTACCGACGACGGCCAGACCGTCGCCGAATCGGGCGCGATCATCGAATATCTGATCGGCAAATATGGCCAGGGCCGCTTTGCGCCGGCGCCGGGCACGCCCGAGCATCTGCGCTACACGTACTGGCTGCACTATGCGGAAGGCTCGGTCATGCCGCCGCTGCTGTTGAAGCTGGTGGCGTTGCGCATTGCCAGTGCGCCGATGCCGTTCTTCGCGAAGCCGATTGCCCGCAAGATCGCCGCGACGCTGCAATCGACCTTTATCGACCCGCAGTTGAAGTTGCATCTCGGCTACATCGATAAAGAGTTGAGCGCGACCGGCTGGTTCGTCGGCAACGACTTCACCGCCGCCGACGTGCAGATGAGCTTCCCGCTCGAAGCCGCCACCGCGCGCGGCGGCATGGAAGGCCAGATTCCCGCGATCACCGGCTTCCTGAAGCGCATTCACGCGCGGCCGGCTTACCAGCGTGCGCTGGAGCGCGGCGGCAAGTACGAAATCATCGGCGGCGACTGATCGGCGCAGCACCCAGAAACTCGTAGTTGTGGCGCGAAAGTGGCGGGTGCTAGACTGAAATTCCTATTGTCATCAACGGGTTGCCGGCGTTTCTTGCGCTAAGCGGCGGCCAGTCCATTATCCGCGCGAACCGGCCGGGTTGCATCCCCAAAAAGCCGGTCGGGAGCGGCACAGGAGTTCCCCGCATGACCCATTCCATCCACGGCAGGCAACGCTGGCTGGCGCTGATCGTTCTGTGCCTCGGCGTGCTGATGATCGTGCTCGACACGACGATCGTGAACGTCGCGTTGCCGTCCATCGCGGCGGATCTCGGCTTTAGCGAAACGTCGCTGGTCTGGGTGGTCAATGCGTACATGCTGACCTTCGGCGGTTGCCTGCTGCTCGGCGGGCGGCTCGGCGATCTGTACGGCCATCGCAAGCTGTTTCTCGGCGGCATTACGCTGTTCACGCTGGCATCGCTCGCTTGCGGCATGGCGAACTCGCAGGGGCTGCTGGTCTGCGCGCGTGCCGTGCAGGGTTTGGGCGGTGCGATCGTGTCGGCGGTGTCGCTGTCGCTCATCATGAATCTGTTCACCGAACCCGACGAGCGCGCCAAAGCCATGGGCGTGTACGGCTTCGTGTGCGCGGGCGGCGGCAGTATCGGCGTCTTGCTCGGCGGACTGCTGACCAATCTGCTGAGTTGGCACTGGATCTTTCTCGTCAATCTGCCGATCGGCATTGCGGTCTACGCGCTGTGCGTCGCGTTACTGCCGTCCGCGCGCGGTCATGCTCACGGCGAACGGCTCGACGTAGCGGGCGCGGTGTCGGTTACGGCGTCGCTGATGCTCGCCGTCTATGCGGTGGTGAACGGCAACGAGGCCGGCTGGACCTCCGTGCAGACGCTCGGCTTGCTGTTCGCGGCGCTGGCGCTGCTCGCCGTGTTCCTCGTGATCGAGGCACGGGTCCAGCATCCGTTGATGCCGCTCGGGCTGTTCCGCTTGCGCAATGTCGCGACCGCGAACGTGGTCGGCGTGTTGTGGGCCGCCGCGATGTTCGCGTGGTTCTTCATCTCGGCGCTGTATCTGCAACGTGTGCTCGGCTACCGGCCGTTGCAGGTCGGACTCGCCTTTCTGCCCGCCAATCTGATCATGGCCTTCTTCTCGCTGGGTCTATCGGCGCGGGTGGTGATGCGCTTCGGCCTGCGTATTCCGCTTGCGGTCGGCCTGCTGGTCGCCGCGTGCGGCCTCGCGTTGTTCGCGCGCGCGCCAGTGGGCGGCAGTTTCGTGATCGACGTGATGCCGGGCATGATCCTGCTCGGCTTCGGCGCCGGCATCGCGTTCAATCCCATGCTGCTGGCCGCCATGAGCGACGTCGATCCGAGCGATTCGGGTCTGGCGTCCGGGATCGTCAATACGTCGTTCATGATGGGTGGCGCGCTGGGTCTCGCGGTGCTGGCGAGTCTCGCCGCCGCACGCAGCGACACGATGCAGGCATCGCAGGGCGCGGTCGCGGCGCTCAACAGCGGCTATCACCTCGCGTTTCTATTCGGCGCGATTTTCGCGGCATCGGCGGGTGTGCTGGGTGGTTTGCTGCTGCGTCCCGGTCAGCAAGCTGCTGCGGACGCAACACCGGGACACGATGCCGCGCCGTCAGCGCGTTCATCTGTCCCGGAGAGCAAAGCGGCGGCGCAGAACTCCTGAGTTCGATCATCCGAACGGTCGTAAAAGCGCAATCCCGATCAAATGGGTCCGTCCGCGGTTAGCTAAGCTGGCTTCATGCTGATGTGAGAGCCGATATGAACCCGGTTGGAAAAGCGCTCTGGTTTATCGAAAGTCACTTTGCCGACGCGTTGACGCTCGACGACATTGCCGATTGCGGCTGCGTATCGCGCTTCCATATGGCGCGCGCTTTCGAAGCGGCCACCGGGCTTTCGGTCATGCGCTACGTTCGCGCACGTCGTCTGAGCGAAGCCGCGCGGCGTCTTGCCGGCGGCGCGCCCGAGATACTAGCGGTCGCGCTCGACGCCGGTTACGGCTCCCACGAAGCATTCACGCGTGCGTTTCGCGAGCAATTCGGGCTCACGCCCGACGCGCTGCGCGCGCGAGGTCATCTCGACAACCTTGCTCTCGTGGAGCCGATCAAAATGGACGAAACTCTTCTCACGCATCTGGAACCGCCGCGCTTTGTGGACGGCGAACCGCTGCTCGTCGCCGGTTTGGGCGAGCGCTATACGTGCAATACCAGCACCGCGATTCCGTCGCAGTGGCAGCGCTTCAACGCTTATGGCGGCAAGGTGCCGGGGCAGGTGAGCGGCGTCGCCTACGGGGTCGGTTACAACGCCGACGAAGCCGGCAATTTCGACTACCTGTGCGGCGTCGAAGTCACTGACTTTTCGGCCTTACCGGCAGAGTTCAGCCGCGTGCGGATTCCCGCGCAACGGTACGCGGTGTTTAGCCATCGCGAGCATGTGTCGGCGATTCGCCGCACCATGAATACGATCTGGAATCAATGGCTGCCGGCGTCAGGACATACGCCGGCGGATGCGCCGCATTTCGAGCGCTATGACGAGAAATTCGATCCAATCAGCGGCATGGGTGGGTTGGAAATCTGGTTGCCGTTGAAGAGCTGATTCGTAGCGGTAGTGGAACACTTCAGCATCGCTTTCCTTGCGCTTACCGTCGGCGGCAATGTCTTATCATGTCAGCTCCTGGACCCTGACGCCCACAAGGCAGATCGCGATGACCGACCACAGCAACCCGCTGTTGCAAGACTGGCAAACCCCTTACCAACTGCCGCCCTTCGCGCAGATCAAACCGGAACACTTTGCGCCGGCCTTCGCCGTCGTATTCGCGGCGCATCTCGCGGAAATCGACGCGTTGGCCACCAATCCGGCCGCTCCCACGTTCGAGAACACCGCAGTCGCGTTCGACGCCGCCGGCGCAGGGCTGAATCGCGTGCGTCTGGCCTTTGAAAATCTGTGCTCGTCGGAATCGTCGGCGGCGTTGCAGGCGGTGGAGCGCGACATGGCGCCGCTGCTCGCCGCGCACGACAGCCAGGTCTCCATGCATGCCGGCTTCTTTTCCAGATTGAACGCGGTTTCTCAGCAAGCCGCAACACTGGAATTGAACGAAGAACAGCAACGCCTGCTGCAACGGCTGCATACCGATTTCGTCCGCACGGGCGCTACGCTGGAAGGCGCCGCCCGTGAGCGCTTCGCTGCGATCGCGGAGCGGCTGGCCGAGTTGTACACCGGCTTCGCACAAAACGTCCTCGCCGATGAATCCAGTTACCAACTGCCGCTGACCACCGAAGCCGACCTCGCTGGCCTGCCCGATTTTCTTCGGCAGTCGGCGCGGAGTGCGGCTCAGGAACGCGGCGTCGATGGCTACGTCATTACGCTTTCGCGTTCGCTGGTGCAGCCGTTTCTCACGTGGTCCACACGTCGCGATTTGCGCGAAGCCGCATGGCGCGCATGGACCGGCCGTGGCGAAACGCCCGAGCGGGACAACCGCCCGCTGGCACGCGAAATCCTGCTGTTGCGTGCGGAACAGGCACGTCTGCTCGGCTACGACAACTACGCGGTGTACGCGCTGACCGACCGCATGGCAGGCGAACCCGCCGCCGTGTACGACCTGTTCAGCCAGGTTTGGGAACCGGCCAAAGCGAGCGCCGAGCAGGAACGTCAGGCGCTGGTCGCGCAGGCCGCCGCGCTCGGCGAGCCCACCGACATCGAACCGTGGGACTGGTACTACCTGGCCGAGAAAGTGCGCGTGGCCCGCTATGCGCTGGACGACGCGGAAGTGAAGCCGTACTTCAGCCTCGACGCCATGCTGAATGCGATGTTCGATTGCGCCAGCCGCCTGTTCGGCGTTCGCTTCGTCGAGCAGACCGGCGTGCCGCTGTATCACGCGGATGTGCGTCTGTGGGAAGTGCGGCGCGGCGACGACCTGATTGGTGTATTCCTCGGCGATAACTTTGCGCGTCCGAACAAGCAGGGCGGTGCATGGATGAGCGTCTATCGGACTCAGACGCGCAACGGCGGTAGAGCGATTCCGCTCGTGGTGAACAACAACAATTTCGCGCGCGGCGGCAACGGCCCCACGCTGCTCAGTTTCGACGACGTCCGTACGCTGTTCCATGAATTCGGTCACGGTCTGCATGGCTTGTTGTCCGATGTGACGTATGGACGGCTGGCCTGCACCAGCGTGCCGCGAGACTATGTCGAACTGCCGTCGCAGCTCATGGAGAACTGGGCCACGGTGCCGGAAGTGCTGGCAAAGCACGCACGCCACGTGACGACCGGTGCGCCGATTCCTGCTGCGCTGATCGAGCGTATTCGTGCTTCGCAGACTTTTAACCAGGGGTTTGAGACAGTGGCGTACACGTCGTCGGTTCTGATCGATATGGCGCTGCATCTTCACGAAGACCCGGAGAGTATCGACATTGCCGACTTTGAAGCGCGCGAGTGCGAGCGTCTCGGCGTGCCGCGCGAAGTGGGAATGCGCCACCGGCTGCCTCACTTCGGCCATGTTTTTGGCGGTGCGTACTATGCCGCGGGCTACTACGTCTACATGTGGGCGGAAGTGCTGGAAGCCGAGGCGTTCGACGCATTCGAAGAAGCCGGCGACGCTTTTGATCCGGTGTTAGCCGACAAGCTGCAACGTTATGTCTATAGCGCCGGGGATAGTCGCGAACAGCGTGCTGCGTTCCGCGCGTTCCTTGCCCGCGATCCGAAGGCGGCGCCGATGTTGCGCAAGCGGGGATTGCTGGCGTAGTGGGTCAACGCTTTTAAAGCACCACGCTAGGCCGAAGGTCGTAAAACAGCTCATAAACGAGCGCACGCAACCACTGGTGCCCTTCATCGCGCTGATATCGCTCATGCCAGAACTGGGCGATATCGGCAGGCGTGATATCGAACGGAAGCGTGACGGGCCGGACATCGTTCCGGCCCGCCAGCACGCGAGCGAGGCGGCTCGGAATACAGGCGACAAGATCGCTGGACGCAACGATCCGATCGAGCCCGAAAGAATGCGTGAGCTGCAACGCCACCCGGCGCGTATCGCCGCCATGCGGCGACAGCGCATTGAGCTCTGCCTCGAAACGCGCGTGACTTCCTGCCGTAGGCGTGTAGATCACATGCTCGGCCGCGAAGAACTCCTCCACGGACATGGCGGCGCCGATCGTCGGATGATCTTTGCGCACAAGCGCCGCGTACATTTCCGGAAACAGCCTTTGCTGATGAAAATCGGCATGCAGTCCCGTGAACATGCCGATGGCCAGATCGATCTGGCCGAGCTTCATCATTTGCTGCGCGGCATCGAGCGGCGGGTCGGCCGTCACGATCCGGATATTCGGCGCGACCCGCTGCAAATGCGCGACCAGCGGCGGAATGAAGATCGCCTGGCCGAGGTCGCTGACGTATAGCCGGAACGTGCGCGTGGCGGTGGCCGGATCGAACGTCCGCCCTGCCTGCATCGCCAGGCGCAGCGAGGCGAACCCTTCGTCGACGAGCGCCGCGATTTCGTCCGCACGCGGCGTGGGTTGCATGCCTTCGGCGGTCTTTACGAACAGGACGTCGTCGAACAATCCGCGTAACCGCTTCAACGCATTACTCACCGAAGGCTGCGTCAGATGGAGCGACTCCGCCGCCCGCGTCGTACTCCGGTTCCGGTATAGCACCTGGAACACGAGCAGAAGATTCAGATCGACATTACGCAACTCGGTATCGGCTTTCATCGCTGGGTCGGTGTGCGGATATAGATATCGTGAATGATGGTATTCAAAACCAAAATTTAACAGGGAATCGTGCCCGCCCTATGCTGGTTTCAACCCGCCGCGCGCGCAAGCGCCAGCGGACGTAGAACCGCCAACATCTTGGGAGGGCTCATGCAGGACAAGATCGCACTCGAAGAGCATTTCGCGTCGCCGGATACGATTGGCGATTCCGAGCATTACTTCACCGCCGACATCTGGCCGGAACGGCGCCGGCAATTACTCGACTTTCAGGCCGAGCGCATCGAGCGTATGGACGCCTGCGGCATCGCGTACACGGTGTTGTCGTTGAACGCGCCGGCTGTCCAGGCAATCGCCGACAAGCAGAAGGCCATCGACGTCGCACGACGCGCGAACGATCTGCTTGCCGAGCAGGTAGCGCGCCGCCCGGACCGCTTCGGCGCGTTCGCCGCATTGCCGATGCAAGACCCCGAAGCCGCCGCTCGCGAGCTGGCGCGCGCCGTGTCCGAATTGGGTTTCAAGGGCGCGCTGGTGAACGGCTTCTCGCAGATCGGCAGCGCCGACAACGCAACCTACTACGACCGGCCGCAATACTGGCCATTCTGGAGCGAAGTGGCGCGGCTCGACGTACCGTTCTATCTGCATCCGCGTAATCCGTTGCCAAGCCAGCAGCTCGCGTACGAAGGGCACCCCTGGTTGTTAGGTCCGGCATGGGCGTTCTCGCCCGAGACCGGCGTCCACGCCCTGCGGCTAATAGGCAGCGGCCTCTTCGACGCTTACCCGACGCTGCAAGTGATTCTCGGCCATCTGGGCGAACTCGTGCAGAACAACATCTGGCGCACGTCCCATTGGGCTTCATCGACCGGCAAGAACCCGATGGGCATCAAGGCGCAGCGGCCTTTCATCGACTACTTCCAGCGGCATTTTCACGTCACCACGAGCGGCAATTTCCGCACGATCGCCATGCGTAACGCGATCGACGAACTCGGTGGCGACCGCGTGCTGTTTTCGACCGACTACCCGTTCGAGACGATGGAAGAAGCGAGCACGTGGTTCGACCGTTCGGAGATCGGCGACAACGACCGGCAAAAGATCGGCCGCGACAACGCGAAACGCTTGTTCCGGCTTGCCTGATTCGCGCGCCAAAAACAGCAGGAACTCACCCGACAGAACTACAAGCGTGCGATTGAACTCGCACCGTAGTAATGCCCGACGGGCATGCATTTCCATCATCCTTACTCTATGAGGTATCAGATGCAATCCAATTCTTTCTCCCCCTGGCGCGGCCTTCTCGGCGTGCTGGGCCTCACGTCGCTGGCACTCGGCGTCACGGCGTCAGGCCCTGCCGCTGCCGCCGGCGACCGGGTCAACAATGTCGTGCTGGTTCATGGCGGTTTCGTCGACGGTGGTGGTTGGGAGGCTGTCTACAAGCTGCTAAAGGCCAAGGGCTTCAACGTCAGCATCGTGCAGAATCCCACGACGTCGCTCGCCGCCGACGTGGCCGCGACGAAAGCCGTCGTGGATGCGCAAGACGGCCCGGTAGTCCTGGTAGGTCACTCGTACGGCGGCGCTGTCATCTCCGAAGCCGGCAACGACCCGAAGGTCTCGCGTCTCGTCTACATCGCGGCGTTCGCGCCGGACCAAGGCGAATCGGTTCAGAAGCTGATCGGCACGCCCGCTCCGGGCGCGTCGGCGCCGCCGATCCTGCCGCCGGTCAACGGTTTCCTGATGTTGGACAAGACGAAGTTCGCTGCCGCCTTTGCCGGCGACGTGAAGCCTGAACGCGCCGCCTTCCTCGCGAACGCCCAGGTGCCGTGGGGCGTGGAGGCGTTGGCTGGTGAAGTCACCACGCCGGCCTGGCGCACCAAGCCGAGCTGGTATCTGGTCACCCAGGACGACAAGATGATTCCGCCGGATGCCCAGCGCGCGATGTCGAAGCGTGCCGGCTCCACGGTGGTTGAAACGCCGGGCAGCCATGCGGTGTACGAGTCGAATCCTGCCGTTGTCGCGACGCTGATCGAGAAGGCCGCTGCTGCGAAAAACTAAGCGCGTCGCATAAAGCGCATTGATGCCCTTCGAGCCTAGGCTCGAAGGGTTTTTTTTCATCGTTGGCTGGGTTCGGCCGCGTTATTAGTTCAAGCTTGATGGCGACGGATTTTCGATCCTGCGACGTTAAAGAGAGGCATAGAACCGACAGCGAGGCAAACCATGTCAGAGAGGGGGAGTATGTCCGGCCTGAGCAAAACAACCCGGCACGGAGGCGTATCTCGCGTGCTTGTCACAGCGGGACTCGTATCGATACTCGGCGCATGTGCGTCGGAGCAACCATCGGCGTCAGCATCCGCGCCCGAGGCATCCAACCCGCAATCCACATTTCCCGGCGCCGACTGGACGCGAGCCGCACCGACCACACAGGGTTTCTCGCAAGACGGTATCGACCGCGCTGTCGCCTACGCGAAACAGCAAGGTTCGACGTCCGGCATGATCGTCCACGACGGCGTAGTCGTTGCCGAATGGGGCGACGTATCGAGAAGATCCAATCTCTATTCGGCGCGCAAGAGCTTCATGAGCGCACTGATCGGCATTGCGGTCGGACGCGGCCAAATTCACCTCGACGACACGCTCGCGCAACTCGGCGTCGACGACAACGAACCCACTCTTTCGCCGACCGAGAAGCAGGCGACCGTGCGCATGCTGCTGGAGGCACGCTCCGGCGTTTATCACCCGTCCGTGTACGAAACGGCGGAAATGCAAGCCGCCAAACCACCGCGCTATAGCCATCCACCGGGTACGTTCTGGTACTACAACAACTGGGACTTCAACACGGTCGGCGCGATCTACGCAAAGGCCAGCGGTCAGGATATTTTCCAGGCGCTGCAGACGGAGATCGCGAACCCCATCGGCATGCAGGATTACCGGCCATCGGACGGCCACGATGTGTCCGGCGGACTCGCCACGCGGTATCCCGCCTATCTGATCGACATGAGCGCCCGCGATCTTGCCCGTTTCGCGCTGCTGTATCTGCACGATGGCCGTTGGCGCGACCGGCAGATCGTGCCGGCGGAATGGGTCGCCGAATCGACGCAATCGTATTCGGACACGACAACCGGCGGTTACGGCTACATGTGGTGGACGAGCGTACCGGCAAGCCGGCCTCGCGGCCCGAAAGCGGCGCTGCTAAGGCCTACTTTCTGGGCCGATGGTCACTTGGGGCAATATGCTGTCGTCGTGCCGTCGCTCGATCTGGTCGTGGTGAACCGGATCGATGCGCGGCTTACGTCGAAGCGCATAGGGCAACTGAAAATGGAGAAGCTGGTGTGGTTGGCCGAGTCCGCGCAAAACGCGAGCGGAATCGGGCCTGAACCCGCCAACTAACGCGAAGGCCAAAGCTTCCCGCTATTCGCTCAGCTCACGATGCAACGCGCGATATTCCTGCGAAAGCTTATGCCCCGGATCGAGGTGAATGACGGGCTTCGCCTGCTGATGCGATTCGCGAATCTTCACCGACGAAGACAACCGCGAAGCCAGCACCGGCAAGCCCTCGGCGACGAGTTCATCGACCAGTTGCTGCGGCAGGCTCGCACGCGGTTGAAACTGGTTGATGACGATGCCTTCCACTTCCAGCGCGTCGTTGTGATCTTGCTGGATCTCCTTCACGTTTTCCAGCAACGTGTACAGCGCGCGACGGGAGAAGTCGTCGCAGTCGAACGGAATCAGACAACGCTCGACGGCGATCAGCGCGGAGCGGGTATAGAAGTTCAGCGCCGGCGGCGTGTCGATATAAACCGCGTCGTACATGTCGAGCTCGTTGAGCGCATCACGCAACTTGTAGATCTTGTAGCGCGATTCGAGCTTGCCGTGCAACGCGTCCAGGTCGGCATGCGCGGGCATGATGTCGAGATTCTCGAACGGCGTCGGATGAATGAACGACGTTATTTCCACGGGCTTGAAGCTGAACGTCAGTGCGGTTTCGAAGAAGCCGGCAACGGTGGGATGCGCCTCGCTGGTTTTTGCGCCGAGCAGGTATTGACTTGAATTCGCCTGCGCATCCAGGTCGATCACCAGCGTGCGCAAACCTTCGCTGGCGCTGATGGCCGCCAGGTTGCACACGATCGTCGATTTACCTACGCCACCTTTCTGATTGAATACGACGCGCCGCATATTCTCCCCTTGCACGGAAGCTAACCCGAAGACCCCAGCATACCTGAGTCGTGTGTGTCGGGATGCGGCACGCGGGGCTATTTTCCGGCTAGCTGTCCGCGGCGGTTTCGCAAAACGTCACGCTAACGCGGCCGCGCTCGAACAGGAACGACGGCGCAATGCCGAACATCGCGCGAAACGTACGCGATAGGTGCGCCGAGTCCGCGAAACCCGCCACATGCGCCGCGCGGGTCAGGCTCGATCCGCACATGGCCTCTTCCACCGCCGCGCGTAGGCGGCACCATAAAACGTAGCGTCGCAAAGGCACGCCGATCGCGTCGCGAAAACGGTGCGCGAGCCGGCCCGGTGAGCGATGCACGGCCTCGGCCAGCGCCGCCAACGTAATTGGTCCGTCGAGACGCTCGCGAACCAGCGCGCAAACCTGCGAGACGAGCACATCTTCGGTCGACGTGCCGTGCGCCGGCTGTCCGATCAGACTGTCCACCAACGACTGCGCGGCAACCGTATCGCCGGCAGCGGCATGGCGCGCGAGGGCGCGCAACCGCGGGTCGAACGGCAACGCAGCGAGGCCGGCGTTTTCACGGCCGCTAAAGCGCGCCCACTCGATGCTTTCAGGCTCCAGATACAACACCGCCGACGTTCCGAACGCGGGATGCGCATGCGGAACATCGGGCGGAATGAGCAACAGATCGGCGCGGAGCACGCCGCTTTGCGGCGACTCAAAGACAACCGGCCCATCGAGGCCGAACACGATCTGCGCCAGATGATGCCGATGCGAGTCCGACGCGTGAGCGGGCGCCAGCATCAGCAGGCGCTGCGGCCAGACATAGAGATGGAATGGAGTCGCGGACATATCAGCCAGTTTATTCAAGTGCTGAGAGCATGACCGCGCGCATGCTGGCGTCTCGATCCTTAACCCGCGCTCTCGAGGTGCATGAATGTCTTCCAATAACGGCTATATCCACGCGCTGCGCTTCGCTTCCCTGACTGCGCTATACGACCCCGTCGTTGCGATGACATCCCGCGAGCGGATGTTCAAATCGGCACTGCTCGACGGCGTCGCGCTGCAACCGGGACAAAGAGTACTCGACGTGGGATGTGGCACCGGAACGTTAGGCTGCATGGTAGCGCAGCGCGAACCGGCACTGGAGATGCACGGCATCGACGGCGATCCGGCGATTCTGGCGCGCGCCCGGCGCAAGTCGGCGGAACGCGGGGTGTCGGTGAGCTTCACGCATGCGATGTCGTTCCAGCTACCGTTTCCCGACAGCCATTTCGACAGCGTGCTATCGAGCCTCTTTTTCCATCACCTGGACTACGACGCCAAACAGCGCACGCTGGCTGAAATACGTCGGGTGCTGAAGCCGGCCGGACAATTGCATATCGCCGACTGGGGCGCCGCGCAGGATCCGTTGATGCGCGCGGCTTTTCTCGTCATTCAGTTAGTGGACGGTTTCCGGACGACGCAGGACAACGTCCGCGGCAAATTGCCCGGCATGGTGGAGCAGGCGGGATTCAAAGGTGTTCACGTTGACGGACGATTCCGCACGATGCTCGGCACCATCGAGATCGTGCGCGCCGACAAAACTCCCGCTGCCCCGATCTCTGGCTAAGCGTATTCAATCCTCGCCCGACACCGTCAGCGAGGCCAGTTGCTGATCGGCAAACTCCACGCGATTGCGGCCGCCGCGTTTTGCTTTGTACAAAGCGGAATCGGCTAAGCCGTATGCGGTGTCGAAATCAGTCCGCGCTGCATTGGCGCTGACGCCGAAGCTCGCCGTAATGCGACGATTCACGGGTGCCGCGAACACATGATTGCCGATCGCCGCGCGCATTTTCTCCGCCAACTGCAGTGCGTCGGCGAGATTGTGCCCCGGCAACAGCACGGTAAACTCTTCGCCGCCAACCCGGCCGATAACACCCCGATCACCGACAATACGCCGCAAGCAATCGACAATACCGAGAATCACCGCGTCGCCCACCGGGTGGCCGAAATCGTCGTTGACCTTCTTGAACTCGTCGATGTCGAGCAGGATCATCACGGCGCGATCCACGCGCAACGCCTTGATGGTCCGCTCGATCACCGCACTGCGGTTCAGAACGTCGGTCAACGCGTCGTGAGTCGCGCGATATTGCAGTTGCTGGGTCAGCGCATGCATCTCGCGCTCGGCGCGGTCGCTGCGTCCAATCAGGCGACGCGTTTCGCGCATCAGGCGCTCGAAATGCCCAATCAATTCGGCTAGCGCCAGGCGCGATTGCCCGGCGTCCGCGTCGGCGTTCGCATGAATCGCGCGGGCCTTCTCCAGCGCCTCGCTTTCGTTCCGGAACAGGTCCGGAGCGTCGTTCGAAGGTGTGTCCGAAGAGGAAGTTGACACCACCGTAACCGTCCTTATGTCGCAACCGGGCAATCGGTAAACTGGATCGCCGTGAAATCGGCCTGCAATTCTTCACCGAATTCGAGAATGGTTTCGTCTTCGGCGTCGCGGAACCACCGCACGAGTACCTGATTGCCCGCCGAAGCCGCCTGATCCAGCGCGTCGAACACGCTGAACAGCATTTTCGTGCTCGAACTGTTGAAGTACGTGAGCGTGACCTCGACCGTGATCACGGCGTCGTGACAAGCCGCCAGGTAGGCGCGAAGCTGCTCGATGATCGGGGCGTAAAACGCGGCCGCATTCTCGGGATACGACTCGCCCCGGAACGTCAGCATGTTCTGATCGAATTGAAAATCGACTTCCGGCGACGTCGTCGTAGCCGCAATATAAAGATTATCCATGGCGCGTACTCGTCACTGGGTCAGATGATGGTCTTGAGGCAAAACAGCGTGGTTTCCGGGGTATCCACACGCGGATAAAAGGCAAACTCCAGCGGAGCGCTCGCGTCGCGCGCCATGGTCAGAAACCCGAGCCCCGCGCCTTTGCTTTCTTCCGGCGTATCCGCGCGCAGCGTCAGCTTATACGCCTGCTTGATTTCTTCAAGCGACATATTGCGCAACGGCTCGAGCCTTTCGCGCAAATTACTTACCGCCGACGTCGCGATCGGATTCATGCAGAGCATGAGATGACGCTCGCCCTCGGTGCTGATGCACACCGCGCCCTCGCGAATTGCACCACCCTCGACGCCACCCTCGACGAGCGAGTCCGACGAATAGTGGACGATATTCTGCGCGAGTTCGATAAAGGACGAAAACAATTTGCGCCGGGTCGGTCCGCTGACTCCCGCCACTTCCAGTTGCAGTTTCACGACCTCACTCATTGCCGCGACGATGCTGTGAGAGAAGTAGCCTTTATGATAAAAAATCAGGTTGCGCCGCTGAGCGAGTTCGAAGAATGCGGCATCCTGTTCCAGAAGTTCAAACATGTTCATGGACTACCCTAAACGCGTGCAAAAAATAGCGTGACGTCATCGCGGCGCGCCTGGGCGCCCTGCCAGTCGGCCAAAGCGCGCTGCAGACCTTCGCAGATGGCGGATAACGGTTGAATGCGGTTCTCGACAATGAGGCCGAGCGCGCGACGCTTCCCAAAAGCGATTTTTCGCGGACCGCCGATCTGATCGATCAGTCCATCGGTTGAAACGAACAGCAGGCTGCCTGGCGGAAGCTCAACGGTATTCAGCGCCCACGCGTAGTCCGCCTGACTGTCTACATAACCCACGCCCATGCGCTCGCCGGCAATGCTGTCGAACGCCTCGGCATCCGGCCGCAAAACATGCAACGCAATGCGCGCGCCGGAAAAATGCAGTTGCCGCGATTGCGCGTCGAACCAGAAGAACGCGGCGTCGAGGCCGTCGTTCGACTGCGGCGACTCGCCCGCCCCATGTTCCTGACCGAGCAGGCCCTTGACGTTGCGGTTGACCGCCGCCAGCAGCGCGGCTGGGTCGCGTGGCCCGATCCGTTCGAGCGCCTGCGACAGCGAAGCCGATGCAAGCAGCGTCATGAACGCGCCGGGCACGCCGTGGCCGGTACAGTCGGCGACGGCGCAAAACCATCCATCGGGAAACGACGCGAAATGATAGAAGTCGCCGCCCACCACGTCGCGCGGCTCCCACACCAGCGCGGCGTCCGCCAGCATGGACGACAGCGCGTCGCGCGAAGCACGCAGCATGGCTTGCTGGATCACGCTCGCATATTCGATGCTCTGCATGATCTGGCGGTTCTTTTCCGCCTGCACTTCGGCCACCGCGCCCAATAGCTGAAAGCCGCTCGCCAGTCCGACGAAGCGGCCCTGCCGCGTCACGATGAAACCGTCGGACAGCGCCTTGTTGCCCGCCTCGACCGTTTTGAACGTCAGTGCCTCGATACTCATGTCGGCGTCGACGATGAGCGGCTCCTTGTCCATAAACGCGATACAGCTTTTCTTGTCGTAGAGCTCGCGGTGAAACGGCTTGCTCATTTGCGACAGGAAAATATCGCGGTTAATCAGTCCGATCGGACGATCGCCTTCCACCACGGCCAAACTCCCCATGTCGCGCCGCGCATAGAAAATCTCCATGGCAAGGGAATTCGAATCGGCGGCATCGACAGCGGGAAATTCGTGACACAAATCGCCGGCGCAACGCGGGCTTGCGGTGACTCCGGGGCGACGAAACTGCGCAAGCGCGGGATGCATTTCGAGCCTACCCGTTGAACAAGAAATGAGCACGCTAATGCGTCTATATGTCAGTTTCGTTACGGCCAATCATTAAAGAAAGGATCCTCGAAAGTGAAACGGGAGGCCGATCCGCTGAAAGGCCTGTTGCAAACGTTTTCCTCTTTGTTATTAGCTTTTTGCGATTATTTGAGCGTGCGTTGCGTCTCGGCGACTACTGGCTCACGGGCTTCGTAAGCAGACAACATCCCGAAGATAACGCTCCAGCAACGTCACATCCGCTGACGTACCCCGCAGCGCGATCACCTGGTCGGGTCTGATCAGTACCCAACCGTCGCCTTCGCCTGCAAAGCGGTAGCGCCGGCGCGCTTCGCCTGCCGGATCGTCGGCGGGATCGAGCGGTACGCTTTGAACCGCGTCGCCGAACGGCGCGACGATGGCTTCGACACTCGACGCCTCACCGCCGCGAAACACGACCAACGTATGACGTGCATCCAGTAGCGGCCATAGCGTCCGCCGTTGTCCGTCAGTTGCATGAGTCCAATACAGATCGAGCGCGCGCGTGCCCGGAAAACCGCGCGCAGGATGCCCCGACGCGCCGCCAAGCGCGACCAGCGGACCATCGTGATAGGTGATATCCGTCTCGGCCATCTCGGTTCGCAAGCGTTCCTGCAACGCCGGCACGTGGTCGAGTACGGACACGGCCGCGTCGCGGGCAAGACGCGCGAGTGGATGCGGCGCCATGCCGACATGCAGCAGTCGCGCCGCGTTGTCGATCACATGGCGCGCCACCGGCCGCCGCTCGGCCTCGTAACTGTCCAGCAGCGTGGCGGCCTCGCCGCGCCCCTGGAGCACGTAAGCGAGCTTCCAGCCGAGGTTCGCCGCGTCCTGGATGCCCGTGTTCATGCCCTGCCCGCCCGCCGGACTATGAATGTGCGCGGCGTCGCCAGCGAGAAACACGCGCCCCTCGCGGTAGCGCGCCGCGAGCCGCTCGTTGATTCGAAACGTGGATAGCCAGCCGGGCGACGACAGTGTCGCGTTCGGCGGGCCGTGGCGCGTCACCTTCTGCTGGAGTTCATCGAGAGTCGGCGGTTCGTCGCCTCGCGACGTTGCATCGTCGCCGACGCGGCGGCTGATCACACGCCACACGTCGTGCGCGAACGGAAACAGCGCGACCGTGCCGCCGTCGTGCCACCAGATGTGAATGCTGTGCTGATCGAGCTCGGCGCCGTCGATACGCACGTCGCCGAGCAGATACGTGTCGGGCTCCGTATCGCCTTCGAACGCGATGTCGAGGGCATGGCGCACCGCGCTGCGCGCCCCGTCGGCGCCCACCAGCCACGATGCGGCCGCTTCCTCGATCCGGCCGTCCGCCTGTTTTAGCGTGGCCGTCACGGTATCGGCGGTTTCGCTCAGGCCGGTCAGTTCCACGCCACGCTCGATCACGCCGCCCATCTCGACGAAGCGTGCCGTGAGAATCGCTTCGGTGCGCGACTGCGGCAGCAGGAGAGGATCGGGATGCGCGCTGTCGATGCCGTCTTTCATGGACACGCGCGCCAGCCGGCGAGCGCCGTCGCCGAACGTCACCGCGCTCATGGCGACGGCCGCCTCGTCGAACGCCGCGCCAACGCCCAGGCCGCTCAACAGTTCCAGGCTCGCCGGCCACACCGCGAGCGCTTTCGACAGGTCCGCGGGTTTCTCCAGCCTGTCGATCACCCGCACCGCGATGCCGTAATGGCGTAGCGTCAGCGCCAGTGTCAAACCGGTCGGCCCGGCGCCGACGATCAAAACCGGAACGCGATGATCCATGGTCAGTTCCTCGTAAAAGTTGGCGGCTTCGGCGTCGCGGGGCGTGATCGAAGACCGGACGGCCGCGCGGACGCACAACAGTACCCTCAGCCTGGTAATCTTTGGCGCGGAACGCAAGGCCTAATGCTCGGCAACTACGGGCCTGGCGCATGACTTGTTTCGCGCTATGCGCAGGTTTCGTTGCGGACGCACCGAGCCGGAGGCCCGTTTTATGCGCCGTTCGCCACCGCCTGTTCCTCGCGCGCGTACTGCGCAGGCGGCCGGCCAACATGCCGCGTGAACGCGACGCTGAAGGTGCTGGCCGAGCTGTAACCGACACGCTGCGCCACTTCGGCGACGCGGCCTTCGTTGCGACGCAACAGGTCTTTCGCGAGCGCCATGCGCCACGCGAGCAGATATTCCATCGGCGCGACGCCGACCGCGCCGCTGAAGCGCTCGAAAAAAGTCGACCGCGACAACGCGGCTTCTTTCGCGAGTTCCGCGACCGTCCACGCGTGAGTGGGGCGTTCGTGCATGCCACGGATCGCCGCCGCGAGTCGGCTGTCGGCGAGTCCGCGTACCAGGCCCGGCGACGCATTGGTTCCCGCCGTCGAGCGCAATGCCTCGATCAACAGCACTTCCAGCAGCCGCGACAGCACGACCTCGCGCGCGGGCCGTTGCTCGTGCGACTCCTCGCGCACCAGTTGCACCAGCGTGGCCAGCCGATGTTCGCCGCGAACATGCACGATTTGCGGCAGCAGCGAAACCAGCAACGACGCATCCGGCGAGCCGAAGCGGCAATGGCCCGCCATCATGCGCGTGTCGATCGGGCGGTCCGGCGCGCCGATTCGGTATTCGCCGTTGCCGAGCGCGACCGGGTCCGACGTTTCGACGCCCGGCGGGGGCGGCTCGAGGCTGGAGATCGCGACGCCATACGCCGCCGGAATCAGGACGAAATCGCCAGATAGCAGTTCGAGCGGCGCGTGTCCGTCGATCGTGATGCGGCAACCGCCTTCGAGAATCGCGCAGTAGAAAGGCTGGCCCGCATCCGAACGACTGATGCGCCAGGGGCTCGCGCTGTGGACGAGTTTGGAGAACCGCGCACTGGGTTGCAGCAGCGTCACGACTTCAGCCAAGGGATCGATCATCGCCGGACTCCTGCCAATGAAATTCGGATTGTCGATTGTAGCGAGTACGGCGTTGGCGATCTATCGTAGGAGCACACCCCAACCCAATCATCGGAGTTTTTATGAAAACCGTGCTAATCACCGGCTGCTCTTCCGGCTTCGGCCTCGAGATCGCCCGCTACTTTCTGGCGCGCGACTGGCAGGTCATCGCGACGATGCGCGCACCACGCGCCGACGTGCTGCCGCCTTCGGAGCGCCTGCGCGTGCTGGCGCTCGACGTCACGAATCCGGACAGTATTCGCGAGGCCGTCGAGGCCGCCGGTCCGATCGACGTGCTGGTCAACAACGCGGGTTTCGGCGCGGCGTCACCGGCCGAACTCGTTCCGCTCGCGACGGTGCGCGAGGTCTTCGAGACCAATACCTTCGGCACGATTGCGTTGACGCAAGCGGTGCTGCCGCAGTTTCGCGAACGCAGGGCGGGCGTCGTCGTGAATGTCACGTCGAGCGTGACGCTGAAGGCGCTGCCGCTGCTCGGCGCGTATCGCGCGAGCAAGGTGGCGGTGAACGCTTTCACCGAGTCGATGGCGCTGGAGCTCGAACAGTTCGGCGTGCGAGTGCGTCTGGTGCTGCCGGGACGTGCGCCCGACACGCGTTTCGGCGAGAACGCGCGTGCTCATATGCATGGTTTCGAACACGAGGCTTATGCGGGACTCGTGAAGAGCGTCTTCGCGCAACTGCAAGATGCGTCCGCTCCAGTCACCCACGCGCAGGACGTCGCAGAAGCGGTGTGGCGCGCAGCGACCGATCCGTCTTCGCCGATGCGTATTCCAGCGGGCGCGGATGCCGAACAGTGGGCAGCTGAGGCTCGCTGACCGAATGGCGCGCGGCTCGCTTGTTTCGAGCCGCGCAATACGACAAGGAGATTCTCATGCAGGACAAACCTATCGCCCTCGTCACTGGGGCTAATCAAGGTATCGGCCTTCAGATCGCCAGGGATCTCGCGGCGCACGGCTTCACGGTGCTGGTCGGGTCGCGCGATGTCGAGCGCGGGGAAGTAGCAGCTAGAGAGGTCGGCTCGGACGCCCGCGCGCTTCAACTCGACGTGACGGATCAGGCTTCGATCACGGCTGCGGCGGAACGTATTCGCGTGGAACTGGGCCGCCTCGACGTGCTCATCAACAACGCCGCCATTTCGAATACGAACAAGCAGCCCGGTCAGTCCGTCGAGGAGTACGCGAGGACGACTCGCCCGAGTAACGTATCGCTCGATGAAATGCGCGCGGTGTGGGACACCAATGTGTTCGGTGTTCTCGCTGTTTATCAGGCGATGCTGCCGCTTCTGCGGCGAGCGTCGGCGGCCCGGATCGTCAACGTGTCGAGCGGCGTGGGCTCGCTGACGACGAACTCGGACCCCGCCTTTCCGTACCGTGCGATTTTTGGGCCGGTCTATCCGGCGTCGAAGACAGCCCTCAACGCGTTGACCTTGGCCATGGCGCTCGAACTGGAGCCGGAAGGGATCAAGGTCAACGCCGTTTCTCCGGGCTTCACCAAAACGAACCTTAATGGTTATGCAGGTACGGAGACGGTCGAAGAAGGTGCTCGGGAGGCGGTGCGTGTCGCGCTGCTCGGCGCGGACGGCCCGACAGGGACATTCACGCGATGGGAGAACCAGACGATTCCGTGGTGAGTAAGCGTCAGGCGTCACTTTTGCTACTCAGGTCATTGCTGCTTTCGTCTGGCTGAGGAGGAGTAGCAATGGAAACGAATCTTCATACCACGGCGAGTCGGCTATCGACGCCTTTCGTCGACGCCGACTTGACTCGTCTACAGCACAGCCAACGAGGAAAGCTTCGAGCGTTTCTGCTGCTTCTACTTCTCGCGCTCTTCTACGGGTTAAGTACCGCGCTTGCGCAGCAACAGGCGGCCCCCATCGACACCACGCACGCGAACCATAAGGCCGCGAACAACGCCCCGCTCGATCGTTCCGGCAAAGCCCGCAAAGGCACGGCCTCTTACTACGGAAAGAAGTTTTACTCGAAAGAAATGGCCGACGGCACGCGGATGAATCCTCAGTCCAATGTCGCCGCGAGCAAGACGCTGCCGATCGGCACCAAGGCCAAGGTCACGAATCTGGACACGGGCGCAAGCGCGGTGGTGGTGATCAAGGATCGCGGCCCCTATGTCAAGGACCGGATCGTCGATGTGTCGCCCAAGACCGCTGATAAGCTCGACCTGAAAAAGAACGGCACCGCGCCCGTCGAAGTGAAGCCGGTTGAAGTGCCGCAGTCGGACGGTAGCGTGAAGCCGGGTGTGGGGGCAGTGCAAACGCCGGGCGGGAAGTAGGCGCCCGGGTGTTTGGGACTCACCGTCTAGTTGTCACTGAGCCGCGACAGGGATTTCCCGATTGAAAACCTGAGTGACTTCAAAATAGAAAGTCTGACTGTGCCCGCTCGCGTCGACTGCATCTAGCAAGTCGTAGCGGGATTCTCCGTTTTGCACCAGTTGCTGCCTGGTGACGCGCAGATTCTTGGCGCGGACCCACGCATACTCTTCCGATGTAGCGACAATATGAACGGCCGTGTCCTGACTCAATCCATTGCCGCTGTGTGCGATATCCTGGTTAATACCGAACAAATACAGCCGCATCTTCATTTGAGTCTCGACGTCTCCAGATTTGCCCAGCAGGAAGCTATAGGCGGCAATGAAGTCCGTGATGGGTATATCCTGGATAGGTCGAATTTTTTCAACTTCCCGGATCTTCGCAAGCGCTCCGTTGATGTCACCTTGCTGCGCGAGCTGAAGCGCGTCGCGCTCCGAGTTAGTGCACAGGTAGGCTAATTCGCCGTAGTTAAAACTTTTATCATTTAGAAATCTGACGCGTGCCTCATGCGCCTGCTGCAAAGCGGCGTAATATTTCCCGTCTTTCGCGCTAACCGGCAGCGGATCATAGATACCTGCCTTTTTGTTGAGTGACGTCACAATTCTTGAATTCAACAAAAAATACGCAACCGGCGATTTACCGACGGTCGACGGCCCGGTATAAGAAACGACCTGGAGATTTTCGTTGTGGTAGGGGTATGTCTGCAAGCCAGTGATACGTAGTGATTGCGAGCGTAACCATTCCGTGACTTCATTGATCGTAATAACCCGAACTGGGTCGTCCGGCGTTGCACCACTTCCGGTGCGCTCTTTCAGAATATCCGCCAGCGCAACAGCACGTTGACGACAAGCTTCAGCATCATCTTGCTTTGCCAGTTTCGCATAGAGCTTCGCGCATTCCATCTGTACATCGTAGCTAGGGAATTGCGGCAGCGGTGCGTACTTCTCCAGGACCCGAAGCCGGCTGATGGCTCCCGTGTCGTTGCCGGCCTGATCGAGGGCCTCCGACTCTTTAACCGTCGCCTGAATTTCCCTCGACAGCGCCTCCAGGTCGATTTTTTCGTCCTGTGCAAATGCCTGACGCTGCGATTGCAATTGCGTAGCGATCGAGTCCGGTGTGTCAGCGAAGCTATTTCCGCAGAACGAAATGCAAAGAAGACTGATTAACCACCCCATCCTGCGCATAACAACCCCGAGTTAAAATGTGTGCTGATATTGAGCCAGCGGCAAAGGTAACCTTCGGGGCAAGCAAAATCAAGAGATGTCTGGATGACGCAGATTACGCCATGTAATAACAGCGAGCGGTTCCGTGGAAAGCGAATGTTAATGATCGTTATGCGTCGCGAACAGAACGGCCCGCTCGCGACGTATGTTTCCGCATGGTTTCCGAATGAAAGGAAACGTGGGTTCGATTACACACTCGGGTCGGTTATCTGCGCCGGCAGATGACCGACACACTGACACAGCACTTCGCAAAGCTGCTCGAAGGAAACGGGTTTCACAAGATGACACTCGAATCCCGCCTCACGCGTTTTAACGCGATCGTCCGCCTGGCCCCACCCCGTCAGCGCAACCAATGACGTTTGCGCGAGCTGCGTGCGCGCGCGCAACTCGCGAGCGAGTTGTATCCCGTCCATGTCCGGCATGCCGATGTCCAGCACCGCGACGCGCGGCTCGAACTCCTTCACGGCTTCGAGCGCGTCAGCGCCGCTATGAACCACGCGGGTCGTGCAGCCGCTCATGTCGAGCAGCATGCCGAGGCTCATCGCGGAATCGACGTTGTCGTCGACGATAAGAACGCGAAGACCATCGAAGCGCATCGGCTCCGTCACTCGGGTGGACGATTTCACGTGTACGGGTTTCTCCACAATCGGCAGATGAACGGTGAATGTGCTCCCCAGACCTCGTCCGGGGCTTTCGACGGCAATATCGCCGCCCTGTAGTTCCATCAATCGTTTCGCGAGCGCCAGGCCAACACCCAAGCCCTCGCCGCTAGCTTGAGGCGCGTCGAGTCGCTCGAACAACCGGAACAACTTTGGTAGATCCGTCGCGGCGAGTCCGTTGCCGTTGTCCGATACGCGAATCACCACGCGGTTCTCGTCGCGGCCAATCTCCAGTTCGATGCGACCGCCCGACGGCGTGTACCGCGCGGCGTTGTTCAGCAGGTTCGACAGCACCTGCGTGAGCCGCACCTGATCGGCGTGGACGTACAGCCGCTCCGGCGGATAACGCACGTGCAAGGCATGGCCGCCTCGATCGAGCAACGGCCGGCTCAGTTCGAGCGCCGAACGCACGGTATCTTCAACGTCGATCTCCGTTCGCGACAACTGCAACGCGCCGCTGTTGATGCGCGCCACTTCCATCAGATCGTCCACCAGTCGAACCATGTGATCGACTTGCCGGTCGAGCATGTCCAGGATCGGCAACGAAGTCTCGGCCGCGCCCGCACATCGCAGAATCTGCAGGCCGTGTCGAACCGGCGCGAGCGGATTGCGCAACTCATGCGCGAGCGTGGCGAGAAACTGATCTTTCATGCGGTCGGCGTCGAGCAGCTTTTCGCGGCTCTCACGGAGCGCGTGCTCCGCTTCCACACGAGCCGTGACGTCGCTGGCTGCGCCGAACCACTCGACGATCTTGCCGTCGGCATCGAACAGCGGCACCGCGCGCGAGTGCGCCCAGCCCCATGTGCCATCGACCTTCGCGACGCGGTGCTCGAGCTCGAACATCGAGCGCGAGTCGAGCGCCAACTGGATCGCGGCGAGCAGCCTGGGTTGATCCTCGGCGTGAATATAGTTGCGCACCCAATCTTCGCTGACGTCGGTCGTATCGCGCAGAAAACCGCGACCGTCCAGCGCCCGCATTAATTTCCAGTCGGGACTCATGCGGTAAAGCGAGTACGACGTGGCGGTGACCAATGCGCGCAGACGCGCCTCGCTCAGACGCAGCGCGTCTTCCGACCTCGCACGCTCGATCAGATCCGCGGTCAGTCGCGCCATGATGTCGATCAGCCCCAACTGCCGTTCGTCGGGTTCGTGGAAACGGCCCCAGTGTGTGGAGATCATGCCGATGAAGGCGCCGTCGCGAGAACGTAGCGGCGTAGACTGCATGGCCTTGATGCCGGTCTCGCGAAACACGTCGAGATCGACCGTGTCGCAAAACGGCGCGTGATGTTCAATGTCGGCGACCACCACGCGTTCGCCAGTGGCCCACGATTCGCCGCAACTGGTCGTCGATTCGATCAGGACCGTGCGCCAGTGGTCGGCCGCGTGAGCGGTAAAACCGCTGTGCGCGAGAAGGTGAAGATGGGGTTCGTGCTCGCCCGCTGACATGTCAAGCATCTGCAGGCTGGCAAAGTCCGCGCTCATCAGCACACGGGCTGTCTCGACTACCTTCGCGTAGAGCGACGGCAGATCGTGACGTTCGAGCAGGGAAAGCGATAGTTCGTGCAGCAGGCGGCTGTCGTTGAGATCGGCGGGCAACGAGCCTAGCGGCTCGGCGCTGTCGTTGTCGCTACGGTTGTCGTCGCGTACGCTTGGGTCGCCGCGTAGCCGGGATTCGATCGGCTTTACGATTCCTGGAAGTGGCGTCATTCGGGTTGGAGGCGTTGGTTTCGTTGATGCATTATAGGTCGGCTATGCGGGGGGATTGCCTGCGCGTTTTGCGCACAACCAGGATGGGTGAATGACAAGAGACAATGGGCTGGCGCGGGACATCGTGGGCGTGGACGGCTGTAAGGGCGGTTGGTATGCCGTCAAGCGAGATCACAAGACGGCGGAAATTCACACTCGCGTGTGCGCTTCGTTCGACGAGCTGCTTACCTGGGCGCCTGCCCCGGCGATCGTAGCAATTGATATTCCCATCGGGCTCTCGTCCGATGGAAAACGGCAATGCGACGTGGCCGCCAAGGCGGCGCTGAAGTGGCCGCGTAGTGCGTCGGTATTCCATACGCCCGTGCGGCAAACGCTCGGCACTAATTTCTACCAGGAGGCTTGCCGGCGACACCGCGTGGTCACGGGCCAGGCGATCTCAAAGCAGGCGTTCAACATCCTTAAGAAGATCGCGCAGGTCGATATGGCGTTGCAAAAGTCAACTGTCGACGCTGCACGGGTCTTTGAAGTACACCCGGAGTTGGCCTTCATGCAACTCCGCGTGGAGCAAGGGGGATCGCCTGGTGGGATAAGCGAGTCGAAGAATAAGCCGGAAGGTCATCAGATACGAAAGGCGTTACTCGATGCGGAATTCGGCGCGGCGCTGAATGCCGCTCTAGCCGAACGCGTAGCCCGTGATGCAAGTCTGGACGATATCGTCGATGCATTCGCCGCGCTGTGGAGCGCGAAACGCATTGCCGAAGGGAACGCTTGCAAGCTGCCGGAAATAACGGTGGTGGACGCAACGGGTTTGCCTATGGTCGTTCGTTACTGACAACGCTCTCTTATTGAATCGTCTCTCACTATCTAACGGATCGGAACCCTGACATGCAGCCAACCATCGACGAACTCCTCGCGCTTGATTTACTCACGCTACGCGAACACACAGAACTGGCCGGCGATGTCTTCGATGCCGATCAGCAACGCTTGCGCTTGCAACAGTCACTGAACAACAGCGAGGTGTGCTCAGTGCAACGCGAAGGCAAACTGGTCGCCTACGCAATGCTTCGACCTGAGTCGGAGAACTGCTGGTTCGTGGGCGCGTTTAGTACGCATCCTTTGCACCGAACCTCCGCGGTTGTATCGGAGCTGCTTGCGAAAGTCGCAAGGCTCGCACGCGAACGGGGCATTGCCGAGTTCAGAAGCCACGTCTACAAGACCAACCGCCTATCGGTCGCTTTCCATCGCAAACTCGGCTTTCAGATTACCCGTGAGAACGAGAAGGCTTTCGAGTTCTTCACGTCGGTATCGACACTCGGCGAGCGGCCCGCCATTCGGCGTGCAGCCGACACAGCGACGACGGCTATGCCTCCGACACCGGACAATTAATTGTCCGGGGCGTGCGTGCCGATCACCGCATTGGGCACTACGCGAAACAATGCCTTATGCATGACCCAAGAGGTGCCCCACAGGAAACGATCGCGCTTCGCGCATGACCGCAATGCCCGTCCGTATGCAAAGTCGAGATGCGAGCTTGTAAAGGAACAACGAGTTACCTATGTTCCTACGTGGGTCGCCGATCACGAATTTGAAATCTGGCTGGCCGACTATTCTCGTGAACGATCGCCACATTCCGGAGAGCATCCATCATGGTCGAGAAAAAACGGATTCATGCCGCGCTCCTTATCGCTGCGTTCACAGCGATCGCCACGGTTGCACCGGCGTGTCCAGCGGAAAACACGACCGACTGGCTGGCGAACACCTATGGCACCCTCGCTGCCCACGTGGGTAACACCGCGCGCTCCATGTGGGTCGCGCCCGAAGGCGTGATCTATACGGCCTCCATGTGGGACGAGTACGAGGGCGGCGTCGCGTTCTACCAGGCCGGCAAGAGCCTCGGCTCGATCGGCGCGCACGGCGAGTTTCAGGGCAGCGCGATCACGGGTAATGCGACGTCGATCTTTGTGGCACTGCAGCCCGGCGGAACTTACGGAACCGGTGCGGTGGGACGATATAACCGCACCACCAAGGCTCGCGATCTGTTGATTCAGGTGAGCGCGTTCAACAACCTGCCGCGAGTCGACGTCGTGACTGGACTGGCCACGGCGGGCTCCCTCCTCTATGCCAGCGATTTCTACGGCAATCGCGTTCGGATCTTCACTACGGCCGGTATCTGGCAGCGGGACATCAACATCACCGGGCCGGGCGCCCTCGCCGTGGATGGCGCAGGCAACGTTTGGGTCGCCCAGAAGAGTGAAGGCTCGATCGTCGAGTTCAGTTCTACCGGCGCGTTGCTGAACACGATCCGGATGCCAACCGGCTCGCAGCCCTCAGCACTGTATTTCGATGCATCGTCGGGGCAACTCGTGGTCGGGGACCAGGGCCCTGACATGAACATCAAGCGCTACAACCTCTCAGGCACGCCGGTGCTGGCCAGTACATTCGGCATTCAAGGCGGCTATCTCGACACCACGACGGGAATCAAAGGACAGGTCGGCGACAAGCGCTTCACTCGCGTCGTCGGCATCGGCAAAGACACCGCCGGCAACCTTTATGTACTCAACAACCCGTGGGGCGGAAGCTGGGACCTCGGCCGCGACGGTGGCACCGACATTCACGCTTACAGCAGTACCGGTCACCTGCAATGGAAGCTTCAGTCTCTCAACTTCGAGGGAATCGCCGCGCCGGACCCGGCCACCGACGGCCTCTACTTCTATAGCGGCACCAACATCTACGCCGGCACCGCCGGGGGAACCTTCGTAGCGAACACGGTCGATCCAATTGCCTATCCGTCCGATCCACGCATCAACATCAACGATCGCTCACGGGACGAGCACTTCGGTCTACTCGCCAGCGTCGGTGCAAACCGGATTCTCGTGGCGACGGGCCAGAACCCTGACACCTACTACTTCTTCCACTTCAACGCGGCGAATGGCTACATCGCCATACCGGACGCCACCCTCCCCGGTCCGGCGTTCAACACAACGGCATCGGTCAGAGACGGGTTCTGCATCGACAGCAAGGGTGGCGTGTGGGCTGGCCTCGACAAGACCGGGACCCTCTACCACTATCCGCTAATCGGCTTCGACGCCAGCGGCAAGCCAACGTGGGGACCCGGTATCCCTATTGCCATTCCCGACAGCGTCAAGCCGCTGACGCGCATCGTCTACCTCGCGGACAGCGACACCATGATTCTCGGGCAAGGCGTTGTCGGGGGAACGGACTGGACGGCGATAGGTACACGGATCGAGGTATATCACGGCTGGAGTGCGGGCAACACCACTAAGCCCAATCCCGTGATTAACCTCCCGCACGTCGGCGCCAAGTCGATTGATGCGGTCGGCAACTATCTATTTGTTGGCTACTGGTTCGGGAGCGGAGAAGCTTTGCCGAACATCGACGCTTTCAATCTCGGTACAGGCAACCTGGACACCACGCTGGTCAACACCAGTACCCGTACCGTCGACACCAGCAGCGCCATTGATTCGATGTACGGCGTCAGGGCGTATTTTCGATCGACAGGCGAGTACGTGGTCACGAAGAACAATGTGAAGGGGTCAAGCATTACGGTGTATCGATGGACGCCTTGAGGGGGTGGTTCGTTGATTGTCACGGCATTGCGGTGTTCGTCATTACTTCTGCGCGCGGCGTCAAGCTTCGGTCTCGTAGAGCAGACCGTAGCTGCCGCTCGCTCGCTTGATTCGCGCGAAGCCGAGTTCCCCCAAATGCATACCTGCGATCAACAGTCCCTCTGTACTGACCCGGTCCAGAAGCCGTGATCGTGTGGTCGCTGCCTGGGTCGGGTCTTGATCGAATGCAATCGATACGTCCGGCCGTGTTATCTGGATGTGCGGAAAATGGACAATATCTCCCCAGACAAGCAGACCCTGATCTCGCGACTCGAGAAGATATCCGGAATGCCCCTCTGTGTGCCCAGGTAGCGACATTGCGCTGATTCCGGGAAGTACCTCTCCCTCATTGAAAGTACGAAGCTTGTCGCGGTAACCGTCGAACACTTGACGCGCTATCAGGAAGTTACCGCGGGCACGTTCGCGGGCACGACTCAGATTGCCGTCGTCCTGCCAGAATTCGACCTCTCGCTGATGAGCAACCAACTCCGCATTCGGAAAAGTAATGTGTCCGGCTGTGTCGACCAGTCCTCCAACATGATCCGGATGGGCGTGTGTCAGCAGGATGGTGTCGATCTCGGATGGCTCAACACCAGCAAGCTGCAAATTAGTTATCAGGCGACCACCCCATTGCTTGATGCCTCCAGCCCCACCATCGATGAGAATGGTGCGGCCCGCCCCGCGTACCAGGTAGCAGTTGATATGCACAGCAGACGGCTCCTTCTGCCCTGCATCGCTTTGCATTCTGGAGGCCTCGGACGAGTCGATGTTCGAGAGAATGTCCAGGCTGGCGGTGAGGTAGCCGTCGCTGATGGCGGTGATCGTGAAATCCCCGACTCGCTGACTTGGAAAGTTAAGGGTAGACACAGTACTTCTCCAGAGACTTTCTAATTTCGTGCGTGAATGTTCGAGGCGGCATAACCAAAACAACGGATGCGTGCAGTGAAACCCGTGCTGCGCAAGATGATGTCGTCCAAGGCTTCCATGAACCTGTTCATGACTGCGGGCGTACGAAACGTCTCAAGGCGGTATTGGACCTCCGCGAAGGCGGCATGTCCGTGTCCCTGCCGAACGTCCACGTAGATGACATGAACGTTGTTGAGGTCCGCTTCGAGAACACTCGTACAGAGTTCGGTGCAGTCGCGGGAAAGCTTTGAAAGCCTCTCATCAGACGGCATTTGCCCCTTGGGCATATAGAAGGTGACATTGGGCATCGCGGATCTATCTTTCCTGTTCTGTCGAAACGGGGCGGGAGCTTGTCAGTTGTTCCGTCATCGGCGAATAGAGGTGGACGCGTTCAGACAGATTCTCGGCAGGCGGAGCGTTTCGCCCAGGCAGTCTTGCGAGCCAGCGGTGTTCCGGAGACTTCTCCAACGCAACGGCTCGTATGGCCAACGGTGTGAGACCCATGTGGATCAGCGGTTCCGGGCCGCTTGCACACAGCACGAGGAGTTCATCTGCATTTACCGCCGGCGCAAGGCTGATACCGCTATAGAGATTTCGGTGCCAGTCGGTGATGTGTTGCTGCCACCTTGCAAAATTGCCGCCGCCTTTCTGGCGATATTCCTCTCCCGCTAGAACATCGAGTCCGTCAATCGTGTGGATGGCCAGGTAGAGCGGGCAACCATCGCTTAACGACCTGAAGCGCTGCGACGTGTGAAAGCCACTCACTGAAATGAGGGCAGGCAGTTTTTCGAGGCTGTAGAAGTCGTTCCACTCGGCTTCGCTGGTGGGATCGGAGAAACTGCATTCCACGGTGTAGATCATCAGATTGTCCTTCGCGACGGATGAGCGTGTTGCAGCAAACGGTTCATGTTCATTGCAGTAACGTCATGCTAATCTGAGCTTTCCCCTGTATATAGCGATATAAAATCAGCCTTCAGTGACATTCACTCAAGCTGACGTTAAATGCATTCCCACCGGCGAGATTCAATGCGACGCAAGATCCCAAGCAATTCCGCGCTCCTGGCTTTTGAGGCCGCGGCTCGACACGGCAGCTTCGCCCGCGCGGCCGAGGAATTAGCGCTGACCGAGGGCGCCATTAGTCGTCAGATTGGTCGATTGGAAGTGTTTCTAGGTGTCGCTCTGTTCGAGCGTGTTGGAAATCGGGTTCGGCTCGCACCCAACGGCACGCGATACGCGGTGCAGGTTCGCGAGACTCTCGATCGGTTGGAACGGGACAGCCTTTATCTGATGGGGCAGTCCAGCGACGGCGCAAGTATTGATATCGCCGCCATTCCGACCTTTGCCACCCGCTGGCTTATCCCACGGCTGAAACGCTTTCAGAGTCAGCATCCGAACATTACCGTGCATATCGCGGAACGTATGGAACCGTTCATTCTTGCTGGTAGTGGTTTCGACGCAGCAATTCATTTTGAGCATCCGGCATGGGCGGGTATGCGATTGCATCCTCTGCTGGAAGAGGTGCTTGTACCCGTCTGTAGCCCGGCGCTTCTCGCCGATGCCGATGCGAATGTTTCGCTGGATGAACTGCCGCGCCTTCATAGAAGACAAAATCCGGACGCGTGGCAGCTTTACGCAGAAGAGGTCGGCATCGTGCTGACTAATTCAGCGGTTGGCGCACGTTACGATCTTCATTCCATGCTCATAGAAGCGGCGCTAGCGGGTTTGGGTGTTGCGTTGGTGCCGCGTCTTTATATCGGGGCAGAGCTTGAACAAGGCCGTTTGGTCGCGCCTTGGCCGGAGAGCAAAACGATTGCCAAGAACTTTTGCCTCGTTCTTCCTGAAGCGATCGAATTGAGTGAAGAACCACTTCAGGTATTTGCGAAATGGATTCTTCATGAAGCCGGGAGGCTTGGCGATTTGTAGCGTCCCATAACGATCAAGCAAGTGCCAGAAGCTTTCGAAACATCTCGTCTCCCTTTGGTGTGACGCTGACGAGACGAGACTTGGGCGAGCGGACGATCCAGCTTTGACCAACGTAGAGTTTGAGCATATGCGTCCCCAGTGCGCCGCCCAGATGCGGGTGCCGTTGCGTGAGATCGGCACATGGACGTGCGAACACGCGACGTTCACTTTGCGCCGAATCCAGATCGATGCCAAGCGCACGCAACTGCTGCACGCCGGACCGGGTGGCGACCAGTTCTGTGTCCTTCCGTCGCAACCAACGCGCCTTCATCATCGAGGCAAGTACGCCCACCACCCGCACCGACACCACCAGAACCGCACCTATCCAGTGCATCACTGCTCCCATTCATTCCTTCCGCCCACCCTCCCAGCCCAGCCAAACGTTTGCCTCCACCGCAGTCACGCCAACAAAACACCAACCTCACCCGGCCCGATGCTTGCTTTTATGTAACTACAAAACAGCAACCACCGGGACCACCACCATGTCGAACCCGCTCGAAATCGTCGAACTGACTCACCACGTCAAAAAGCTCGCCACGGGAAAGATCTCCGACATCAACGACATCAACCGCGAGACCACCTTCCTCGCCCTCAACGCCCTAATCGAAGCCGCCCGCGCCGGCAACGCCGGCCGAGGCTTCGCGGTCGTCGCGAACCAGGTCAAGCACGTATCCGCGCGCATCGGTGAAATCACAACGGTACTCAACAGAGAACTTGCGGGATCCTTGACCAAGCTGACCGATCTCGGAGACAGCATGATCGAGCGTCTACGCTCACACGAAGGCCAACGCTGCGCCGACCTTGCACTGAATATGATCGACGTGATCGATCGCAACCTGTACGAACGCTCTTGCGACGTCCGTTGGTGGGCCACTGACTCGGCAGTGGTCAACTGCCTCGCTACCGCCACCCCGGAAACACGCGCCCACGCATCGCACCGCTTGTCGGTCATTCTCGACAGCTACACGGTCTACCGCGACCTATGGATCATCGACGCCGAAGGCAACGTCGTCGCCAATGGTCGGCCGGACACCTACGCAGTCCACGGCCGCAACGTCGCCGACGCAAGCTGGTTCCGAAGCGCGCTAAAAACCCCATCGGGAGCAGACTTCGTTGCTGGGGACATCGAGTCCTTGCCGCTGCTGAAACACGCTCAAGTTGCCACCTACGCCACCGCGATACGCGAGAACGGCGCAGTCGACGGCAAGCCGCTCGGCGCGCTGGTGGTCTTTTTCGATTGGGCGCCGCAAGCATCGGCGGTTGTCAAAGGCGTGCGTCTGACCGAAGAAGAATGGCGACGCACGCGCTGCATGATCGTCAACGCGTCGCATCGCGTGATCGCCAGTTCGGATGACAAAGGCGTGCTCGACGAGCAGTTCCGCCTGAATACAGACGGGCGGTCGGCCGGCTTCTATCAGCTATCCGACGGACGCACGGTTTCGTTCGCCGCGACGCCCGGCTACGAGAGCTATCGCGGCCTCGGATGGTATGGCGTCATCGTCCAGTCGCCGGCAACGGTATAAGCCCAATCAACCACCCGCGGCCCGATCACATCCCCCATCAAGCCGCGGCACACACACTTATTGCAACCGCGCCTTCAACTCATTCGCGAGTTGACGAGTAGCGGCCTTCGTCGGCGCATCATTCGCCAGCACATTCAGCAAACCAAAATCATGGATCGTGCCGTCATACCGCACGGTCGTCGCTTCATCACCGGCCGCATCGAGTTTGCGGCCGTAAGCCTCGCCCTCATCACGCAAGACATCATTCTGCGCAACCTGAATCAACGCGGGCGGCAGTCCCTTCAACTGATCCACCGACGCGCGCAACGGCGAAGCATAGATCTCGTTGCGCTGATTCTGATCCTTCGTGTACGCGTCCCAGAACCACTTCATCATCGGACGCGTCAGGAAGTGCCCTTCGGGAAAAGCGTTATACGACCCATCGTTGAAGTTGTTATCCGTGACGGGCCACATCAATCCCTGGAAACGAATGTCCGGACCGTGCTTGTCCTTCGCCATCAAGCTGACCACCGCCGCCATGTTGCCGCCCACGCTGTTACCGACCACAGCGAGCCGATTACCGTCCACACCGATTTCACTGCCATGCGCCGCCACCCACTTCGTAGCAGCATAGGCCTGGTTGATTGCGACCGGATAGCGCGCCTCGGGCGAAGGCGTGTAGTTCACGAAGACTGCCACCGCGCCCGACTGCACCACGAGATCACGCACCAGTCGCTCGTGCGTCGGGAAGTCACCGAGAATCCAGCCGCCGCCGTGGAAAAACATGAAGACCGGCAGCGTGCCCGTCGCGCCCTGCGGCTTGACGATGGTAATGGGCACGCTGATGCCGTCCTGTTCGATCGTCTTGTTGGACACGTCGATACCGGAGAGGTCGACTTTCACGCCGCTCTGCGCGCCGACCAGTACCTCGCGGGCCTTCGCCGGCGAGAGCGTGTTGATTGCCGGCCCTTTTCCGCTGTTGAGCGCGGCGAGGAACTGGCTCGTGACGGCGTCGGGCGTTGCCGGGCTCGTCGTAGCGGCGAAACTCGTGTTGGCGGCGAGAACGGCGGCGGCAAGAATGAGGGGCTTGAAGGTCTTCATGGTTCGCTACTTCCAGTTGATTAGTTGAGTTCGTTTAAAGGTAAGACGGGATTCGCCGCTCAAACAAGCGTGAGCGTGACGTCGATATTTCCGCGGGTGGCGTTCGAATACGGGCAGACCACGTGGGCCTTGTCGACGAGCGTCTGAGCCGCTTCGCGCTCCATGCCCGGCAGCGAAATCTTCAGTTCGACTTCGATACCGAAGCCGTTCGGAATCGCACCGATGCCGACGCTGCCGTCAATCGCGACATCCTTCGGAAGGGCGATCTTGTCACGCGCCGCGACGAACTTCATTGCACCGAGAAAACACGCGCTGTAACCCGCGGCGAACAACTGCTCGGGATTTGCGCCCTCGCCGCCGGCACCGCCCAGTTCACGAGGCGTGACGAGCTTGAAGTCGAGCTTGCCTTCGGGGACGACCGCACGGCCGTCACGGCCTCCGGTGGCGTGAGCGTGAGCGCGGTAGAGAACGGTTTCAATCGACATGATGAGACTCCTAAAAGTTTGATTTATCAATCTACTACTAGATAGATTTGCACTAACACAAAAACTTGAAATCCATTGCTTCCCCTACATCACTTATCTACATGTAGATAGACAAGCGGGCCAGATAAAGAGGTGGCTCGCCACCTCCTTTCATTGCAATTACCCGACAACCTTGACCGTGGTCTCGACGTCTTCAAGCCGGGCCTTGGTCTTGAACAACCGGCTCGCCAACACGCTGCCCTGATAGGCGGCAAAAAGCGCCCGTGCGGCGTTCTCAGGCTTACCGTTGATCGCCAGCGTTCCTTCTTCAACGCCTTGCACCAGCACTTTGGTGAGCCAGCGCTCGTTAGCCTTGAAAAAGGCCTGCACTGCCTGTCTGATGTCGTCCGGCAGCGACTCGATGTCAGCTGCGAGCATGCCGCACAGGCAGATCTGATCGCCGTCGCCCAAGGTCTTGCCGAACAGCTTGGTGTACTTGCTGAGCTTGGCGTCCGCGGGCAACGTGTCGCCAATCGCGTTCATTGAACTCAGCACTTCGTCACTGTACGAACTGACCGCTTCCAATACCAGATCGTCTTTCGACGGAAAGTAGTAGTGGATGCTCGCCGTCTTGATTCCAACCAGGTTGGACAAGTCACGGTAGCTGAAACCGTTGTAGCCGCGCAGCATGATGAGCGTGACTGCGTGGTCCAGAATCTGCGAGCGTACGGGCGATGGCGTGTTCATGGACTGCACTTTATCTACCTGCAGATAGGTAGTCAAGCGTTTTTTTCGCCCGTGCGTGACACGGGCGCTCGTGGGTTCAAAACGGTCTGGGTCGACCTATGCGCTGGCTTTCACCTTGACCGTGGCGTGAGCGCCCACCTTGCTCAAATCAAACGGGGTGTCCCTCAACCGCTGACCCGTCAACCTGAACACCGCATTCGCCACCGCCGGCGCAACCGAAGGACTCGACAACTCCCCCACCCCACCCGGCTTCGCCGGATCGCCTTGCACGATCTGAATATCGATCTCCGGCATATCCGTCATGCGCATCACGCGATAGGTATCGAAGTTCTTCTGCTCGACCTGCCCGTGACGAATATCGATGCGATCGCCCATCGCGTGCCCCACGCCCCACATCAGCCCGCCGTACAACTGCTCCTCGACGCCACCCGGCGACACTGCCAACCCGCAATCCGCGACGCAGGTGAGCTTGTCGATCACGACGCTATCCCCGTTACGCTTCACTCGCGCAACCACGGCCACATAGCTGCTGTATGCCTGATTCGTCGCCACACCGAGCGCCGTACCGGGCGGCAACGGCTTACCCCAACCGGCTCGCGCGGCGGCCTCACGCAGAACAGCTTGATGTCGCGGGTCTTTCATATGCGCGAGCCGAAAATCGACCGGATCGCGCTTGCCCGCATGTGCCGCCTCGTCCATGAACGACTCAACCGCGAACACGTTCGGGATATAACTCACCGCGCGATACCAGCCGGTCGGCACGCCGGTTTCATGACGCACCCAACCGATATCGACATGCGGCGCGTCGTAAGCGAACTCATACTTGCTGATCGCTTCGGTGGTGCTGTAATCCATCCGGTCAGGACGATCGAAGTAACCCGGCTCCCATTGTTCCGGCGAAGCCGGCATCACCGCACGCAATTGCAGCGTGCTCAGATTGCCGTGCATATCGAGCACGGCTTTCCCTCGGTGATAACTCGCCGAATGATAGTAAAGCGCGCGCATTTCATCTTCACGGCTGTTCATCAGCTTGACCGGTTTACCGACCTTCAGCGCGAGCCACGTCACTTCGAAGAGCCAGTACTTCGATTCGCGCGACCCGAAGCTGCCGCCCGACACGAGCTCATGCAATACGACGCGATCCGCGGGAATAGCGCCGATCACCTCAGCCGCCTCCCGTACCGTCGAAGGCACTTGCAATCCACCCCAGTACTCAATGCCACCGTCTTTCGCCCACGCGGTAACGTTGATCGGTTCCAAGGGATTCTGCGCTTTATACGGCATCGAATACGCCGCCTCGATCACGCGCGCGCCATGCGGCCATGCGGTGCCCGCGTCGCCGTGCTGAATAGTCGGCACGACACGCGCGGCGGGATCGTCCAGCCATCTGGCCTGCTGCGCGGCGAGCGTGCTGCTGTCGAAAGTCTCGAGCGGACTGTCGTCCCACTCCACCCGCAACGCGGCTTGCCCTTTATGCGCCGACCAGTAATCATCGGCTAACACTGCAACGCCCGCCTGATTGCCGCCGAGAATATCCGGCCGCCCTGGAATCTGCACGATCTGCCGCACGCCGGGCACGGCCAGCGCATCTTTCGCATCCACGCTACGCACACGCGCGTTGATCACCGGCGCTCGCGTGACCACCGCCACGAGCAAACCCGGCAACAGCACGTCGATGCTGTACGGAAACGCGCCCATCGCCTTCTGCGCCGCGCCGCGTTTCTTCTGCAATTTGCCGATGTATTTGAACTGGGACGGATCTTTCAACGCGACGTCTTTCGGCGCCGGCAATTGCGCGGCGACGCTCGCCAGCGAACCATAGTTCGCGCGCCTTCCGCTCGCCGGATCGACCACGAAGCCGCTGTCCGTCGTCAACGACGACGGCGCCACATTCCACTGTTTCGCCGCCGACGCAATCAACATCGCCCGCGCGGTCGCGCCCGCACGTCGCAAGCGATCGTATTCGAGCGACACGCTGGTACTACCGCCCGTCGAAAACACTTTCCACAGCGGATGAATGTATTCGCCAAAAAACGGATTCTCTGGCGTGATCACATCGACACGAAACGGATCGACGTCCAGCTCTTCCGCTACCACCGCAGCCAATGCGGTGCGCGTGCCGGTGCCCGAGTCGTGCTTGTGGACCACCAGTTTGATCGTATCGTCGGGCAGCACGCGGACCCACGCATTCGGTTCGAATTCGCCGGGTAACGGCTGCGGATCGCCGCTTGCGTTCTCGCCTTTAGCCAGCGCTTCGGGCAACTGGAAACCAATCGCGAGGCCCGAGGCCAACAACGCCGAACTCTGCTTGATAAACCGACGTCGCGCTGCGCCGCGCGCGCTTGCCAGCGCATCTTTATCGTTGCGCATTCAAGCCTCCTCAGCCGCAGCGTGAGCCGCGCACGCCGCCGCGCATGCAGGCATCACCACCTCGGCCAGTGCCGGATCGCCCGACGCCGCTCGCTTGATCGCCTTGCGAATCCGCGAGTACGTACCGCAGCGACAGATGTTCCCCGACATCGCCGTCGAGATGGTTTCATCGTTGACGGTCGGCTTATCCTTGAGAAACGCGGCCGCCTGCATCAACTGGCCGGACTGACAGTAGCCGCACTGCGGCACATCCTCGGCGACCCAGGCCAGTTGCAGCGGATGCCGGCCGTCCTTCGACAACCCCTCTATCGTCGTAATGTTCTTACCGGCCACCGCCACCGCCGGCAGCAAGCACGAGCGCACCGCCTCACCTTCCAGATGCACGGTACACGCGCCGCAAAAACCCCCGCCACAGCCGAACTTCGTGCCGGTCAACCTGAGCCGGTCGCGCAACACCCACAACAGGGGCATGTCTTCCGGTACATTGTCGAGCGAGTGCCGCGTGTCGTTGACCACGATCTCGATCATGCGCTGTCTCCTGAATGTCGTTGTGCGACGCGGTGCGTGCGAGGGCCGCACGGGCCGCGTGCTTGCGGCCATTATTGAAAGCCGTTAAGCCCAGCGCCAGCGACGATTTCTTCCATCACCCGTAAGTCCGGCTAACACCCATGTTGAAGCGCTACCCGTCCCTTCAGTCGATGCAGGCGTTCCTGCAGGCCGCCCGCGTCGGCAGTTTTTCGAGCGCGGCGCGGCAGTTGTCGCTCACGCACAGCGCGATCAGCCAGCAGATCCGCACGCTCGAAGAGTTCGTGGGCCAGCCGCTGTTCGTGCGCGAAAGCGGCCGCGTGGTGTTGACCGACGCGGGTGTGCTGTTCGCGAACCAGCTGGCGGATGGCTTCGAGCAGATCGACCGCGCGTTGTCGTCGGTCAAGGAGCGCACGGTCAAGCAGTCGATCACGCTCGACGTCGACCCCGAACTCGCGCAAAGCTGGCTGGTCGCGCGTTTGCCCGCCTTGCTCGGCACGCTGAGCGGCACGTCGTTGACGGTGCTGTCCACACCGCGTCACGAACGCAGCGCATTCGAGCGCGTGGATATCGCGCTGCGGTACGGGTATGGAGAATGGGACGGTTTCGAAAACGCGCTGATCTGCACCGACCGGTTGACGGCGGTCGGCTCGCCTGCGTTGCTGCCGGCGCGCAGCCTCGACACGCCGCTCACGCCCGAGCAATTGCTGGAGTTGCCGTTGCTCGGCTACACGAAACGCTCATGGATTCCCTGGCTCGCCGCGGCCGGCATGCCCGCTGTCGAGCCGGATGCGGTCGCCGTCTTCGATAACGCCGCCGGTTTGATCGCGGCGGCCAGCGCCGGTGTGGGCGCGGGTCTCGCGCGCGGCCTGCTCGCCGCCGACGCGATCCGCAACGGCACGCTGATCGAACTCACGCAGGTGGAAATTCCGACGCACTACAACCTGTACGCCGTCTGGCCACGCGACAAAGCAGAGCGGGTCGCGCCGTTGATCGACGCGATACGCGAACTGGTCGCGCAAACGGTCAGCTCACGCTAGCCGCCACCTCCCGCACCGTCTCAAGAAACAACGCCAGCACCGGCGACGGCGCCTCGGCGCGATACCGCGCATGCAGCGACACTTCCGGACGCGGCGCGGCCACCGGCACGAACACCACGCCACCAGTGGACAATTGCCGCGTCGACGAAGGCAGCAACGCCACGCCGAGCCCTTCGCGCACGAGGCACAACAGCGTATGCACCTCGACCACCTCCTGTTCGATTTGCGGCGTAAACCCTGCTTCGACGCAGCAGTCCTGTAAGAAGCGCGCAAGCTGCGACTGCCGCAACCCGAACGATACGAAACGCTCCGCCTCCAACTCGCGCAACGCCAGTTCGTCACGCGCGGCGAGCGGATGCCCCAATGGCAATGCCACCACGGCCGTCTCGCGCATCACCACCTCGCTGCGAATCTCCGCGTCCTCATGCGAGACGCGGAAGAAACACACATCGAGACGCCGCTCCTTCAGCGCGAGAATCTGCGCGGCCGGCGTCATCTCGTGCAACGTCCATTGCACTTGCGGATGCTTCTCCGCGAAAACCCGCAGCGCGCGCGGAATCGGTTCGACCATCGCCGAACTGATGATGCCGATCTCGAGACTGCCCACTTCGCCGCGCCCCGCGCAACGCGTCAGATCGATCGCGCGTTCGAACTGCGCGAAGATCAACGGCACCTGCTCCTTAAGTGTTTTCCCTGCATCGGTGAGTTCAACACGGTGCTGCGAACGCGTAAATAACGCGGTGCCCATCTCCTCTTCGAGGATGCGAATCTGCTGACTGAGAGGTGGCTGCGAAATGTGCAGGCGTGCGGCTGCCCGGCCGAAATGCAGTTCGTCGGCAAGCACCGCGAAGTAACGCAACAGCCGGATGTCCATATCGCAAACGTATCAAGATCGTGGTTAAAAAATATTGTACAGAGCGTTTTTCTCTTGTGAGACTGCATCGCAAGCAGCAGTGCACATCAGTGTGACACTCGATGCCGGCGAGGGGAAGGCGCACAAAAATGCGCCTTGCAAAGGGCCGCATGGGTCAGCCCAATGGGCTGAGTCCATCGATGCGCCTGCCCGCGATCCGGCAACTGGATACACCAGTTCCTCTCAAGGAGATCGAGTACATGATCATCGACACCAGCTGTTATCCGACCAACCTGGTCGACCTCGCGTGGCGCCATGACGGCGAGCCATTTTCCGGCGAGCGTCTGATCGAGGTGATGGACGGGCCGTACTTCATCAACGGCAAACCTCGTCGCATCGACAAGGCGTTTATTCAACCGCCGCAAGGCAACACCATTTATACGTGGACCGATGGCGAACGCTCGGGCCGCGAGTCGATAGACGACTACATGGCGTACACCGTGGAAATGGTTCAGAAGTACCCGGACCGTTTGATCGGCTGCTTCGTCTACAACCCGCGTTGCGGTCCCGAGAACGGCGCGGAAGCGATCGAGTTCTACGCGAAAGAACACGGCTTCAAGATGGTGCAGTTGCAGGCCAACATGCATGCGTACCGCCCCGACCGCGCGCTCGACTGGCTGCGCCCCGCGCTGCGTAAGTGCGCGGATCTCGGCCTGCTGGTGAAGCTGCACACCGGCGACGGTCCGTACAGCATTCCGAGCGAGTGGTATCCGCTGATTCGCGAATTCCCGTCGGTGAATTTCATCATGGCGCACTTCGGCGTGCAGACGGGCGGCGTGTATTGCTTCGAGCCGTATCAGATGGCGCTCGATACGCCGAACGTGTATTGCGAATCGAGCTGGTGCCTGCAATCGCGAATCGTCGAATTCGCGAAAGTACTGCCTACGCACAAGATTCTCTACGGTTCCGACACGCCGCCGAATGAGCCGGGCATGTGGTTGCGCCTGCTCGAAGTGTTGTGTCACGAACCGCCGCAAGGCCTCAACCTCGACGAAGACACGCTCGAGGATTACCTCGGCAACAACCTCGCCCGCATGATCGGACTTGAACCGAGCGCGCCGCCGCGAAGCGTCGAGGAAGCGCAAGCCTATCTGAAACAACATGCCGGCGCCGTGAAGCAACACGCCGGCCAGGCCGACTACGCAGGAGCCCGCTGATGATCATCGATACCCATCTGCACCCCACCAATCTCGTGGACGAAGCCTGGCGCCATACCGGCGAGCCGTTCACCGGCGAACGCCTGCTGAAGATGATGGACGGTCCGTACATCATCAACGGCAAGCCGCGCCGTATCGACATGGGCTTCATTCAGCCGCCGCCGGGCAACACCGGCTACCGCGACGGCAATCGGCGCGGCCGCGAAGGCATTCGCGACTACATGTCGTATATCGCCGAACTCACGCAGAAGTACCCCGATCGTTTTATCGGCAACTTCACGTACAACCCGCGTTGGGGTCCGGAAAACGGCGCCGCCGAACTCGAATTCCACGTGAAGGAGTACGGCTTCAAGATGCTCAAGCTGCACGCGAACATGCACGGCTACCGGCCGGATCGCGCGCTCGACTGGTTGCGTCCCGCCATGAAGAAATGCGCGGAGCTTGGCGTGGTGGTGCTGATTCATACCGGCGACGGACCGTACACGATCCCGACGCAGTTCTACCCGATCATCCGCGAATTCCCGATGGTGAATTTCATCATCGGTCACTTCGGGATTCAGACCGGTGGCAACTATTCGTTCGAAGCCTTCTGGATGGCGATGGATACGCCGAACGTGTACTGCGAATCCGGTTGGTGCTACCAGTCGCGCATCGTCGAATTCGCGCGCGAGTTGCCGCGCAACAAGATCGTGTTCGGTACGGACTCGCCGCCGAATGAGCCGGGCATGTGGCTGCGCGAACTGGAAATGCTGTGCGGTCCTGCGCCGCAAGGCATGAATCTGGATGAAGACGGTCTCGAAGACTACATGGGCAACAACATCGCCCGTCTGGTCGGCATCGAACCGACCAAGCCGCCGAAGGATCTCGCCGAAGCGGAAAAACGTTTGAAAGCCACGTATGTGAACGACGTCACGCAGCCCGCTTAAGGCTCGTCGGCGTCGCGAGGCGGGCGCGATTTTCACCGCTCCTGCCTCGCACACGGTGTCCTCTTTCGTTTTCGTTATCGCTCAAGTTTTAGCTTTCGCTTTGGACGGAGTTCACTATGGCGGATAACCTCTTCCGCGCCACGCAGGATTTCCATCGCTTTGCGCTTGCGTATCGCGAGCACTATCCCGACGATGTATTGACGCTCACGCAGCCGCTTTCAGCCGATCAGGACGTGACGGCCGTCGTCGCGGAACTTGCGACACGTGGACAACATCCGATGCTGGTCTGCGACCACGTCGATGGAATTTCCACAACCCTCGTCACCAATTTCTTTGCCTCACGCACACGCATTGCGCGGCTCTTCGATATCGACGCATCCGGTTTGTTCGATGCGTATCAGCAGCGTGCCAATGCGCCGGTTGCACCCGTATATGTTTCCAGTGGTCCCGTTCTCGATCAGGTCATAGAAGGCGACGCCGTCGATCTCGCGCAGTTGCCGATGATCCGTCACTTCGACACCGACCGCGGCCCGTACATCACCAACGCGGTGATCGTCGCCGAAGACCCGATCACCGGCGTCGCCAATCTCAGCTATCACCGCTCGATGCGGCACGCGCGCAATGCACTCGCCACCAGCCTGCATTCGCGTGGCCACCTCTGGCGCATGTTGCAAACCGCCAAAGCACGCGGCGACACGTTGAAGGTCGCGATGGTGATCGGCGCGCATCCGTTGTTCATGCTGGCCGCCGCCGCGCGCGTTCCGTTCGGCACGGATGAGCGCGCCATTGCAGGCGCTCTGTTCGGCGCACCGCTGGAGCTGGTGCGCACGCCGCGCTATGGCATTGGCGTGCCTGCATCGGCCGAGTTCGTGCTGGAAGGCACGATCGATCCCGACGCGCATGCCGAAGAAGGCCCGTTCGGCGAATTCACCGGCTATTCGTCGGATCGCTCGACCAACAATGTGTTGCGCGTCGACACGATGATAAGACGCAACGACGCGTGGCTCGTCGACGTAGTCGGCGGTCCCTACGCCGAGCATCTAACGCTGGCCCGCCTGCCCCGCGAAGCAGAGATGAGCGAAAAGCTGAAGGCGCGCTTTCCGTCCGTCACCGCGCTGCACTACCCGAACTCGGGCACGCACTTTCACTGCTACGTCGCACTGAATCAGACACGCGACGGCGAAGCGCGTCAGATCATGCTTGCGCTGCTCGGCTGGGACCCGTACCTGAAGAACGTCGTCGCGGTGGACAGCGATATCGACATCACCAACGACTCGCAGGTGCTGTGGGCCATCGCGACGCACTTCCAGCCGCACCAGGACGTGTTTATCGTCGACGGCTTGCCGGGCAGTCCGCTCGATCCTTCATCGTCGGCGGCGGGCACGACGTCGCGCATGGGGATCGACGCAACGCGCGGCTCGCAGTTCGACGGCATCCGCGCGCAGATCAGCGAACACGCGGCGCAACGCGCCGTAGACATCCTGGCTCGCGCCGCCGGAGCACAACGATGAGCACGCGGCGGCTGGTAGTCGGCATTAGCGGCGCGTCCGGGTTTATCTACGGCGTGCGTCTACTGCAATTGCTGCGTGAGCTCGATATCGAAACGCATCTGACGGTCTCACGCAGCGCGTTACTCACGATGACGCACGAAACCGACTACAAGCTCGCCGACGTGAGCGCACTCGCCAGCGCCACCTATCGTTGCGACGACATGGCCGCAGCCATGTCCAGCGGCTCATTCCGCTCGATGGGCATGATCGTCGCGCCGTGTTCGATGAAGACGCTCGCCGAGATCGCCAGCGGCATGTCATCGACACTGATTTCACGCGCCGCCGACGTCACGTTGAAGGAACGTCGACCGCTCGTGCTGCTGGCGCGCGAAACGCCGTACACGCTGGCCCATCTGCGCAACATGACTGGCGTCACCGAAATGGGCGCGATCGTCGCGCCACCCGTACCGGCGTTTTACGCGCGCCCGGCTTCGCTCGACCAGATGATCGACCACACGCTAGGCCGTGTGCTGGATCTGTTCGGTCTCGAAGCGGGCACCGTCAAACGCTGGCGAGAAGTTGAAACACCCGCAGTCGCACCCGCACCCGCACCGAAACCCGCCTGATAGCCGAACCGCAGCACGAACGACGACACGGAGAAGAGTCATGAATCACATTCACACCACCCACAACGACATCGAGAAAATCCCCGTCACGGTGCTGACCGGCTTTCTCGGCGCCGGCAAGACCACGCTGCTCAACTACATCCTGCGCGAAAAGCACGGCCGCAAGATCGCAGTGATCGAAAACGAGTTCGGCGAGATCGGGATAGACGGTGGCCTCGTGCTCGAATCGACCGAAGAGATCTACGAAATGACCAATGGTTGCGTGTGCTGCGTCGGCGCGGTGCGCGAGGATCTGGTGCGGATCGTGCGGATGCTGGTGGAAAGGCCGGACCGGCTCGATCACATCATCGTCGAAACGAGCGGGCTTGCGGATCCGTATCCCGTGGCACAGACCTTCTTTCTCGACGATCCGATTGCGAAGCAGGTGACGTTGGACGCCGTCGTCACGATGGTCGACGCGAAGCATATCGCCGCGCATCTGGACGATCTGGTGCTGGACGGCAGCGACAACCAGGCGGTCGATCAGATCGTGTGCGCGGATCGGATCGTGATCAACAAGGTGGATCTGGTCGGCCCCGACGATATTGCGTCGCTAACGCAGCGCATTCGCGGACTCAACGCGACGGCGGAGATCGTCGAATCGAGCTACGCGCAAATCGATCTGGACAGGATTCTCGGCGTGGGCGCGAACGAGTTCTCGCAGATTCTGGTCGAGTCCGACGGTTTGCATGAAGACGAGCACGCGCACGACACGCATCAGGCGCACGCAGACCACCACGAACACGAACATGACGACCACCAGCACGCGGATCATGCCGACCACCAGCACGACGAAAGCGTCTCCTCGGTCGGCATCGAAGTCGACGCCGACATCGACCTCGACGCGCTGCAAACCTGGCTCGCTGAACTGCGCGACGCCGACGCCGCCAACCTGTTCCGGATGAAAGGCATTCTCGCCGTGCAAGGCCAGTCGCACCGCTATGTGCTGCAGGGCGTGCACAACGTCATCGAACTGCGCGCGGCGCAAGTGTGGGGCAGCGAACCACGCTCATGCCGCATCGTATTCATCGGCCGCGATCTCGATCGCGCCGCGCTGACCGACCGCTTCCACGCCTGTCTTGCCGTGCCGGTTGCGGCCTGACGGGAGATCCGACCGACGCGTGAACCACGACTGCACGGCCAGCGCCGTGCGGCATGACCTCGCGCGCCGATCGACAACCACAATCGCAGCAACCCTCTTGCATGGGAGACACGCCATGAACACCGCCCTACACCCCGTCGATCGAATCCTGCCGAAGCGCCAGATGATCACGCTGGGTTTGCAGCACATGCTGGTGGCTTATATCGGCGCTATTGCGGTGCCGCTAATCGTTGCGTCGGCCTTGAAGATGTCGCCGGCCGACACGACCGTGCTGATCAGCACGGCCCTGTTTTGCTCGGGCATCTCGACGATCCTGCAAACCGTCGGCTTCTGGAAGTTCGGCGTGCGTCTGCCGATTCTGCAAGGCGTCGCGTTCAGCAGCGTCGGCCCGGTGATCGCGATCGGCACGAGTCCCGGCGTCGGCTTTGCCGGCGTATGCGGCGCGGTGATCGGCGCGGGTCTCTTCACGATGTTCGCCGCGCCATTGGTCGGACGCTTACGACGATTTTTTCCGCCTGTGGTGACGGGCTGCATCGTAACCGTGATCGGCTTGCAGTTATTCCCTGTCGCGTATCAATGGGCGGGCGGCGGCGAGGCCGCGCAGCAGCAGTTCGGCGCGTTGCCCTTTCTCAGCGTCACGCTGTTCGTCGCGATCGTGATTCTCGGAATCAACCGCTTCGCCGGACCGTTCCTGCGCAATCTGTCGGTGCTGATCGGCTTGATCGCGGGCGGCATTCTGGCGTGCTCGCTCGGCATGGGCAACTTCGCGAGCGTAGGCGCCGCGCCGTGGTTCACGATGCCGCTGCCGTTCCACTTCGGCACGCCCGTGTTCTCGCTGGTCCCCGTGCTGACGATGATCGTTGTCATGGTCGTACAGATGGTCGAATCGATGGGCCTGTTCGTCGCGATCGGCGATATCGTCGATAAGGAAGTCAGCGAGGACGACGTCGTGCGAGGCATGCGCGCCAACGGTCTGGCGAGCGCGATTGCGGGCATGTTCGCGGCGTTTCCGTTCATCGCGTTCATGGAGAACGTCGGGCTCGTCATTCTGACGGGCGTACGCAGCCGTTGGGTGGTGGCGATCAGCGGTCTGCTGATGTGCGTGGTGGCGCTGGTGCCGAAGATCGGCGCGGTGGTGGCCTCGACGCCGTCGGCAGCGCTCGGCGGCGCCGGCATCGCGATGTTCGGCGTGGTGGTCGCAGCCGGCGTGCAGACGCTGGCGAAGGTGGACTTCGAGCGCAATCGCTACAACGTGCTGATCGTCGGTTTCACGATCGCCACGGCGCTGATTCCGGTCATGGCGCCGCAGGTTTTCAAACACATGCCCGACTGGACGCAACCGTTTCTGCACAGCGGCGTGGTGCTGGCGTGCCTTGTCTCCGTCGTGCTGAACGCGGTGCTCAACGGCGCGCATGAAGAAGAAGTCGTGCCCGCCCATAACATGGTCCGCGAATAGACGGTCGACCTCCGCGCGGCGCTCGTACGGGTTTCATGCGCGGCAAAACGCGCGCGGCCGCTTCGCGGTAACTGAAAGGACATTGAATCATGAGCATGCAAACTGAAGCGTTGCTGATCAAGAACCCTGTCGCCGTGATGAGCGGCATGAACGGAGACCGCGCGCGTTTAGGCCAGGTTGATCTGCGAATCCGCAACGGCCGGATCGAGACCATCGCGCCAAATCTCACTCCTCGCGCCGACGAACGCGTGATCGACGCACGGTCCTGCGTCGTCTATCCGGGCTGGGTGAATACCCACCACCATCTGTTCCAGAACCTGCTGAAGGCGGTGCCGTCCGGCATCAATGCGGATTTGCAGGAATGGCTTGCCGCCGTGCCGTACCCACGCCTCGCGCGCTTCACGCCGGATCTGGCGCGCGTCGCCGCACGTCTCGGCATGGCCGAACTGCTGCTCTCCGGCGTGACGACCTGCGCCGATCACCACTATCTCTATCACGCGGAAGGCAGCACCGAAACCGGCGATCTGCTGTTCGACGAAGCGGCGTCGTTCGGTATGCGTTTCGTGTTGTGCCGCGGTGGCGCTTTGCAGGCGGCAGGCGATCACCCCGGTTTTTCCAAGCTCGCGCTCAAACCGGAAACGCTCGATCAGATGTTGGCCGACATCGAGCGTTTGAAGGCGCGCTATCACGATGCGGGCGATGCTTCGATGCGCCGCGTCGTCGTCGCGCCCACCACGCCGACGTTCTCCCTGCCCCCCGAGTTGCTGCCGGAAGTCGCGCGGGCGGCTCGTCGGATGGGCCTGAGGTTGCATACGCATCTATCGGAGACGACCCGCTATGTCGACTTCTGCAAGGAGCGCTTCAACAAGCTACCGGTCGAGTTCGTCGCCGATCACGAATGGCTCGGCCCCGATGTGTGGTTCGCGCATCTGGTGCATCTGCAGCCCAGCGAGATCGCCCTGCTCGCGGAAACCGGCAGCGGTTGCTCGCATTGTCCGGTGAGCAATGCGCGGCTCGGCAGCGGTATTGCCCCCGCTCCGCAAATGGCCGCGGCCGGCGTGCCGATGTCGCTGGCCGTGGACGGCGTGGCGTCGAACGAATCCGGCAGCATGACCAACGAAGCGCATTTCGCGTGGCTCGTTCATCGCGCGGCCCAAGGCGCGGCGGCGACCACGGTCGAAGAAACGATTCATTGGGGCAGCGCGGGCGGTGCGGGCGTGCTCGGTCTCGACGCGGTCGGTACGCTCGAAGTGGGCAAGGCGGCGGACCTCGTGCTCTACGACGTCAGCGATCTGCGCTTCAACGGCTTTCACGATCTGGCAGTGGCGCCCGTGACGGCGGGCGAGCCGGCACGCGTGCGCTACAACGTGGTGAACGGCCGCCTGGTAGTGGACAACGGCGTGATTCCGGGCCTCGATCTCGACGCGCTTCGCCATGACGCCGCGGAGGGTGTGAAGCGGCTACTAGCCGATTGAGGAACGCGCCGAGATACGCGTACGACACAGTGACGACCGTCTTATGAATTGACCCAATAGCGGTCGAATAAAAAATCGAAATTCCCAGATATTGATCCGACCATCCGGACGGTAAATTATTTAAATAATTCCCATCCAGATATAATCAACACGCATAAATTATAAAAATCACCTCGAAGGGGGTGATTTTTATAAATCCAATACGCATCAGTCTTCCAAAAAAATTACCCCAAAGTCTCTTCCTGAATGCCTTTATGGCCTAAATTCATGCCATAAGCATAGAAATAAAAAGATCTCTCTATTTTCCCAATCTGCAAATTACAAATCCGCCACGCATATCTCCGCGACACGTGTTTAAAACACACGACACCTGAAATACCACCTGTTCACAAAAATCCCCGGTTTTAAACAAAAAACCTTATTAAATGCACTCTCACGATTGGCATTGAATTTGCATTATTGATTCCGCGACGACGGTTGCCCCCCGCTGTCGTATTTCCTTATCGATACCTGAGAAACATACTGAGGACGACTATCGTGAACAGCATTGAGAAACTCGAAGCGCAGCTCGAAAAACAACATGCGGCGCTCGCCCATCACCCCATCTTTCACTCGATCGAAACCCTTCAGGGTCTGCGCACCTTCATGGAGTGGCACGTGTTCGCCGTATGGGATTTCATGTCGCTCGTCAAACGTCTGCAGGCCGATCTGACGACCATCACGCTGCCGTGGATCGCTCCTCGCAATGCGAACGCCGCACGGCTGATCAACGAGATCGTGCTCGGCGAGGAATGCGACGAAACGCCGAAGGGCCACATGAGCCACTTCGACCTGTATCTGCACGCCATGCGCGATGTCGGCGCGAGCACCGAGCGCATCGACCGGATGATCGGCTTGCTGTCAAAGGGCGCCAGCGTTCATAGCGCGCTCAGCACTGTCGAAGCCCCCGCGCCGGTGATCCGCTTCGTCAGCTCGACCTTCGCGACCTGCTATGAAGGCGCGACGCATCAAGTGCTCGGCAACTTTTTCTACGGTCGCGAAAACGCGATTCCCGACATGTTCCGCACGCTGCTCGCCGGCTGGAAGATCGAGCGCGCCAGCGTGCCGCTGCTGAGTTACTACCTCGACCGTCACATCGAAGTGGATTCGGGAGAACACGGCCCGGCCGCGCGCGCAATGATCGCCGAGGGCGCCGGCGGAGACGAACGCAAGTTGCGTGAAGCGCTCGAAGCGGGCGTTGCCGCGATCGACGAAAGGCTGCGCCTATGGGACGGGCTGCACGCGCATCTGATCGCCCAGAAAGACGCGATCGCTGCCTGAGTTCCGGCGCCGGCGCCCAAGGCGGCAGTACGACTGCCGGGCGTCCGCGTCTTCCGGTTCAAATACTCTTCTGAGGCAATGGCCATGATGTCACTCCAGAGTTACGTCAGTCACGCGGATCAGTGGGAACAGCGCGCGACGATCCGCTCGCGTCCCCGGCGCATCGTCGAAGACGACGCGCTCAGTTACTACCCGATCGAACGTCAGCCGCTCTACGCGCACCCCACCATCGTGGACGCGGGTTCGCGTGTGCAGGACTACATCCTGTTGCAGAGCTTCTACAAGTACATCAACGACGTGATCATCTTCGAAACGGAGATCGTCAACCGGACCGCGCTCGCAATCGCCAAGAGCCGCTTTCCGTTCGACTTCCCGTTTGCATGCAAGAGCGATGCGATGTCGGTGGTGATCGACGAGCACTATCACGCGTACGTCGCGATGGACTATCTCGACCAGGTCGAGCGCAACACGGGCATCGCGCCAATCGAGCAGAACAAGGAGATCGAGTTGTCGCGTGCGATTCCGCGAGCGATCGCCTACGTGCCGGCTGAGTATGCCGCCGGTATGGAATTGCTGGCGGTCGCGATATCGGAGAACACCGTGACCGCCGAGGTCGCGGCGTTCTCGCGCGACGCCACGCTCAAGCGCTCGGTCAAAGGCGTGATGGCCGATCACCTTGCCGACGAAGGCCGTCATTCGGTGTTCTGGATCAACCTCGTCAAGCTCTACTGGTCGCAGATCGGCGAGCCGGCGCGGATCGCGCTCGGCCTCGGCCTGCCGTACTTCCTCAAGGAGTACCTGACCAACGAGTTGCAGCTCGAATTCGACCGCCGTCTGATCGCTTCACTCGATCTGCCGCAGGCGAGCCGCGAGCAGATCGCGAACGACATGGTCGGCGCTTATCCGATCACCAGTACGCATCCGATGATCGTCAATATCCGCAAGTTTCTGAAGATGGCGGGATTGCTGGAACACGAACCCACGTGCGCGGCAATTGCCGCGTACCTGTGAGGAGCGGTGCATGAGAACCTTAACTTTTGCCGTCAGCGGCAACAACCGGCTCGGCGCAAATCTGCTTGCGCTGTTGCACGACGTCGGCCACATGGTGCAGGCGGCCGACACGCAGCCGGGTCCGTTGCTCGACATGGCGCAGGTGCTCGGCATCGCGGAACCCGGGACGACCCACGCGGCCGCCGCGCCGCTCGCGGTCGAATGGCGGGTGCGCTGCGGTACAGCCGAGCGTGCCGGCGACGCGCGCTATCACGCCGGCCGCACGCTCGAATTTCACGCGACGTCCACGACGTTCCCGCCCGCCACGGTATCGATCGAATGGCGCTCGCAGGACCGCGCTGGCGCCGTTCGGCAAATCGCCGGCCGTGCGATCGAACTGACGCCGACGCTGTGCGGCGCGGACATGGTCGCCGAAATCGAAGCAACGGCCGAAGAGCTGTTCGCTGAAATCGTCAGCCTCCTTGGACGCGATGCGTTGAACGAAAACGTACTGCCGACCTTAGTCGCCGCGGACCAGGGCGGTGCACTCACGCTCGACCTTCGTGCGTTGGCGGGCTGGCATGCGACCAACCAGACCGCACGGCCATTCGAGCTCGATCCGTCGCTGCCGGAAATGGTGTCGCGCACCGCACGCGCCACGCCGGAGGCGATTGCGCTGCACGATGAACACGGTACGGTCACTTACCGCACGTTCGTCGGCGCGGCAATGAAGCTGGCCGGTCAACTGGCAGCCGGGGCGCCGGCGCCCGGGGTCCTTGCGGCAGAGGCGGAGCCCATCCCGCGCGTGATTGCGGTGCGACTGCGCAAATCGTCGCTGTTGTACGTTGCGATACTCGGTGCGATCGGCTCGGGCGCGGCGTACCTGCCGCTCGATCCGTCGTTCCCGGCGGAGCGGGTGCGGCTGATTCTGGAGCAATCGCACGCGGATTGCCTGATCACCGACGACACGTTCGACGCCGCCGCGCTGCACGGTCTGCCGGTGAACATCGTGCGCCTCACGCAACTCGATGCGGCGGGCGTCGATATTCAGCGCGCCGCATGGCCCGTCGAAGCGGATCCCGACCGTCTGCGCCGCTGCGCGATCACGATCTTCACATCGGGTTCGACCGGCGTGCCGAAGGGCGTGATGCTCACGCATCGCAACATCGTGCACTTCTGCCACTGGTACCGCGATTACATCGAGTTGAACGCCGCTTCGCGCGTGCTGCAGTTCTGCACGGTTGCGTTCGACGTGTCGCTGCTCGACATCTTCCCGACCTTCCTCGCGGGCTCGACGCTGGTGATTCCGACTGAAGAGCAGCGTCACGCCCTCGACGATCTGAGCCGCCTGATCGCCGAGCGGCGTCTCACGCATGCATTCCTGCCACCCGCCCTGCTGGCCGTCATGCCACCCGCCGACTGGCCCGATCTGAAGCATCTGCTGACCGGCGGCGACATCTGCTTTCCGGAGACCATTGCGCGGTTTGGCGCGACGCGTCAGTTCCACAACATCTTCGGCCCGGCGGAATGCACGGTGCTGGTCACGATCGCGCGGCTGCAAGCCAGCGACAACAACCGCATGATCGGTCGCCCGACCGCGAATGTCCGCTGCTACGTGCTCGACGAAAGCGGTCATCCGGTGCGCACCGGCGAAGCAGGCGAGCTGTGCGTGGCGGGCGCGGGCGTTGCCGACGGTTACCTGCGCCGCGCCGATCTGAGCCGCGAGCGCTTCGTGCCGAATCCGTACGCGAGCGCCGACGGCGTGTGGCCGAACGCGCACAACGAAACGCTGTACCGCTCCGGCGACATCGTGCAATGGGACAAGCAGGGCGCACTGCATTTCATCGGCCGGCGCGATGCGCAAGTGAAGATCCGCGGCTTTCGGGTTGAACTCGGCGAAATCGAAAACGCCGCGCTCGCCACGAATCTATTCAGCCAGTGCGCGTGCGTCGTCGACGAACGCAAACGGATTCGCATCTTCGTCAGCAAACCGCGCGACGAAACCGTCACGGCCGACGCTTTGCGTGCCGCGCTCGCCGTTAAATTGCCCGACTACATGCTGCCGCACGAAGCGATTGAGCTCGACGCGCTGCCGGCCACCAACAACGGCAAGATCGACCGCGGCGCGCTCGCGCAGATTCCGTCGCAACGCGCCGCTGCGGCAGCGCGCGACGGCGAACCCGCGAACCCGACCGAGCGTCAGTTGCGCGCGTTGTGGGCCACGCTGCTCGACCTCGACGAACCGGAAATCGGCCGTCACGATTCGTTCTTCGATCTCGGCGGTCACTCGCTGCTGGTGTCGCGCCTGATGCTCGCCGTCAAGCGGCAGATGGCCGGCAATGCGCCGCTTGCGCGCTTCATGGAACGGCCGACTATCGAAGCGCTGGCGTCGCTGCTCACCGACCGTGATCGCAAGAAGGGCGACCGGATTCCGCCGCGCGTGTTCGCCGACATGCGTCTGCCAGACGAGATCCGGCCGCTCGACGGCTTACGGCCCGATCCGCGCAACCTGGCCAATGTGCTGCTGACCGGCGCGAACGGTTTTCTCGGCAGCTTCATCGCCGCCGAACTGATCGAGCAAACCGATGCGACTGTGTGGTGCCTGATTCGTGCGAAGAACGACGAAGAGGGTCGCGCGCGCCTCGACACGGCGTTCCGCACGAACGGCCTGCCCGCGCTCGCCGGTCATCCACGCCTGAAGGTCGTCACCGGAGACCTTGCCGAAGACCGCCTTGGTTTGTCGAAGGACACCTGGCAGCAACTCGCCGAGCGTATCGACGCGATCTATCACAACGGCGCGCACGTCAATCACGTGTACGACTACCCGTTCCTGTATCGCGCGAATGTGGCTTCGACGCTCGAGTTGCTACGGCTCGCGTGCGAGCGGCGCAACAAGTCGCTGCATTTCGTCTCGACGCTGTCGGCGGCGAGCGCGACCGACAGCGACGGCAAGCTGATCGAAGACGGTCCGTCGCTCGACGCGCCCGCGTTCGTCAACAACGGCTACAACGTGACGAAATGGGTTTCCGAGCATCTGGTCTGGGAGGCGGCGCAACGCGGCATCGACGCGACGATTCTACGGCCCGGCAACATTACAGGCGTCGCGCGCAGTGGGCTGTGCCTGCCGGATCGCAACCGCGTGCTGCTGCTCGTGAAGGGCTCGCTGCAACTCGGCTTCGCACCGGCCGGCGACACTGCGTTCGATTTCAGCCCCGTCGATTTCCTCGCCCGCGCGATCGTGCTTTGCAGCATCGATCCGCAGCGCGAACAGCGAGCCTTTCACTTCCAGAACCCACAACCGCTGACGTGGGAAGGCTACCTCGGCACGTTGTCGCGCCTCGGCTACCTGCTCGCGCTCGAAGATCCCGCCGTATGGCGCGACCGCTTGATGTCGATCGACGAATCCAATGCGCTGTTCGACGTGGTGGCGTTCTACCTCGACGACTCGCAGGAGGACATCGGCGATATGGCGCGAATCGAACACCACGTCACCGCCACCACGCTGGACCGGCTCGGCCTCGCGTATCCGGAGAAAGACGCGGCGTTGCTCGATGCGCATTTCGGCTATCTGGTGACGAGCGGCTTCCTGCCCGTGCCGCCGCCGGCTTCTGCATCGGCTTCAACGAAAAGGAAGCTCGCCGACGTACAGATTGCGTCGAACGATGCCGCGCAATCGGCCTGACCCTTGCACTGCCCCCGCTTTATCCCGGCTTCACCCAGGCGTCACCCCAACCCTCAAGGAGAGCATCATGCAGCAGAAAGTACGGATCGAACTGCGCCCCGACACGTTGATCCACAACCTCGGCACAACCGTCCATGCCGGAATCGCCGAACTCAACGCACCGGCTCGCAAGGTGTGGGAAACGGTCGGTCGCTTCGACGGCTATAACCGCTTCGTCACCGGCCTCGAGCGTATCGAAATGACCGGTACGGCGACTGGACTGCGCTCGTTGCGCAACAAGTTCTTCGCCGGCGGCGATCTGGTGGTCGAGCAACTCAATTCGCGCGATGACCAGAACATGACGATGACGTGGACGCTGATTTACACCACGTTCGACATCGGCAACATGTGGGCGTCGATGCAAGTCGTGCCGCGCGGCGATAACGCCTGCACCGCCACCTACCGGATCGCCGGCGAAGCACGCTCAGGCGACCCGAAGGATCAGCCCGCGTTCGACAAGTTCGCGGTCGACTTCCTGAAGATGGCGATGGACAACCTGCGCGCGATGTTCAACTAGGCGCGAGCGCTGCGGTAAGCGGTGAAGCGACCGCGCAGCCGCAGCCGCACTACGCCCTCGCAGCGGCGCCGCAAGCCTGCTGCGAGGGCGCGTCAACCTGCCGGATCAGCGTTTCGGGGCCACCGCGAAACGGACGGCCATGGCGCCGCCGGCTTGCCCTGCCCCACCCATCATCGATCTCGAGCCCGAAGCCATGGATAGACACATTCCGCCTGTCGGCCGCTGGAAACTGGCGAGACGTGCACAGCAGATGACGCATTCCGCGCTCAGGGAGTTGCTCAAGGTGACCGAGCGCGCCGATATGATTTCATTCGCCGGCGGCCTGCCGTCACCCGATGCGCTGCCGCTCGCGCGCATTGTCGAAGTCACGCAGCGCATTCTCAGCACCGACGCAATCGGCACACTGCAATACGGCCCGTCGGAAGGCTACACACCGCTGCGTGAAGCGATCGCCGAGCGCTTCACGCGCAACGGTTCGCCGGTGCGAGCGTCACAAGTGCTGATCACCACCGGTTCGCAGCAAGCGCTGGATCTGGTGGCGCGCGTGCTGATCGACCAGGGTAGCCGCGTGCTGGTCGAAACACCCACCTATCTCGGTGCGGTGCAGGCGTTCTCGCAATACGAGCCGAACTTCGAACAACTGGCGAGCGACGCGGACGGTTTGATTCCCGAGTTGTTGTCGCCGGCTCAATTGCGCGGCGCGTGCCTGTTGTACACGCAACCGAATTTTCAGAATCCGACGGGACGGCGGCTGCCGCTCGAACGGCGCCGGCAACTTGCACGCCTGTCGCTCGAAACGGGTTTGCTCGTGGTCGAAGATGATCCGTACGGCGAGCTGGTCTACGAAGGCGGTCCACTGCCGTCGATTCATTCAATGGCGCCCGACGCGGTCGTCTATCTCGGTTCGTTTTCAAAGATCCTGGCGCCGGGTTTGCGCGTAGGCTACCTGATCGCACCGGAAGAACTGATGGTCAAACTCGTGCAGGCGAAACAGGCAAGCGACCTGCACACCGCCGGGCTCACCCAACGGATCGCGCACCAGGTCTTCACCGAGGGCTTTCTCGAGCCGCATCTGCACGCATTGCAGGCCCGTTATCGCGAGCAATGCGCGGTGATGCTGGAGAGCCTCGGGATGCACATGCCGCCGGGCGTGACATGGAGCCGGCCCGAAGGCGGCATGTTCCTGTGGGTCACGCTACCGTCGCAGCTGAGCGCCTTCGACCTGTTCGAAGCGGCGATGCAGGCCGGCGTCGCGTTCGTGCCGGGCGCCGCGTTCTATGCGGCCGAGCCGCAGCACAATACGTTGCGGCTGTCGTTCACCACTGCGACGACGGCGCAGATTCGCTGCGGTGTCGAAACGTTGGGACGCATCGTGGCGGCGCGTCTGTCGTAACGCATGGCGGGCGGCTATTCACCGCCCGCCATTGCCTAGACGGTTGTGTCCGCGATCCACTCCTGGAACGTCACCTCCACGGTGATGAACGACAGATTCATGCCGCGCACCACGCGCCCGGCAAACACCTGGCTATCGGTGCCCGACAGGATGGCGGTGAGCTCCGTCGTACCCATGTCGTCTCGCCCCAGCGCGGCGCCCGCGACTTCGCCGAACAACCCGACGATCTCGACGCCCGGCCCCTTCACGATCTGCGTGGCCAGCGAAGCGCCCGTACCGCTGGCCAGATGCCCGTCGATCAAACTGCCGACCGCACTGCGCACCACCGCGCGGCCAATGCCGTATTGCGAACACAAGCGTTCGAGCGATTCGACGATGTCCTCGTTCGGCTTCAGGCGCGCAATCACGGTGCGTCCGTAACTGCCTGTTTCAAGCTTGACCTCGGATGAGTTGGATAGCGAAGTCATGCCGCATCCTCCGCCGTCGGGCCAAATAGTGTGTAGCGGGTTTCCTCGTCGATGTACTGCGTAAAACCGCCATGCGAAAACGCGCAGAGCCGGAGCACCAGCGGTTCTCTACCCACTTCGAGGCGATCGAGGATCACGTGGCCGCCGTGCAGGCGTTTGTCTCCGCCGACGAACGCGCCGTGACAATGCAGCGCGACGCAGCCCGCACGGTCCTTACCGATCGTTACCGCGCCGTGCAGCAACGCGACTTCGTCGTTCTCCATGGTAGGGCTGCCGTAGATGTAGGGCCGCTCGCCCTGCGCCGCCTTGATGACGACGTGGTACTGCAACGCGCGCGCCGTGCCGCTGCAGATGCGGCCAGTCGCGCCGCAGAAACCGTGGCGCATCATCAGGTCGCGCAGCACCGTGCCGGCGTTTCGTCCGCTGGGTATTTCAACGCGCAATTCGCGCGGCTCCCGCACTACCGTGGCCAACACCCGCGGGTAAGCGGCTGCGCCCGGATGGCGGAAAGCTTCTGTCATTGACGTCATAGGAAGTGTAGGTAATTACGACATCCCTATTTAGCAACTTCAATGCCATTGGCGCGCAATGCTTGAGACGCGAAGCACGGCAAGCCTCCGCGCGCATAACGCCGCGGTCGCATGCGAGACATCTGTCGCGTGCTATGCGACAGGTGTAGTGAGAAGTCACCTCTAACCGGCAGGCCTGGTACCGGCCAACCCCATTTGCGCGGCGATATCGACAAAGCGCGCAACACACGGATTCAAGGTATCGGGACTCCATACCAGCGCGACGTCAACATAAGGCGCATGCAGCAGCGGCATGAACTTGACGTTATCCGCATGGGTGCTGCGCATCGAGCTATGCACGAGCGCCACGCCGAGCCGCTGCGCGACGAGATTGACAATGGTCTGCTGGAAATTGGTTTCGAGCCGGACACGTGGCGTAAACCCGGAACGCCGGCAGTGCTCGACAATCGTGTTGTAGATGAAGGGCGATGCCGCATGCGGCGAGATGATGAACCATTCGTCGCGCAACTCGGCGATCGAAATCGCCGCGCGCGTGGCGAGCCGGTGTCCTTCGGGCAGCACGGCGACCAGTTGCTCGCTGAAGATCGTGCGAGTCTCCAGCTCGACCGCCGAATCAGACGGATACATGATGCCAACGTCGGCCTTGCCGGCGCGAATTTCGGCCACCAGCAAAGTGGGGATGCTCTCGCTGAGTTTCAGTTCGACGCGCGGAAAGGCCGACGCATAAGCACGTGTCAGCACCGGCACGATGCTATACGCGGCGGCGAACATGAAACCCGCCATCAGCGTGCCCTCTTCGCCGAGGTCGGCGGCGCGTGCATGGCTGCGCGCCTGGTCGACGGTGGCCATCACCATCTTGGCATCACGATAGAAACGCAGTCCCGCTGCCGAGAGCCGCACGCTGCGGCGCGTGCGATCCAGCAGCACGACGCCGAGTTCCGCTTCGAGCAATGCAATCTGACGCGACAGCGGCGGCTGCGAAATATGAAGCAGCGCGGCAGCGCGTCTGAAGTGCAGGGTCTCCGCGAGCACAACGAAATAGCGTATTTGCCTCAGTTCCATGCCTGGCTGCCCCAAGTCTGCGAATAGGAATCCGACTGATACCTAACCGGTATCAGTCGTCGCATCATAATGTATTGGAGACTATTAATGAATCACACTATGCTTGGTTTCGGAGACAAACCGTTGGCAGCCTAGTGCGATTCGCCGGGTCACAAGCCGGGCCGACCCTGCCAACCAGATAGATAAAGAGAGATGCCATGACCGCCCACGACCCGTTGGACCGCGCCCGTGCAGACTCATCTCGCTCATCGGGGCTGCCTCTTGGCCGACTATGTGGCGATGATCCTACGATGCTGGCTACGCTATCGCGCGCCCGCCTGCTAATCGACCGACAACTTCCCATTCTGATTCTCGGAGAAACCGGCACCGGCAAGGAGTATCTCGCCCGTGCACTGCACAGCTACAGTAATCGCCGGCAGGCGGCGATGGTGTCGGTGAATTGCGGGTCGATTCCTGAAAACCTGATCGAGAGCGAACTGTTCGGCTATACCCGCGGCGCATTCTCCGGCGCGCTATCGACGGGAATGAAGGGCAAGGTTGCGCTCGCGCATCGCGGCACGCTGTTCCTCGACGAAATCGGCGATATGCCCGCCGCGCAGCAGACCCGCTTGCTACGCGTGCTATCGGAGCGCGAAGTGACGCCGATTGGCTCGGCCGAGCCTATCGCAGTCGATTTGCAATTGATCTGCGCAACGCATCAAAACATCGAGTCACATGTCGAAGCAGGAACGTTCCGCGAAGACCTCTACTACCGGATCGCCGTCGGGATCGTTCATCTGCCGCCGGTGCGCGAACGGCACGACCGCGCGTGGTTGCTGCAATCGATTTTGGAAGGCGAAGCGCCGGGCATGACACTCGAGGCCAACGTGGACCGTGAGGCGCGCGAGATTCTTTTGCATAGCCGCTGGCCTGGCAACCTGCGCCAGATGCGCACGGCAATCCAGTATGCATGCGCGGTAAAGAGCGGCGACCTGATACGCGCGGGCGATCTACCGGCGAACGTGCAGTCGGGTAAAGGCATAACGGTTCGCACCGGTCTGCGTTCGACGCTTCATGCAGCCTTGCATGCAGCACCTCACCCGTACGCTGCGTCGCATGATGCCAGGCCCGGCGCGTCCTACGCTGCAAGTCATGCCGAAGCGCAGCGCCTACCGGTCGCGCCGCCGAGCGAACGCGACAACATTCTGCGAGCACTGTCCGCGAGTCGCTGGAATATTTCGGCGGCTTCGCGCGAACTCGGTATTTGCCGCGCTTCGCTGTATCGCAAGCTCAGGCAGTTTCGCATTCCGCACGTACGCGACGTCGGTTGCGACATGCTCATGGCGGATCACGGTTAACATGATTCGGCATGGACTGCCCCGGTGAATAGCGCGAATGCGGCAAGGGGCATGGGGACGTCCGCGTATTGTCATGGCTTCGCAGACGCCCCTGTCTCATGCCCCCTCTCACAGCCCCCGCTTCAACTACCCCTCGGGCTCTTTCCGCCCGCTCAAACCGGCAGCGTCGCGCTGCGGCGCAGGCACGTACCGCGCCGGCGCACGGATTCATCAGCGCGCAACGGTTACGGCCTCACGCTCGGCGCAAGCAAGACGCCCGGCATAGTCTTGCGCGAATTGCGTCGCAATGCGGCCCGAGCGCGCACCGCGTGCCAGCGCCCATTGCAACGCCGCTTGCTGCGCGGCCTCGATTTGCCCAGCCGTGAACCCGAGCATGCCGAGCCTTTGCGCCACCACTTCCAGATACTGGTCCTGCGAAAACGCGTAAAACGTCACCCATATGCCGAAGCGCTCCGACAACGAAATCTTCTCTTCCACTGCGTCGCCCGGATGCAACTCGCCGTTCTCCGCGACCGAATAGCCTTCGTTGTCGCGCGCGTCTTCGGCGAGCAGATGGCGGCGGTTCGACGTCGCGTAGATCAGCACGTTGCTCGAATGCCCGGCTACCGAACCGTCAAGTACGGTCTTGAGTCCTTTGTAGCCGGTCTCGCCCGATTCGAACGACAGGTCGTCGCAGAAAATGACGAAACGCTCAGGCCGGCGCCGCACGCGGTCGAGAATCGCCGGCAGGTCGTTGAGCGACTCTTTGCCAACTTCGATCAGCCGCAGCCCTTCCGGTGCGAACGCATGCAAACAGGCTTTCACTAGCGACGACTTGCCGGTGCCGCGCGCACCGGTCAAGAGAACGTTGTTGGCCGGATAGCCCATCACGAACTGACGGGTGTTCTGCCGGATCACGTCAGCCTGGCGCTCGACGTTGCACAGTTCCTCGAACGGAATCAGCGCGGGGTCGGCGACCGCATGCAGTTGCGCGACGCCGAACGGGCCGGCGCCACGCTGCCAGCGAAACGCGATGACATGGCGCCAGTCGGGTTCGTCGTTTGAGGCAGTGCCGAGCGCCGCTTCGGCCAACGCGGCGAGCCGGTCGAGCCGTTTGAAGAGCCCGGCCACGTGCCGTTCGAGCGAATCTTCAGTATCGATATCCATGATGGTGGCTTATTCCTGCACTGCAGCGACTTCCGCCGCGGGACGTCTGAACATTTGCGCGACGATCACGCCGACGAGCGCAGTGCCGCCGCCGAGCACGTGGTACATATGCAAGGTTTCGCCGAGCATCGCGATGGCGATCAACGCGGTCGCGATCGGTAACACGTTCATGAACAGCGCGCAGCGATTCGGGCCGAGATGCTTGACGCCCTGCATCCACAGGTAGGGCAGCACCACCGAGGCCAGCACGCCGGCGTACAGGATCAGCGGCACGCTCGCACGCGTGGGCACCGCTTCTGCCGCGGGCAGGCGCAGCAGCATCGGCAGCATGAACAGCAGCGCGAACAGCGCCTGCAGGTAGGTGGATTGCCACGACGGCAGCCCGACATGCCAGCGCTTGAGCAGCACGCCATACAGGGCATACGCGAGCGCAGCGAAAATCATCAGCAGATCGCCGAGATGCGCACCGTTGTTGAGCAGCATGGCGGGATTGCCTTGCGTGATCAGATACACCACGCCGACCAGCGACAGGATGCCGCCGCCCACCATGCCGGTGGTCGGGGCCTCGCCGAGCAGCAGCGTGCTCGCCACCATCGTCATGAGCGGCACCAACGCGGTGATGATCGACATGTTGGTCGCCGTCGTGGTTTTGGCGGCCTCGTAGGAGAGACTCTGGAACAGCGCCATGGCGAGAAAACCGAGCACGGCGAGCTTGGGCAGTTGCGCTACGATCGCGGCGCGGTTGCGCCAGGCCGGCTTCAGCGTAAACAGACTCATCAGCGCAACGGCCAGCAATAGACGGTAGAAGGTGATCGCCGACGGGTCGATGGTATGGGCGGACAGCTTCGACACGATGACGTTGCCGGCCCACAGCAGGATTGCCACAAAAGGAAACAGGAAATACGATCTCTTCATATCGCGCTCTGGCTGACTATCAAAGGGATTCAAGGGGCTTCGAAGTGAACCGAAATCTTGCGCCCGCGCGTAAGGTCTGTCTAACGCCAAAAAGTCTTTACTTGTCGCGAAACGGTCAAATATCCGGTCAATGACAAAACCACGCATGAACGCATGCACTTCCATGCCGGCGGATAGCCGCACCGAAACGCCGACCGCACCCGGCGCGCATGTGCCGTTCGAGAGCACGCCCATGCCGGTATCGGCCATGGCTGCCTGGTATCCGCACGGCACCTTGATTGCGGCGCACCGTCATCGGCGCGCGCAATTGCTGTATGCGATCGAAGGCGTGATGCTGATCGAATCGGCGACCGGCTCGTGGGTCGTGCCGCCCACGCGCGGTGTGTGGCTCGAACCGGGGGTCGACCATTCGGTGCAGATGAGCGGCGACGTGAAGATGCGCACCGTGTTCGTCGAGCCCGGCGCGGCCACGCAGTTGCCGGCTCGCAGTTGCGTCGTCGAAGTTCACACGCTGCTGCGCGAGTTGATACTGGCGGCAATCGACGTGCCGCAGGATTACGCCACCGGTTCGCGCGACGATCATTTGATGCAGTTGTTGCTGGCGGAATTGAACGCTGTGCCGTTGCTACCGCTGTATCTGCCGTGGCCGACCGATCTGCGCTTGCGCAAGGTATGCAACAGCGTGCTCGCCGCCCCCGACGACAATCGCACCATCGGCGCATGGGCAGGCACGCTGGATGTGTCGGAGAAAACATTTCACCGCTGGTTCCAGCGCGAAACCGGCATTACCTTCGGCCGCTGGCGCCAGAAGGCGCGTCTGCTGCTGGCACTAAAACGGCTCGCGCATGGCGAGAAAATCATTGCCGTCGCGATGGACCATGGCTATACGAGCCAGAGTGCCTTCGCGGCCATGTTCAAGCGGCATTTCGGCGTGGTGCCGTCCGCGTTTTACGCGTAGTTCCACCTTGGTCTTCAACGCACGCGCGACGCGGGCGGCACGCGATCTCACGCCACCTGAAACCTCAACGGTCTACCATCCGCTCCATTGCGGCCGTATAGCGTGGCCCGACCGTCGCGCCGCGCGGCAGCGCTTCGTCGAGTTGCTTCAACAACGACGGGGCGATGCTCAACGCTCCCGCTGCGAGGTTCTGCTCCAGATTCGCCACGCGTCGTGTGCCCGGAATCGGCACGATATCGCCGCCCTGCGCAAGCGACCACGCGAGCGCGAGCTGCGCGGGCGTGCAGCCCGCTTCCACGGCAAGCGCTTTCAGTACGCCGGCGAGCCGCATGTTCGCGTCGAAGTTCTCACCTTGCAAGCGCGGATCCGACGTGCGCCGCGTATCGCCTTCGGGAAACTCCTCCGCCCGCCGCGCGGAGCCGGTAAGAAAGCCACGACCAAGCGGCGCGAAAGGCACGAGCCCGATGCCCAGTTCCCGCAGAGCCGGCAGAATCTGCGCTTCGATATCGCGCTCCCATAGCGAATACTCGCTTTGCAACGCACTCACCGGATGCACCGCGTGCGCGCGGCGAATCGTCCGCGGACCCGCTTCCGACAAACCGAAGTACAGCACCTTACCTTCTTTCACGAGATCGCCGACAGTGCCCGCCACATCTTCGATCGGCACCTCCGGATCGACCCGATGTTGATACAGCAGATCGACGTAGTCGGTGCGCAAGCGGCTCAGGCTCGCGTCGACCACTGCGCGGATATGCTCGGGCCGGCTATCGGTCCCGGCGATCTTGCCGTTGTCGATGCGAAAGCCGAATTTGGTCGCGATCCGGATGCGTTCGCGCCGCCCTCCGAACGCGCGCGCCAGCAGCTTCTCGTTCTCGAATGGGCCGTAAACTTCGGCGGTATCGTAGAAATCGCAGCCGAGTTCGAACGCGCGATGCAGCGTGCGCAGCGATTCGGCGTCGTCCGTGGGACCGTACGCGAAGCTCATGCCCATGCATCCGAGCCCCAGCGCGGACACCTCCAGACCCTGCGATCCCAGCTTGCGGCGTGGCAACATATCGATTCCTCTTCAGTGGATGGGGTGTGCTTCGTCGGCGACCGTCTCTGGCGGCACGGCCAGCAAAACCTTGATGTCTTTCTTGACGATCTTGCCGTAAGCGGACTTGGGCAAGGCGTCCCAGAACACGCAACGTTTCGGCCACTTGTAGCGCGCGAGATGCGGCTCGAGATGCGCGAGCAACGCGTCTTCTTCGAGCCCCCAGCCTTGGCGCCGCACCACCACCGCAACGCCGACTTCTCCCCACTTCGGATCGGGCATGCCGACCACCGCGACTTCCTGCACCGCCCGGTGCGTGAGGATCGCCTCTTCGACTTCGCGCGGGTAGACGTTCGAGCCGCCGGAAATGTACATGTCCGACGAGCGGCCGGTGATATACAGGAAGCCCTGGTCGTCGAGATGCCCCAGATCGCCGGTATGGAACCAGCCGTGCCGGAAGGCTTTTTGGTTCGCTTCGGGGTTGTTGTCGTAGCCGACGAACACCGCCGGCCCGCGCACGCAAATCTCGCCGCTCGCGCCGGGCGCGAGCCGATGGCCTTCCTCGTCGAGAATTCCGATCTCCATGCCGGTGCGCGCATACCCGCAGGTGCCGACGCGGCCGTCGGCGGCGTGGTCGTCGGCGCTGTGCAGCGACGGCGGCAGCACCGTGATGTTGCCGGTTACTTCGCCGAGCCCGTAGTACTGCACCAGCACCTTGCCGAGTTTGCGCAACGCGTGCTTCTGGTCCTCGCGATACATCGGCGCGCCCGCGTAGATCACATACTTCAGCGAACTATGATCGTAACGGTCCACCGACTCATGCTCGGTCAGCATCTTGACGATGGTCGGCACGGTAAACATATTGTCGATCCGATGTTCCTGCACGAGCGCCCATGCTTCTTCCGCGTCGAGTTTTTCCGACGCCGGCAGAACGCTGGCTGCCGCGCGCGCCACGTTGACCATCGCGTGAATACCCGCGCCGTGAGACAGCGGCGCCACCACGAGCGAGCGCGACCGATGGGTCAAACCGGGCATCAGATCGGCGATGTGGTTGGTCAGCACGAACGCCATCTGCCCATGCGTGAGCACACCGGCCTTGGGGCGGCCGGTGGTGCCGGACGTATAGAAGAACCACAGCGGATCGTCACGGTCCACGTCGACCGCGGCGAACGGCGGCGCGTCGATCTGGCGAGCGAGTGTCTCGTAGGCGAGTTCGCCCGCGCGCGGTGCGCCGATCGCGATGACATGCCGCAAAGCGGGTGAGGCCGCGCGCACCGCATCGACATGTGCGTCGAAGCCCGCCTCGTAAATCATCGCCTTCGCGCCACTCGATTCGCCGAGATAGGCCGCTTCCGCCGCGGTGACTCGGCAGTTGGTCGGCACCCACACGGCGCCGAGCTTGAACGCGACCCACGCGCTTTCGAACAGCGGCAGGTTGTTGCGCGAATGGACGAGAATCTTGTCGCCTTTGCCGATACCGAGACGGCTCAACCCGTGCGCGAGCGCATCGACGCGCGCGTTGAGTTCGTGCCAGCTCGTGTGGTGCCCGGCCTGGATGAAACCGGGTTGATTGGCGTGGCGTCGGGCTGCGTCGGTCAGCAGATTCCCGAGGTTCATGACGGTGGTGAGCATACGCAAGTGCTTTTGAAAAAGAGAAGTGAAGAGCCGCGCCTTAACGGCGTGATTCGAGAATACTCAAATAGTTGGTCACGGCCGCGCCGCCCATGTTGAAGACGCCGGCCGTGCGCGCATTCGGAATCTGCATTGCACCAGCCTGACCGCTCACCTGCATCGCCGCCATCACATGCATCGACACGCCGGTCGCGCCGACCGGATGCCCCTTGGCCTTCAGCCCACCCGACGCGTTGACCGGCAAACGGCCTTCCTTCGTCGTCACGCCGTCGAGAACCACCCGCGCGCCCTGGCCCGGCGCGGCGAGACCCATCGCTTCGTATTCGATCAATTCGGCGATCGTGAAGCAGTCGTGCGTTTCGACCAGCGACAGATCGTCGAGCGTCATACCGGCCTGCGCAAGCCCTTGCTTCCACGCGAGCCGTGCGCCCTCGAACGCAATCGGATCGCGCCGCGACAGCGGCAGATAGTCGCTGACCTGGACCGTCGCACGAAACTCGACCGCATGACGGGTGCGCCGCGCAATGTCCGGCGACGCGATGATCAGCGCAGCCGCGCCGTCGGAAATCATCGAGCAGTCGGTACGCTTCAGCGGCCCGGCGACGAACGGATTTTTCTCCGACGGCGTGCGGCAAAAGTCGTAACCGAAATCGCGCCGCATATGCGCGTAAGGATTCGACACGCCGTTGCGATGGTTCTTCGCGGCAATCGCCGCGAGTGCGTCCGACTGGTCGCCGTAGCGATCGAAATACGTTTGCGCGAGCTTGCCGAAAATGCCCGCGAAGCCGCCCGGCACGTCCGCCTCTTCGCTCGCGTATGAGCACTTTTGCAGCACCTTGCCGACTTCGGCGGTCGGCAGACTCGTCATCTTTTCGTAGCCGATCACCAGCGCACAGGCAGAGCGCCCCGAGCGCAGCGCATCGAGCGCGGAATACACGGCGGCCGAGCCGGTCGAGCACGCGTTCTCACAGCGCACGGTCGACGTGAAACGCAATTCGGGAATCGCGTTGAAGACCAGCGCCGACGGAAAGTCCTGATAGACGAAACCGCCGTTGAAGGTACCCACGTGAATCGAATCGATCTGGCCGGCCTCGATACCGGCGTGATCGATCGCGTCGCGCGCGGTGTCCGCAATCATGCGTTCGATATCGAGCGCGTCGAGCTTGCCAAACGGGATATGGCTCCATCCGATGATGGTCGGTTGCATAACGAACAGCTCCTTGGCTAAGAGATGGCGGCTCCCTATGCAAGAGCCAAGCCAACCACTTCCGATCGCTGAGCGCGCCACGCGCCGCGGGGACAGCGGCCGCCTCGCAAAGGCTCGCCGGACAGGCAACGATGCGCGATTTCATGCATGCGCAAGCCCGCGAACCTGCCCATTCGAATCGCCGCGCGAGTGCGACACAAACCCTGCGACAGGTGTCGCATGCGCTCGACACTTGCACGCGCGTCGAGGCCTGGCAATAACCCGCACTTGCCGCGCCAACGCGACCACCCGCGCGGCTCGCGGCAAATGGCATTCAATTTGCTTTTAGCTGGACGCCCGCCTTCGATGCGGCAAACATAAAACTCAGGAGACAGACGATGAGCGTTACTTCCCGGCGCGACTTTCTCAAATGTGCCTCGCTTGCCGCCGCTGCGTCATTCGCCGGCCTGCACGGCCGCAACGCGCACGCTGCCGAATTCACTCTCAAATACGCGAACAACCTGCCGGCCACGCATCCGATGAATATCCGTGCGAAGGAAGCCTCTGCGCGCATCGCGTCGGAAAGCAAGGGACGGGTCGACTTTCAGGTGTACTCGAACAACCAGTTGGGCAGCGACACCGACATGCTGTCGCAGGTGCGCTCCGGCGCGATCGATTACTTCACGCTGTCGCCGCTGATTCTCGGCACGCTCGTGCCGGCCGCACAGATCACCGGCGTGGGCTTCGCATTCAAGGACTACGACCAGGTGTGGGGCGCGCTCGACGGCGCACTCGGGGCGCGCGTGCGCCAGGAGATCGCGAAGACGTCCGTGTTCGCCTTCGAGAAGATCTGGGACAACGGCTACCGCCAGACCACCACCAGCACCAAGGCGATCCACGTGCCGGCCGACCTGAAGGGCATCAAGCTGCGCGTGCCGATGAGCCCGATCTGGACCTCGATGTTCCAGTCGCTCGGCGCGTCGCCGGCCAGCATCAATTTCTCCGAGGTGTACTCGTCGCTGCAAACACGCGTGGTGGAAGGTCAGGAGAATCCGCTCGCCACCATCACGGCGGCGAAGCTCTACGAAGTGCAGAAGTACTGCTCGATGACCAATCACATGTGGGACGGTTTCTGGTTCCTCGCCAATAAGCAGTCTTTCGCGCGCTTGCCGAAGGATCTGCAGACCGTCGTGCAGAACGCCATCAACGACGCGGCCGTGCAGGAACGCGTGGACGTCGGGAAGTTGAACGCCTCGCTGATGCCGGAGCTGAAGTCGAAAGGCCTGCAATTCAACGACGTCGATATCAATGCGTTCCGCAACCAGCTAACCACGGCGGGCTTTTACGCCGACTGGCACAAGAAGTTCGGCGACGACGCGTGGACCGCCCTCGAAAAATACACCGGCAAACTGGCCTGACGCACCATGCACCTGACCTTGACGAAGAAACTGGAAAACGACGGCTGGCTCGCACGCGGCGTGACCACGGCCGTCGATTGGGTGATGCACGGGGTCGGCGCGGTCGCGGCCTGCCTCGTGGTCGCCGAGACGATGATTCTGTTGTGCGGCGTGATCTTTCGTTACGGCCTCAACCAGCCGCTGATCTGGTCCGACGAACTCGCGTCGATCCTGTTCAGCTGGTTGGCGATGCTGGGTGCGGTACTCGCCCTGCATCGCGGCGCGCATATGCGGCTCACCGCGATCGTCACGCGCTTGCCGGAGAAATGGCGTGGTTGGCTCGAAGCGGTCAGCGCGCTGACGGTCTGCGCCTTCGTCGCGCTGATCATCACGCCGGCCATCGACCACATGAATCTGCAGATGCCCGTCAGCACGCCCGCGTTGCAACTGCCGGACGGCTGGCGTTGTGCCGCGCTGCCGGTCGGTGCGGTCTTGATGCTGATGGCGGCGCTCGCGCGTATTGCGCGTGAGGTGAGCCCCGGACAATTCGTCGGCGCATTGCTCACGGCCGGCGCGATCGCCGCCGCGTTGTGGATCGCGCAACCTTATCTGCTCGCGCTCGGCAACCTGAATCTGATCGTGTTCTTCGTCGTACTGGTGGGCTTGTGCGTGGCAGGCGGCGTGCCGATCGCATTCAGCTTCGGCACCGCGACGCTCGCCTATCTGGTGCTGATGACGCATGCGCCACTCGGCATCGTCGTGAGCCGGATGGACGAGGGAATGGCGAATCTGGTGCTGCTGTCAGTGCCGCTGTTCGTGCTGCTCGGCGCGTTGCTTGAGTTGAGCGGGCTCGCCCGTTGCCTGATCGATTTCATGGCGGCGTTGCTCGGCCATGTGCGCGGCGGTCTGCAATACGTGCTGCTCGGCGCGATGTTCCTGGTGTCCGGCATCTCCGGCGCGAAAGCCGCCGACATGGCGGCGATTGCGCCCGCGCTGTTCCCCGAAATGCAGCGGCGCGGCGCGAAGCCCGAGGAACTGGTGGCGCTGCTTTCGTCGACCGGTGCGATGACCGAGACGATACCGCCGAGTCTCGTGCTGATCACGATCGGCGCCGTGTGTGGCGTGTCGATCACCGCGCTCTTCGTCGGCGGAATCATGCCGGCCGTGATCGCGACGATTGCGATCGGTTTCGTCTGCTGGCGACGCGCGCGGCACGAACCGCCCAGCAACACCACCCGCGCGCCGATGCGCACGATCCTGCGCACCTTTGTGATCGCATTGCCCGCCCTCGCCCTGCCGATGCTGATCCGCGCGGTGGTGATCGAAGGCGCGGCCACCGCCACCGAGGTATCGACCATCGGCATCGCTTACACGCTGATCGCCGGCGTGCTCCTGCACCTGTGCGGGCGCCGCATCGAATGGCGCCGTCTGTATTCGCTGCTGCTCGACACCGCGAGTCTGTCAGGCGCCATTCTGCTGATCATCGGCCTCGCCACCGCCATGGCATGGGCGCTCACGCAATCGGGATTTTCCGCGTCGCTGGTGGCGGCCATGGAGCAGATGCCGGGTGGACAGCGCGGGTTTCTGTGCGTGTCGATCGTGTTGTTCGTCGTGCTCGGCAGCGTGCTGGAAGGCATCCCCGCGATCGTGCTGTTCGGCCCGCTACTGTTTCCGGTGGCGCGGGCGCTCGGCATTCACGACGTTCATTACGCGATGGTCGTGATCCTGTCGATGGGACTCGGCCTGTTCGCCCCACCGATGGGCGTGGGTTTCTATGCCGCGTGCGCAATCGGCAAGGTGTCGCCGGACCGGGTCGTGAGCCGCGTATGGGGCTATCTCGGCGCGCTGTTCATTGCACTGCTGGTGGTCGCGTTCGTGCCGTGGCTGTCGATCGGATTTTTGAAGTGAGTACGTTTTAACGCCTGTTTTCCGACCTGTTTCGTGCCTCTTTCTTTACGCTGTTCCCCATCATTCGAGAGTCCGCAGTGAATCTGACTACTGAAACGTTCCGCCCAGGCCATTCCTCCGCCGCCCATCCGCGCGTCGCGCTCGTGACTGGCGGTGGCGCCGGGATCGGCGCGGCCATCTCGCAGCAGCTCGCGGAAGCCGGGCATATCGTTTTCATCGGCGACATCAACATGCATGGCGCGAACGATCTCGCCGGCATGCTGTGCGCAGCCGGTCACGAGGCCTATGCGGTGCAGCTCGACGTGTCGGCGCCCGCGTCGATCGACGTGGCGTTCGACATCATCGAAAACCAGTTCGGCCGCTGCGATATCCTGGTGAACAATGCCGGCATCGCGAAGACGTTTCCGTTTCTCGACTATCCCGTTGAACACTGGCGCAAGGTCTTCGACGTCAACGTCACGGGGCCGATGCTGTGCGGTCAGCACGCGGCGCGGCTGATGCGCAGGAACGGCTGGGGGCGCATCGTCAATATCGCTTCCGTCAGCGGCTTGCGCGCGAGTTCGGGGCGCACCGCCTACGGCACGTCGAAGGCGGCGGTCGTCGGGCTCACCCGGCAGATGGCGATCGAGCTCGCCGAATACGGCATCACCACGAACGGCGTCGCACCGGGTCCGGTCGACACGCCAATGACGCTCGATCTGCATTCGCAAGTCGCGCGCGACAATTACACCCGTGCCGTGCCGGCGAAACGCTACGGCGTCCCCGAGGAAATCGCCGCAGTGGTGAGCTTTCTGTGCTCCGAGCAGGCGTCGTATGTGAACGGCCAGACGGTGCCCGTGGATGGCGGCTTTATGGCGGCCGGCGTGCTGGAGATCTAAGGACTTAACGCCCTCCGGCATCCAGCTGTCGTGTCTGTGGTGGCCGGCGTTACTTCGGCGGAATCAACCCGCCGAGCCAATGGACCTGTGAATTGCGCGACGCCGCCCTTGCTCGCGCTTTCGGTGGAACGGTCCGTGGCGCGATCCTCGATGGCGGAGTCGAGGACGAACGCTCGAGGGCGCGAATCGCAGCGCCCTTGAGCGAACGTTACGTCAAAGTCTGGACGGCATGGCAGGAGGCAGCGCTGCCAACCTCAAATGCTCGACACCGTCCTCCAGCGACAACGTCGCTTGCTGCCCGTCGCGCTGACGGATGCTGATCGTCCGGTCACGCTCGTCGCGCGAACCGACTACCACCAGAAGCGGCACCTGCTTTTCGCGTGCATCGACGATCTTCTTCTCCAGCCGCTCGGGCCGGCTGTCGACCAGCGCTCTGATATCCACATCGTCGAGCGCTTGCAGAACCTCCTGCGCGTAGGGCGTATTCGCGTCGCTGATCGTGGCGACGACGACCTGCTCCGGCGCGAGCCACACAGGCAACCATCCCTCGTGATGTTCGAGCAGCATCGCGATGAATCGCTCCATGCTGCCCAGCACCGCGTGATGAATCATCACCGGCCGCTCGCGTTCATTGCGCTCGTTGACGAACTCCGCGTCGAGTCGCTCGGGCAACACGAAGTCGAGCTGGATCGTGCCGCATTGCCAGCTTCGCCCGCGGCTGTCCGTGAGATGAAACTCCAGTTTGGGCCCGTAAAAAGCGCCCTCGCCTTCGAGCAGATCGAACGCCAGGCCCGCCGCACGCGCGGCATTCGCCAACGCGCTTTCCGCGTGATCCCACGTCGCTTCGCTGCCCGAGCGCGACGCCGGCCGCGTCGCAAGCGCAACCTTGAAATCGGGAAAACCGAGGTCCGCGTACATCGCGCGCAACAGCGAGCAGAAACGCCCCACTTCCGCCTCGATATGCGACTCCGCGCAGAACACATGCGCGTCGTCCTGCACGAACGCGCGCGTGCGCTTCAGGCCTTCGAGCGAGCCTGACGGTTCGTCGCGATGACACGCGCCAAACTCGCTATACCGAACCGGCAACTCGCGATAAGAACGCACGCGCTGATTGAACACCTGCACGTGGCACGGACAACTCATGGGTTTCAGACACAGCGCGCGCCCTTCTTCCGCGTCGGCCAGCGAATACATCGCCGCGCCGAACTTCTCCCAATGGCCGCTCTTTTCCCACAGCAAACGCGCCAGCAATTGCGGCGTACGAATCTCGCGAAATCCGGCGCGGCGCATGCGGGCGCGCACATACTCCTCAAGCACGCGATACAACTCCCAGCCACGCGGATGCCAGAAAACCATCCCGACGCCTTCTTCCTGCTGATGAAAAAGGTCGAGTTTATTGCCTAAAACACGATGATCGATGTCGTTCACAGTCACGCTCCGTTTAGTCGAAACCCGCTTATCGCGGTGAGGGTTGCCGTAAACGGAGGTCCAGAAATGCCAAAGGCCCCGTCCGTTTCCGGCGGGGCCTTGGGTGGTCTGCCACTGCTTCGTGCTGCTAGCGTGCGCAACCTCCCGACGACCCGCCTGTGAAGGTGGTCGTCGTGGTGGTGACGGCAGCGAAGGGAATCGAGTGGAAGTCCATGGCTCGACAGTAAACGATCGGGTGACGACGCGTCAATCGCAATCGCCGAGAATGCTGGTCAATTCACGCCGATCGACGCTACGATATCTGTCTGATCCGAAACGCGCGTGTCTTCGCGCGACGTCGGTCCACCTTCAACCGATCGAGCACCTGACCTTGACCATTCACATTCGCCGCGCACACGCAGCCGACGCCGCGCTGATTCTTCGCTTCATCACCGAACTCGCCGTGTACGAGAAGGCGGAGCATGAAGTCATCGCTTCCGTCGAAGACGTCGAAACGAGCCTGTTTTCCGCGACCGCCACCGCGAAAGCGTTGATCTGCGAAATGGACGGCGAGCCCATCGGCTTTTGCGTCTATTTCCACTCGTATTCCACGTGGCTCGGCAAACACGGGCTGTATCTGGAAGACCTGTATGTGTCGCCGGCCGCGCGCGGCAGCGGCGCGGGCAAACGAATGCTGCGCCACCTCGCGCAGATTGCCTGCGAAAGCGGCTGCGGGCGTTTCGAATGGAGTGTGCTCGACTGGAACGAGCCGGCAATCGGCTTTTATGAAGCGATCGGCGCGAGCGCGCAAAGCGAGTGGGTGCGTTACCGGCTGGCGGGCGACGCGCTCAAGGCGTTTGCCGAGGGTGTGGAGTAAGCACGAACTGCTTCGTTCGGCGCAAGCCGATTTAGAAACGAAAGCAGTACGCGCGAAGGTCAGCGAAGGCGGCGGCCGGTCAGCGCCGCCGCGCAACGCTGCGTATCAGTGAGGCGCTTTACCGTTGGGCACCGCGTCCAGCGGCTTGTGCTGTTCTTCGCCGAGTCCGGGGAAGAACGCGTTCCATGCGGCGCGCACCCCTTCGGCGGCGGTGGCTTCGGCGGCGATCGATTCGGTTTCGCCTTCACCGGCCTTCGATGGATCGGCGGAGAGCCCGCGCCAGTGCGTAAATACCAGCAACGGTTTTTCAGTCCAGATGCCTTCGCCGAATTTGGCGAAAGCCGTGTCCCCGCTCGTCAATTGCACCTCATACCAGCCTTCGCGTGCGGGTGTGTGGGCGGCCAGCTCAAACCACGGGGTCGGTTCGATTTCCTTCATGTCGTCTCCGGTCGGATAGATCGTCATAGATAACCACAACAAAGGCATTCTTCATGCCCGGGCTCGACAGCGGCCCGGCGGGCGCGCTCCGCCTGGTGCGCGATGTTGCAGTGCGGCGCGCTGGGCATGAGCTGCGGGGCGATCCGTCGACGTTGCGTCTGTCGATTTCGCCGCGCATAAGCGACACGATAGCGCGACATGGGCCGCGCGGACAAACGCAAAAACTTACACGTCAGACTGGGAGGCGATTGCTTTTTTTGCTTTGCTGGTTGGCTTGCTTGTTGGGCTGGTTGTTGGGCTGGTTGTTGGGCTGCTTGTTGGGCTGCTTGTTGGCCCACTTCTCGGCCTACTTGTTGCCCCGCTTGTTGGCTTACCCTCCAGCTCGCGCGCCAGCATGGCCAGCACATGGGCGGCGGCCGCCAGTTGCTCCGCCGGCGTACTGCCGTAGCCGATCACGAGCCCATTCGTCTGCCCATCGGGCTGCAGCGCGAACCCGGACAGCGCGCGCGGATTGAGCCCCCTGGCGACGGCCCGCGCGGCTAAGGCGCGGTCGTCGATGGTCGGCGGCAAGCGCAGCGTCAAATGCATGCCGCAGTTGCCGCCCAGAATCTGCGCCGGCGCGAAATGGACCGTGAGCGCGTCGCGCAACGCCTGCTGGCGCTCGCGGTACACCCGCCGCATCCGCCCCAGATGCCGCCCGAACTCGCCACTTTCGATGAAATGCGCCAGCGCCATCTGCTCCAGCCGATGGCCGCCGCGCAGCATCTCCTGCAACGCCACCGCCGATTCCTCGACGATCGCGCGCGGCAGCACCACGAAACCGATGCGCAGCGCCGGGAACATGGTCTTGCTGAATGAGCCGACGTACAGCACCGGTGCGTCGGCGACGAGCCCCTGCATGCTGGCGATCGGCTCGCCGGTGTGGCGAAACTCGCCGTCGTAGTCGTCCTCGATCAGCCACGCGCCGCAGCGGCGCGCCTGCGCGATTAACTCCAGACGGCGCGCCACCGACAACACCGCGCCCGTCGGATACTGATGCGCGGGCGACGTATAGATCAGCTTCGGTGGATGCGTGCGCCACGCGTCGGCGGGCACGGCGATGCCTTCGGCGTCGACCGGCATGGGCAACGTGGTCAGATCGCCGACGTTGAAGGCGGCCTTCGCGCCGCGATAACCAGGATCCTCGACCCACGCGACGTCGCCGGGATTGGTCAGCAGCCGCACGCACAGGTTCAGCGCCTCCTGCGCGCCCTCGGTGATGACCACCTGCGAACCATCGCAGCGCACACCGCGCGCGATCCTCAAATGGGCGGCGATCGCGTCGCGCAGCCCCGGTTCGCCGGCCGGCGTGCCGTAGCCGAGCGTGAAGGGCAACGCGCGCTCGATCGACCGTTCGAGCGCGCGCCGCCAGGCGCTCAGCGGAAAACGGTCCAGCGCGGGCGTGCCGGGCGTCATCGGAAAAGTGTTGTCGGCGTGCGTGCGGGTGGCCGCGAACTGGCCGACGCGCGCCGCGTAAGCCACCTCGGGCGCAGCGGACGGCGCCGCCGGCTCGCCGCGTGCGGCCGGGCTGGACAGCGGGCTTACGCGGGTGCCCTTCTTGTCAGCGACCACGTAACCGGTCGCGACCAGATGTTCATAGGCGATCACCACCGTGTTGCGCGACACGCCCATTTCCGCCGCCAGCAGACGCGACGAAGGCAGCAGCGAGCCCGCCGGCAGCCGTCCGGCGAGAATCGCCTGCTGCAAACGCTCGATCAACTGTCTTTGCAGCGGCGGCGGTTTGTCGGCGGCACTCGCCGCAGCCGGATTGGCGAGCGGACCAATGATTTCCATCATTGCGGCTGGACCTATGAAATGGGTTTCGCGTGGATCTTTTGAACATACCACGTTTGCCGTATCGTTCCTGATGAACGGCAGCCGCCGACGATCATTGACGCCGCAACAACAGGAGAACAGCGATGGAACCCAGACACAACGAGTTCGAGCAGCCGATCGGCGTGCCCGTGCCGGACTGGAAAGGCGCCGAGGCACCCGGGCGCGCGCCGCTGACGGGCCGCTATTGCCGGATCGAACCGGTTGATGTGGAACGTCACGCCGCGGACCTGTACGACGCGTATAGTTCGGCCGCCGATGCGCGCGACTGGACCTATCTGAACGTGGGTCCGTTCGAGAGTCTCGCCGCTTATCGCGAGCATTTGACGCGCATGGCCGCGTCGCCGGATCCGCTGCACCACACGGTGATCGATCTCGCGACCGGCAAGGCGGTCGGCACGCTGGCGCTCATGCGGATCGACCGGGTGAACGGCGTGATCGAAGTGGGGCATGTCACGTATTCGCCGCGTCTGAAGCAGACGCGCATTGCCACCGACGCCATGTTCCTGGTGATGACGCAGGTTTTCGACGTGCTGGGTTATCGCCGCTTCGAATGGAAGTGCGACTCGCTGAACGCGCCGTCGCGCGCCGCCGCGTTGCGTTACGGCTTCACGTTCGAAGGGATCTTCCGGCAGGCGATCGTGTATCACCAGCGCAATCGCGATACCGCGTGGTTTTCAGTGCTCGACGGTGAATGGCCCGCGCTGCGTGCGAGCTATGCACGCTGGCTCGACGCCGGCAATTTCGATGCACAGGGCAAGCAGATCGAACGGCTGGCGCATCTGATCGCGCAGCAGCGGACGGCTTAACCCGCCTTCGGTGCGCGGCGCAGGATGATGGTCGGACTGCCTTTGTAGGGCGTGCGCAACCGTTCGCGGTAGCCGCACTTACGCGCGACACTCAACGACGCCGTGTTTTCCGGCGAAATCAGGCACACGGTGTCCTTGTCCGGCCATTGCGCATCGGCCCAATCGAGCGCGGCGCGCACGGCTTCGGTCGCATAACCGCGGCCATGCAGTGCCGGGTTCAACGCCCAGCCAATTTCAGGCGTGCCCAGCAACGACGGCTCGATCTCACGGTGATAGTCGGCCAGCCCGACTTCGCCGACAAACCGGCCGCTCTGCTTTTCCCGCACCACCCAGTAGCCATAGCCCAGCATCGCCCAATGCCCGGCGTAACGCAGCAGACGCGCCCAGACTTCTTCGCGCGTGAACGGCTTGCCGCCGATGTAGCGGATCACCTCGGAATCGGACCACATCGCGTAGCTGTCGAGGAAGTCGTTGGTGGTGTGCGGGCTCAGGGTCAGGCGGTCGGTGGTGAGGGTGGGTTGGGTGGGCATGGGAATCGGCTTGATGAGTTCAGAAGTCGGACGTTCGATCTTCTCAGATTTGGCGCTCGATGGGTTAGCGGGGACTGCGGAAAACCGGAAAGCGGATAGTTTGCAAGCGCTCTTGCAAGCATCGAATATTTCTCTGCCCGTCCCGTTATTACGTTTACCTAAACGATGGTAAATTTGCGCGTCTGCCCTTGCCATGCTTCATGCACGTCTTCCAGGGGCCGTCCAATCTAACCAGCCCGCAACGGCCGTCCATGCGAAACCGCTTCGTGGGGAAAGGCACGCCTGCGGCGACATGCTGAGAGGCCAGGCATCGCGATGATCGTCGAGAACCCCTTTATATCCATTCTGGATAATCATGGCGACATTGCGCCATTCGTTTCATCCGTTATCGAGGCAGCGGACAGCGATAAAAATGCCCTTGGATTTTTCCCCGCCCGTGTCTTTGCGGACTTTGCGCGAAAAGAGCAACTCCTGGTGGCGGTCGAGCGGCGTGCGGACGGCTTGTTTTATGCGGGTCACCTGCTATTTGAAGCGAGGCATCCAAAAGGGCGCGTGCTGCAAATGTTCGTCGTCCCTGCCTTCAGAAAACGTGGCGTTGCAGCTCGCCTGTTGAGTCACCTCAAGCAACACCTGACAGATCACGCTTTCATCTCCATGTACGCGCGAGTCGGACAGGATATGAGTGAGGCCAACCGCTTCTGGGAAAACCAGGGCTTCTACGTTCAGCGCGTCGTCAAAGGTGGCGAGACAAGAAATCGAACAATCCTCGTCCGCAGTCACGAACTGGACACGCCGCAATTGTTTGCCCCTAGTGGCGTCAGCGCTGCCGATCCGCTCGGGCTCAATTCGACCCAAATGGCGGAGATTCCGCTTTTCCTTCTGGACCTCAATGTGCTCTTCGACCTGGGGCCGCGCAGAAGCAGAAACGAGGAAATCCTGGATCTGTTCAGGCTTGAGCGCGCCGGCTCCTGTCAATTCGCACTCAGCACGGAGATCACCGCCGAGCTTACGCGCACGGCGAGCGTCGGCATCACGGATCCCATGCTGGCCTATGCCCGCATCTTCCCGTCATTCCCTACCCCGTTGGCACACGAGTGGGACGCACTGGCGCCAGAGCTCGCCTCCATCGTCTTTCCGGAGCGGCATCGCGCCAACGCGCTCAGCAGGAACGATATCTCCGACCTACGGCATTTAGCCACGGCCATTCAGCACAGGCTCGCCGGACTGGTCACCAACGACGGATCCATCCTCAACGCCGCAGCAAGGCTCAATGAAAAATACGGTATTCACGTTATTTCGCCCGGTGCTTTCAAGGATCTGAACACGGGAACCGCCAGAGAGGAGAGATTCGAAACGGGGGCGAACGATTCCCTTTCGATCGCCCGCCTCGATCGGTCCGATGAAGCGGAAGTGCTTCAGCTTTTATCCCGACTCGGCGTGCGCAAATCGGCGGTGGTCACGGAGTGGGCCGCGGTCGATTCGAATGAGCGGATTTGCAATCGGTACGGCGTCTGGTCAAACGACCGTCTAGCGGGATACCTGACGTGGCCCAAGACCATGACACCCAACGATATCAGCGCGCACGTGGCCGTAGACGAAACGCAACCGGGAGCGTTGCACGCCGCCGGCATTCTCCTTAGCCATCTGATCGAGCAAGCCACCGTGGCGAGTACGTCGCAAATCAGGCTTGCGTTTCCCCCGCAACAGGCGCAACTACGTGAAATTGCTTCGACGCTCGGCTTTGGCGGATTGGCGGGACAAACATCGCTGACCAAGCTTGCATTGGGAGGCATCGTTACGATGTCGAATTGGGCCGATCGCGCAGACGATATTTATCTGGCTAGCCGGGTGCGCCTGCCTGTTTTGCCACCGCCGCATTGGGAAATCGATCAACAGATTCGCCTTGGCAGACCTGACGGCAATGTCGGACATATCTCCTTGATGGCATTGGAAACCTTGCTTTCTCCCGCGCTCTTCTGTCTGCCCGGACGACCGGCGGTCATTACGCCGCTCCGGCGAGCGTTTGCCGATCATCTGTTAGCGCATTCTCCTCAGAAGAGTCTGCTCCCTCATGCTCGCGCCAAGCTCTACAAAGAGCGGCACTATTTCAGCGGCGTCGCCACGCTGAAGCAATTCAAGCGTGGTAACCTCATTCTCTTCTACGAGTCAGCGAAGAACCGGGGGCTTGGCGCCATTGTCGCGATCGCGCGCGTACAACATGCCTACCTGAAATCCCAGCAGGCGTTGGACAATGCGGACCTCGATCCGTCGGTGCTCGACTCCGCGGGGCTCGAAGCGATCGGTCGGTCCAAAACGAAAACGGTGACCGTGTTCGACAACATCATTCGCCTCGAACGTCCAGTACCACTTTCGACACTGCAGCGCCTCGGCTGCGGCAGTCCGACCAACCTGCTGACCACTCGCGCAATCAATAACACACAGCTTCAAGGAATCCTCGAGGAAGGGTTTGCCCATGGAACATCCCGAACACGTACTCATTTCGCTTGAAGAGCGGCACGCCGAAAACATATTTGCGGGCACCAAGCATGTCGAACTGCGGCGCCGCACGATGAACGTCAAGGCAGGCACCGTCGTCTGGATTTACGTCAAGCTGCCCGTTGGCCGCGTGATCGGTTGCGCAAGAGTGAGCGGTGCACATTCGCTTGCACCCGCTGCGTTATGGCGGCAGTTTGCCGATGTGTGCGGTATCACGCGTCGAGAATTCTTCGACTACTTCGACGGAATTGCCAAGGGCTTCGCCTTGGGATTGCATGATGCGCAGCGCCTTCCCGGCACCGTTTCGCTGACCGAGTTGAGAGAAGCGTCGGAGGGATTCCAGCCTCCGCAGTTCTTTATTCGTATTGCGCCCGACAGCCCGCTACTCAGAGCATTCGAAGGCAAACGTTCATAGGCGATCCGTCGGAAACAACCGCGCATCATGAACCCCCGCCTGCGCTACCTCAGCGCCCTCGTCATCAACGTCGCCTTACCCTGGCTCGCCTACCGGCTCGCGTTCCCGCACTGGGGCCAACTCGGCGCGCTGGCCGCGTCGGCGCTGCCGTTGATCGCGTGGATGAGTTGGGACCTGCTGCACCGTCGTCATTTCGACGCGCTCAGCGCGCTCGTGCTAGTGGGGATTGCGCTGTCGATTCTCGCTGCCGCTTTCGGCAGCAGCCCAAAAATACGCGCGCTCGAAGACCCCATGGTGCTAGCCATGATCGGCGCGCTGTTTCTCGTATCGCTCGCGCTGCGGCGGCCGCTGGTGTTCTATCTCGCCCGCTCGACGATGATGCGCGAAGGCCACCGCGACGCCGAGAACTTTGAAAAGCACTGGCGCGAGCGCCCCACGCTCGCCGCGTATATCCGCCTGATGACGCTCGTCTGGGGCCTCGGCATGATCGGCGAGAACATGGTGCGCACGCTGATCGTCTGGCAATGGCCGAACGACCCGCGCTCGGTGATGGCTTCGGAAGCGGTGCGCTACGGCGTCTATGCCGCGCTAACGGCGTGGACCTTCTGGTGCCGCCGGCGCATCAGGCAAGATGCGCTGCGCTACGCGGACAACGCCGTCACCCCAGCCACGCCGCCGCTCGCCAATTCATAAATCACGCGCTCACGCCAACTCGAGAAAACGCGCCAGACACGGATTGCGATTCGCCGGCGACCACGCCAGCACCTGCTCGATCAAAGGCGCATCGACCAACGGCCGGAACACCACGCCCGCGAGTTGCGCCTTGCGCATCGAAGCCGGCACCAGGGCCACGCCCACGCCTTCATCGACGAGACTCAGCACGGTCTGCTGCAACTGCACCTCGAAGCGGATATCCGGTTCGAAACCGCCCGACCGGCAATGATCGAGAATCGCGGCACGCAAACCCGGCGCGACTTCCGACGAAGCGAGCACGAACGGTTCCCCCGCCAGTTGCGCAATCTTCAGCCGCCGGGCACGCGCCCGTGGATGCCCGCGCGACAGCGCAACGCACAACGGTTCGCTCAGGATCGTGCGCGTGGCCAACCCTTTGTCCGGCAGGTTCGGAAACATGATGGCCGCGTCGATCTGTCCCGCCAGCACCTGCGCGGCCAGATCGTTCGATACGACTTCACGCAGATTCAACGCCACGTCGGGAAACGCCGCGCCGAACACCCGTGCATAACCCGGCACAACGCTGTACGCCGCGCACATCGTGAAGCCGATCGCGAGCTTGCCGGCGTCGCCATGCGCCGCCGCTTGCGCGTTGTTCACCGCCTGATCGAGCGAGGCGAGAATCGCCTTCGCGTCGGCGTAAAACCGCTCACCCGCCGCGGTCAACGTCACGCTGCGCGGACTGCGCTCGATCAGCACAACGCCGAGGTTCGCCTCCAGCGCCGCCAGTTGCCGGCTCAATGGCGGCTGCGACAGATTCAGACGCGCCGCGGCTCGGCCAAAATGGCGCGTCTCGGCCAGCGTCACGAAGTAGCGTAGCGGCTTGAAATCGATCACGATGCGCCTACCCGAAATGACGATACTAAAAAGGTATCGTCGGACTCGAAAAACAGTATTGGATTGTATCAACGCAAGCCACTACGCTGGCGGATCGTCCTTTTTCCAAAGCCGTTCGCCCCGATGTTAGCCACCCTCGAAATTCTGCTCCCCGTTTTCGGTTTGATTTTCGCGGGCTTCGCCTGCCGCCGGCGCGGCGTGCTCGGACCGAACTCCGCGTCGGAGCTGAATCGATTCGTGGTCTGGCTCGCGCTGCCGGCGCTGCTGTTCGATACGATGGCTCGCGCCACCTGGCAGCAGTTGTATCAGCCGGCCTTCGTCGCGACCTTCTCGATTGCGTGCGTCGCCGTGTTCCTGCTGATCCTCGCACTGCGTCTGATGAACGGCAGGCATCTCGCCGATGCCAGCGTCGATGCGATCGCGGCGTCGTATCCGAACACGGGCTATATCGGCTTTCCTCTGGCGCTGATCGCATTTGGTCCCGCCAGCCTCACGCCGACCACGATCGCCACGATCCTCGTCGCCTGCGTGCTGTTCGCGTTCGCGATCGTGCTGATCGAAGTCGGCCTGCAGACCGAACGCGCGCCGCACAAGCTGGGTCTGAAAGTGCTGCGCGCGCTGGCGCGCAATCCGCTGATCGTGTCGCCGATCGCGGGCATGCTGCTGGCGAGCTTTCACGTCGCCATGCCGGCCAGCGCGGAGACGTTTCTGAAGTTGCTGAGCGGCGCGGCGAGTCCGTGCGCGCTGGTGAGCCTCGGCTTGTTCCTCGCCGAAAAGCGGCCGTCGGAGAGCGGCGCGCGAGGCGTTGCGCTGCTGCTGACCGGCGTCAAGCTGGTGGCGCAGCCGGCGCTGACCTGGTGGCTCGCGGCGCGGGTCTTCGGGCTGTCGCCCACGCTGGTCGAAATGGCCGTGGTGCTGGCTGCGCTGCCCACCGGCACCGGCCCGTTCATGCTCGCCGAGTTCTACGAGCGCGAGGCGCACATCACGTCGCGGACCATTTTGATGTCCACGGCCGGCTCCGTGATCACGCTGTCGGCGCTGCTGCTGTTGATGGGGCACCGCACCTGACGCAAGCCGCGCCGCGCGCTATGCTTCGGCCACGGACCGCCACGGTCCGCGATCCTCATTCGCGAAGCGCGACCCGAGCCGCCTGCCACCACCGTGCCCAAAGCCCGCCCTCCTGAACTCCGCGACGCCGCCGGCGCCGGCGCGCTCGCGCGCCACTACCCGCGCGGGCTGCGCATCGAGCCGCACTCGCACACGTGGGCGCAAGTGCTGTACGCGGTGTCGGGCGTGATGTGGGTCGAAGTCAGCCGCGAGGCGCTGGTCGTGCCGCCGCAACGCGCGGTCTGGCTGCCGGGCGGCACGCCACATTCCATTCACATGATGAGCGACGTGGAGATGCGCAACCTCTACTTCCACGAGCGCAATGTCGGCCATTTGAGCCGCCGCAGCGACGTGTTCGAAGTGAACGGTCTGCTGCGCGAGCTGATCACGTCGATCGCGGAACACGAGCGCACGCAAACAGGCGATGAGGCCTATCTCGAAGCCGCCTATCGTCTCGCCGTGCTGGAGTTGGGACGCGCGCCGCGTTCGTCGCTGCGCATCGCGCTGCCCGACGCGTCGGACCGGCGTCTCGAAGCGCTCTGCCGCGCAGTGATCGGGAACCCGTCGATCTCGATCAGCTTCGAGCAGCATGCGGCGTCGGTCGGCGCGAGCGTGCGGACCCTGGCGCGGCTCTTCACGCGCGAACTGGGTGTGGGCTTCGCCGAATGGCGACGGCAGGTGCAACTGGCGGTCGCCGTTTCCGGGCTCGCCGAAGGACGCCCGGTGAGCAGCATCGCGCGTGAACTCGGTTTCCAGCCGAGCAGCTTCAGCGACATGTTCCGGCGCGAGTTGGGCGCGCCGCCTACCGGCTTCGATCCGGGCGGCACGCTGGGAGAAGCGACGGCGGCTTCGGTAGCGGCGGCGGAGCCCGAGCAGGTGAAATCCGGGCGGCGCTGAAAGCTAGCCCGCAATGCGTAGCGCAACGCGCGTATTGAAGACTCCGCGTGCGGCCTCTGATGCCGTATCCCTCGCTCCGCGTCTTGTCCGAAATTCGAAAGTGTTTGTCATGACACCGCCCTTCCGGCCATCTACACTAGCCTCAATCCGCTGCTCATGCAGCCCGAGACCCAACAGGAGCGACACGCGATGAAAGCCATTCAATTCAAGTCCTTCGGCAACCCGGAAGTACTCGAACACACCGATCTGCCCGCCTTGCAAGCCGATGCGGACAACGTGGTCGTGCAGGTCAAGGCCGCCTCGGTGAACCCGAGCGACGTCAAGAACGTCTCCGGCCATTTCGAACACACGGTGTTGCCGCGCACGCCGGGGCGCGACTTCAGCGGCGTGGTGGTGGACGGCCCGAAGGCCTGGATCGGCGCCGACGTCTGGGGCACCGGCGGCGATATCGGCTTCACCCGCGACGGCACGCATGCCGAGTTCATCAAGATTCCGCTCGCCGCGTTGTCGCGCAAACCCAAAACGCTGAGCCACGCAGAAGCCTCCGCGATCGGTGTGAACTTCGTCGTCGCTTGGCTGGGCACCGTCGAATATGCGCATCTGCAGGCGGGCGAAACCATAGCGGTGATCGGCGCGGGCGGAGGCGTAGGCGGTGCGGTGGTGCAGATCGCGAAGGCGCGCGGTGCGCGCGTCATTGGGGTGGATCGTCATCCGCTGGATCCGGAAACGCCCGCAGGCCGTTTGATCGATGACTACGTGCCGTTCGACGACCAGGCCGCCGAACGCGTGCGCGCATTGACCGGCGGCGCAGGTGCGGACGTGGTGTACGACACCGTGGGCGGCGTGGCATTCGAGACCGCGCTGAGCCTCGTCAAACGTCGCGGCCGGGTGCTTGAAATCAGCGGCACGGGCAAGCGCCGGGTCGAGTTCGATCTGATCGACTTCTATCACAACGAGACACAACTGCTCGGCGTGGATAGCGCCAAACTCGGCGTCGCGGAATCGGCGCCGTTGATGACGGCCTTGGTCGAAGGCTTCGAAAGCGGCCAGTTGACCGGCCCGGCCATCGCGCAGACCTTCCCGCTCGCCCAGGCGCGCGAAGCCTATGCCGCCGTGGCCGGCGGCACACGTGGCCGGGTCGTCATCACGATGTAACGGCTGCCGCGAGCGCGGCGGCGTGACAGCCGCCCGGCTCGCGTCGCTCATAACAGGAACAACCAACATGAAAGCGTATCTGGTCTCACTGGCCGCCGGTGTGGTGGTCGGATTGATCTACAGCGTGATGAACGTGAAGTCGCCGGCGCCGCCGACCATCGCACTGGTCGGACTGCTCGGCATGCTGGGCGGCGAACACGTGATTCCGCTCGTGCGCACCTGGCTGGCAGCAGGTCTGCATTGATCGCGCTGGGCACCTTTCCCATCCTCGGGCGTCACACGCTAAGATTGAGCCCGCCGGGCTCACGCGCCACATAACGGTGCGCGCTCAGCGCGCGCTACCATCCGGCGCGCCGCCCGAAGACGACAAGAAAGCATTGCCTCGGAGAATCAGATGTCTGAAGAGTTTGAAGTGCATGGTCCGCACGATCATGCAGTGGAACACGCCGGTCACCACGACGAAGACCCGTTCGCGAGCCGTATGGCCGTGATGACGGCGATCCTTGCGACGATCGGCGCGCTGTGCGCCTATCAAAGCGGCAACAGCGAAAATCTCGCGCTGTACTACAAGAACGAAGCCGCGATTAAAAAGACCGAAGCGTCGAACCAATGGAACTACTACCAGGCCAAGGGCGAGAAACAGAATCTCGCTGAACTCGGCGCGGCGTTGTCCACCGGCAATAGCGACGCTCACACGAAATTCCTCGCCGACGTCGACAAATACAAGTCGCAGAAAGAACCGATCCGCGCGAAGGCCGAGGCGATCGAAAAAGACGTCGTGGACAACGACGCCAAAAGCGAAGCGCTGTTGCACGGACATCATCGCTGGGCGCAAGCCACCACGCTGATTCAGGTGGCTATCGCGCTGTGCGCGATCACGTTGCTGACCCGCAAGAAATGGCTGCGCAATCTGTCGTTCGTGGTTGCGGCGGCGGGCGTGATCACCGGCGCCATGGCGCTTCTGTCGGCCTGACGTGCGCAAATGTCGCGCGGCCGGTTTCAAGGCCGCGCGACGCGCATGACAGCGTGTCGCGTCGCACGTCCTTACTGCTCCAGAACCAGTTGGCCTTTAAAGAGATACCCGCTCACCCCACCTCATGACATAAATTAAGGATGCCGGATTAATTCACACACGAATGCGGAGGCGAATGTCCATGCAATCGTGAAGTCCGGCGCAATCCGTCATGGAGGAATCACCGTGAGCAAAACCACTGAGCTAACCGGCGCGGGCGTTGCCCATCTCGACGAAAGCATTCTGCTGCCGCAACTCGGCTGTCCGGCGGGCAGCATCGGCATCGCGGTCGGCGATATGCTGGAGCATTCGAATCGCGCCGTCATCGAAGCGTCGTTCGAACTGCTCGATCTGCACGCCAACGAACGCATTCTCGAAGTGGGTCTCGGCAACGGCGCACATGTTCCGTTCGTGCTGGACCAAGCCGCCGGGGTGCATTACACCGGCGTCGATATCTCGCCCACCATGATCGCCGTGGCACGTTGCCGCAATGCGGCCTATGTCCGCGACGGTATCGTGACGCTCGAAACCGCCGACGTCATCGCCATGCCCTTTTCAACCGCGTCGTTCGACAAGGCGATCACGATCAACAGCACGTATTTCTGGCCCAAGCTCACGGCCGGTCTGAAGAGCATGCGCCGCGCGCTGCGCGTGGACGGCACGCTGGTGATCGCGGCCATCACGCCGGAAGCCGCGGTTGAAATGCCATTCGCGGATTACGGCTTCGCCGTGCATGATGCGGCAACGTTGGAAGCAGCGTGCGTGGAAGCGGGCTTCGACGATATCGGCATCACCCGTTATCTCGAACCGTTAGCCGATCCGCCGCAGGACACCGGGCAGCGTGAGTTCTATCTGCTGCGGGCCGTTGCTGTGTGACATCGCGGCACGCAACGCACGTGCTCGCGGCGCATCGCGCTCCACTCAAGACGCCATGCCACGAGCACGTTCGAGCAACAACGCCCGCTCACGCGCGTTGCGCGTCATCGCCGCCGCGCGCTCGAACTCCGCGCGCGCCTCACTCACGCGGCCGAGTTTCGCCAGCAGATCGCCACGCACGCTCGGCAGCCACTGATAGTTCGCGAGCGAGGCATCGGCGGCGAGCGCGTCGACGATCTCCAGCCCCGCCGCCGGACCGAACGCCATGCCCACGGCTACCGCCCGGTTCAACTCGACCACCGGCGAAGGCGCGACCTGCGCCAACGCGTCGTATAACGCGACGATCTGCGCCCAGTCCGTATCTTCCGCACGGCGGGCGCGAGCGTGACACGCCGCCAGCGCGGCCTGCAGCGCATACGTGCCGCTCGCGCCGCCCAGCGCGTGCGCGGCGTCGAGCGCGGTCAGCCCGCGACGAATCAGCAGCGGGTCCCAACGGCTACGATCCTGATCGAGCAATAACACCGGGCGGCCCTGTGCATCGGTACGCGCATGAGTACGCGACGCCTGAATCTCCATCAACGCGACCAGGCCATGCACTTCGCTTTCGTCCGGCACGAGGCCGCTGAGCACGCGGCCCAGTCGCAGCGCTTCCTCGCAGAGCGCCGGGCGCATCCAGTCGTCGCCGGCCGTGGCCGAATAGCCTTCGTTGAAGATCAGATAGATCACCTGCAGCACCGACGCGAGCCGCGACGCGCGCGCGTCCGCTTGCGGCACTTCGAACGGCACCTTGGCCGCTGTCAGCGTGCGTTTGGCCCGCACAATGCGCTGCGCGACGGTCGGCTCGGGCACCAGGAACGCACGCGCGATTTCGTCCGTGGTGAGACCGCCGAGCAGGCGTAGCGTGAGCGCGACGCGGGCGTCGGTGGACAGCACCGGGTGACACGCGGTGAACACCAGCCGCAGCAGATCGTCGCCGATATCGTCGGCACGGGCGGCATCGAGAGCGTCGACGAAATCCGGCACGAGATGCGCCTCCAATGCGTCGAGGTCATGGCCCAGTTCTTCACGCTTGCGCGCATGCAGCGTTTCCTGCCGCAAGCGGTCGAGCGCACGGTTTTTCGCGGTCGCCATTAGCCACGCTCCCGGATTGTCGGGGACGCCCGCCTCGGGCCAATGCTCGAGCGCGGCCACCAGCGCGTCTTGCGCCAGCTCTTCGGCGAGCCCCACGTCACGCACGATCCGGGCGACGTGGGCGATGACCTTGGCGGATTCGATCCGCCAGACTGCCTCGATGGCACGATGGGTGGCCGGTATCGTCACAGCGTCAGCCCGCTGCCTTGCCGTTCGGATCCATGTAGATCAGCTCCCAGATATGTCCGTCGATATCTTCGAAACCGTGGCCGTACATGAAGCCATAGTCCTGCGGCGCGCGCGGCACGGCACCACCGGCGGCGCGTGCCTTCGCCACGAGGGCATCCACCTCGCCGCGGCTTTCGCACGACAACCCTACCAAGGCCTCGGTGCTCTCCTTCGGATTGCACAGCGGCTTGCGCGTGAAGGACTTGAACAGCGCCTTGACCAGCAGCATCGCGTAGAGGTTTTCGCCGAGGATCAGACAGGCGGCTTGCTCGTTGGTGAACTGCGGATCGAAGCTGAAACCGATGGTGCTGAAAAACGCTTTCGAGCGTTCAAGGTCGTCGACGGCGAGATTGACGTAAATCTGCTTATGCATGATGGCATCCATGAATCATGGTTATCGGACGGGCGGCAAACGCTCAGCGCCGGTTCGCTTCCAGATCGCGAAGCCGCGCCAGTTCCGCGTTGGGCTCGAAGTCGTCGAGTTCGAACAGTTGCCGCACTTCGATTTCACCGTCGGCGTGTTCGCCGAACGGCGCCGGATAGCGCCGCGCCCACTCCATGGCTTCTTCGCGCGAGCGCACCTGAATCAGCGTATAGCCGGCAATCAGTTCTTTGGTTTCGGCGAACGGGCCGTCGACCACGGTCCGCTTGCCGCCGCTGTAGCGAACGCGCCAGCCCTTCGAACTCGCTTGCAGACCGGTGGCGTCGAGCAGCACGCCGGCCTTGGCCAGCTCTTCGTGATAGGCGCCCATTGCCGCCATCAGGGACGCCTCCGGCATCACGCCGGCTTCGCTGGCAGCCGTTGCCTTAACCAGAATCATGAATCGCATGCCGTTCTCCTTGTGCGTGGTGAGAAACGGAGCCGCGCAAATGGGCGGCGGCTCCTTACTCACACGACGAGTAACCCGCCACCGGATCGACAGCCGAACCGGCATGCCAGGGAAAACCCCAAACCAAAGAACGGCAGCGAGGCGAATCGCCTACATGAAGCACGGCCCGAGCTTGCGGACCTCAACCGTGCACCACGAGGCCGCCGGGCAGGCCTCGGCGATCGCCACGGCTTCTTCGCGGGTGTCGCAATTGAGCAGGAAAAAGCCGCCGATCATTTCCTTGGCTTCGGCGAATGGGCCGTCGAGCAGTTTCGGCTGGCCGTCGCGCACCTGGACGCGCACGGCGTCGTTCAACGACGTGAGCGATTCGACCGCCAGCAATTTGCCGCGCTCTTTCAGGTTCGTGGCGTAACGCACCATCTGATCGTAGACTTCGCGCCCAGCGGCTTCACCGCGTTCGACGCGCTGATTGGTGGGTTCGACGATGAGCAGCATGTAAGACATGGCGTCTCCGATTAATCGCCCCGCCGGCATGAACGCCCGGCAGGCGGATGGCGGCAAAGGTCGCGCTTGCGGCGAGTGTGGGCAGCCAGTCTAACAAGCGTGAAAGACTCCGGCAAACCCCATCCGGCACGGGAACCGCAGCCGCTCGTGGCCTTTACGAGGACTCGTAATATCCGCAGCGCATAGGGATTTACTTTTGCCATGCGACACGGTAACGACGCTTTGAAGTATTCTCCGAACTCGTTAAAGTCGGCCGGCAAAAATGCCGTTTATGGTTTAGCGACTGCAGATAATCGGATTCTTTCGGTTTGGCTACACAACACGACAGCACGGCGGATAGCGGCGCACTCATCGGCATAATCGGCCGGCAAAAACAAACGACTCCAATAATCAGAGCATCGGGGAACCTCATGTATCGATCGTCAGTGCGCACCGCTCTCGCGGCCGCCGCAGCTTTGGCCTTTTTCCAGCTCAGCGGTTGCAGCGGCGGCGGCGGTTCCAGCACCGCCTCGTCGGGCACGCAGACTGTCACCGCCAGTTCGGTCAGCGGCACGGTCGCCTCCGGCAGTCCGCTCGTCGGGGCCAACGTCACGCTCATCGACGCGACCGGCACGAAGGTCAGCACGACCAGCGGCGCGCAGGGCGCGTACACGATCGCCGTGAAGGGTCTGACCGCGCCGTTCGTGATCGTCGCCACCGACGCCGCCGGGCTCTCCTCGCCGCTCGTCTCCGTGCTCGCCAGACTGCCCAACGGCACGGCGCCGGCGGTCGCCAACGTGACCACGCTGACCACCGCGATCGCCGCGATGCTGACCGCCTCGGGCAACCCGATCGACCTCACGGCGAGCGCGGCGCTCGCCCAGGTGACGCTGCAGCAGGTGCAGATCGCCACCATCACGCTCGACACGATCCTGACGAACCTCCTCGCGCAGAACGGCATTCAGGCGGCGGGCTTCGATCCGATCGGCACCGCCTTCACGCCGAACCATACCGGCGCGGACGCGGTGATCGATTCGGTGTTAGTCGCGAGCGCGCCGAGTGGCGGCCTGTCGCTGGCTTCGAACGCGGCGCCGGGTACGACCTTGTTGCTGAACAAACAGACCGGCCTGTCGACCATGCTTGCCGCGCCGCCTGCCGCGGCCAATTATCTGGAGCCGCTCGCCACGCTGCTCACGGCCTGCGCCGCGTCCGGCACACTCAACACGTCCTGTTCGCCGGCGATCGACGCCGCGTTCGTGGAGAACGGGTCAAACGACCTCGCCACCGGCCACAACCTGCCGGACGCGCTGTTCACCGGCGCGGTGTTCGGCTCGCCGAAGACGCTGGCGTTTCTCACGCGCAACGGCAAGCAGATGGCGTTCGTGCAGTTGCCGTTCACGCTCGCGAGCGGCAACATCGGCGGCGTGCTGTACACGTTCGTGCAACAGCTCGCGACGCCGGTCACGCTGGCCAACGGCACGCAACTCGGTTGGGATCTGATCGGCAATCAATCGCAATTCGCCGTGTCGATCAATTCGCAGATCGCGCGCCGCACCTTCCTCGATACGCGACTCGCCGACGTCAATCACTACGAGTCCGGTCTCACGATTTCAATTCCGAGCGCGTTGAATCCGACGGTGTATTCGGCGTCCGTCACCGGACCGGGACTCGCCGCGCCGGTCTGGCTGATGCCGCGCAACGCGGTGGGCAACAGCCTGCTGGGGATCTCGGATACGCCGCTCAGCGCCGCGCCGGTCTCGCCTGCCGTGACCAACAGCAACACGTCGTTGTACCGTTGGTCATGGCAATCGCTGTCGTCGACGGCGAGCTTCGCGCCGCCTGCGTCGACCGGCTATTACGCGCCCCAATCGATCGATGCGAGCACGGTGCCGCCCTTTGCCACTTACACGGTCACGTTCTACGACAAAAACGGCGCGCTGCTCGGCCAGTCGTCGGTGGTCAACCCGGGCAGTCCGCTGAACGCGACGGCGGGCGGCACGGTCGCATGGCCCTCGCTGCTGCCGGACTTCGCGACGCAATTCCTGACGCCGGGCGGCTCGCTGGCCGCGTCGCAGTACGCGATGAGCGTGACGTGGTCGAGCCTCGTGAACGGTCAGAATCTCGCGTATCCGGTGACGTCGGTGCAGATTCAGACGACCGGCATGGCCGCCGCCGGACCGTTCGACGTCGACGGCTTCTCCGTCGGCGCGCCGAACAACACCACGTTCGGCCAGTATCAGACCACCGTCAGCGCCGGGATCAATTCGCTCGGCGTGCAGACTTGCGTGAACTGCCAGTTCACGCCGCTGCAGACCGGCAATTCACGGCTCGTGCAGTTGAGCGGTGCGCAGAGTGGGATTAGCTATTACGACATCACGCGGTATAACGACTAGCGTGTGATGTGATCGCCAGCTTGAATGGGCGATTGATTGCCGAACGTTAAAACGCCCCGCGAGGGGGGTTCTCGTTTGTCGGTGTCAGCGCATTGCGCGCTTCACCGGTTCGCGCGTCACGACCCGCGACGCCCGTCGTTGAACTCCACCGATCGTTTCTGCCGCTCATCGACGCTGAGCGCGAACACATCCGGCCGCGAGTAATGCCCCACGACGTCGAAGTCGTAACGCGCGCGAATCAGTTCGTCCGTGTCGATTTCCGCGACGACCAGACCCGTCTCGCCGAGCAACGGTCCGGCAAGAATATCCCCGAGCGGCCCGACGATCACGCTGCCGCCATTGATCAAACGACGGTTGTCATCCCAGTCGGGCACGCTGATGCCCAACGCCTTGGGCGACGGCTGCACCTGGCATGCGCTGATCACGAAACAGCGTCCCTCATGGGCGATGTGGCGCATGGAGCATTGCCAGATCTCGCGTTCGTCGACCGTCGGCGCGCACCAGATCTGCACGCCCTTGGCGTACATCGCGGTGCGCAGCAGCGGCATGTGGTTTTCCCAGCAGATCGCGGTACCGAGACGCCCCACGCGCGAGTCGACGACGGGCAGCGTCGAGCCGTCGCCTTGCCCCCAGATCAGGCGCTCGGTGCCGGTCGGCATCAGCTTGCGGTGTTTCGCGACCAGTCCGGCGCCCGGCTCGAAGAACAGCGCGGTGCAGTACAGCGTGTTGCCGGACCGCTCGATCACGCCGATCACAATGGACGCGTCACATCGCGTGGAGAAGGCGGCGAGTTCGTCGGTCTCGGGGCCGGGCACATCGATCGCGTTGCGGAAGTAATCGGCGAACGCCTCGCGTCCTTCGGGCAAGCGATAGCCGAGACGCGTGCCGAAAATCTCGCCTTTCGGGTAGCCGCCCAGCAACGCTTCGGGCAACACGACCACGGACGCGCCCGTCGCCCGAATCTCAGCCTCATAGGCAAGGATGTTCTCGAGGGTGTCCTGCTTACCCTTGGGCGACGACCCGATTTGCAGCGCGGCGACTTTCGACCTGGACATGATTGATTGAACCGGTAATGGGATGTCCCAGATCTTGCGACCGTCATAGAATGAATGGAACGCCATTTCGAACTTTCTGATATGAACCGGAGTGATATCTCGGGCGTCGACCTGAACCTGCTGAAAATCTTCGAGGCGCTCTACGAGGAGGGCGGCGCGAGCCGGGCGGCCATTCGGCTGGATATGACGCAGTCGGCCGTCAGCGCGGCCCTCAGACGGCTTCGTAACCTCTATTCCGACCAGATGTTCGTGCGCACCGGGCGCGGGTTGACACCGACCTCCCGGGCCAGCGAGCTGAAACCGCTGGTGAGCGAGGCGCTCGATAAATTCCGGCAGAGTCTCGCGATCGCCTCGCCGAACCCTACGGATTTTTCCGGTCGAGCGGTGGCGATCGGCATGTCCGACGATTTCGAGCTGGCTATCGGCCGCAAACTCATGGCGCTCATGGCGAAGCGCGCGCCGGGTCTGCGCGTGATATTTCGCCAGACCTACAGCCAGATCGTCACGGACGCGCTGGCCAATCAGGAGATGGACCTCGCGATCACGTCGGGAGGCTTCTCGTTACGCGGCCTCAGCCGGCAGGTTCTGGGGAAAGGCCGCTACGCTTGCCTCGTCGACCCAGGCAGCCTGCGGGGCGGCCCCGCCACGATTTCGCTCGATGACTTCGCGAACCGCGATCACATTCTGGTCTCGGCCGGCGGCGTGGTCGGGATCGTCGACGAGATGCTGGCGAGCGTCGGACGCAAACGCCGGGTGGCGGCATCGACCACGCATTTCGCGGGGCTTCCGTATCTGCTGAAGGGTAGCGAGGCGATTGCCACGATCCCGACGCACGCCGCACACGCTATCGCAGGTATGACGGGGCTTCTGTTGTTGCCCTGCCCGCTGGCGCTACCGGAATATCCGATCGAGGTGGGTTGGCGAATCAATGCGCTGCGCGACACGGCGGTCGCCAAAGTTCAAGCCGCGCTAGCGGAATGCTTCGACCCGGCGCACGTCAAACTGGCGTGAGGCGAACACGCTGGCATTGATGAAGGAGACGGAAACCATGGACCACGCTGCTTTTCTCGTTGCCATCCGGCAACTGTGCGCGGCGGCCGACATCGCCGCTAAAGCGGGACCGCAGGACCTCAGGTTCGACGCGTTCCAGTCGCTCGCGTTCTTTCGTCGATACGACGATGCCGGACTCAGCCGCACGTCAACGTCGGCATCGGCATCCAATGACGAGTTGTTCCTGCGCACCGCCGAAGCAGCGCTGACGATGGCGGGACGCAACGAGTTTCCCGCGTCGCTCGCGCTGCTTGAGCAGGCTAAGTCGCTGCTACATGCAACATAGAAGCCACGGCGACGAGCGTGAGTTGAAGCCGCGGCGCTCCGCTCACAGCGCTTCGTGGCAAAGCGCCATCATCCGTTGGACCATCGTGCTCGATTCGTTGAGTTCCATCTCGCTGGTGAACAGCGCGTTCACGCTGGACAGCCGAACGGCGACCCCGGCCTCAAGCAGGTCCTGCCGGGCAATCTTCAACGCGAGCTGGCCGATCCGCACCCGGTCCAGCCAGTCCATCTTCAAGCTGTTTTTATGCAGCCACTGACGGCAGATCCGCACGACATGGTCCACCCGCCATTCGTTGGTCAGCGCGTAGGACGCCGCCGCAATCGCGACGAGAAGACACAGCAAGTCGGGGCGCGCACTGTCGCGCTCGTTGAATTCAGGTTTGATCATGTCTATCGGTGTGTCGATTGCGTTTAAGCAAACCCGCACATGCGGGCAAACACAGGCAAATCAATCGCGCATGATTTACCCCCTTTTTCCGGGGCCCGACAGAGCAAGGGCCACCGAGCCGTGCAACAAAATCATACCAACCCCGCGCTTCACCATCCGGTTGACGTGTCTATACCGCCTGGGAGGCAACCCGACTCGACAGGCTGATTTCCTCAAGCATGAAGGCGGTATAAATGATAGAAGCAGGTGAAAGAAGCGGGGGGGGTGGTATTGCAGGTTGCGGGAAGCGGCGCATGAGTTGTTATGATGGCTGGCTTCGTGGGCTTGTCCCATCGATAAACGCATGACGCCCCGCGAGGGGCGTTTTTATTGATCAGTTAATGTTGCGTTCAAGCTCCGGCCGGCCGCTCCAGCCCACCGGCCGAACGTATCGCCCCTGTCGTGGTCTCACCGGGTTACGGTGAAATCGTTCCACCGCCCACCCTCCCACTCGAATCCCGATGCGCGCAACTTTCACTAAATGGCTGTTCATTGTCTACCTGCTCGGTAGCGGGACGCTGTATTCAATGATCATCCTGCTGTTGTTTCCGTTCGTCGGACGGGCCGGCCGATACTGGCTCGCCAAACAATGGTGCCGTGCGCTGGTGTTCGTGATGCGCTGGCTGCCCGGCGTGTCATGTTCGATCGAAGGGCTTGAACATCTTCCCGCAGGCCCCGCGATCATCTTGTGCCGTCATGAATCGACGTGGGAAACGCTCACGTTCATGGCGCTCTTTCCGCGCCGCGTCAGCTTCGTTTTCAAAGAAGACCTGCTGCGCATTCCGTTTTTCGGCTGGGTGCTGCGTGGCCTCGATATGGTCAGCCTGAACCGTGGCTCCGCACGCCAGGCGCATCAGGCGGTGACGCAGGAAAGCGCCGAGAAGCTGGCGAAGGGCGACGTCATCGTGATCTTTCCGGAAGGCACACGTGTGGCGCATGACGCGCCATTGCGCTTGACCTCGGGCGGCGTTCGCCTCGCGTGCGCGACCGGCGTGCCGGCAGTTCCCGTGGTGCTGAATGCGGGCAAAGTGTGGCCGGCGAAAGGCTGGCCTACCGGGCGCGGACATATCCGCGTGGTGGTCGGACCCGCGTTCTCATCGCAAGAAATGTCGCAACAGGATTTGAGTCGCGCCGTTCACGAGTGGATGAAAAACGAATTGCAACAGCTGTGATGATTTTTTTGAGTCTGGATCAACCGCGCACCGACAGTCGCGACGCCGGTCGCAATTAATCTGCGGCGCCCGGCGTTCGCGTTCTGTTCGACACTCATTGCGCAGCTTTGGCGGTCTTCGTAGTGTCGTTAGCCGGCATGCCAGACATGCCGGTATCGGTCATGCCCATCTCGCTTTTCATGCCGCCGCCCGGCACGGTGCTCCACGGGCTGTTCACCGGCTCGCCGTGATACGTCATACCGGCGGTCGCCGCGCCATGCGCGCCGCCGCTGCCATTGCCGCCATTTCCATTGCCGCCGGCTTGCGCGAATGTCGCGGCGCACGCACAGACTGAAACGGCAGCGACGCGGGCCAACAGGACTTTCAAGGTGTTCTTTTCCATGATGATTCTCCGGCGATTTCGACGCGTGCAGGTGTACGCGTCGATTTTTCATAGACCGCTAAAGGCTGACTGATTGCACAGCGGCTAAGCGCAAGCAGTTGCTCGAAGCTGGACAGGACAGACGTTGCGACTTCCAGACTCGGGGCATACGGTTGAGTCGTGGCGCGGCACCGAAAATGACACTCGTGGCATCCGGCTTTTTCGCGCTCGACGCCTGTCTCGTCACTTCGGCATCAACACCTTGTCGACCACCATGATCACGCCGTTGCTCTGGGTCACGTCGTAGGTCGAAATGTCCGCTGTGTGGCCGCCGGCATCCATCACGACGATGTTGTGCGGGCCGTTCTCGGTGAATGTCAGCGCTTCGCCGTTGACTGTTTTCAACTCGGCCTTGCCGCCGCCGGCTTTGATCGCCGCGTCGAGTTTGCGGAAGTCATAGCGGCCCGGAATCACGTGGTACGTGAGGATGCTGGTGAGCATCGCCTTGTTTTCCGGCTTGACGAGCGTATCGACCGTCCCGGCCGGCAACGCCGCGAAGGCCTCATTCGTCGGTGCGAACACGGTGAACGGGCCCGGGCTCTTCAATGTGTCGACCAGCCCCGCGGCTTTGACCGCGGCAACCAGCGTGGTGTGATCCGCCGAGTTGACCGCGTTGTCTACGATGTCCTTGCCCGGATACATCGCCTGACCGCCCACCATGACCGTATCGCTAGCGGCGAAGGCGCCCGATACGGCAGTCGACAGTGCAACGGCGGCAAACATAGTCTTGTAGTTCATTGCCTACTCCCCCTGAGTCGCCATGCTTGATTGCCTGGCACGAACTCATATACGGGGATCTGCCGCGATTGGATTCGACTCGCCGCATGTCATGCTTTGTCACAATCGCTTGCTATACAGGTGAGGCAATCTGCGTAGGAGATCGATTTGCCCATGCGAAAGTCAGCCTTGCACGTCGAAAGTCCGGCGAAACATCCGTTTGAGAGCTGTTTCGTCGACCTTGGCGGCCACTCGGCGGAACGGGCGCTGTCGGCGCTCACCGCGGCGGTCCATGCGGCCCAGAGAGAGATGAACGCGTTCGTCTGGCTGGAAGAAGCGTTGCCCGGTGCAACCCTGAAGCCCGCGCTGGCGTTCGGGACAGTCGGCGAGCTCTACCGGTCGTACACGCGACCAGCCGAATTCGGGCGACTGAAACAGGTCTGGCGAGCCTGATCCGGGGCTCGACCCGCGCGGACCGATCCGCGCGGTGCAAAGATGACGTCCGTCTTCGCCACGGCGCGCGTTAACGTTTGCGCGCTCATCCTGGCGCGGTTTGCGTGCGCTCACCTCGGCGCGGGCGACGCTTCGTATTTCTTCGTAATCTTCGTAATACTCAAGAACTTCGCTCCGCAGGCCGTTATCCCGTCGATAGACGGACTCGAGGCCATCCATGGTAAAGCCGCATCCCAACCGCACGCATAGCGGACCGTCGAGACGACGCGACACCACCAGCTTTGCCGGGCTGGCATTGCATCGCGATCTCATCGGCAAGGCTTTTACGGCCATTGTCGTCGCGTTCATTCTCTCCGCGATCGGCCTGAATACCTTTCTGGCGCGCCGGCAGACGCACGAGCAGGAGAATTCCGTCGGCACGCTGCATGAGTGGGGTCGCCTGAAGCGCGACCTCGATCAGGTTCAGCAGACCATGCTGGACGATCACGGCGAACTGAACACGTTGATCGGCACCCGCGCGTTTTATAAGCGCGCGCCGTACTTCTTTCCCATGGCGACGTTGCTCGATCTGACCAACGACGCCCGTTCAGGCTGCCATAGTAGTCAGGACTGCCTGTCACGGCTGGACGAGCTCGACGATCTGATGCGCAAGCTCGGCGAGCACAGCCAGGCGTTGGCGATACGCGTCAACGAACGGCCGGGCAGCGTCAGCCTCGGCGATCCGGAACTCAGCGAAATCGACGCGTATTTCTACAGCGTGCTCGAACATGTGGTCGATGTGCGGATGGAAGCGGACGCTACGCTCGATTCCGTCGTCAGCAAATCGTCGTCGGACTCGAAGTGGGTGTCCAACGCGCTGCTGGTCAGCGGCTTCACGGCCGCGGCGTTGTTGCTGGTGCTGCTGCGCTGGAATGCCCGCATCGCGCGACGCTTGCGTGCTGCGTTGCGCCTGGCTGATTCCGCGCGCGCACGCTATCAGCGCTTCTTCGACGAACATCCGTTGCCGATCTGGATCTACGACAACGAGTCGCTCAGGCTCGTCGCGGCCAATGGCGCCGCGCAGCGCAGCTTCGGTTATCAGGAAGAGGAACTGCTCGACATGTCGCTCGAAGACGTCCATTCGGCGGATGAGTTCGGCCGCCTCAAGACGTTCTTCGAATCGAATTCCGGTGCGACCTTCGGTGAAACTCGCGCAGCCGGTGTATGGCACTACCAGACCCGCGCCGGCGAGCAAAAGTCGATGGCGGTTCATCACCTGAACGTCGCATTCGAAGGCCGCGCGTCCACGATGGCCGTCATGGTGGACGTCACGCTCGAACTGGTGGCGCGCGCCGAACTGTTCGAATCGAAGCAGACACTCGAGTACGTACTCGACCATATTCCGCAAGGCATCGCGTGGAAGAACGCGAAACATCGCTATGTCGGCGGCAACGAGATTTACGCGCGCGACGCAGGGTTGCCGTCGCGAGAAGCGCTGATCGGACTCAGCGATCACGATCTGCTGTGGGGCACCGACGCCAATGTCGCTCAGGACGAAGACGTCCGCGTCATGTCCGGCCAATTGACCCGCCGCCATTTCGAACGCAGCGCCATTGCAGTGAACGGCTCCGAAGTGTGGATTTCGGAAACCAAGCTGCCGCTCAAAGACCAGAACGGCAACATCGTCGGCGTGCTGATCGCCTATGACAACATCACCGCGCGACGCAATGCGGAACTCGTGCTGCGCCTGCAGGGCCGCGCCATCGACGCCAGCATCAACGGCATCGTGATCGCGGAAGTCCGCCCCGAGCGCAATGTCGTGATGTTCGCCAATGCGGCGTTCGAGCGCATTACCGGTTACTCGTCCGCCGATGTGACCGGCTCGGATTGCGATTCGTTGTTCCAGCTAACCGGCGATCCGCAGAAATGGGCCGAGGTGCGCGCCGCGCTGGATCATCACACCGAGGCCAACGTCACGCTGGCCTGTTTCCGCAAGAACGGCGAGCGGTTCTGGAACAACGTGCTGGTGGCGCCGGTGCGCGACGAGCAGGGGCAGGTCACGCATCACGTGGGCGTTATGAGCGACGTCACCGCGCTCGTCGAATATCAGGCTCGTCTCGAACACCAGGCGAAATACGATGTATTGACCGAACTGCCCAATCGCACGCTACTCGACGAGCGTCTGTGTGAAGCGATCAAACGCGCGTCGGACGCGGGCAGTCAGGTCTCGGTCATGTTCCTCGATCTCGATCGCTTCAAGGAGGTCAACGATTCGCTCGGTCACCGGGTGGGCGACACCTTGCTCGCCAGCGTGGCGAGGCGGCTGCAACGGCTGGTGCGCTCCACCGACCTGGTGGCACGCTACGGCGGCGACGAGTTCATCATCGTCGCCGCGCGCGCGAGCAGCGAGCAACTGGTGCCCATGCTCGAACGCCTGATCGCCGCGATGACGGAACCGTTCTACGTCGGCGAACGGGAGCTGTACGTGGAAGCCAGCGTCGGCGTCAGCACCTTCCCGCAAGACGGCGCGGACGCCGACACCTTGATCCGCAATGCCGACGCGGCGATGTACCTCGCGAAGTCACGCGGCCGCAACGGCTACCAGTTTTACCGGCCCGAACTGAATCGGGCAGCCGCAGAACGCCTGCAACTGTCCACCCGGCTGCGTCGTGCCGCGAAAACGAAGTCGCTACAGGTCGCCTACCAGCCGCAAATCGACATGGTGACGGGACGCATCTTCGGCGCCGAAGCGCTGCTGCGCTGGCACGATGCGGAACTGGGCGTGGTCTCGCCCGCGGTGTTCATTCCGATCGCCGAGGAAACCGGCCTGATTCAAGGGATCGGCGAGTGGGTGCTGCGAACCGCCTGCGAGCAGACGAGCCAATGGCGGGCGCAGGGACTGCCGCCGATCCGCGTGTCGGTGAATGTCTCGCCGGTTCAGCTGGAGCGCTCCGATCTGGTCGGCGTGGTGCGCGCCGCGTTGCACGACAGCGGCTGCGACGCGGACATGCTCGAACTCGAAGTAACGGAAGGCGCGCTGATGCGCAACGCCGACGACGCCGCGCGCGTGCTACACGATCTGCGCGAGCTCGGCGTGAAGATCGCGATCGACGACTTCGGCACCGGCTATTCCAGCCTGAGCTATCTGCAACGCTTCAGCGTGGACCGGATCAAGATCGACAAGGTGTTCGTCCAGGAGATCGGCAGAGGGACGGAATATGAAGCGCTGACGCTCGCGGTGATCGCGATTGCCGAAGCGCTGAAGTTCGATGTGATTGCCGAAGGCGTCGAGACCGATGTGCAGCGCGGCTTTCTGGTCGAGCACGGTTGCAGCGAAGGACAGGGCTTTCTGTACAGCGCCGCGGTTTCGGGCGACGCTATCGCGGGCATGCTGCGCTCCGCGGCGGCCCAGGCCGATCTCAGTCAGCAAGGGGAGTATGCGGACTGACTGGTAACGCTTTGCCTTGGGGACACACCAGATAACCGTATATACTGTTTATACCATTATTACCGTGGAGTGCCCTATGAACGCACCGATCACCGCGAAGCCGACCAGAAAAGCTTTTCATTTCCCGAAGAATCCGGACACGCAAGACGCGGTTAGCGCCGAGCCGGAAGAGGCTTCGGTTGCGGCAAAACCCGCAGCAACCAAACCGTTTGCAGCACGAAAGGCCGCGAAGACCAAGCGTGCTTCGGCGAGCGCGGCGCCGGTAGCGGCCGCTGAAAAACCGGCGAGCACCAAGTCGGCCAAGCCGGCTTCGGCAAAGAAGGCGCCCAAAGCAAAACGTGCGGCAGCTACGGCCAGCGCCTCACCGGTAACGACGGCTGAAAAACCGGCCGACACCAAACCGGCCGCGACGAAGAAAGCCGCCAAAGCCAAGCGCGCCGTTGAGCCGAAGGTGGAAAAAATCGCCGCGCCGGTCGAAGCCAAACCGAAGCGTGCGAAGAAGGACAAGGTCGTGCGCGACAGCTTCACGATGCCCAAATCGGACTATGAAAAAATCGCTTCGCTGAAGCAGAAATGCCTCGACGCCGGCGTCTCCGTCAAGAAGAGCGAGTTGCTGCGTGCCGGACTGTTGATGCTCGAAGCCGCCGCACCCAAGCGTTTGCTGGCCGCCGTGGCGGCAGTCGAAGCGGTGAAGACCGGTCGGCCCGTCAACGAATAAGCGCCCGCGACTCACGCGAACCACGTAGGGCTTTCGGACACCGCGACCATTCACTCAGTCCGCTGTTTCGTCAGCCCTACGAGATGCAATCGCACAACGCTGCAACAGCAACACGGCATCGTTTCAGAGCGTGGCTTCCGCGATAGCCTGGACCTGCGCGGAGCGCATCAGACCTTCGATCATCCGCGCTTCCGCGCTCGCGATCTCGCTCAACGACGCCACGGACAGTTGCCCGTCGAGAATCGCCAGCGCCGTGCAGAGACGCGCGTAGTCGCTGTCTTCGAGCGCCCAGCTACCCGTCTCGTGTTCGCGGGCGTCGAGCCGCACCATCGCCGCATGGGCGCTTTCAATTTCGGCGATAAGGTCTTCGCCGAGGCCGAGCCGCGCCAACTCTTGCGACACCAGCAAATGCCGGCTCAACGTGAGATGCAAATCCCGCGAACCCTGACCGCGCCGGAACGCGTCGAGGGCGGTATAGCACTGCATCAGCATCGCCGCCGTCACCGGCTCGTGGGCCGTGCGGCTGAAGGTCAATGCACGCAGCAGCGGCGACATGGCCGATTGGTGGTGCTTGCGGACTCGCGACTTATTGGACATAACGGTTCAACCTCCATCACTAACTCTCGGCTTCGCCACCGAATGATCGTGCTCTCCGGTGGCAAACGCCGCCGATTTTTCCGGCGGCCTGACAGGCCCTTAATGCGAGTCTGTGAAGCCATCATGGCAAGCGACTATTAAGACAGACTTAAACACCCGAACGGCGGGTTGAGCTGCGGCATCCTGCCGCCCTACCTGCTCGCTGCCGGCAACCGGGCGCGGCATTAATTCAACGCTCGCATATCGGTTCGAACTCGCGGAATACAAGTCACGCCGCGCGCCGTCGACGAAAAAAAACCCTGTTCCCGCAAAGGAACAGGGCCGGACAGGATGGAACAGTCGCACATGCGCGTGGATGCTTGCGGACCTCTAACCATCAAAGCTAAAACGCTGTTGCTACTTCAACTGCTACTGCAGAAGCGGTTGCTGCATCACATCAACATTTACTGCTGGAACTGCCACTACGTGAACATCTGCTGCAAAAACCGTCGCTACTGACCTACCACTCAATCGCCGCCGGGTCCCTCGCCTTCAACACCACCTGGCCGCAACCCCCTGCTACTTCGCGCGCTTATCGCACTGCTGCGCGCCGTTTTCCATTGCTTCGACTTCCTGCTGCGTTACTGCCCTGCCGCGTTCGACAACCGCGGCACACTGCCATCAACGGTACGGTTCAAAACAACGCGGGGGGAGACCGCGTCGATGGGCTCGGTGATTTGTCGCGCCATGGAAAACAGTTTATGTGAGCCGTTGCGAATGCAATTGGGCGAAGCGAGGGGAATTGGCGGCCTAATTTGGCGAATCGGCGTAACACAGATTCAAACACCGATTCGAGCGCAAATTCGTCAGACGGAACCGCGACAGCCGTCAGCCGCGCGCGACGAAATCGCCGATGGTCAGCAGGACTTTTTCGCCCGGCCGCGCGAGCATCTTTCTTTCCGCGACTGCGGTAATGCGTTGACGGCCGTCCGCGAACGTCTTCAGAATGCGCGCCTCACCCGCGCCGCGTTGCAGCCAGAAATGCTGCTCCAACGCTTCACGTGTGACGGCGCACTCGAGGTCCCGGCCTCGCGTCGAAAGCTGGAAAATCACCGCGCGTCCATCTGCCGAGACACTGGGTTCAAACTCGATAATCTCCATAGCCCACCTCGCAATGTTCGTTAAGCCGTTCGCCGTCTTGAACGAATGACAGCGCATAAAACTGAATGGAAACGCAGGCCCGGCGTTCCGTTATGTCGACTCATCCCATCCGCGCGGTTCTGTCGCCACGATCGCCGCACGCGCCGGCACCCACGCGCAATGCCGTGGTCAATGAATCCGTGTCGGGTGAAGACGTGCGTCGGTGGTTCGACGTTTGGCGCGCGCGGTGTCGAACCCGCGTACACCAATCCGCGGCTTAGGCAAAAGCAAAGCCCATGCCAATAAACACCAAAGCGTCTGTGCTGAACCCGGCGAGCGCGACTCACACGGGCCCGGCCGAGCGTGCGACCCGCCTCGCGAGCCGCAAATGCCGACCGCGCCTGATGCCGCGCGCCGTAAATCGCGCCGATGGATGTCGGCGCCGACCATACGCTTATCGCGCCGACAACGTCGCTGAAGCAGAAAGTTGAAAAGCCGAAACGTCGCAGCATGGTAAAAAAGCGCAGCACACGCGACAATTCACAGCCATTCTTACCTGCGGCGTGTGCGCCGCCAACGCTCTCCACATGTCTGTTCAAGAACCCGTCCTCACCTTGCGTCCCGCGACACACGCCGACGAAGCCTTTCTATTCGAACTGCGCAAAGCCACGATGACGGAGCATCTGAGCCGCGCCGGCGAACCCACGGACGACGCCGCCCATCGCGCGCGCCTGCTGCATCGCTACGACGCGGCGCAGGTGATTTGCATCGACGGCGCGCCGGCCGGCTTGCTGAAAGCGTATCGCACCGACACCGAGTGGGTCATCGTGCAAGTTCAAATCGCGCCGGCGCAGCAAGGGCGTGGCATCGGCGAACGCGCGCTGCAATCGGTTTTGCGGATCGCGCAGACCGATGCGCTGCCCGTCACGCTCAAGGTGCTCAAAGGCAATCCGGCGAAGCGCCTGTATGATCGTCTCGGCTTCGAGATCGACGGCGAAGATGAGATGCAGTTTTACATGCGATACGCGCCACGCGCGTCGGCGGAAACTGAAGCAGAATAAATGTCGGATAAAGACTGAACCTCACCACGGACCCTGTCATGAACCTTCGCGACACCTCAGCCATAGAGAGCTGGCACGCCCACATCTATTTCGACGCGAGCAGCCGCGACGCCGCGTGGGCCTTTCGCGAGATCGTGGAAGCGCACTGGAACGGCAAGCTGGAATTGGGCCGCTTTCACGAGCGCCCGGTTGGGCCGCACCCTATGTGGTCGTACCAACTCGCGTTCGCGCCCGAGCATTTCGCGGAACTGGTCGGCTGGCTCACGCTGAATCACGGCGCGCTCGACGTGTTCCTGCACCCGAATACGGGTGATTCGTTAAGCGATCATCGCGACGCGGCGGTATGGATCGGCCGTTCGCATGAGCTGGTATTGAGCGCGTTGGGGTAACGGCTAAACCGCGGCTCAAAACCGCGGCCCCAAAGCCCGTCACATATTCGAATACGAATCGCACCAGCCGCGTGCGGCGACCTGCTTGTCGCCGAACAGCGTGCAGCCGCCGTAGGTATCGGTGGCTTTGCCCTGAAACAGCGAACAGTTGCCGCAATTTTGTCCCGCCGCGTAGCCGGGATATTTCGCCTTGTCGACCTTCGAGGCGTCTGCTTTATAGCCGACGGCTTGCGCCTTCGGGTCGGTTTCGCTGAGCGTGTTCGCGGGGTCGGCCAACGCGACGCCGGACAGAACGAGCGATGAGCCGACGCCCACGCTGAGCCTCAACAGAAATTGGCGGCGCGATGTTTTCATGATGATCCGATAGGAAGTGGGGGACTCACTTCAAGCGCGACGATTCTAGCGCGAGCCGCCGCTTTTCCGCTGGCAGGGCGGCACGCTGGCAAGCTCTTCTAGCAGGCCCCCAGCGTTACCCGCCTAGCTCAGCGGCGTTTTCAGCGCATCGATCAGATCCAGCATTTCGTAGGGCTTGCGCAGCAGCATTGCGTGCGGCAACACCTTGCGCTGTTCCGGCGTCAGCACGAGGTCGTAACCGGTCAGAAAGATCACCCGCAGATCGGGCCGTTCGCGACACACGTCCAGCGCCAGCTCCACGCCCGATTTGCCCACCAGCCCCACATCGGTCAGCATCACGTCGATTGCGTGGTCGCGCAGCAGTTGCTTCGCTTCACGCTCGCCTTCGGCCTCCAGAATGTCGAAATCAAACGTGCGCAGCAATTCGGCCGTACTCACGCGGATCAGCTCGTCGTCTTCCACCAGCAAAATCCGCAGCCGCGCGCTCGCCGCAAAACTGTCGGCGCTATCCGCCGCGAGCGGCGGGTCGACCTCCAGAAGATGCCGCTCCGCTTCCGCAATCTCGGCCGCTTGCGGATTCTGCGTCTGCAGTACATAGCGGACTTTGCGCGCCAATGCCTCGTGCGTGTACGGCTTGCTGAGTAATTCGATGCCTTCGTCGAGCCGCCCGGAATGCACGATCGCGTTATCCGTATAGCCCGACGTGAACAGCACCGCGATCGCCGGCAGCCGCTCGCGCGCCTTGCGCGCGAGTTCGGTGCTGCGCAGCGCGCCGGGCATCACCACGTCGGTGAACAACATGTCGATCGGCACGCCGCTTTCGACGATCGCCAGCGCGCTCTGCGCGTCTTTCGCCTTCAGCACGCGATAGCCGAGATCGGACAGCATTTCAACCACGGTGGTACGCACTTCCTCGTCGTCCTCGACCGCCAGGATCGTTTCCGTACCGCCCTTTGCCGGGCCCGCGTCGATATTGGTTTCGAGATCCTCTTCCTGGCGCACACGCGGCAGATAAACGCGAATGGTCGTGCCGTGCCCTTCTTCGCTATAGATCTTCACGTGGCCGCCGGACTGCTTGACGAAGCCGTACACCATGCTCAGGCCCAGACCGGTGCCCTGACCTTCCGGCTTGGTCGTGAAGAACGGTTCGAAGACGCGCTCGCGGATTTCCGCCGACATCCCCGCGCCGGTATCCGTGACCGCGAGCATCACGTACTGGCCTGGCGTGACCTCGGCGTTACGCTTGGCGTACGCGTCGTCGAGCGCGGCGTTGCCGGCCTCGATCGTCAGCTTGCCGTGGCCGCTCATCGCGTCGCGTGCATTGATCGCGAGATTGAGCAGCGCGTTTTCGACCTGGAAAGGATCGACCAGCGTATTCCACAAGCCGCCCGACACGATGGTCTCGATCTCGACGCCGTCGCCCAGCGCGCGCCGCAGCATATCGTCGAGTCCACGCACGAAACGGCCGAGATTAACGACCTTCGGCGCGAGCGGCTGACGCCGTCCGAACGCGAGCAATTGCGACGAGAGATTAGCGCCACGCGCCACGCCCGCCAGTGCATTGCGCACGCGTTGCTCGGCTTTCTCCGCGCCCGCGACGTCTTTCGCGAGCAGTTGCAGATTGCCGCCGATCACCTGCAGCAGATTGTTGAAGTCATGCGCGACGCCGCCCGTGAGCTTGCCGATCGCCTCCATCTTCTGCGCCATGCGCAACGCTTCTTCGGCGTGACGCAGCGCCTCGGTGGTTTCCTTGTCGGCGGTGACGTCGCGACCCACGCCGTGAATTCGTGCGGTATCGGGATCGAGCGCGAGCGTCCACGCGACCCAGCGCCAGGTGCCGTCGATCCGCTTGAAGCGGTTCTCGTAGCGCACCGGCACGCCGGTGCGACGCAATTCGGCCAGATGCGCGGCGACGACGTCGACGTCGTCCGGATGCACCAGATCGACGTACGAGCGTGACAGCAGCCAGTGCCTGTTGTGACCGAGCGCCGTGCTCCACGACGGACTCACGCGCTGCAAGCGGCCTTCTATATCGGCCACCACCAGCAGATCCTCGCTCAACTCCCACAGACGATCGCGGTCCGCCACCGTTTCGATCACGCGGCGTTCCAGCGTCTCGTTCAGATCGCTTAGCGCGTCCTGCGCCTTGGTGCGCTCGGCGATCTCGGTTTGCGCGGCCTGATAGAGACGCGCGTTGTCGATTGCAATCGCCGCCTGCGCGGCGATGCCGGTGACGATCCGCTCGGCGCGTTCGGTGAACACGCCGGGCTCCGGGTGGCCGAAGAACAACCCGCCCACCACTTCGCCGCTACGCGACTGCACCGGTGCGGCCAGATAGCTGCGCACCTTCAGATGGCCTTCCGGCGTGCCGCTATGCGGCGCGTTGTGGCCGTAGCGCGGGTCCTGCGTGATGTCGTCGACGCGCACGATCCCCGCGCCGCTGAACGTGGGCGCGAACACCGCCGTGTTGCGCGGCATCGGAAAGCGGTCGAAGGTTTCTTTCGGCACGCCGGACAGCGTGTCAAGCGTGTAGCTGCCGCCGTGGTCGTCGAGCACGTTGTAGAAAAACGAGCCGAACGCGGCGCCGGTGAGTTCGGTGGCCGCGTCGGTCACGATCTGCACCGCGCGGCTCAGATCGAGTTCAGCCGCGACTGTCGAGCCCACGCGATTGAGAATTTCCAGCGTGCGCGATTCCTCGCGCAGCTTCATCTCGGTCTCGCGACGCAAGCGGGCCAGTTGCAAATTGCCGGCTACGCGAGCCAGCAATTCACGGGCGGAAAACGGCTTGGTCAGATAGTCGTCGGCGCCGTGCTCGATACCGTCGACGCGCGATTCTTCCCCCGCGCGGGCGGACAGCATCAGCACCGGCGTATCGCGCAACACGGGATCGGCACGCAATTCACGCAGCAGACCGAAACCGTCGAGGCGCGGCATCATCACGTCGGACAGCACCAGATCCGGCGGCGCCGCGCGCGCGGCGTCGAGCGCGGCCTGGCCGTCGGCGGCGAGCTGCACGTCGTGGCCTGCCGCGCGCAGAATCCGGCTCATGTACTCGCGCAAATCCGCGTTGTCGTCGACCACCAGCAGACGCGCGGCAGTCGCCGGCGCCGCGCCGGAACCTGTCGTGTCACCAAACTGGGTGGCGGCAACCGGCGCGTCCGCGAGAATTTCGTTCTCCGGACTCCAGCGCAAAGCCGCGTCGACATACGTGCGCGCGTGCTGGCTCATCGCGGCATGCACGGCTTCGTCTTCGGCCTGAGCCGGCACGGCGCCGCGCGGCAGCGTGACCGTGAAGCACGCGCCTTCGCCGAGCACGCTGTCCACTTGCACCGTGCCGCCATGCAGCTTGACCAGCTCCTGCACCATCGCGAGCCCAATGCCGCTGCCTTCGACCGAACGGCCCGGCGCGCCCGCCACGCGGTGAAAGCGCTCGAACAGGCGCGGCACCTCTTCTTCCGCAATGCCGATGCCGGTATCCGTCACGCTGATCGCGACGCCTTCGCCTTCGATCGCGCGCACCGTCACCCGGATCGTGCCGAAGAACGTGAACTTGTACGCGTTCGACAGCAGGTTCATCACGACCTTTTCCCACATCTCGCGGTCGAGTTGCACGACCACGGGCGCGGCAGGAATCTCCATCTCGAGCCGCAGGCCAGCCGCCTCGATCGCGGACTGGAACAGCGACGCGAGTTCAGCCGTGAAGGCGGCGACATCGGTAGGCAGCGGGCGACTCTGAATGCGCCCCGCCTCGATCCGCGAAAAATCCAGCAGCGCGTTAACCAGCTTCAGCAAACGCAAGCCGTTGCGATGCGTGATCTCGATCAGCGCGCGGTCGTCGATCTCGTTGCTGCCGCCGGGCGCTGCGTTTGCCGCGCTTGCCTCCCGTTGCGGTTTGGCGAGCAATTCTTCGAGCGGACCGAGCATCAGCGTCAACGGCGTACGGAATTCGTGACTGATGTTGGAGAAGAACGTGGTCTTCGCGCGGTCGATTTCGGCCAGCGCCTCCGCGCGCCGCCGCTCTTCTGCATAGGCCTGCGCGTAGCCGATCGCCGCGCCGATCTGGCCGGCGGTCAGGTTCAGAAAGCTGCGGTAAGCGTCGTCGAACAGGCGGCAAGGGTTCAGACCGGCGATCAGCACCACGGCTTGTGTCGTTTCGCTGCCCGGCGAGACCGGCAAAATCACGGCCTGCTCGGGCGCGATATGCCACGGACCGCGCGGCGCCTCGGTGCCGAAGTGCTGCGTCAAGCCCCGCACCATTTGCGGAACCTGGATCTTCAATACGTCGGCGACGGGCCACGCCGATTGATTCGCGAGACTGAGCGATGCAGGCGCCACCGGATGACCCGGCTCGACGCCGCTCGACGCGACGAGCGTGGCCGTCTCGCTGCCGGGTTCGGCGGCGTACAGCAACGCGAAAGGAATGTCTTGCTGATTCGACTTCAACGCACGCGCGCTCAGTTCGCACGCCTCGCGCCAGTCGCGGCCGTCGGGGCTGACCGCCGCCAGTTCCTTCAATAGCGCCAGTTGGCGTTCGCCGACCACGCGCAGCGTGTCGTCGCTATTGGCGCAGAGAATGCCGCCGGGCTCGCCGTCGTCGCCGGGAATCGGGCTGTAGGAGAACGTGTAATAGGTTTCCTCGGGGAAGCCGTTGCGCTCCATGATGAGGAACTGCTGTTCGACGAAAATGCCTTCGGTGCCGGTCATCGCGGTGTTCAGCAACGGCTCGATCTCGGTCCAGATTTCGCGCCACACCACGCGCGCGGGCTGACCGAGCGCCACCGGATGCTTGCCGCCAATGATCGACTTGTACGGGTCGTTGTAAAACTTGATGAGCTCGTCGCCCCAGCCGATCCAGATGGGTTGCCGCGAAGTCAGCATGATGCGGATCGCGAGCTTGAGCCCTTGCGGCCAGTTCTCCGGCGCGCCCAGCGCCGTCTGCGTCCAGTCGTAAGCGCGAATGAGCGCGCCGAGTTCGCCGCCGCCGGACAAAAACGGCGGTACGGCCTGGGAAGTCGACGGCATATCCGACGTGAAACTGTCCGGCTCTTTCAACGTGATCTCCTCGACACTGCGGTGTCACGATCGTGCGGCGCCCCGTTGCGGAGCGGGTGCCCGAGACGATGGACGGCGGGTGCAAAACGGCGCAATTATGCTAGCGCGATTCTCGCACGTCGCGAGCCGTCGGAGGAAGTCGAGAGGCGCCTTAACGCCTGAAGCAGCGGGGGTTTTTGCGTCCCGGCGCGGGCCGCCGGACGGCACACTTCGCAAGGACGAAAGAGAGGGAGGGTTGGCGGCAAATTGCCGGTAAAACGTACTTCAACAACACGCACGGGCAAGGCGATCTTCCCGACCGAATCCTTGCCCACCGCGTCGTGAAATCAGGCCTACAGCAGCCCCACACAAACCGCCGCGACGATCGATCCGAGCACCAGCACAGCGCCCACCGTCTTGCGTTTGTTCAGCTCGGTCCAGAGCAGCACGCCGGTCAGCGACAGCAGAATGATGCTGCCCGCCAGCGTATCGATCAGCAGTACCCAGCCGACGCTCAAGCCGACGCCCTTGTGCAGATTCGTCAGCATCGCGAGAAACGTGTTGTCGCTGCGCCTGACCGTTACGTAGCCGTTGCCGACCCAGTACTCGGCCGACGTATTTTCATGCGGCGACGCAAAATTGAGCTGCCAGTGCTCCGGCTGCACGACGCTGCGATCGCCCCACGCGACCGGATGCGACGGCTCTTTCTGCACGCGTCCCGGCGTGCCGGTCAGCTTCAATTCGTGCTTCAGCCATTTGCCCAACTCGCGCGGCGTTTCCGGCACGGGTTGCGGCAACGGCACTTGCATCGTCGACACTTGCGGCTCGCCGGTCGAGACCTTCAACGGCCCGCCGCGATGATTCAGCAAAAAGCCCGTGGTGCCGAACAGCAGCCCCAGCGCCGCGCCCCACAAACCGATCCAGCCGTGCACCTTGCGCAGCCATTTGACGAAGGTGGCGCGGCGCGAGCGCTGCTGCCGCGCCTTCAGTTCGCTGTCGCCGAGCCGCTGCGGCTCGCGCGCGGCAAGGTCGAGGCCCGTGGCCGGTTGAAGGTCGATTGCCTCGGGTACGCTCACGTTTCGCTCCAGGTACGCAACAGGTTGTGATAACAGCCGACGAGGCTGCGGCGCGCGGCATCGTCGGCATGGGTGGCATTGAGACGTTGAATCGCGGTGTCCATGTCGAACAGCAACGCGCGCTGCGTGTCGCTGCGCACGAGGCTTTGCACCCAGAAGAAACTGGCGAGCCGCGCGCCACGCGTGACCGGCGTCACCTGATGCAGACTCGTGGCCGGATAAACGATCATGTCGCCGGCCGGCAGCTTCACCTGCTGCACGCCGTAGGTGTCTTCGATCACCAGTTCGCCGCCGTCGTATTCATCGGGCTCGGAAATGAACAGCGTCACCGAGACGTCGGTGCGCAGCTTCACGCCGTTGGGCAACACGCGCACCGCGCCGTCGACGTGACTGCCGAACGTCATGCCGCTCTCGTAACGATTGAAGAGCGGCGGGTACGCCTGGTTCGGCAGCACCGCGCTGATAAACAGCGGGTGCCGTTCGACCGCCGCGAGAATCACGTCGCCGAGTTCGCGCGCCAGCGGCGTGTGCTCGGCGATCTGCTGGTTGCGCTTGACCGGCGCGCCCTGATAGCCGGCGGTCGCGCGACCGTCGACCCAGGCGTCGCCAGCCTGATCGAGCCGCTCGCGCACGAAGCGCAATTGCTCGGCGTTCAGTACATTCGGAATCTGCAGCAACATAAGTGTTTCCTTGGCGTGGGCTTGCCGTTTTCGATCGAAAACGGCAAGCCTAACGCAACCGTTCGGCTTACATCAGAAGCGGTAGTCGAACGTGGCCAGCAGCGTACGTCCAATGCCCGGCACGGAGCGGCCGCCGTCCGATTGAATCAGACCGTCGTAGTACTGCTTGTTGGTCAGGTTCAGCAGGTTCAGGCGCACGTCGTATTTCTTCGCATGGTAAGCGGCGGTTGCATCCCAGCGCGTGTAGCCCGGCACCTGAACATAGTTCGTGTTCGACGCATAGCGCGGCGACATATACGTCGGGCCACCGCCAATTTCCCAATGCGGCGTGATCGCGTAGGTGGTCCAGAGCGTCAGCGTGTTGCGCGGTGTATTGGCCGGCGTGTGCCCTTGCGTCCCGTCGAGCGCCTTCAGGACCACGGCGTCCATGTACGTATAGCCGCCGAAGATTTGCCACTTGTCGGTGATGTGACCGGTGACGCCGGCCTGGAAACCGTCCACGCGAATATCGCCGTCGAGTTCGTATTCGGTGGGCGAAACCTGGGTGCGGGCGTTGGTCATTTCCTCGCGGAAGAACGCCGAATTCACCGACAGATTGCCGCCGAGCAGATCCCACTTGCCGCCCACTTCATACGACTTGGTCGACTCCGGCGCCAGATTCTGCGTGAGGTTGGTGACAGTCAACGCTTCGAGCGACGGGTCGAACGACGTGCCGTAGGACACGTAGTACGACTGCCAGTCGGTCGGCTGATAAATCACGCCGGCGCGAACGCTGGTGAAGAAGTTGGTTTGACTCGCGTAAGCCGGCAGACTGATTGAGTTGTGGATCTGCGCCTGGAAGCGATCCCAACGCAAACCGCCAATCACCTTCCAGTGCTGACCGAGCGAAATGGTGTCGTTCACATAGCCGGCAATTTCATTCGAGCCGGAATTCGCGTAGTTGCCGACTGTCGTGGTGACACCCGCCGGCGAGGACAGATACGCCGGGTTCAGCATCGTCACGACCGGCAGGTTGTTACGCGTGTAGGCCTGATTCGAGTAGCTGTCGTGGCCGAGTTCGACGCCCGCGATCAGGTCGTGCTTGATCGGGCCGGTGTCGAATTTGTATTCGACCGTGGTGTCGTTGTACAGCGAGTGGTTCTCGATCACGCGGTCGTGGCTTTGCAACTTGATGAACAGTTGCGACGGCGACAAGCTCGTGAAATTGCCGTTGACCAGCGCGGTGCTGCTGGAAAGCGGACCTGTCAGCACCGATTGCGGCGCGGTTTCGCGCGCGTCGGTCAGGGAATGCGAGAACTGCGTCTGGTTGGTCAGCGTGAGCGCGTCGGAGAACTTGTGCTTGATCGCGGCGGTGAACGTCTGCACGTCCTGGATCGTGCGGTCGGTGGTCAGGCCGTAGAACGTGTTCTTCGGCACCGGCGACGGACGGCCGTTCAACGCTTGCACGCCGTAGTCGGGCATATCGTAGTTGTGCTGGATCAGCGCGGACAGCGTCACTTCGGTCGGCGTGCCGATCCCGAAACGCACCTCCGGCGCGATGCCGTAGTCCTTGTTCTTCATCTCGTCGCGCGTCGAGCCGAGGCTCTGGCCGAACGCGTTCAGGCGAATCGCCGCGGTGTCGGTCAGCTTGTGGTTCACGTCGACGGTGCTGCGATAGCGGTCGTCGGTGCCGATCATTCCCGTGACTTCCGCCGAATCCTTCAGGTTCGCCTTCTTGCTGACCTGGTTGATCACGCCGCCCGTGGAGCCGCGGCCGAACAACATCGACGACGGACCGTACAGCACTTCGAGTTCTTCGAGGTCGAAGGTGTCGCGATAGTACTGGTTGCGATCGCGGAAGCCGTCGAGATAGATATCGTTCTGCGCGGTGAAGCCGCGCAGGTTGATGTTGTTGCCGATCTGGCCGCCTTCGGCGCCGCCGATCGTCACGCCCGGCGCATTGCGCAGCGCGTCCTGGAACGACGTGGCGCCTTGCGAAGCGAGCAAGTCTTTATTGATGACGGCAACCGTCTGCGGAATGTCGCGCAACGCGGTGGGCGTCTTCGCGCCGACATTCGATTTTTCCGCCTGGAAGTCCTGTTGTTCAGCCTGCGCCGCGACGCCGATGGTCGGCAGCGTGCCGCTGTCGGTGGCGGCAGTGGGGGCGCTCGCGTTTGCGGCTTTGCCGGTCGACGGCTGCGTCGTGGCTTGCGCGGCAGTCTGCGCGACGGCCGGGGTCGCGAAAGGAATGGCAAAGGCTAGCGCTAACGCGGTCGCAAGCGGCGTGTGGTTGAACATGGAAATCCCGTCGGAGGTGCACTTGCCGGATTCGCATGTCTTCGCATGCGATCAATGACAAAGCTGCATTTGGCTGGCTGCCGGTCTCCTGAGTGACGCAGAGACGACGGGATGGCTGGCTGATGGTTAAATGAGAATCGATATCATTCCATACGCATAAATTTGCATCAACGTCGGCGTCTCTTACTTCGTGTAATCGGTTTATTTCGGCACGTTACGAACGTAGGGATAACGTAATTTTCAATGTTGCAGAGAGTTTGTTTTATTACTGGTTTGTAAACGTTAGACAAGGCAGGAGTAAAGCTGATCAATGCGATTGAAAGGCATTCGGTATAAGCCAGCTTTCAAATAGACAACAGTTTGCCAGCCCGACCGCCGACACGAAATCACGACACGGTTTATCCTTTTTGCAACACCGTCTGTCCTCACTGTTCCGTTCACTTCGGAGTTGACCATGCAATACCGCCAATTCGGCCGCACAGGGCTGAACGTGTCGCGACTTTGTCTCGGCACGATGACCTTCGGCCTGCAGACTGAAGAAGAGGCCTCGCAGCGCATTCTCGACACGGCCGCGGAGGCCGGCGTGAACTTCATCGATACGGCCAACGTGTATCCGCTCGGTGGCGGCGAGGGTCTGGCCGGACGCACGGAGGAAATCGTCGGGCGCTGGCTGAAGGGCAAGCGCGACCGCTTCATTCTCGCGACGAAAGCCGTCGGCAAGATGGGGCCCTCGGCGTGGGATCAAGGCGCATCGCGCAAACATCTGCTGGATGCGATCGACGCGTCGCTGCGCCGCCTCGGCACCGACTACGTGGACCTCTATCAGCTCCATTCCGACGACGCGAACACGCCGCTCGACGAAACGCTCGAAGCGCTAGACGTGATCGTGCGATCCGGCAAAGCGCGTTATGTCGGTGTGTCGAATTTCCTCGCGTACCGGCTGGCGCGCGCGTTGGGCCGCGCCGACGTGTTGCGCGTGGCGCGTTTCGTTTCGGTGCAGCCGCGGTACAACCTGCTATTCCGCCAGATCGAGCGGGAGTTGCTGCCGCTGGCCGCCGAAGAGCATCTCGCCGTGATGCCGTATAACCCGCTCGCGGGGGGCTTGCTGACCGGCAAGCACAAGCTGGAAGCCACGCCGACCACGGGGCGCTTCACCGAGACCGTCGGCAAGGCCGGCGCGATGTATCAGGCGCGTTACTGGCATCAGCGCGAGTTCGACACGATCGAGCGCCTGCAGGCGATCGTGGCGCCGACCGGCGAATCGTTGACGCGCGTTTCGTTGGCGTGGGTGTTGGCGAATCCGCAGATCACGTCGGCGATTATCGGCGCGAGCCGTGCGGAGCAATTGAGCGACACGCTCGCGGCTTCGGAGCTGGTGCTCGACGCGCAGATCAAAACGCAGCTCGACGAGGCGAGCGTGGAATACCGCTGGGGCGACGCGGCGCGCTAGGCGCAGCGATTTGATTTATCGCCCGTAGCGCAGCACGGTGCTCGACGCGGCGAGCACATGATCCTTCATGGCCGCGAGCAACGCGTCGCGCGTCAGCCCGGCGGGTAACGCGTCAGGCGCCAGATCGAGCGCGTAGACCTGCGCGACGTAGTGATGCGGCACCTCGCCGACGGGCGGACACGGACCGTAGTATCCCGGGCCGCCCGTGCGATTCGTTCCGGAGACGCTGCCGGGCGGCGAACTGCCGCCGACGCCGAGCGATGTGGTCGAAGCCGCGACGCCATACACGATCCAATGCACGATGCCCAGGCCCTTCGCGCCGTCCGGATCGAAGATCGTCACCGCGTAGCTCTTCGTGCCCGCAGGGGCATTACGCCATTGCAGCGCCGGCGACACGTTGCCGCCGCCGCAATTGTTCGCGCTCGCGGCGTGGCTCGAATCCAGCGTGCCGCCGTCGGCCAGACCCGGCGACGAAACCGCGAACGCTTCGGCCGCGCGGCCATGGGTTGCTGCCAGCGCTAAGGCCGCGCACACGCCCACGGAAAGCAGACGTCGTGCGAGGTCAAAGTGGCCGTTGCGGATCATCGTGAATTCCCCCTTTTTTATGCGTTCACGGCTTCAAGGTCATTTGAATCGGCCCGTCCGCGCCGTCGCTTCCGGCAATTGCCGCGTCTCGCGGAACGACTTCGGGTGCCACAGGCGCGCGCCGCCTTCGATACCCGCGTCGTTCGAAACGGTCGCCACGTTGGCCGGCAAATCGAACGTGAGGCGTGCCGCATTGCCGCCGCCGATCCACAGCTTGTCGTAGTTCACGAGCGCGCTGAGAATCCCGATCACCTTCTTAACGCGCCGGTTCCACGTTTTATTCCCGATCTTGTCGCGCGCGGCGTCGCCGATGTATTCGTCGTACGCGACGCCTTTCTTGCTGACCGGGTGGTGGGCCAGTTCGAGATGCGGCATCAACTCGCCGTCGCGGAACATAGCCGTGCCCGCGCCCGTGCCGAGCGTCAGCACGAATTCGAGGCCGTGCCCTTCGATCGCGGCGAAGCCCTGCATCTCGGCGTCGTTGATCATGCGCACCGGCAAACCGCCCAAACGCTGCGCCAACGAATCCGCGAGCGGAATGTCGTGCCAACCCTCCACGCCGAAATGCGGCGCGGTCAGGATGCGGTTGTTGCGCACCACACCCGGAAAGCCGATCGACATCAACGTAGGCGGTTCCTGTTCGATCAGCGGACCGGCGAGCTTCGCCAATGCATCCACCAGTTGATCCGGCGTACACGGATGCGGCGTCGCGACCCGCACGCGTTCGGTTTTCATCTGACCGTCGGCGTCGATGATCGCGGCCTTCAGACCGGTGCCGCCGACGTCGATCGCCAGAATCCGCTCAGTGCTGCTCGTCACCTTCGTCTTACGCGTTGCCACGGTTTTGCGTGTTGCCACGGTGTCCCCCGATTATGTTGATGCGCGTGATGGAATCACTTCTTTTCGACTGGAGCCTGTTTCAATGGCCGCCATGCGTGGCCGTCGCGCGCGAGCAGCGCGTCCGCCTCCGCCGGTCCTTCGCTGCCGGACGCATAGCCATGCACCGGCATCGCGCCGCCGTCTTTCGGATGCAGCACGTCCTCTACCGCGGCCCAGCTGGTTTCGATGCTGTCGGCGCGCTGGAACAGCGTCTCGTCGCCGAGCATGCAGTCATAGAGCAAGGTCTCGTAGCCGACGTTCGCGCGCTCGGTGAAGAAGTCCGCATAGTCGAACGACGACTGCACCGCGCCCACCTGCATGATCGGTCCCGGCGTCTTGACGTTGAAGTCGAAGCTCGTGCCGTGCGCCGGATCGATACGCAAGGTCAGCACGTTCGGTGTGAGCGCGTCGACGGGCGTGTCGCGGAACAACCGGAACGGCACCGGCTTCAGTTGCACCGAGATTTCCGTGCGCCGCGCGGCCAGCCGCTTGCCGGTGCGCAGATAGAACGGCACGCCGGCCCAGCGCCAGTTCTCGACGAACACACGCGCGGCCGCGTAGGTTTCCGTCGTGCTGTCGGGCGCCACGTCCGGTTCCTCGCGATAGCCGACACCCGGGGGACCTTTTTCGTATTGACCGAACACGACGTCGTCGGCGGTCAGCGGCTGGATCGCATGCATGATGTCGGCCTTCTTGTCGCGCACGGCTTCGGCGTCGAACGAATTGGGCGGTTCCATCGCGACCATGCCGAGCAACTGGAACAGGTGGTTCGGCAGCATGTCGCGGAACGCGCCGGTCTGCTCGTAGAACTTGCCGCGCCCTTCCACGCCGATCGTTTCCGCCGCCGTGATCTGCACGCTGTCGATGTATTCGCGCCGCCAGATCGGTTCGAACAGCGCATTCGCGAAGCGCACCGCGAGAATGCTCTGCACGGTGTCTTTACCGAGAAAGTGATCGATGCGGTACACCTGCGATTCGTCCGCGTACGAAAGGATGTGCGCGTTCAGATCGCGCGCCGACGCGAGATCGGTGCCGAACGGTTTTTCCACGACGATGCGGCGGAAAAATCCGCCTTCGCCCTCGCCTTCTTTCAGCAGACCCGCTTTGCCGAGGCGTTCGACAATCGGTTTGAAGAAACGCGAGGTGACGGCGAGATAGAAAATCACGTTGCCGCCCTTCGCCTGATCGAGCTTTTGCTTCAGCTTCGTAAAGACGTCGTCGGTCTCGAATTCACCGGCCATGTATTCGAGGCGTTGCCCGACCCAGTCCCACGCTTTGTCGTCGAGCTTGCCGGCGTGGAAGGTGCTGGCTTTGTCGGCGGCGAACTGTTCGAGCGACTTGTGCAGATCGTCGCGCCAGGCGCTCGTCTCGCGCTCGCCGTGATTCACGCCGACGATTTTCATGCCGTCGTCGAGCAGGCCATCCACGGCGAGGTTGTAGAGCGCCGGCATCAGCAGTCGTTTGGTCAGGTCGCCGCCGGCGCCGAAGATCACCAGCGTGCAAGGCGGTGCGGGCCGCTTGCCGGCCGGCGACGCGGGTACGGACGGCGCGTCGTGCGGACTCACGCTGACTTTGCAGCTCGGTTCGGCAGCGGTGGCGGGGTGATTGGAAGCGGGAGTATTCGGTGTAGTCGACATGGGATTCACTCAGGAAGCCAATGGAACGGACGTGGCGGTACATGAAAGACCACGCTTGAAGCCACACAGTTCAAAAACGACTCCACAATCGGGCTCGCACGCTGGCGTGTAGGGTTTATGTAACCTGCACGCCGGGCGTCGCGGCCCACGGCTTGCTACGTTGCGACTCTTGCTAGTGCGCGGTTTGCTCGGCTCGTTATTTGGTCACTGCGGTAACGAGTGCGGGTGCCGGCTCGGGTGTTGCAGCAGACGCAGCCTCCGTCGGGCACGCCGGCGTCGCGGCCTGCGCATTGGGCCCGGTCGGAATCGGCGCCTGGTCGCCCTCGCCGGTCAACGGCACATTGCCCGATGCAGCCATGGCACGCGGCTGCAGCAGCAGCGCAACCAGCCCGGTCCAGCCGGTCTGATGCGAAGCGCCCACGCCACGCCCGTTGTCGCCATGAAAGTACTCATGGAACAACACCAGATCGCGCGAATGCGGGTCGGCCTGCAGCAACGGATACGCGCCCATCACCGGACGCTCGCCATCTTTGTTCTTGAGGAACAGTGTCGTGCAGCGGCGCGCGAGTTCATCGGCGATTTCGCTGAGCGAGAACTTCTGCCCCGACCCAGTCGGATACTCCACACGAAAATCGTCGCCGTAATAGCGATGGAATTCGTACAGCGATTCGATCAGCAGATAGTTCATCGGCATCCACACCGGACCCCGCCAGTTCGAATTGCCGCCGAACACGCGCGAGTCCGATTCGGCCGGCAGGTATTTGACGGTGAAGCTGTCGCCGTTGTGATTGAACACGAACGGCTGGTCGCGATGAACCCGCGACAGCGCCCGCACCCCGTGATCGGACAAAAATTCGCTTTCGTCGAGCGCGCGGCGCAGCAGCGCTTTCATGCGATGCCCGCGCAACAGCGAGAGCAGCAGCGCATTGCTCTTGCCGGGTTCGTTCCAGCGAGAGACGAGCCGCGCCAGATCGGGCCGATGTTCGAGGAACCAGGTCAGACGTTCGCGCAGCCCCGGCAAGCCGCCATGCAGACGATGTTCGAGCACATGCACGGCGAACAGCGGAATCAGCCCAACGATGGACCGCAGCCGCAAGGGCACGTTGCTGCCGTCGGGCAGGCGCAGCTTGTCGTAGAAGAACTCGTCTTCCGAGTCCCAGAGGCCGGTGTCGCAGCCGTCGTCGCAACTCACGGCTTCGGCGATATACAGGAAGTGCTCGAAGAACTTCACGCCGATGTCGACGAACACATGGTTCGCATAGGCGAGTTCCAGCGCGATACGCATCAGGTCGAGCGCGTACGCGGCCATCCACGCAGTGCCGTCGGCCTGATCGATATGACCGCCGGTGGGCAGCGGCGAAGAGCGATCGAAAATGCCGACGTTGTCGAGGCCGAGAAAGCCGCCCTGGAAAATATTGTGACCGTCGGCGTCCTTGCGGTTGACCCACCACGAGAAGTTCAGCAGCAGCTTGTGAAAAACGAGTTCCAGAAAATCGCGATCCGCCTTGCCGGTCAGCGCACGGTCGATTTCATACACGCGCCACGCGGCCCACGCATGGACCGGCGGATTGGCGTCGCCCAACGCCCATTCGTAAGCGGGTATCTGACCGTTCGGATGCTGATAGCGGTCCTTCACCAGCAGCAGCAATTGACGTTTGGCAAACGCGGGATCGATCAGTGCGAACGCGGTGGCATGAAACGCCAGGTCCCACGATGCGTACCACGGGTACTCCCACTTGTCGGGCATCGACACGATGTCCGCGTTGCACAGATGCCGCCAGTCCGTGTTGCGGCCTTTTTTGCGGCTCGCGGGCGGGGTGGGTTGCAGCGGATCGCCGTCGAGCCAGCGCTGCACGTCGTACTGGTAGTACTGCTTCGACCACAGCATGCCGGCGAGCGCCTGACGCTGCACGAGACGCGCGTCGGGGTCGGCGATTTCGTGTTGCAGCGCGCCATAGAATTCGTCGGCTTCGGCAATGCGGTGCGCGAATACTGCGTCGGCATCGAGCAGCACGTCGTCGGGACTCGATTGCGGACGCCAGCGCATGTACACCACCGCGCGCCCGTGCGGGCCGAGTTCGATCGATGCATGCGCAGCGGCCTTCGTGCCTTTGTCGCGACGCACCGCCTGTTCGTCGCCATGGACCAGGTAGTCGTTGAAGCCGTCTTTGAACGGACCTGTGCCGTCCATATTGAACAGGCGCTTGACGTTGGTGTCGTTCTCGCAGAACAGCCAGTCGACCTGCGGCGCGTCTTTCGACCAGGCCGTCACCACGATCGGCTCGTGGCCATGCTGATGGCCAACCAGTTGCGCGTTGCCGTTGTGATCCGTGCCGGCCGTCAACGACGGTTTGTCTTTGTTCTCTTTCCACGACCACGAATTGCGCGCCCAGATCTGCGGCAGCACATCGAGCGAAGCGGCCTGGTCCGCGCGATTATTGATCGTCACGCGCATCAGGATGTCGTCGGGCGCGTGCTTCGCGTATTCGACCTGCACATCGAAATAGCAGCAATCGTCGAACACGCCGGTGTCGAGAATTTCATACTCCGGCATGTCGGCGCCACGGCGGCCGTTTTCCTGCACCAGGTCGTCGTAGGGAAAAGCCGCGATCGGGTACTTGTAGAGCATCCGCATATACGAATGCGTGGGCGTGCCGTCGACGTAGAAGTACAACTCTTTCACGTCCTCGCCATGGTTGCCCTGCGCGTTGGTGAGGCCGAACAGGCGCTCTTTCAGGATCGGATCCTTGCGGTTCCACAGCGCGAGCGACACACACCAGCTCAGTTTGTCGTCGCCGAAACCGGCAATGCCGTCTTCGCCCCAACGGTATGCGCGGCTGCGCGCATGGTCGTGCGGAAAGGAATCCCACGCGGTGCCGTCCGGGCTGTAATCCTCCCGCACCGTGCCCCACTGACGCTCGCTGAGATACGGCCCCCAGCGCTGCCAGTGGGCACAGTCGGCCGAATGCAGGCGTGAACCTTCAAGAGTGGCGAGCAGATTCGCAGCGCGCAGCGGTGGCATGACTCCGTCCTTGCATCAGGCTTGGCAGCGGGACACACATCGTAGCGCGGTTTACACGCCAACGGGCTCCAGGCGGGCAAGTAGATTGTCAATGCGCAGCAACTCGCCGAGCGACCAGGCCTGAAACGGGGTGCCGGCCGGCGCATGCGGTGCATCGCCGTCGGCGATTTCCGATAGATGGTCGAGCCCCGCGTGATCGAGATGCGCGACCAGCGGGTCGAGAAAGCGCGTTCTGGCTTCGCTGCGGGCTTCTGTTGCAGTGCCGTGAACCCGCAGCCACGCTTCGACGAATGGACCGAGCAGCCATGGCCAAACCGTGCCCTGATGGTAGGCGCCATCGCGTGCGAGCGGCGGGCCGCCGTAGTGCCCGCAATAGGCGGGATCGGACGGTGCAAGCGTTCGCAAGCCAAGCGGCGTGAGCAGCTGCGCTTCGACCTGATCGAGCACGGCGCGGGCCGCGGCGCCCTCGAGTAACGGGAACGGCAGTCCGCCTACCGCAAAAATCTGGTTTGGCCGGATCGCGTGGTCGACCGTGCCGTTCACGTGGTCGACGTCGATGTTGTCGAACAGCCCTTGCGTCGACGGATCGATAAAGCGTTCATGAAACGCTTGCAACGCTCGGGCGGCGGATGCCTGCCACTGCGGATTCCAGATTGCTGCAATGCGCAACGCGTTGATCCAGAGCGCGTGTACTTCGACTGGTTTGCCGATGCGTGGCGTCACCACCCAGTCGCCGACTTTTGCATCCATCCACGTGAGCTGCACGCCGGCGACACCGGCGCTCAGCAGGCCATCTTCTGCCGAAGCCTGAATGCCGAAGCGCGTGCCTTTTGTGTAGCCTGCGAGGATGGCCTCGACGGCCTGTTGCAGGCGCTGCGCGGTGGCAGCGCTGGCGTGCTGCGTGGTCAGATAGTCGTGGACGGCGACGATGAACCACAGCGAGGCATCGACCGAGTTGTATTCCGGCGTGTCGCCGTAATCGGGGAAGCGATTGGGCAACATGCCTTCGGACAAGGTGCCGGACCATTCGAGCAGGATCGCTTCGGCCTCGTCGAGACGGCCCGACGCGATCAGCAAGCCGCGCATTGCGATGAACGTATCGCGGCCCCAGTCGGTGAACCATGGAAAGCCCGCAAGGATCGTGCGACCTTCGTTGCGGGCGACGACGTAGGCGTCGGCGGAACGCTGCAGGCGCGTGCCGAGCGCGGCGCGGCGTTGTTGTTCGATGCTGGCAAGTTCGGTCGCGTGGGTGGCGGTGAGTTGTGCGTTCGATGTGGGCTGCTGCTGCGATGGTGTGCTTGCGTTAGCGGCGCTTTCGACGATCGCGGTGAGAATCAGCACCGCTTCACCCTTCGCGAGATCGAAGCTGAACACGCCCGGCGTCGCTAGATCTTCGCTGAAGTCCAAACCGCGTTCCTGCTCGCGAACGTAGCAGAAGTCGCGATACCAATCGGGCGCGTGCGTGTACGCGCCATTTGTCGCTGCATGGATCACCGGCACGTCGCCATAGGGTTGCCAACTGACGCATGCGCGATCGTCGCTGGTCTGCGCGTTGAAGTTGAATGCCGGATTCTCGTGATGCAACGCGTGATAGTCGCGGCCCGAAAGCAGCGGCCTGACTTTGAGCGTCGGTGCATTCATTTCTTCAGAAGCCGCTCCTATGTCCTCAAGCCGCCAACGCAATACCGTTTCGCGCGTCGTTTTGCTAACGAACACTTCTGCGATCAGCACCCTCTGCGCATCGAGCTCAAAGCGCCACGTCGGCCACGGCGATGTATCGAACGCGATAAGACGCGTTGTGAGATCCGGATAGATCACATCGGGCACATAGCGCTGCATGCTCAGCGGAAACCGCTGTCCATTCGCCTCGACCCACGCCTCCACACCATTGACGAGCACCATTCGCCCGCCCGGTGCGCGCGTTGCCGTCAGCAGCAGCGCGTGATAACGGCGCGTGCGCAGCGTGCCCACAGTGCCCGAGGCAAAGCCGCCGAAGCCATCCGCCTCCAGCCATTCGTCTTCGAAACGCGTGATGTCGAAAGGTCGTTCGATGCGTGTCATGAAGTTATCGGTTACGCACAGCCGTCAATCGTTAGGGATGCCTCGACTGCCGGCATGTGGCGCTTCGGTGACCATTGTCCTTCTTATCACTTTCCATTTCCTTTCTAAAATCCAACGCAACTACGCAAGATTTACCACTCGCAAACGTTTCACAATTATTTCTTGAAAGGAATAGAGACTGCATCCGCTTTCACGAAACTGGATGCCGACATGAGAAGAGACAAAAGCTTCGCGAGCGTCGTTGTAATTTCAATTGCAGTACGGGTATTGACCGGTTGCGGTGCCGACGATTCCGCGTCGAACACCGCGCCTTCAGCATCTTCCAAAGGCATGACCGCCGCCAATGGCGACGCGCCCCAACGCGCCGCCTTGCCCGCGGCACCAATCCTCAACACATCCTCAACGCTCGGCGCGAATGCAAATGCAAATGCAAACGCGAGCACGAGCGCCGCCGCTGCCGCGTCCGATCCGATCGCGCAAAACATGCAGGCCAGTCTCGCCGCCGACAGCCAGCAGGTCGCGCCGGTGATGCATTACGCACCCGGCGACAGCGCCACCAGCAACTAACCCGATTCAACCGGCGCGCCAGACGCGCTATTCTTCCTCCCCGCAGAAGGTGATATTCGATGACATCAACTAGCCGTCGCCGTTTCCTGCAGACCGTCGCTTCCTCCGCCGGCGCTGCTGCCGCGCTGACCGCGCTGCCCGAGTCGATTCGCAATGCGCTGGCCGTGCCCGCGTTTTCGCGCACCGGCACGATCCGCGATATCGAGCACATCGTCGTGTTCATGCAGGAGAACCGTTCGTTCGACCACTATTTCGGCCATTTGCGCGGCGTGCGTGGCTACAACGACCGTTTCCCGATTCCGCTGCCGGGCGGCAAGCCGGTGTGGTATCAACCGTCGAAGGAAGACCCCACGCAACCGGTGCTGCCGTTCCATCTGAACACGGCGACCACCAGCGCGCAATGCGTCGGCGATCTCGATCACACCTGGTACAAGACTCACGCCGCGATCGACGGCGGCCGCTACGACCAGTGGCCCGCCAACAAGACCGATATGACGATGGGTTATCACCTGCGCAGCGACATTCCGTTTCACTACGCGCTGGCCGATGCCTTCACCATTTGCGACGCGTACTTCTGCTCGCTGCCGGGACCGACGCACCCGAACCGCGCGTATCTGATGAGCGGCATGGTCGACCCGAGCGGCACACTGGGCGGCCCGCTGCTCGACAACAACGATTTCGTCGATGGCGACGGTCCGCCGAATTACCAATTGCTGTCGTGGACCACGTATCCGGAACGCCTGCAAGCCGCGGGGATTTCGTGGCAGGTGTATCAGCAAGGGTTGACCGGTGCCGATCCGTTGAACGGCAATTACGGCACCAACATCCTGCAGAATTTCACGAACTTCATCAACGCACAGCCGGGTTCGCCGTTGTATGAGCGCGCGCAAACCGTGCGTACCATCGACGATCTGAAGGCCGACGTGATGGCGAATCAGTTGCCGCAAGTGTCGTGGTTGTGCCCGCCGGCCGCGTACTCGGAGCACCCGAGCTATACGCCGGCCTATGGCGCCGAATACACGTCGCAGATTCTGGATGCGCTGACATCGAATCCCGAGGTGTGGAGCAAGACCGTGCTGTTCATCATGTACGACGAGAACGACGGCTTCTTCGATCACCTCGTGCCGCCGCAACCGGCAACGACGCCTGCGCAAGGGCAGTCGACGGTCAGCACCGACGGCGAGATTCACAACGTGGTCAATCCGCAGCGCGGCGGCAGCTATACGGCGGATGGCCTGCCGTACGGCCTCGGCCCGCGTGTGCCGATGACGATCGTGTCGCCGTGGAGCAAGGGCGGTTTTGTATGCTCGCAGGTGTTCGATCACACGTCGGTGATTCGCTTTATTGAAGCGCGTTTTGGGGTGTATGAGCCGAATATCACGGCGTGGCGTCGTGCGGTGTGCGGCGATCTGACGACCGCGTTCGACTTCCGCACGCCCGATTCGAAAGTGCCGCCGTTGCCGGATACGAGCAACTACAAGAGCGTTGCGGACAACCAGTGCGCGACGCAGCCGAAGCCGACGGTGCCGGCAACGCCGGGTGCAATCGATCCGCAGGAAAGCGGCATTCGTTTCGCGCGGGCGTTGCCGTATGAGTTGCATGTGAATGGCCATGCGGACGTGAAGCAGAACACGTTCGAGATTTCGATCGGCAATACCGGCGACCAGGGCGCGCATTTCTACGTCTACGGGACGAATCGCACGGATGGTCCGTGGCGTTATACGGTTGAAGCGGGTAAGTCGCTGAAGGAGACCTTCGATCTGACGACGACGAGCGGTGTGTACGCGTTCGAAGTGTTCGGGCCGAATGGTTTTGTGCGCAAGTTTGCGGGGAACACGCAGTTGGCAGTTGCGCAAACGTCGACAGCTTCGCAGGTGGCGGGCTGGGGTGGGCATGAGAAGCCGGCGCATCCCGAGGTGAAGGTGCAGTACGACGTGGCCAATGGGAACGTGTTCTTGAAGTTCAGCAATAGCGGGGGTGGGGTTGCGCGGTTGACGGTGACGGACAACGCGTATGGTGCGCGGACGCGTCCGGTGTTCGTGCCGGCTGGGGCGCATATCGAAGAAGCGTGGGTGCTGGCTTCGAGTCATCACTGGTACGACCTGACGGTGACGAGTAATGACGACGCCAGCTTCTCGCGTCGTCTGGCAGGGCACGTTGAGAATGGGCGGCCGAGTATTAGCGATCCGGCGGCGGTGGCGCCGGTTTTAGTGGGAATTTGAGGGGTGGGCTCCTGGTGGGTGGACGGAGCCCTTTAGTCGATGAGAGAGGCGCGGATTTTTCGCGCCTTTTTTCTTGCGGCTATCTGCTATCGACTACGGCTCAACCTGGAATTGCTCTAGAGGAGCAATAAAGAAGGGATAAAAATCCTTTGCACATTCCATGATGTCAGGCGGCCCGTAGAAAACGCCTGTGTCCCATGACCTGTCGCCGAAGGCTATCCAGTTACCCACAAGCGGCATGATCACGTAGTGTTCGTGGTTCACGCCCAGCGCGTCTGCGATGTTGTCACCCGGATTTTTCATCAAAAAACTGAAGTACTCGTCATCGGTGTTCTCGCTTCCATGAATGAAGCCTGGGTACTTACCGAAATGATGGTGGAAGTAGTTGAAAGGATCAGGCTTCAGAATCACCGTTGCGAATTCAGTCTTTCCTTCGAAAGTCAATAGCGTCCGGATAAGTTCGAAGAACTTTTGCGTCGCGATGTCGATGGGATCGAAGTACAGCAGTTCGTCACGAGATTTGCCCACGAGAGACTGAACACCAGCCGTCGCTCGGCTCCACAGCGTCGTGAACTTTTCCCGATCGTATATGTAGTCCAAGTTACTCATCAATTACCCAAACGAATTTTTAGGGTTGGTTTTTGTGCACCGACAGGGAAGTACTCCGCCGTAGGTCCACCGGACTTCGAATTCTCACGCACGGTGTACTTGAGATCGCCTTTGGTGAAGATATCGGTCTTACCATCTTTACTCAACGTCTGTACATAGCCGCTCTCGACAAGGTTTGCCTCAAACTCAGCTTTGCCAACATCGGTCTGAATATTGCGCCTGCTGAAGCCCACCGTAATATCAACGTATTCCGACGTAATCCTACCCGGCGGAATCCCATCGACCTCCGTCTCCGCAGCGGGCTTGCACAACGCCTTGATGCGCTCCCAGTTCTCCGCCGCCTTTCTCGCACCCTGTCCGATCCCGTATCGAACCGCCGGGTTCTGCGCGAGCCGCCAGACAAACGCAATCCCACGCGCCGCCCCGTCGATCAATCCCGCGGAGAAATGGCAATCGCCGCAAACCATCCCCGTCCCCGCAAAACCTCCAGCCCGCAGCATCTGCCGCACGCCCTGCAGATTCGCAGGCGGCCCAACCGGCGAATCGCCATAGTTGTAGTTATCGATCCACTGGTCAGTCTCTTCGCTACTGATCGGAATGTCCGTACCGTCATTCAGATCGAGAACGCTGCCATTCCTTGCAACCGTCCCAACTCGCGAAACAACCTCACCATCCGGCGAGTAGCCCCACCGGGCCTTGAATACCCG
>NZ_CADFGI010000009.1:0-325414 GCF_902833695.1 Paraburkholderia sp. BCC1876 | reverse complement strand
TGCCGCCAGCGTTCAATCTGAGCCAGGATCAAACTCTTCAGTTCAAACCTGTTACTGTTTTTCGGTTCCGTTAAGAACCGGTCGCTCACTCAACGTACTGACGAATTGTTCGATCGTCTTTCGACAGTCAAACCTTCCTTTCATTACTGTGTGAGACTTGATACTTTCGCTTTGCGGCAGATCCCGAAAGATCCGCCTCGCGTCTCGCATCAAGCGCCCACACTTATCGGCTGTTAATTTTTAAAGATCGATTACGCATTCACTACCAAACCAGCACCACGTGTCGTCAACATCACAACTACCCGGCACCGCTTCGTTCTGCGTCGCTGCATCTGCAGCAGAGAAACGAGATTATGAAGAACTTTCGCTACGTCGTCAACAGGTTTTTATAACGTTCTCAACCCGTTCACTTCGCTGAAACCCTTGCCATTGCTGGCTCTCCCGCCTCCCGTGCCCCGGTGTCCGAAGCACGAAAGAGCGAGATTCTAGCGACCCACGCAGGGCCTTGCAAGCGTTATCTGGAATTTATTCAAGGCGCCTTTTCCACTCGCGCCGACTCGTCGACAACCGGCACTTTTAGATCAGGCGCAAGGGCGCGTGCGCCCGGTGCGCCGATCGTCCAGTCATGCAGCACGGTATAGGCAACCGCAAGCAACGTCGGCCCGATGAAAACACCCAGGAAACCGAACGCAAACGCGCCGCCCAGGATACCCAGCATCACCAGAATCAACGGCATGTCGCTGTTCTTGCCGATCAGGATCGGCTTGATGACGTTGTCGGACATACCCACAACCAGTACGCCCCACACGACCAGAAAGATCGCCCACCCGGTCGAGCCGCCGTGGTACAGCCAGATCGCCGCGGGCAACCACACGACCACCGGACCACCCGGTATCACGGACAGGAAAAAGGTAGCCAGCCCGAGCAGCGCCGGCGCCGGCACACCAGAGATCCAGCAACCGAATCCGGCCAGAATCCCTTGCACGAGCGCCGTGCCGAGAATCCCATACACCACGCCCTTCACGGTGCTGCCTGCCAATGCCAGCAAATAATCAGCGCGTTCGCCCGCGATCCGCCGCATACCCGCATTCAACCAGGCGGCAGCGCCCTCCCCTCCGGTATAGAAGAAGAAAGCGAGCACGATACTCAACGCCAACAACCCCAGACCGTGCGTAACCGCAAGCGCTGCCGCAAGGATCCACTTGCCTGCGGGCGCCGCGAGCGAATGCAATTGCGCGATCAACTCTGAATTCCCGCTGGTCAGATGCTCCCAGAAGGTCTCGATGCTCGAGCCAATCAGGGGAATACCGCCCACCCACGGAGGCAGATCCGGCAACCCGGCCTCAAAGAGCCTCTGCACCAGCGCGACGATTTCATGAACATGCGCGCCAAACGCAAAACCCGCATAGACGAACGGCCCAAGCACCACGACCAGAATGATGATCACGATCAAAGTGGCGGCCCATTTGCGTCGGCCGCCCACAGCCGCGGTCAGCCGCCGATACAGGCCCCATGAGCTATAGCTGAGAATGGCGCCCCACAGCAGCGCGGTCGTAAAAGGCGCGAGTACCAGCAGCGAGCCGCCCACCAGAATGATCAATGCGAATACCGCGGCAAGACGTTCGATCAGTTGGTCCGATTTCACGATGAATCTCCTGTTGCGCCAGGCCACGGCGGCGAGTGGACACACACTTGTCAGACGATCTCTGAAAGCGGTCAGTATAGAAGCGAGTCAAGCCTCCGGGGGCGTCTTATATCATCCGGCCAGGTCGGCAGATAACGCGGCCTCGCGCCATGTAGGAAAACCGAAATCTCCGCGCAGAAATGTCTTAATCCACCCGGCGTAAGCGGCCAAATAATATGGCGGCGGATAAAAGACTAGAATATAAGGTTCTGTGCACCCCAACTTCCGGATTTATGCGCTCGCGAATCGCCAAACGTCTCCCCCCCGATGCCGACAAGCTCGTCGGTCTCTCGCTCGCGCTTTTCGCGTCGGGCAGCCGAACCGAAGACCGCTTCTGGGAAGCGAAACTCGACACGCTGCTGACCAAGATCGTCCGCAATGCCAACCAGACCACGCTGGACGCCGCGCTCGATCATCTGCAGCAGAATCATCCCGATGCGTACGGCGCGCTCGCCGACATGGCGGAAACTCACAGCGAGTCGTTCATCGTCGAGCATGAGGGCGTGCCTTATGAAGCGCTGCTGATCGCGGCGCCCGTGCTCGCCTGGACCCGCTACATGATTCCGTCGGGCCCGCTCAAGACCGACGCGGCCGACGCGCTTCGCGCGCATCTGCAAGCTCACGTGCTGGCGGCCAATACGCGCGTGGCCATGGCGCCGTTCCTGTACAGCATCGATCAGTTGCCGCGTCACCACGTCGAGACATGGCGTATCGCCCAGCAGCTTACGCAGGCAGCAATGGCCGGCGGCAACGCCAAACTCAATTTCGGCGAACTGCCGGAAACCTCGCCGATTCTGGCCGACCCGCGTTTCCTGCTGGCAGTGGTGGCGGCGCCGGTGGGCGAGCCGACCTTCCGCTGGCAGGAAGAAGAGCACGGCAGCCGGATCGAACGCGGCCAGTGCCTCGAACAATGGACCACGCAAGGCGGCGCCAATCTGTCGCTGGTGCTGCCGGGCTGCGAGTTCGAATGCCTGCTGCCGGATGCCTATTACTCGGCTTGCCGCGACGCCGACGAACGCGTGCGTCCTCACACGGTGCGCACCGCCGTGCGCTACCTGTTCGACACGATCGGCGCGGCGCCGCAAGAATTGCGCGCGGTGGTCGCCGGCTTCGGTGAACGCCGCATCGACGAATACCGTGTCGGTTTCACGCGCCGCGGCAGCAACGACGTGATCTACGGCGTCGTCTGGCCGCTGTACGGCCGCGAGAACAGCGAGCCGGGTATCGACGAGGAACCGCAGGAAGTCGCCGCATCAGACGATCCGCTCGAAGAAATCGTCGCGCTGCTCAAAGATACCGGCGTGACCGACGTGCGTCGTCATGCGGGCCGCTTCGAGCCTGAATATTGCGACGACTGCGGCGTACCGCTCTATGCGGATCCGCTCGGCGAAATCGTCCACGCCGAGATGCCGGAAGACGCGGAGCCCGCCCAACCGCATTTCCATTGAGCATCGGCGCGACGACCGCCAACGCGCGCCGCCGCCGAGATAAAAAAGCCCCGCCACACGCGGGGCTTTTTTTACGCCAGGCTTTTTTACGTCATTCCTCCTATGCCTTTTGGACAGGCCGTCAAATTGAAGGGAATTTGTCATCATAGGAACGGCGACGCATCGCACTGCACTCGACGCGTTTGCCGGGTGCGCGCATCGCGCCACCTCGCCCGATTCATCTGGAGACATGCATGCGATTCTCGATACTCAACTCAGACGCGGAACGGCGTGATGGGCTCAAAGTACTACTGCGGCAAATCGACCGGCTGGCACGCTTCAACGAAGCACAAGACTGGCGCCAGGTTGAACGCACGCTCAAGCGTCAGTGGCCCGATCTGCTCGTGATCGACTGGCAGGACTGGATGTCGGTGGCGGATACCCGCCATCTGCTCAGCGATTACCCCGACCTGCGCATCGCCGTGCTCACCGACCAGATCTCCCCCATCCATGTGCGAGCGCTCATGGACGAGGGCGTACTCGGTGTGGTCTCACGCGAAACCGATCCTTGCCTGATCGTGCGCGCATTCGAAATGGTGCTGCTGGGCGGTCACTACGTGCCGCCCGGCGCGCTGGCGCTCAATCCACCGCTGCCGCCGGACATTGCCATCCGCCCATTCGACGAAAAAACGCCGCCGCCGCGCCGCGGCAAATTGGCCAGTGTGCTCTCGCCCCGCCAGGAGCAGATCATGCGCTGCGTCCATATGGGCAGCACCAATAAGATGATTGCGCGCACCCTCGGCATCAGCGAAGGCACCGTCAAGATTCACCTGACCAGCATATTCCAGCAACTTGGCGCACCCAATCGCGCGGCGGCGGTCGCGCTTTACAACGGCTGGCTATCGAACCATTTGCAAGTGCTGCGCATTGGCGGCGACGGCACCGCGCGCCCGATCATGGGACAAAGCAACGTCGTGCCATTGCGGCGCCGGTTGCGCAAGCGCTTTCAATATCCGTTGCCAGTCAGTGACACGACGGCTCCGCTCGCCATGGCCGCCGAACCGAGCCCGCCCTATGGCGACGCATTGCCCACCGGCCCGTCATTGGAACCGCCTCCGCCAGGCGCGGCATAACAGCTCCAAATGAATGCGCCAGACGCCGGGCGCGCAGGTTGTGACGGCGTCCATGCCCGCTGGCATGGAATCCGCTCACACCTTTTCTCGTCCAACGAGTAATATGAGACACATGGGTTTCCTCTACACACCGCTTCCGTTCTGGGTCGCTGTCGGTGGCTGGATCGCCACTGCGATAGTGGTCGCGCTCGCGCTGTGGAAAAATCCTTTCAAACGACTTCAGGACGGCACCTTGCAGCATGTCTGGCTTGCGATCATCGTCGCAGTGTCGGTGCTGTGGGCAAGTAATGCGTGGCTCGACGACGGCACCGTGATGCATCTGCTCGGCGCCACGCTGGTCGTCACGCTCTTCGACTGGGCGCTGGCACTGATCGCCATGGCGGTGGTCACGGGTCTTGCCGCCGTCGTTTTCGACGCGCCGTGGCAAGGTATCGCGCTGACGTTCCTCGTGTATGGCGCATTGCCGGTCGGCATCTCGACGCTGGTCCAGCGCGCCAGCATCGCCTGGCTGCCGCGCAACCTCTTCATGTTCATCTTCGGCCAGGGCTTCGTCTCGCCGGCCATCGCCGTGTCGCTCACGGCCGCCGCCGCGCTCGGCATTCACATCACGCTCGCCGATGGCTCGATGACCGTAATGCCTGCCGGCTACGCGTTCAGCGTGCTGCTACTCGCTACCGGCGAGGCCTGGTTCACGGGCATGTCGACAGCGCTGATCGCGGTCTACCGTCCCGCCTGGGTCACCACTTACGACGTCCGGAGATATCGACTGGGCGGACCACGCACCTGACTCAGGCTCTGCATGGAATGCGCATTCGCGGCGATCGGCCACGCGGCCGTCTCGATCCGCCTCAATTGCGCACACCACGACAGGACAAAATATTTGTGCCAGGATTGAACTCCACCCTATCGCGAGGCATCTTACGTGCCTCATGTCACATTAGCGTCTAACGAACTAGATGGATCGCACCAACGTCCCGCGCCGATTGCTGCGGCTGGTCGGCCGGTTGGCGACACTTGCAGCGAGTCTCTCGCTCATGTGTAGCGCCCCCGCATTCGCCGATCAACTCGAACAGCACAACGACCTCGTCAACAAATTTGTCAATGACATGCATGCGGACCCGCTCGTCGCGGACTGCGCCGCTCATGGCAATTTTGTCGCCAGCACCTCGACCGCTTTCGACCACGTCGAGTTTCCCCCCAGTTCTTTCGACAGCGCGCACGCGTCGGTCACGCCCTGGAACGATTCGTTCGACGAGGGCAAGCAGCGCGTCAAGGTCGACAACATCGTCATCGTCGAAGGGCTCGGCATTCCTCAAGGCGGGGGCGGCGATCCGGCCGATCTGAAATTCCGCTGCGGCTATGTCGGCGTCCAGATGCTGGCGTTCAGCTGGAACGATCCGGTGCCGCCAGCCCGCGCGCGCAGCGGTGAGCCGTCGGGGTCGCGCGCCGTGGCGGGCAAGCATAAGAGCGTCAAGGGCAAGCACTCGGCAAGCGGCAAGAGCACGAAGAAAGCGACGACGAAGTCGTCCAGGACCAGCTCGGGCAAATCGTCAAAGTCGACGTCGAGCAAGTCTTCGAGCAAATCGACCGCGAAAAAGACCACGGCGAAGAAGAAGGCTCAATAGCGGTAGTACGATCACCGGCACAGACTTGGCGAGCCATGGGCGAAGAGCCATAAGCCCGCACTCACACAACGCTCCCCGCAAAAAAAAGAGGCACACGTCACCGTGTGCCTCTTTTTTCTATGCAGCGCCCGCTTTACGCAAACGTCTCCACATGCCGCAAAATCGCCTGCAGCATGGCCGCGCCGAGCGACGCGCTACGATCGCCGTTCCAGCCGACCCGCTCATCGGGCAGATTGGCGTTGTCCTTGAACGGCATTTCCAGCGTCAACGACAGGCAGCCGAATTCGTTGCCGATGTACTTCGACGCCAGCTTCAACGCGTCCTCGCGATACTTGCTCGCGGCGTAACCATACTTGTCCTGGAAGTCCGGGCTCGCCTGCTTGAACGCTTCGATAAACGCCTTCTGCTCCTCGCCCTGCCGTTCGGTAAAGCCCGGCAGCATTTCGGAGCCGGCCACGAACACATAGGGCAGCGCCTCGTCGCCGTGAATATCGAAGAACAGGTCGCAACCCACGGCGTGAATCGCGTCGCGCACCACCAGCACTTCAGGGCTGCGCGCGGCGTCCGGCTCCATCCATTCGCGATTCAGATTCGCGCCGGTCGCGTTGGTGCGCAGATTGCCGCGCACGCTGCCGTCCGGATTCATGTTCGGCACGATATAAAACACCGCGTGATCGTAGAGCTTGCGCGCGACCGGATCACCCGCCCAGTCGCCCCAGCCCGCGAGCCGCTTCACGAGACCTTCGATAAACCATTCGGCCATCGTCTCGCCCGGATGCTGGCGCGCGATCAGCCAGATTTTCTTCTTCGGTGTGTCGCCGGTTTCCGGCGTGCCGAGCGTGAGCAGCGACATGGGACGGCCTTCGACGGTCGTGCCCAGTTCGGTCAGCGTGGCCTGCGGCAACTGCTGCACCGCGCCGAGAAACTCCGAATGACGCTCCTCGCTGTACGGCTCGAAATACGCGTAATAGATGCGCTCGAAATCCGGCGTGTGATCGATCGTCAGCACGCGGCCGTCGTACGAGGTCGGTACGCGAAACCAGTTCACCCGATCATAGCTCGCGACCGCCTGATAGTCGCGCCAACCTTCGGCGAACGCGCAGGCGGCGGCATTCTCGAACGTCATCACGCAGCGCTCGCCCGCCGCGCCGGACAAACGGAAGTAAAACCACTGCGCGAACTCGGCGTGGCTGTCCGGCCGCACGCGCAGACGGATGTTGCCCGCGTCTTCGCAGGACAGGACTTCGATCGCGCCGGCGTCGAAGTTACTCGTGATGGATAAGGTCATGGTGTTCTTCCCTGCGGGTTGCACCGCGAAACGCTTCAACGCTTATTCAGCGACGCGGCGGCGGAATACGTAAGTGGAATCGTTCGATGCCGCGGCGTCGAACGCATAACCTTCGGAGTCGAACGCCTTGAGCTGTTCAGGCTTGTCGAGACGGTTTTCCACCGCATAGCGCGCCATCAAGCCGCGCGCGCGCTTTGCATGGAAGCTGATGATCTTGTAGCGGCCGCCTTTCCAGTCTTCGAAAACGGGCGTGACGACCGGTGCGTCGAGCAACTTCGGCTTGACCGATTTGAAATATTCGCCCGATGCGCAATTCACCAGCACCCGGGACGCCGCCGCGTTCTTCTTCAACTGCGCGTTCAGGGCCTGCGTGATCCGCTCGCCCCAGAACGCGTACAGATCCTTGCCACGCGGATTGGCGAAGCGCGTCCCCATTTCGAGCCGGTACGGCTGCAGCAGATCGAGCGGCCGCAGCAGACCGTAAAGACCCGAGAGCACCCGCACGTGGCTCTGCGCATAGTCCAGATCGGCCGACGACAAGGTCTTCGCGTTGAAGCCTTCGTACACGTCGCCATTGAACGCGAGTACCGCCTGCTTGGCGTTATGCGTATCGAACTTCGGCGACCAATCCGCGTAACGCTGGAAGTTCAGATGCGCGAGCTGATCCGAAATGTCCATCAATGAAGCGATCTGCTGCGGCGACAAACGACGCAATCCGCCGATCAATTCGGCCGCGTCGTCGACAAAATCGGGGATGGTGTGCTTTTTGACGTGCGGTGGGGTTTCGTAGTCGAGCGATTTCGCCGGCGACAGAACGATTATCATAGAGGCTTGCAGGCACGCCGTGCCTGGCGGTCAAAGACGAAAGCCAGATTGTAACGAATGCCCGGTTCCCATGCCTCACACGGCGCTTTGCGCGTCGTCCTCGATTCCAATGTGTGGATCGATATTCTCGTGTTCGACGACCCGCATACGCGGCCCATCCGCGCCGCGCTCGAAAGCGGCACGCTGGTCGCGCTGATCGACGCGCGTTGCCTCGCCGAACTCGCCTATGTGCTCGACTATCCGCAATTCGTGCATCGAAATGTGGACAAAGCCGCCGCGCTCGCGGTCGTCGCGCAGCTTTCGCAGCGGGTCGAAACCGCCGCGCCGGCCGAAGACGCCAGGCCTTTGCCCAAATGCAAAGACCGCGACGATCAGAAGTTTCTCGAACTCGCCCATGCCGCGCAGGCCGACTGGCTTGTTTCGAAGGACCGCGCGGTGTTGAAACTCGCGAAACGGATCGCCCGCGATTTCGGTTTCCAGATCGCGCAGCCCGCGCCGTTCGTCGACGCCATCGCCGTTTCGGCTCACCCGCTTACACACCCCACAACGCTCCGGACAGCGCCATGAATGCACCGCACGACACGCCCACGAGTCCTTCGTTTCCGTCCCGACTGCCGAATGTCGGCACGACGATTTTCACCGTGATGAGCGCGCTCGCCGCCGAAAAAGGCGCGGTGAATCTGGGCCAGGGCTTTCCCGATTTCGGCTGCGATCCGCGCATTATCGACGCGGTCTCGAACGCCATGCGCGACGGTCACAATCAGTACCCGCCCATGGCCGGCGCGGCGCCGCTGCGTCAGGCGATTTCGGACAAGATCGCCACGCTGTATGGCCGCCGCTACGACGCCAACACGGAGATCACCGTGACCGCGGGCGCCACGCAGGCGTTGCTGACCGCGATTCTGTGCACCGTCCACCCCGGCGACGAAGTGATCGTGATCGAACCGAATTACGACAGCTACGTGCCGTCCATCGAACTGGCCGGCGGCAAGCCGGTTTTCGTCACGCTCGAGGCGCCCGACTACGCGATTCCGTTCGACAAGCTCGCCGCCGCGATCACGCCGAAAACGCGGCTACTGCTGATCAACACGCCGCACAATCCGACCGGCACGGTCTGGCGCGAGCAAGATATGCGCAAGCTCGAAGAGATCGTGCGCGGCACCAACGTGCTGATCCTCTCCGACGAAGTCTACGAACACATGGTGTTCGACGGCGCGCCGCACGAAAGCATGGCCCGTTATCCGGAACTGGCGCAGCGCAGTTTCGTGGTGTCGAGTTTCGGCAAGACCTACCACGTGACGGGCTGGAAAGTCGGCTACGTAGCCGCGCCGGCCGCGCTCATGGCCGAGTTCCGCAAAGTGCATCAGTTCAACGTGTTCACGGTCAATACGCCGATGCAGATCGGCCTCGCCGACTACATGAAAGACCCGGCGCCGTATCTCGACCTGCCCGCGTTTTATCAGCAGAAGCGCGACTTCTTCCGCGCGGGTCTCGCGAATTCACGCTTCAAGCTGCTGCCGTGTACGGGCACGTACTTCCAGTGCGTCGACTATTCGGCCATCAGCAACTTGCCCGAAGCCGAGTTCGCCCAATGGCTGACCGGCGAGATCGGCGTCGCGGCCATACCGGTCTCGGCGTTCTATCACGAGGCGCACGAATCGGGCGTGGTGCGCTTCTGCTTCGCCAAGCAGGAGAGCACCCTCGCCACCGCGCTCGAGCGGCTGGCGCGGCTCTAGGACGCCCCGCGCGATGCTGCGAACGACACCACGTTCCCCGCTATCGCGCGCCGCGGCCTGGACGGCGTGCATGGCACGCCGTCGCACGCTCAACCGGCACGATACCGCGTCCAACTCGAATCAGCCGCGGCACCTCTCATCAAGCCGGGCGCGACGCCGCGACATACGCCTTGCGGTCCTCGGTGATGCGTTGTGCGGCCGGCCGCGCATTGATCGCCTTCACATAACTTTTCCAGTCGACGCCCGCATCGAGCAGCAAATCGCGGCCGTAAATGGTTTGCGTCGCCATGCCCACCAGCGGCAAGCTCACGAAACCCGCCGCGTCGGCAACGCTGAAAAGCTCGCCGGCCAGGTACGGCCCGAACTTCGCGATCCGTTTGAAGCCGGTAATGTGATGCGCCAGCAATTTCTCGACACGCCCTTTGGTGGCGTCCGTCACCGTGCCGCCGAAGAACGCCTCTTTGTAGAGATTGCGCGCGGTCAACTCGAGATGCACGTCGACGAACATGATCAGCTCGCGCTCCTTGGCCGCCTCCCAGGGATCGGCGGAGAAAATCGCCTTGTCGGGAAAGCGCGCGGCCAGATACTCCACGATGCATTGCGACTCGCACAGGTCGCCGTCTTCGGTCTGCAGATACGGCACCTTGCCGAGCGGCGAATGCTCCAGCACGGCCTCGTCCTGGCTCGGCATCACGAACACTTCCTCGAACGGAATGCCGTGTTCGAGGAGCACGAACTTCACTTTGTTGTAATAGTTAGAGAGCGCGAAACCGCACAGCTTGATCATCGGGTGTCTCCTTTCTTTTGGGTGGGTGCGACCGTGCATCGACGCATCAGCATCGATGTCGATGTCAGAGCCGCGGCCTTCGAACAATCATCGATAAATTGCACGATCGTGCTATTCTAAAATAACCATGGAGTCGAGCATCACAATGACCTCTCGCAATTTCAGTATCGAGACTATCGGCATTGTCGGAACCGGAGCAATGGGGCGCGGCATCGCACAGATTGCCGCGCTGGCGGGCCTCACGGTACGTCTGTACGACACCAATCCTGCCGCGATTGGCGCCGCGCGCGATTACCTCGCCGAGACTTTCGCCAAATTGACGGCCAAAGGCAAGCTCGATCAGGCCCGCTCGCTCGCCGCGCTGGCGAACGTGAGCGGCGCGCAAGCCATTGGCGACCTCGCCGGCTGCGACCTGGTCGTCGAAGCGATCGTCGAGAAGCTCGACGTGAAGCAGGCGCTGTTCCGCGAACTCGAGACGGTGGTCAGCGGCCGCTGCGTGCTAGCGTCGAATACGTCGTCGCTGTCGATCACCGCGATCGCCGCCACGTGTACCGCTCCGTCGCGCGTGGTCGGCTACCACTTCTTCAATCCTGTCCCGCTCATGAAAGTCGTCGAAGTGATCGACGGTCTGCGCGGCGACCCCGCCGCCGGTGACGCGCTGATGGATCTCGCCCGTCGCATGGGTCATACGCCCGTGCGCGCGAAAGACATGCCGGGCTTCATCGTCAATCACGCGGGCCGCGGTATGAATACCGAAGGCTTGCGCGTGGCGGGCGAAGGTGTCGCGAGCTTTGCCGACATCGACCGCATCATGCGCGAGCAGGCCGGCTTCCGGCTCGGGCCGTTCGAGTTGCTCGATCTGACCGCGCTGGACGTGTCGCATCCGGTGATGGAGTCGATCTACCATCAGTTCTATGAAGAGCCGCGCTTCACGCCGTCGCCGATCACGGGCACGCGACTCGCGGGCGGACTGATCGGCCGCAAGACCGGCGAAGGGTTTTACCGTTACGAAGACGGCAAGAAGCAGGTGCCAGCCGAAGCGCCCGCACCGTCCACGTTGCCGGCCAGCGCGTGGGTCAGCAAGCGCTATCCGCAAGCGCATGAAGCCGTCGTTCAACTGATCGCCCAGGCCGGCGTGACACTCGACGAAAACGCGACGCCCGCCGCGGACTCGTTGATCGTGGTCACGCCGTTCGGTCACGACGCGACCACGGCCGCGGTCGACGAAGCGCTCGACGCCAGCCGCGTCGTCGCGATCGACGTCCTCTTCCCGCTCGTCGCCGCGCAACGTCGCACGCTGATGACCACGCCCGCCACCACGCGCGCCGCGCGTGACACCGCCCATGCTCTGTTCGCCGCCGACGGCGTGCCGGTCACCGTGATTCGCGACTCGACCGGCTTCGTCGCACAGCGCGTGGTAGCGACGATCGTCAACATCGGCTGCGATATCGCGCAGAAGCAGATCGCCACGCCCGACGATATCGATCTCGCGGTGACGCTCGGCCTGGGCTACCCGCGCGGCCCGCTCGCGCTGGGCGATGCGCTCGGCTCGAGCACGATCCTCACCATCTTGCGCAACATGTTCAGCGTGCTCGGCGACCCGCGCTATCGTCCGTCGCCGTGGCTGGCGCGGCGCGCGCAACTGGGCCTGTCGCTGACGCAACGCGACGCCGCCGACATCCAACCTGAAACGCAACCGGAGACCCAACAATGAGCGCCGAACTGCTGACCTCGCGCCCGACCGAAAGCGAATCGACGCTGGTCCTCACACTGTCGAACCCCGGCGCGCGCAACGCGCTGCATCCGGACATGTACGCAGCCGGCATCGAAGCGCTCGATTCGGCGGAACGCGATCCGTCGATCCGCGCCGTGGTAATCACCGGCGCCGACAACTTCTTTTGCGCGGGCGGCAATCTGAACCGCCTGCTGGAAAACCGCGCGAAAGATCCGTCCGTGCAAGCTGAAAGCATTGATCTGCTGGGCGAATGGATTTCGGCGCTGCGACTCTCGTCGAAACCGGTGATCGCCGCCGTCGACGGCGCGGCGGCCGGCGCCGGCTTCTCGCTCGCGCTTGCGTGCGACCTGATCGTCGCCGCCGACGACGCCAAGTTCGTCATGTCCTACGCGCGCGTCGGCCTGACGCCCGACGGCGGCGGCTCATGGTTCCTCGCCCAGGCTTTACCGCGTCAACTGGCCACTGAAGTACTGATCGAAGGTAAACCGATCGGCGCCACGCGTTTGCACGAACTCGGGGTCGTCAACAAGCTGGCCAAAACCGGCGCCGTGCGCGATGCCGCGGTGGCATGGGCCGACGAACTCGGCAAGATTTCGCCCAACTCGATCGCGCGCATCAAAGGGTTGATCGGCGCGGCCGGCGCACAACCGCTGGCCGACCATCTGGTCGCCGAGCGCGACAGCTTTGTCGCGTCGCTGCATCACCGCGACGGCCTTGAAGGCATTTCCGCGTTCCTCGAAAAGCGCGCGCCGGTTTACAAATGAACGAAGGGACCATGCCCGACTATCAATTGCCCAAGCGCCGCCGCATCTTCCTGATGCGTCACGGCGACGTCACCTACTTCGACGATTCCGGCCGCGCGATCGATCCCGACACCGTGCCGCTGAATGCCAACGGCCGCGAGCAGGCTAGCGCGGCGGGCCGCGTGTTCGCCGAACAGCAGGTTCGTTTTGACCGGGTGATCGTGAGCGGCCTGCCGCGTACTGTCGAAACCGCCCAGCGGGTACTGGCGGAAACAGGTCAGCCGATCGAACTCGAAGTCGAACCGGCATGGCAGGAGATTCGCGGCGGCAAGCTCAGCAACATTCCGCCGCAGGATATCGAAGCCGCGTTTCTCGGCGTGTTCGATGGCATCGTGCCGGAAAGCACGCGCTTTCTCGACGGCGAGACGATCGGGGCCTTGTTCGATCGCGTGTTGCCGGCTATCGACGCATTGCGCGCGGACACCTCGTGGGACACCGTGCTGCTGGTTCTGCACGGCGGCGTGAATCGCGCGATCCTGTCGCACGCGATCACGGCGGGAGGCCGCACGTTCTTCGGCCATCTCGCACAAGCCACCGGCTGCATCAATGCGCTCGACGTGGGCGTCGCGCCGCGCGACTGGGTGCTGCGCACAGTCAATTATTCACCGCCGTCGCCGCTGCATCGCGACGTCCGCAATACGACGATGGAAATGCTCTACGCACAATTCATTCAATACAAGCGTAGCTGAACCCGAACTGGAGGAGACACATGGTGCAAGCCACACAGAGCGGCGAACCAGAACACAAACCGGATTATTCGGCTTTCGAAGGCACGCGCCCGGTCAATGATCGGCAACGCTTCGACAGCGAAGCACTCGCGGCGTGGCTGACCCAGCATGTCGACGGTTTTGCCGGGCCGCTCACGCTGGAGCAGTTCGCCGGCGGACAGTCCAATCCCACCTTCAAACTGGTCACGCCGTCACGCTCCTACGTGATGCGCGCCAAGCCCGGGCCGGCCGCGAAGCTGCTGCCGTCCGCGCATGCCGTGGAACGTGAATACCGTGTGATGCACGCGCTGGCCGGCACCGACGTGCCGGTCGCCAGCATGCTGGCCCTGTGCGAGGACGAAAGCGTGATCGGCCGCGCGTTTTACGTGATGGAGTTTGTCGAGGGCCGCGTGCTGTGGGATCAGTCTTTGCCCGGCATGGCGACTACCGAACGCACGGCGATTTACGACGAAATGAATCGCGTGATCGCGGCGCTGCACAGCGTCGACGTCACCGCCGTCGGTCTCGCCGACTACGGCAAACCGGGCAATTATTTCGCCCGCCAGATCGGCCGCTGGAGCAAGCAGTACCTTGCGTCCGAAACCGAGCCGATCGACGCGATGCAGCGGCTGATCGACTGGCTGCCGCAGCATATGCCGGCGGAAACCGGCGAGCGCGCCTCGATCGTGCATGGCGACTATCGACTCGACAATCTGATCTTCCACCCGAGCGAGCCGAAAGTGCTCGCGGTGCTCGACTGGGAATTGTCGACGCTCGGCGATCCGCTCGCCGACTTCGCCTATCACTGCATGGCGTGGCATGTCGATCCGACGCAATTCCGCGGCATCGCGGGGCTCGATTGGGCCGCGCTCGGCATTCCCGATGAGGCCGAATACGTCGAGCGTTATTGCAAGCGCACCGGCCTCGAGATTCACGGCGACTGGAACTTCTACCTGGCGTACAACATGTTCCGCATCGCCGCGATCCTGCAAGGAATCATGAAGCGCGTGGTCGACGGCACCGCGGCCAGCGCTCAGGCGCTCGATGCCGGCAGCCGCGCGAAACCCATGGCGGAACTCGCCTGGCGCTACGCGCAGAAGGTGCGTTGAACGCAACGAGCCCAATCGTCCGTTACCCGTTTTATCCGCGAGGTCCTACATGAATTTCGATTACACCCCGAAGGTTCAGGCGTTGCGCGAGAAACTGCTCGCCTTCTTCGACGCGCACATTTATCCGAACGAACAGGCGTTCTATGCGGAGATCGCGCGCAATCGCCATAACGGCAACGCGTGGCTGCCCACCGAACTGATCGAACAACTGAAAGTGAAGGCGCGCGACGCCGGCTTGTGGAATCTGTTCCTGCCTGAATCCGTGCGCGGCGCCGGGTTGACGAATCTCGAATACGCGCCGCTGTGCGAAATCATGGGCCGCGTGCCCTGGGCGCCGGAAGTGTTCAACTGCAACGCGCCCGACACCGGCAACATGGAAACGATCGAGCGCTACGGCAGCGAGGACAACAAGCGCGAATGGCTCGAACCGCTGCTGCAAGGGCAGATACGATCGGCGTTTCTGATGACGGAGCCGGAAGTGGCGTCGTCGGATGCGACCAATATCCAGACCAGCATCGTGCGCGACGGCGATTACTACGTGATCAACGGCCACAAGTGGTGGTCGTCCGGTGCGGGCGATCCGCGCTGCAAGGTCTATATCGTCATGGGCAAGACCGATCCCGACGCGCCGCGCCATCAACAGCAGTCCATGATTCTGGTGCCCGCCGAGGCGACCGGCATCACCGTGCATCGTCCGCTGACCGTATTCGGTTACGACGACGCGCCGCACGGCCACATGGAAATCACGCTGGAAAACGTGCGCGTGCCGGTGACCAATATGCTGCTCGGCGAAGGCCGCGGTTTCGAGATCGCGCAGGGCCGCCTCGGACCGGGACGGATTCACCACTGCATGCGTTTGATCGGCCTCGCCGAACGTGCGCTCGAACTGATGGCGAAGCGTTCAATGCAACGCGTGGCGTTCGGCAAACCGGTTGCCGCTCAAGGCGTCACCCAGGAGCGTATGGCCGAGGCGCGCTGCATGATCGAACAGGCACGGCTGCTCACGCTGAAGACCGCGTACATGATGGACACGGTCGGCAACAAGGGCGCGCGCGGCGAGATTGCGATGATCAAGGTGGTGGCGCCGAACATGGCGTGCCAGGTGATCGACTGGGCCATTCAGGCGCACGGCGGCGGCGGCGTCAGCGACGATTTTCCGCTGGCTTACGCGTATGCGTCCGCGCGGACGCTGCGTTTCGCCGATGGTCCCGACGAAGTGCACCGCAACGCGATCGCCAAACTCGAACTGGCGCGGCATATGGATGCCGGCGCGGCGGCTCGCGTGGAAATGCCGGTTACGCGCGTTTGAACGTGCTTGAGGTTGAGGCTGAGCTTAAGTTTGATCCGAGCACGGCTTTCGGCATCGTAACGATCCGCGACGCCGCCAGCAGCATCGTGCGATCTATGCTCTAATTTTCGTCAACAGCGGCGCCCTACGTGGCGCCGCTTTCACGAAACAACGGAGCCACGATGATCGACGTCTATAGCTGGGCAACCCCGAACGGCCACAAGGTCCACATCATGCTCGAGGAGACGGGCCTCGACTACGCCGCGCACGCCGTGAATATCGGCACGGGCGATCAGTTCAAACCCGAATTCCTCGCCATCAGCCCGAACAACAAAATCCCGGCGATCGTCGATTCCGAAGGTCCTAAAGGCGCCGACGGCCAACCGTTCGCGTTGTTCGAGTCGGGCGCGATCCTGATCTATCTCGCCGAGAAGACCGGCAAGTTCCTGCCGACCGATCCGGCCGCGCGCTATTCGGTATTGCAGTGGCTGATGTTCCAGATGGGCGGCCTGGGTCCGATGCTCGGGCAAACGCACCACTTCCGCATCTACGCGCCGGAGCCGATCGAATACGCGATCAATCGCTACACGAACGAGACGCGGCGTCTGTACGGTGTGATGGACGCGCAACTCGGCAAGACGCAGTACCTTGCCGGCAACGACTACACGATCGCGGACATCGCGGCGTTTCCGTGGACGCGCTCATGGAAAAACCAGGGCGTCGATCTGGATGCCGTTCCTAATGTGAAGCGCTGGCATGAAGAGATTGCCGCACGTCCGGCGGTGGTGCGCGGTGTGGAAGTGCTGGCTTCGATACGCCAGCCGGTCATGGACGAGAAGGCGAAGGAAATGCTGTTCGGCGCGACACAGTATGCGAAGCGGTAGGTTTGCCGTGGTGCGGTTGCGGTGGCTGTGATGTGATTGTAATTGTGGCGACGGCTACGGCTGCAGGTGTATAAAAAAACGCGGGTCGGCATGAATGCCGCCCGCGTTTTTTTGCCTTCGCGCTCGCACTGGTTTCAGCGTCAACGCCAGGGTCAGTGCCTGAAAATCACACCGAACTTGCCCGCGTTAGAAGTAGTGCCGCGTGATGAACTCCGCGACACACACCGGCCGCTCACTGTCCTGCCGTTCCAGCGTCACATTCCACACCACTTGCACGCCGGCATTGTCGACCTCGCTGACGGAGTCGACCGCGAATTTCGCCCGCAATGACGAGCCGACCGGCACCGGCGACGTGAACCGCACGCGATTCAATCCGTAGTTCACACCCATACGCTGTCGCAGTGCGACCGTCTTGCCCAGCAACGCCGGGATCAACGATAACGTCAGGAAACCATGGGCGACCGGACCGCCGAACGGCGACTCACGCCGCGCCCGTTCCGGATCGACGTGAATCCACTGATGATCGCCGGTGGCCTCCGCGAAGCGATCGACGCTCGCCTGATCGACGGTCAACCATTCGCTGACGAGCGGCTCGGCGCCGATCAGTTCCCGCAGTGCCGCGGCATCGCCGAACGTCGCGGCAGGCGCCGCGCCGACCGTCATGATGCGGCTCCCGGATTGCGCAGTCCGAACAAACCCTTCGAACGCACCGTGATCACCGTTTCACCATGCTGGTTGATGCCTTCCCACTGCGTCGACACGATGCCGCGATCCGGCTTGCTCTCAGACACGCGTTTGTCGAGCACGACGTTCTTCATCGTGATCGTGTCGCCTACGCGCACCGGCTTCAACCAGCGGATATCGTCGATGCCGGGCGAGCCCATCGACGTGGAACCTGCCAGCGTGTTACGCACCAGCATGCCCATCATCACCGAACAGGTGTGCCAGCCGCTCGCCACCAGACCGCGGAACGGCGACTGGGCGGCAGCGGCTTCGTCCAGATGAAACGGTTGCGGATCGTACTTTTGCGCAAAGTCCACAATCTCTTCACGCGTGAACGTGTGCTTGCCGACTTCCACGCTCGTGCCGACCACCATGTCCTCGAAACTGAAACCCATTGTCGCGCTCCTTGTTTTCCGATTCGACCGGCCGATCAAACTTCGGCGGTCATGAAGCCGGGCAGCGCAGCGAACCGCGCGAGATGGTGATCAACATCGCCCAGTGTGGTTTCGATGATCGCAAGACGTTTGAACAGATGCGCCGCCGCGACTTCGTTCGTCACGCCCATGCCTCCATGCAACTGAACCGCCTGCTGACCGACGAAACGCGCAGCCTGCCCAACCCGCGCCTTTGCAGCGGAGACGGCCCGGCGACGCTCGTCGGGGTCTTCGCTGGTGTAGCGCATGGCGGCCAGATAGGTGACCGAACGCGCCTGCTCGGCGTGAATCAGCATCTCGACCATGCGATGCTGCAAGGCCTGAAAGCGCGCGATCGGCTGGCCGAACTGCTGACGTGTTTTGGTGTAGTCGACGGTGGCGAGGTTCAGTGCGTCTAGCGCGCCAATCGCTTCCGCGCACAGCAAGACCGTGCCGTAGTCCGCGATGTGTTCGAGCGCAGCCGCGCCGGCGTGCTTGCCTTCGAGACGGCGCGCGGGCGTGCCGTTGAATTCGAGCGTTGCGGCGCGTTGACCGTCGATCGTACGGTAGTCGGTCAGCTTCACGCCCGCTGCTTCGCGCGCCACGATAAACAGCGCGATTTCGCCATTCAGCCGGGCCGGCACGATCCAGTAATGCGCTTGCGCACCGTGCAATACGACCGACTTCGTACCGGTCAAGGTCGGCTGCTCGCCGGAGCCACTCGCGGTCGTGGCGACGTCGAACAGATCGTACCGTGCGTGGGGTTCGTGAAATGCCACGGACAGCTTGATCTCGCCCTGCGCTGCGCGCTCCAGCAACGATGTATCTTCGCCCCGCCCGCTGCCGGCAAGACGCAATGCCTCGATGCCGACTGCCGTCGCCCAATACGGCTCGACGACCAGCGCGCGGCCGAGTTCCTGCATAACGACCAGCATGTCGATCGGGCCGCCGTTGAAACCACCTTGCGCTTCCGGCACCGGCAGCGCGGTCAGACCCAATTCGGTGAATGCGGCCCAGTGCGTATCCGATATGCCCGCTTCCGAGCGGACAATCGCCTGGCGCGCTTCGAACCCGTAGCTCTTGTCCAGATAGCGACGCAATGCGTCGGCGAATTGCTGTTGTTCGTCGTTGAAATTGAAGTCCATGCGCCGCTCCTCAAAGTCCGAGAATCATCTGCGCGATGATGTTCTTTTGAATTTCGTTCGAGCCGCCGTAAATCGACGTCTTGCGGAAGTTGAAGTAGTACGCGGCTAGCGGCGCGGCGTCGTCGTCGCCGGCCAGACTATGATCGCGCTCGCCTTCGAGGAACGGTACGTCGAACGGTGCGGCAAGCGGACCGACGGATTCGAACATCAGTTCGGTCAGCGCCTGCTGGACCTCGGTGCCTTTGATTTTCAGCATCGACGCCTCGGGCCCCGGTCCGCGTCCGCCAGCTTCATTGGCGACCACGCGCTGCACGGTGACTTCGAGCGCCATCAACTCGATCTCGAGGCTCGCGACTTTCGCGGCGAACACCGGATCTTGCAGCAGCGGCTTGCCGTTCTTTTTCTGATCCAGCGCGAGACGTTTCAGGAAAACCAGTTCTCGCTTGGATTGGCCGACACGCGCAATACCAGTGCGCTCATGGCCAAGCAGATATTTTGCGTAAGTCCAGCCGCGGTTCTCGTCTCCGACCAGATTCTCGACCGGCACTTTCACGTCTTCGAAAAAGACTTCGTTGACTTCGTGATCTTCGTCGAGCGTGATGATGGGACGCACCGTGATGCCCGGCGTTTTCATGTCGATCAGCAGGAACGAAATGCCCTCCTGCTTCTTCGCACCGCTGTCGGTGCGCACGAGGCAGAACATCATGTCCGCGTACTGGCCGAGCGTGGTCCAGGTTTTCTGGCCGTTGACCAGGTAATGGTCACCGACGCGTTCGGCGCGCGTGCGCAGCGAGGCCAGGTCGGAACCGGAACCCGGTTCGGAATAGCCCTGGCACCACCAGTCCGAGCCATCGAGAATGCGCGGCAAATAGTGACGTTTCTGCGCCTCGTTGCCGTATTTCATCAGAACGGGCGCCACCATCGAAACGCCAAAAGGCAGCACCGACGGCGCACCGATGCGCGCGCACTCTTCGTCCCAGATGTGTCGTTGAGTCGCGTCCCAGCCCGGGCCTCCATATTCTTTGGGCCAGGCGATCACCGACCAGCCGCGCGTGCCGAGCAGCTTGTGCCAGCCCGCGAAATCTTCGCGGGAAAGGCGTTTGTGATTGAGAACTTTGTCGCTGAGCTCGCGAGGCAGATTCGCTTCGAGCCAATTGCGGATGTCTGCGCGGAACGCGTTATCAGCGGAGGAATAGTCCAGATTCATGCGTAGTGTCTCCTGGCCGCAACCGCCCGCCGCCAGTGAGCCACTGCGCTATTGCAGCGGTTCCTTCAAGGCGGCCGGGACCGGCAGCGGCATCACTTCGATGCCTTCTTCGACCAAGGCTTTCGCATCTTCGGGTGTCGTAACACCGCGAATATTGCGTGCGGGCGCTTCGTTGTAGTGAATGCGCCGTGCTTCCTCAGCGAAGCGGTCGCCCACGTTCTCAGTCTTTTCCAGTACCTCGCGCAACGCACGCATGACACGCGCCTGCATGTCATCTGTGGCCGCCGGTGCCTTTGCCTCCGTCGCACCCGACAAATTCAGTCGCGGCGCCGACGGCAAGCGGCTTACTTCGTTCGCACCGCAAATTGGACATTCGACCAGCTTGCGAGACTGCTGCGACTCGAAGTCCTCAGCTGAAGCGAACCAGCCTTCGAACCGATGGCCATGCGGACACTGTAAATCGAGGACCTTCATGTGGAATCAGGGCTTGCGTGCCAGTTTAGCGCAAAACATAAATTTGTGAACGGTCGTTCGAAAAACTATTGCGAACGACACGCCGACGCCGGATGCTCAGGGCAAATCAAACGCGGTGCGCGATTTTAACGCTTTGCGCAAAGGGCTGCCGAAGGTCGTCCGATTGGAAAATGACGTGACGCTCGAACGTTGAGTCAGTCAGGGAGTTGCGTCCGTTCGTTACCCTCGCACACTGATCGCGGCACAGCGCTACGCCACCAGGCATTCGAGTTGGCGGTTAAGCCGCGGCTCGAGTTCGCGCGCACCTTTGGCGAGGTTGATCTGCTTCGCCGACTTCGCAACGTCAAGGACGTGTGCCTTGATGTCATAGCCACCGCGCGCTGTCAGCCAGGCCAGGATGTCCGACAAATGCCAGACCGACGCACTGCCCTCGTGGACCGGCGGCGGGAAATCAACTGCGTGGCTCAGCATCAGCTTGCGCATGTTCTGTCGCGACACGCCGGCGACCTCGGCGACGTCGGTAAGCCCGACGAAATCCGGGCCGGCTTCGACGAGGCGTGCAGACGGCACTGCGCGTTTGACGTCTTCGAGTGCGCTGACGAGCGCGGCGAACGCGGACGCGCCTTCACGCGAAAAGAACAACGCCATGCGACCCGGTTGCCCCACGCCGACCGTGGCGTCGTCGCAACCCTCCTCGCCCAACCGCTCGACGATGGCGTCGAGATCGCTGTCTTCAGCCGCGAGCCGGTACTTCAAGATGAAAACATATTCCATACGTTACTCCTACCTTCATTCGGCCTGAACTCTCATTCTGCGGCGCTATCCGCTACCGCTGGGCCGTGCAATTGTCGACAATGCGCCTGAGATGTCTGGCATGGTTGCCGGGGTTCCTGGGCGTACTCCAGACACTCGATATACAAAACTCTCCACAACGACACTCTGCGTCTTTGTACGGACAGTATATTTTTCCCCACGCGTGCCCTTTACCACCGCTCTGAACACGCCAGCCGTTCGTTTCCGCATAGACCAGCGCGGCCTCGATCTCCTTCTTGGAGTGGGTTCCACGTTTCATCTATACCCTCCAATTTAGTGACTTAAAGCATGGTTGTCAAGTGACAACCATGTGCCGTTTACTCAAACACAATTACCCTCCAATCTGTTCGCCATCCGAATCAATCTGGATGACGAGCACCATCGGAGAACGTCAATACTAGAGCGATGAGCGTCGTGAGGCGAGACTGTCGGATGGCATAGGACGGAGCAGCATTTTTTCAGACAACGGCCAGGCAACCCGTCTCATCCGGCGTAAAAAAAGCCCTTGCTGGTCGTAGACCGGCAAGGGCTTTTTGCAGATTCCAAACCGCTGCGCGTTTATCCACGCGCCCGGCTGATTGCGCTACTGCGGTTGCGCGGTTGTCGGCCAGGCGCCCGACAACACCTTCTCCAGCCAGAACGTGCCGATCACCGTCTTCACGTCGGTGATCTTGCCGGTACGCACCCATTCCGACACGTCGGCAACGCTTGCTGTAAACAGCTCAAGGAACTCACCTTCATCGAGCTTGCGCTCGCCCGCGCTCAAACCACGAGCGAGGTAAATGTCGATGAACTCGGTCGAGTACGAAATGATCGGGTGAATGCGCGTCAGGTAGACGAATTCACGCGCCGTGTAGCCCGTTTCTTCCTGCAACTCGCGTTTCGCGCACGCGAGTGCGCCTTCGTTCGCGTCGAGCTTACCGGCCGGGTATTCGACCATGACCTTGCCCATCGGATAGCGATACTGGCTTTCCAGCAGCACACGACCGTCGTCGAAAAGCGGAATCACCATGACGGCGCCCGGATGCTGAACGTATTCGCGCGTGGCCTGCTTGCCGTCCGGCAGGCGAACGGTATCGCATTTCAGCGTCAGAAACGGCCCTTGATGGATCGTTTTGCTCTCGACACAAGTCTCGGTGAGCGCGGCGTCGTGATCAGGAAGTTCAGCCATATGCGGACCTCGGGACAGCTTGGTGCGCGACGGCGAGACGCCGTCAGCGGCGTTTGACGAGATACTGGAAAGTAAAGCCGGGGAATGCGAACACGATGAACAAAGCGAACGTGATCGCGTAGAACTGCCAACCCTGCTCGAAGCGGTTACCCGCGCGCGCCTCAAGCAGAAAACCCAGTGCGCCGACCACGAAGTACAGCACGATCAATTCGGCAATCCGGATCCAGGCGCTCTTCTTCACCGCTTTCAACGGCACGGCGGCGAAGAGGCGCTGATTCAGGAACGGCAGGTTGGCGCCGACCAGCGCCAACAACACGATAAACCAACCCGCAGCCGACATCAGAGCAGCAGCGTGTGCTGGATAGCCTGCAGGCAGGCCTTCAACAGCGGGTCCGGCACGATGCCGAGCACCAGCACCGCCAGCCCGTTCAGCGCGAGCAGAGCACGCGTGCTGGAGTCGGCGTGGATCGGTGCGGTGTCTACCGGATCGTCGAAATACATCAGCTTGACGATACGCAGGTAGTAGAACGCGCCGAACAGCGACGTCATCACGGCCAGCACCGTCAGCCAGGTCAGACCGGCGTTCATGGTGGCCTGCAGCACCGCGAGCTTCGCGTAGAAGCCGACCGCAGGCGGAATGCCGGCGAGCGAGAACATCATGACCATCATCACGAACGCGAACACCGGGCTGCGTTGATTCAGGCCCTTGAAGTCTTCCAGCGTGTCCGCTTCGAAATCGCGGCGTGCCAACAGCATGATGACGCCGAACGTGCCCATCGTCGTGATCAGGTAGACGATGCTGTAGAACATCGCCGAGCCGTACGCGTTCGCGGCGCCGGTGGTCTTGTGGTCGACCACGCCGGAGAGCAGGCCGAGCAGCACGAAGCCCATGTTCGAGATCGCCGAATACGCGAGCATCCGCTTGACGTTGCGTTGCACGATACCGGTGATGTTGCCGACGATCAGCGACAGCGCCGCCATAATCACCAGCATTTGCTGCCATTCGACCGCGAGCGGCAACAGGCCCATCACGAGGAAGCGCAGGCCCCACGCAAACGCGGCAACCTTCGGACCGCCGCCGACCATCAGCGTCATGGCCGTCGGTGCGCCCTGATAAACGTCAGGCACCCACATGTGGAACGGCACCGCGCCCATCTTGAACGCCACGCCCGCCACGATAAAGATCACGCCGAACAGCAGCACGCTCGGGTCGTAGTGGCTCGTGCCGATCGCCTTGAACACTTCGTTCAGGTCGAGCGAACCGGTCGCGCCGTACAGCATAGAGATGCCGTACAACAGGAAACCCGAAGCCAGCGCGCCGAGCACGTAGTACTTCATCGCCGCTTCGTTCGACGGCGCCGCGTCACGGCGCAGCGCGATCGCGCCGTACAGCGACAGCGACATCAGTTCCAGACCGAGATACAGCGTCAGGAAGTTGTTGCCCGAGATCATCACGAGCTGGCCGAGCAACGAGAACATGCCCAACAGGAAGAACTCGCCGCGGAACAGGCCGCGATCTTCGAGGTAACGGCGCGAATAGACGATCGACACGGCATAGCCGAGCGTCACCACCGCTTTCATCACGTTGGCGAACGGGTCCACCACGTACATGTGGCCGAAGTAGTAGCGCACTTGCGGGTCGAACGCGTTCATCGCAAACCAGATGCCGGCGACGAGCGTCGAGAAGAACGCAATGAAGTACGTGGTACGGCGACCGGCCTGGCCGACGAACGTGTCGTTGAGCCACGCGACGACAACGGCGAGCATCACCAGCGCGTCGGGCAACAGAGCAGTCATAGGGGCGTTTTGCATGGTCTTTAAATTCCTCCGCTCGGCGTTACTGAGGCAACGGCAGCTTTGACTGCGCAACGTGGGAGAGGAGGTTTTCCACGGATACGTGCATCACATCGGTAAAGGGCTTCGGATACAGGCCCATGAACAGCGTCAGTGCGGCGAGCACTGCCAGCATGAAAAATTCGCGACGGTTGATGTCGACAAGGCTCTTCACGTGATCGTTGGTGATCGCGCCGAAGTACACGCGCTTGTACATCCACAGCGTGTAGCCCGCGCCGAGAATCAGCGTGACTGCCGCGCCGCCCGCGATCCAGAAGTTGTACTGGACGGAGGCCAGAATCACCATGAACTCGCCGACGAAACCCGAGGTGCCCGGCAAGCCGCAGTTCGCCATCGAGAACAGCATCACGAACGCGGCGAACTTCGGCATCACGTTGACGACGCCGCCGTAATCGGCGATCTGACGCGAGTGCATACGGTCGTACAGCACGCCGATACACAGGAACATCGCGCCCGACACGAAACCGTGCGAGATCATCTGCACGATCGCGCCTTCCACGCCGAGCTGGTTGAAGATGAAGAAGCCGAGCGTCACGAAACCCATGTGCGCGATCGACGAATACGCGACCAGCTTCTTCATGTCGGCCTGCACCATCGCCACGAGACCGATGTAGATCACCGCGATCAGCGACAGCGTGATGACGACCGGCGCGAGGAAGTGGCTGGCGTCCGGTGCGATGGGCAGCGAGAAGCGCAGGAAACCGTACGCCCCGAGCTTCAGCATGATCGCGGCCAGCACGACCGAGCCGCCGGTCGGCGCTTCCACGTGGGCGTCAGGCAACCACGTGTGGACCGGCCACATCGGCACCTTCACGGCGAACGCCATGAAGAACGCGATGAACAGTAACACCTGAGGCGTCATCGCGATCTGCGCGTGCTGCCACGTCGCGAGGTCGAACGTGCCGGTCTGGACGTACAGATAGATCAACGCGACCAGCATCAGCAGCGAGCCCATCAGCGTGTACAGGAAGAACTTGAACGCCGCGTACACGCGGTTCGCCCCACCCCACACGCCGATGATGATGTACATCGGAATCAGCGTCGCTTCGAAGAACACGTAGAACAGCATGCCGTCAGCGGAGCTGAACACGCCGACCATGATGCCCGACAGGATCAGGAACGCGGCCAGGTACTGCGCGACGTTCTTCGTGATCACTTCCCACGCGGCGATCACGACGATCACCGTGATCAATGCCGTCAACACGACGAACCACATCGAGATGCCGTCGACACCCAGGTGATACGAAATGTTGAAACGCTCGATCCAGTTGGCCTTTTCGACGAACTGCAGATCGGCGGTGCTCGAATCAAAACCCGTGATCAGCGGGATCGTCGCGATGAAGCTGACAACCGAACCGATCAACGCAACCCAGCGCGCGGGCGCCGGGTTCTTGTCGGAACCGATAGCCAGAACCAGCAGGCCAACGAGGATCGGTAACCAGATTGCGATACTGAGAATCGGATAAGCGTGCATTAGTGTCCCTCGCCTTATTTGCCGCCGAGCGTTACAAACAGGGTCAGGAGCCCCAACATGCCGATAATCATGGCAAACGCGTAGTGGTAGATATAGCCGGATTGGAGGAAGCGGATCACGCTGGCGAACCAGCCGATAAAGCGTGCGCTGCCGTTGACGATACCGTCGATCACCACGACGTCGCCTTCCTTCCAGAGACCCCGGCCAATGGCCACGGCACCCCGCGCGAACACGACTTCGTTGATCTTGTCCATGTAGTACTTGTTATCGAGCAGCGTGTAGATCGGGCCGAACGCGCGCTTGATGACAGCCGGCAGATCCGGTCGAACAATGTACAGGAACCACGCCACCACCACACCCGCGAGCGCCAGCCAGACCGGCAGACCCGAGACCGAGTGCAGACCCATCGACGCCCAGCCGTGGAACTCCTCGGCCATCTCGGACACCGCCGGATGGTTCGCGCCGATGAAGATCACCTTGTCGAACGCCACGCCGTGCTGGAAGAAGTCGCCGAACAGCATCGGACCGACACCGATCGCGCCGATCACCACCGACGGAATCGCCAGCAGCACCAGCGGCAGCCACACCACCCACGGCGTTTCATGCGGCTCGTGAGCGTGGTCGTCGTGACCGTGCGCGTCATGGCCGTGGCCGTGTGCGTCGTGAGCATGAGCGTCATGCGCGTGCGCAGCGGCTTCGATACCCATCGGCGATTCCGGATGCTTCGGACCGCGGAAGCGCTCCTTGCCGTGGAACACCAGGAAGTACATACGGAACGAATACAGCGCCGTGACGAACACGCTCGCCACCACCGCGAAGTACGCGAAACCCGAGCCCGGCAGATTCGACAGCTTCACCGCGTCGATGATCGAATCTTTCGAGTAGAAGCCCGAGAAGAACGGCGTGCCAATCAGCGCCAGCGAACCGACCAGCGACGTGATCCACGTGATCGGCATGTACTTGCGCAGGCCGCCCATGTTGCGGATGTCCTGATCGTGGTGCATGCCGATGATCACCGAACCCGCGCCGAGGAACAGCAGCGCCTTGAAGAACGCGTGCGTCATCAGGTGGAACACGGCAACCGAGTAGGCCGAGGCGCCGAGCGCGACCGTCATGTAACCGAGTTGCGACAGCGTGGAATACGCCACCACACGCTTGATGTCGTTCTGGATGATGCCGAGGAAGCCCATGAACAGCGCGGTGATCGCGCCGATGACCATCACGAACGACAGCGCCGTATCCGACAGTTCAAACAGCGGCGACATGCGCGTGACCATGAAGATACCGGCCGTCACCATGGTTGCCGCGTGAATCAGCGCGGAAATCGGCGTCGGGCCTTCCATCGAATCCGGCAGCCACACGTGCAGCGGGAATTGCGCCGACTTACCCATCGCGCCGATGAACAGGCAGATGCAGGCCACCGTCAGCAGACCCCAATCCGTACCCGGGAAGCTCAAGGCCGCGAGTTCGGTACGCTTCGCGAAGACGTCGCCGTAGTTCATCGAACCGGCGAACGCGAACAGCAGGCCGATACCCAGCAGGAAGCCGAAGTCGCCGATGCGGTTCACGATGAACGCCTTCATGTTCGCGTAGATCGCGGTCGGGCGCGTGTAGTAGAAACCGATCAGCAGGTACGAGACCAGGCCCACCGCTTCCCAGCCGAAGAACAGCTGCAGGAAGTTGTTGCTCATCACGAGCATCAACATCGAGAACGTGAACAGCGAGATGTACGAGAAGAAGCGCTGGTAGCCGTCGTCGTCGGCCATGTAGCCGATCGTGTAGATGTGCACCATCAGCGACACGAAGGTCACCACGCACATCATCATTGCCGTCAGCGAGTCGACCAGGAAGCCGACTTCGAAATTCGTTTTACCGATCGTCATCCATTGGTAGATGGTCGCGTTGAAGCTCGCGCCGTCCATCACCTGGAAGAACACCACAGCCGACAGGATGAACGAGATCGCGACGCCGAGGATCGTGACCGAATGCGCACCGGCTCGCCCTACCGCTTTTCCGAACAGCCCTGCGATCAGGGAACCGGCCAGCGGTGCCAGCGGGATCGCCAGCAGCAGGTTTTCATTGAGTATCGTGGACATAACCGCTTTTCCTGAAATTAACCTTTGAGCTGATCGAGATCCTCGACATTGATCGTGTCGAGGCTACGGAACAGGGTCACCAGAATTGCGAGGCCGATCGCCGCTTCCGCCGCCGCTACCGTCAGCACGAAGAAAACGAAGATCTGGCCATGCACGTCGCCGAGGTAATGCGAGAACGCGACGAAATTGGTGTTCACCGCCAGCAGCATCAGTTCGATCGCCATCAGGATGATGATCACGTTGCGGCGGTTCAGGAAAATGCCGACGATGCTGATCGCAAACAGGATCGCGCCGAGGACAAGGTAATGGGCAAGGGTCAACATGATTTCTATCTCCTGTCCGCTCAGCTGTTTTTAGCCGCTGCCGAGTCGGCCGCTGTTGCTGCCGCCGCCGCTGCTGCCGCGGCGGCTTCTTCCGCCGCGACGGTTGCCGCGGTCTTTTCCGACTTCATCTTCACGATACGCACACGGTCCTTGGCACGCACCTTGACCTGCTCGCTGACGTTCTGGCGTTTGCTGTCTTTCTTGTGGTTCGTGGTCAGCGCGATCGCCGCGATGATCGCGACCAGCAGCACGAGGCCGGCCACTTCGAACGCGAAGATGTAATCGGTGTAGATCACCTTGCCGATCAGGCGGGTGTTCGACCAGTCGCCCATGCCGTTCGCGGCGGCCGTGGTGTCGCGCAGCGCGGTGGCGGTTGCGCCGTAGCCGTGCCACAGGATCAACGCGGTTTCGATCACGATGATCGCGCCCACCAGCGTGGCCATCGGCACGAAGCGTTTGAAGTCTTTACGCAGCACGTCGATGTTGATGTCCAGCATCATCACGACGAACAGGAACAGCACCATCACCGCGCCGACGTAGACCAGCACCAGCAGGATCGCAAGAAACTCGGCCTCCAGCAGCATCCAGATCGCGGCTGCGTTGAAGAACGCCAGCACCAGAAACAGTGCGGACGACACCGGGTTGCGTGAGGTGATCACCTTCAGCCCTGAAACCACCAGGAACAGCGCGAAGATGTAGAACAGTACGGTCGTGAATTCCATGATTACCGGTTCATCGTTAGGCCATCGTCAGGCATTGTTCTTTGGCACGCGGCGTTGGCCGGACGGAGAAACCGTCAGAACAACCACACAGGTGCGCCGTGCCGCGGCGTTCAAACCGCGGCGCCCGGCCCGACAACAGGCCGTTTTGCTCATGCATTTACTGCCGCATTGACTGCTTCAACTGAAAACTGCAAATGAAGCGTTTCAACGATACGGTGCGTCGGCTGCCTTGTTCGCAGCGATCTCTGTTTCGTAACGATCGCCAACAGCCAGCAGCATGTCTTTCGTGAAATACAGATCGCCACGCTTTTCGCCGTGATACTCGAGAATGTGCGTTTCGACGATCGAATCGACCGGGCAGCTCTCTTCGCAGAAACCACAGAAGATGCACTTGGTCAGGTCGATGTCGTAACGCGTCGTGCGGCGCGTATTGTCCGCACGCGTTTCCGATTCGATCGTGATGGCGAGCGCCGGGCACACCGCTTCGCACAGCTTGCATGCGATACAGCGCTCTTCGCCGTTTTCATAGCGGCGCAGTGCGTGCAGGCCACGGAAACGCGGCGAGATCGGGGTCTTCTCTTCCGGGAACTGCACGGTCACCTTGCGCTTGAACGTATAACGTCCGGTCAGTGCGAGGCCCTTCAGCAGTTCCGTCAGGAAGAAGGTCTTGAAAAAGTCTTGGATTGCGGTCATGGGTTCATCCGCCCTTTATTTCCAGATATTCAACGGCGACATGATCCAGAAGCCGACCACCACCAGCCACACCACGCAGACCGGAATAAAAACCTTCCAGCCCAGACGCATGATCTGGTCATAGCGATAGCGCGGGAATGTGGCGCGCGCCCAGATGAATACCGACAACAGCAGGAAAACCTTGAAGACGAGCCAGAAGATGCCCGGGATAAACGACAGGAACCCGAACGGAGCGCTCCAGCCTCCAAGGAACAATGTTGCAGCCAACGCCGAGATCACGATCATGTTGATGTACTCGCCGAGGAAGAACAGCGCGAACGCCATCCCCGAGTAATCAATCATGTGACCCGCGACGATTTCCGACTCCCCTTCCACCACGTCGAACGGGTGGCGGTTCGTTTCGGCGATGCCCGAGATGAAGTACACGACGAACATCGGCAGCAGCGGCAGCCAGTTCCACGACAGGAAGTTCAGGCCGTGCGAAGCGAAGAAGCCGTGTTCCTGCGAATTGACGATGCCCGACAGATTCAGCGTGCCGGCGGTCATCAGCACGACGACGAGCGCGAAGCCCATCGAGATTTCGTACGAGACCATTTGCGCCGCGGCGCGCATCGCGCCGAGGAACGCGTATTTCGAATTCGACGCCCAACCGGCCAGGATAACGCCGTACACGCCGATCGACGAAATCGCCATGGCGTACAGCAGACCTGCGTTGATGTCGCCGAGCACCGCGCCCGCCTGGAACGGAATCACCGCCCAGACCGCGAAGGCCGGCACCACCACCATGATCGGCGCGATCAGGTAGATCCAGCGGCTGGCTTGCGCCGGCTGAATCACTTCTTTCAGCAGCAGCTTCAGCACGTCGGCGATCGGCTGCAGAAGACCTGCGGGGCCGACGCGGTTCGGGCCGAGACGCACGTGCATCCAGCCGATCAGCTTACGCTCCCAGAGAATCAGGTAAGCCACGCACAGCAGGATCACGACGGCCACTACCAGGATGCGCACCAGTGCCCACACCGTGGGCCATGCCACACCGAGAAGCTGGGTGCCGCCCGAGTTGATCGTATCGAACAAGCTCATTTACGCCTTCTCCACCAGCAGTTCACCGAACAGGCTGCCCAGCGCTGCACCGGCAGGCGTAGCCGCCGATACGCGGACGACCGTCTCCGCAAGATTCGCGTCGCGCACGGCCGGCAACTGCACCGATTGCTCGCCCTGGCGCACGCGCACTGCGTCACCTTCCTTCAAACCCAGTTTGTCGAACAACCCGGCCGGCAGACCGACCGAGTTCGCCGCACGCGACGCCGCCGTCAGATGCAGCGATTCAGCGCGACGCACGAGCGCGTCGGCGTGATAGATCGGCACGTTCGCGATGCGCTCGAACTGACCTTCCGCTGCCTTGACCGCCTTGCCGCGCGCGACCGTAGCACCCGTCTTGTTCGACAGACGCGGCGTCAATGCACCGTCGCCCAGCGCTGCCGTGCGGACTTCTTCCGACGTGTCGAATTCGAAGCCCGGCACGCCCAGCAGGCTGCCCAGCACGCGCAACACCTTCCATGCCGGACGCGTGTCGCCGAGCGGACGCACGACGCCGTTGAACGACTGCACCGTGCCTTCGGCATTGACGAACGTACCGGACGTTTCCGTGAACGGCGCGATCGGCAGCAGCACGTCGGCGTAGTCAGCGCCCGTCTGGAACGGCGACATCACGACTACCATCTCAGCCTGGTTCAGCGCGGTCAAAGCCTGCGCCGGATTGGCCGTGTCGAACTCCGGTTCGACGTTCAGCAGCAGATAACCCTTGCGCGGTTGCTCGAACACTTCGCGAGCGTTCAGACCGCCCTGGCCCGGCAGCGCGTTCACCAGATGCGCGCCGACCGTGTTGGCCGTTTCCGTGAGGAAGCCCAGTGTCGCGCCGGTTGCGTCCGCGATCCATTGCGCCGCGGCGTGAATGACAGCGAAATCCGGATGACGCACCGCCGCGTTGCCCAGCAGCACGAGGCGGCTTTCGCCGGTGCTGAGCGACTTCGCGACCTGCTTGTTGGCGTCGGTCGGCTGCGTGCCGGCAAATGCTTCCGGCAGTGCCACGCCCTTCGCTTCCGACACCGCGCCGGCGATACCCGCCAACGCGTCGAGCCATGCCGACGGTGCGGCGACCACGCGTTGCGCTTGCGGAATCAGCGCGTCGTCGTTCGTGGCCTGCACGAGCGTGAGCTTCGCGCCGTTCTTCGCGGCTTGCCGCAGACGCGCGGCGAACAGCGGGTGGTCACGGCGCAGATCCGAGCCGATCACCAGTGCGGCGTCGACGTTCGACAACTCGGCGATGCTCGTGCCGAGCCACGGCGCGCCGTTCACCGGCGCCGAGAAATCCGATTGACGCAGACGGAAGTCGACGTTCGGCGTGCCGACCGCTTGCGCCAGTTGCTTCAACAGGAACAGTTCTTCGACCGTGCTGTGCGCGCTACCAATCGCGGCCAGCGCATCCGCGCCATGGTCGCCCTTGATGCCCTTCAAACCCTTGACCACGTAGTCAAGCGCGGTTTGCCAGTCGGTTTCGATCCATTTGCCGTCCTGCTTGAGCATAGGCTGCGTCAAGCGCTCGGGGCTGTTCAGGCCTTCGTACGAGAAGCGGTCCTTGTCCGAAATCCAGCATTCGTTGATGGATTCGTTTTCGAACGGCAGAACCCGCATCACGCGATTGTTCTTCACTTGCACCACGAGGTTCGCGCCGACGGAATCGTGCGGGCTCACCGACTTGCGGCGCGACAGCTCCCACGTGCGGGCGCTGTAACGGAACGGCTTGCTGGTCAGCGCGCCGACCGGGCACAGATCGATCATGTTGCCCGACAGTTCCGAATCCACCGTCTTGCCGACGAACGACGTGATCTCCGAATGCTCGCCGCGACCCAGCATGCCGAGTTCCATCACGCCGGCCACTTCCTGACCGAAACGAACGCAACGCGTGCAGTGAATGCAACGCGACATTTCTTCCATCGAGATCAGCGGGCCGACGTTCTTGTGGAACACCACGCGCTTTTCTTCGCTATAGCGCGATGCCGACTTGCCGTAGCCCACGGCCAGATCCTGCAACTGACATTCGCCGCCCTGGTCGCAGATCGGGCAATCGAGCGGGTGGTTGATCAGCAGGAATTCCATCACGGCTTGCTGGCCCTTCACCGCCTTGTCCGACTTGGTGCGCACGATCATGCCGGCCGACACCGGCGTCGCGCATGCGGGCACGGCCTTCGGCATCTTTTCGACATCGACCAGACACATCCGGCAGTTGGCCGCAATCGACAGCTTCTTGTGATAGCAGAAGTGAGGAATGTACGTGTCGACCTTATGCGCAGCCTGGATCACCATGCTGCCTTCAGGCACCTCTACTTTCTTGCCGTCTATTTCAAGTTCAACCATGATGGTCAATCTTCCTTAACCTGTTACCGCTCAATCGTTCGCCCGGCTCACCGCCCGTTTCAGGCGATGAATCCCGCGGATGACGTGTTCTTCTGCGTGCTTGTCTGCTTACTTAAGCCGCTACGGTTTCCGACGCCGCCGCTGCGCCGGCGTGACCGCCGACGAGGCAATGCTTGTGGGCGACGTGATATTCGAATTCGTCCCAGTAGTGCTTGAGCATGCCGCGAACCGGCATGGCCGCCGCATCGCCGAGCGCGCAAATCGTGCGGCCCATAATGTTTTCAGCGACCGAGTTCAGCAGATCCAGATCTTCCGGACGGCCGAGCCCATGCTCGATACGATGCACGACGCGGTAGAGCCAGCCCGTGCCTTCGCGGCAAGGCGTGCATTGACCGCACGATTCTTCGTAATAGAAGTACGACAGACGCAACAGCGAGCGCACCATGCAACGCGTCTCGTCCATCACGATGACCGCGCCCGAACCGAGCATCGAGCCTTGTTTGGCGATCGAGTCGTAGTCCATGTCGGTCTGCATCATGATGTCGCCCGGAATGACCGGTGCCGACGAACCGCCAGGAATCACGGCCTTGATCTTCTTGCCGCCGCGCATGCCGCCGGCCAGTTCCATCAGCGTCGAGAACGGCGTGCCGAGCGGAATTTCATAGTTGCCCGGACGTTCAACGTCGCCGGCTACCGAGAAAATCTTCGTGCCGCCGTTGTTCGGCTTGCCGATCTCGAGGTAATTCTGCGGACCGACTGCGAGCAGGAACGGTACTGCGGCGAACGTCTCGGTGTTGTTGATCGTGGTCGGCTTCCCGTACACGCCGAAGCTCGCCGGGAACGGCGGCTTGAAGCGCGGCTGGCCTTTCTTGCCTTCCAGCGACTCGAGCAGCGCGGTTTCTTCGCCGCAGATATAGGCGCCATAACCGTGGTGCGCATGCAGTTCGAACGAGAAGCCCGAACCCATGATGTTCTCGCCGAGGAACCCGGCGCGACGCGCCTCTTCCAACGCTGCTTCAAAGCGTTTGTAGGTTTCCCAGATTTCGCCGTGAATATAGTTGTAGCCGACCGTGATACCCATCGCGTACGCGCCGATGGCCATGCCTTCGATCAGCGAATGCGGATTGAAGCGCAGGATGTCGCGGTCTTTGAACGTGCCCGGTTCGCCTTCGTCCGAATTGCAGACGAGGTACTTCTGGCCGGGGAACTGACGCGGCATGAAACTCCACTTCAGACCGGTCGGGAAGCCCGCACCGCCACGGCCGCGCAGACCCGACGCCTTGACGTCGGCGATCACCTGCTCGGGCGGAATTTTTTCTTCGAGAATACGGCGCAGCTGGGCGTAACCGCCGCGCGCCACGTAGTCTTCGAGATGCCAGTTGTCGCCGTTCAGGCCGGCGAGAATCAGCGGTTTGATGTGACGATCGTGTAAAGACGTCATTTTGAAAGTTCCTCGAGCAGCTGGTCGATCTTCGCGCGGCTCATGAAGCTGCACATGCGATGGTTGTTCACCAGCATCACCGGCGCGTCGCCGCACGAACCCATGCATTCACCTTCTTTCAGGGTGAACTTGCCGTCTGCCGTGGTTTCGCCGAAGTCGATGCCGAGCTTCTGCTTCAGATAGTCAGCCGCGCTGTCCGCACCGCCGTCCGGGCCGAGCTGGCACGGCAGGTTCGTACAGAGCGTGATCTTGTATTTGCCGACCGGCGAGGTCTCGTACATCGTGTAGAAGGTAGCAACCTCCTGCACGGCGACTGCCGGCATGCCGAGATAGTCCGCGACGAACTGCATGAGGTCGGGCGACAGCCAGCCATGCTCTTCCTGAGCAGTAGCCAGCGCCGACATCACGGCGGACTGTTTCTGATCGGCGGGATACTTCGCGATCGCACGATCGATTTCTTTCAGGCCTTCAGCTGAGATCATTTTCAGACACGACTCTTTCAATTCCTACCGAACGAAAACCCGTCGCTCACTCATGCTGCGACAGACCCGGCGTTCCTTTGCTTGACGCGCGCTTCGGTGCAAGCTGAAGACGCGCGGCGATGAATACGTCCTAGCGATCCACTTCGCCGAACACGATGTCCTGCGTACCGATGATCGTCACGGCGTCGGCGATCATGTGACCGCGTGCCATTTCATCGAGCGTGGACAGGTGCGCATAACCCGGCGCGCGAATCTTCAGGCGATACGGCTTGTTCGCGCCGTCCGAGATCAGGTAGATACCGAACTCGCCCTTCGGGTGCTCGACCGCAGCGTACGCTTCGCCTTCCGGCACATGGAAGCCTTCCGTGAAGAGCTTGAAGTGGTGAATCAGCTCTTCCATGTTCGACTTCATGCCGACACGCGACGGCGGCGCAACCTTGTGATTGTCGACCATCACCGGACCCGGATTCTTGCGCAGCCACTCAATGCACTGTTTCACAATCCGCGTGGATTGGCGCATTTCTTCGACGCGAACCAGATATCGGTCATAACAGTCGCCATTAACGCCGACCGGAATGTCGAAGTCGAGCTTGTCGTAGACTTCGTACGGCTGCTTCTTGCGCAGGTCCCACTCGATACCCGAGCCGCGCAACATCGCGCCGGTCATACCGAGGTTCAACGCACGTTCCGGAGTGACCACGCCGATACCGACCAGACGCTGCTTCCAGATCCGGTTGTCGGTGAGCAGTGTTTCGTACTCGTCGACGCACTTCGGAAAACGCGTAAAAAAATCGTCGATGAAGTCGAGCAGCGAACCCTGGCGGTTCTCGTTCATCTTCGACAAGGCCTTCGCATTGCGAATCTTCGAGGCCTTGTACTGCGGCATGGCTTCCGGCAGATCGCGATAGACGCCGCCTGGACGATAGTACGCCGCGTGCATCCGTGCGCCGGACACCGCTTCGTACACGTCCATCAGGTCTTCCCGCTCGCGGAACGCATACAGAAACACCGCCATCGCGCCAACGTCGAGTGCGTGAGCGCCGATCCACATCAGGTGGTTCAGCACGCGCGTCACTTCGTCGAACAGCACGCGGATGTATTTCGCGCGGATCGGCACGTCGATGCCGAGCAGCTTTTCGATCGCCATCACGTAGCCGTGCTCGTTGACCATCATCGACACGTAGTCGAGACGGTCCATGTACGGCACGGACTGGATGAAGGTTTTAGTTTCCGCGAGCTTTTCAGTCGCGCGATGCAGCAGACCGATGTGCGGATCGGCGCGCTGGATGACTTCGCCGTCGAGCTCGAGCACGAGGCGCAGCACACCGTGCGCTGCCGGATGCTGAGGGCCGAAGTTGAGCGTGTAGTTTTTGATCTCTGCCATGGCGTTCTCTTAGTGTTTCAGACCGCCATAGCGATCCTCGCGGATCACGCGCGGCGTGATTTCCCGCGGCTCGATCGTCACAGGCTGATAGACGACGCGCTTCTCTTCCGGGTCGTAACGCATTTCGACGTAACCGGAGACAGGGAAATCTTTACGGAACGGGTGACCAATGAAACCGTAGTCGGTCAGGATGCGACGCAGATCCGGGTGGCCTTCGAAGACGATGCCGTACAGGTCGAAAGCTTCGCGCTCGTACCAGTTGACCGAATTCCAGATGTCGACGACCGAGGGGAGAATCGGCACTTCGTCGTCCGGCGCGAACACACGCAGACGCAGGCGCCAGTTGTTCTGCACCGACAACAAATGCAGAACGGCCGCGAAACGCGGACCGTCGTAAGCGCCGTCGGCGTAGGTCTGATAGTCGACGCCGCACAGATCGACGCATTGCTCGAAACCGAGCGAGCGGTCGTCGCGCAGACGGGTTGCCACGTTGAGGTAGTCGCTTGCCTTCACGACGATCGTCAACTCACCGATTGCCTCGGTCGTGCTCAACAGGAGGCCGCTGAAGGCCGCCTCGAGGTTCGCTTTCAGGGTCTCGAGTTTGCTTGCCATATTGTGGGGGAGGCGTTGGCCTTATTGACGGGCGATTGTGTTGGTGCGGCGAATCTTGGCCTGCAACTGGATCACGCCGTACACCAGCGCCTCCGCTGTGGGCGGACAGCCCGGCACATAGACGTCGACCGGCACGATGCGGTCGCAGCCACGCACTACCGAATACGAGTAGTGGTAATAGCCGCCGCCGTTCGCGCACGAGCCCATCGAGATCACCCAGCGCGGCTCGGCCATCTGGTCGTAGACCTTGCGCAAAGCCGGCGCCATCTTGTTGCACAGCGTGCCGGCGACGATCATCACGTCCGACTGACGCGGACTCGGACGAAACACCACGCCGAAACGGTCAAGGTCATAACGGGCAGCGCCCGCATGCATCATCTCGACCGCGCAACACGCAAGACCGAACGTCATCGGCCACAACGAACCGGTGCGCGTCCAGTTGATCAGCTTGTCAGCCGTGGTGGTGACAAACCCTTCCTTCAAGACCCCTTCGATACTCATTTGCTTTCCACTCCAGACGGGGTGGCAAGCCTGGCCACCCACGCAAACCGGCGATTAATCCATCATTCCCAGTCGAGGCCGCCTTTCTTCCAGATATAGGCGAAGCCCAGCAGGAATTCGAGCAGGAAAATCATCATTGCCATGAAACCGGGCCAGCCGATGTCGCGCAGGGCGACGCCCCACGGGAACAGGAACGCGGTTTCAAGGTCGAAAATGATGAAGAGAATGGCGACGAGGTAATAGCGCACGTCGAACTTCATGCGCGCATCTTCGAATGCTTCGAAGCCGCACTCGTACGGTGCGTTTTTCTCGGTGTCGGGCTTGTTGGGACCGAGGATTTTACCAATGCTGACCAGTGCTACGCCTAAACCGGTGCCCACAATGAGGAACAGCAAGACGGGGAAATAGGCTGCGAGGTTCAAGACTATCCTCAATCGGTTGGTTCTGAGTGCCGACAGGAGCATAGCACTCCTGCCGCGAAATCACTTCCGAAACGCACAAGCTGCAAGCCCAACGCAAGCCGTGCTCCAGAAACAAAAAATGCCAGCCGAAGCGAAGCAAGCGGCTAGCATTTAGATAACATTTTGGTGCCGACGGCGAGACTCGAACTCGCACAGCTTTCGCCACTACCCCCTCAAGATAGCGTGTCTACCAATTTCACCACGTCGGCACTGCATGCAATCCGGGAAAACAACTTGTAAAACCCGCGAATCGCTTCAAGACTCAAATTATAACTGGCTTAAGCGGTTTGTTCAACGCACAAAATGCAGTTTGAACGAAAATTTATTTCGGCACGTCAGTAGCCGGCGTGGACGCTGCCGATGCCGGCAACACAGCCGACCCACCTGCCGGTGCCGATGCCGCGGAAGCCGCAACCGGTGCAGTCGCTGCCGCGCCCAGCAAGCCTGCGGAAGGTTTCGCACGATACGCGCCGAGGTAAGTCAGCGTCAACGTGGTGACAAAAAACACCGCTGCGAGGACTGCGGTTGTACGCGACAAAAAGTTCGCCGAACCCGTCGCGCCGAACAAACTGCCCGATGCGCCGCTGCCGAAAGCAGCGCCCATATCGGCGCCTTTGCCGTGTTGCAGCAAGACGAGGCCGATAACCCCGAGTGCCGACAACAGCTGAACGACGATAATCAATGTTTTCAAATACAGCATCACACTCACCTGAGTCTTTATTAACCGGACCACACACGGTGTGTGGCACGGGAATGGGGCATCCTCGCCGAGGCGCCCTGCTTAGCCAGCGACGCCCACTACAACCGCAGCCGCCTTGCAGATCGCCAGAAAATCCTGGTCTTTCAACGACGCGCCGCCAATCAGGCCGCCGTCGATATCCGGTTGACGGAACAATTCTTCCGCGTTTTCCGGCTTCACACTGCCGCCGTACAACAGCGGCACATCCGCCACTTCCGCGCCCTTAGCCGCCAGACGCGAACGCAGGAACGCGTGAACTGCCTGCGCCTGCTCCGACGTCGCGCTCTTGCCAGTGCCGATCGCCCAGACCGGCTCATACGCGACAACGATACGCGCCGCGTCTTGCACCGACAGCTTCGCCAGCACTTCGTCCAGTTGCGTGCCGACTACCTGCTCGGTCGCACCGGCTTCGCGCTCTTCGAGGGTTTCGCCGACACAGACGATCGGCGTCAATCCCGCTTCCAGCGTGCGCTGCGTTTTTACCGCGACCAGCTCGGCGCTTTCGCGATGATAGGCACGGCGTTCCGAGTGTCCGACGATCGCGAGCGAAGCGCCGAAATCCACTACCATCGGCGCGGCCACTTCGCCGGTATAGGCACCATGCGTGAACGCGGACACGTCCTGCACGCCCCACACGATCCGGCTGCCTGCCAGTAACGACTGAGCCTGCGCGAGATACGGGCTCGGCACACAGACACCGACTCGCACCTCACCAGGCAATGCGCTTGCACCTTGCGCCACAGCCTGCAACAGCGTCGCATTTTCAGCGAGGCGCCCGTGCATTTTCCAGTTACCGACTACCAGCTTGGCTCGTTGTTTCGACATCGTCTCGTCTTATCTTGGCGGCGGACTTCGTTTGCGCTTACAGCCCGCCTTTCGGATTCATGCGGCGTGCGCAAAACGCGCAATTTTACTGCGTGGGGTGGATCGGGTCAAACAGCCTGTGTCAAGGCTCGTATCGAGCCGCTTGCGTCAAGCGTCCTGACCCCAGCTCAGCACGAGCTTGCCGACGTGGGTGCTGCTCTCCATCAGCGTGTGCGCTTCGGCCGCCTGCGCGGCCAGAAACACGCGATGCACCACCGGCTTGATGCGACCGTCTTCGAGATGCGGCCACACGTGTTCTTTCAACTGCGCGGCGATCTTCGCCTTGAATTCGATCGGCCGCGGACGCAGCGTCGAACCCGTCACCGTCAGCCGGCGGCGCAACACCTCGTTCAGATTCAGCTCAGCTTTCGCGCCGCCCAGCAACGCGATCAGCACGATCCGGCCGCCTTCGGCCAGCGCGGTGAGCTCTCGCGGCACGTAGCTGCCCGCCACCATGTCGAGCACCACGTCGACGCCACGGTCGTTGGTGAGCGACTTGATGACTTCGACGAAATCCTCAGTTTTGTAGTTGATCGCCCGCTCGGCGCCCAGCGCCTCGCACGCACGACACTTTTCGTCCGAGCCGGCGGTGGCGAACACGCGAAAACCCAGCGCATGCGCAATCTGGATCGCCGTCACGCCGATGCCGCTCGAACCGCCCTGCACCAGCAGCGTCTCGTTCGGTGCGCCCTCGCCCTTGCCGAGTTGCGCACGGTCGAACACATTGGTCCAGACCGTGAAGAACGTCTCCGGCAGCGAAGCGGCCTCGACATCCGACAAACCCCGCGGCACCGGCAAGCATTGCAGCAACGGCGCGGCCGCGTATTCCGCGTAACCGCCGCCGGCCAGCAGCGCGCAGACGCGATCGCCGATCTTCAGACCGAACGGATTATTCTTCTCGTCGATCGTGCCGCCGACTATCTCGCCCGCCACCTCCAGCCCCGGCAGATCCGACGCGCCCGGCGGCGGCGCATAGCCGCCCTTGCGCTGAAACACGTCCGGACGGTTGATGCCGGAAGCCGCCACCTTGATCAGCACCTCGCCCGCCTTCGGCTGCGGCATGGGCCGCTCGGCGAGCTTGAGGACATCCGGCGCACCGAATTCGGTGATTTCGATCGCTTTCATCTGCGTCAACTCCAAGATTGGATTGCGTTGCACACCCGCTGCACACTTATTGCGCGCCGCTCAAAACGCGAACCGTCTGACTGACGACGAAGCGCTCCATGCAAACAGAGTACCCGTTTGTACTCATTCGCATACGTTCGCAACGCAATCCACCCTGCACCCTTCATGAAAAACGGCCGGCGCGCATTCGCGCTGCCGGCCGTTGCTCCGCTACCGGATTACTCCGGCGTCGGCTCGCCTTGCGGCGCGTCGTTCAGCAACGCCTTGGCCGACAAACGCACGCGGCCCTTTTCGTCCGTCTGGATGACCTTGACCTTCACTTGCTGGCCATCTTTCAGGTAGTCGTTGATGTCCTTGATACGCTCGTTGGCGATTTCGGAGATGTGCAGCAGACCGTCCTTGCCCGGCAGGATGTTCACGATCGCGCCGAAATCGAGCAGCTTGAGCACCGTGCCTTCGTACACCTGGCCCACTTCGACTTCCAGCGTGATGTTCTCGATACGCTTCTTCGCTTCGGCCATCCCTTCGCTGCTCGTGCTGGCGATGGTGACGACGCCGTCGTCCGAAATATCGATCGTCGTGCCGGTTTCTTCGGTCAACGCGCGGATCACCGAACCACCCTTGCCGATCACGTCGCGGATCTTTTCCGGATTGATCTTGATGGTGATCATGCGCGGGGCGTAGTCCGACAGCACCGTGTTCGCGCCCGACACCGCCGAGGTCATCTTGCCGAGGATATGCATACGGCCTTCCTTCGCTTGCGCGAGGGCGACCTGCATGATTTCCTTCGTGATGCCCTGGATCTTGATGTCCATCTGCAGCGCCGTCACGCCTTGCTCCGTACCCGCCACCTTGAAGTCCATGTCGCCGAGGTGATCTTCGTCGCCGAGGATGTCGGTCAGCACGGCAAACTTGTTGCCTTCCAGGATCAGGCCCATTGCGATGCCGGCGACGTGCGCCTTCATCGGCACGCCGGCGTCCATCAGTGCGAGGCAGCCGCCGCACACCGAAGCCATCGACGACGAACCGTTCGATTCCGTGATTTCCGACACCACGCGAATCGAGTAGCCGAATTCGTCGGCGCTCGGCAGGCAGGCTGCCAGTGCGCGCTTGGCCAGACGGCCGTGACCGATTTCACGGCGCTTCGGCGAACCGACGCGACCCGTTTCGCCGGTTGCGAACGGAGGCATGTTGTAGTGGAGCATGAAGCGTTCGCGGTACTCGCCTTCGAGCGCGTCGATGTTCTGCTCGTCGCCCTTGGTGCCGAGCGTTGCGACAACCAGCGCTTGCGTTTCGCCGCGCGTGAACAGTGCCGAACCGTGCGTACGCGGCAGCACGCCGGTACGGATTTCGATCGGGCGCACGGTGCGCGTGTCGCGGCCGTCGATACGCGGCTCGCCGTTCAGGATCTGCGTACGGACGATCTTCGCTTCGATGTCGAACAGCACGTTGCCGACGGTAGCCTTGTCAGCCGCTGCCGTGCCGCTTGCTGCCGCGTCTTCTTCCAGCTTCGCCGACGTTGCTGCGTAGACTTCCTTCAGCTTGGTCGAACGTGCCTGCTTGTCGCGGATCTGATAAGCGGCGAGCAGTTCGGCTTGCGCCAGTTCCGCCACGCGTGCGATCAGCGGTTCGTTCTTCGCTGCCGGCTTCCAGTCCCATTCCGGCTTGCCCCCTTCGCGGACCAGCTCATGGATCGCGTCGATCGCGATCTGCATCTGCTCGTGACCGAACACCACGCCGCCGAGCATGATTTCTTCGCTCAGTTGCTGCGCTTCCGATTCCACCATCAGCACCGCGCGCTCCGTACCGGCGACGATCAGGTCGAGCGCCGATTCCTTCATTTGCGGACGCGTCGGGTTCAACACGTATTCGTTGTTGATGTAGGCCACGCGTGCTGCGCCGACCGGGCCGTTGAACGGCAGACCGGAAATGGCGAGCGCCGCCGACGCGCCGATCAGCGCGGGAATGTCAGCGGGGATTTCGGGGTTCAGCGACAGGACGTGGATCACGACCTGGACTTCGTTGTAGAAGCCTTCCGGGAACAGCGGACGCAGCGGACGATCGATCAGGCGCGAGGTCAGCGTTTCGCCTTCCGACGGACGGCCTTCGCGGCGGAAGAAGCCACCCGGGATCTTGCCTGCGGCGTAGGTCTTTTCGAGGTAGTCGACGGTCAGCGGGAAAAAGTCCTGACCCGGCTTCGCGGTCTTGGCGCCGACCACGGTTGCCAGGATGACGGTGTCTTCGATATCGACGATCACCGCACCGCTCGCCTGACGAGCGACTTCGCCCGTTTCGAGGCGAACGTTATGTTGCCCCCACTTAAATTCTTTGACGATCTTATTGAACATAGTCATTGCTTTTCCTCTTCGTAATGCCGCGCGGACCAGAAGCGGCGCGGCAACGCCAGGACCGGCGCCGCAGGGGGAAGAGTAGTGTTATGCCATTCCAGAGAACCACGCCCTACGTCGAGTACGTGCGCGAACCGCTGGAATGACACAAAGCTCTGCCCTGAAGCCCGGCCATGTTTCTCTTGTGCTGCTTGTTCTACCGCTCTTTGCTACTGCTTTACTACGACTTCCTGTTCCCGCCGCATGAACCGGCACGCCACTGCGGACCACAGGCAGCGCGCGTCACATGAAGCGCACCGTGCAAAAACAAAATGCCTGCATCAGCGGAACTGACACAGGCATCTTGCCAAGAGCGCCTAACCGCGCGCCCGATTACTTACGCAGACCCAGCTTCTCGATCAGTGCGCGGTAACGGTCCGCGTCCTTACCCTTCAGGTAGTCGAGCAGCTTACGACGGCGGCTCACCATGCGCAGCAGACCGCGGCGGCTGTGGTGATCTTTCGTGTGAGCCTTGAAGTGGAGCGTCAGTTCGTTGATGCGGGTCGTGAGCAGCGCGACCTGAACTTCGGGGGAGCCGGTGTCGTTAGCTGCGCGTGCGAATTGCGCAACGACGTCGGACTTCTTGCTTGTTTCAACTGCGGACATGTCGATTTCCTTAAGAACTAGACAGGCGGTCACGGAAGAATGGCCGTGCCGTGGGTTACTCCCGTTGCTAAAGCCTGAACATTGATATGCCATGCCTCACAACGGGACGCGTATTGTAGCACAGCCCATTGCGGCCGCGAACCCTGCTGCGCCGGGGCGATTCGAGGGCGGCTCGGCAGCGGGAAGGCCGCGCGCGACCAGCCTTACGGCCGTTTCATCTTGCAGGTGGTCGGCGGCACGGTGCGCTCGGGCGGCAGCGCCAGCACCGTGCGGAAACCGTAGCCGGAGCCTTCGTTATCGAAATGCACGCCCGGCGTGCCGGCTTTGTCCATCTCCATCACATAAAGCGGCTGGATCAACTGATGGTCGTCGGCGCGCATCCACGAGGCGTGGAAGCCGTTGTCGAACCTGATGCCCTCGAGCGCGCGGGCGACGGCCAGCGGGTCGGCGCTGCCGGCACGGTTCATCGCCGCGGCGAGGGTTTCGATCATCAGCGGCATGCGCAGCACCGGGTAATCGTCCTGGGCGGCCGGGAAACGGGCCCGGAACGCGGCGTACCAGGCGTCGGACGCTGCGCCACCGGCGTTCGGGTGCCAGTCGGCCACGGCGATCACGTGTTTGACGCCGGCGTCGCCGAGCGCGGCCGGCGCGCCGAGGCTGTTGCCGTAGAACGTATAAAACTTCGTGTCCAGGCCCTGCTCGCGCGCCGCCTTGACCAGCAGCGTCAGGTCGTTGCCCCAGTTGCCCGTGATCACGGCATCGGCGCCGCTCGCGCGGATCTTCGCGATATACGGCGCGAAATCCTTCACGCGGCCGATCGGATGGAACTCGTCGCCGACCACCACGATATCCGGGCGCTTCGCCGCCAGCGTGGACCGCGCGAGGCTGCTGACGTCGTGGCCGAAACTGTAGTCCTGGTTCAGCAGGTAGACCTTCTTCACCGCCTTGTCGCGCTGGATCACATCGGCCAGCGCATCCATGCGCATGCCCGCGTGCGCGTCGAAGCGGAAGTGCCAGAAGCTGCAGTTGGCGTTGGTCAACGCGGGGTCGTCGGCGGAATAGTTGAGGAACAGCTCGCGGTTGGCCGGCTCGCGGCTGTTCTGCTTGTCGATCGCGCCGATCAGCGCGGCGGCGACCGCCGAACTGTTGCCTTGCATGATGTAGCCGATATGGCGGTCGGCGGCCGCGCGCAGTTGCGTGAGCGCCTCTTCGGCGCTGCCTTTACTGTCCAGCACGACCAGTTCGAACGGATGCGCGCCGTCGGCGAGTTTCACGCCGCCCTGCGCGTTCACCTGCTCGACGCCGAAGCGCAGATTGCGCTCCACCGCGGCGCCGGCGTTCGCGAATGGACCGGACATGCCTTCGATCAGCGCAAGCTGGATTGGGGCGCCGGTCGGTTTGCCACCCGTTTGCGCCACGGCGTAACCCGCCGCCGCCATCGACATCGCTGCCAGCGCCGCTGCTGCCGCCCGTTGCCACTTCGCCATTGTGATCGCCCCGCTTGATTCGTCGAAGCGCGGATCATAGGTCGTTCGAGACGGAATAAGCAAGCCGCCGCAAGCGTTACTGTACTGACCGGGCGGCCTTGCACGAAGCGCCGCTGTTTCGCCGCAGCGCGTGTCAAAATACCGGGTCTCGATGATAAAAACCGCGACTCAAATGCCATCGGAGGAATTCATGTTCAACCGCCACGCCTTGACGGCGGCTTCGACCGGAGCGCCGGCCGTCGGCGTTCAAGCAGCTTCGCGCCTGCGCCGCGCGGCGCTCGTCTGCCTGAGCGCGCTGGCGCTCGCCGGCTGCGCGCAACCCTGGCAACAATTCCAGGCAGGCGCCGACGAATCGACCATCGTCACGCGCCTCGGGCCGCCGCGCGAAAGCTACGACCTGCCGAACGGCGGCAAACGGCTGATGTGGCCGACCCAGCCGATGGGCGAAACCACCACCGCCGCCGACATCGACGCCTCGGGCAAGATCGTCAATGTCCGCCAGGTGCTGCAGCCCAACGAGTTCTACCGGGCGGAAATCGGCAAATGGACCAAGAGCGACGTGCTGGTGAATTTCGGCCGACCGGTCGAAACCGCGTACTTCCCGCTCATGAAGCGCCAGGTCTGGACCTACCGTTATCAGGAAGACAACGTGTGGTACATGATGTACAGCTTTTATTTCGACGATCAGGGCATTCTGCGGACCACCCAGAAAACGCCGGATCCGTTGCATGATCCCGATCGCCGCGGCCTGTTCTAAGCATTCGCTCGAACCGGTCCGTATGGATCTACGAAAGCCGCCTCCCCAGGCGGCTTTTTTTTATTTATTTCGCATGCAAGCGAATTTTATTTCTCGCCTGCCGGATTTATTTTTTGATAGAAAGGCATTCGTAAGCATTGATTCGATATCCGCTGACCCGACGGAACCGCTCGCTGACAGGCGAGCACAGCCGTCGCGAAACTCAGCCGGATCAATGCGCCCCACTCACGGAGCCGCTATCGATGAACCGTCCCAAACGCCTGCTGGTCGCCAACGTTGCATGGGCGCACGAAACCGCCGTGCGCAATCCCGCGTTTTTTCGTGATCTGGTTCGCGGGCAAAACCCGCACGTGCTGTGGATCGGCTGCTCGGACAGCCGCGTGCCCGCCGAAACCATCACGCATTGCGAGCCGGGCGACCTGTTCGTCCATCGCAATATCGCCAACCTGTTTCAGCCGGACGACGACAACTCCGCGAGCGTCCTCGAATACGCGGTGAAGGTGCTGAAGGTCGGGCATGTGATCGTCTGCGGTCACTACGGCTGCGGCGGGGTGCGTGCCGCGCTGCTGCCGCCGGAACCGAGCCTGCCGCACGTGAATCGCCGGATCGCGCCGTTGTGCGCGCTGGCGGGCGCGCATCGCGACGAACTCGACGGCCGCGCGACCGAGCGTGAGCGCATCGACCATCTCGCCGAACTCAATGTGCTGGACCAGGTGCGCCGCTTACGCGCGCATCCGATCGTGCAGGAAGCCGGTCCGGCGCCGCTCGTCCACGGCTGGATCTTTGCGCTCGAAGACGGCCGCATCAAGGTGCTCACGTCGGGCTACGAAGCCGACGACGCGATGACCTGCGCGACCGCTGCGCATAGCGCGGCTTAACGGTAAAGAGCGCTGAAGAGCACAAAGGAGCGCTAACCCGCGCTGACGAATGCCGCATCGAGCGCATCACGCGCATCACGCGCATGCATGCGGGCGTGCACGCGCCGCAGCTTTCGCAGCCGACCCGGTAGTCAGCAACAGTTCCGTCCTCGCCAACCACCCAAGCCGCGCGCCAGCGTCTTACCTCTCACTGCACGGACACCATGAATCTACGCGCTTTCTTCTCCACGTTTCAGCGCGACCTGCTTGCGGGCACGGTCGTTTTTCTGGTGGCGCTGCCGCTTTGTCTAGGCATCGCTAACGCTTCGGGCGTCGAACCGTTCGCGGGGCTCGTTTCGGGTATCGTCGGCGGTCTGGTGGTGGCCGTGCTGAGCGGTTCGCGCCTGAGCGTAAGCGGTCCGGCAGCGGGCCTCGTCGTGATCGTCGTCGACGGGATCGCGCAGCTCGGCAGTTTTTCCGCGTTCCTGCTGGCCGTGCTGCTGTCCGGCGCGATCCAGTTCGGCTTCGGCATGCTCAAGGCCGGGCGATTCGCGGCGTATGTGCCGTCGCCGGTGATCAAAGGCATGCTGGCCGCGATCGGCGTGCTGCTGATCGTCAAGCAGTTCCCGCTCGCGCTGGGGCTGGGCGGGGCGTCGTCCGCTTCATCGGCTTCATCGGCTTCATCGGCTTCATCGGCTTCGTCCGCGGCGTCCGGCGCGCAAGCCGCCGGCGCGATCGCCACGCCGTTCGGCTCGATCTCGCTCGCGGCCTGTGTCATCACATTGTTGTCGCTGGCGATTCTGGTCGGCTGGGAAACCCGCGCCATGCGACGCTTCAAGCTCGTGCGTTTGCTGCCCGCGCCGCTCGCCGTCGTGTTGCTCGGGATCGGCGCGACTTTGCTGCTCAGCGTGCTCGCGCCTTCGTTCGCGCCGCCGGCCGAACACCGTGTTGCGCTGCCGTCGCTGGAATCGTTCGCGGCGTTGCAGGTAGCGCTTCAATGGGCCGACTTCGGGCCGCACTTCGCGCAACTCGTCAATCCGGACATCTGGCGCGTGGCCATCACGCTGGCGATCGTTGCGAGTCTCGAAACGCTGCTGAGTCTCGAAGCCGTCGAGCAGATCGATCCCCAGCGCCGCGCCGCGCCGCCGGATCGCGAACTGAAGGCGCAAGGCGTGGGCAACCTGATTGCGGGCGCGATCGGTGGCTTGCCGATCACGTCGGTGATCGTGCGCAGTTCGGCGAACGTGCATGCGGGCGCGCAGAGCCGGCTGTCGGCGATCGTTCACGGCGTGTTGCTGCTGGTCAGCGTGTTCGCGCTCACCAGCGTCATCAATCTGATTCCGCTCGCCTGTCTCGCGGCGATCCTGATTTTCACGGGCGTGAAACTCGCCAAGCCGTCGTTATTCGTTGCGATTGCCCGGCAAGGTTTCGCGCCATTCGCACCGTTTGTCGTCACGCTGGTCGGCGTGCTCGCGACCGATCTGCTGATCGGCATCGTGCTCGGCATTCTGTGCAGCGTGCTGCTCGCGCTGGTTGCGAACCTGCGCGGTCCGATCGTGCTGGCGCAGCACGGCGATCACTATCTGCTGTCGTTTCGCAAAGACGTGTCGTTTCTCGGCAAGGTGCCGCTCAAACATTATCTGCAGCAGATTCCCGACGGCGCCACGTTGATCGTCGACGCGACGCGTGCCGATTTCGTCGATCACGATGTGCGCGAACTGCTCGATACGTTCGTGGCCGATGCGCCGCGCCGCGGGATCGCGGTCGAGGTACGGCATCAGGTTCAGGCACAGGCGCGCGCGGCGCGTGGCTGGTCGATGCGGCGTGCGGCGGCGGAATAGCGCACGGGTTGCCAAACGAAAAAGCCCCGTGCCATTCAAGACACACGGGGCTTTTTTTCTACGGCTACACGGTCGCGCTTTCAGCGCCCCGCGTTCGTCTCGCTCACTCCGAACGTTGCGGATTCAACTTGTCGACGTTCGAATACAACTTGTTGAGCGCCGAGATATATGCCTTAGCGGAGGCCGCGACGATATCCGGATCGGTGCCGACGCCGTTGACGATACGCCCGCTCTTCGACAGGCGCACGGTCACTTCGCCCTGCGCCTGCGTGCCGGTGGTGATCGCGTTCACCGAGTACAGCAGCAGCTCCGAACCGCTGCCCACTTCGGTTTCGATCGCATTGAGCGTGGCGTCAACGGGGCCGTTGCCGCGCGCTTCGCCGGTGATCTCTTTGCCTTCCACCGAGAACACGATCTTCGCGTGTGGCTGCTCGCCGGTTTCCGAATGCTGCGACAGCGACAGGAACTTGTAGTGCTCCTTTTCCTGCGCGGCCGCCGATTCCTCGGTGACGATCGAGATGATGTCTTCGTCGAAGATTTCCGACTTGCGATCCGCCAGTTCCTTGAAGCGCGCGAACGCGGTGTTCAACTCCGCCTCGCTGTCCTGCGGAAGGCCCAGCTCCAGCAGACGCTGCTTGAACGCGTTGCGTCCCGACAGCTTGCCGAGCACGATCTTGTTCGCGCTCCAGCCCACGTCTTCGGCACGCATGATTTCGTAGGTATCGCGCGCCTTCAGCACGCCGTCCTGGTGAATACCGGACGCGTGCGCGAACGCGTTCGCGCCGACCACCGCCTTGTTCGGCTGCACGACGAAACCGGTGATTTGCGACACCAGTTTCGACGCCGGCACGATCTGCGTCGTGTCGAGGCCCACTTCGAGACCAAAATAATCCTTGCGGGTCTTCACCGCCATCACGATTTCTTCGAGCGACGTATTGCCCGCGCGCTCGCCGAGACCGTTGATCGTGCACTCCACCTGACGCGCGCCGCCAATCTGCACGCCGGCCAGCGAGTTCGCCACCGCCATGCCGAGATCGTTGTGGCAATGCACCGAGAACACCGCCTTGTGCGAGTTCGGAATGCGCTCGCGCAGCGTTTTCACCAACTGGCCGTACAACTCCGGCACGCCGTAACCGACCGTATCCGCGATGTTGATGGTGGTCGCGCCTTCGGCGATCACCGCCTCGAGCACGCGGCACAGAAAGTCCATGTCCGAGCGGCTGCCGTCTTCCGGCGAGAACTCGACGTCGTCCGTGAATTTGCGGGCGAAACGCACCGCCAGCTTCGCCTGCTCGAACACCTGGTCCGGCGTCATGCGCAGCTTCTTCTCCATGTGCAGCGGCGACGTGGCGATGAACGTGTGGATGCGGAAATGATCGGCCGGCTTGAGCGCGTCGGCGGCGCGCTGGATGTCTTTGTCGTTCGCGCGGGCCAGCGAGCAGATCGTGCTGTCCTTGATCATGCCCGCAATGGTCTGGATCGCGTCGAAGTCGCCGTTCGAGCTTGCCGCGAAGCCGGCTTCGATGACGTCCACTTTCATCCGTTCAAGCTGCTTCGCGATGCGGATTTTTTCTTCTTTCGTCATCGACGCGCCGGGCGATTGTTCGCCGTCGCGCAAGGTGGTGTCGAATATGATCAGTTTGTCGGACATGTCGGGTCTCCTGAGGAGTCGTTCAATTGTGGGGATCGGATCTTGGAATGGGGGTGTCCGGAGGTTTCCGCGCCACCGCTGGCGACGTTCGGCCACAGACGCGGCAAACGGAGCGGCGGGCGAATACGACTCACGCGACAATTCGTGCGACGATCAGCGCGAGCCACGCGCTGGCACGCTGGATGACGCGCCGGCCTGACGAGGCACGTGGCGCATCAAAAGCGGCGTGTGAACGTATTCAACGAACGACTATAACGGCATTCCCCCTGCCGTGCAATTAGCGCCGAACCTGCCTGCGGGGCGCTGCCGACGGGCTCCGCACAACGAAAAACGGCGGCCTTCCGGCCGCCGTTTTGTCATGTTGCATCCAGGTTGAAAGACGCCCGCTTTTGCTCGAACTTACCGGTCCCGCACCACCGAACGCGCCGGATTGGCGCGGCCGCGCAGCGCCTGGTAACCCCAGAACACATAGCCCGACAGACCATACAGCACGAACAGGCCGAACAGCATCAGCGGCGGATCGGACGACACCAGCACGAACGTCAGCACCACCAGCAGAATCACGCCGAACGGCACGCGATGCCGCACGTCCAGCGCCTTGCCGCTATAGAACGGCGCGTTCGACACCATCGTCACGCCGGCGTAGATGGTCAGCACGAAGGCGACCCACGGCAGCCAGACCAGCTTGAGCGGCACGCGGTTGTCGGTGGCGAGCCACACGAAACCGGCGATCAGCGCCGCGGCGGCCGGGCTCGGCATGCCCTGGAAGAAACGCTTGTCGACCACGCCGATATTCGTGTTGAAACGCGCCAGACGCAGCGCCGCGCCCGAGCAGTAGACGAACGCCGCGAGCCAACCCCAGCGGCCGAGGTCCTTCAGAATCCATTCGTACATGACGAGCGCCGGCGCGACGCCGAACGACACCATGTCCGACAGGCTGTCGAACTGCTCGCCGAACGCGCTTTGCGTATGCGTCATACGCGCGACGCGGCCGTCCATGCCGTCGAGCACCATCGCGACGAAGATCGCGATGGCCGCGACTTCGAAGCGCACGTTCATGGCCTGCACGACGGCGAAGAAGCCGCAGAACAGCGCCGCGGTGGTGAACGCGTTGGGCAGCAGATAAATGCCGCGCTTTCTCAGGAACTGCTGACGTTGCGCGCGCCGGCTGTCGACCGCGCCCTCCGCCACCATCGGCTTGTTACGGCGAAACGGACGCGGCAGCGGTCCGCTGTTGCGGGGGCGACGCGGTTTGAATGCGGCCATTCGGAAAACCTCCTTGGTGCCGCTTTATAGTTCAGCGAGGATCGTGGACGACGCCGAAACCTTCTCGCCGATCGACACACGCGGACGGCTGCCCACCGGCAGATACACGTCGACTCGCGAACCGAACCGGATGAATCCATAACGTTGACCACGCGTGAGCGGCTCACCCGCCCGAACGTAGCAAAGAATGCGCCGCGCGATCAGACCGGCGATCTGCACCGAGGTCACCGTCTGGCCGCCGGCCATTTCGATCACCACCGCATTGCGTTCGTTTTCCGTCGACGCTTTATCCACCGCGGCATTCAGATACGCGCCCGGGAAATATTCGACCTTGGAAATCGCGCCATCCACTGGCGAGCGTTGCGAGTGGACGTTGAACACGTTCATGAACACACTGATCTTCAGCGCTTCACGATTGGCATACGGATCATGCGCGGTCTCGACTGCGACGATACGGCCGTCCGCCGGACACAGCACCGCATTCGCCTGAGTGGGGATGGGACGTGCGGGGTCGCGGAAGAACTGGACGACGAAGATCAGCAGCAGCCAGAACAGCCATGAAATGCCGAACCCCGCGAAGAAGTGAACCAGTAGTGCAACGACGGCCGCGATGGCGATGAACGGCCAGCCTTCTCGCGCGATGATCGGATGAGGGTAATTCATGAATGGCTTCTGTGTTTTTGTAAAACCGTAGGATAGCAAAAGCCGCCCAGGGTTCAGCACCCTTGGACGGCTTTTTGATCTGCCCGGCTCTTTCGTTACGTTTGCGGCTTGGCGCCGCACCGGGCAAAAGCGGTGACTAGCTTAGTTCTTCGACTGGTCGACCAGCTTGTTGGCGGCGATCCACGGCATCATCGAACGCAGCTTCGCACCGACCGTTTCGATCTGGTGTTCAGCCGTCAGGCGGCGGCGCGATTGCAGCGTCGGTGCGCCGGCCTTGTTTTCAATGATGAAGCTCTTCGCGTACTCGCCCGTCTGAATGTCGGTCAGCACGGCCTTCATCGCCTTCTTCGTTTCAGCCGTCACGATGCGCGGACCCGTCACGTACTCGCCGTATTCGGCGTTGTTCGAGATCGAGTAATTCATGTTGGCGATGCCGCCTTCATAGATCAGGTCGACGATCAGCTTCAGTTCGTGCAGGCATTCGAAGTACGCCATTTCCGGCGCGTAGCCCGCTTCCACCAGCGTTTCGAAGCCGGCCTTGATCAGGTCGACCGTACCGCCGCACAGCACGGCTTGTTCGCCGAACAGGTCGGTTTCCGTTTCTTCGCGGAAGTTGGTTTCGATGATGCCGGCACGGCCGCCGCCGTTCGCCGCTGCGTATGACAACGCGATGTCACGTGCTGCACCCGATTTGTCTTGTGCGACCGCGATCAGGTGCGGCACGCCGCCACCTTGCGAGTACGTGCCGCGAACCGTGTGGCCCGGTGCCTTCGGCGCGATCATGATCACGTCGAGGTCAGCACGCGGAATCACTTGACCGTAATGCACGTTGAAGCCGTGCGCGAAGGCCAGCGCCGCGCCTTGCTTGGCGTTACCGTGCACTTCTTTTGCGTAGACTTCGGCGATCTGCTCGTCCGGCAGCAGCATCATGACGACGTCCGCGCCCTTCACGGCTTCAGCCACTTCCTTGACTTGCAGGCCGGCGTTTTCAGCCTTGCTCCACGATGCGCCGCCCTTACGCAGACCGACCGTGATGTTCACGCCGCTTTCCTTCAGGTTCAGCGCGTGCGCATGGCCTTGCGAGCCATAGCCGATGATGGTGACTTGCTTGCCCTTGATGAGGGAGAGGTCAGCGTCCTTGTCGTAGAAAACTTTCATGTCGGTTCCTTGGCTAAATTCGGTGATAACTGTGAAATTCAAATACTGCGAATGTTGTGCTGCCTGGCGGGATTTTTAAGGCTCCGCCCGGCCTTGATCGAGACGGGTTGGCGTTGAGCGTCACACCTTCAGAATGCGCTCGCCGCGACCGATGCCCGAACCACCCGTACGGACGGTTTCGAGAATCGCCGTGGAGTCGATCCCTTCGATGAAGGCGTCGAGCTTCTCGCTCGCGCCCGTCAGTTCGATCGTGTAGGTCTTTTCGGTGACGTCGATGATGCGGCCGCGGAAAATATCCGACATCCGCTTCATTTCCTCACGTTCCTTGCCGACCGCCCTCACCTTGATCAACATCAGCTCGCGCTCGATGTGGGCGCCCTCGGTAAGGTCGACCACTTTCACCACCTCGATCAGGCGGTTCAGATGCTTCGTGATCTGTTCGATCACGTCGTCCGAGCCAATGGAGACGATGGTCATGCGCGACAGCGAACGGTCTTCGGTCGGAGCCACCGTCAAGGTTTCAATGTTGTAGCCGCGTGCCGAGAACAAGCCCACCACGCGTGATAACGCGCCCGGTTCGTTTTCCAGCAGGACTGAAATGATGTGTCTCATGATTCGCTTCTTCCAGATGTTTTGTCGATGTCTGCGAGCGGATTCGCGCCGCTTCGCCCGCGTTTGCCGTTTTTGACGGCACGCGTGACGAAGCCGGCACTCAAGCCGTCGTTATAGATCTTCCGAACCCATGAGCATCTCGGTGATGCCCTTGCCGGCCTGGACCATCGGCCAGACGTTTTCGGTCGGATCGGTCTGGAAATCGAGAAACACCGTGCGATCTTTCAGGCGCAGCGCTTCCTTCAACGCCGGTTCGACGTCGGCCGTGTGTTCGACACGGATACCGACGTGGCCGTACGCTTCGGCGAGCTTCACGAAATCCGGCAATGCATCCATGTACGAATGCGAATAGCGCTTGCTGTATTCGATCTGCTGCCACTGGCGCACCATGCCCAGATAGCGGTTGTTCAGCGAGATGATCTTCACCGGAGTCTCGTACTGCTTGCAGGTCGAGAGTTCCTGGATACACATCTGGATCGAGCCTTCGCCCGTGATGCAGAGCACGTCGTCGTCCGGGTGCGCCATCTTCACGCCCATCGCCGCCGGCAGGCCGAAGCCCATCGTGCCGAGACCGCCGGAATTGATCCAGCGACGCGGCTTGTTGAAGCGATAGAACTGCGCCGCCCACATCTGGTGCTGGCCGACGTCGGAACACACGAAGGCATTGCCGTCGGTCAGTTCCCACGCCTTTTCCACCACGTACTGCGGCTTGATGATGTCGCTCTTGCGGTCGAACTTCAGGCAGTCTTTGGCGCGCCAGGCTTCGATGTCCTTCCACCAGTCGGCGAGCGCCGCGGTGTCGGGCCCATGCTCGGCCGTTTGCAACTGCTCGATCAGCTCCTTCAGCACTTCCTTCACGTCGCCGACGATCGGAATGTCGACCTTGACGCGCTTGGAGATGGAAGAAGGATCGATGTCGATATGGATGATCTTGCGCGGACGCGACGCGAAGTGCGCCGGATCGCCGATCACACGGTCGTCGAAGCGCGCGCCGATGGCGATCAGCACGTCGCAGTGCTGCATGGCCATGTTGGCTTCGTACGTGCCGTGCATGCCGAGCATGCCGAGGAATTTCTTGTCGCTCGCGCGGTAGCCGCCCAGACCCATCAGCGTGTTGGTGACCGGATAGCCGAGCAGGTCGGCGAACTGGTTCAATTCACGCGCTGCGTCCGCGAGGATGATGCCACCGCCGGTGTAGATGTACGGACGCTTCGCGCCCAGCAACAACGACACGGCCTTGCGAATCTGCCCCGAGTGGCCTTTCGTGACCGGGTTATACGAGCGCAGCGACACGCTCTTCAACGGTTCGTACTGGCACGGCGTCTTCGACACGTCTTTCGGAATGTCGATCAGCACCGGGCCGGGACGGCCGGTACGGGCAATGAAGAAAGCTTTCTTGACGGTAGCGGCGAGGTCGCGCACATCTTTCACGAGGAAGTTGTGCTTCACGCAGGGACGCGTGATGCCGACCGTGTCGCACTCCTGGAACGCGTCCTGGCCGATCGCGGCAGTCGGCACCTGGCCGCTGATCACGACCATCGGGATCGAATCCATGTAGGCGGTAGCGATGCCGGTAACCGCATTGGTGACGCCCGGACCGGACGTCACGAGGCACACGCCAACCTTGCCGGTGGAACGCGCGTAAGCGTCGGCTGCGTGGACCGCGGCCTGCTCGTGGCGTACCAGAACGTGCTGGAATTTGTCCTGCTTGTACAGCTCGTCGTAAATATAAAGTACCGAGCCGCCGGGATAGCCCCAGATGAACTCGACGTCTTCGTCGGCCAGTGCCTTCATGAGCACGGTGGCGCCGATAGAGTCAGCTTCGGGATGAGGAGTCGTATCCGACGTGGAGAATTCCGCGCTGGGCATATTCATTTATTCACCTTTCGAAATTTCGGCAAAAATTTGATCGGGTGCTCTCTGCCGGGCTTGTGGCTCGGGTTCAAGCTGCGCGTCCAGTTGACAGGTGAGCTTCTTGGGCCACACCTCAATTGAGACAAATCACTTGTGTTGCGAACCAGCGAAGATATCTGCTGACGCCCACGCGGTCAAGCAAATATTGCCTGAGCGCCCTGCCCCCGAATCTCTCCCGTCGCTCCAGATCGACCGAAAGCTTGTTATAGAAATGCAAGGTGGATCACGTTTCGCCCCAGCGGCGCAAAAGTTTGTTAGCATCCGCGAGTTTTACGACATTTTTCGACCGATTACGCGCACGCTCGCTGCGCCGACCCCCAACGGATGGCATCAGACAAGGAACTCGCCGATTTTTTGGCGGGCGTCGAAAGGCGCGCATTCAAGCAGACGGTCTACGCCGTGCGGGACGACGACGCCTCGCTAGATATCGTGCAGGACGCGATGATCAAGCTCGCCGAAAAATATGGCGACCGTCCGGCGGCCGAACTTCCGCTGCTGTTTCAGCGTATTCTGCAGAATGCGATGCACGACTATTTCCGTCGTGCGAAAGTACGGAACACTTGGGTGAGTCTGTTTTCGTCGCTCGGCAACGCCGACGACGAGGATTTCGACCCGCTCGAAACATTCGAAGCCCAGCAAGGCTCGGCGGGCTCGGAGAGCAACGAACAAAAACTCGAACGCGAACAGGTTCTGCAGTTAATCGACGACGAGATCCAAAAGTTACCGGCACGTCAACGGGAGGCGTTTCTCATGCGTTATTGGGAAGATATGGATGTCGCCGAGACTGCCGCCGCGATGGGCTGCTCCGAAGGTAGTGTGAAGACGCACTGCTCGCGGGCCACCCACACGCTGGCGCAAGCGCTCAAGGCTAAAGGAATCACGCTATGAGCTCCCTGGAAACCAAAGAACTCGAGTTCGCCCGCCAAATGCGCCGCGCGCTCGACGAAAACGCCGCCAGCATTCCCACCGCCACCGTCGACCGGCTCGCCGCGGCGCGCCGTGCCGCGCTCGCCCGCAAGAAGCCCGAAGCGGTGAGCGCGCCGGTGTTCGTACCGGCCTTCGCCGGCGCGGGCATGCCGGCTGGCATGCCGCCGGTCGAATTGCCGCAGCGCCGCCGCTCGCCGCTGCGCCGCTTCGCGCTCGCGTGGCCGCTCGTCGCGCTGGTCGTGAGCCTGGTGGGGATTGCCTACTGGGAAGACCAGCAGCGCACCGCCGAACTCGCCGATATTGATGCCGCCATGCTAAGCGACGATCTGCCGCTCAATGCCTACCTTGACCACGGCTTCAACGCGTATCTTTCACGCGCCCACTGAGCGGGAGATTCTTCGGGTGAGTTACAAGCGCGGCCTGGCCGTTGTTTTCGGATGTACGATCGCGGCCCTGGTGTCGTTCGCCGCGACCTATCCGCGCTTTTACCCGAGCCCCTCCACGCCCAGCGCCCCCGCTGCGGGCGGCAACACGGCTACCGCCAAGGCGCCCGCGCCCACGCTCGCCGTTGAACTGCCGGGCCTGCCCGGCAGCAAAAGTCCGATGGCTTGGTCGCGCCTTAGTTCGGCCGACCATATCGCGCTTGCGCCGTTCGAACCCCTTTGGGATTCGTTCAGTGACGAACGCAAGCGCAAATGGATCAAGATCGCGTCGCGTTACCCGAAAATGTCGCCCGATGCGCAAAAGCGCCTGCACGATCGCATGACTGAATGGGTGCGCATGACGCCCGATCAGCGGCGCGTCGCGCGTGAAAATTACCAGGTGTCGAAGGAGCTGCCGCGCGAGACTCGTCAGAACGCGTGGAAGACCTATCAGCAGTTGCCCGAAGAGCAGAAGGAACGGCTCGCGGCGAGCGAACGCAAGCGTCGGCCGAGTGTGATCAGTGCGCCGCCGTCGGGCCGCACCGAGATCAAGGGTATCGATCGTCTCGTCAATGCGCGTGAACATGGCGCAAGCGGTGCTGCCACGGCCAGCGCCGCAGCCGCCGCGACGCTGCCGAGTCCGGCCGCCGTCGCACCGGCGATTCCCGCCGCAGGCAGCTTCGTACCCGCCACGCCGGTGCCGGTTTCGCCGGCCGAAGCGCCGTCGATTTTCAACGGCTCCTGATCCGGCCCGCCCGTGTCCCAGCCGCTCGCCACCCCGACACTGCCCGTTGATGCGCCCAGCATCGCCCCGACCGTTCGACGGCGCCTCGCGGCGTTGCTCTACGAAGCGGTGATCCTGTTCGGCGTGGTGTTCATCGCCGGTTATCTGTTCAGCACGCTCACGCAGCAACGCAACGGTCTGACTCACCACAACCTGCTGGCGGCCTGGATCGGGCTCGTGGTCGGCGTGTACTTCGTGTGGTTCTGGACCCACAGCGGCCAGACCCTGCCGATGAAAACCTGGCGCCTGCGCGTAGTCGCCGCCAACGGCGCGACGCTTTCCACCGGCCGCGCAATCGTCCGTTACGTGCTGACGTGGCTATGGTTTCTGCCGCCGCTCGCACTGCATCCGCTGCTTGGGCTCAAGCTGCCGCAGACGCTGCTGATCGCCGGTATCTGGTTCGTGCTGTGGGCCGCCACGGGCCGCTTCGATCCGCAGCGCCAGTTCCTGCACGACCGCCTCGCCGGCACCAAGGTAATCGGCGTTTAGCGTCAAGCTAACGCGCGCACCCTTCCCGCCTTAACCCCACACGCCCTGCCCCGCGGACCACCGTCCCTCGACGTCGCCCCGCCTCCCCGCTGCCACTCGCCGCAAACCCTCCCCGCAGTAATAAGAACTTCTCGTGACTGTCACGGCACAGTCACGCGAGCCAGGCTCAATACGGTCACTGCAACTCGACGCGTGAGCCATGGACCCCAAAACGTCCGCGACTTCCCTGTTCCGCCAAACCGGCCCGAGCGTCGACCCCGTCGCGTTCCGCCCGGAACCCAACCCCAGTCACGGCTTGCCGCTGCCTATGGCCTCCTTGCCGCTCGACGCTTCCGCCGGTCATCACGACGACGACCATGCCGAGCCGCATCGTTACCGCACCATCTGGCTGTCCGACATCCATCTCGGTTCGAGCGGCTGCCAGGCGCCCTATCTGCTCGACTTCCTGCGCCACAACGAGTCGGAGTATCTGTACCTCGTCGGCGACATCATCGACGGCTGGCAGTTGAAGAAGGGCTGGTACTGGCCGCAGGCGCATAACGACGTGGTGCAGAAAATCCTCCGCAAAGCCCGCAAAGGCACCCAGGTCGTCTACGTGCCGGGCAATCACGACGAAGCCGCGCGCCAGTTCTGCGACCTCGCGTTCGGCGACATCCACGTGCGCGGCGAGGCGTTCCACACGACGCTCGTCGGCAAACGCCTGTGGATCGTGCACGGCGATCTGTTCGACGGCGTGATCCAGCACGCCAAGTGGCTCGCGTATCTCGGCGACACGCTCTACACGATGATCCTGATCCTGAACCGCTGGTTCAACCGGATCCGCAGCCGGCTCGGCTTCCCGTACTGGTCGCTGTCGCAATACCTGAAGCATCAGGTGAAGAACGCGGTGAATTTTATCTCCTCGTTCGAACGCGTGATGACCGACGAAGCGCGCCGCCGCGGCTGCGACGGCGTGGTCTGCGGACACATCCACAAAGCCGAGATCCGCGACATCGACGGCGTGCTGTATTGCAACGACGGCGACTGGGTGGAAAGTCTCTCCGCGCTGGTCGAGACGTATGAAGGCGAACTCAAGGTGATCTACTGGACTGTGATGCGCTCCCCGGAAGTCGATGTGCAAAAGGCTCGGGCGACCGCGTAGTCCCTCTCAACTTTCATAGGGCCAACACCGATGAAGATCATGATCGTCACCGACGCATGGGAACCGCAGGTCAATGGCGTCGTGCGTACGCTGAAAAACACCACCCGCGAACTCACCGCACTCGGCCACAACGTCGATCTGCTGACGCCGCTCGAATTCAGGACGATCCCCTGCCCGACTTACCCCGAGATCCGCCTGTCGCTGCTGCCGCGCCGCAAGCTGCACGAACGGATCGACGGGTTCGCGCCCGACGCGCTGCACATTGCCACTGAAGGCCCGCTCGGCATGGCCGCGCGCAATTACGCGATCAAGCACAAGCTGCCCTTCACGACCGCTTATCACACGCGCTTTCCGGAGTATGTGCAGGCGCGCTTCGGCATTCCGATCGGCCTCACCTACAAGTTCCTGCACTGGTTCCACAAGCCTTCGCTGGCGGTGATGGCGCCTACGCCGGTGGTCAAGACCGACCTCGAAAAATTCGGCTTCACGAATGTGGTGCTGTGGACCCGCGGCGTCGATCTGGAAATTTTTCACCAGATGGACTCGAAGGTGCTCAATAGCGCGCGGCCGATTTTTCTGTACGTGGGCCGCGTCGCCGTCGAGAAAAACGTCGAGGCTTTTCTGAAGCTCGATCTGCCCGGCTCGAAGTGGGTTGCCGGTGAAGGCCCCGCGCTCGCCGAACTGAAGTCGCGCTATCCGCAGGCGAATTATCTGGGTGTGCTGACGCAAGCCGAACTGGCCAAGGTGTATGCTGCCGCCGACGTCTTCGTGTTCCCGAGCCGTACCGACACCTTCGGGCTGGTGCTGCTCGAAGCGCTCGCCTGCGGTACGCCGGTCGCGGCGTATCCCGTCACCGGTCCGATCGATGTACTCGGCAACGGCGGCGCGGGTGCGATGCACGAAGACCTGCGCGAGGCCTGCCTCGAAGCCCTGAAGATCGATCGTAACCATGCACGCGCGTGGGCAGAGCGCTTCTCGTGGACCGCGGCCTCGGAACAGTTCGCCGCCCATCTGAAGCCGCTGCCGCGCACGTCGTACCGAGAGGAAAGCGCCGCCGCCTGACGCGGCGCGCCGAGCTGTCCATGCCAATCAGACAATCCACCGCGGCGCGCGCCGCCCCACGCGCGCTACGCGCTATCGACGGCGCGAGCGAGACGACGAACATCGAACCGTTCGACGACGTGAGCGAACCCGGCACGCCGGATCATGCGGAGCGCGCGCAGGGATTGAACAGCGTGAACGGCGCGACGCATGCGGGTGCGAGTACGAGTCGCGCGGACGCAAGCAACGTGAACGCCAACCACGCGAACACGAACAACACGAACGACACGCAGCACGAACCGCTCAGCCCCGACGACCCGCTCGCGCCGCTGCCCTTCAATCCGTACAAAGGCAATCGCGGCCTCACCCGCGCCTGGCACGCGATGAAAAACTCGCTCGCCGGGTTTCGTGTCGCGATCCGCGAAGAAAGCGCGTTCCGTCAGGAATTGACGCTCGCGGCGATCCTGATTCCGTGCGGCGTGCTCGTGCCGGTCGAACCCGTATCGCGCGTGCTACTGCTCGGCTCGGTGCTGCTGGTGCTGATCGTCGAGTTGCTGAACTCGAGCGTGGAAGCCGCGATCGATCGTATATCGCTGGAACGTCATGAGCTATCGCGCCGCGCGAAGGATCTCGGCAGCGCGGCGGTGATGGTCGCGCTCGGCATGTGCGTGATGACGTGGGGGCTGATCGTCGGACCGCTCGTCGTGCATTGGATCGGCCGGTGGTGATGGACGCTTGCGCGCATAGCGTGCGAAAACCGCCTGAAAACACGTGAAAAACACACTCGGCGCACCGGCGCAAGGCGTCCGAAAGAATGAAAACCCTGAGTATCTGTTTGGTATAAGAACGGTCGGTTTATAATCGTCCGACAGTCCCACAAGAAAACGCTGGGTCGTCCCCAGGTTTTTCTTGCCCCGCAGGGATCTGCCGCACAACGGCAGATTTGAGGGCACTCAATATACCAACCGCGTCCGGGTGGATCACGCAGCAGCGGCATGCCGCCCAAGCGCCCAGCCCGGCGAAACCAGGGCCGGACGACATGGAAGCCAAACCTCCCCGCCGCACGCGCGAACGGATTCTCGAACTCTCGTTGAAGCTCTTCAACGAAATCGGCGAGCCGAACGTCACGACGACGACGATCGCCGAGGAAATGGAAATCAGTCCAGGCAACCTGTACTACCACTTCCGCAACAAAGACGACATCATCAACAGCATCTTCAGCCAGTTCGAGCAGGAGATCGAAAAGCGTCTGCGTTTCCCCGACGACCATCGCGCGACCATCGACGAAATGTGGTCGTATCTGCAGTACATGGTCGATTTCACATGGCGCTACCGTTTTCTGTATCGTGATCTGAACGACCTGCTGGCGCGTAATCGCACGCTCGAAACGCACTTCAAGCAGATCATCAGTCACAAGGTGCGTTTTGCGAGCCAGTTCTGCGAGCAACTCGTCGCCGACGGCGAAATGGTCGCCACGCCGGAAGAGCTGCAAGTGATCGCCACGAACGTGGGCGTGATCGGCACCTACTGGCTGTCGTACCAGTTCGTGATGAACCCGCGCAAGTACAACGAGCAGGAAGCGATGCGCGCGGAGCTGCATCAGGTGAGCGTGCAGATCGTGTCGCTGATGGCGCCTTATCTGCGCGGCCGCTCGCGACAGATTTTCGACGACCTCGTGTCGGGCAAGCTGCCCAAGCGCGAGTTTTACGACTACCTGCCACCGAAGGAAGGCGCCGCGCCCCGCAACGAACCGAAGGACGTGTGAGCATGAAGTCGGTGTGTGTGTATTGCGGCTCCGCGAACGGAGCCAAACCGCTGTACGCGGACGCGGCGCGCGCGTTCGGCCGCGCGCTGGTGCAAGCCGATCTCGCGTTGGTCTATGGCGGCGGCAAGGTCGGCCTGATGGGCGTGATCGCCGATACGGTGATGGCCGAAGGCGGCCGCGCGATCGGCGTGATTCCTGAGCTGCTGGTCAACAAGGAGGTCGGCCATGACGGGCTGACCGAATTGCACGTGGTGCCCGACATGCATCATCGTAAGAAGATGATGGCCGATCTGTCCGACGCGTTCGTCGCGATGCCGGGCGGCGCGGGTACGCTCGAAGAGTTCTTCGAGGTCTACACGTGGGCGCAGCTCGGCTATCACCAGAAGCCGGTGGCGCTGCTCAATATCGACCGATTCTACGATCCGTTGATCAGCCTGTTGCAGCACACGGTGGAAGAAGGCTTCATGCGTCAGACCTACTTCGACATCCTGCAGGTGGATGCCGATCCGGTCGAACTGATCGGCAAGCTGCAACGCTATCAGCCGCCCGCCAGCGACAAGTGGGCGATCAAACGCGACGCGGTTTGAATCTCGAAGTTTGACGTTTGACGTTCGAAGTTCAAAGCGGGCGCGCTCCGCGCCCGGCCAACGAGACGCCCATGACGAAAACGGTTCTGATCACAGGCGGCAGTCGCGGCATTGGCCGTGCGACTGCCCGGTTGCTGGGTGCGCTCGGCTGGTCCGTCGGTGTGAACTACGCGAGCAACCGCGCGGCGGCTGAAGCCACCGCCGCCGACGTCGAGCGCGCCGGCGGCCGCGCGTTGCCGATTGCCGGCGACGTCGCCAGCGAAACCGACGTGATCGCCATGTTCGACACGCTGCAGCAGGCCTACGGCCGCATCGACGCGCTCGTCAACAACGCCGGTATCGTCGCGCCGTCGAGCCAACTCGCCGACATGGACCTCACGCGCCTGAAGCGCATGTTCGACGTCAACGTGCTCGGCGCGTATCTGTGCGCGCGCGAAGCGGCGCGGCGCATGTCCACGAGTCGCGGCGGCGCGGGCGGTGTGATCGTCAACGTGTCGTCGGCGGCGTCGCGGTTGGGTTCGCCGAATGAATATATCGACTACGCGGGGTCGAAAGGCGCGGTCGACACGCTCACGCTCGGTCTCGCCAAGGAACTCGGCCCGCAAGGCGTGCGCGTGAACGCGGTGCGCCCCGGCCTGATCGACACGGAAATCCACGCGAGCGGCGGCAAGCCGGAGCGCGCCGCCCAGCTCGGCGCAACCACGCCGCTGGGCCGTCCGGGCAGCGCCGACGAAGTGGCGCAATCCATCGTCTGGCTGCTGAGCGACGCAGCGTCGTACGTGACGGGCGCGTTGCTCGACGTTTCCGGCGGTCGCTGAGCGCTGTTTTCCCTCGCGCCGGCAGCCGGCAGCGGGAAGCGGCTCTTCGCCCTTCATTCTTGATCGCCGCCGGCCGCATCTCGCGCCCCTCCGCCCCCTCGCTCTCATCTCCCACCAGCCGCTTCGCGCGAGCATCTTTTTCTCCCCGCCTTACAGATTCCCGTCAATTTGACGAGTAATCCCGGTCAGGTGCGAAATAGCCGCACCGATTCCCGCATTTTCTGTAATCGACAGTAATAAACTCGGACTACAATCGCTGCGAATCGCGTGGCATGCAAGCGCCTGCGACACCTGGCAAAAAACATCAGTAAGCGGCCTATGTTGCCGCCTACGGCGATTAGAGATCTTCATGCAAGAAAACCCATCCGCGCCGTTGGGCACGGGTGCTGTCGCGCTCGCGGCAGCCGCGTCGTCCGGTCCAGCCGGCGGCGTTCAGGACAACGTGCGCGCCGGCTCGGCACAGTTCGCCGACACCGGTGCGGGAGCGGGTGCGACTGCTGACCCAAGCACAGGCACAGGCACGAGTACGCCCAACGGCCTCTTCGCCGATGCAGGCGCCCCCGCACAACCGACCCCGTCCGACGCGCCAGTTCGTCCCGCCGATCGCGGCGCTCGGCGCTGGCGCGCGCTCGCCAAGGCGCGTGCGTTGCGCTGGATCGTCGCGCTGGCCATCCTGTGCGCGTGGATTCTGCCCGGCATCCTCGGTCATGAACCGTGGAAGCAGGACGAGACCTACACCTTCGGCATCATCCAGCACATGCTCGACACCGGCGATCTGGTGGTGCCGACCAACGCCGGTCAGCCCTTCGTCGAAAAGCCGCCGATCTACGACTGGGTCGCCGCCGGACTGGCGTGGATGTTCGGCCGCTACCTGCCCTTGCACGACGCGGCGCGTCTGGCCAGCGCGCTATTCGCCGCACTGACCGTCTACTACACCGCGCGCGTCGCCCGTCGCGCAGTGAACGCCGCGAGCTGGTTCGATCTGCGCGTGATCGGTACGCTCGCGTTGTTCGCCAGCACGCTGGTGGTCGTCAAACACGTGCACGACATGATGACCGACGTTGCGCTGATGGCCGGCGCGGCGCTCGGCTTCTGCGGTCTGTTCGAACTGGTGCTGGTGCATTTGCGCGACGAGGCGCGTCTGTTGCCGGTCGACGTGCGTCGCCGCCGCGACGCCGTGCGCAGTGCCGCGGCCATGTTCGGCGCGGGCGTCGGCGTGTCGCTGCTGGCCAAGGGGCTGTTTGTGCCGCTGGTATTCGGCGCGACCACCTTCGCGGTGCTGGTGCTGTATCCGGCTTGCCGCAGCCGCAGCTTCGCGGGCGCGCTCGGCATTGCCGCGCTGGTCTGCGCGCCGTTCGCGCTGATCTGGCCGATCTGCTTCTATCTGCGCTCCGAGCCGCTCTTCATGGTGTGGCTGTGGGATAACAACGTCGGGCGCTTTTTCGGTTTTTCAGTCGCGCAACTCGGCTCCGAAAGCGAGAGCCGGCTGTTCGTGTTGCGCACCGTATTGACCGTCGGTTTTCCGGCGGCGCCGCTGGCGCTGGCCGCGCTGGTCGGCGGCGCATGGCGGCGCTGGCGCGATCCGCGCGTGGCGCTGCCGACGATCTTCGCGTGCACGGGTTTCGTCGTGCTGCAAAGCTCGGCGACGATCCGCGAGTTGTACATCCTGCCGTTCATCGCCCCGCTCGCGCTGCTGGCCATGCAAGGCGTGGAACGGCTGCCGCGCCGTCTGCATACCGTCTGGGATATGACGAGCCGCGTGCTGTTCGGCAGCACGGCGGCGCTCGCCTGGATCGTCTGGTCGATCATGAGCAATCCGGCGAACACGCATGCGTCGCTGCACTGGCTCGGCCGCTGGCTGCCGCTCGATTGGGTGCTGCCGGTGAAGCCCGGCATGATCGCCGCGGCGCTGGCCATGACGCTCGGCTGGCTGTGGCTGCTGCCGGTTTTCAAGTTCACCGGCAAATGGCGCGGCGCGCTGAGCTGGTGCGCCGGCGCGATTCTGGCGTGGGGGCTGGTGAGCACCCTGCTGTTGCCGTGGCTCGACTATGGCAAGAGCTATCGCGCGGTGTTCGAAGACCTCGGCGCGAAGATGAATATCGAGTGGAACGACGGCGACTGTATGGCGAGCAGCGCGCTCGGCGAATCCGAAGCGCCGATGCTGTACTACTACACCGGCATCGAGCATCAGCCGACGGCCGATACCCGCTCGACCGAGTGCACGTGGCTGATCATGCAAAGCCGCCGCGACAACGCCAAAGCACCCGAGGGCGACGACTGGCGCCTGTTCTGGTCAGGCGCGCGTCCGGGCGACACGGATGAATTGCTGCGGGTGTTCGTGCGTACCCCGGCTGCCGGTGTGAGCGGCGACGGGGACTAACAGGGCGCGGGGCGCGTTCAGAACGACGACCCCGGGGTCCGCAGAAACGCGAGTTCCTCCGCCGTCGACTCGCGCCCCAGCACCGCATTGCGATGGGGAAAGCGCCCAAACCGCTCGATGATGTCCGCATGCCGCACCGCGGAACGGTAATACGATCCGCCCTGCGGCTCCGCTTTCAACCGTTCGAACAAACGCAGCGATTCGCGTTGGCTGTCGAGCGTTTCGTCGTGTTCGAACGGCAGATACGCGAAAGCACGATGATGCGCGCCCGGCAACAACCGATCGGCGCCGCCTGCGACCATCCGCTGCGCGATCTGCAGCGCGTGGTGATCCGCGGCGAACGCGCGCGGCGTGTTGCGATGGCAATTGCGGGAGAACTGATCCAGCACAATGATCAGTGCCAACGCACCCAGCGGCGTTAGCGTCCAGTCGTCGAGTTGCGCTTCGCGCGCCGCGTCGATCAGCGTGCCGAAGCGTTCGCGCAGCAGCGTATCGAAGGCGTCGTTGCGGGAGAACCAGCGCTTGTGCGCGTGGCCGAAGCCCGGCGCACCCGGCGCGTCGAACCAGCAGTCGAGCACGGCGCGCGCCTGCGGCGTCAAGGCGGCGTAATCCGCCGGGTTCGTACAGGGCATCTCGCACGGCCCGTTGGCCACCCTGACCTCGTGACCGCCTGGCTGACGGGAATGGCGGGCCCTGCCTGTCATCGGCACCTCCAACAAGAAAGATACGCGGCTGCTTAAGGCGACAAAGCCCTTTTTAGACGCCTGCAGCCGCACGTTTACTGCCGCGCAATCGCTTCGAAGTGACCGCCCTTATCCCAGATCAACACGTCACGCGAGTCTCTATAGGGAAAGTCAACCCGATCGACGGCAAGGGTCCCCGCTACATCACTGATGCTATACACGCGCAACGGTGGCGTGACAGCCGAATTGCCGTTGATGATCTCCACCGCGCGACGCGTCTCAGGGCCGGTGAACAGCATGGGCTCGTTGCGGCGGATCAACCGCTCCGCAATCAGCAGGTTGCGAATGGCATAGGCGCGCGTCAAATGATTCTGGCTATAGTCGCCGGTGGCATGTTGCAGCAGCGAGATCAGCAGGCAATTGTTACGGTCGCCGTCGTTGCGCACAACCCGCATACCGCTTTGGGCAAGCGCGGCGTCGATCCGATCGTGGTCGGTGGCAGCCTGGGTGGCTTCGCGCTCGAACTGCGAGCGATCGTTGCCATACACGTCTCGCCTGATCCCGACCGGCAACGACGCCCAGAGGTCGCCTGGAGGCATCACGACCGGCCGCGCGGGCAGGCGCTGCAACTGTTGCAGAAAGCGCTGGATATGCTGGTTGTCTGACTCTGCTCGCAGAGAACGGGACGACTGGAACGAACCGAGGGCGGGCCGCACGATAGCCGCACCGGAAGTCCCCCGCACACCAGCGGCGCGGCAAATTCTATCGGTTCTCGTTCGACTTAAACCGAACCTGTTGGCGATCTCCTCACGCGATTGATCCGCGTGAATGCGGGCGTAGTCTGCAACCTCGCGTCGTCTTGCATCAGTCAATGCGATTCTCGGGGGGACAATCCTCGGCACATCAAAGGCACGGCGAATTCTAGTGACTGTGTTTTGGGATACATCGAATATCGTGGCGATGTGATTATCCGAATTGCACGGGTGAATGCGGGCGTAGTCTGCAATCTCGCGTCTCCTTGCATCAGTCGAGACGGGTCGAGGGAGCGTGTTCGGCACACCGAAATCACGGCGAATTCCATAGACTGTCCTCGGAGATACATCGAATACCCTGGCGATCTGCTTATCCGTTTCGCGCAAGTGACCGCGGGCGTAGTCCGCAATCTCGCTCTTCCATGAACAGGAGCCCAGGCTGTCGACGGTGACAGTCCCGGCATGATGCGGCGGCGTTTGATCGTGCCTCTGCCGACCCTCTCGCATCGCGCCTTCGGCAGTACCGGGCGGCAGTCGATGTTGCAGGCTGAGTGACGGCAACGTATCAGGGCTTGCCGCTGATCGGCCTTGAGAGAATCGCGACGCCCAACCCGGTCCTTCAGGCAAAACGTAGTCGGGATCGAATTCTTCCGGCGGCCATTGAGGGTTCACCGGTGTCTGATCCGACGAGGCGGCGGGCGGCGTATGGGCTTGCGGAACAAGACCAGACACCGCCAATCTCTGACCACAATCGGCAAACTGCTGCGTGGATGAGACCCGCTCGACTTCCGCCCGATTTTCCTGGGGAACAAACGGAGGCCGTGCACCATTGTTGACGTTCATGACACTCTCCTGTTTCTAACGGCGACACGTGATTCTCCGTTGTACGCAGCAGCAGAGGTCATACAGGGGTCTATGGCACGATCAGGTGTTGCGGTCGTGTATCCCCGAAAAAATTAGCCATTGCGGTTGCGCATCCAGTCGGCGGTTTCGAAGAACGAACCCAGCAGACGCTCGCGCAACGGTTCGTCCAGACCGATGTCCTGCATCGCCCACGCCATACACCTGAGCCACTGATCGCGCTCGCTCGACGCGATGGCGAACGGCAAATGCCGCGCCCGCAAACGCGGATGCCCGAAGCGGCTGATGTAGTGATCCGGACCGCCCATCCAGCCGCACAGAAACCAGAAAAACTTGTCGCGCGAACCGTCGAGCGACTCCGGGTGCAACGCCCGAATGCCGGCGAAATCCGCCTCGAGATCCATCAGGTCATAAAACCGGTCGACCAGTTCGCGCACGCGCGCTTCGCCGCCCACCAGCTCGAAGGCCGTCGGCTGCGCCGCGGACACTTCGTCGTCAAGATCGCTCATACCCACTCGTCAAACAGAAAGAAAAATCACGCGTCGCGCAGCGATTGCAACGCAGGCCGCGCCAACACATGCCGCAAGCTCAACCAGCCGCCGAGCCCGGCGCACGCGATACCCGCCGCGATGCCCGCCGGCAGCACCCAGGGATCGAAGCTCAGATAAAACTCGAACACGCGCGTGGCCAGAACATAGCCGATGATCTGCGCGCCGATCGCCGCCATCAATCCGGCCAGCGCGCCCACCGCGACGAACTCGGCGATCTGCACCGCGCGCACCTGGCGATGCGACGCCCCCAGCGCGCGCAGCAGCGCGGATTCTCGCATACGCTCGTCGCGCGTACCGGCCAGCGCCGCGTACAGCACCAGCACGCCCGCCGCGAGCGTGAACGCGAACAGGAATTGCACTGCGCCGATCACCTGCTCCAGCACCCGCTGCACCTGCGCGAGGATCGGCCCGGTGTCGATCGCGGTGAGGTTCGGATAGGCGGCGATCAGGCCGTCGATCGTCGCCTGCCTGTTCTGCGGCAGATGGAAGCTCGTGATGAACGTCGCGGGGAAATCCTTCAATGCCGCCGGCGGCATCAGCACGAAAAAGTTGACCTTGAACGAACCCCAGTCGAGCTTGCGCACGCTCGTCACTGGCGCCTCGACCTGCATGCCGGTCACGTCGAAGCGCAACGTGTCGCCGGGTTTGACGTTGATCAGCTTGGCAAGTCCCTGCTCGATCGAAATCTGCGGCGCCGTCGCGTTGCCGTACCACTTGCCGGCGGTGAGCACGTTGTCGTCGGGCAGGTCGGACGTGTACGACAGATTGAATTCGCGGTCCACGAGACGCTTGGCGTCGTCGCCCTTGAACGAATCCGGATTGACCGGCTTGCCGTTGATCGCGATCAGCCGGCCGCGCACCATTGGCGATAACTCCGCGTCGGTCACGCCGTGCGCGCTCAGATACTGCGTCACGACGTCGCGCTGATCGGGCTGAATGTCGATGATGAATTCGTTCGGCGCATCGGGCGGCGTCGATTTGCGCCAGCCGGCCACGAGGTCGTTGCGCGTCATCGCGATCAGCAGCAGGCACATCAGGCCGATGCCGAGCGCGGTGATCTGCAGCGCGCTCGCGCCGCTGCGCCGTTCCAGCGACGCCAGCGCATAGCGCCAGCCGATCCCCGCATTGACGCGCTCGCTGCGCACGAGCCGCGCCGCGCCCCACAGCGCAACTCGCGCGATGCACGCGAACACCAGCATGCCGCCCGCGAAACCACCCGCGACGATGCCGCCGAGCTTCAGCTCACCCGCCGCGATGATCAGCAATCCAGCGAACAGCGCGATGCCGAGCGCGTAGGCTGCCCATGCGGTGCGCCCCGCTTCGCCCCATTCTCGGCGCAGCACGCGCACCGGCGGCACGCGCGTGAGCGGCAGCAGCGGCGGCAACGCGAAACCGAGCAACAGCACGAGACCGGCGGCGATGCCTTCGAGCATCGGCCAGATCGTCGGATACGGCAGCACCACGTCGATCAGCGTGCCGAGCCACGTCAGCAACGCCAGGTGACCGAGATAACCGAGCACCACGCCGACCAGACCACCCACCAGACCCAACCCGGTGAACTCCAGGATGAACAGCGCGCGCAGCGTCGACTGACTGACGCCGAGGCAGCGCATCGACGCGCAGCCGTCCAGATGCCGGCGCATGTAGCGATGCGCGGCCATGGCGATCGCCACGGCCGCCAGCAGCGCCGTGAGCAGCGACACCAGCGTGAGGAAATGACTCGCGCGGTCGAGCGTCTGACGCACTTGCGGCTGGCCGTCCTGCAACGATTCGAGCGCGACGCCGCGCATCTTGCCGCCGTCCACCCGCTCATGCGCGAACTGCGCGAAATTCGCCACTGATGCATCGGCCCCCGCCACCAGCAGCCGGTACGTCACGCGGCTGCCGTAGGCGATCAGGCCGGTCGACGGCACATCGTCGGCGCGCAGCATCAGGCGTGGCGAAAAATTGACGAAGGCGAAGCCGCGGTCGAGTTCGCGCGTGATCACCGCGCCGATCGTGAAATCGCGGCTGCCGACCTTGACCTTATCGCCGACGTGCAACTTCAACGCATCGAGCAGCGCCTGGTCGACCCACACGGTGCCGGGCGCCGGAATCGAGCGCGTGGCATGGTCGGGCGCGCTGGGCGCCGGGGCAATCCGCAATTCACCGCGCAGCGGATAACCGACCGACACCGCCTTGACGGCGGCGAGCCGCGAGACCGGCTGGGCGCCGGTCGAATTGACCATACTGGGAAAGATCGCCGTGGTGGCGGTGTTCAGTCCAAGCGCTTGGGCTTGCTGACTGAATTGCGGATCGACCGGATGATCGGCCCGCACGATGAAATCGGCGGCGATCATGCGCCGCGCGTCGCGCTCGAGCCCCAGGTGCAACCGGTCGGCCAGAATGCCGACGCTGGACAGCGCCGCGACGGCCAGCACCAGCGCCAGCAGCAGCATGGTCAGCTCGCCTGCCCGCCAGTCGCGCGCGGTCATGCGAAGCGCCTGACGCAACACCTCCATGCCGCTCAGCCCGCCCGCTTTTACCGCGGCGGCGCGCGCCGTCGAACCCCGTACCGTTTCACTCAATCGTGCCTGCTCCTGGCAAAGCGCGACACCATATGCGTCGCCATCCCGCGAAAGCCGCCCTGCACGCCGCGCCAAAGCCGCGGCAAGGCCCAGCCGGCCAGCATCAGGAAGCCGACCATCAGCACCAGAAACGCCACCGGTACGAACAGCGCGAGCAGCATGCCGCCGAACACGAGACCGTCTTCCGCGGTCGACGTGACCACGTTCGACACCGGTTCCGGCGACAGATTGATCAGCGCGCGCGTACCGGCTTTAGCCAGATGCGCGGTGCCCGCCAGCGTACCGCCCGCGAGCGCGGCAACTGTCAGCAGCGCCGGATCGGCATGGCCGAGCGCGCCGGCGGCCAGCACAGCGCCGGCCGGAATGCGGATGAAGGTGTGGATCGCGTCCCACAGCGAATCGAACGCGGGGATCTTGTCGGCGAGAAATTCGGTGACGGTCAGCACGCCGGCCACGCCGATTACCCACGGCGACGACAGCGCGGACAGCGTATCGGGAAGATGGATCAGGCCGAGCCGGGCGAATACGCCGGCCAGCAGGACCGTCAGATAGAGGCGCAGACCGCTGCCCCATGAGAGGCCCGCAGCGAGCGAAAGTGATTCAAGCATGGCCGCCTCCGGGCGCGCTGTGCGTGCCGGGCGCTTCGACGGTAAAAGCAGGCGGAGCCACCGCACCGAAGTCGTCAGACCCGCGCCAAGCCGGCCGCGCCAAATAGGCCGCGGGCAATGTCAGGTTGGATTCGATCTCATTATAGCCACGTTAATTCGCAGAACGCAGAGACGTGAACAATTGGCGAATTCTAACGGGCCGTGTGGCGGGTGGATCGACGCATTTTCCGCGCTTTTTGAGGCGAATCGTAAGGTTTTCGGGACACCTGAGCGGCGCCTCAATGCCCCGACGACAGTTTCAACCCGATCAGCCCGATCACGATCAATGCCGCGCTGGCCACCCGCGCCACCGTCAACGCTTCGCCCATCATCACGATGCCGAAGATGAACGCGCCGACCGCGCCGATCCCCGTCCACACGGCGTAGGCGGTGCCGAGCGGGAGCTGGCGCATCGCCATGGCGAGCAGCACGAAGCTGCCGAGGGCGGTCACGATCGTGAACACGGACGGCCCCAGGCGGGTGAAACCTTCGGAGGTTTTGAGACCGGCGGCCCAAGCCACTTCGAGCAAACCGGCGATCAACAGAAGAAACCAGGACATGAGACAACTCCATGGTCAGATGGGGCCGTCCCCGTTTGTAGCGGATGCGTAAGGTCGTCCTTACGATGTGTAATTATATCAAAATAGCCCGCGAGCCGCTCCCGGCCCGCCAGCAGCGGCTCCGCGCGCGGTTCGCGGCCTCGTTCGCGGCCTCGTTCGGGGCATGGTTCGGGGCATGGTTCGGGGCCTCGTCGACCTGCCGTCAAACCGCTCCGACCAAACGGTAACCCACCCCCGTTTCCGTGACGATATGCTCCGGCTGCGCCGGGTCGCGCTCCAGCTTGCCGCGCAAATGCGCCATGTAGATGCGCAGATAGTGATGGCTTTCGACATGCGACGGCCCCCACACATCGCGCAGCAGTTGCCGGTGCGTCAGCACGCGGCCGGCATGGCGCACCAGCGTGGCGAGCAGCCGGTATTCGATCGGCGTCAGATGGATCGCCGCGCCGTCGCGGGTGACCTGGCGCAAGGCCAGATCGATGGTCACCGCGCCGAAGCTCACCTGCGGCGATTCGTTCGCGCCGCCATGATTGCGCCGCCGCATATGGGCGCGAATCCTCGCCAGCAGTTCCGACACGCCGAACGGTTTGGTGAGGTAGTCGTCCGCGCCGGCATCGAGCGCGGCGACCTTCTCGCTCTCCTGGGTGCGCGCCGACAGCACGATCACCGGCAGCTCGCTCCAGCCGCGCAATTCGCGGATCACGTCGAGGCCGTCGGTATCCGGCAGGCCGAGATCGACGATCACCAGATCCGGCTTGCGGGTGGCCGCTTCGACCAGGCCCTGCTTGCCGGTTTCGGCGTCGTGCACGACGATGCCCTCGCCTTCCAGCGCCGTGCGCACGAAGCGGCGAATCTGTTTTTCGTCTTCGATCAGAACGACGGTGATGCTCGGGTCACTCATGGGTAGGCTTGGCCAACGGGAGGTTAAGTGATGAATCGCCGGCGTGACCGGCGAACTCGCCATGCGTCGGAGCATCCAGCTCTTCGTCTTCCAGCACGTCCGGCGCGTCGGGCGGCGTTTCCACCGGCAGCGTAAACCAGAAGCGCGCGCCTTCGACGCGGCCGTCCGCAGCCACCCGGTTGAGCGCGCCGATTGTACCGCCGTGCGCTTCGACGATCGCGCGGCAGATCGCAAGGCCGAGACCGATGCCCGGCTTGGCCGATTCCTTCTCGCCGCGCGTGAATTTCTCGAACACGCGCGCTTCCATGCCGGCGGGTAGTCCGGGGCCGTTATCGTCGACGCAAACGCGCACGAACGACTTGCCGTCCGCGTCGAGCCGTTGCGCGCCAATGGTCAGCGGCGTGTCCGGCGCGGTGTATTTGGCCGCGTTCTCGAACAGGTTCGAGAAGAGCCGCTCCATCAGCACCGCGTCGAGATGCAGCAGCGGCAAATCGCCCGGCAGTTTGACCTGCACCGGGTGTTTCGCCAGCACGCGTTTGCACGCGCGCAACGCGGCGCCGACGGTTTCTTCGAGTAGCGTCCACTGCTGATTGAGTTGCAGACTGCCCGCCTGCAACCGCGCCATATCGAGCAGATTCGTAACGATGCCGGTCATGCGCAACGCTTCCTCGTGAATCGCTTCGACGAGATCGTCGCCGGGTTGCGCTTGCGCATGGGCTTCACGCGACTGCGCCAGCATCGACGAAAACCCGACGATGGTCGTCAACGGCGTGCGAAGATCGTGCGAGATCGCGGACAACAGCGAATTGCGCAGGCGCTCCGATTCCATGTTGACGAGCGCGTCGCGCGCAATGTCGACGTAGTGCACCCGCTCCAGCGCGAGCGCGATCTGCGCGGCGAACGCGTCGAGCATGCGTTGCTGCTCGGGCACGTCGAGCTCGCGTTCGTCGCGCATCACGACCGCGAGCACGCCGCGCGTACGCATCGGCGCCTTCAGCGGCAAATACAAAGCGGCGGCGGCCGGCAGCGTGTCGGTGCCGTGGCCGGCCGGCTTCTGCTGATCGTAGACCCACTGGCCGACGTCGATATCGAGCAGTTCGCCTTCGAGCGTGACAGCCGCGTCCGGGTCCTCGATTTTCTGCTTCACCTGATCGACGCTATCCGGCAACAACATCGCCACGCGCGCGCCGAACACCTCGCTGACGTGACGACTGCCGATCTCGACGATCTGCTCGGTGGTCAGCGCGGCGGCCAGCTCGCGCGCCATCGCATACATTGCGCCGGTGCGTTGCTCGCGACGCCGCGCGACGCTCGCCTCGCGGCGCAGGCTCGACGTCAGATGGCTGATCACGAGCGAGGTCAGCAGCATGCCGAAGAAGGTCAGCAAGTACTGCGTATCCGACACCGACAGCGACATGCGCGGCGGCACGAAGAAGAAATCGAACGCGGCCACACTCAGGAACGACAGCACCACGCCGGGGCCGCGCCCGAGTTTCACCGCGGTGAAGATCACGCCGAGCAGATACAGCATGACCAGGTTGGTCAGATCGATGTGATCGATCAACTGACTCGACAGCAGCGTGATAGCCGTGCAGATCGCCAGCGCGATGCCGTACGCGCGCGGCGGCGAACGGCGTTCGCGCGCCGCGCTCAACGCATCGCGCCACGCGTTCGCGGTGGTGTTCAGCAAATGCCGATGCTCGCCGCCGTCCCGATCGGACGACGCGCGAATCAGCGTGAGATCGAGTTCGCCGGTCTGTTCGGCTAGGCGCTCGCCAAGTGGACGGCGCAACCAGCGCTGCAGGCCGGTACGCGCCGATGCGCCCGCCACCAGCTTCGATACGTTGCGGGCCTGCGCATAGCTGACCAGCGCGGCCACTGCATCGGTGCCCGCGAGCGTCGCGGTTTCCGCGCCGAGTTCGGCGGCCAGCTTCAGCGCATTGAGCGTGCGTTCACGGCGCGCGTCGGGCAGGCGTTGCAGCGCGGGCGTCTCCACATACACGGCGAGCCAGTCGGCCTTCAGGCTGGCGGCGAGGCGCGCTGCCGCGCGCACCAGCATCGGCGCTTCCGGGCCCGGGCCGACGCACACCAGCAAGCGCTCGCGCGCCTGCCAGATGCGCTGGATCGAACGGTCGGCACGATACTCGCGCATCTGCGCATCCACGCGATCGGCGGTACGGCGCAGCGCCAGTTCACGCAGCGCGATCAGGTTGCCCTTGCGGAAGAAATTGCGCACCGCGCGCTCGGCCTGCTGCGGCAAATACACTTTGCCGTCACGCATGCGGTCGAGCAGTTCCTCGGCCGGCAAGTCGACCAGCGTGACTTCGTCGGCGCGATCGAACACGCGGTCCGGCACCGTCTCCCACACGCGAATCCCGGTGATCTGGCCGACCACGTCGTTCAGACTTTCGAGGTGCTGCACGTTGACCGTGGTGTAGACGTCGATGCCCGCGTCGAGCAGTTCGTAGACGTCCTGCCAGCGCTTCAGATGCCGCGCGCCCTGCACGTTCGAATGCGCGAGTTCGTCGACGAGGATCAGCGTCGGCTTGCGCGCGAGCGCGGCGTCGAGATCGAACTCGCCGAGCTTACGGCCGCGATACTCGATCTGCTGCAGCGGCAGTACGTCGAGCCCGTCGAGCAGCGCAGCGGTTTCGCTGCGGCCATGCGTTTCGGCGATGCCGACCACCACGTCCGCGCCTTCGTCGTAACGGCGCCGCGCGGCCTGCAACATTGCGTAGGTCTTGCCCACACCCGCCGACGCGCCGAAGAAAATCTTCAGCCGGCCACGCTGACGTTTCTCTTCGTCGCGTTGCAGTTTGTCGAGCAATTCATCAGGATCGGGGCGGTTCATGCTCAATGGTTTTCATAGTTGGACGAGCGACGGTGTGTGCATGGTGGCACGCCGGCGGCCGGCCCGCAAATAGGGGTGCATTGCCGTGTAGTGCCTGCGGGTCATCACCGTTGTCGCGCTCCGTCAAAAAGGCAAAGGCGGCGTCGTGCGGACGCCGCCTTTGCGAAGCACCGCACGTGCTATCAACCGTGCTTCATCTCGTCCAGCGCCAGATTCAATTGCAGCACGTTGACACGCGCCTCGCCGAGGACGCCGAACTGACGGCCGCTCGTATAACGGTCCACCAGCGCCTGCACGTCGTTGACCGCGAGCTTGCGCGCGTTGGCGACGCGTTCGATCTGATACGCAGCCGCCGCCGGGCTGATCTCCGGATCGAGACCGCTGCCTGACGAGGTCACCAGATCCACCGGCACCGGCTTCGACATATCGGTGCCGGCGGCCTTCAACGCGTCGATGCGACCTTTGATTTCGTCGAGCAGCGCCGGGTTGGTCGGCCCGAGATTCGAACCGCTCGAACCCGTCGCGTTATACGGCATCGGGCTGGTGGCCGACAGACGGCCCCAGAAATACTGCGGCGCATCGAACTGCTGGCCGATCAGCTTCGAGCCGACCACCTTGCCGTTCTGTTCGATCAGGCTGCCGTTGGCCTGATCGTGGAAAGCCGCCTGGCCGACCACGGTCATCACGGCGGGATAAGCGAGTCCGGTGACGGCGGTCAGCACCGCGAAGATCACGATTAACGGACGGAACAGATTTTTCATGATGTTTAATCTCTCTTGAGCTTTAGCGTTCTCAAACCCAGCCGAACGCGGCCAGCACCATATCGATCAGCTTGATGCCGATGAACGGCACGATGATCCCGCCCAGACCGTAGACCAGCAGATTGCGGCGCAACAGCACCGCCGCGCCGAGTGCCCGGTAACGCACACCCTTGAGCGCCAGCGGAATCAGCAGCACGATGATCAGCGCGTTGAAAATCACCGCCGACATGATCGCCGAGGCCGGCGTGGCCAGATGCATCACGTTCAGCGCGTTCAACGCCGGATAGGTCGTGGCGAACGCGGCAGGAATGATCGCGAAGTACTTGGCGACGTCGTTGGCGATCGAGAAGGTGGTCAGCGACCCGCGTGTCATCAGCATCTGCTTGCCGATCTCGACGATCTCGATCAGCTTGGTCGGGTTCGAATCGAGGTCGACCATGTTGCCGGCTTCTTTCGCCGCCTGCGTGCCGGTGTTCATCGCCACCGCGACATCGGCCTGCGCGAGCGCCGGGGCGTCGTTGGTGCCGTCGCCGGTCATCGCCACCAGACGGCCTTCGGCCTGGTGCGCGCGGATCGTGGCGAGCTTCGCTTCCGGCGTGGCTTCGGCGAGGAAATCGTCGACGCCCGCTTCCGCGGCAATGGCGGCGGCCGTCAGACGGTTGTCGCCGGTCACCATGATGGTCTTGATGCCCATCTTGCGCAGTTCGGCGAAACGCTCCTTGATGCCGCCCTTCACCACGTCCTTCAACTCGATCACGCCGAGCACGCGCGCGCCCTGCTCGCCCTTTTCGGCGACCACCAGCGGCGTGCTGCCGCGCCGGGCGACTTCGGCCACGGCGTTGCTGACTTCGTTCGGGAAACGGCCACCGTGCGCTTCGACGTAGTTCTTCACCGCGTCGGACGCACCCTTGCGGATTTCACGGCCCGGCAGATCGACGCCGCTCATCCGCGTTTGCGCGGTGAAGGCGAGGAACACGGCCTGCAGCGAAGCCATATCGCGTTGGCGGATGTTGAAGCGTTGCTTGGCCAGCACGACGATGCTGCGGCCTTCCGGCGTTTCATCGGCGAGCGACGACAACTGCGCGGCGTCCGCGAGCGCTTCTTCGGTGAGGCCGGGCGCCGGCACGAATTGCGACGCCTGACGGTTGCCGAGCGTGATCGTGCCGGTCTTGTCGAGCAGCAGCACGTCGACGTCGCCGGCGGCTTCCACCGCGCGGCCCGAGGTGGCGATCACGTTGGCCTGCATCATCCGGCTCATACCGGCCACGCCGATCGCCGACAGCAGCCCGCCGATGGTGGTCGGAATCAGACACACCAGCAGCGCGACCAGCGCGGTGATCGTCACCACGTGGCCGGATTTGGCGGCTTCGACCGAGAACATCGAGAACGGCAGCAGCGTGGCGGTGGCGAGCAGCATCACGATGGTCAGTGCGACCAGCAGAATGGTCAGCGCGATTTCGTTCGGCGTTTTCTGACGCTTGGCGCCTTCCACCATCGCGATCATGCGGTCGAGGAACGCCTCGCCCGGATTCGCCGTGACGCGCACGACGATCCAGTCGGACAGCACACGCGTGCCGCCCGTCACCGACGAAAAATCGCCGCCCGACTCGCGGATCACCGGCGCGGATTCACCGGTAATCGCCGATTCGTCCACCGACGCGACACCGTCGATCACTTCGCCGTCGGCCGGAATCACGTCGCCGGTTTCGACCAGCACGACATCGCCCTTGCGCAGATCGGAAGCCGTCAGAATGCGGATCGGCGACTTCGGATGCGGCTCGTTGAGCTTCTTGGCCATCACGTCTTTCTTCGCGCTGCGCAGCGACGCGGCCTGGGCCTTGGAACGGCCTTCGGCGAGCGCTTCCGCGAAGTTGGCGAACAGCACCGTGAACCACAGCCACAAGGTGACCGCGAGAATAAAGCCCGCGGGCGCCTCGGCCTGGCCGCCGAGCGCGGCGATCCAGAGAATGGTGGTCAGAATGCTGCCGACGTACACGCAGAACATCACCGGATTACGGAACTGCGTGCGCGGCGTGAGCTTTTTAAAGGAGTCCACGATCGCCGGGCGCAGCAGCGCCGGATCGAACATGGACCTGGTTGCATTATGTTCAGTCATTGAATCCTCGAATTTCCCGTTTGCACCTGTTCAGTCTTGGGTCGCATGTGTCTTGTCGGGCCGCTCAATGCGCGCCCATCATCATCAGATGTTCGACACCAGGACCGAGCGCAAGCGCAGGCACATAAGTCAGCGCACCGACCAGCAACACCGTGCCGAGCAGCAGCACGACGAACAGCGGGCCGTGCGTGGGCAGCGTGCCGCCGGTCACGCCGATACGCTTTTTCGACGCCAGCGAACCGGCAATCGCGAGCACCGGGACGATCGTGCCGAAGCGGCCGAACCACATCGCGATCGCGGTGAGCCAGTTGTAGAACGGCGTGCTCACGGTCAGGCCGGCGAACGCACTGCCGTTGTTATTGGCGGCCGAGCTGAACGCATAGAGGATTTCAGAGAAGCCGTGCGCGCCGGGGTTGGCGATACCCGCCTTGCCCGCGTCGCTCAGCACCGCGATCGACGTGCCCACCAGCACCAGCATTGGCGTGAGCAGCACCACGATCGACACCATCTTCATCTCGTACGCTTCGATCTTCTTGCCGACGTATTCCGGCGTACGGCCGATCATCAGGCCCGCCACGAACACCGCCAGCAGCGCGAACACAAGCATCCCGTACATACCGGAACCGACGCCGCCGAAGATCACTTCGCCGAGTTGCATGAGCAGCATCGGATAGAGGCCGCCGATCGGCGTCAGCGAGTCGTGCGTATTGGCGACGGCGCCGCACGAAGCCGCCGTGGTCGCGACCGTGAAGATGCCCGACTGCGCGATACCGAAGCGCGTTTCCTTGCCTTCCGCGTTACCGCCCGCCTGCAGCGCATTGGCCGACTGATCGACGTGCAACGCGGTGAAGGCCGGATTGCCGCTCTGCTCCGCGCTGATCTCGCCGAACACGCAGACGCCGAACGCGATCGTCATCGCCGCGAGCACGGCCACGCCCTGCTTGCGGTCCGCGATCATGCGACCGAACACCAGCGCCAACGCCGCCGGAATGATCAGGATCGAGAAGATCTGCAGGAAGTTCGAGAACGGCGTCGGGTTTTCATACGGATGCGCCGAGTTGCCGTTGAAGAAGCCGCCACCGTTGGTGCCGAGCATCTTGATCGCTTCCTGCGACGCCACCGGACCCATGGCGAGCGTCTGCGTCTTCACGGGCGTGTCGACCGTCACCGCATTGCCCTTCGCGTCCTTCACCGGATTGCCTTGCGCGTCGAGCTTCGGCGCGGCGTAGGTGGTGGTTTGCAGCGTCGGAACGTCCTCATAGGCCTTGAAGTTCTGGATCACGCCCTGGCTCATCAGCACGGCCGCGATGATCGCCGACATCGGCAGCAGCACGTACAGCGTCACGCGCGTCAGGTCGACCCAGAAATTGCCGATGGTCTGCGCGGTGTGACGCGCGAAGCCGCGAATCAACGCGATCACCACCACGATGCCGGTGGCCGCGGAGAAGAAGTTCTGCACGGTCAGGCCGAGCATCTGCGTCAGATAGCCGACGGTCTGTTCCGGCGTGTAGTCTTGCCAGTTCGTGTTGGTCACGAAGCTGACGGCCGTGTTGAACGCGCCGTCTACCGTCATCGGGCCGAACTGCTGCGGGTTGCCCGGCAGCCACTGTTGCACGCGCAACAACACGTACAGGAACAGCGCGCCCAAGGCATTGAACGCGATCGTGGCGATCGCGTAGTGCTTCCAGCCCATTTCCTTCGACGGATCGACACCCGCGATGCGATACAGCAGACGTTCGAGCGGCCCGCCCAGGCGCACCACGCGCGAGCTGCCGTCCATCACGGCGCTGAGATAGCGGGACATCGGCACCGCGGCGGCCAGCAGCACGACGATGAAGAGGCCCGCCTGCAGGACATTGTTCGAGTTCATTCAATGTCCTCCGCGCGCAACAGCGCATAGACCAGATAAGCAAACAGCAGCGCGGTAGCGGCGCCTGACAACCAGAGAATCCAGTTCATGACCGCGCTCCCTGCCCACGACGAAACTGCATCAACTTCTCGCAGCCGGCAATCAATGCAAAGGTCAGCGCGAAAAACAGCACCAGCCCCCCGACATACAGCACATCCATTTTTGTTCTCCATATCACGGACTTTGGATAGGTGGAACGTTATGCCGAACCGCGTAAAGGCCTGGTCAAAGAGTCCGCTTGAGGTGTAAAAATCGCGTAAACGGACGGCCGTTCCGGCGGTCGTTAATGGCTGGAATAGATGGAATAGAGGGGAGGGGGCAAGGCGGTGACAGCGAGCGGCTCGACTGATTCGAGCGCGGCGGTGAAGCAGAAGGGGCAAGGCGTGGCGGCGGCGCGATCGATCGCACCGCCGCGCGACTATGACGCGTAGTTATTGAGGCAGCAGTACCGTCGACCCGGTCGTCCGGCGCCCTTCCAGCTCGGCGTGCGCCTGACCGACATCCGCCAGTGCGTAGCGCTGATTGATGCTCGTCTTCACCTTGCCCGACACCAGCACGTCGAACAGTTCCGTCGACATCGACTCGTACTCGGCCCGTTTGGCGATATACGTGAACAACGTGGGACGCGTAAAGAACAGCGAACCCCGCCCCGCGAATTCCGACGAATCGATCGGCGGCAACGGTCCCGATGCATTGCCGAAGCTCACGAACATGCCGAGCGGCGCGAGGCAATCGAGCGAGGCCGTAAACGTGTCCTTGCCGATCGAGTCGTACACCACCGGCACACCCGCGCCGTTGGTGATCTCACGCACGCGCCTGGTGAAGTTCTCGCGCGTGTAGACGATCGCGTGGTCGCAGCCGTGCGCCTTGGCGATCTCCGCTTTTTCGTCGGAGCCGACGGTGCCGATCACGGTCGCGCCGAGCGCTTTCGCCCATTGGCACACCAGCAGCCCGACGCCGCCGGCCGCCGCCTGAATCAGGATCGTGTCGCCGGCCTTCACCGGATAGGTACGGCGCAGCAGATACTGCGCGGTCAAGCCTTGCAACATCACCGAAGCCGCCTGCTCGTCGGTCAGCGCGTCCGGCACCTTGACGACTTGCGCCGCCGCCAGCACGCGTTCCTGCGTATAAGCGCCGGGCGGACGCGCCACATAGGCGACGCGATCGCCAGTCTTGAAGCCGGTCACGTCCGTGCCGACCGCGGTCACCTCACCGGCCGCTTCCATGCCGAGACCGCCGGGCAGCGGCAACGGGTAGAGGCCCGTGCGGAAATAGACGTCGATGTAGTTCAGCCCGACCGCCGTCTGCCGGATGCGCAGTTCGCCCGCGCCCGGCTCGCCTACCTCGACGTCGACCCATTTCATCACTTCCGGGCCGCCGGTTTTGTCAAATCGGATTGCTTTGACCATCATGTCTCCTTGATGTGATGTTGCGTGAATGCGGGGCAAGGCCCGCATTCGAAACCGGTGCTTCAGGCCTGCTGCTTCTGGCGCAAGGTCAGCACGTCGAGCACCATGCGCGCCGTCGAAATATTCGTCGCGCACGGAATGTTATGCACGTCGCACGCGCGCACCAGCGCGTTGATGTCCGGTTCGTGCGGCTGCGGCGTCATCGGGTCGCGCAGAAAAATCACCATGTCCACGCGCCCTTCCGCGAGTTGCGCACCGATCTGCAAGTCGCCGCCATGCGGGCCCGACAGCATCCGCTCGACCGTCAGGCCGTGCGTGTCGGCAATCCGACCGCCGGTCGTGCCGGTCGCGACGATCTCGCAACGCCGCAGCGTCTCGACGTATTCGCCGGCCAGTTTGACGATGTCGTCTTTCTTGTGATCGTGCGCGATCAGCGCAATGCGGGTGCTCATGACGTAAGACTCCTGAAACCGTTGTGATTGTCGTTGTTGTAGTGAGGATGAAACCGCGGGCACGCGCTCAGGCACGCGCCCGTTTGAAACTGGATGAACCCGGACCGCTCAGAACGTGCCCGGATAAGCGCCGCCGTCGATCAGCCAGTTCTGGCCGGTGATGTACCCCGCATGCACGCTGCACAGAAACGCGCAGGCGCGGCCGAATTCGTCGCTCGTGCCGAAGCGGCCGGCGGGGATCGTCTTCATGCGCTGCTTGCGCGCGTCGTCGACGGAAATGTTTTGCGCCTTGGCTTGTGCGTCGAACGTGACGGCGATGCGGTCGGTGTCGAACAGGCCCGGCAGCAGGTTGTTGATCGTCACGCCGGTCGGCGCGACCTTGCGCGCGAGTCCGGCGACAAAGCCTGTCAGCCCCGAGCGCGCGCCGTTCGACAGGCCCAGCACGTCGATCGGCGCCTTCACCGCCGAACTGGTGATGTTGACGATCCGCCCGTAGCCGCGTGCGCTCATCGAGTCGATGGTCGCGCGGATCAGCTCGATCGGCGTGAGCATGTTGCTCTCGAGCGCGCGGATCCAGTCCTCGTGCGTGAAGTTGCGGAAGTCGCCCGGCGGCGGGCCGCCCGCGTTATTGACCAGAATGTCCGGCTGCGGACAGGCCGCGAGCGCGGCCGCGCGGCCCTCCGGCGTGGTGATGTCGCAGGCCACCGTCTTCACTTCCACGCCGCTCTGGCGGCGAATTTCCGCGGCGGTCGCTTCGAGCGTTTCCGCGGTGCGAGCGACGATCGTCAGGTTGACGCCCTCGGCGGCGAGCGCTTCGGCGCAACCGCGCCCCAGGCCCTTGCTGGCCGCGCAGACCAGCGCGGTGCGTCCGGCGATTCCCATGTCCATGGTGTGTGTCCTCGTGATGGCCAAGCGTTGCACAGAATCCCCCGATTCTAGAAGAATCGGTGCCGGACTGCGCCGGGTCGCTGCAATCTCCGGTATCGTCGGACGGTACTCTTTCGGTAAACTTGCGCCGTGGCGCGTCCGCCAGCCAGCCTCAGCCAACCTCAGGCCGGCCCGGCGACACGCCGAACCGATCCCTCTAGCCGCCGCTCGTGCCCCCCCCGCCATGACTCAGGACAGCCGTTTCCCCAATCTTTTCATCCTCGATCACCCGCTGATCCAGCACAAGCTGTCGCATATGCGTGACCGGGACACCTCGACTCGCACGTTCCGCGAACTGCTGCGTGAAATCACGCTGCTGATGGGTTACGAAATCACCCGCAATCTGCCCATGACCACGCGCCGCCTGACCACGCCGCTGGTGGAGATCGACGCGCCGGTGATCGCCGGCAAGAAGCTCGCCATCGTGCCGGTGCTGCGGGCCGGTATCGGCATGTCGGACGGTTTGCTGGAACTGGTGCCGTCGGCGCGGGTGGGTCACATCGGCGTGTATCGCGCCGACGACCACCGCCCGGTCGAATATCTGGTGCGCCTGCCGGACCTCGAAGACCGCATCTTCATTCTGTGCGACCCCATGGTCGCGACCGGCTACTCGGCCGTGCACGCGGTAGACGTGCTCAAGCGCCGCAACGTGGCCGGCGAGAACATCATGTTCCTCGCGCTGGTGGCCGCGCCGGAAGGCGTGCAGGTGTTCCAGGACGCGCATCCGGACGTCAAGCTGTACGTCGCGTCGCTCGATTCGCACCTGAACGAGCACGCGTACATCGTGCCGGGTCTCGGCGACGCCGGCGACCGGTTGTTCGGTACGAAGAACTGAGAATTGCATGAAAAAGTGCGGGTTAGCGGGCGTAAAACGCCGCTGCCCCGCACTTTCGTCACCGTTTCCCGCCGCCTCCCCCTCTGCCGCACCCCGCCGCCGTGATAAAATTCGAATCCGCTCAAAGAGCGGCTTAACTGGCGCTATTGCCCGGCGCATCGCGCCTTCACACGGGCGGCGAACCTCGGGCAACCCGCTTTGGGAAGCGGGTCAAGGGCGCCTGGACACGGCCGGGGCTTACCCCGTGCGGTCACACACCAGACGGTTAGACATCGAGGCGCGCCATCGCGATTCCCACGCGCAAGCGCCCGACATCGCAACGACAATTGCACAATGCGTGCGCCCCACTGGCGCGCGCGACGGAGAAAGGTATGGCGGGTCATTCGAAATGGGCCAACATCAAGCATAAGAAAGCAGCGGCTGACGCCAAGCGCGGCAAGGTCTGGACGCGGCTCATCAAGGAAATTCAGGTCGCGGCGCGCATGGGCGGCGGCGACATCGACTCGAACCCGCGTCTGCGGCTCGCCGTCGAAAAGTCGTACGACGCCAACATGCCGAAAGATAACGTCAACCGCGCGATCCAGCGTGGCGTAGGCGGAGTCGACGGCGCAAGCTACGAAGAAATCCGCTACGAAGGCTACGGCATCGGCGGCGCGGCGGTGATCGTCGACACCATGACCGACAACCGTACCCGTACGGTGGCGGACGTGCGTCACGCGTTCTCGAAGAACGGCGGCAACATGGGCACGGACGGCTCGGTGTCGTTCATGTTCGATCACGTCGGCCAGTTCCTGTTCGCGCCCGGCACGGCGGAAGACAAGCTGATGGAAGCCGCGCTCGAAGCCGGCGCCGACGACGTCGTCACGAATGAAGACGGCAGTATCGAAGTGCTGTGCCCGGCGAACGATTTCCCGAAGGTGAAGACCGCGCTCGAAGCCGCGGGCTTCAAGGCCGAACTGGCCGAGGTCACGATGAAACCTCAGACGGAAGTCGAATTCACCGGCGACGACGCGCTGAAAATGCAGAAGCTGCTCGACGCGCTGGAAAATCTGGACGACGTGCAGGAAGTCTATACAAACGCCGCGATCGCCGACGAATGAGCGCGCCACGGCGGCGCGCCGGCATCGCGAACGTTGCGGGTACTCCACGGCTGAGCTGTCCGCGTCAGCCGTTTATGGTTTTTAAGTCTCGGGGATTCACATGAAGTTACTCGTCGTCGGTTCCGGCGGTCGCGAACATGCGCTCGCATGGAAGCTCGCGCAATCGCCGCGGGTTCAGCTCGTCTACGTCGCGCCGGGCAATGGCGGCACCGCACAAGACGAACGTCTGCGCAACGTCGACATCACCGAGCCGGCCGCGCTCGCCGACTTCGTCGAGAAAGAACAGATCGCCTTCACGCTGGTCGGGCCGGAAACGCCGCTGGCGGCCGGTATCGTCAATCTGTTCCGCTCGCGCGGCCTGAAGATTTTCGGGCCGACCAAAGAAGCCGCCCAGCTCGAAAGTTCGAAAGACTTCGCGAAGGCGTTCATGAAGCGTCACGCGATTCCCACGGCCGAATACGAAACCTTCGCCGACGTCGCCGCCGCGCACGCCTATCTGGACACCAGGGGCGCGCCGATCGTGATCAAGGCCGACGGCCTCGCCGCCGGCAAGGGCGTGGTGGTTGCGCTGTCGCTGGAAGAAGCGCACGCCGCGGTCGACATGATGCTGTCGGACAACAAGCTGGGCGATGCCGGCGCGCGCGTCGTGATCGAGGAATTCCTCGCCGGCGAAGAAGCGAGCTTCATCGTGATGGTGGACGGCAAGCATGTGCTGCCGCTCGCCTCGAGCCAGGACCACAAGCGTCTGCTCGACGCCGACCAGGGCCCGAATACCGGCGGCATGGGCGCGTACTCGCCCGCGCCGATCGTCACGCCGCAACTGCATGCGCGCGTGATGCGCGAAATCATTCTGCCCACCGTGCGCGGCATGGAGAAGGAAGGCATCCGCTTCACCGGCTTCCTGTACGCGGGTCTGATGATCGACGCGCAAGGCAACCCGAAAACGCTCGAATTCAACTGCCGGATGGGCGACCCGGAAACGCAGCCGATCATGGCGCGTCTGAAGGGCGACTTTTCGAAGGTGGTCGAGCAGGCAATCGCCGGCACGCTCGACACGGTCGAACTGGAGTGGGACCGCCGTACCGCGCTGGGCGTTGTACTCGCCGCGCACAACTATCCGGACACGCCGCGCAAGGGCGACCGCATCAACGGTATTCCGGCTGAAACGGTGGATTCGGTCACGTTCCACGCCGGCACCACGCTCGCCGACGGCAAGCTGACCACCTCGGGCGGCCGCGTGCTGTGCGTGGTCGGTCTGGCGGATTCGGTGCGCAGCGCGCAGTCGGTCGCGTACGAAACGATCAACCAGATCGCCTTCGACGGCATGCAGTATCGCCGCGACATCGGCTACCGCGCGTTGAACCGCAAGCACGACGCCAGGACCGAAGGCAAGCACTAAGCGGCCACGCCGCTTCCCCGCGTGTGGCGCCGGCGGCGCTACACTGCGGGTCTTCGCGGCGGCGCTTTGCCGTTGAATCCGGCGGCACGACGAGCGCCGCCCTCAGTATCTGCATTCATGACCGATTCGAGCTACGACGCACAAGCCGTGCGCAGCTGGCTGCAAGGCCTGCAATCGCACATCGCGGACACGCTCGGCGCGTTCGACGGCACCACGTTCGCCACGGACGCCTGGCAGCGCGCGCCCGGCGAAAAGCTGCGCGGCGGCGGCTGCACGCGGATTCTCGAAGGCGGCCAGTTCTTCGAGCGGGCCGGCATCGGCTTTTCGGACGTCGCGGGCGACGCGCTGCCGGGTTCGGCGAGCGCGGCGCGTCCGCAACTGGCCGGCCGTGGTTTCGAGGCAATGGGCGTGTCGCTCGTGCTGCACCCGCACAATCCGCACTGCCCGACCGTGCATATGAACGTGCGCCTGCTGATCGCGACCAAGGCCGGCGAAGAGCCGGTGTTCTGGTTCGGCGGCGGCATGGATCTGACGCCGTACTACGGCTACGAAGACGACGCGCAGCATTTTCACCGCACCTGCCGCGATGCGCTGCAGCCTTACGGCGCCGACCTGTACCCGAGTTTCAAGCGCTGGTGCGACGAGTATTTCTTCCTCAAGCACCGCAACGAACCGCGCGGCATCGGCGGGATTTTCTTCGACGATTTTTCGGCGCCGGGCTTCGATCAATCGTTCGCGATGCTCAGGAGCGTTGGCGACGCGTTCCTCGCCGCCTATATGCCGATCGTCGAAAAGCGCCGCAACATTCCGTATGGGCCGGCCGAGCGCGATTTTCAGGCTTACCGGCGTGGACGCTACGTCGAGTTCAATCTGGTCTTCGACCGTGGCACACTGTTCGGGCTGCAGAGCGGCGGACGCACGGAGTCGATCCTGATGTCCATGCCGCCTGTGGTGAACTGGCGTTACAACTGGCAGCCCGAAGCGGGCACGCCGGAAGCGCGTCTTTACAGCGATTTTCTCGTGCCGCGCGACTGGGTGTGACGCGCTTTCCGCCCGCACCGCCCCGCACATGGCCACGACAAAGGACCTTCACCTGAAGCCGAACGCTCACCCTGCTGCCCTGCCGCGCCGGATCGGACTGCTAGGCGGCACTTTCGACCCGATCCACGACGGCCATCTCGCGCTCGCGCGGCGTTTTGCCGAGGTGCTGCAACTGACCGAACTGGTGCTGCTGCCGGCCGGCCAGCCGTGGCAGAAATCGGACGTCTCGCCGGCCGTGCATCGCCTCGCCATGACCCGCGCGGCGGCTGGTGAGCTGGTGCTGCCGCACGCAAGCGTGCGTGTCGCAACCGACGAGATCGATCACGAGGGTCCGACTTATACGCTCGACACGCTGCAACGCTGGCGTGAACGCGAAGGCAAGGATGCATCGATAGCGCTGTTGATGGGCGCGGATCAACTGGTGCATCTCGACACATGGCGCGACTGGCGGCGCCTGTTCGACTTCGCACATATTTGCGCGGCCACCCGGCCCGGTTTCGACCTCGCGTCGATCCCACCGGCGGTCGCTCATGAAATCGACGCGCGCCGTGCCCGCGCCGACGTTCTGCAAGCCACGCCCTGCGGCCACTTGCTGATCGATACGACGCTTGCGTTCAACGTCTCGGCCACCGACATTCGCGCGCATCTGCGCGAACAGGTAAGCCAGCGGCTCGCCCTCGCGGGCGCCGAGCCGCAAGACCAGAGCCAGGCCCGGGCCGCAAGCCATGTCCCCACCGCGGTGTGGGACTATATTCTTCAACATCATCTGTACCACCGGTAACCCCATGGATATTCGTAAACTGCAACGCGTGATCGTCGACGCTCTCGAAGACGTCAAAGCGCAAGACATCAAGGTGTTCAACACCAGCCACCTGACCTCGCTGTTCGATCGCGTGATCGTCGCGAGCGGCACCTCGAACCGCCAGACCAAGGCGCTCGCGTCCAACGTGCGCGATAGCGTCAAGCAAAACGGCGGCGACGTCATCAGCACCGAAGGCGACGACGTCGGCGAATGGGTGCTGGTCGATTGCGGCGACGCGGTCGTCCACATCCTGCAACCGGCGCTGCGCCAGTACTACAACCTCGAGGAAATCTGGGGTGACAAGCCGGTGCGCATCAAGCTGTCCACGCCCGATCCGTTCGGCGGCGCGCGTTCGAGCGAGCCCGACGAAGAGGAAGACGAAGAAGAAGCGCCGGCCGTGAAGAAGCCCGCGCGCAAGACGCCGGTTCGCCGCAAGTAAGCGCAACGGCCGGCCTTGTGCCGGCACGTCGTCAAAGTCTTCGAAGTCTTCGATTCCACCGCTGATGAAACTGCATATCCTCGCCGTCGGCCACAAGATGCCGGACTGGATCGCCACTGGCTTCGACGAGTACGCGAAGCGCATGCCGCCCGAGTTGCGTATCGAGCTGCGCGAGATCAAGCCCGAGCAGCGTTCGTCCGGTCGGCCGGCGGAAAGCGTGATGGCAGCCGAGCGTCAGAAGATCGAAGCCGCGTTGCCGAAGAACGCGCGCATTGTCGCGCTCGACGAGCGCGGCAAGGACTGGACCACCATGCAACTGGCGGGCGCGTTGCCCGACTGGCAGCAGGACGGCCGCGACGTGGCGTTTCTGATCGGCGGCGCGGACGGGCTCGACCCCGATCTGAAAGCGCGCGCCGACATGCTGTTGCGCGTGTCGAGCCTGACCTTGCCGCACGCGATGGTCCGCGTGCTGCTCGCCGAACAGCTTTACCGCGCGTGGACCATCACGCAGAATCACCCCTACCATCGCGTGTGAGCGAACGAGGCTGCTGAAGGAAACGCGTGTTTCGAGCACTTCGTGCGTCTCACGCGCTGTTCCGATTCATCGAGACCTGTTCATGCCCACGTCCGCCGATTCACTGCCTCCGCTGCATCCGTTCGTCTACCTCGCTTCGCAAAGCCCACGCCGCCAGGAGTTGTTGCAACAGCTCGGCGTGCGTTTCGAATTGCTGCTGCCCCGCCCCGATGAAGACGCCGAAGCGCTCGAAGCCGAGTTGCCCGACGAGTCCGCGCGCGACTACGTGCAGCGCGTCTGCGTCGCCAAGGCGCAGGCGGCACGCGCGCGTCTCGAAGCCGGCGGTCACGCCGCGCGACCGATTCTGGTTGCGGATACAACCGTCACGATCGACGGCGCGATTCTCGGCAAGCCGCTCGACGCCGACGACGCCGTCGCGATGCTCACGCGCCTCGCCGGTCGCGACCACGAAGTGTTGACCGCCATCGCCGTGATCGATGCACAGGGCGCGTTGCTGCCCGCCGCGCTGTCGGTGTCGAAGGTGCGTTTTGCTGCACTGCACGCAGACGCAATTCGTCGCTATGCGGCGAGCGGCGAGCCGCTCGGCAAAGCGGGCGCATACGGCGTGCAGGGACGCGCCGCCGAGTTTATCGAACATATCGACGGGTCCTATTCAGGTATCATGGGTTTGCCACTTTTTGAAACCGCTGCGCTCCTGCGCGCAGTGCGCATCGACTTCTAAAACAACACCATGAATGAAGAAATCCTGATCAATGTCACGCCGCAGGAAACGCGCGTCGCGCTAGTCCAGCAAGGCGCCGTCCAGGAACTTCACGTCGAACGAACGCTGTCGCGCGGCCGCGTCGGCAATGTCTATCTCGGCAAGGTCGTCCGTGTGTTGCCGGGCATGCAATCCGCCTTCATCGACATCGGTCTCGAACGCGCCGCGTTTCTGCACGTCGCCGATATCTGGCATCCGCGCATTGCCGGCGAGCCGCAACATCAGGCGCCGCATCAGCCGATCGAAAAGATCGTCTTCGAAGGTCAGACGCTGATGGTGCAGGTCGTGAAGGATCCGATCGGCACCAAGGGCGCGCGGCTCTCCACGCAAGTGAGTATTGCCGGGCGCACGCTCGTGTATCTGCCGCAGGAGCCGCATATCGGCATCTCGCAGAAGATCGAGAGCGAGGCCGAACGTGAAGCGGTGCGCGCGCGTTTAACCGCTGTGCTGCCCGCCGATGAAAAAGGCGGCTACATCGTCCGCACCATCGCCGAAGATGCGACCAGTGAAGAACTCGCCGGCGACGTCTCCTATCTGCGCAAGACGTGGGCAACCATCATCTCGCAAGGTCAGCGCATGCCGCCGACCAGCCTGCTCTATCAGGATCTGAATCTGGCGCAGCGTGTGCTGCGCGATTTCGTCAACGACGACAGCTCGCGCATTCAGGTCGACTCGCGCGAAACGTATCAGATGCTCGCCGACTTCGCCGCGGAGTTCACGCCGGCGGTGTCGTCGAAACTGCATCACTACACCGGCGAGCGGCCGCTCTTTGATCTGTACAACATCGAGGCGGAAATTCAGCGCGCATTGTCGCGCCGCGTGGATCTGAAGTCGGGCGGCTATCTGGTGATCGACCAGACCGAAGCCATGACCACGATCGACGTGAACACCGGCGGCTATGTCGGCGCGCGCAACTTCGACGATACGATCTTCAAGACCAATCTCGAAGCCGCGCATACCATCGCGCGGCAGTTGCGGCTGCGCAATCTCGGCGGCGTGATCATCATCGACTTCATCGACATGGAGAACGTCGAGCATCGCGATCAGGTGCTGGGCGAGTTGAAGAAGGCGTTATCGCGCGATCGCACGCGCGTCACCGTGAATGGTTTCTCGCAGCTTGGGCTGGTGGAAATGACGCGCAAGCGCACGCGCGAATCGTTGGCGCATGTGCTGTGCGAACCGTGTCCGGTTTGCCAGGGCAAGGGGCAGGTCAAGACGCCGCGTACGGTGTGCTACGACGTGCTGCGCGAGATTCTGCGCGAGTCGCGGCAGTTCAATCCGCGCGAGTTTCGCGTGGTGGCATCGCAGCAGGTGATCGATCTGTTCCTCGAGGAAGAGTCGCAGCATCTGGCCATGCTGATCGACTTCATCGGCAAGCCGGTGTCGTTGCAGGTGGAGTCGAATCTGAGTCAGGAGCAGTACGACATTGTGCTGATGTAGGCGGCGCGGCTCGCCGCCCACCGCCCCCGCTCGTTAATGCCCCAACCCGCTCGCCGCGACCTGCTGCTCCACGTACTGCGCGAATAACGCATGCACATGCGTCGTCGGATGCAAGTCGTCGGCGAACATATACGTCTGGTCGGCATTGGCCGCCGAGTACGTGGCCGGCGAGCACAGCAACGACGTGTCATCCGGCGTTTTCGACGGGTCGCAAGCCATCGCGGTGTTCGACACCGTAAAGCCGTAGCTCTGAAAGTTCGCGATGATCCCGTTCAGCCAGGTATAGGCGTCGACCGGGATCACCTTGCCTTGCAGCCCATTGGCTTGCAACGCCGTGGTGAGGTCGCTGTTGAAGAGTTGCGACAACTGGGTCAGGTTGGCCCCGCCGTCAGGCTGGGCGAGCCCTTTGGGCGACAGTCCGATATTCGGCAGGTTGACCACCACCACGTGCGTCGCGCCGTTCCCCACGATCTGCCCAACGACCTGCGCGAGCGCCGCAGCGGCCGTCTGCACGACCGGCGCGGCGGTCGGCAACGTGCCCGCACGCAGCACGTCGTTCGCGCCGGCCCACACGAGCACCAACTGGTTCGCATTGAAGCTCGTGTGAGCGCTCAGATAGCTCCCCACCTGCTGATTGACCGGCATCTCGACGTTGCCGATCACCGCGGTCAGGAAGTCGTACTGGTCGGCCGGCGTCGCCACCGTCGAACCGCCTTCCGCGTACCCCAAGCCACTCTGCGGACTCAGTTCATGCGTGAGGTTGATCGTGAATGCCGCGGTGAGCGTGTTGCCGTAGTACTGCGCGACGTCCTGAGTCCACACCTGTCCGGGATTGGTCGTGAAGCGTCCGCCGCCCACCGCACTCGCGATCGGCGCATACGTCCCGACATCCGAAAGACTGTCGCCAAACGACACCACCTGCAACGTGACGCCACCCGCCGGCGGCGTGGTGGTGCTGCCGCTCGAACTGCCGCCGCCGCTCCCGCCCCCGCATCCGGTCAGAAAGCAAATCGCACTGGTAAAAATTGCAGCGCATAGCGTTTGCTGAAGTCCTTTCATGACGGCTCCCTGCTGATCGGTCGGGCTGAGGCGGGCTTGCGCATGGCGCGGCGTATCGGTTGCCGCACATTGCGCTGACGAGGGTTCGCATCTCTGAGCAAGAAGCATGCGCCGGCGTCAGCGGACTTAGTGCGCCCTGTTTTTTCTCATTGACCCCGGTCAGCCGACAGGCGTATAACCATCCCATTGGATGGCATGGGGATGCCATTCAGATGCCAAACGGAGTATGAATGCCTAAACTCAACCTCGTCGATACCTCGCGCCCGAAAGGCGGCGAGACTGAAAAGATCACCATCAATCTCGGCCCGGTCGACCTCGGGCAGATCGATCTGCTGGTCGAAGAAGGCTTTTATTCGAACCGCACCGATCTGATTCGCACGGCGATCCGTAACCAGCTCGCGGTGCATGCGCAGGTCGTCACGGAAACCGTAACGCGCCGCGCAATGGTGCTCGGCCTGCAGCACTTCTCGCGGGGCGATCTCGAAGCCGCGCAGGCCGCCCATGAGCAACTCGACATTCACGTGCTCGGCCTTGCCAGCATCGCCGCCGACGTCCCGCCGGAACTGGCGACGGCCACGATCGCATCGGTGGAGGTGCTGGGGGCGTTTCACGCGTCGCCCGCGGTCAAGGCGGCGCTCGCGGGCCGCATCCGCTAGGCGAGCTTTTCGATAGATAGATTGATTGATTGCATGGCGTAACCCGTGGCGCACTTCACCGAGCGTCGCTCACGCCTCAACTCAGGCCAACGCAAACCATCATGAAAGTGAACGAAGATTTTTTAAAGTCGATGAAAGAAGCCTTCGACCTGTTGCGCACGAAAGGCCCGAAGGAAGCCACTGCAGCGGTTCAACGAGCGCTCGCGGGCGGCAAAGGCCATGGACACAGCAGCGGCGATGGTGGCGGCAACGCCACCAACAGCGCACAACACGCGCAGCCTGGACAACCCAACGCCGCGCACCCGAACGCGCACCCCAACATGCCTCGCAGCGCGGGCGAATGGTCGCAGGCATGGACCAACGCCTACGCTCAAACTCAGGCGCACCAACCTCCCCACACCCAAGCCGACACCACGATCGACGCCGACGCCCCCGGCGTCTTCAGCACGCACACGTTCAGCAATCACGCGGGCCAACGCGGCTACAAGCTGTACGTGCCCGCTGTCTATAACGACACCCCGCTGCCGCTGATCGTTATGCTGCACGGCTGCACGCAGAACGCCGACGACTTCGCCGCCGGCACGCGCATGAACGAGCTGGCGGAGCGTCACGGCTTCCTCGTCGTCTATCCGAATCAATCGCAGGCGGCGAATCACTCGACCTGCTGGAACTGGTTCAAACCTGAGGATCAGCAACGCGATCAGGGCGAACCGTCGTTGATCGCCGGCATTACGCGCGAGGTGACGGCGCGCTATCGCGTGGATCCGGCGCGGGTGTATGTCGCGGGTCTGTCGGCAGGCGGCGCGATGGCGGACATCATGCTGACCACGTCGCCCGATCTGTACGCCGCCGCCGGAGTGCATTCAGGCCTGGCCTACGGCAGCGCGAAGGGTCTGCCCTCGGCGCTCGCCGCGATGAAGGGCGGCATGGGCGCGCAACGGCATCGTACTCACGCCGCGCCGCAACGTCCGCTGATTGTGTTTCATGGCGACGCGGATCAGACCGTGCATCCGTCGAATGGGATCGCACTCGTCGCGCCGTTCGATGCCAGCGCCACGGATCTCACCGCAAGCACGATCGCCGCCGCGCAATCGGACACCACCCGCGCGACCCACGCACAGCGTCGCTATACCGTGCAGCGTCGGCTCGCCGCGAACGGCGTCGAAGCGGAGTACTGGTCGATTCACGGCGCGGGCCACGCGTGGTCTGGCGGCAGCCCACGCGGCACGTACACGGACCCGTCGGGCCCCGACGCCGCTGCGGAAATGGTGCGATTCTTCTTCGCCCATCCACGGCAACGGTGAGTGGTGACATCAAGCGACATCAAGCGGCAGCAAAGAGCGGCGACGATAACGACAACACCCAACCCACCCCGCCGCCCTCACGCCCGCTATGCGAAAATGCCCTATACCGATCGTGGAGCACGCATGGCAGACCTCGCATCTTCCGTGTCTTCGAGCCTTGAAGACAACTGCGCAAGAGAACCCATCCACATTCCCGGCGGCATCCAGCCGCACGGCTTTCTGTTCAGCCTCGCCGCCGACGGCACGGTGCTGCAGGTCAGCGCGAATATCGCCGCCATCACCGGCATGCCGCCCGAGCGCGCGTTGGGCGAACCGGCCGCGCAACTCGTCGGCGACGCGTGGGCCGCGCGCATCGTCGAGGCGCTAGGCACGCATCAGGAAGACGGCATTCCGCTTTACCTCGGCTCCATGAGCGACCCGCGCGCGCGCCGCGCCGGCACGCAGCCTTCGCACGAAGCCGACACATCCGGCATGCCGTTCGCGGTGATCGTGCATCGTCATCAGGACATTGCGATCGTCGAACTGGAACCGGCGCGCGGCACGCTCGACGTGTTCTCGTCGATGTACCCGCTGGTGCGCACGTTCATCAACCGTCTGCAAGAGGTGGACAGCGTCGACGGCCTCGCGCAGTTGGCCGCCGACGAAGTGCAGCGCATCACCGGCTTCGGCCGCACGATGGTCTACAACTTCGACGAAGCCGGCAGCGGGCACGTGATCGCCGAACATCTCGAACCGGGCTACGCGTCCTATCTCGGCCAGCGCTTTCCCGGCTCCGACATTCCCGCGCAAGCGCGCGCGCTTTATGTGCGCAACCGCATCCGCCTGATCGCCGACGCCGACTATCAGGCCGCGCCGCTCGTGCCGCCGCTGCATCCGTCGACGGGTCGGCCCACCGACCTTACCTTCTCGTCGCTGCGCAGCGTCTCGCCAGTCCACGTGCAGTACATGAAGAACATGGGCACGCTGTCGTCGATGTCGATGTCGATCGTGGTGCGCGGCAAACTGTGGGGGCTGATCTCCTGCCATCACGACAGCGCGCGGGTGCCGCCGTTCGAAGTGCGCAGCGCGTGCGAGCACATCGCGCAGGTGCTGTCGCTGCAAATCGAAGCAAAGGAAGCCCACGCGGAATCCGAATACCGCCTCGCACTGCGCCGCACGCTCGCGCGCTCGCTCGCTGCGATGGCCAACACGGATAGCTTCGCCGACGCGCTCGTCAACGCCCCAAAAGATCTGCTCGGGCTGACCGCGTCGGACGGCGCGGCGATCGTCTTCGACGGCCGCATTCTGCGGGTCGGCGCCACGCCGCCGGAAGCGGCCGTGGCGAGGCTCGTCGAATGGCTCGACACGCAGGTCGACGACACCTTCGCGACCGACTCGCTCGCCACCGCGTGCCCGGTTCTGCCGGCTCATCCGGACTACGCGGGCCTGCTCGCCGTGTCGATCTCGAAGCTGTTTCGCAACTACGTGCTGTGGTTTCGCGAGGAAGTCGTGCAAACGATCCAGTGGGCCGGCGACCCGCGCGCAAAACTGGCCGGCCTCGCCGATTCGCTATCGCCGCGCAAAAGCTTCGACGTCTGGACCGACACCGTGCGGGGCCATTCGCTCGCGTGGCGCCCCGCCGAACTCGAAATCGCGCTCGAATTCCGCACCGCGCTGCTCGGTATCGTGCTGCGCCGCGCGGAGGAACTCGCGCAACTGGCGCTCGAACTCGGGCGCGCCAACAAGGAGCTCGAAGGGTTTTCGTACACGGTGTCGCACGATCTGCGCGCACCGCTGCGGCACATCGTCGGCTTCGCCGATCTGCTGCGCGATATGGAAAGCGAGCGCCTGTCCGAACGCGGCCGGCATTTCGTCGAGCGGATCATCTCGTCGGCGCGCTTCGGCGGCAAACTGGTCGACGATCTGCTCGCCTTCTCGCAGATGGGCCGCGCGGCGCTGCGTGCGCAATTGGTCGAGCTGACGCCGATGATCAACGCGCTGATCGCCGACGAAGCGAAAGACGCCGCGCCGCGCGAGATCGCCTGGCGTGTCGGCGACCTCGGCCACGTCACCGCCGACGCGGTGCTACTGCACGTGGTGCTCCGAAATCTGATCGAGAACGCGGTAAAATTCACGTCCACCCGCGAGCACGCCGTGATCGAAATCGGCCGCCATGCGGGCGAAGCGGAACTCGCCGGTCAAGACGTTTTCTTCGTCAAAGACAACGGTGTCGGTTTCGACATGCGCTACGTCGACAAACTCTTCGGCGTGTTTCAACGGCTGCATCGCGTCGAAGAATTTCCCGGTACGGGCATTGGGCTTGCTGGTGTCAAACGCATCGTCGAACGGCATGGCGGAAAAACGTGGGCCGTCGGCGAAATCGGTCAGGGCGCGGCGGTGTATTTCTCGCTGCCGCGGGTGTTCATTGCCGACGCCAGCCAGGGCGAGGAGTCCGCGGCGGCGGCGGTGGCGCGGCTGACCGCGTTGTCGCCGGGCAAGCGCTTCCGCCCGGTGCCGAAGGAGTCGAAAGATGAACCGAAATGAAGGAAACAGCGTGCTACGACCGATCCTGCTAGTAGAAGATAATCCGAACGACGTCGAACTCACGCTGATCGCGCTGGAGAAAACGCGTCTCGCCAATCCGGTCGTGTCATTGCGTGACGGAGCGGAAGCGCTGCAATATTTGCGCCGTGAAGGGCAATGGGCGGATCGGTCGGAAGAAAATCCGGCGGTGATTCTGCTCGACAAGAAACTGCCGAAGATCGACGGTCACGAAGTGCTGAAGGCCGTGCGCGGCGACGATAATCTCAAGCGGATTCCGGTGGTGATGCTGACGTCGTCGCGTGAGGAAAGCGACTTGTTGCGCAGCTACGATCTCGGCGTGAATGCCTACGTGGTGAAACCGGTCGCATTCGACGACTTCATGGCCGCGATCAACGACCTCGGCATGTTCTGGGCGGTGCTGAACGAACCGCCGCCTTACGCTCGTTGAGCGTGCTTGAGTGGTTGTGTGCTTGAGCCGCTGAGCGGCTGAACGCCACACGTTGATGCGCGCCGCAGTTTGCGCGCGCCGCTCAGCGATACACCGGCAACCTGACCCGAAACGTTGCGCCCTGCCCCAAGCCGGGACTCTCGGCCACAATCGTGCCGCCGTGCAGATCCACGAGGTTCTTCACGAGCCACAATCCCAAGCCTAAACCCGCCACACGTCCGGAGCCCTCCGGACTGAATTGCTGGAAGCGCTCGAAAATCCGCTCCAGCGATTCTCCATCCAGACCCAGACCCGTATCGCGCACCGCCAGTTCGACGCGCTCGCCTTCCGCTCGCACCGACAGCGTGACACTCCCCTGCGGGCAGAACTTCACCGCGTTCGACACGAGATTCCAGACCACCTGCTTCATGCGGCTTTCGTCGGCGAGCACCATCGCGGAGGTGAGGTCGTCCGCGATCAGTTGCAGGCCCTTGGTTTCGGCATGCATGCGCATGTCTTCGGCGATGATGCCGGCCAGCGCGCCGAGATCCACCGGCTGCAAATTGACCGACAGTTTGCCCGTCACGATCGCGCCGCTGTCGAGCAGATCGTCGACCATGTGGGAGAGCTGGCGCGCGTTGCGTCGGATGACGTCGGTAGCGCGCGTGACATGCGACGGATCCGCCGCGCGCTGCAGCAGATCGGTCCACGACAGAATCGCGGACAGCGGTGAGCGCAATTCGTGGCTGACGGTGGTGACGAAATGGTCCATGGCCATCGCGAGACGTTCGCTGTGTTCGCGAGCGCGTTTCTCCGACGCGGCGATTTCCCGCTGCTCCAGTTCCACTTCCTTGCGCGCGGTGATGTCGAGCGTGAAGCCGATTACCGAACTCAGCGTGTTGTCGGCCAAAAAGCGGCCGACGCCGCGCACCAGAATCCAGCGGATCGCTCCGCTCGCCCAGCCGACCCGATAGTCGACGTCGAAATGCTCGTGGCTCGCCAAGCCCTGATGCATTGCGTCGCGCACGCGGTCGCGGTCCTCGGGATGCACGATCTCCTCGAGCAGGCGCTGTTCGGTGAGCACCGAGGTCGCACCTAAACCGAGGTTGCTCTTGCACTGATCGGTGCATTCGATCGCGCCCGTCGCGGGGTCGAGTTCCCATGCACCGAGTTGCGAAAACGCGAGCGCGAGATGAAAGCGCTCCTGATGTTCGCGCAACTGGGCCTTCGCTTCGTCGGCGAGCAGAAGACGCAATTGCGCCTGCGAGCGCAGCTTCGCGCGTTCGCGCTGGTCGCGCTCGTAGTCGGACAGGCCCTCGGTGACTTCGCTGACGCGCAGCGCGATCTGACCGCCCTGCCCTTGATGCGCACCCAGCAGGCTCGCCTTGATCTTCCAGTAACGCGGCACGTCATGCGGCATATCGCTGCCGCTGTCTTTACCGTTCTCGCCATGACGCGATCCGGGCATCTCATAGCGAAACAACGGCGACCATTTCGCTTCGGCCGCGGACAACTCGCGCAGCGCGCTGCCCAACCAGGCACGGCGCGCTTCGCGCTGTTCCACCGGGCCGAACTGGTTGACGTCGAAAATCGATTTACCCAGCAAGTCGCTCAACGACTGTCCCATCAACTCGAGATAGCGCGCATTGGCCAGCACGATCTCGTAGCGATGATTGAGGATCAGATAAGCGTCCGGCAACGACTCGAACGCGGTTGCCGCGTCGAACCGATGCGAAGGGTGGGAGGGATTCTGGTGACGGCTATCCATAAGCGTATTCCGGGCGCGCTTCAATCGACGTTCGCGCAGGCCGCCGACGTGGGGCATTGCGCGAGTTCGATCAGACGGTCGAACGCATCGGCCGCGCCGCGGCACACTTCGTCGATCGTGGCTGGCGAGTGGACCTCGGCCGACAGCGCGCGAATAAAGGCCTGCCAGCGCGCGCCGAGCGTCTCGCGGCCCGCAGCGAGGTAACCGAGCGGATGCGGCGCGAGGCGGTCTTTCAGGCGCGCATATAACACCGCGCCGCCGAGTTGCGAACCTTCGATCACGTAGCAGACACCCCAACGGTAAGCCGCGCTTTGCGCGCCGCGCCATGGCTGCGTGCTAGTCGGTTCCGTCACGTCGGTGCGTTCATCTTGCCGGCGAGCCGCTGTGTGCGCGAGATCCGCGTCGATCAACGCAAGACGGTCAATGCGCGCCGGCAACGTGGACGCTTGCGGCCCGTCGTCGAACTTGTCGAGCCACGCTTCGAGCGGTTCGAGCCAGTCGCGCAGTATCGCCAGATGCGCAAGATAATCGCGCAGCGCCACGCTCTCGACCGACAGCGGCATGATCACGTGCAGCAGTTCATGACGCGCCGCGGTGGCGGCACGTAATGCGCCGAGCGCGCCGTCTTTACCCGGCGACACGCGGCTGACGGATTCTGGTGTGTCGATCAAACGAGTCCGGTTCAACATGATTGAGTAGCGAATGATTATAGGGGCGCGTGCGCGCACGCGCGATAGGCGATTTGCACGGGGTGCTTCGCATGGCGGCAGCGCGAAAATCGCGGGTCGACTGTCGCGCCAACTCGCTCGCGTAGAGCCTGTACACCGCGCGCGAAACGGCACGTGGATCACGCGAGAACACACCACATCGAACGTCAAGCCGCGACCGGGCAACCGGCCTGTTCGAGTGCGCTTTGCGCGTGGTCATGCAGGTCGTCGCTGGTCAACGACGCGTCCGGCGAACGTACCCACGCGGCGATGCGCAGCGTCGCGCCGCCGCTGTCGGGATAGTCCGCCACCGTAATGACCGGCGCGAGCGTCGAGCCGCTCAACACGCGCGGTTCGTCGGCGACGAGTTTCTTCAATTCGCCGATCGCCGCATCGACATCCTTGCGCTCGGCCAGACCCACTTTGACCTCGATACGTTGCGTGCCGCCGCTGCTGTAGTTGATCACCGGATTGCTCCAGATCTGGCTATTCGGCACGAACACCGCATTGCCGTCGCCGCGTTCGATGCGCGTGGTGAACAGCCCCACTTCGCGCACGATGCCGGCCGCGGCGCCGCTACCTTCGATCACGTCGCCGACGCGAAACGGCCGCAACATCAGCAGCATCATGCCGGCCGCGATGTTCTGCAGCGTGCCTTGCAACGCGAGGCCGATCGCGAGGCCGGCTGCGCCGAGCACCGCCAGCACGCTGGCTGTGGCAATACCGACTTCGCCGAGCGCCGCGATGAACACCAGCACGCGCACGGCCCAGGTGCTCATGGCGGCCAGCATCGGCGCGAGCGTCGGGTCCGCATGAGTGCGCGCGAGCGCGCGGGCAAACATGCTGCCGGCGCGATTGGACAGCCACCAGCCGACCACGAGGATCAGCACGGCGAGGACGATATGAAGGGCGTCGTGCGTCATCGTGACGAGCAGCGACGGCTGGAAATGCAATAGACGGGCAAGGAGATCGTTCATGGGTCGTCGTTCCGTTGCGATAGGTTCACCCGATGCAACCAAGCAGGATACGTTCCCGCCCTTTACAAAACGGTTGAGGCGGCACACGGCTTGCTCGACGGCTAGCGGTCCACGGCCGGGAGCGCACGCATGAACCCACCTCTGAAATTACATGACCGCGTCAGTTGGAACACGCCGCAAGGGCTCACGCACGGCAAGATCGTGCGTGTCATTTCTACCCATACGAGCGTGGACGGCAGAACCGTCGATGCGTCGGCGTCCGACCCGCATTACGAAGTGGAGAGCGACAAAAGCGGCAAGCATGCCGTGCATCGCGGGGAGGCGTTGCGGCGATTCAAGGCGTAGCGGAGGAATGAAGGAACGACCGAATGAATGAATTAAGCCGGGACGCTTTAAACAGCGCCCAACGGCTTCAACAGATTGCACAACGCGGCAACCGTGATCGGCCGTGAGAACCAGAAGCCTTGCGCCTCGTCGCAACCCAGCGCTTCGAGTTGCGCGGCCTGTTCGGCGGTCTCCACGCCTTCGGCCGTCACGCGCAATTTGAGCGCGTGCGCCATCGCGATGATCGCGCCGACCAGCGCCTCGCACTGCGGATCGCTGTTCATGCGCATCACGAACGAGCGATCGATCTTGAGACGGTTCAGCGGAAAACGCGTCAGATACGCGAGACTCGAATAGCCGGTGCCGAAGTCGTCGAGCGCCACTTCCACGCCCAGTTCACGCAGCGCATGCAGCGTCTGCAAGGCTTGTTCGGTGTCGCCCAGCAGCACGCCTTCGGTGATCTCGACTTCGAGGTACGACGGATCGAGCGCGGCGTCTTCGAGCGCGCTGCGTATCGTCTCGAACAGGTTCTGGCGTTGGAACTGTTGCGGCGATACGTTGACGGCGATTCGCGGCAGATTGCCGGTCAGGCGCAGCAGCTTGCCGGCGTCGCGGCACGCGGTGCGGATCACCCATTCGCCGATTTGCTCGATCAATCCGGCTTCTTCCGCGACCGGCACGAATTCGACCGGGCTGATCAGTCCGCGCTGCGGATGATTCCAGCGCAGCAGCGTCTCGACCTGCGCGATACGACCGTTCGACAGCGTGACCTGCGGCTGATACACGAGATGCAGTTGCTGCCGTTCAAGCGCTTCGCGCAGCATCCGCTCCAGTTCGAAACGGCGCGCGGCCTGCCCTTCGAGCGCGGTGGAAAAGCGTCGCACCGCATTGCCATGCACCGCCGACGCCGCCGACAGCGCCACGCCCGCGCGACGCATCAGCGTGGGCGCATCCGCACCGTCGGCCGGATACGCGACGATGCCGATGCTCGCCGTGATGTTCAGCGCGGTGCCGCCGCAATCGATCGATTCGGCGATACGGCCGAGCGCTTCGGTGGCGAACGTTTCGGCTGCGGCGCCGCTTTCGTTGATCAGCAACGCGAACTGCGTGCCGCTAATCGACGCGATCGTGCCGTCGTTGGGAAAGAGCCCGCGCAATCGCTCGCCGACAATCTGCAACACGAGTTCGGCCGCATGCAGGCCGAGCGCGTCGCGCAGTTTGCGCAGATGATCGAGTTCGGCGATCACGACGCTGAAGCCGTTGCCGTTGCGCGCACAGCGCTCGATCATCATGTCGAGGCGTTCGGTGAAAAGCGTCTGGTTCGGCAGGCGCGTCACGCCGTCGTGATGCGCGACGTACCAGAGGCGTGCTTCGGACAGCGCGTAGCGCGTCATGTCGATCGCAATGCCGACGTAGCGGGCCGGCTCGCCGACCAGCACCATGCCGGTCTGTGCCGAGTCCGTGACCAGCGGCGCCAGCGCAAGCACCACGCGAATCGTCGTACCATTGTGCCGCACGAAGGTCCACTCGCCTTCGTAGCGTGCGCCGATCGCCGCCAGTGGCGGCAATTCGGCGCGGCGCTTCGCGAGTTCGGCCGGGTCGAACAGGGATTCGAACGACCGCGCGCCGAGCAACTCGTCGGCGGCGAAACCGGTCAGCTTTTCGAAAGCGGCATTGACGGCCTCAAACGTGCCGTGCGCGGTGCAGATGAACATGCCGTACGGCGCCGACGCGAGCGCAGCGTCGCGCGTGTGCGCATCGGCATAGAGGTGATGTTGCATCGCGCCGGCCTTTGAATTTCCCAGGTGGTAACAGCGAACAGGCAAAAGCGAACAGGCGTTTCTTCAAGCGGGGCGCAACCGGTCCGGCCTCGCGAAATCGCTTCGGCATGCCCGCGTGAATTTTCGCAGAAGCCGCTGCCGGATGAGCGCCCGGATTAGCCCGGATTGCTCCCCGCCTCCACTCATGTACGCCGGCCAACCGTGCGTATCATAACGGCTTTCCCGCCGCGCTCCCCTCGCGCCGGACGCGGATTCTTCACGGCAATCGTTTCCCTCCGTGTAATCCCCAATTCGCGCGCCGCGCCGGCTGTCGTTCGCCTGTCGCGCTGCTGTCGTTCAGCTGCGGGTCGGCTGCGGTTCAGTTGCCGTTCATTAGCGAATCGCGCACCTCATACCGCACCGGCTATGGCCAGGATATTCCGTGCGTCATAAGTCAATACGCATCGGTGTTTCATCGCGTTGCACAGGGTGTCGCCGGATTGACGACCGTTATATCCGTGGATATATTTTGCTCGCACTTTCCCCGATACAAAGCGCCGTTCCGCCGCATCGATCCGCACGGATCCGCACGTCACCGAGTCCCGCATTGCATGTCCAAGGAAGTCATCGACTCGCACCTGCTCAAGGTGCTGCACACGCTACTGACCGAGTCGAGCGTGTCGCGCACCGCGACCTTGCTCGGCCAATCGCAGCCCACGGTCAGCGTGGCGCTGCGCAAACTGCGCGACATGACGGGCGATCCGCTGCTGGTACGCAGCGGCAGCCGGATGGTGCCGACGCCGCACGCGCTGACCCTGATCGAACCCGCCGCGCAGGCGTTAAGCCATATCGCGGCGATCCTGCATCCCACCACGTCGTTCAATCCGGCCAACACCAGCCAGACCTTTCGAATCGGCTCGCCCGATTATCTCGACGCGTTCTTCGTGCCCGCCGTGGTCGACGCATTCCATCGCGAAGCGCCGCACGCCAAGCTCGAATTCCGCCATCTGATGATGGTGGACGGCGGTTACGAACACGGCCTGGAAAGCGGCTTTCTCGATCTGGTGATCGGCAACTGGCGCACGCCACCCGAGCATCTGCATCTGCAGCCGCTGTGCAAGGACGAACTGGTGTGCCTGCTGCGCAATGGTCATCCGATCAAACCGGGACGGCTCAATAAAGCGGTCTATGAAGAAGCCGAGCATCTGGCGGTGACGACCTACAACACGACCGCATGGGGCACGGTGGATATCGAACTCGCGCGCAACGGTTTGTCGCGCACGGTCACGACGACGCTGCCGTATTTCGGCATGGCGCCTTACGTCCTCGCGCGCTCCAATCTGCTGTTCACCACCACGCGCGCGCTGGCCACGCATTACACGAAACTGCTGCCGCTGCGCATTGAACCGGTGCCCGGCGAACTGCGTGCGCTGACCTACTATCAACTGTGGCACGACCGCACGCATCGCAGCGTGGCCGCGATCTGGCTGCGCAGGTTGATCGCCAACGTCGCGAAAGATCTGGCTTCCTGATAAAACTCCCTGGCGGCTTCTCGCCACCTTCGCACGCAAGCGCAAGATAAAAAAACGCCGCAAGCAAAGCTTGCGGCGCGAACGGGATCAACGGATGCTTTTCAGGTTGACAGGCCCTGTAGAACACCAGGCGATCACGAAGTGAGGTCGGTCAGAAGGAAGATTGTTATCGCGTGCTGCGTTAAGAGTTAAGGGTTACGGGTTAGATGTTAGGCGTTAGGCGTTACGGATTCGGCGGCGGCGCCATCGCTTTGATCAGCGCCGCTTTGCCCTCGACGGATTTGCCGAGCAACGCGAAGCCCAAGGTCCGTTCGCCATCCACCTGCGTGCACACCGCACGCGCCGCATGCACCGCTGTGTCGCCGCCGGTTTCGATCGACCACGCGCCCTCGCCTTCCGGCGTGACGACCACCGCGGGACTCGCCGGCGTCTTCACCGTGATCGGCATGACCGGGAACGCTACACGCGTCGGCTCGCCGGCCAGCGTGCGCGCCAACGCCCGCGCCGCGTGCATGATCGGCAGCACGTACGGCTGCACTTTGCCGTCGATTGCCGCGCAATCACCGAGCGCGTAAATATCCGGCGCGCTCGTGCGACACCACGCATCGGTACGAATCCCCTGCTCGATCTCGAGCCCGGCCGCCGCGGCCAACGCCGTGCGTGGCGCGAGCCCGATCGCCGAGACCACGAGGTCGGCGTCGATCCGTTCGCCGTCGGCGAAACTCAGGCGGTAACCGTCCGACAGCCGATCGATACGACTCACGCTACGGCCCGGATGAAAGCGGATGCCGCCTCCTTCGAGAGCGCGCGCGAAAATCTCGCCCACCTGCTGCGGCAACAGACGCGCCAACGGCGTGGTCGCCGGATCGATCAGATCGACCGCGTAACCGGCGGCGGCCAGGTCGTTAGCGAACTCGCAGCCGATCAACCCCGCGCCGAGAATCGCCACCGAACGGCAGCGCGTGAGCGCCAGCCTGAACCGCGCGTAGTCGTCGAGATCGTTGATCGACAACACGTCGTCCGCGCCGTCGCCGCCTACCAGCAAACGGCGCGGATCGGCGCCCGTGGCCAGCACGAGCTGGCGATAGCCGACCAGCGCGTTATCCACCAGCAGCGTGTGCTCGGCCGGCATGATGCGCTCGACGTTCTGATGCACGCGAATCCACGCGCCCAGTTGCGAGGCCATCGCCAGCGCGTCGAAACTCGCCAGCGCCTGCGGCTCTTTTTTCATGGCCAATGCGTTCGACAACATCGGCTTCGAATAGAAGCTGCCCGCGTCGCGGCTGATCATCACGATCGGCACGGCGATGTCGAGCTTGCGCAGTTCGCGCGCCACCGTATAACCCGCCATGCCGGTGCCGACGATCACCACCGGCGCCACGCCGTTCTCCTGCTGCGCGGCCGTCATGCGACCACCTGCATTTCGAAATCGTGTTTGCCGGTCGCGCAGTCCGGACACAGCCAGTCGTCCGGCACGTCTTCCCAGCGCGTGCCCGCCGCGATGCCCGCTTCGGGCAGGCCCAGCGCTTCGTCATAGCGAAATCCGCAGATCACGCATTCCCATACTTTCATGACTTCTCTCCCGAATCGCCGCGCGCGTTAGCGCACATAAGCCTGGCCGAGACCGATCTCGGCCAACGCGCGCCGGTAAGCGCCCGACGAGCGGTCCGCCAGAATCGGCGCCTCGGCCGCGCGGTCGATCGGCAAGTCTTCCGGACGCTGTTGCTCGACGATCGCGCGGTCTTCCTCGAACACCTGACGGTTGAACGCGTAGACGTCCTCGAGCGGCAGATCCTTGTCGAAGTTGCGCACGATCGGCACGAACAGACGCGTCTTGCGCGCCGACACCGGGCTCGCGGCATTCAGGATCGACAGACGGCCGTTCTCGGGAAACTGCACAGTGAGGCGCGCGAAGAACGGCACGTCCACTTCGAAAATGCGGTGCCACAGATAATCGTCGGGCGCGCGATGCTGCATCGACTTCGGGAAGTTGCTGACGTTGCTCACATACTCCGCCTTCATGCCGCGTTCGCGTCGTTCGACGGAGTACTGCGGCACCACCGGGTTGTGCCGGTCGGCGAAACTGTCGTGGTGAATCCACGCGAAGTGCGCGACGTCGATAAAGCCTTCCGTCTGACGTCCCGCCGACGCGTTGATGTCGATCGAAGGCGGCAGAATCTGCTGGAAATCCGGATCGTTCCAGTACGGAAACGAAGGCAACGCTTCCGTGCCGCCGCCGAGCGACACCCACACGAGTCCATAGGCCTCCTGCGTCGCGTAGGTGACCAGACGCAGGCGGTCGGGGATCGGGCCGTCCGTTTGCGACGGAATGTGGTTGCACTTGCCGTCGCTGCCGTACGCCAGGCCGTGATACGGGCACACGATGTTGCCGTTATCGACCCAGCCCTGACTCAGCGGCGCGCCGCGATGCGGACAGATGTCGCGCGCGCTCACCAGTTGTCCGTTCGAGCGGAACACGACCAGCGGCTCATCGAGCAGCGTCACGCTGACGGGTTTGTCGGTGACGTCCGCGGCGAACGCGACCGGATGCCAGTAGCGGCTGAGAATCTCCCAGTCGTGGGCGTCGAACGTGCAATTGCGGGGTAACGCGGGGGAGCGCTGAAACGTCAGCGGCTGGGTGGTCGTAGCAGCAGCCGTCGAGGAAGCGCTAGGGGTAGCGGTGGCGGAACTCATGCGTGTCTCCAAAACCTGGTGGGGGTTCGTCGCGCTCATGTGAAGTCCTGAGCGCGTGGAGAGAACGATAGCGGGATGAGGTCCGCCGACCCATCCCCTGAAGGGCATCTAGTCTATGTACGAAAGCGCATAGGGTGTCCCCGCGCGCTACGTGAAAAACGTTACGCGGCGCGCGGCATCGCCGCTTCGATAAACACCGCGCAGAGCGCTTCCATGCCCTTCGCGTCTTCTTCGTCGAAGCGCGCGACCAGCGGGCTGTCCACGTCCCATACGCCGATCAGCGTGCCGTCCGGCGCGACCAACGGCACGACGACTTCCGAATTCGACGCGGAGTCGCAGGCAATGTGACCGGGGAATTCATGCACGTCGCGCACTACTTGCGTCTGACGGGTTTGCGCGGCCGTGCCGCACACGCCCTTGCCGAGCGGAATGCGCACGCACGCGGGCTTGCCCTGGAACGGACCGACGACGAGTTCCTGACCGTCGTGGAAGTAGAAACCGGCCCAGTTCAGATCGCTCAGCGAATGGAACACGAAGGCGGAAAAATTCGCGGCGTTGGCGATCCAGTCGGTTTCGCCGGCGAGCAGCGAACGCGCCTGCGCGACGAGTTCTTCGTAGTGCGCGGCTTTGGGCAGAGAGGAGGCGGAAGAAACTTCGAACATGACGGTGTCCGTGACGAAAGCGGAAAGAGGAACAGCAAGGCTGTGCAGTTTAATGCAAGCGGCTGTTTCGTTCACGGGACTGGTGCGGTGGGCAACGCCCTCGTCAATGTCGGCCAGTCGCGAAACCGGCCGACACGCAGCGCTTACTGATCGACGCCGATGATCACGCTCGACGCCTTGAAGATCGCCGTGGCCGCTTTGCCGTTCGCCAGCGCCAGACGATCGACGCTGTCGTTGGTGATGATCGCCGCGATCTGTGCGCCGCCGGCGCTGATCGTCACTTCCGAATTCACCGCGCCCTTCGTCACCGCCGACACCGTCCCGGCGATGCAGTTGCGCGCCGACACCTGGTTCTTCGCGACGTCGACCATGACGATCACCGACGACGCCTTGACCAGCGCGAACGCTTTTTTGCCGGCCGCGAGACCGAGTTTGGTCGCGCTGCCGTGCGTGATGATCGCGACGATCTCGAGACCGTCCTGGGTCCGCAGCGTGACTTCGTCGTTGACGGCGCCGTGTTTGACTTCGGTGACGTCGCCGGTGAATTGATTGCGTGCGCTGGTTAGCATGTCGTTCTCCTGGTGGTAGGGCCGCGTACGTGAGCGTCGAGGCCCGATGTGAAGGTGGCGGCGAATGGTGCGAAACACTCGCCGGCCGCGCCCGCGCTTTGCGTCGACAGAGACGTCATATAGACGTCGATACAGACGTAAAGCGCGGGTTGGCGCAACCGTATTTCACGGCCTGAAACGCCATGAAAACACGAAAGCATTATGTAGGGTTTTTCACAACGCAGCGGGGACACGACATATCGTTCACGTCGATCGCTTCGCCGACACCGTATCATCGTGCCCTTGGCCCTTTTCCCCGTCGAAGCTCATGCCTGTCGCCGTCCTGCCCCGCCGTGCCCTCAATGGGTCGAACCACTGGTCGAACGCCTGCCGCGCCGCCGCGCTGTGCTGCTCACTGACCGCACTCGTTACGCTCGGCGCCTGCAGCAATCCATCGCAGTCCCACGACGCCCGTGTGCCGCTCGACACCGTCACGCTGTTTCCGATCGCCAACTACGATCAGAACGTCGATCACTGGCTCGAACCGGACAGCCCCGACTACGACAAGCCGTTTCTGAGTGCCGCGGACCAGCAGGCGCAAGTCAAGTCGCTCTACGCGCGCTACTTCGGCACTGGCAGCGACGCGCCGTCGCCGTGGAATTCGGCGTTCGTCGCGATGCGGGTGTATCGCCAGCAAGGCGCGGACATTGCCGCGTTGCAACAGCGCAGGCTCGACAAGTTCGACAACACCGGCAAGAGCGGCGCGGCGCTCGGCTACGGCGAGAACTTCCGTCCGCACGACAAGGCGTGGATCGACGCGATCGCGCAAAACGAAAACGTCGCGCAGTTCACGCAGAACGCCGCGTATCGCCCCGAACAACGCGCGATCGCCACGACCAATCTGATGGTGCGCGAACTGCCGAGCATCGACCCCTCGTTCTACGATCATCGTCTGGCCGGCGAAGGCTATCCGTTCGACAACCTGCAGATCTCGGCGGCGCGGCCGGGTACGCCGCTTTATGTGCTCGGCAGTACGGTGGACGGCGCGTGGCGCTACGTGCAGACGCCCGACGTGCAGGGCTGGGTGCGCAGCGACGGCGTCGGCATGACCGACGATCGCTTCGTCGACAGGTGGCGCGCCGCCACGGCGAAATCGCTGGGCGCGGTGATCGTCGCGTCGGCGCCGGTGCGCGACGACCGTGGCGTGTTCCGCTTCGACGCGCCGGCGGGCACGCTGCTGCCGCTGCTGCCTCGGGCGGCGGCATCGGCAAGTACCGCGAAGCGTGCTGTAGCTAACACGGTGCCAGCGAAATCAGGCGCGGCAGCACATGCGGCAAGTGCCGCCCATGCCGCAGACCGCGCTGCGGAAACCAGCGCAATCGCAAACGAGCCGGACACCTCCGCACCGACCAGCGCCGCTGCGTCCCACCAACTCCTCGTCCCTGCCCGCGATGCCGACGGTCAGGCGCTGATCCGCACCGCCACGCTGACCGACACGCAGATCGCAGCGACGCCGCTTGCCGCCACGCCGCGTCATCTGGCCATGCTGATGAAGACGCTGATCGGGCGGCCGTACGGCTGGGGCAATAGCGGGCTCTACAACGATTGTTCGTCGGAACTGCAGAGCATCTTCGCGACCTTCGGCGTGTGGCTGCCGCGTCATTCGTCCACACAGATGAACGCCGGACGCATGGTCGATCTGTCGGCGTCCACGCCCGCGCAGCGGCTCGACTATCTCGCGCAGCACGGCGTGCCGTTGCGCACGCTGATCTACATCGGCGGCCATGTGATGCTGTACATCGGCAACACGACCCGCAACGGCGTCGCGGTGCCGGTGGTCTACCAGGACGTGTGGGGCCTGCGCCCCGCCGACGACAGTCGGCGCGCGGTGATCGGCGGCTCGGTGATTTTGCCGCTGCTCGAACATATTCCGGAAGACGCGACGCTGCAGTCGCTGGCGGCGACGCCGACCTTCCAGGTCAGCATTCTCGGCGCACCGGACGGCGCCGCATCGACGCCGGGCGCCGCCGGCACGCCGGCCACGCCGCCAGACGAAGACAACCCGGCCGGCTGACGCAGTCAGCCGGCACGCCCGTGCTGAGAATATTTTTCCCGGCGTGTCGATTCGACGGCAGTGCACTCGTCGTACGGTTGAAGGCCTCGCTCAGCGAGCCGGTCTTCCACTCACGAAGCCGTTCAACCAAGGAGTCGCCGTCATGTCCAGCACTGCTGTCAAACCGATCCCGGATGGGATGCACTCGCTTACCCCGTATCTGATCTGCGCCAACGCCGCGGACGCCATCGCGTTCTACGTGAAAGCCTTCAACGCCGTCGAACAGTTTCGTCTGCCCGGCCCCGGCGGCAAAGTGATGCATGCCTGCCTGAAGATCGGCGACTCCATGCTGATGCTCACCGACGAATGGCCCGAGCACAACACGCTCGGCCCGCTCGCGCTGAAAGGCACGCCGGTCATGATTCATCACTACGTGCAGGACGTCGACGCCAGTTTCAACCAGGCTGTCGAGGCCGGCGCGACCGTGATCATGCCGGTCACCGACATGTTCTGGGGCGACCGCTACGGTCAGTTGAAGGACCCGTTCGGCCACGGCTGGTCGCTCGCCACTCACACCCAGGATCTGAGCCCGGAACAGATCCAGCAGAACATGGCCGATTGCATGAAGTAACCCGCGGGTCCAACAGAGAGCGGCGCCAGGCCGACCCTCGGGTCGGCCTTTTCTTTGCCGGAAGAACCCGTATCGACCCGTTGATCGCAGCACTCGCAGTGGCAATCATTTGCCCCGAGTGCTAATCGCGTATTGACGGTAAATGAAATGCCCGTTTTAATCCGGCTCAATTCGATTCAAGTCGCATTACCAATTACCTGATTCGCATAATTTACAATATCGCCAACAACACCGAATTGCCGGACGCAATTGAAATTAGAAAAAAATACCACGCTTAGGGTTTTTCCCCAGCCTCGCCAGGCAGAAACAATTTCCTGCAACACGCCCGCCCCGCCTACCATTGCTGTTGACGCACCCTTGACCCATTGCCTGAACCGAAAATTCTCATCTAAGCATTTGTATGGCAAAGAAAGTCTGGTGTAGACTCATTTTCAACAATTGCAATAACGTTTTTCATAAAGCAAACACTCAGCGGGGAAATTTCAACCACTCGCCGTCTATCCGGCGGCTTGAATTGAAATTGACCGCGCGATAAAACCGGTGTCCTGTCGGCCTGAGAGGTTTCATGATGAAACGAAAACTGCTGTCATCCAGCCTGATCGTCGCAATGATGTTCGGCTTGCCTCTTCAGCTTGCGCGCGCCGCCGTCTATTCGAACGGCACCGCGACCAGTACCTTCACCGTCACACTCACGCTCGCCGCCAACTGCTCGATCAGCGCGACCCCGCTGAACTTCGGCAGCAACGGCGTGCTCGCCACCGCGATCAACCAGCAGACCACGGTCGCGGTCACCTGCACCAACACCACGCCGTACAACGTCGGGCTCGACGGCGGCACCGTCACCGGTTCGACCGTGACGAGCCGTCTGATGGCCGGCACCGCCACCGGCAACACCAGCACCACGGTCGGCTTCCAGTTGTATCAGGACGCCGGCCACACCACGCTGTGGGGCAACACGCAAGGCACCAACACGGTCAGCGGCACCGGCTCCGGCTCGTCGCAATCCATCACGGTCTACGGCCAGGTGCCGGCGCAGACCACTCCGAAACCTGACACGTATCAGACCACCATTACCGCCACGGTCTACTTTTGACGCGCGGCGCCTGGCGCCTGGGCGCGCCTCGCCGGCTCCTCGCGGCAAGCGCATTCGCGTGGTGCCTGAGCGCGGCGGTCGCGCCGTTCGCGCAAGCCGCGACGCTGCAGATTTCGCCGGTCATGGTGGACATGTCGGCAGACGCCAACGCGACCGGCATCACGCTGAAGAACCCCGGCGAGAAACCGCTGTTCGGTCAGGTGCGGGTGTTCCGCTGGGATCAGGCTAACGGCGAGGACACGCTGACGCCCACGCAGGATCTCGTCGCCAGTCCGCCGCTGATCCAGATTGCCGGCCACGCCGATCAACTGGTGCGGCTGGTGCGCACGAATCCGGCGCCGTCGGCGGCTGAGCAGGGCTATCGCGTGCTGATCGACGAGTTGCCCGAGCCCGACGCCGCGCCCACCAGCGGCGTGACGATCCGCCTGCGTTATTCGGTGCCGGTGTTCGTCGAACCGGCCGTCGACATCGGTCAGCCGAAACTGTCGTGGCATCTGTCGCGCGGCACGCAAAGCTGGATGCTGCGGGTCGACAACAGCGGCCGAAAACGCGCGCAGATCGCCGCCGTACAACTGATCGACAACGCCGGCAATGCCTACCCGATCAACAAAGGACTGCTCGGCTACGCGCTGGCCGGACGCGAACGGCACTGGCCGGTCGCGCTGCCTGACAACGTCGCGCAGAACGGCCCGCTGAAGGTGCGAGCCTCGGTCAACTCGCTGCCGGCCGAAGCCGCCGTGAAGCTCGACTAGGCACGCGGCAGCACGCGGCCACGGCGCGACCCGGCGCGACCCGGCGCACACGAGTCCGGCCGCGAGCGCGCGCCGGCCGGAGGGAACCGACACGATGGACCGCCACGCAACCGATGAGAATGACACGACGGCGAATACGTCATGGATGGAAGCCGCATGCCGTCGCGCTCGCGGTCACGCTGTCTCTGCTCGGCGCGAGCCGGGCCGGCGCGCAGACGCCGCCGACGTTGCAGCGATCGCAACCGCAGCCGCAGCCACAGCAGCCGGCCATGCCCGCCGCCGCACCGGCCAACCCGCCCGCCGCGGGCGCCGCGCCGGCACGTGATCTGTATCTGGAAGTCATGCTCAACGGCCAACGCACTTCGTTGATCGCGCACTTTCGCGAAGTGGGCGGCCGCCTCAGCGCGACCGCGAAAGACCTGAGCGACATCGGCGTCGCCACCGACAAACTCGGTGCCGCCGACAGCGCCTCGCTCGAACTCGACCGCATTCCCGGCCTGCAGTACCAGTACGACGCCGCCAGCCAGAGCATCGACCTGCAAGTGCCCGACGCGATCCGCAAGCCCTATACGTTCGACACCCGCGAACTCACGAAAACGCCGGACGCCGCGTCGTCGCGCGGCTTCCTGATCAACTACGACGCGTTCGCGCAAACCGACACCAACGCGCAACTCGCGCTCTGGAGCGAGGAACGCTACTTCGATCCGAACGGTGTGGTGAGCAACACCGGCATTGCGTACCTGTACCGCGATCTGCATCGCTACGTGCGCTACGACACGTCGTGGAGCAAGTCGGACCCCGCCAAACTCACCACCACGCAAATCGGCGACACGATTTCGTCGTCGCTCGACTGGAGCCGCTCGATCCGCATCGGCGGCTTTCAGTGGCGCAGCAACTTCGCGCTGCGTCCCGATCTCGTGACGTTTCCGGTGCAGTCGCTGTCGGGCACGGCGGTAGTGCCGTCGGCGGTGGATCTGTACATCAACAACGTGCGGCAATACAGCGGCAACGTGCCGAGCGGACCGTTCATCGTCAACAACGTGCCGGGCATTACCGGCGCGGGCGAAGCGACCGTCATCACGCACGACGCGCTCGGCCGCACCATCGCGACCTCGCTGCCGCTCTATGTGGATACGCGGATGCTCGCGGCGGGTCTATCGAGCTATTCGTTCGAAGCGGGTTTCCTGCGCCGCAACTACGGCATCGATTCGTTTTCCTACGATCCGCGGCCGGCCGCCAGCGCGACCGCGCGCCGCGGCATCAGCGATTCGCTCACCCTCGAAGGTCACGCGGAAGCGACCGGCGGCCTCGTCAATGCGGGCGCCGGCGCGCTGGTGCGCATGGGCATGGTGGGGGTGATCAACGGTTCGGTGTCCGGCAGCGCCGGCAAGCTGAACGGCACGCAACTGGGTCTCGGCTATCAACTGATCGAGCCGCGCTTTTCGATCGACGCGCAGACCTTGCGCGCCTACGGCAACTACGGCGACCTCGCCGCGCGCGACGGCACGCCGGTGCCCACCACCACCGACCGCGTGACGCTCGCGCTGCCCCTCTTCAGCCGGCAGACGCTGTCGCTCAGCTATATCGGCTACCGGTATCCGGGCGTGTCGGCGTCGCGGATCGGTTCGCTGTCGTACACGCTGAGCTTCGGCAATCTGGCCTCGCTCACGTTCAGCACCTACAAGGATTTTCTGCAGCACGACGCACAAGGCGTGTTCCTGACCGCGAGCTTCGGCCTCGGCAACAACACGTCGATCAATGCGAGCGTGGGCCGCCAGAACGGCCAGTCGACCTACAACCTCAACGCGCAGCGGCCGCCCGATTACGCCGGCGGCTGGGGCTGGGGCGTGCAGGCGGGCGGCACGGGCGCGGTGCCGTATCGTCAGGCACAGGCGCAATACCTCGGCAAATACGGCGAAGTGACGGCGGTGGCGCAGGACATCGACCGGCATGCGGGCGCCTCGCTCGACATGACCGGCGCGATCGTGCTGATGGACCATACGATCCTGCCGGCGCGCCGCATCGACGACGGCTTCGCGCTGGTCTCCACCGACGGCGTCGCGGGCGTGCCGGTGCTGCATGAAAACCGCGTGATCGGCACGACCGATCGCAGCGGTCATTTGCTGATTCCCGATCTGAACGCGTACCAGCACAACCAGGTCGCGATCGACAGCATGAATCTGCCCGCCGACGCGCGCATCGCGACCACCTCGATGGATCTGGTGCCGCAGGCCCATGCGGGCGTGCTGGCGACCTTCCGGGTGTCGCGTTACAGCGCGGCTTCGGTGATCCTGCGCGGCGCGGACGGCAAGCTGCTGCCGCCGGGCACGCGCGTGCATCACGTGGAAAGCGGCGGCGATACGATCGTCGGGTATGACGGGCTGACGTTTATCGAGCATCTGGAGCGCGACAATCATCTTGAGGTGGACGGCGCGAACGTGCATTGCAGCGTCGCGTTCACCTACGAGCGGCCCAGCGATGGCTCGCTGCCGACGATCGGGCCGTTGACGTGCGGGAAAGCGATGTCGAATGCAGCGCAAGGTGACGCGGGCGACGCTGCGGTGAACGGCGTATCGGGTGCAGCGACCGACACGATCGGCGCGGCCGCCCACGCTGCGACCATCCCCACGGCGGCGCGATGAAGCGGCTCTTCCTGCTCCTCGCACTATGCGCCCTGCTCGGCTGCTTACCGCGCGCCGCGAGCGCGCAAACCTGCACGGCGAGTCCCTCCGCGCTGAGTTTCGGCAACGTCAGCCCGATCGCGCTGAGCGTCGTCAACGCGACCGGCAGCATCACGGTTCAATGCACGTGGCCCGCCGTCACGCTGACGCCAAGCGTGCAGGTCTGCCTGAACATGGGCGGCACGACGCCGCGCTATATGACGAGCGGCGCCAACCAGTTGCAATACAACCTGTATCAGGACGGCGGCTATTCGATTCCGTGGGGGTCGTCGGCACTCGGCACGACGCCGATCTCGCTGATCCTCAATAAACCGTTGACCGACGTCACCGCGTCGGCGACGGTCAATTTCTACGGGCAGGTCAGCAGCAACCAGCCGACCGTGCCGACCACGGGCAACGTCAGCACGGTCTATTCGCAGCTCCTGAGTCAGACGTCGCTGAACTATGGCTTTTATCTGCTGGTCGGGCCAACCTGCGCGTCGCTGACGACGAGCGGCGGCAGCTTCGCTTTCACGGCCAGCGCGACGGTAATCAACAACTGTCTGATCAGCGCGACCAACATCGCGTTCACGTCGACGGGGGTATTGAGTTCGGCGCTGAGCGCGACGGGCGCGGTGACGGCGCGCTGCACCAATAACGACGCTTACCAGATCACGCTGAACGGCGGTTCGAGCGGCAACGTCGCGGCGCGCCAGATGCAGCGCTCGGGCGGCGGCGGCGCGGTGAATTACCAGCTTTATACCGATGCCGGCCACACGCTCCCATGGGGCGACGGCACGGGCAGCACGACGGTGGCCACCGGCACGGGCACCGGCAATCCGGTCGCGATTCAGGTCTACGGTCTGGTGCCGGCGCAGAGCACGCCGATGCCGGGGAGCTACAGCGACACGATCACCGCGACGATCAGCTTTTGAGGGTCGCGGAAGAGGCGCGACTTAGAAATTGACGGTCCAGACGGTTTGCCGGGCGTCGCGAGCCGCTACGTATTCCACTGGCGGCGGCGCGTTCCGTAGCGCGTTCTGGGTCGCGTTCTGAGCTGTACTTTGAGTCGTACTTTGAGTCGCGTTTGCGGACCCCGCCGGATCGATCCCAGCCTGCGTGATCTCGAACGGCGCGCCGTGCAGACAGGACACCACCGGCTGGTTCGCCACGCTGATGGCCGCGTCGGTGGCTTGCACGAGGCAGGTTTCCTGCACGGTCAGACTGACGGCGATTGCCGCCAGCTCGGCCGGTGCGGCCTGCGAAGCCGGCGCACTGGGTAAGGCAAGAAGAACGGCCGCGAAAACGGCGGCCAGGTTACGGGAAATCATGGTGTTCCGGAGTCGGCTCGGGGAGCGGGATTAAGTCGAAAGCGCGTTCAAACGCCGGGTCAAAACCAGGCCGAAAGCGAAAGTCAAAAGCAGATGCATAGCATGTCGGCATCTCGTGCAAAAAACTTTAGGCTTTCCTCGACAAAACCCGCTAAACCGGCTCGCACACCACCGTGAACTTCAGCAACTGCGTCGGCCCGAACGCATTGCTGATGGCGACGTCCGCGGCATCCCGCCCGCGCGCCATCAGCACCCGCCCAATGCGCGGCACATTGTTACGCGGATCGAACGTCTGCCAGCAACCGCCGACATACGCCTCGAACCACGCGGCGAAATCCATCGCCGAATACGGCGGCGGCACGCCGACGTCGCTGATATAGCCCGTGCAATAGCGCGCGGGGATGTTCATCGCCCGGCACAGCGCCACGGCCAGATGGGCGAAGTCGCGGCACACGCCCTTGCGCTCCTGCCACGCCTGCCATGCGGTCTTGGTGGGCCGCGCGAAGTCGTAGCCGAATTCGATATGCTGGTGCACGTAGTCGCAGATCGCCTCCACGCGCACGCGCCCGAGCGGCAATTTGCCGAACGTCTGCCACGCGAATTCGGACAGCAGATCCGTTTCGCAGTAGCGGCTGCCCAGCAGGAACAGCAGCGAATCGTTCGGCAACGCCTCCACCGGATGCTGCTCGGTAAACGGCGGCCGCCGTTCCGGTTCCGACGACACTTCGAGCACGGCGCGCGTCGAGAACGACACCTTGCCCTGCGGCGCCACCAGCCGGCTGCACAGATTGCCGAAGCCGTCGCGATACTGGGTGATCGGCACCGACGGATCGACCGTCAGCAGATCCGGACTCAGCACTTCTTTGACGTGCGAAAAGTGGGTGTTCAACATCAACATCATCGGCGTCGGTTGCACGCACTCGTAAACCAGCTCGTAGCCGACGTGCAATTTCATCGTGTTCACACTTGCAAAGAAAGCCGCCGCCTCAGTGGGCGCGAAGCGCCCGGCACGGTTTGATTTCTGAATGAGCCACGGCCGGTTCCGGCGTGGTCGGGTGCTGTCGAATAGGCCAGTTACGGCTTGAGCATACACCCGCCATATTGGATAAAGAATGTCACTTTGGCCGCGGCGGTACGCGCGAAAGTTATCAACAGAAACTGTTCGCAAATCTGTGCATAACTATCCGGCAAAATCTGCAAGCTGTTGATGTGATTGCCATTTTTACCGTGTCGTCGAAGTTGGGCAGCGGCTTGTGGTCTAGACGGGTCAATCGCGCGGTTGAGTGGGCGTAGCGCCAGGTGGGGCTGGTTGTTGCAGCTCGTGCGCCACCTCATGTCCCGCTTCGCGCACAGCCGGCGCATTGCGCGCCTCCTCGCGCCATTGACGGCGCGAGCGAACCATTCTGCGCACGGCGACGCGCGCCATCGTGACCCAGCCCGACGGCCGCGGGTCGGCGAGCATGCTGAGGGCGCGCGCGTAGTCGAGCGTGAGGCCGGGCGTCCAGGCCATCGTGGCGGCGCGTTTGCGCAGTTGTGCGGCGACCCACAGTTCCGGCGTGGTGATCACGCGCAGAAACGGCCGCCATCCGCCGAGATCGCCCCACACGCGTGCCGACGCGCCCTCGATCGCCGCTTCCAGCGCGCGCGACACGCTGCTCGAACAATTGCGATGCGTGAGGTTGTAGGTGGCGTCCTCCCGATAGGTGTCCCAGAAGCGGCGCAGGCGCACCGGATCGTAATTGCGAATCCGCACCTGAACCGTCGACGGGCACCACGCTTTCGATTCGGTCGGGTAATCGGGCTGAAACACGCCCGGCACGTCGTTCTCATGCGTGGCGCGCAGGAGCCGCGCGAAATCGTCAGGTGAGCGATCGATCTCGACACCCGGGTACAGGCTGATGTAAATGCCCTCGGGCGATTCGAGCGCGGCATGGCCGGTGGAGATCACGCCGTTGCGATCCACCGCCGCGATATAACGATCGACGATCAGCTGACGGCGCGCCTCGCTTTTGGCGGTGCCGACCGGGGTCCAGACGTGAACGGTCAATGCGGCTTCGTCGGCGCCGGGTGGGCCGTCCCATTCGAGGGTGGGCGGTCGGCGGGGCGTGGCGGGGTTGGTGGCACTTGCAGCACTCGCGGCGGCGTTAGCGCCATCCGCCACTTCCTCGCCGACCACCGCCGGATTCGACGCCATCCGCCGAACCCGCGTACTCAGCAGAATCATGTTCCAGCCGCCGAAGATCAGACCGAGGCCCAGACAGTACGGCACGGTGCCGACATAGTGCGTCGGGTACGGCTGGTAGAAAAAAACCGCCAGCGCAATTTCGACACCGCCGCCGATCATCGCGAACCGCCACGTGCGATAGCGCACCACTCGGGCCGAGACGATCTGCAGCAAACCGTCGGCCAGAAACAGCGTGCCGAAAATCATCGACAGAATGAAATTGCCGTGATGATGGCCGGCGAGAATCAGCGCGGCCGCGCAGCAGAACGCGAAGCCCTTCACATAGCGCAGCGTGCGCTGCCCGCCCATGCCGGTCCACGCGACGGCCAGCGTGGCGAGACCTTCGAGCAGCAGCAGCAACGCGAACGGCGTGATCGGAAAATACAGCGCGTTGTCGAGCGCGTCGACGAACACCACCACGCCGAGCAGCAGGCTCACCCAGCCGATCAACTGCAGTGTGCGCCAGCGCGTACGCAGGTAATCGACTCCCAGCAGAATCATGACCAGACGAACCATCGGCAAACCTCCGTGACAGGCGCGCACTTCTGATCGCAATCTTAACCATGTTTGCGGGGATGGGACTCACACGTACTTGTGCTTCTCATGACGACGCGGTTTCGACGAACGTCCTTCGCGTTTGCTCGGACTAGTGCTCGTGCTCGAACGCGTGCTCACGCTCGCGGCGGTGTGCGTTTCATTCCGCGGCGCGGCATACGAACCGTTCTGCACGCCAGTCGGGACAGCAGGCGCGGTCATCTCGCCTCGCGGCGCGCTCAGGACAGCCTGCGCATCCGGCGACGAACCGCTTGCCGCATCGACGACTCGCTGCAGTTCGTCCTGCGCATAGGCCGGCAACGGGGCAGGCGGATACTTCGCGTCGGTGGCGCTGGCCGAGGCCGGCACGGCAGCGGCGCAAGCAAGGCCGAAGGCAATCATCAAGGGGGCGAGTTTCATGGCGGGTCCTGGTCAGGATGACGCGGCCGGCATGAAGGCAATGACAGGCCCGGCGCGCGTCGATGGATCGGAAGGTTCCTGACGGCTTACACCGTCAGCACAAGCAGTGTGACGGCCGGGACATGAAGGGTAAATTTTATTAAGCCGGATTCAGATAGGCATAATTCGGCTTAATAAGCACCGACGCGGACATCTGGGCGCGCGCCGGCCTGCAACATCAGAAACGCGAACGAAAACGCAGACGAAACGGCCTCAGGCCGCCGCGGCTTGCGGCATCGCAACGTCCTGCTCGCCGCCCAACGCGTCGAGCAGATCGCTCAGCATGCGGTCGAGTTCGGCGGTCATCAGCGTGACGTCGGAGTCGAAGCGTTCGTCGTCGTTTTGCGCGGTGGGATCGCTCGCTTCTTTCAGCACGTCGAGCGCCGCAATGCGCTTGATCACCAGCGACGGCGTCAGCACGAACGACACGCGGTCGTTCCACGTCATCGCGAGTCGCATGCATTGCTTGCCGGCTTCGATATGGCGGCGCATGTCTTCGGCGTCCAGCGTATGGCCGACGTAACGCACGGTCGCATTGCCTTCGGTCGGCGAGCGCAACTCGGTGTCCTGATCGAGCGTGAAGCCGGCGGGGCCTTCGCCGGAGAGCAGCCAGTTGGTCATTGCCGCGACCGGCGATTGCGTGACGCGCACCGTGCCGAGCGGCAGTTGATCGATCGACTTCACCAGCAAGCCGCGCACTTCATCGGCGACCGCTTGCGAGGCCGCGTCGATCACCAGCCAGCCGTTCTTGCAATCGATCCACACGCGCGTATCGCGGCGAATGCTGAACGCGCGCGGCAGCAGGTCGTCGGTGACCTGTTCCTTCAGTTCGCGCATCTGCTTGCGGCCGGGTTTGAAGCCCTGCTGTTCCTCGAGTTCGGCGGCGCGCGCCTTGGTCACCTGCGTGACCACCGATGCCGGCAGCAGCTTCTTTTCGGTACGGAACACCAGCAGCATCTGGCCGTTGAGCGTGTACACCAGCGAGTCGTTATCGCGCGGCGAGGCCCAGCCGTGGCTTTGCATCTCGACGGTATTGCCGGGCGCAAATGCGTGCGGCGCGAGCCACTTCTGCATCTGTTCGGGGGTGACGGACCACGGAGCGGGGAGACGGTGCAACTGAAGGTTTTTGAACCACATGGGCGACGGTCGTGTTTGGAGCAAGGCGCGTCATTCTATATGACGACGGAGGGATCGCGCGTCCTGGCGCTGACCACCCGCGGTTCGTTGAAATGACAGCGTCGAACGGGTTATTTTCAAATTAAACAATAAAATCCTTTCAACGAAAGACCCATTATCAAATACCGTCGTTAGCTGGAGAATGCGTTTCATCAACTTCAACTTCTCCGGAGCCTGCCATGTCCCACCATTCTTTTGCCCGTCTTTCTCGTCACGCGCTGCTTGCAGCTAGCCTTGCCGGCGCCTTGGGCACCGCTCATGCGGCTCAAGCCGCTCAAGCCGCGAACGACGCCGACCTGCCCGTGCCGCACCACATCGCCGTTGACACGCGTTCCGCGCACAGCGCCGCGATCGTGCAAACCGCGCGCCGCTACGCCGCGTTCTGGAACACCGGCGACACCTCCTACGCGAAGCTCGCGCTGTCGCCGGCGTTTATCGATCGCACCTTGCCTGACGGACGGCCGCAAGGGCCTGAAGGGCCGTTGGCGGCGTCGAAGGGATTTCGCGCGGCGGTGCCCGACCTGCATGCGGAAATTGACGACCTGGTGGTGGCCGGCGATCGAGCGTCGGTTCATTTGCATTTCCATGGCCACTTCACCGGCCAGTTCCAGAATCTCAAAGGCAGCGGCCAGACCGTCGACTTTCAGGCGTTCGATCTCTACCGGATCCAGGACGGCCGAATCGTCGAGAACTGGCACCTCGAAGACAATCTGACGCTGCTCAGGCAACTCGGCGCGATCAAGCCGTAAAGCGCGCGCGGCGCCGTTGTTTAAGCGCGCCGGACGCGGAAATCACCTAGACTTTTTGAGAGGCGTGATAGGGAAGGAGGCGACCATGGCCGATGAAACCGCACCCTGGCAAATGGTGGAGTACGAGGGTTTCGAGATTCACGTGGCGCCCTTTCCGAAGACTCCGCCGGGAGAAGGCGGCGGCGGCTCAGTGCCGGCGGTGGCGGATAACCGATACACGTATGTCGGCTACGTCTGCCATCCTGGCGCCGATGCGGCGATTCCCGGCCATTCAGTGCCGTTTCATGCGGATGGCGAGGAAAGCTTCGCCGGTCACGACGAAGCGTTGTACGAAGGGGTACAGGTGGGGCGCAGCATCGTCGAAGGAACGCATCCGGATTTGACGGTGCTGCCGTTGGTGACGGGCGGCGTGTGAGCGGCGCGCCCGGCTGCTAGCAATCAGCTGAACGCGCGCTTGATTCGCGACTTGAACAATGCACGCCGCAGACGGCCGTTCTGCTCCGGTTCCGTCACCGCGAGTCCGCCTTCAACCGCTGTGCCGCGCCGCAAAAAATAACGGTCGAACGTGGCCTGCGTCATGCCCCACTTGTTGAGGAATTGACGACGCCCGTCGTTCTTCACGACCTTGCCGGTGCTCTTCTGCTGGAAGTGATACACGAGACTATCGCCGACGCCCAGAAACACACGGCAACCGGCATCCCACAGCTTCATCGAAAAGTCGTTGTCGCTGCTCATGCCCGGGCTCAATTCGCTGCTATAGCCGCCGAGCTTGTACCACCAGTCGCGATGCACGAGCGTGGGCGGCCAGGTCGCGCCGCGCCAGTCCGCCCGCACGAGTTTCGGCGTGGCCGCGACCAGTTCGTCCGCGCGGAAATTTTCCACGTCGCGGCCGAAGTTCTGCACCACCACGCAGGGGTTGCCCGAATCGACCGGCTCGACCATCGTGCCCGACAGCATGAACAGGTTGTCGGCCGGCATCTGCGCGAGCCGTTTGACGAGCGCGTCGTCCCAGCCGGGGCAGCAGTACATGTCGTCGTTCATGTAGACGATGTAGTCGTGCGTGGCGCGCGCCGCCGCGATATTCACCGCGTGGCAGATGCCGATGTTGCCGGGCGACGCGGTGTGTTCGATGCCCTCGTCGCGCACCCACGCCAGCGTGCCGTCCGACCCGTCGTTGACGTGCACGATGATCTGATGCGTGTGCGTCGAATGACGCCGCAGGCTCTCGATCACGAGGCGCAGATAAGGCAGGTTGTTCCAGGTCGGGATGATGATTGAGAACATCGAATAGGTATTCCGTGGTGATGGCCCATGCAAACGGATCGTGCCGCTGGGATGCGGCGCGGATCGGCGGCGCCCGGTCTAGTCTTTTGCCGTTTTGTTGAACGGCGTGTTGAACGTGAGCTTGGCGGGAAGATCCGCTTCCCAGCCTTCCAGATCCTCGAACGGATAACGGCCCAGCGCATACAGCACGCGCTTGAAGCGGCTTTTGAACGGCGCGCTCGGCACATTGGGCAGCGAACCCGGTGCGGCGCCGGCCGTCTGGCGAATATAGTCGCGCGCGAAATCGCGCTGCGAAATGCCCCACTTCATCAGGAATTCGCGGCCGCCGCGATTGCGCCGGATACGGCCGGTCGATTTGGTGCCGAAGTGATAGATGCGGCAGGCCCCGACCGAGCGGAACGTGCGGCAACCGACCAGCCAGAGCTTCATCAGGAAGTCGTCGTCGCTGCTCATGCCGGGTCCGAACTCGATGCTGTAGCCGCCCACCATGTGCCACAACTGACGGCTGATCAGCATGGGCTGCAACGCGACGCCGTCGCGATCGGCCGACTTCATCGCCGCGGTGTACTTGAGCAGCCCGGCTTCGTCGAAATTGTCGGGTCCGCTGCCGAAGTTGGCCGCCGTGACGTTCGCATTGCCGGTATCGGTCGGCTCGATCAGCACGGAGGACAGATACGCGGACGCATGTCCCAGCCCGCGCAGGCTGGCCTCGAATGCGAGGTCCCAGCCCGGTGTGACGAACATATCGTCGTTCAGGAACAGAATCCAGTCGCGCGTGGCGAGGCGCGCCACGTCGTTCAACGCCAGGCAGACGCCGACGTTACCTTTGCTCCACGTATGGAGAAGGCCTTCCGAGCGCACCCAGTCGAGCGTGCCGTCGCTGCCGTCGTTGACGTGCACGATGATCTCGTGATCGAACGCCGAATGACGGCGAACGCTGTCGATACACAGCTTCAGATACGGCAGATTGTTCCAGCTCGGAATCAGGATACTGAACATGAGGCGACGGGAAAGCTCGTTGAATGGGATCGCGCGACACGGAAATGCTGAGTGCCGCGGGAAAGAAACGGGAAGGCGGACGACATGACCACGGCCGCCATCGATAACGCGTTGCCCGCGCAATGCTTAAGCGGATCGAGCAAGCCCAGCCGACCGGCCGACGCAAACGTGAGCGGAAATAAGGCTGACAACGGGCTTCGTGAGTTGACGCTCAGAAACGGAAGATGGGCGGGCGTCGACATGTCTTATGAATTTAGCCGGCCGCCGCGACAGTTGCCGTGCGACCCGGTAGGATGGCCTCGCCATTGTACCGGGTTAGGGTCCTGATCCTGCAAATCGGCCGGGAGCCCAAAGCCCGCGCGGGTTGCCGATAACGCGGGCATTGCCGCGCCGTGACCACGCCGGCGCCGGCCTCGGCATCGCCTCGGCATCGGCCTCCGCATCGACGCGGCAATGTCCGCGTAAGCTTGCTGGAGCGTGCTGTTACCATACGGCCCACTCGCCTGCCCCTGCAAGCCGCCGTCATGCCGACACGGCGGGCGCTGTGTCGGCGACCGGCTTCAGCATTTATTCCGTTTTTTTCAGTTTCGAGCAATGAACCGATTGATGAGCGCGCTCTACCGCGGCGCGCCTGCCGCCTTGAAACGCTTCGTGGAGACGGCTGTCGAGCGCTCCACGCGCATCCCTTACGCGGGCGTTGCGCATGAGCCCGAGGTGTTTCTGCGCAAGACGTCGCGAGCCAAAATCGTCAAGAAGTACCTGCACAAGCACTGGCTGCTCAGATGGCGCGGACAATCCCGCCTCGAACTGAGCAGCGCCGCCGACGCGAAGCGGCTGCTATGGATCTACACCGGCAAGCGCAATTTCGGCGATGCGACGATGGACATGTCCGGGCGCGCGCTCCTGAAGGGTCGCGGCTTCGACATCGACCTGTTCACGCTACCGAACCTGCTCAAGCTGTTCGAGGAAGACGATGTGTTCCAGCACGTCTACTCCGATTTGCAGCAGCTTGCCGGCCGTCGATACGACGCGATCGTGATGTCGGAATTCAACCTGCCGTCCATCAAGCTGAAGACGCGCAATTTCAGGCATTTGCCGTACGTCTGCCTGTTCCAGTATTTCTACGGCCCGGACCGCAACCAGACGACGTTCAGTTACGCCGCGGTGAATCACGCGTTTTCGCTGGGCTATGCGCCAACGAGCATCGTCGCGCTGAGCAAGCCTTATCTGGCTGCGAAGACCGGCACGCGCGAGTCGGTGCGAGCGTTGGTACCGAACGAACCGTTCGTGGCGCTGGCGGTCGGCGGGCTCGATACGAACCGCACTTATGGGCGTTGGGGCGAATTACTGGATCTTCTCGATCGATCGGACGAGCCGGGCATACCGAGGCACATCGTGCTGCTCGGCTCGGACAACGGGCTCGCCATGGCGGAAGTGTTGCTGAAGCGGACGTTTAGCACGCTGAAGATCAGTTCGTGCGTTGCTCGATTGACGTTGTTGCAGTCACGCGAAGTCGCGGCACAGGCAAGCCTTTTTGCGGGCGCGGATGGTGGTTTGATGCACGTGGCGCACTCCACACCGACGCCGAGCGTATCGTTATTTTCCGACCGCGAGCCACCGTATCTGCGACTGACCGAGGCGTGCCGTTCGATTGGAATTCAGAGTACTGGCGACGTCGACGAGATTGCGCCGACGGCGGTGATGAATGCGATTCGGACGCAGTTGGTGGGTTTGTCGAGCGCGGCGGGTCCGGATAAGCCGGGTGTTGCAGCTTAAAGGAGAAGGTGCGAGTCTCTTTCGCCGCTCAACTGCCGAGTCCCACTGAACACTGCGGCACGCGAAGCGCTGCCGGAAGAATGACTGCTGTGCCCCTGACGTGGAATGTGCGAGAACACGGATTCCAGATGCACCACTACCGGAACTGTGCGGGGGACCCACTTATAAGCTAGCGGTGTGAGCCGCTTTCTTTTGCTTACTTTGCTTTGCGGCAGGCAAAGAAAAGTGAGTGCCGCCCCGCACAGGGGCAACGCTAATAGACCACTAGCAAAGCAAGGAAAGGCCAACTCAGCAAGCGCCGCGCCCCCTTCTCACGCCGCATCCTGCTGAAACTGAATCCGATGCAAATTCGCATAAAGCCCATCATGCGCCAGCAACTCCCGATGACTCCCCCGCTCAACGATCCTCCCAGCCTCCATCACAAGAATCCGGTCGGCCCGCTCGATAGTCGACAACCGATGCGCGATAACGAGCGTAGTACGCCCCTTCATCAAGGTCTCCAACGCCGCCTGCACATGACGTTCCGACTCAGAATCCAGCGCCGAGGTCGCTTCATCGAGAATAAGAATCGGCGCGTCCTTATAGATAGCCCGCGCGATCGCGAGCCGCTGCCGCTGGCCACCTGAGAGCATGAGCCCGTTATCCCCAACCAGCGTATCGATACCATTCGGCATAGCCTGAACCGTATCCCACAGGTTAGCCGCACGCAGCGCCGCCCTGACCTTGTCCGAATCAGCCACTTGCCCATAAGCAACGTTATTGGCGACCGTATCGTTAAACAGCACAACATCCTGACTCACCATAGCAATCTGCCCACGCAGCGCATGCAGGTCATACTCAGGCAACGCAACGCCATCGACCAGAATCTCCCCGCCGGTCGGATCAAAAAACCGCGGCAGCAAATTCACCAACGTCGTCTTGCCACTCCCCGACGGTCCCACGAGCGCAACCATTTCCCCTGGCGCCACCTTGAACGACACCTTATCCAGCGTGTGCCGATTATTCGTAGCGCTAGCGCCATAACTGAACGACGCATCGCGGAACTCCACTTCACCGCGCGCGCGCTCGAGCGGCTTGCCGCCGCCTTCCGGTTCGGACGGCTCGTCGATCAAGCCGAAGATCAGTTCACACGCCGTCATACCGCGTTGCAGCGGCTGATTCACGTCCATCAGATGCTTGAGCGGTGAAATGATCAACAGCATCGCTGTCACGAACGCGACGAACCCGCCGACCGTGGTCTGATCCGACGACGACTGCATCACCGCAATCGTGATCACCACCGCCAGCGCGATCGACGCGAGAAACTGCGTGAGCGGCTGCGCGAGACCGCCGGAGACGGTCATACGCATTGCGTAACCGCGCAGGCGCTGGCTCATCGACGTAAAACGGTCGATCTCGTACTGCTCGCCGTTGTGCACCTTGACGACCTTGTAGCCGCCCACCGTCTCTTCGACGATGTACGACAGTTCGTTCGTCAACAACTGATGTTCACGGTTCAGGCGCCGCAAGCGGCGGTTGATCTTGCCGACCAGCCAGCCGATTGCGGGCAGCAGCACCGCGACGATCAGCGTCAGACGCCAGTTCAGATAGAACAGATAGCCGAGCAGGAACACCACGGTCAGCGAATCGCGCACCAGCGTGACCATCACGCTCAACAGCACGTTGAGAATCTGGTTCACCTCGAAGACGATCGCGTTGATCACCGTACTCGCGGTTTCGCGCTGGAAAAACGCGACGCTCGTGTGAATCATGCGGTTGAACATCTTCAGGCGCAGTTCGAGCAGGATACTGTTCGACACATACGCGAGCAGGTAACCGGATGCGTATTGCGACAGACTCCGAATCAGCGCGAGACCGATCACCGCGGACGGCACGAACCACTTGGTCTTGTCGTTGGCGTGCGCACCGAAACCCTTGTCCAGCAACGGCTTGAGCAGGGCCGGGATCGCCGCGTCGGTCGCGGAACTGATGGCCATCGCGACGATCGCACCGATGAGGACCCAGACCATCGGCTTGATGTACGGCCACAGGCGTCGAAAAATGACGGATGGCGACGACGCCTCGCCTGTGCCGATGGGTTTGCTTAACGTTGGCTTCGCGCTCAAGGAATCCTCTGGGAATGCGGGACGGCTGCCGCGCGGCGGACGGAATGCCCGCCGCGAGGAAATTCAAAGAAGAGCATTGTAAACGGTTGCGGGCGACGGCTGGGAGCTGGCTGAATGGGCTGTGTATACTGCTGCAACTCGCTGCGAACACCTTGCCGCGAACACCTCGCTGGCGGGTCGCCCCGAGTTGCCGGCGCGACCCGCTCGCGAATGTCGCTCGTGCGGCTCGTTCCATCACTTTGCCCTCCACCCGATTCAGGCATGCAAGAAACCACCCTCGGCGTCGCCATCATCACCAAAAACGCGGCGGCGCGGCTGGCCGAATGCCTGCAAGCTGTGTCGTTCGCCGACCAGATCGTCGTGATCGACGGCGGCAGCACCGACGGCACTGCTGATATCGCCCGCGCTCACGGCGCCCGGGTGATCGAAGAGACCGACTGGCCAGGTTTCGGCCCGCAGAAAAACCGCGCGGTAAAGGCGCTCTCCACCAACTGGATTCTTTCTCTCGACGCCGACGAAATCGTCTCGCCGGAACTGGCCGCGGCGATCCGCGCGGCACTCATCTCTCCCACCGCCGACGTCTACGCGGTGGACCGCCTGTCGAGTTTCTGCGGCCACTGGATTCATCACAGCGGCTGGTATCCGGACTGGATTCCGCGTCTGTTCAAACGCGGCGCGGCGCGTTTCTCCGACGACCTCGTCCACGAGCGTCTGGTGTTCGACACGCCCGCGCAACGGCTCACCGGCAAGCTGATGCACTACTCGTACGAGGACTTCGAAGGCGTGCTGCGCAAGCTCGACACGTATTCGACGGCCGGCGCGGCGCAACGTCATGCGGCGGGCAAGCGCGGCAGTTTCGGCAAGGCGCTCGGGCGCGGCGCCTGGGCGTTCGTTCGAACCTACGTGCTACGGCGCGGCTTTCTGGATGGCAAGGCCGGCTTCATGATCGCGGTGTTTAACGCTGAGACGGTGTACTACCGGTTTTTGAAGCTGGCGCGGTTGGGCGATGAGGCGCGGCGCTGAGGGCGAGACTGGACGCGGCGTGGGCCGTGAGAGGTGTTGCTGTGCCGCTTGATTGTGTTTTGCTGCGCCGCCTGGTTGTCGAGGCTTGTCCGTGTCCGGGCAGCTGCTGCCGCATCGCCGCGACCGTACGAAGCCCTAAGCGGCAGCCCTATAAGCCGTAGCCGAACCCTCTGGTCGTTTTGCCCGCGCCACTGGCGCGGGCAACCCAACCATCAATAGACGATTTCGATCGAACTGCCGGCAAATTCGCCGCGCAACGCCGCGAGGAGTTCGTCGGTCGGCTTCACGCGCCACGCGTCGCCCAGACGCATTTCACCCTGCGCGGTTTCGCTGCGATACACCACCTGCACAGCCAGCCCGTTCGGGATCTGCACCGCCTGACGCTGACGGCCATTGTCGCCGCCATAGCCGCCGCCTCCGCCGCCGTTACGCCCGCCACCATTGCCACCGCGCGCCGACGCAACCGGCGCCGGAGCCGCCGCCGGTTCGTCCTTACCCGCGCTATGCGCTTCGAGCACGCGCCGCAACGCGAGTGCGTCTGCGTTGCCGTTCATCTCCACCTTCACGGCCTCCGCATAACGGCAGCGCGCGCGCCCGAGATCCATGACCGTCTCGACGGTAAAGCGGATGCCGCCAGTGAACGCGTCGTTACGCGCCTGACCCTGCACGACCAGCAGTTCGTCTTCCTTGAACAGTTGCTTGTGGGCTTCGAACGTCTCGTTGAACACCGTCACTTCGCACTGGCCCGTGCCGTCATCGAGCAGCGCGATCAGCATCTTGCCGCGCTGGGTCATCTGCGTGCGCAGCGACGCGATCACGCCCGCGACCAGCTTGTCGCGCCCTTCCTTCAATTCGCCGATCTTCTGCCGCACGAAACGGCGCACTTCGCTCTTGTACGCGTCGAACAGATGGCCCGACAGGTAAAAGCCAAGCGCGGCCTTTTCTTCCTGAAGCTTCTTCTTTTCCGCCCACTCCGGCTCGTCGACCAGTTCGTGACCTTGCGACGGCGCGTCGCCCATGTCGAACAGGCCCGCCTGCAGCGCATTGGCGCTCGCCTGTTCGGCGGCTTCCATGGCGAGTGAGACGGAAGCGATCAACTGCGCGCGATTGGCATGCAGCGAGTCGAACGCACCGGCGCGGATCAACGCCTCGACCGTGCGACGATTGACGATACGGCGGTCGACGCGATTGCAGAAATCGAAAATGTCGATGAACGGACCGTCTTCCCGCGCACGCAGGATTTCTTCGATCGCGTTCTGGCCGCTGCCCTTGATCGCGCCGAGACCGTAGCGGATCGTTTTCGAGCGTTTGCCGTCCGGCTCCGCGACCGGTTCGAAGCGGTACGCCGACAGATTGACGTCCGGCGGCAGCACCGCCATCTTGTTCGTCAGGCAGTCTTCGAACAGGATCTTGACCTTGTCCGTGTCGTCCATGGCGAGCGACATATTCGCCGCCATGAATTCCGCCGGATGGTGCGCCTTCAGCCACGCGGTGTGATACGCGAGCAGCGCGTACGCGGCCGCGTGCGACTTGTTGAAGCCGTAGCCCGCGAACTTCTCCATCAAGTCGAAGATTTCGTCGGCCTTTTCGCCGGTCAGCCCGTTCTTCGCGGCGCCCTGGCGGAACAACTCGCGATGCTCGGCCATTTCCTCGGCCTTCTTCTTACCCATCGCGCGACGCAGCAAGTCGGCGCCGCCCAGCGAGTAGCCACCGATGATCTGCGCCATCTGCATCACCTGCTCCTGGTAGACCATGATGCCGTAGGTCTCTTTCAGAACAGATTCGACGCGCGGATCCGGATACTCGACGACTTCGCGGCCGTGCTTACGCGCGCAGAAGCTCGGGATCAGGTCCATTGGGCCCGGACGGTACAACGCGACCAGCGCGATGATGTCCTCGAAGCGGTCAGGCTGCGCATCTTTCAGCATGCCTTGCATGCCGCGGCTTTCCAGCTGGAACACCGCGACCGTATTCGCTTTCTTCAGGATCGAAAACGACGGCGCGTCGTCCAGCGGCACCTGCGCGAGCGACCAGTCCTGCTTCGACGGATCGAGACGGCGGATATAGCGCTCGGCCCAGTCGAGAATCGTCAGCGTGGTCAGACCCAAAAAGTCGAACTTCACGAGGCCGACGGCTTCGACGTCGTCTTTGTCGTACTGGCTCACGACGCCGCTTTCGTCGCCCTGCGTGTACAGCGGACAGAAATCGGTCAGCTTGCCGGGGGCGATCAGCACGCCGCCCGCGTGCATACCAACGTTACGCGTGAGGCCTTCCACACGCTGCGCGAGTTCGAGCAACTGATGCACTTCATCTTCGTTGTCGAAGCGCTCCTGCAACAGCGGCTCTTCCTTCATCGCGTCGGCAATCGTGACGTGCTTGCCCGGCTTGAACGGAATCAGTTTGGCGATGCCGTCCGTGAACATGTAGCCGAGATCGAGCACCCGCCCGATGTCGCGCACCGCCGCCTTCGCCGCCATCGTGCCGAACGTGGCGATTTGCGACACCGCGTCCGCACCGTACTTTTCCTTCACGTACTGGATCACGCGATCGCGGCCGTGCTGACAGAAGTCGATGTCGAAGTCGGGCATGGAGACCCGTTCCGGATTCAGGAAACGTTCGAACAGCAGGTTGTAGCGCAGCGGATCGAGGTCGGTCACGCCGAGCGCGTAAGCGACCAGCGAACCCGCGCCCGAACCCCGGCCGGGGCCAACCGGCACGCCGTTGTTCTTCGCCCAGTTGATAAAGTCCGCCACGATCAGGAAGTAGCCCGGAAAGCCCATCTTGATGATCGTGCCGCACTCGAATTCGAGGCGCGCGTAATACGTTGCGCGTTGCGCTTCGCGTTCGGCCTCGTCCGGGTACAACTGTTCGAGACGCTTCTCGAGCCCCTCTTTCGACAACTGCACCAGGTAGTCGTCAAGCGACATGCCGTCTGGCGTGGGGAACAGCGGCAGCTTCGGCTTGCCGAGTTCGAGTGTGAGATTGCAACGCTTGGCGATTTCGACCGTATTGGCGAGCGCCGACGGAATGTCCGCGAACAGCGCGGCCATTTCTTCCTGCGTGCGGAAAAACTGCTCGGACGTGAAGCGCTTCGAGCGGCGCGGATTCGCGAGAATGTCGCCTTCGGAAATACACACGCGCGCTTCGTGCGCGGTGAAATCGTCTTGCGTCATGAACTGCATGGGATGCGTGGCGACCACCGGCAACTTCAGCGCCGCGGCAAGTGCGACCGACTGCTGCACGTACTGCTCGCCGCCCGGCTGACCGCTCCGTTGCAACTCGATATAGAAGCCGCCCGGAAAGACCTTCGCCCAATGCAATGCGTTGCGTTTGGCCGCTTCTTCGTTACCCGCCGCGAGCGCGAGGCCAATGTCGCCGTGCTGCGCACCGGACAACGCGAGCAAGCCTTCGCCCAGGCCGGATTCGAGCCAGCCAGCCTCGACTTCCGCGCGACCGCGATACTGATTGGTGAGCGACGCCTTGCTGAGCAACTCGCACAGATTCAGATAGCCGCGCCGGTCTTTGACCAGCAGCAGCAAACGGGAAGGCTTGTCGCGGTCGTCGGGATTGGTGATCCAGACGTCGCAGCCGGCAATGGGTTTGACCCCTTTGCCACGGGCTTCCTTGTAGAAACGGACGAGGCCGAACGCGTTACCGAGATCGGTGAGGGCGAGCGCGCCCTGACCGTCTTTGGCAGCGGCCTTGACGACGTCGTCAAGACGCACGATGCCGTCGGCAATCGAGAATTCGGAGTGAACGCGGAGATGAACGAAGCGGGGATCTGACATGGGCGACATTGTAACTCCACCCTCCGGGAGTTTTCAGGCCAAAACCGCGCGTTGGCCGTTCGGCTTAGGACACGAACGCGGCAGCCTTTATGCACTGGCGCTCCGCGCTATTTTTGACAATTGCGACGGCCACGTGAGAGCGACGCCGCTCGCCCGCGGCGTCAAAAAACCTTGCGCTAATCCGCGTGAATCCGCGTGAATTCGCCCCGCCTTTGTTGACAACCGGCCGCAACGCGCCACGAGATCGCGGACGATTTGCGCTAGCGCAAATCCCTGGCCATTCGGCCGAGTCGGGGAAAGTGCCGGGTTGAGGGATAATACGGGTTTCGCCCTATTCGACGTGGCCGCGCCAAACGAGGTCCAAACGGAGGCCAAACGTGAGCGCCCAACCGCGGGCAGCCTCACTCGCTCCGTTCTCCGCGCCGTCGGCCACCTCTTACCGCTGAACACACATGAGTATCGTCAACCTCTCCGCGTACCATTTCGCGACCATCGAAGACACCGCCGCGTGGCGCCCGTTCGTCACCGATCGCTGCAACGCGCTCGGCCTGCGCGGCACCGTGCTGCTCGCGCCGGAAGGCATCAACCTGTTCGTCGCCGGCACGCGTGAGACGACCGACGCGTTCATCGACTACATCCGTCACGACGCGCTGTTCGAAGGCAAGTTCGCCACGCTGCAATTCAAGGAAAGCCTGTCCGACAAGCAGCCGTTCACGCGCATGCTGGTCAAGCTCAAGCGCGAAATCATCACCATGAAGAAGCCGGCGATCCGCCCGGAACTCGGCCGTGCGCCGTTCGTCGACGCGCCCACGCTGAAACACTGGCTGGACCGCGGTCACGACGACCAGGGGCGCCCGGTCGTGATGCTCGACACGCGCAACGCGTTCGAAGTCGACGTCGGCACCTTCGAGAACGCACTCGACTACCGCATTTCGAAATTCAGCGAATTTCCCGAGGTGATCGAGCAGAACCGCGCCGACCTCGAAGGCAAGACCGTCGTGTCGTTCTGCACCGGCGGCATTCGCTGCGAGAAGGCCGCGATCCACATGAAGGAAGTCGGCATCGAGAACGTGTATCAGCTCGAAGGCGGCATCCTGAAGTATTTCGAGGAAGTGGGCGGCGCGCATTATCAAGGCGACTGCTTCGTGTTCGATTACCGCACCGCTTTGAATCCGCAACTGGAACCCACGTCGACCGTGCAGTGCTTCGGCTGTCGCGCGGTGGTGCCGCCCGAGGCGCAGCAGTCGCCGCTGTACGTGGCGGGCAAGACGTGCCCCGCGTGCCATCCAGACGGCAAGGCCGCGCACGCGGCGTAATGCGGGCGGACATGCCGGCGGTGCGGATCACCCAGCCATGACCTATCGCGGGCGCTTCGCGCCATCGCCTACCGGGCCGTTGCATTTCGGCTCCCTCGTCAGCGCGCTCGCCAGTTGGCTCGACGCACGCGCGCATCGCGGCGTGTGGCTGGTTCGCATCGAAGATATCGACGGTCCGCGCACCGTGCCGGGCGCCGCCGAGAGCATTCTCTCGACGCTCGAACGTTTCGGCATGCACGCGGACGAGCCGCCGGTCTGGCAAAGCCGTCGCATGCCGCGCTACCTGCAGGCGCTGGAACAGTTGAAGTCCACCGGACTGATCTATCCGTGCGGCTGCACGCGCAAGGAGATCGCCGACTCGCTGCTGCACGCACATGCGCGCAATACGACTCTCGCTTATCCCGGCACTTGCCGCACCGGCCTGCATGGCAAGCCGGCGCGCGCGTGGCGCCTGCGCGTGCCCGACGGCGATGCGGCCGTCATCACCTTCCAGGACCGCTGGCAGGGTCCGCAGACGCAGAACCTGGCCACTGAAGTCGGCGATTTCGTGCTGCGGCGCGCGGACGATCAATGGGCGTATCAACTGGCCGTGGTGGTTGACGATGCCGACGACAACATCACGCATATTGTCCGCGGCGCGGATCTGATGGATTCGACGGCGCGGCAGATTTATCTGCAGCGCTGTCTTGGCGCGCCGACGCCGCACTATTTGCACGTGCCCGTGGTCACGAACGAACACGGCGAAAAACTCAGCAAGCAGAACGGCGCGACCGCGCTCGATGACGACCAGCCGCTCGACGCGCTGAACGCCGCGGCGCGGCATCTCGGCCTCGACCTCGGCCTGACGACGAACGGCCAAAAACCGGCAGCAACGCTGGAATGCTTCTACGCGGCCGCCACGGCAGCATGGGCCAGGCGAATGGGAATAAGCGAGTGAATGCGGGCGGGAGTTTCTGCCTGGCGACCGGACCGAGAGCCCAGTAGAACCGAACCCGAGCGGCGCCAAACGAAGCAGAAAGCGAAGAAAAAAGAAGAAAAGCGCGAAGCAAAAACAAAGGGCGATTTACAGAGAAACCGCCGCGATGACCAACCTGTCCGGCCTAAAACTATCGGCTACCGCCCCGCTCGGGGCATAGGGCGCAGCGCCGATCAACCTGCAAAGACCACCATCCGCATCCGCGCGATCAGGAAGACGGAGTAGTCGACTTCCGCGGCATCCCAAACCCACCCAGCAACGCCGCCAAAGGCTGCTTGGAACCGGACTTCTGCGGCGCGGCAGCGGAAGAAGCTGCAGCCTCTTCGACCTTGCGAACCGAAGCCGGCGACGGCTCATAAGGCTTGAGAAAGAAATCGTCCACCGGCTGCGCGCGATGATGATGCGGCCGATCGAACGAACCCGACGACGCCGGACCCGAACGCCGGCGAGCACCGCGCTCATCACGGCCTTCGCGACCCTCACGGCCTTCGCCGCGGCTTTCGCTGCGCTCACGGCGCGGCGCGCGCTCTTCATGATGATGACGCATAGGTGCATTCACCGTCAGATGCTGCACGTCCAGCGGACGCTTGATCAGCTTCTCGATATCGGCGAGTTGCTTGCGCTCGTTCGGGCTGCACAGCGACAACGCGTCGCCCGACGCACCCGCGCGGCCGGTACGGCCGATCCGGTGCACATAGTCTTCCGCATTGAACGGCAGATCGAAGTTGATCACCGCCGGCAGTTCGGCGATATCCAGGCCGCGCGCGGCGACGTCGGTCGCCACCAGCGCTTCGATCTCGCCGCGCTTGAACGCGTCGAGTGCCTGCATCCGCTCGTTCTGCGTACGGTCGCCGTGAATCGCGGTCGCGACCACGCCGTCGCGCTCCAGACTGCGCGCAAGGCGGCTTGCGCCGATCTTGCTGTTACAGAACACGATCACCTGCTTGAGGCTGCGTTCGCGAATCAGTTGCACGACCGCGCCGGTCTTATCGCCTTCGGCGACTTCGTAGACGATCTGCGTCACGTTGGTCGCGGTGGAATTGCTGCGCGCGACTTCGATAGTCTGCGGGTCGCGCAGATACGTGGCGGCCAGTTTCTTGATTTCGCCCGAGAAGGTGGCCGAGAACAGCAGCGTCTGACGTTCCTTCGGCAGCAAATTCAGAATGCGCTGCAAATCCGGCAGGAAGCCCATGTCGAGCATGCGGTCGGCTTCGTCGAGCACCAGAATCTGCACCTGGCCGAGATTGGCGGTTTTCTGTTGCACGTGGTCGAGCAAGCGGCCCGGCGTGGCGATCAGAATTTCGACGCCGCGGCGCAATGCTTCGGACTGCGGGTTCATATCGACACCGCCGAACACCACCGTGCTGCGCAGCGCCGTGTGCTTCGCGTACGACTGCACGTTCGCGGCGACCTGGTCGGCCAGTTCGCGGGTCGGCGTGAGAATCAGCGCGCGCACCGGATGGCGGGCCGGCGAAGCACTCGTGCTCGCCTGCGGCAGCAGCCGCTGGATGATCGGCAGCGAGAAGCTCGCGGTCTTGCCGGTGCCGGTTTGCGCGGCGCCCATCATGTCACGGCCGGCCAGCACGACGGGAATCGCCTGCTCCTGGATCGGCGTAGGCGTGGTGTAGCCCGATTCTTTGACGGCTTTCAGGATATCGGGCGCGAGGCCGAATTGATCAAAAGTCGCAGTGCTGGGCGTGACGGCTGTGTCGGACATGGTGGCTTTCGCTAATAAATGCGCTTGGCGCGTGCGCGCGGCAGCGGTCGGAACCGCAGAGGGCATTGTGATGAAGGCGGAGCCACGGCGTTCCGCACGGGACCCGTTGGTATTGCAGGAAAAAATGCGGCCGGCTCCGGCCGGCGGAAACACCCGCCGGAAAGGCCGGTATTGTAGCACTTCAGCAAAAACACTCATGGCGCATCTGCCGGCTTTCTGCTTACGTCAGCGAAAGCCGCGCCGCCGCTCGCTGTCCGGGGACCGGCAATGCGGTGCGAATTCCAGCAAACACCAGCCAAACCCGGCAAAACACCGCCGCGCCTCGCTGGCGAGCGTAGTGCGCGCAGGCGACAGTTCCGTGACAGCCTGCGCTCACTGGGGGCCAACCGCCATTTACCCGCGCTTACTACCCGCGCCTACCAGGTCTCACGCATCACCATCAGGCGCAATTCGGTCATGTCCTCGATCGCGTAGCGCACGCCTTCGCGTCCCAGCCCGGAATCCTTCACGCCGCCGTACGGCATGTTGTCGACCCGGAACGACGGCACGTCGTTGATCACCACGCCGCCCACGTCGAGTTCGTCCCACGCGCGGTGCGCATTCGCGAGCGAATCCGTGAAGATACCGGCTTGCAGGCCGAAGTCGCTGTCGTTGACGGTGGCGAGCGCCGCGCCGAAGTCGTCGAAACGCTCGAGGATCGCCACCGGGCCGAACGCTTCCTTGCGATACAGGTCGCTATCGCGCTTCACGCCTTCGAGCAGCGTGGCCTCGAACATCGCGCCCTCCACCTTGCCGCCGGCGACGATCTTCGCGCCCGCCTGCACCGCGCTGTCCATCCAGCCGGCGAGGCGTCTGGATTCCGATTCGGAGATCATCGGGCCCACAAAAGTCTTTTCGTCCTTCGGATCGCCCATGATCAGCGACTTCGTCTTCGCGATCAGTTTCTCGCGCAGCGCGTCGTAGAGGCTTGCATGCACCAGAATCCGCTGCACGCCGATACAGCTCTGCCCCGACTGATAGAACGCGCCGAACGCCAGCCGGTCCACCACGTAGTCGAGCTTGCCGCCCTGATCGCCGTCGACGATCGCGGCCGCGTTGCCGCCCAACTCCAGAATCACCTTCTTCTTGCCGGCCTTTTTCTTCAGATCCCAACCCACCGCCGGCGAGCCGGTGAAGGACAGCAGCTTGAAACGTTCGTCGGTGGTGAACAGATCGGCGCCGTCGCGATGCGCCGGCAGAATCGAAAACGCGCCTTTCGGCAGATCGGTTTCCGCCAGAATCTCGCCCATGATCAACGCGCCGACCGGCGTGCGGCTCGCCGGCTTCAGCACGAACGGTACGCCTGCCGCGATCGCCGGCGCCACCTTGTGCGCGGTCAGATTCAGCGGGAAATTGAACGGCGAGATAAACGAACACGGCCCGATCGGCACACGCTTCACATAGCCGTGATAGCCCTTGGCGCGCGGCGCAATCTCCAGATTGATGATCTCGCCGTCGATCCGCACCGATTCCTCCGCGGCCACCTTGAACGTGTCGATCAGCCGCGTGACCTCGCCCCGCGAGTCGTTGATCGGCTTGCCGGCTTCGATGCACAGCGCCAGCGCCAGTTCGTCGTAACGCTCGCGAAAACGCTTCACACAATGTTCGAGCACCGCCTGGCGCTTGAACGGCGGGAAGGCGCGCATGGCCGGCATCGCCGCGACCGCATGGCCGATCGCCTGGTCGATCGCGGCGGCGTCGGCCATGGCCACACGGGTGGCCACTTCGCCGCTGAATTTGTCGGTGACTTCGAGATCGGTGTTGGCCGCCACGGCTTCGTTGGCGAGGTAGTAGGGGTAAGTCTTGTTCAACATGACACGCTCTCCTGGTTCCAATGCCTGACAGTGCTCACAGTGATCACAGTGATCACAGTTGCGCGCTCAACCTCTTGATCTCGCGGTTCAACACGCGCTCGTTATCCGAATAGTCGATCGGCAGATCGATCACATGCACGCCCGGCGTGACGAAGCATTCGCGCAGCAAAGGCGCGAACTCCGCCGCCGATTCGATCCGGTGTCCCTTCGCCCCATAACTCTCCGCGTAGGCCACGAAATCCGGATTCGCCAGCGTCATGCCGTAGTCCGGGAAATTCATGTTTTCCTGCTTCCAGCGGATCATGCCGAACGCGTCGTCGCGCAGAATCAGGACCACCAGATCGAGCTTCAGGCGCACCGCCGTTTCCAGTTCCTGCGAATTCATCATGAAGCCGCCGTCGCCGCACACGGCCATGACCTTGCGGTCCGGGTGCACGATCTTGGTGGCAATCGCGGACGGCAAGCCCGCGCCCATCGACGCCAGCGCGTTGTCGAGCAGCAGCGAATTCGGTTCGTGCGCGCGGTAATAGCGGGCGAACCAGATCTTGTACATGCCGTTATCCAGACACACGATGCCGTCCACCGGCGTGGTCTCGTACACGTCGTTGACGATCCGCACCGGGTACATCGGGAAGCGGTCGTCGTGCTGGCCTTTGACCAGATGCGCCTCGAAGTGCTGCTTGATCTCCTTGAAGCGCGTGAAGTCCCAATGCTCCTGACGTTCCTTCAGACTTTCCTTCAGTTGCCACACCGCATTGGCGATATCGCCGACCACTTCGATCTGCGGGAAGTACACCGTATCCACTTCCGCGCCGAGAAAATTGACGTGAATCACCGTCTTTTCGCCCGCTTCGCCGCTGCGCATGAAGAACGGCGGCTTCTCGATCACGTCGTGACCGACATTGATGATGCAGTCGGCGTGATCGATCGCGCGGTGCACGAAATCGCCGTCGGACAAGGTCGCGTTGCCGAGCCACATGGGATGCGATTCGTCGATCACGCCCTTGCCCATCTGCGTCGTGAAGAACGGAATGCCGGTCTGGTCGACGAACTCGCGCAGCATTTTGGTGGTGGTTTTGCGATTGCCCCCCGCGCCGATCATCAGCAGCGGATGCTTCGCGCTCTTGATCGCCTCGACCGCGCGCGCCACCGCTTTTTCCTCGGCCACCGGACGGCGGCTGAAGCTCTTCGGGATCGGCTTGCCGTCGCCCTCTTCATGCGCGACGTCTTCGGGCAACTCGAGGTGAGTGGCGCCCGGCCGTTCTTCTTCCGCCTGCCGGACCGCCTCGCGCACCGCCGCCGGGATATTGCCGATCGAAACAATCTGCCGCGTGTACTTGGTGAGCGGCTCCATCATCCGCACCACGTCGACGATCTGGAAATGGCCCTGCTTGCTCGACTTGATCGGCTTCTGGCCGGTGACCATCAGCATCGGCATGCCGCCGAGCTGCGCGTACGCGGCGGCGGTCACGAAGTTGGTCGCGCCCGGGCCGAGCGTGGCCAGACAGACGCCCAGGCGGCCGGTGAGACGCCCGTAAGTGGCGGCCATGAAGCCGGCCGCCTGTTCGTGACGCGTGAGGATCAGACGGATTTTGGAGCGGCGCAGCGATTCGAGCAGATCGAGATTTTCTTCGCCGGGAATGCCGAACACGTACTCGACACCTTCGGCTTCCAGCGATTTGACGAACAGGTCCGATGCTTTCATGGAGGGTCTCGCTTGATGAAACGGACGCGGGCCGTGAGCCCGGCCGTCAGGGTCCGGGAACGGACGAAACGGACGATCGAAGACGACAGCAGTCGCGCGGAGAACGCGCGGCATGGCGGAACGGCGTGGTGCATGCCACGCCGGACAGCTTACTACTCGAACGGAAAGGATGTGTGCGGGCGGGCAGTGCCGCGCGGCGGAAGGCGGGGGACGCGGGCGAAGCAGGCAGCGCAGGCGAAGCAATCAAGACAGGCGGCGTTGACACGCAAGGCCACCGCATCGCGGTCAGCGATTGATGGTGACGCAGTCGGACAGCATGGGCGGTGCGTTTTCGCCGTCTGTCGCGTCGTACAGGTCGGCGCGCGGCCCCTTGGTCCACCACGTGTAGCTGCCAGCCTGGTATTTTGCGCCGGACGCCGACAGCGTGTTGACGAACAGCAATTGCTGACCCTTCACGGGCACGAGCGCAAAGCTCTGGCCGTTGGCCGTGTTCCAGTAAGTGACCTGCAGAATCTTGCCGGTCGCGCAGGTGTATTTATGCGTCTGACGGTTTTTGGTTTGAATCTCGGCGAGGCGTAACGGTTCGGCGCACGCGTTGCCATAGAGCGCCGCGAGACCGGCCGCCGTGGTGACTGCAACAAGCCATTTCTTCATAGGAAGCCTCGTTAGTTGCTGCTTGCCGCCGATGCGTGGCGCGATGCCGATGGCGCGACGAACGCCGCCGCGCTGCGCGGCCGCATGACGCGCCTCGATATCGCGGACCGCGTGCTTACGGATCGATCACATTGGCGCACGCGTCGGTCGGCGCGGCGGCGACGTGCCCGACCAGCGGCACGATCTTCAGACCCGCCGATGCGACCCGGCACGGCGCGGCCGCGAGACCGCAACCTGCCAGACCAGCGCTCAACGCGAGCACCACGCTCAATGCGCCCAACCGCCCGGCCACACCACGCTGCTTTCCAGCGCTGGAAGCGGAGTCGACACCCGCGTCGGACCCGGACTCAACCTCGAAGTGACTGCTCGACTGACTGCTGCGGAATCCCTGCATCATGCCTACCTCTTACACTTGCTTACCTGCTTCAACGATTCGGGTCCCGCGCGCGACACCGCGCACACGGCGGACTATATGGCACATAGACACGTGTCGCCGTGCATTCGTTCGCCCTGTTTCGCGTAGCCCTGTTCGACGTCGCTTCGACGTCACTTCGACTTCGTGGACACCGGCCGCACCGCCGCCGCGGCCTGCTTCGCACGCGAGCGGGCTTCGTCGAGATTTTCGCCGGTGGCCAGCGCCACGCCCATGCGACGCTTGAGGAAACTCTCGGGCTTGCCGAACAGCCGCAGATCCGCGTTGGGCACGGCCAACGCCGCCGCCACGCCTTCGAACGCGATGCCGGTTTCGTCGAGCCCACCATAAATTACCGCCGACGCCCCCGGCGCCCGCAGCGACGTATCCACCGGCAAACCGAGGATCGCGCGCGCGTGCAGTTCGAACTCCGAGAAACGCTGCGAGCACAGCGTGACCAGACCCGTGTCATGCGGACGCGGGCTCACTTCCGAGAACCACACCTCGTCGCCGCGCACGAACAGCTCGACGCCGAACAGGCCGCGGCCGCCGAGCGCCGCCGTCACCTTCTCCGCGACTTCGCGCGAACGTTGGAGCGCGAGCGGGCTCATCGGTTGCGGCTGCCACGATTCGACGTAGTCGCCCGCCACTTGCACGTGGCCGATCGGATCGCAGAAATACGTGCTGACCGCGCCGCTTGCCGGATCGATGGCGCGCACGGTCAATTGCGTGATTTCGTACTCGAAGTCGATAAAGCCTTCGACGATCACGCGGCCGTGATTCACGCGGCCACCGGCCATGGCGTATTGCCACGCGGGTTCGACGTCGGCGTCGCTCTTCAGCACCGACTGGCCCTTGCCCGACGACGACATGACCGGCTTCACCACGCACGGATAGCCGACCTTGGCGATGCCGGCGCGCAGTTCGTCGAGCGAATCGGCGAACGCGTACGGCGAAGTCGGCAAGCCGAGCTCTTCGGCGGCCAGACGGCGGATGCCTTCGCGGTTCATGGTGAGCTGCGTGGCGCGCGCGGTCGGGATCACTTCGGCGAGACCGTCGGTTTCGATCGCGGCAAGAGCCTCCGTCGCGATGGCTTCGATCTCGGGGACGATCAGATGCGGGCGCTCCTGCTCGACCAGCGCGCGCAACGCAGCGCGGTCGGTCATGTCGATCACGTGGGCGCGATGCGCGACCTGGTGACCCGGTGCGTTCGGGTAACGGTCGACGGCGATCACTTCGACGCCCAGCCGTTGCAGCGCGATGATCACTTCCTTGCCGAGCTCGCCGGCGCCGAGCAGCATGACGCGCGTAGCGGATTCAGAAAGGGGCGTGCCGATCCGTTGGCCGATCTGCATGGGGTCTCCAGATAAAAGTCGGATGAGGGTGGGATTGGATAGAACACGATGTTAACATGCTGGCCCCTCGCCGCGCCTTGCTCGCAGCGGCTGCATTCTCATCTGCGCGTGGGGCACGCAGGCGCGCCGCGGACCGATCCGCCGGCGGCCCGATTAAGCGCTTGGCACGCCGTTGCGCTCGCGTGCGGCGAGCTTAGTGCGTTACCCTTACGCCTTCGCCAGTTTGAAGAGGAACGACGCCATGCTCCAAAGCTCCTCCGCGCGACGTATTGCGCGCTTTACCTCACCTTTCGTCTCGTATTTCGCTCCGCGTTTTGTTCCGCGCTTTGTTCCGCGTTTTGCTCGTCATGCGCGCACGGTTTTGGCCGGGCTGGGCGTCGCCGCGCTGTTGAGCGCCTGCGCGATCCCGAAACATCCCGATTCGGAAGCCGCGGCGCCCGATCCGTTCAATCCCGCCGCCACGCAATTGCTCGACGACACGAGCTGGGTGCTGAGCGGCTGGAAGCAGGCCGACGGCAGCGCGCGCGCGATTCCGTCCGCCGATCAGGGCGCGCCGATCACGCTCACGCTCTCCACCGACAAAGGCCAGCGGCACGCGAGCGGCTTTTCCGGCTGCAACCGCTACATGGGTTCGTATGGGCTGAAAGACGGCAAGCTGAGCTTCGGCACGCTGGGCGGCACGCGCATGGCGTGCATGACGCCGGGTGGGCAGCTCGAAGGCGCGTATCTGAACGCGCTGACGCATATCGACCGTACCGGCGTGCAAATGCGCGCACCGCAGCAGATGCAACTGGTGCTCGATAACGGCGATACGCTGACGTTCGACCGCAGCGCTAAATGATCGGCGCGCGGCGCGCGGCAATGCACCGTTTTTCTTTCGACGCAAGCTCGCTTGCGTCTGCTTTCGAAGCCACTGGCTTCGCCGGTTTAAACTCGACGGATTGCGTTCTCGCGCGTCCGTCATTCGTTGATGTCTAGCATGCACACGGTAGTTTTCGGCTGGTTCGGCGGGTCGGCCGTCTGGTTCATTCCTCTTTTGTGGCGTCTCGTGAAGTCGGTGCTGCCGGGCGGCGCGGGTTTGCGCGGTCCGGGCACGATCCGGCTGTGGCTCGGCTTCGTCTGCGTGATGGTGGCGAGCTGCACGCTGGAGGCGTCGCTGCTCGACGTGGTCGGCGTGAACGGTGTCGGCCACGCGCTGGCCGCGGGCTTCGGCCATCTGCTCGGGCATATCGGCACGCCGCTCGCGGCGCTGGCGCTGCTCGGCATCAGCCTGCCCTGGCTGATCGATTTCCGCTGGCGCGATGTCGCCGTGTGGGCCGACGGCGCGTTCGGGCTGGGCTTGTCGCGCGGGCTGGCTAAACGCGATGAAGAAGCGCGCCGTCATCGCAGCGTCGATGAGGGTGTGTCGTCGCATGTGTCGCCGACGACTAATACGATGGCGCCCAAGACTAACGGGCGTTACGCGCGGCCGACGGTGTGGCGGCCGCCCTCGCGTGGGCGTGGGGCGGATGTGGCGGCGGGTGCGGCGGGTGCTGCTGCGGCGGCTAAGGATGCGGCGGCGCGGAATTCCGGCGCGAGCTGGCGTGCTGGTGCGACGCCGTCGCGGGCCCGCGCGGCGCAGCCGGCGGAGCCGGTGCTGCGCACGGGTGTTGCGACACCGCCGCGACAAGCGCAGATGCCCGCGCAAAAGTCGGGCGCGGATAAGGCTGCGTGGATGCCCGCTGAGCCGGTTGCGCCGGCGGGATGGTTGCGCGAGCAAAGGTCGGCGGGATCGGCGGCGGGTACGGCGGGGTTGGCTGGTGCTGCCGGATTGGCCGGTGCTGCGGGTTCGGCTAGCGCGTCGGGATTGGCTGGTGCCTCAGGTTTGGCCGGTGCTGCGGGCGCCGCGAATGCCGGCGGTTTGGCCAGCGCTCCCGGTCTGGCGAGCGCCGCAGGTTTGGCAAGTACCGCAAGCTCTGCTGCCGCTCAAACCAGCGCCTCGAGAGCTGCCCAGACCATGACTGCGGCTGCGACACGCGCCACGCCTCGCACTGCTGGGCCAGCTCTTACAAGTTCACCCGCGAACACGTCTGCGGGTTCCGTGAGGAACGCCACAGTTCAGACGGGTCGTCCGTCGACGGGCCAAAGTTCAGCGAATCCGGCGGGTCCGATCAATCGCGCTACCGTGCAGCGACAACCGTCCCCAGTTGCGCCGCGTGCCGACATCGCAATGTCGACGGCAAGCACACGCCGCCCCGGCGCGTCCGCATACACGCGGCCCATGCCGACGACGCAAAAAGTCGCACCGCCCGCGAGCGTCGAGGAAACGCTGCGCAGCATCGCCGAAAACACCGCACGCTGGACCGACATTGCCGGCGTGAGCCTCGCGCGCACGAGCGGCGCGGAAAATGCAAAGCTCGGCACGGGGCCTGCGAATACGGCGGTCTCGGCTGCGGCCGAAGCTGAGCATGGTCAACCGGCGCAACCCACAGTTGAAACGGCGCAGGCTGAAGCTGCGTCCGCGATATCGCCTGAAGCACGGCATGCGGATAGCGCATTCGATGCGCCGCTTGGCGCGGACGCTGACGCTCACTCTGATATCGAAGCGGAAGCAGATGCTCACGCCCGCGCTGACACCAAAACCCACGTCGACACTGACGCCAACGCCGAACCCGTCGTGCAATGGCCGATTGAACCGCCGGTCATTCAGCCACCGTTGACGGCCGCGCCGGCATTCGCGCCGGTTGTAGCGCCCGCATCGGCGACGGATGCGCCTGTGGCCGGATCCTCGCCAGCGACGACGTCCATGACCGACACATCGCCAGCGCCGACATCCGCGGCTGAATCCTCGCGCGCACCGGCAACGCCGCCGACGCCCGTGACTTCGTTCACCCCCACGGTTGCCGTTGAGCTCAATTCGCAGCCTGCCGTGCCTGTCACCACCCCCACGCCGTTCCAGATCTTTGCGGCCCGCCTGCAACAGAGCGAGACCTCCGACAACGCGTCTCCGTTAGACGACGCGGAAAACGCAGAAAACGCAGAAGACGACGCAACGCCATCCGTCGCTCACACGGAAGCCTTGACGAACACCAACGTCGAAGATGCGCAACCGGCCGCCCAGTTCTCGGCGCGTGCACACGTAGCGACATCGGAAACCGCAGCGCCAGTTGGGAACGCAGCAACAACGCACCCGGCAGATGCCGAGCCAGTCGCTCAGCCGCCATCCACAACGCCGACGCCGGTTGCCGAGGTCGTTATCCCGAAGCCGCTCGCGCCCTGGGAAACCGTCAACAGTGTTGCCGCGTCGTCGCACGCGGCGCTGTCAGCGAGCGAATCGCCTGCGCGCAGCAACGCACTGTCGGAAACATCGGTGCCGCCGCATCAAGTCACGCCGTCGTCGCCGCGCATCGAGAGCCCGAGTGACAACGTGGCACCACGCGCAGCGGAACCGGTGGACTCCCCTGCCCCATCCGTTGCATCCGAGACATCCGAATCGTCAGCGGCCCACAGCGCGGCGGACGTAGTCGCCGCCGTGCGGCCGGCGGACGTAGTCGCCGCCGTGCGGCCGACCGACGTCCCGCCGTCTGCTTCGAACGTGGTCCGCTTCCCGTTCGCGGTGCAGGCCGCGCCGGTCGATTCGAGCCCGATCGTCGTCGAAGCCGCCGCCCCGTCAGCGCAAGCAGGCATAGCCTCGCAGTCGGCATTGCCCGCCGGACACGTCGAACCCATCGAAGCCATCGAGCCAAACGAACCGATCGAGTCCAGCGAACCGGCCGAACCCACCGAACCCACCCCCGCCACCCAGCGCCCACCCGTACGCGGCCACAGCCCCGCCAACGGTTTCGAATTCCGCGCGCCCGCCGCATCGATGGTCGAACTCCCGACCCTCGACCTGCTCGCGCCCGCCGACATTGACATCGAACCGGTCTCGGAAGAAAAGCTGATCGAAACCGGCCTGCTGATCGAACAGCGTCTGCAGGAGTTCAAGGTGCCGGTCACCGTGGTCGGCGCATCGGCCGGTCCGGTCATCACGCGTTTCGAAGTCGAGCCGGCGCTCGGCGTGCGCGGCAGTCAGATCGTCGGTCTGATGAAGGATCTGTCGCGCGGCCTCGGCCTCACGTCGATCCGCGTGGTCGAAACGATTCCCGGCAAGACCTGCATGGGTCTCGAACTGCCGAACGCGAAACGGCAAACCATCCGTCTGTCCGAAATCCTCGAAGCAAGCGTCTATCAGAACTCGCATTCGCAACTGACGCTCGCGATGGGCAAGGACATCACCGGCCATCCGGTGGTGGCCGATCTGGCGAAGGCGCCGCACATGCTGGTCGCGGGCACCACGGGGTCGGGCAAGTCGGTGGCGATCAACGCGATGATCTGCTCGCTGCTCTACAAGGCAACGCCCGAAGAAGTGCGCCTGATCATGATCGACCCGAAGATGCTGGAGCTGTCGGTCTACGAAGGCATTCCGCATCTGCTCGCGCCGGTCGTCACGGATATGAAGCTGGCGGCCAACGCGCTGAACTGGTGTGTCGGCGAAATGGAAAAACGCTACCGCCTGATGTCCGCGGTCGGCGTGCGTAACCTGCCCGGTTTCAACCAGAAAATCCGCGACGCCGAAGCCAAGGGCAAGAAGCTCGGCAATCCGTTCTCGCTGACGCCGGAAGCCCCCGAGCCGCTCGCGCCGCTGCCGCTGATCGTGGTGGTGATCGACGAGTTGGCCGATCTGATGATGGTGGCCGGCAAGAAGATCGAAGAGCTGATCGCGCGCCTCGCACAGAAAGCGCGCGCCGCCGGCATTCACCTGATTCTGGCGACGCAGCGGCCGTCGGTCGACGTGATCACCGGCCTCATCAAGGCAAACATTCCGACGCGCGTGGCGTTCCAGGTGTCGTCGAAAATCGACTCGCGCACGATTCTCGACCAGATGGGCGCGGAGTCGCTGCTCGGTCAGGGCGACATGCTGTTCCTGCCGCCGGGCACCGGCTACCCGCAGCGCGTGCACGGCGCGTTCGTCGCGGATGAAGAAGTGCATCGCATCGTCGAATACCTGAAGCAGTTCGGCGAGCCGCAGTACGAAGAAGGCATTCTCGACGGTCCCGCCACCGACGGCGGCGCGGCCCAGGACCTGTTCGGCGAATCGCCCGACGCGGAAGCCGATCCGCTTTACGACGAAGCGGTCGCCTTCGTGGTGCGCACGCGGCGCGCGTCGATCTCGTCGGTGCAGCGGCAATTGCGCATCGGCTATAACCGCGCGGCGCGTCTGGTCGAGCAGATGGAAACCGCTGGGCTGGTGTCGGCGATGGGCATCAACGGCAGCCGCGAAGTGCTGGCGCCAGGACCTGCGGAGTAACTTCGGGGTCACTGCGCGATCGAAAGCGAAACACGCAGCCAAAGCAAAACGGGCCGCTCAACTGAGCGGCCCGTTTTTTTATCCAGCGCGTGAGATCAAGGGAAATCAACTCACGCTGCCTCGACGCTCACGACGGCGACACCAGCTTGAAGTCCACCGGCGAATCGATCTCGATCCGCTTCGGGTTCGCCTCGAGCAAACCGCTCTGCTGATCGCGCTTGAACACATACACCGTGCCGCTATTCTGATTGCCGACGATCAGCCAGTTGCCGGTCGGATCGATCGCGAACTCACGCGGCGACTTGCCGAGGCTCGACTGATGGCCGATCTTCTTCAGGTGCCCATTCGTCGGATCCACCGAGAAAATCACGATGTCGTTCGCGTCGCCGCGATTGGACGCGTAGAGAAAGCGCCCATCCGGCGAAAGATGGATCGCCGAGCCGCCCACCGCGCCCTTGAAGCCCGGCTCGGTCAGCGAAAGAGTCTGCACCTGCGTGAGCTTGCCGTCGTCGTAATTGAACGTGCTGACCGTGCCCGCCAGTTCGCTCGTCAGATACGCCTGCTTGCCGTTGGCGCCGAACACCAGGTGACGCGGTCCCGTGCCCGCCTTCTCCTGCGTATAGCGCCAGTCGGTCGGACCGAACAGGCCGCGGCTACCGTCCGGCGTGTAACGGTACGAGTACAGCTTGTCGGCGCCGAGATCTTGCGCGAACAGATAGTGACCGTCCGGCGAGAACACCGTGGAGTGCACGTGCGAATTGTCCTGACGTCCCTTCACCGGACCGCCGCCTTCATGATGCACGGTCAGCACAGAAGCGCCGACCTGGCCGTCGTCCTGCAGCGGGAACACCGCGAAGCTGCCGCCCGGGTCGGCCGCGACTGAGTAGTTCGCCGTCAGCAGATACTTGCCGTCCGGCGACAGGCTCAGATAGCACGGATCGTTGCCGTCCGACGAGACCTTGTTGAGGAAGCTCAGTTGCCCGCTCGCGGCGTCGAAGCGGAACGCGCTGATGCCGCCGCGCTGCGAAGCCGGGCCGTTGTCGCCGGGCAATTCGTTGACCGCGTAGACGAAGCGGCGGTCGCGGCTCACCACCAGATACGACGGGTTGACCGTCTGCGCGACCGAGACGCGCGTTGCCTCGCCCGTCTTCGTGTCGAAGCGATAGACGTAGAGCCCCTGGCTCGTGCCGCCGGTGTAAGTACCGACCAGCATGTCGTAAACACCATCGGCCGGGACCGGGCCGGAACCTTGCGCAAACGCATGCGTTGCAACAATCGAGACCATGAGCGCGAAACCTTTTATTATCGAACGGGCGGAGCGCAACGGAGCAGGCCGCCCCGCGCGCCATGAAGTGGATTGAGCCGCGTCGGTAGCAGCGGCAGGCCGATGAGAATCCGCGACGGCACGCTGAGCGGCCCGGTGACGACGAAGCATTGAGACCTCCTGGACATCGGTTATTCGGTGAATCGGTTGTAGTGGTGTCTCTGGTCTGCCGCGCGATGGGTCGAGCGTTGTTCTTGTCGAAGCAGTATAGAAGCGTTGTGTCGGATCATGCAGCGAATCCGGTCGACTCGCAGGCTGCTGCATGCGAAGCTGCATCGGTAAATAGTGTCCCGCCTGACGGGGCATTTTTTCAATCTTTTTCAATCGTGTCTCACGCGTCTCACACTTTGGAGTCTTCATGAACGTCACACTCAGCCTGGGCCCGCTCGTTTCGTTGATCGCCGGCATTCTGATTCTCGTCATGCCGCGCTTGCTGAACTACATCGTCGCGCTCTATCTGATCATCATCGGCATCATCGGGATCTTCGGCATGGGGTCGACGCATTTCTGAACCAGGCAGCGGACCCGCAGCGCGAACGCAACCCGTGGACGCACGAAAACGCACGACCGGCATTTGAATCCGGTCGTGCGTTGGTTCAGGGTGAAGAGGTGAAGGGCTGAAGCGCGCGAGCGCGCTTCAGCGTCAGTTCGTCACGCGGCCGGTAGTCGGACCGATGGTCTTCCCGACAGTCAGCCGTTCGAAAGCTGATCGAGACGCAGACGCCCCTGCAACGACAATCCGCCAACGGCATAATGGCCGTCACCGTGTTGATAGCGGCGGAAGCAGGCCCGTTCGACCAGAAATGCCATGGCCGTCAACATGCCGTTGCGGCTTAGGCCCAACCGGCCATGATCGAGAGGCAACATCGAATCGTCGGCCACTTTGCTCGCGGCCGAGAGTATGGTGATGCAATCGGTTTTCGACGGGTTCAGCATCGTTCGGATCCTCGGAAGCGGCGTCTGGTTGCGCCAGGGGCAAGGCCGATCACGATCCGGAGCGTTCCGGGCATCGGCTCGAAATCCGATTGTAGGCAGGGATTTGACAATTTACCAACCCGCGTTTCGCGGTATTGCCCGATGAACCAAAGCGCATTAGGCGAGTCCGGTAATAACCACGACCTCGCGCGCGGCGGTGCTCGCCGTGCGTCACTCTGACACGCTATTCCATGCCCGCACTCATCGAAGACTATGCGCTTATCGGCGACGGCCACACGGCCGCGCTTGTCTCCCGCGACGGTTCCGTCGACTGGCTCTGCTGGCCGCGTTTCGACTCCGGCGCCTGCTTCGCCGCCCTGCTCGGCACGCCCGACAACGGCCGCTGGCTGATCGCGCCGGTCACGGACGCTACGCCCACCTTCACACGCCGGTATCGCGGCGAAACCCTGATCCTCGAAACCGACATCGAAACGCCCGAGGGCGCCGTCACGCTGATCGACTTCATGCCGCCAGGCAACGGCTGGTCGGAGATGGTCCGCATCGTGGTCGGCAAACGCGGCAGCGTGCGCATGAAGATGGAACTGGTGCTGCGCTTCGACTATGGCTTTTCGGTGCCGTGGGTCGATCGGCTGAAGCACGACAACGGCATCAAGGCGATCGTCGGGCCGGACACCGCCGTGCTGCGCACGCCTGTCGAATTGCGCGGCGAGGATATGAAAACCGTCGCCGAATTCACCGTGAACGAAGGCGAACGCGTGCCGTTTTCGCTCGCCTACGCGCCCTCGCATCTGCGCATTCCGCCCGCGCGCGATCCGCATACATCGCTCGCGCGCACCGAGAATCACTGGCTCGAATGGTCGGCGCGCGGCACGGTCGAAGGACGCTGGGCCGAGCCGATCCGCCGCTCGCTGATCACGCTGAAGGCGCTCGCCTATGAGCCGACCGGCGGCATTGTCGCCGCGCCCACCACCTCGCTGCCGGAACAACTCGGCGGCACGCGCAACTGGGACTACCGCTACTGCTGGCTGCGCGACGCCACCATCACGCTGCTCGCGATGATGCGCGGCGGCTACTTCGACGAAGCGCGCGCGTGGCGCAGCTGGCTCGGCCGCGTGATGGCCGGCGCGCCGGATCAGTTGCAGATCATGTACGGCATTGCCGGCGAACGGCGTTTGCCGGAGTTCGAGATCGACTGGCTGCCGGGCTATCAGGACGCCAAGCCGGTGCGGATCGGCAACAACGCGGTCGGCCAGCGTCAGCTCGACGTGTACGGCGAAGTGATGAACGCGCTGCATCTGGCGCGCGTGGGCGGCCTGCAGGCGGACGACACGGCGTGGAACGTGCAGCGCGCGCTGCTGAGCCACCTCGACACGATCTGGCAGGAACCCGACGAAGGCATCTGGGAAACCCGCGGCGGCCGCCAGCACTTTACATTCTCGAAGGTGATGGCGTGGGTCGCGTTCGACCGCGCGATCCGTTCGGCGGAAATGTTCCAACTCGAGGGCCCGCTCGACGCATGGCGCGCCACTCGCGCCACGATTCACGCGCAGGTTTGCGAACAGGCGTGGAATCCGACGCTCAACGCGTTCTCGCAGTCGTACGGCAGCGATCAACTCGACGCCAGCGTCTTGCTGATGCCGATGGTCGGCTTCCTGCCGCCCGACGATCCGCGCGTTAAAGGCACGGTCGCGGCAATCGAAAAAAATCTGATGCACGACGGCTTCGTGATGCGCTACCGCACCACCGAATTCGACGACGGCCTGCCGCCCGGCGAAGGCACGTTTCTCGCGTGCTCGTTCTGGATGGTGGACAACCTCGCGCTGCAAGGCCGCCTCGACGAAGCGATCGCCATGTACGAGCGCCTTCTCGCGCTCGCTAACGACGTCGGCTTGCTCGCGGAAGAATACGATCCGGCGACGAAGCGCCTCGTCGGCAATTTCCCGCAGGCGTTTTCGCATGTGGCGCTGGTGCACACCGGCCTGAACCTGATGAAACACGAACAGCAGATGGCCCAGGCGACCGGACAGCCGCCGCATAACGGCACCGGACAGTCGGAACTTGAGGCTGAGGCAAGCCCCGATAGCGGCGGAGCAGCATCGCCAGTAGCATGATTTAATGACAGTTTGCGTGCAGGTAGTACGCGAATTGCTGCATTGCACAAGTAGGCGTTGTTCGATATGATCGGACAGATTGTTGGCCGAAAATCAATGCGCCCACAACCAATTTGGCCCGCCACAACGCCACACGCGTGTTTGCGAAGCCCCATGCGAACCGCCTTGAAACGGAGCACCCATGCTCTACCAATTGCACGAATTCCAGCGGGCGATGTTGAGCCCTCTCACCGCCTGGGCCCAGGCCGCTTCCAAATCATTCGCGAATCCCGCCAGCCCGCTAGCTTATGTGCCCGGCGCCACGCGCCTCTCGGCCGGTTACGAACTGCTCTACCGGCTCGGCAAAGATTACGAAAAGCCTGAGTTCAACCTTCATCAGATTGTCAAAGACGGTCACAACATTCCGATCATCGAACAAGCGATCATCGAGAAACCGTTTTGCCGCCTGATGCGCTTCAAGCGTTTCGCGGACGACAGCGACGCTGTTGCCCAATTGAAAGATGAGCCGGTCGTGCTGGTCTGCGCGCCGTTGTCGGGCCACCACGCCACCTTGCTGCGCGACACCGTGCGCACGTTGTTGCAGGATCACAAGGTCTACCTGACCGACTGGATCGATGCCCGCATGGTGCCGCTCGAAGCCGGCGAGTTCCGTCTGGACGATTACGTCGCCTACATTCAGGAATTCATCCGCCACATCGGCGCGAAGAACCTGCACGTCATTTCGGTATGCCAGCCCACGGTGCCGGTGCTCGCCGCCATTTCGCTGATGGCGAGCCGCGGCGAAGAAACGCCGCGCACCATGACGATGATGGGCGGCCCGATCGACGCGCGTAAGAGCCCGACCTCGGTCAACTCGCTCGCCACGCAGCACTCGTACGGTTGGTTCGAGAACAACGTGATCTTCACGGTACCGCCGAATTATCCGGGCGTGGGCCGTAAGGTTTACCCGGGCTTTCTGCAGCACACCGGTTTCGTCGCGATGAATCCGGAACGTCACGCGGCTTCGCACTGGGACTTCTACCAGAGTCTGCTGCGCGGCGACGAAGACGACGCGGAAGCGCATCGCCGTTTCTACGACGAGTACAACGCCGTGCTCGACATGGACGCCGATTACTATCTCGACACGATCCGCGTGGTGTTCCAGGACTTCAATCTGGCCGAAGGCACGTGGGACGTGTCCGGTGAACGTGTGCGTCCGCAGGACATCACGAAGACCGCGCTATTCACGATTGAAGGCGAGCTCGACGATATTTCCGGCGACGGCCAGACCTATGCCGCGCACGATCTGTGCACCGGCATTCCGGAGAAGGACAAGCGTCACTTCACTGCGGAAAAGTGCGGACACTACGGCATTTTCTCGGGGCGCCGCTGGCGCACCATCATCTATCCGCAGTTGCGCGACTTCATCCTCGAGCACAATAAAGCGCCGAAGGTCGTGAAGGAAAAAGTCGAAGCCTGACTCTGACTGAATACCCAGCGCGTAGTCACTCACAACGGCCTCTTCGGAGGCCGTTGTTGTTTATAAAGCCGGCAAGTGATAGCGCGAGTACGACGGTTAGGAATACCGCGCGAATACCGCGGCATTCCACCCACCGCGATATTCGCCGCTACTTTCGCAACAGATACGCGAGCAGCAACTCGGTGTTCATCTGAACCACTTCGCTGCGTTCGGTCGCACTGCTGAAATCGCGGCCAAGGGTGGCCTCGAGCGTGAAGCGGTTCGACACGATGTAATAACCCATGCCGGACAGCGTCACATAGAAGCGCAACGGATCGACGTTGGTGCGAAACAGTCCCGCGCGTTGACCTCGCTCGAGAATGCCGCCGAGCGTGGCGACGATCGGCGAGATCATTTCGCGGATGCGCGTCGACTTCTGCATGTAGCGTGCTTCATGCAGATTTTCGTTGTTGATGAGACGTAGCAGTTCGGGATGATCGCGGTAGTAATCCCAAACAAAATGCGCGAGGCGCGTCACGGCCTCGACCGGCGCGATACCGGCCAGTTCGAGCGTGCGTTCCGCTTCGTTGAGCGCGCTGAACGCGTGCTCGAGTACCGCAGTAAAAAGCTGCTCCTTGCTACCGAAGTAGTAATAGAGCATGCGTTCATTCGTCTCCGCGCGGCGGGCGATCTGATCGACGCGCGCGCCGAATAGCCCCCCATTTGCAAACTCTTCGGCCGCCGCAAGCAGAATGCGGCGCCGCGTGCCTTCAGGATCTCTTTTGATTTTCGGCTGATTCATGGTGGCATCATCTTCGTGAGCCGCGTTATCCGGATCGCGCCGCCGGTCTCTCCTCGGACCTTGCACCGACAGCGTTGAACGGGCGCGCCATGGTTGGGGGACACCCTTCTGCGGTCTTTCGAAAAAGCGCTTCGATTATGGCACATGGATTGCGGATGGCAATTGGGGAAATCGGCGATAATGTGCTATTTAGTTCAAGCTGTGCGGCCGCAAGCCAAGCCCCAACGTCGTGACCGTGACAGACAATAAAACACTCGCAGATCGCATCGAAGATCTGCTCCCCCAGACGCAATGCACGAAGTGCGGTTATCCCGCGTGCCGGCCTTATGCCGAAGCCGTCGCGAGCGGCGCAGCGCTCTATAACCAGTGCCCGCCGGGCGGCGCCGAAGGCATCGCGCGTCTCGCCGCGTTGCTCGGCAAACCCGCGATCCCGCTCAATTCCGCCAATGGCGTGGAAAGGCCCCGGCCGTTGGCGGTTATCGACGAACAGGTTTGCATCGGCTGTACGTTGTGCATGCAGGCGTGTCCGGTGGACGCGATAGTTGGCGCACCGAAACAGATGCATACGGTGATCGCCGAACGCTGCACCGGCTGCGATCTGTGCGTGCCGCCCTGCCCCGTCGATTGCATTGCGCTGCCGCCGGTCACCGGCGCGGCGACCGGTTGGGACGCGTGGAGCCAGAGCCAGGCCGACACGGCACGCGAGCGCCATAACCGGCGCGAAGCACGCCTTGCACGCGAACGCGAAGCCGCCGAAGCGCGTGCTGCAGCGCGGCGAGCCGGCAGCGGCGCCACTGTCGCAGTGGCCCAAACGGTTGAAGCCGGCGCCTCGGTTGCACCCGCAGCCGCCGCCGTGGAAGACGCCGACGCGAAGAAACGCGCGATCATCCAGGCCGCGCTCGAACGGGCTCGCAAGAAGAAAGAGGAGTTGGCCGCCAAGGGCCAGGGGCCGCTGAACACCGAGCACGTCAGCGCGGACGTGCAAGCGCAGATCGACGCCGCCGAAGCACGCCGCCGCCGTCTCGCACTCGCCGCGGCCGATGCCGGCGCCGGCCAGAGCGACGACACATCGGCCAACGCCACCCCCGCCGACAGCGCCGCCAAAACCGGCCCGTCGTCCAAGCCGCACTAACAGCCCCTGCACCCGCACGCTCACTCAGCATGAACGCGAACAAACGCCGCGCCATCTACGAAACGCTTCAGAGTCTCAACCCGCATCCGACCACCGAGCTCGAATACACCTCACCGTTCGAACTGCTGATCGCCGTGCTGCTGTCCGCGCAAGCTACCGACGTGTCGGTCAACAAGGCGATGCGCAAGATGTTTCCGGTCGCGAACACGCCGCAGCACGTGTTCGATCTCGGCGAGGAAGGCGTGGTCGGGTATATCAGGACCATCGGCCTGTACCGGACCAAGGCCAAAAACGTTATCGCGACCTGCCGGATTCTGCTCGACCAGTTCGGCGGCGAAGTGCCCGAAGATCGCGAAGCGCTCGAAAGCCTGCCGGGCGTCGGCCGCAAGACCGCCAACGTCATTCTGAACACGGCGTTCGGTCATCCGACCATCGCCGTCGATACGCACATCTTTCGGGTTGCCAATCGAACCGGTCTGGCGCCGGGCAAAGACGTGCGCACGGTCGAAGCAGCGCTGGAGAAATTCACGCCCGCCGAGTTCAGGCAGGACGCGCACCACTGGCTGATCCTGCACGGCCGCTATGTGTGCAAGGCACGCAAGCCCGAATGCTGGCATTGCACGATCGAACCGCTCTGCGAGTTCCGGCCGAAGACGCCGCCGCCGGATCTGTGAGCGCACGCCCAGCATGGCGCCCGGTCCCGGCGTAAAATGTTGGGCTTCACGGGCGGCTCGCCGCCCCACATAACGCCCCACCCACAGCACCGGTCCCACGATGTTCAATCCCAGCCGCGATGAAGTCCGCCTCTTTTTCACCGACACCTGGCGCAAACAGCGTCAAGGCGAAATTCTGACGCCGCTGGAGGCGATCGCCGCCGACTGGATCGTCGAACATCCCGAGTACCACGCCGACCTCACCGACGGCGACGCCGCGCAGGCCCAGGACTACTCGCCCGAGCGCGGCCAGACCAATCCGTTCCTGCATCTGTCGATGCATCTGGCGATCACCGAGCAGTTGTCGATCGACCAGCCGCCCGGCATTCGCGCCGCGCACGAACGACTCGCCGCGCGCCTCGGTTCCACTCACGAAGCGCAGCACGCCATCATGGACTGCCTCGGCGAGACCATCTGGGAAGCGCAGCGCACCGGCACGCCACCGGACACGGACGCGTATCTGCAGCGTATCGAGCGGCGCGCCACCCGCGACTGACGTGCCGGACTGGCGCCCGGGATTAACGCCCGAGACAAACCCAAAACCGACGCCCCAAAAGCAAAACACCCCGCCGAAGCGGGGTGTTTTTCATTCAGGAAGCCGCGCGCGGCAACCAGCCGGACGCGCTTACTTCTTCTGCACCAGATCGCCGTTCAGCGATTCGACATAAGCGGCGATGTCTTTCATATCGCCTTGCGACAGGCTCTGCACCTGCGCCTGCATGATCGCGTTGTTGCGACCGAGGTGCGGGTTGCCGTTGCCCATCTGGTATTGGCGCAGCGCCCAATAGACGTAATCGGCGTGCTGACCGGCGAGCTTCGGATACTCCGGGCTCACCGGCTTGTTCAGGTTGACGCCGTGGCAAGCCGCGCAGTTGTGGGCGTCGGCCAGCACCTTGCCGTTGCCGGCGTCGGCGGCATGCGCGACGTTCGCTGCAACCAGACCGATTACTGCCGCCGACGCGCATGCAGCCTTGAACACCGTGTGGAGTGCCTGTTGTGGCTTATTCATGAATTCTCCTATCCCGCGAATTGATTAACCGGGTGACTGGACGGACGACCGCGGCCGATCACTTGTCGGGATTGCTTTTCGAAGAGGAATTTTGCGCTGCGTAGTAAGCGGCGATGTCGGCGATGTCCTGATCGGACAGCGACGTGGTGATCGCATGCATGGTTTCGAAGTGGCGGTCGCCCTTCTTGTAACCGTGCATGGCGTTTTCGAGGTACTGCTGATTCTGGCCACCCAGCATAGGCACGCGGTACACCTCAGGGTAAGCCGTGCGGTATTCGGGAATGCCGTGGCAGCCGATACACATTGCGACCTTGCCTTGACCCGCCTTGGCATTGCCGACGACATCCGCTGCCTGCACACTGGCCGCATAGCCCGCGAGCACCGACAGCGCTGCGATCACGACGTGTTTGCCGACGAATTTATTCATAGCATGTAACCTGGCATGAGGGGAACGGGCGCCCAAAAAGGCAACGGCCCGCGCCGTTCTTCTTATAGGGTAGCCACGCAGGCCAAAAAAATCGGGCTAATTGTACCGCGACGTCGCGCGAAACGTCCACCGAGCGGGGTGGACGGCCCGTCCGCCCGCCGCAAAGCCAGCGCTAGCGTAGCTTTGCTCCGCCGTGCGGCATCGCGGGTCACACCTTACGCGAGCCCGTTTCAGGCCAACAGGCCTTCTGACTTATACTGGGTTTTTTCCCAAAAAAGAGCATCTCGCCATGCGTTTCGAAGGCTCATCGCAGTACGTCGCCACCGACGACCTCAAGCTCGCGGTCAACGCCGCGATGACGCTGAAGCGCCCGCTGCTCATCAAGGGCGAACCCGGCACCGGCAAAACCATGCTCGCGGAAGAAGTCGCCGCCGCGCTCGGCATGCCGTTGATGCAGTGGCATATCAAGTCCACCACCAAGGCCCAGCAAGGGCTGTACGAGTACGACGCGGTGTCGCGCCTGCGCGATTCGCAGCTCGGCGACGAACGCGTCAAGGACATCCGCAATTACATCGTGAAGGGCGTGCTGTGGCAGGCGTTCGAAGCGGACGAGCAGACCGTGCTGCTGATCGACGAGATCGACAAGGCCGACATCGAGTTTCCGAACGACCTGCTGCGCGAACTCGACCGCATGGAGTTCTACGTGTACGAGACGCACGAGCTGATCCGCGCGAAACATCGCCCGCTCGTGATCATCACGTCGAACAACGAGAAGGAATTGCCCGACGCCTTTCTGCGCCGCTGCTTTTTCCACTACATCAAGTTCCCCGATCCGGTCACGATGCAACAGATCGTCGAGGTGCACTACCCCGGCATCAAGAAAGAACTGCTGGCCGCGGCCATGCAGAGCTTTTTCGAACTGCGCAATGTCGCCGGCCTGAAGAAGAAGCCGTCCACCTCGGAACTGCTCGACTGGCTCAAGCTGCTGCTCGCCGAAGACATTCCGCCCGAAGCGCTGCGCTCGACCGACCAGAAACAGATCATCCCGCCGCTGCACGGCGCGCTGCTGAAGAACGAACAGGACGTGAGCCTGTTCGAACGCCTGATCTTCATGAACCGCAACAACCGTTGATACCCGTCTGACGCGCGACCAGGGCGGCGCCGCGCAGACGCCGAGGCAACGCCACCCGCCACCGATGAGCCCGTCACACCGACCACCCGCCGCCGAGGACCCAGCATGCTGATCGACTTCTTCTACTCGCTGCGCGCCGCCAAGCTGCCGGTGTCGGTAAAGGAATATCTGACGCTGCTCGAGGCGCTCAAGGCCAACGTGATTGCGCCGTCGCTCGACGAGTTTTACTACCTGTCGCGCATCACGCTGGTGAAGGACGAGAAGTACTTCGACAAGTTCGACCAGGCGTTCGGCGCCTATTTCAGCGGCGTCGCGAAAGCGTCCGAACTGGCCTTCGACGTCCCGCTCGACTGGCTGAAGAAGAAGCTGCAACGCGATCTGTCGCCGGAGGAAAAAGCGCAGATCGAAGCCATGGGCGGCCTTGACAAGCTGATGGAGCGCCTCAAGGAACTGTTCGACGAACAGAAAGAGCGCCACGAAGGCGGCAGCAAATGGATCGGCACCGGCGGCACCTCGCCGTTCGGCAACGGCGGCTATAACCCGGAGGGCGTGCGCATCGGCGGCGACGCGGCGGGCAACCGCACCGCGGTGAAAGTGTGGGAATCGCGCGCCTATCGCGACTACGACGACCAGGTCGAAATCGGCACGCGCAATATCAAGGTCGCGCTGCGCCGTCTGCGCCGCTTCGCGCGCGAAGGCGCCGCCGAAGAACTCGACCTGCCCGACACGATCCGCAGCACCGCCGCGAACGCCGGCTGGCTCGATCTGAAGATGGTCCCGGAGCGGCACAACAAGGTGAAAGTGCTGATGCTGCTCGACGTGGGCGGCTCGATGGACGACCACATCAAGCGCGTCGAGGAACTGTTCTCCGCCGCCAAGGCCGAGTTCAAGCACCTCGAGTTCTATTACTTCCACAACTGTGTGTACGATTTTCTGTGGAAAAACAACCGCCGCCGTCACGCCGAGCGCATGCCGACGTGGGACGTGCTGCACAAATTCACGCCCGACTACAAGCTGATCTTCGTCGGCGACGCGACCATGAGCCCGTACGAAGTGCTGCAGCCGGGCGGCTCGGTCGAATACAACAATCCCGAGGCCGGCGCGGTCTGGCTACGGCGTCTCGCGGACCACTTCCCGCATCACGCGTGGCTCAATCCCGAACCGGAAGGGCTGTGGGCGTATCGCCAGTCGGTCAGCGCGATTCGCGAAGTGCTCGGCCACCGTATGTACCCGCTCACGCTCGCCGGGTTGGAGACCGCCATGCGCACGCTGAGCAAATAAATCCGTTCGTGCTTTATCTTCACCTGCTTCACCTTCAACGATAAGAAAGCTGCCGCATGCGTCCGTCTACCTCCCCCGATTTGTCCCCTTCCGCCACGCCGCCGGGACGTTCCAACCCGTTCGCCGACACCTCGCTGTCCACCATCGTCGCCGGTTTCGTCGCGATGATGACCGGCTATACCAGTTCGCTCGTGCTGATGTTCCAGGCGGGTCAGGCCGCGCATCTGAGCGATGCGCAGATTTCGTCGTGGATCTGGGCGCTGTCGATCGGCATGGCCGTCTGCACGATCGGCCTGTCGCTGCGCTTTCGCGCGCCGATCGTGATCGCATGGTCGACGCCCGGCGCGGCGCTGCTGGTGTCGTCGCTGCCGCATGTGGCGTATCCCGAGGCGATCGGCGCGTTTATCGTCTGCGCGGTGCTGCTGACGTTGGTCGGTCTGACCGGCTGGTTCGACACGCTGATGAAAAAAATCCCGGCCGGCATCGCCTCGGCGTTGCTGGCGGGGATTCTGTTCGAGATCGGCATTGAGATTTTCCGTGCCGCGCAATTCCAGACCGCGCTGGTGCTGACCATGTTCTTCACCTATCTGATCGTCAAACGGCTGGCCCCGCGCTACGCGATCGTGACGACGCTGATCGTCGGCACGGCGGCGGCCGGTGGGCTCGGCCTGCTCGATTTCAGCCGCTTTCACGTAGCGCTCGCGCATCCGGTGTTCACGATGCCGGCGTTTTCGTTGGCCGCCAGCGTCAGCATCGGCATTCCGCTGTTCGTCGTCGCGATGGCGTCGCAGAACGTGCCGGGCATTGCCGTGTTGCGCGCGGACGGCTACAGCACGCCGTCGGCGCCGCTGATTTCCACGACCGGCCTCGCCTCGCTGCTGCTCGCGCCGTTCGGCTCGCACGGCATCAATCTTGCGGCGATCACCGCGGCGATCTGCACCGGCCCCGAAGCGCACGAAAACCGCGACAAGCGTTACACCGCGGCGGTCTGGTGCGGCATTTTCTATCTGATCGCCGGGGTGTTCGGCGCCACTATAGCCGCGCTGTTCGCGGCGCTGCCGAAGGCGCTGGTGGTGTCCGTCGCGGCGCTGGCGCTGTTCGGCTCGATCATGAGCGGCCTCGCCAACGCCATGCAGGACCTCAAGCAGCGCGAAGCGGCGCTGGTAACGTTCATGGTGACGGCCTCCGGGCTGACCTTGCTGTCCATCGGCTCGGCGTTCTGGGGGCTGGTGGCGGGCGTGGTGACCCAAATGGTGTTGAACGCGCGGCGTGGCTGAGCGCCCGAAACAAGGGTGAACCGATCGCGTTGGGCAAGTGTCAACCCTGCATCAGGCGATCCGCCATAGAATAGAAGCATCCGGCAGCGCTTTCCGTCAAAATGCCCCGGCACTATGACGGGCAGCGCTGCAGCGTGACCCGCGGCCGCCGGCACTGGTGAATCCGATCAGTCCGGCGGCGATCTCATTTCTCCTGAACCACGGCGCGCATGCGCCCTGAAGGCTCGAACATGACAACCGCACTCGACCAACTCAAGCAATACACCACCGTCGTCGCCGATACCGGCGACTTCCAGCAGCTTGCCCAGTACAAGCCGCAGGACGCAACGACCAATCCGTCGCTGATTCTGAAGGCCGTCCAGAAAGACGACTACAAGCCGCTGCTCGAAAAGACCGTGAAGGCGCACGCGTCGAAGCCGGTTGGCGCGATCATCGACCAGTTGCTGATCGCGTTCGGCACCGAAATCCTCAAGATCATTCCGGGTCGCGTGTCGACCGAAGTGGACGCGCGTCTGTCGTTCGACACCGAAGCGTCGATCGCCAAGGGCCGCGAGTTGATCGCGCTGTATAAGGACCACGGCATCGGCCGCGAACGCGTGCTGATCAAGCTCGCGTCCACGTGGGAAGGCATCCGTGCCGCCGAAGTGCTGCAGAAGGAAGGCATCCACTGCAACATGACGCTGCTGTTCTCGCTCGCACAGGCCGCGGCTTGCGCCGAAGCGGGCGCGCAACTCATTTCGCCGTTCGTCGGCCGTATTTACGACTGGTACAAGAAGAACGCCGGCAGCGCGTGGGACGAAGCGAAAGACGGCGGCGCCAACGATCCGGGCGTCAAGTCGGTGCGCCGCATCTACGCGTACTACAAGAAGTTCGGCTACAAGACCGAGGTGATGGGCGCGAGCTTCCGCACGCCGGGTCAGGTTCTGGAACTGGCCGGCTGCGATCTGCTGACCATCAGCCCGGATCTGCTGCAAAAGCTGCAGGAGAGCACCGAGAAGGTTGAACGCAAGCTATCGGCGGACCTCTCGCAGGGCGCGGATATCGAACGCGTGCCGGTGGACGAATCGTCGTTCCGTTTCCTCGTCAATGACGAAGCCATGGCGACCGAAAAGCTCGCCGAAGGTATCCGCGCGTTCGCCGCAGATGCCGTCAAGCTGGAAAAGCTGATCGAAGCGCTGCGTTGATGGCGGTGAGATTCGCGGCGGCGGAGTAAGTCGCCGCGCTTGCCGCGAAGATTGTTCGGCAAACGGCCCCGGACCTGACGGTTCGGGGCCGTTTGCCGTTTACCGACCCGCCCTACCCTACGATATAAAGTCACGATCCCGCCGCAACGGACGACTACAATTTTCACCACGCCCGTCCCTCGTGGCAGCTTACCGAGGGCCGCCGGCGCCTGCTGTTCCTACTTCAGGAGACGATCATGTCCGTTCAGCCTTACGTGTTTTTCAACGGCCGTTGCGAAGAAGCGCTCGACTATTACACCGAGAAACTCGGCGCCGAAGTGCTGCTCAAGATGCGCTACAAGGAAGCGCCGCCCGACCCGCACAACGCGCCGCGCGCCGGCCTCGAAGAAAAAATCATGCACGCGTCGATCAAGATGGGTTCGACCGTCTGGATGGCGTCCGACGGCCATTGCGATCCCGCCGCGAAAATGGAAGGCTTCGCGCTGTCGCTCACGGCCGAGCCCGCCGTCGCCGAAAAATACTTCAACGCGCTCGCCGACGGCGGCCAGGTCACGCTGCCGTTTCAGCCGACCTTCTGGAGCAAGGGCTTCGGGATGCTGGTGGACCGTTTCGGTCTGATGTGGATGGTGACGTTGCCGGAAGACTGAACTCGCCGCCGCGCCGTGCCGCGGACGCTGCTAAACCTTCAGCAAGGTCCGCGAATGCCGTTCGATATTCCAGTTCGGCTCGGTTTCCAGCAATAGCGCGCGCAGCCGGTCCACCTGCTCCGCGAGCCGCTGACCGAGCCAATACGGCCCCTGCAGATCGGCCGGCAATCTGAGCGCCGCGTCGCCATGCGCCTGCGCGAGCGGCGACGCGGCCGGAATCCCAAAATGCGTCGCCCGGCCGAAGCGCAAGCCACGCGAAATCGCCAGCAGAATCGCCCGCACGGCGCGCACCTCGGCGCCGCACTGCGCGCCATACGCGGCGCGCGCGACCGCGTCGGCGTGCATCAGCGGGCCGGTGGCGAGCAGTTCCAGCGAACTGAGCACCGAGCGGTGCAACCGCTGAATTTCATCGAGTCTGGACTGCGGCACGTCGATCTCTTTCGCGACCGACGGCATCAGCGCACGCAACTGCACCAGCCGCTTGTTGATCGCCAGAAAGTGCTGAACCTGTTCTTCCTCGCTGATCGTCTCGCCATCGATCAACCGCGTGTAGATGCGCGCGCATTCGCGCAGATTGGCCGCGATGCCGTAGCGCCACGAATAAGTGGCATGCAGCGGCAGCGCGAACGAAAACGCCAGCGCGATCACAATGCCGATCAGCACGTTCAGCGTGCGCCACAGCCCGACGTCGATCAGATTGTCGCCATGCCCGGCGACGATGCACATCGTGATGGCCGTCAACAGCCCGATGTAACCGGACGAGCCGATCGCGAACCACGCGCAGATCGCCGCGACGATCGACATCAGCACATAGGTCAGCGGCAACGAGCCGGTGAAATTCTGCACGAGGATCAGCGCGAGTCCGATCGTCGCGCCGAGGAGCGTGCCGGCCGCCCGTTCGGCGGCTTTCTTGCGGATATTGCCGTGATGTTGCAAGCCGCCGATCACCACCAGCAACGTTACCGACGACCAGATGCCATGCGGAATGTCGATGCCCGTAGTCGCCAGAATCGACACCAGCATCGCGAGGCCAACGCGCAGGCTATGCAGCACCTTCGCGTGACGATAGCGGTAATACGGCGAGGTGATCGCGCGCACCATCCGGCTGAGCGCCGAGCGGCGTGGAATCACAGTGTGGGAATCGGCAGAGGCCATGGCGGCGCGGCGAATCCTTCGAAAGACAGTTCCGCTATCGTGCCCTGGACTGCCCTATAAAGACAAACGCCCGCGAACTTTCGTCCGCGGGCGCCGTGATTCATGCTGCGATGAGACAGTCAGGCGCTGTTAGCCCTCGACCACATCCAGATAATCTTCCGGACGCGTGCGGTCCTCGGCGCGCTGCATGCCGAGCACGCGCACCAGCAGACTCACCAACACCGACACCACCAGGTTCACGATCAGCGACCACACCGCCGCGTAGCCCGGAATCGCCAGACCGAACAGGTGAATCGTGAAGATCGAGCCCGCCAGCTTCAGCGAAATCGCCATCCACGTGCCGGTTGCAATCCCCACCGCCCAGCCGGCCAGCAGACCGCGATAGTCGAGCACGCGCGTGTACAGACCGAGCACGATCGCCGGCAGCGTCTGGATGATCCAGATCCCGCCGAGCAGTTGCAACTGGATCGCGTACGTGAGCGGCAGACCGAGAATGAACGCGACCGCGCCGACCTTCACGATCAGCGAGACCAGCTTCGCGACATTGGTCTCCTGCTCGTGCGACATGTTGCGGTTCACGAACTCTTTGTGGATGTTGCGCGTGTACAGGTTGGCCGCCGCGATCGACATGATCGCCGCCGGCACCAGCGCGCCGATGCCGATTGCCGCGAACGCCACGCCGACGAACCACGACGGGAAGAAGTGCAGGAACAGCGCCGGCACCGCGAAGTTCGGGCCGAACGCCTTGAAGTACGGCGCGAATTCCGGCATGTCCTTCACGCCCGAGGCCAACGCCATGAAGCCGAGCAGCGCGAGCAGGCCGAGCACCAGTGAGTAAGCCGGCAGCATCGCCATGTTGCGGCGAATCGTGTTACCCGACTTCGACGACAGCACCGCGGTGATCGAGTGCGGATACAGGAACAGCGCGAGCGCCGAACCCACCGCCAGTGTGGCGTACGCGCTATAGCCGTTCAGGCTCGACACGTCCGGCGCCTTCAGCAGCAGCTTGGCCGGCGGCACGACGCTGAAGATATGCCCGAAGCCACCCAGTTGCGGCGGAATCACGATAATCGCGGCGAAGATCACGATATAGATCAGGATGTCCTTCACGACCGCGATCATGGCCGGCGCGCGCAGACCCGAGGTGTAGGTGTAGGCCGCCAGAATCGCGAACGCGATGATCAGCGGCAGATCGCCGACGAAGCCCTTGGTGTCGAAACCGAGCGCGCCGATCACCACTTCGATACCGACCAGTTGCAGCGCGATATACGGCATGGTCGCGACGATGCCGGTGACGGCGATCGCGAGAGCCAGCATGCGGCTGCCGTAGCGTGCCGACACGAAGTCCGCCGATGTCACGTAGCCCTGACGTTTGGCGATGCTCCACAGTTTCGGGAACACGACGAACGCGAACGGATAGATCAGGATCGTGTACGGCAGCGCGAAGAAACCGGTTGCGCCCGCACCGAACACCAGCGCCGGCACGGCGATGAAGGTGTACGCGGTGTACAGGTCGCCGCCCAGCAGGAACCAGGTGACGACGGTGCCGAAGCGCCGGCCGCCGAGGCCCCACTCTTCCAGATGGGCGAGATCGCCGCGCCGCCAGTGGGCCGCGACAAAGCCAAGAATCGTGACGCCGATGAAAAACAGAACGAAGACGAAAGTTGCGGTGGCGTTCATTATCGTGCGCCCCCTTGCGGACGGCCCGATGAGCGCGCCTTGGTCTTGAAGTACACGAGCGCCGTGATGACGGCGCTGATCAGCACCCACAGGAGCTGATACCAGTAGAAGAACGGGAAATCGAACAGTTGCGGTTCGACCTTGTTGTATGACGGCACCCAGATCATCGCGATCCAGGGCAACAGCAGCAACCAGAGCCAGTGCTTGCTGGCCTTGTTCGCGTCGGCGTCGTGAGCCATGACGTCTCCTCTTCCCTATTATTGAAATGTTGTTGGCCCGTGTTTGACGGGTGGTGGAACCCATTGCGGATAGCCACGGGCGCCCCGAAAGCTTCGAAAGAGTATAGGAGCCGCGAACGTGCGGTCAAGCAGGGCCGACCCGAGGCGCGAGCCTGCTGTTGGGGCGCGCGGAGCGGCGGCTTAACGGAGACGAGGGGGTATGGCGGACTGCAGAACCGTCGCATGCACGCAACGGGGAGGCGCGAAGCCCAGGGGGAAGTCGAGCCGGCGGCAGCCGGCCCGACCTTGACGGCATCAGATCGCGAACGACGCGCCCTTCTGCCCGGTCGATTCCTGCAGACCCTTGATCCACTTGCGCGCCGGCAAGCCGAGTTCCGCTTCGATCAGCCTGGCGCGCGCCTGCAGCGCCGTGAACGGCACGTCGAGCGCCGGGCCCGAGAACGCGATCGCGATGCGGTTGCCGTCGTGCACTTCCGGCAGCGCGATCACGCGGCCGTCGAAGGCTTCGTTCAGGCGCTTCATGTTGCGCACGAAGCTCGGATGATCGCCGAACAGATTCACCGTCACCACGCCCGCATCGGTCAGGCACGCGCGCACCGCGCGGTAGAAGCCGACGCTGTCGAGCACCGGGCCGCGCGCGGTCGCGTCATAGACGTCGACCTGCAGCGCGCCGATCGTGCCGTGGTTGACGCTGTCGTTGACGAAGTCCCACGCGTCGGTTTCGTGCACGGTCAGGCGCGCGTCGTCGTGCGGCAGTTCGAACATCGTGCGGGCGGCAATCACGACCGCCGGGTTCAGTTCCACCGCCTCGACCTTGGCGCGCTTCAGGAAGCGGTACGCGAACTTGGTCAGCGCCGCCGCGCCCAGACCGAGCTGGACGACGCGCTTGGGCGTTTCGATGAACAGCAGCCAGGCCATCATCTGCTGCGCGTATTCGAGTTCGATGTGATCCGGCTTACGCAGACGCATGGCGCCTTGCACCCATTCCGTGCCGAAATGCAGGAAGCGCACGCCGCCTTCTTCGGAGAACGTCACCGGTGCGAAACGCGGCTTGCGCGGCGTTTCGATTTGCGGCGCGTCGTGCAGATCGTCGTCGTGCAACGGGCGCTTCCTGCTGCGCACGGCTTGCTGTTTGCCGCCGGCGCTGGCGGAGTCGGCGTCGCGATTGCGGAAGGCGCGCGCTTCGGCCGAAGCGCGCTTGATCAATTTCGTCATGTGAGGATGTCGCGTTAGAGGCACAATTTTTGGTCGAACGAGAGCATAGCATTCGCCGGACTGGACGAAGGCAATACGAGGGCGGCGTAGCCGGCCACGCCGATCGCTGGCGCCGGCGAGGCGCCGCAACGGATCGATATTTTGTCCAGTTTGACACCTCTGCCGATCACCCAGCATGCTGCTGCCACGCACGCATTGCCTGCCGACATGACCTGTTTCGTCGTTACGTCACCGAAACCTGCTAGCCTCGGTTTCGGCGCTACCACCTCCATCACACGGGAACCGTAAGCATGAGTCATATCCACTTCATCGGCGGAGAAAAAGGCGGCGTGGGCAAATCGCTCGCCGCCCGCGTGCTAGCCCAGTATTTCATCGATCGGGGCGTGTCCTTCATGGGCTTCGATACCGACAGATCGCATGGCGCGCTGCTGCGTTTCTATGCCGACTTTGCCGCGCCTGCCGTTCTCGACCAGCATGACAGCCTCGATCCCGTCCTGGAAGCGGCCATCGCAGAACCGCAGCGACGCATCGTGGTCGATCTCGCGGCCCAGACGCAGCAGGCGCTCGCCGGATGGCTCGACGATTCGGACGTATTCGGTTTCGCCGAAGAACACGGCCTCGCGCTAACGTGGTGGCACGTCATGGACACCGGGCGCGATTCGGTCGATCTGTTACGGCAATGGCTCGACGCCTTCGGCGGACGCATCAAGCTGGTACTCGTGCTAAACGAAGTTCGCGGCGACCGCTTCGAGATTCTGGAGGCATCGGGCGAGCGCAAGCGGGCCGAAGCACTCGGCGCCAGCGTGATAACACTGCGCCACCTGCCCGATACGACGATGCAGAAGATCGATCGACAGAGCGCGAGCTTCTGGGCGGCAGTCAATCATCCGGATCGTGCCGCCACCGGGCTCGGCTTGCTGGAACGCCAACGCGTCAAGGTGTGGCTACATCGCGCTTATGCGGAACTGGACACGCTCGCCTTGTAGGCGGGTCCGGCTTCTACGCGGGGCGCACGGGAAGCCCCGCGTTTGCGCGATTGAGAAACAACGTCAGGAAACAACCTCTCGCCACAGCAACAGCTTCTGATCGAAAGACAGTGTCGCATTCGCCGGACTAGAAGAAGGCAGCACCAGCGTTTCATATCCCGCCTCGCCTATCACGCCGGCAAATCGCCCCGCCGTCTTGCCGTTGAAACACACCTTCTTCAGCAAGGGCGCATGCTCGCGCAGCGCATCGAAATCGTTCGGCTTCGCATTCCGGATCGCCGAATCGAGACTGCCTTCGCGATGGCACGCGGCAAGCACGTCCCAGACACCGATCCCGTGCTTCAACACGAGCTTGAGACGTTCGTCATAAGCGAGCGTATGCAACTGAGGCTCGCCGAGCACCTCGCCCAGTAAGCGCCAGAACTGATTCCGCGGATGCGCGTAATACTGCGTCGCGACCAGCGACGCCTCGCCGGGAAAGCTGCCCAGAATCAGCGTATGGGTATTCGCCGCGACGACGGGAGGAAAACCGCGCAGCATCAGCGGCCTCGCTCATTGGATGGACGCGGCGCCGGCGGATCCTCTGACGGCACCTCCTTCGGCGCGTGCGCGCGTGATACGGTGTGGTCGAGCGGTCGGCCGTGCTCGCGCACACGTGGATGCGCGGCGTGGGCCGTTAGGGCAGAGTTCGCGTCGTCAGCGTGGGAAGAAGCCGTCGCCGCGAGATGCGACCACAGTGCAGGCAGAAAGCATTCCGTCACCATCAGCGGCGCGCCGTGGCGTTCGAACACCGAGCGACGCGCGACCAGCGCATGCGGCGACGCCGTGGTCGCGGCAATTTCACGCGCCGCCAACCGGTACAACGGATGACGCTCGGTTAAACGCCGGCTCACCAGCGCCGAACGCGCGACGCTGCTGTCGCTATACAGCAGCTCGGCCAACGGCCGCGTGCGCAAACGCCGGGTGGCCTGCCACACGCCGACACTCGCGACGAGCGGCGTCACGCTATGCGCGGCGACGAACGGCACGCGGTCGACCGACAGCACCACTTCCCGAACCCACACCTGCGCGCGTGACGCGAGGCCGAGCGCGGCGTACTCGTCGGCCCACGGCAGCGCGACGCTTTCACGCGTGACGCGCACCGCGACCGCACCGAGCGCACGCAGATGCGCGGTCAGTGAACCGCCGCGCGTCAGCCAGTCTTTCTGGGCGGCGCTGAAGCCGGGTAAAGGAGCAACGCGCCAGTGGGCGTCGGCGGCATCGAAACGGATAGGCATGGTGTCGGATTATAGCGGCGCTCAGCGAAGAGCTTGCGGCGGCCGCACCCGCTCGTTCAGCGGTGGTTTCCACCCACGCTTCGCGCCAAACTTTGCGCCACACTCACCGGTTGCGGGCCGGCATCGCCTGCAAGCGGTTTTTGACCCGCTCGACCACCGGCGCCCAGTCCGCCGGCTGTGGCTGCCTGAACAGTTCGATCGAGTCGTACCAGGACTGCGTCTCCTCGCTGCCCCACGACCAGTGCGACACATGGTCGAGCATCGCGAACACCGGGCAACCGAGCGCGCCGCCCAGGTGCAACGGCGCGCTGTCGATCGTCACCAGCGCATCGAGCACGCCGAGATGCGCCGCCACGTCGTCGAAGCCGCTTTCATAGGCCGCCGTCAGATCGCACACGCGATAGCCTTGCGCGAGCAGCGCCGCCGCGTCTTCGTGACGGCCAGGCGTGAGCGGGTAAAACACGACATCCGGCAGCGTCAGCAGCGGAGCAAGCGCGGCAAGCGGAATCGACCGCTTCGCATCGCGCCGATGCGTCGGACTGCCGGACCACACCAGACCGACGTGACGCTTCGCATCCGGCGCGCAGGCGTGAAGCCGCTCGCGCCATGCGGCCATCTTCACGACATCGGCGTGCAGATACGGTGCGCCGCGTAGTTCGTCCGGCCGCAGATCGAGCGCGAGCGGCAAGCTCATCATCGGCAAGCCGTAGTCGGGCGTGCCGAGCGGGCCGTCCTCGATCGACACGCAATCCGCGTAAAAACGTACGAACAGCGGTTGCAAGGCGCGCCGCACGGCCAGCACCAGGCGGCCGCCTTCGGCGTGCACGCGTGCGGCCATTCGCGGGACGAAACGGACCATCTGGATATCGTCGCCGCTACCCTGCTCGCTATGCACGACGAGCGTTTTGCCCGCCAGCGATTCACCCCACCAACGCGGACACAGCGCGGCCATCACGGTGACGATGTTGTTGGGTTCACGGTCGGCGCGTGCGAGCCGCGCCTCGAAGCGCGGCCATCCGCTCGTCCACGCGCCGCGTCGCAATTCCAGATCGGCCAGATCGACGGCCGCCTCGACCGTCGACGGGTCGAGCGCCAGCGCCGCTCGCAACGCCGCTTCGCTGGCGTCATAACACGCCTGCTCGGCCAGATACATGCCGATCGCCGCCGACACATGCGGATTGCCGGGCGCGGCGCGATCGACGGCGCGCATGGTGGCCTCCGCGGCGGCCGCGTCGTTGCTTTGCCACTGCGCGTGACTGAGTTGCCAGGCCATTTCCGCATCCGCGGGATTGCGCGCGAGGCGCTCGCGGCAGATGCGTTCAACCGTCGGCCAGGCGCAAATCTCGCGGAAGGCCAGCGCGAGTTGCAACGGGAGCGCGGGGTCCAGCTCAGGGTTTAGCGCGTAGGCTCGCGCGAGCGTCGCGCGGCGCTCGGTCTGCGCGGAGGAGGTTGCCAGGGCGGAATCGTGCATGGGAATTCACAGAAAGTCGCGACGCGCGAACGCGTCCTCGTTGAATAAGATCCGGCGCAAATGCGACCTAGAAGATTGCGATAAATCCTTCAGGCATCCGAATTTAGAATGCGGAAGAATAAGACAATCCCCCGTGATTACGTCTCATAAACCAATCTCAATTTATGGTCGTTGATTATGTTTAGTTAGTTACCCATACTTATTCGAGTCGACCAAACAGGCCATGCCTGTGCGGCCGACATAATCGATAACTAACACGCCAGGAGTCACCCTTGAATACTGTCAACACGAAAGAAACGTCTGACCGAATCGCTCATCTGGCCGCGCTGGTTTTGCGGCGTTCGTCGGTTACGTTCATGGAGAAGGAACTCGCCGGCTCGGCGCTCGCGCAGCATCACACGTCCAAGCAGACTAGCCAGAAGATCGGCAGTCTGGCGGCAAAGGTACTGGCCGACCATGCGTCCTGCCAGGAAGCCAAGGAACTGGCCGGCTGCGTGCTCTCGCAGGTCACGCATTTGAACGGCCCGGTTCCGGCCCGCTAAGTCTCGCGCTTACAAAGGCTCACGCCGCAGCTCAGGCGCTGCCAAAAAAAATGCGCTGCCAAAAGGCAGCGCATTTTTCAACTCCCAGCGTCAACTAGACGCCAGTTACATCGCACTCACTGCGCACGCGCCAGCAACAACGCGTTGGTGCGCTTCACGAAGCTCGCCGGATCTTCCAGCGATCCACCTTCGGCCAGCATGGCCTGATCGAACAGCAGGTGGCACCAGTCGTCGAAGTTCGCGCTGTCCGCGTGCAAGCCCTTCACCAGCGCGTGTTCCGGATTCACTTCGAGAATCGGATGGAACGACGGCGCGTCCTGGCCTGCGGCCTTCAGCATGCGTTGCAGATAACCGCTCATTTCACCGTCGTCGGCCACGAGGCAGGACGGCGAATCGGTCAGGCGGAACGTGAGACGCACGTCTTTCGCCTTGTCCTTCAGCGCTTCCTTCATCTTCTCGACGAGCGGCTTGAACTCTTCGCCGACCTTCTCCTGCGCCTGCTTTTCTTCATCGTTCAGCGCGCCCAGATCGAGATCGCCGCGCGCCACGCTTTGCAGCGGCTTGCCGTCGAATTCGTTCAGGAACGACAGCATCCATTCGTCGACGCGATCGGTCAGCAGCAGCACTTCCACGCCCTTCTTGCGGAACACTTCGAGATGCGGGCTGTGGGTCGCGGCCAGCCAGGTATCGGCGGTCACGTAGTAGATCTTGGTTTGCTCGGGTTTCATTCGCGCGACGTAGTCCGCCAGCGAAACGGTCTGCTCCGCCGTGTCCGTATGCGTCGACGCAAAGCGCACGAGCTTCGCGATCCGCTCGCGATTGGCGAAGTCTTCGCCGATGCCTTCCTTCAGCACCTGGCCGAATTCTTTCCAGAAACCGGCGTACTTGGCGCGCTCGGCTTCGTCTTCCGAATTGGCCAGCTCTTCGAGCATGGACAGCGAACGCTTGATCACGCCTTCGCGAATCGTCTTGACGTCGCGGCTTTCCTGCAGGATTTCGCGCGACACGTTCAGCGGCAGATCGCTCGAATCGACCACGCCCTTCACGAAGCGCAGATAGCCCGGCAGCAGTTGCTCGGCTTCGTCCATGATGAACACGCGCTTCACGTACAGCTTCAGCCCGCCGCGGTTGTCGCGGTTGAACATGTCGAACGGCGCGTGGGTCGGCACGTACAGCAGTTGCGTGTACTCGCTGCGGCCCTCGACGCGGTTATGCGTCCAGATCAGCGGGTCCTGATGGTCATGCGCGAGGTGCTGATAGAACTGCTTGTACTGCTCTTCGGTGATCTCGTTCTTCGAACGGGTCCACAGCGCGCTGGCCTGATTGACGGTCTCGTCTTCGTCTTTCGTGACCATCTCGCTCTTTTCCGCGTCCCACTCTTCCTTGTGCATCAGGATCGGCAGCGCAACGTGGTCCGAGTACTTCTGAATGATCGCCTTCAGACGATGCGACGACAGCAGCTCGTCTTCTTCGGCACGCAGATGCAGCGTGATGGTCGTGCCGCGCGCGGCGCGCTCGATGCTCTCGACCGCGAAATCGCCCTCGCCCGCGCTTTCCCAGCGCACCGCGTCCGACGCCGGCAAACCGGCACGGCGCGTTTCGACCGTGATCTTATCGGCGACGATAAAGCCCGAATAAAAGCCCACGCCGAACTGGCCGATCAGCGCCGCGTCTTTCTGCTGGTCGCCGGAAAGCTTGCCGAAGAATTCCTTGGTGCCCGAGCGGGCGATCGTGCCGAGGTTGGCGATCGCTTCGTCGCGGCTCATGCCGATGCCGTTGTCGTCGATCGTGACGGTGCGGGCGGCCTTGTCGAACGCCACGCGAATCCGCAGATTCGAATCGCCTTCGTACAACGCGCTGTTTTCGATCGCTTCGAAGCGCAGCTTGTCGGCCGCGTCGGACGCGTTCGAAATCAGCTCGCGCAGGAAAATTTCCTTGTTGCTGTACAGCGAATGGATCATCAGGTGCAGAAGCTGTTTCACTTCTGCCTGAAAGCTCATGGTTTCTTGTGCCATGGTCGGACTTCCTCTCTGTTGCGAATGGGATTCAAATCAGGGTAAAGCGGGACGCCTGGCGCGGCCGGTGCGGGCTGTGCGGCCTTTGCAACTGGCCGCGCAGCGCCGGCGGTCGGTGCGCCGAGTCGGTCCGTCGGTGCGTCAATTCGGCGGCTACCGGGCGGCTACCGGATTGCCCGCGTATTTTGGGGCAAGCTCGCGCGGTTTCAAGAGGCGCGGCGTGCGACTCCGTCAAGATAGCGGGACAGAAACGTCGCCAGTTCCGGATCGCCGCAGTTGGCGATATTGAAGCGCATCCAGGTGGTCGGCGACTGCTGCGGCGAGAACAGGCTGCCGGGCGTCAGCAGAAAGCCGGCTTCGTGACCGGCGGCGGCCAACGCGCCGGCGTCGACGCCGGTATCGGCCCACAGGAACATGCCGGCCGCGGGCGTCAGGAACAGCTTCAGGCCGGTCTTTTCCAGCATCCGCACGGATTTTTCGCGCACGCCGTCGAGCCGCACGCGCAGCCGCTCGACATGCCGCCGGTAATGGCCCTCGGTCAGAATCTTGTACAGCACGCGCTCGTTCAGTTCCGGGCTGGTCATGCCGACCAGCATCTTCTGATCGCTGACCGCCCGCGCCACGTCCGGCGCGCACGCAATAAAGCCGACGCGCAGATTCGGCGCGAGCGTCTTCGAAAAGCTGCCGAGGTAGATCACCCGCTTCAACTGATCGAGGCTCGCGAGCCGCGTGCCCGGATAGCTTGGCGGACACAGGTCGCCGTAAATATCGTCCTCGACGACGATGAAGTCGTAGGCCTCGGCGAGCCGCAGAATGCGGAACGCCTGGGCCGCCGTCAGCGACGTGCCGGTCGGGTTCTGCAGCACCGAGTTGATCACCAGCATCTTGGGCCGCCACGTCTCGACCAGCGCTTCGAGCGCGTCGAGGTCCGGGCCGTCCGGCGTGTACGGCATGCCGACCAGCCGCGCGCCCTGCGACACGAAGCGCCCGAACATCTGAAACCACGCCGGATCGCCGACGATCACCGCATCGCCCGGTTTCACGTAGATGCGCGAGATCAGGTCGATGGCCTGCGTGACGCCGGACACCATCACGATCTGGTCCGGCGAGGCGCCGATTTCCAGCTCCTCGAGCCGCGTCTGCAACTGCTGGCGCAGCGGCAGAAAGCCCTGTGGCGTGCCGATGCCGAGCATCTGCGCGCCGCTTTGCCGGCCGAGCGTGCGTAACGCATTGGTGATCAGGTCGCCGTCGAGCCAGCGCACCGGCAGATAACCGAGACCCGGACTGCGCTCCGAGCGCGCGCCGGTATGCAGCATGTTGCGCAGCAGCCAGACCACGTCGAGCGCGGCCGGCTCGGGCGTCGCGATGCTCGGCGCGCGCGTCTCGACCAGCGCCACGCCGCTCAGACGCTCGCGCACATAAAAGCCGGAACCGCGCCGCGACTCCAGATAGCCTTGCGCGACCAGCCGCTCGTAGGCCTCGACCACCGTGAAGCGCGACACGCCTTTGTCCAGCGCGAGCTTGCGGATTGACGGCATGCGCATGCCGGGACGAAACACGCGTTCCTCGATGCGGCGGCGGGCCCACTGCACGAGTTGCTCGACCAGCGTCATCGAGGTGGTGTCGTGCGGCGTGGGAATCTGGGCAAGCGGGACGGACATGACAGGCTCCAACTGTTCCCCGAGCGGACGTCGTACGGGACGTCGCTCAGGACGTCGTACAGGCGTACTGGAAAGTATCGAATCGATTGTACCGTTACTGTGCCGGTCGTCGCCGCTACATTTTGAGAGAAGCAACGGGACAACGCGACCCGGCCGCGACGGGACGAACGTCCCACCGGCCGCGACGGGACGAACGTCCCACCGGCCGCCAGCGATCCGGCAAGACCCGCCGAAAACACCCCGCGCATGGCCCGCCGATCCGGCAAACGGTTATGCTTACGGCCCCGGCAGCGCAGCCGCCCACCCTGGCGCGCGCCGGCCGGCCGCAGACAACCCGTTTTCCGTTTCCCGATCCGTCATGACCGCCCATACGCTTCGTCTCGACCACCTCGTGATTTCCGCCCGTACCCTCGACGAGGGCACGCAGTATGTCGCCGATACGCTTGGCGTCGCCCCGGCCGGCGGCGGCGCGCATCCGCTGATGCGGACCCACAACCGTCTGCTGAACCTGTGGGGCGGCGTGTATCTGGAAGTGATCGCGATCGATCCGCAGGCAGCCGCACCGGCCGACGGCAATGCGCCGCGCGCCCGCCTGTTCGCGCTCGACGATCCGGCCATCCAGGCGCGGCTCGAAAACGGCCCGTATCTGTCGCACTGGGTCGCGCGGGTCGACCGGCCGAAGCGGCTGTCGGCGTGGCAAACGCAGTATCCGCAGCGCATCGCACCGATCGTGCCGATGACACGCGGCGATTTCACATGGGGCCTGTCAGTCCTCGACGACGGCGCATTCCCCAGTTGGCAAGGCGTTGGCGACGGTGTGCTGCCCTCGCTGATTCAGTGGGACTCGGCGCACCATCCATCCGCGTTCCTGCCGGACTCGGGCATTGCGCTGAAAGCCTTGAAAGGCGCGCATCCGCAAGCCGACGCCATCGCGGCGCAGTTGCAATGGCTCGGCGCCGCGCATCTGATCGCATTGCAGCCGACCGAGGGCGCCGCGGCGCTCGTCGCCGAGTTCGATACGCCCGACGGTCTACGGACCCTTAATTAAAGCAGCGCGCGCGGGTCGCCGACTCGCGCGATAATTGAAGTTTTGACCGGTTCCACCAATACCAGCAGAGGAAGACCATGGACCAAAGCGACTTGAAAGCCCCCACGTGGCAACTATCCGAACGCGCACGCAAGCTCACGAGCTCGGCGATTCGCGAGATTCTGAAAGTCACGGAACGGCCCGAAGTCATTTCGTTCGCGGGCGGCCTGCCCTCGCCGGCCACCTTCCCGGCTGAACGCATGCGCGAAGCATCGGACCGCATTCTGCGCGACTCGCCCGCCGCGGCGCTGCAATACAGCGCGACCGAAGGCTATCTGCCGCTGCGTGAATGGGTGGCGAAGCGCTATTCGGTGAACGGCGCGCAGATCCGTCCCAGCCAGGTACTGATCACCACCGGTTCGCAACAGGCGCTCGACCTGCTCGGCAAAGTGCTGATCTGTCCGGACAGCCCGGTGCTGGTCGAAACGCCCACGTACCTCGGCGCGCTGCAATCGTTCTCGATGTACGAGCCGCGCTACGTTCAAATGCCGACCGACGAACAAGGCCTGATTCCCGAAGCCCTCACGCCCGAGCTGACGGCCGGCGCGCGCCTGTTGTACGCGCAACCGAATTTCCAGAATCCGACCGGCCGCCGTCTGCCGGTCGAGCGCCGCCGCGCGCTCGCCGAGTTCGCGAAGACCGCACCGTTCCCGGTGATCGAAGACGACCCGTACGGCGCGCTCGACTACGCCGGCGAGCCGTTGCCCACCATGCTCTCCATGGCGCCGGACCATATTGTCCACCTCGGTTCGTTCTCGAAGGTGCTGGCGCCGGGCCTGCGGGTCGGCTACATCATCGCGCCCGAAGAACTCATCTTCAAACTGGTGCAGGCCAAGCAGGCCACCGACTTGCACACGCCGAGCTTCACGCAGCGCATCGTGTACGAAGTGATCAAGGACGGTTTCCTCGACACACACGTGCCGACCATCCGCGAGCTGTATCGCAATCAGTGCGAAGCCATGCTGGCCGCGCTCGAACGCTATATGCCCGAAGGCGTGAGCTGGAACCGTCCGGAAGGCGGCATGTTCGTGTGGGTCGATCTGCCCGCGCAGATCGACAGCATGAAACTGCTCGAAGAAGCCGTCGCGCAAAATGTCGCGTTCGTGCCGGGCGGACCGTTCTTCGCGAACGAGGCGCAACACAACACGCTGCGTCTGTCGTTCGTCACGGTGCCGCCGGCCAAGATCGACGAAGGCATGGCGCGTCTCGGTGCACTGATCCGCGCGAAGATTTAAACGCAGCCTGCTTGCGCGCATAGCGCCCAGCACGCCTCACCGAATTCCATCACTGACCAAGGACGCAACATGGCTCAAACCAATGTGTACGACAAGCTCAAGGAACTGGGCATCGAACTGCCGACCGCCGGTGCGCCGGCCGCCGCTTATGTAATGAGCGCGCAAAGCGGTAACACGGTGTACCTGTCGGGTCATATCGCGAAGAAAGACGGCAAGGTGTGGACCGGCAAGCTCGGCGCCAACCTCACGACGGAAGAAGGCAAGGCCGCGGCGCGTTCCATCGCTATCGACCTGCTCGCTACGTTGCACACGCACGTCGGCGATCTGAACCGCGTCACGCGCATCGTCAAGCTGATGAGCCTCGTCAACTCGACGCTCGAATTCACCGAACAGCATCTGGTCACCAACGGCGCGTCCGAACTGGTCGCCGACGTGTTCGGCGAGCGCGGCAAGCATGCGCGCTCTGCGTTCGGCGTTGCGCAGATTCCGCTCGGCGCGTGCGTCGAGATCGAGATGATTGCCGAAGTCGAGTAAGGCTGCGTAACGGTAACCAGAACGCGTCGCGAGGTCTCAGCACCTCGCGGCGCGTTCTGCTTTTTGCGGCGAGGTGGCTCGTTGCGTCAGCACCGGATAGAATCCGCGAACCCGATTCACTCGCACGATTCGCCGGACCGCGCACGATGCTCGCCAACACTGTTCGTTTCAAACAAGTCGACGTGTTCACGTCGGTGCCGTTCAAAGGCAATCCGCTTGCCGTGGTGTTCGACGCCGATACGCTCGATGCGGATCAGATGCAGGCGATCGCGCGCTGGACCCATCTGTCCGAAACCACCTTTCTGCTGAAGCCGACCGACCCGGCCGCCGACTATCGCGTGCGCATCTTCACGATCGAGGGCGAGTTGCCGTTCGCGGGTCACCCGACGCTCGGCACCGCGCATGCGCTGCTCGAAAGCGGCTATCAGCCGAAGCAGGCCGGCCGCCTCGTCCAGCAATGCGGCGTGGGTCTCGTCGAACTCAAGGCGTTGCCGGAAGCGACTAGCGCAGAAGGCGCGGCCAACACCGAACAACACGCGTGGGCTTTCGCCGCGCCGCCCGCTCGCGTCACACCGCTCGGCGCGGATCGCTATACCGAACTGTCTACGGCTTTGCGTAGCGACGCGATCGATTTCAGCGCCGTGCCCTGCGCGGTCGACAATGGTGCACCGTGGCTGGTGGTGCGCGTTAATTCGGCGCAAGACTGCCTCGCGCTCGATCCCGATGGGAGCGCACTCGCCAAACTCGTGCAGTCGGTCGATGCCATTGGCCTCGCTGTCTACGGTCCGCATGAAGCCGGCGGCCCGGCCACATTCGAAGTCCGCTGCCTGATGGCCGGCGATCGCTTCGGCACCGGTGAAGACCCGGTCACCGGCAGCGCCAATGCGGCGCTCGCCGGTTTGTTAAGCACGCAGCAGCGTCGCCCGGGCGAGCGTTATACGGCTCGTCAAGGCACCGTGCTCGGTCGTGCGGGCCAGGTGTCGGTGCACTACGACGACGCACACGGCAAGACGTGGATCGGCGGCGCCTCGGTGACGATCGTCGACGGCACGTTCCGCCTGCCATGAACGGCACGCTCTTTGCCTGCCCAGTGTTGGCCAGCGTGTCCGTGTCCTCGCCACGCAATAACGGACGCGATTTGCCCCACTCAGCCACGCTAAACCACAAAGCGCCGCAGACTCTGCCCAATTAATGCTTTTTGCATTGCGAAAGGCCTGGCACACCTGAACGCCGCACCGCGACTCCCGATGAAACATTCGAAAACGACCACCGGGCCGCGGCCCCAGCACCGGCCGAAGCGGCCAGAAATTCAGCCGGGCAGCGCCGTTTGCTGCGCCCGCGTATACCCGATGCGCGGCCCCTTCCTTAATGCAGTGGCATTAAGTAATATCGAAAGGTGCCTGATAACGTGCGGACGGTTGGGCACGACACCACGCTCCCTCCTCCTGCGCAGCAGTTCCGGCACCCTGGTCACGATGCAGCCAACCATGAAATCAGCGCAGTCGACGCTCGCTCGTTTGCAACCGGCCGGAACCCGCGCACGGACTCGCCGATGAGCAAGTCACGCTTCTCCGACCAGCGCGAAGCCCAACCCCGCCGCGACCCCGCCCTGTCGCGCCGTCGAGCCCTGCTCGCGATTCCGGCGCTCGGCGTGTTGGTGCTGATCCTGCTATGGACCGTGATCTTCGCGCGTCTGTCGGTCGAGAAAGAAGCCACCAATCGCGAGGCCATGGCCTCTGCCGCGATACTCTCCGCGGCGCTGGAGCAGCACACGGTCAAGGCGATTCACCAGGTCGACCAGATCACCCGCTTCGTCAAATACGAGTTCGAGAAAACCCCTGGGCATTTCGATCTCGCCAGCACGGTCGAAAAAGGCGTGGTGCAGAGCGAGACGCTGGTGCAGGTGTCGTTGATCGACGAACACGGCACGTTGATCGCCAATACGGCCGAACTCAATCCAAAACACATCGATCTGTCCGACCGCGAACACTTCAAGGTTCACGAGCACGAGAACGACGACCAGTTGTATATCAGCAAGCCGGTGCTCGGCCGCGTGTCCGGCCACTGGACCTTGCAGATGACGCGGCGTCTGAATCATCCGGACGGTTCGTTCGCAGGCGTCGTGGTGGTGTCGGAAGATCCCAGCTATTTCACCAGCGACTTTTATAACAATGCAGCGATCGGCCGCGAAGGCGTGATCGCGGTGATCTCGGACAACGGCACCGTGCTCGCGCGGCGCACCGGCAGCGCCGACAGCGCCAACGGCACGTTCTCGGCGAGCGGCACCTACCCGACCTCGGAACACGTGTCGGGCACCTACATCGATTCGATCGACAATGTCACGCGCATCGTGTCGTACCGGCATATCGACGGCTATCCGCTCGGCGTGCTGGTGGGTCTGTCGCAAGCCGAGGAATTCGCCGACTACAACCACACGCGCAACGTCTATCTGCTGATGGCGGGTTTCATCTCGCTCGCCATGCTGAGCTTCTTCGCGGTGGCTACAGGACTGATCGGCAAACTGCTCGGCCGCGAGCGCGAGATGACGCATCTGGTCGAATACGATCTGCTCACCGGTCTGCGCAATCGCTACGCGACGCTGCAGAGCCTGCGTCATGACGTCACGCAGCCGGCCAACCTCGGCTGTCTCGCGATTCTGTTTATTGACCTCGACAACTTCAAGACCGTCAACGACACGCTCGGCCACAACGCCGGCGACATCGTGCTGCAGATGACCGCGTCGCGCCTCGCTACCGCTGTCGGTGAGAGCGGCGCGTTGAGCCGCATCGGCGGCGACGAGTTCGTTGTCGTACTCAAGGGCGACGACGTCGAGAAGCAGGCGGTCGCGCTCGCCGAAGCGGCGGCGGACGTGTTCGCCAAACCGTTCGAAGTGCGCGGCAGTTCTTTCGTGCTGCATGCGAGCATTGGCATTGCGCTGTATTCGGTCGCGAACGAAAGCGAGATCGACCTGCTGAAAAAAGCCGACCTCGCGATGTACAGCGCCAAAGATGCCGGCAAGAACTGCTACCAGTTCTATTCGCCGCAACTGTCGCACCGCGCCGATCATTTGATGAAGTGGGAACAGCAACTGCGCGTGGCGCTGACCGAAGGTCAACTGTTTCTCGCCTATCAGCCGAAGATCGACCTGACACGCCGCTGCATCACCGGCTTCGAGGCGCTGGTGCGCTGGAACCATCCGCAGCACGGTTTGATTCCGGCGAACGAATTCATTCCGGTCGCCGAATCGACCGGCCTGATCGTGCCGATCGGCGACTTCGTGATCGAGACTGCCTGCCGGCAACTCGCGTTGTGGCAGCAACAGGGCTACGACACGCTATCGCTCGCGGTGAACATTTCGGCGGTGCAGTTCTGGCGCGGCGACCTGTATGAAACCATCTCGCACGCCATCGAGGAAAGCGGCATCTCCGCGCGCCGCCTCGAACTCGAAATCACCGAAACGGCGATGATGGAATATCCCGAACTCGTCTCCGAGAAGATCTTCGCGTTGAAGCGTCTCGGCGTGCGCGTCGCGCTCGACGATTTCGGCACCGGCTATTCGTCGCTGTCCTATCTGAACCGCTTCTCGGTGGATACGCTGAAGGTGGACCGCTCGTTCATCCAGGCCATTCCCGGCGACCGCAGCGTCTGCGTGATGGTCACCGCGATCGTCAACCTCGCGCGCTCGCTCGGGCTCACCGTGGTGGTTGAAGGCACCGAGACCGAAGAGCAGATCGCGTGGCTCGCCGCGCTCGGCCATATCGAGGCGCAAGGCTTCCTGTTCTCGCGGCCCGTGCCGGTGGAGGCCATCCCCGCGCTGCTGGAACGCTTCGGCGTATGCGGCATGGCTGGCCGTCGCACCACGCATGAAGCGGACAACGCCACCATCATCTCCAGCACGAGCGCCAGCGCCAATCCCTGAGCCTGATGGCGCGCAATGGCCTCACCACGGCCGCCTAAAACCGGCTACATTCACGCAGTACCGCATCACAGCGCGATGCCCGCCACCGGCCGCGCCACCCTATCACAATGATCCCGGAGGGTGGGCGCGCCGCGTGCCGGTCGCCCGCGGCGCCATGCAGACGATCACGAGCCAGGATGCCGCCCGACGAGGCGCACGAGAACCACTATGGACGCTATTCCGGGTCGTATTCGGCCTGTCGGCACTGTCATGGGGCGGCCTCGCGCTGATGGCGCAACTCGAAAACCACTACGTCGAACGCGAAGGGCGGCTGTCACGCATCGCCTTCTCCGATCTGATCGCGCTCGCGTGGATGGTGCCCGGTCCCGTGGGCTGCAATGTCGCCGTGCAGGTGGGGCATGCGCTGCGCGGACGCGCCGGCGCGTGGATCGCGGGCGTCGCCAGCGTGCTGCCCTTCTTCATGCTGATGACGCTGTTCGCGATCTTCTACCGCACCCCGTTCGTGCGCGCCGCCGCGTCGCAAACCTTGTTGAATCACTTCAGTGTCGTGCTGGCCACGTTGATCGCCGTCACCTGGTATAAGCAGGCGCGCGCGCTGCTGCGCGGCAAGCTCGAATGGATCGCGGCGGCGCTCGGCTGCGTGGCGCTTTTCTATGCGCGCAGTCCCGCTGCTTATGTGGCGATGCTCGGTGCAGCCTTCGGCGCGGGCTGGGTGATCAGCCCGATTCGCAATACGCGGCTTGTCGTGTCGTTCGGACGCGGCGACCGGCATCTGCTGATCGCGCTGTGCGTGCTGCTGGTGCTGTTCGCGGTGCCATTGCCGACCCGCTATGAACTCGCGCTGCTGTGGCCGCGTCTGGCGGGCGCCGGGATGACCTTGTTCGGCGGCGGCTTCTCCGCGCTGCCGGTTTTGAAGACGCTGTTCGTCACCCCGGCGATCGGCGTATCGGACAATGACTTCACGCTGGCGTTTTCTTTGTCGCCGCTGTCGCCGGGTCCGCTGCTGAACGTGGTGCCGTTTTTCGGCTATCTGGTGGATGGCTGGGTGGGCGCGCTGATCGCCACGCTCGCGTTATTCGTGCCGTCGGGCTGCCTCGTCGTGCTGGCGCAGCGGCATCTTCATCAACTGAAGGCGAATCCGCGCTTCGAGCACGGCATGCGGATGCTGCGCGCAGTGACCACCGCGTTTCTTGCGGTGGCGGTGCTGCGCATTGCCGGGCATGTGCCGTTCAAACCAGCGTATCTGATCACCGCGCTGTTTTCCGGCATGTGCTTCGTAAAGTTGAAGGTGCCGGTCTACGTGGTGTACGGGACGGTGGCAGTGGTGTGCGGGTTGTGGCTTGCGTATGGGGCGCTGCCATAGACCCGCTTGCCGTGCGCATTCGTAGCGCCGCCCAGGCTGCGCGGCAGCCTTGCCACGCAGCGGTCCTGCTTCAGGCCTGCAACATCAGAATCCGCGCGACAGCACGGCGACACCGATCGTCACCACGCCAAGCACGATATTGATCAGCACCAGACGCCGGATCGTACCGACCGCTTGCGCGCCGTCCGGCCATTTCTGCGCCTGCACCGCACGCCGAATGCGCGGGAACACCGCAAACCGGATATGCCCGAAGATCAGCATCATCACGATGCCGAGGCCGGCCATGGCATGCAACGGCCACGTGGCGTGACCGCCGCCGAATTGCATCAGCAGGAATCCGCCGGTGATCAGAATCACCAGCACCGCCGCCGCGACCCAATTGAAGAAACGGCTAAACACCGATTCCCACAAAGGCAGGCGTAATTGCGGCGATAAATCGGCAATGGCCGGGCGCAGACAGAAATGCGCGAAGATCATCCCACCCACCCACACCGCGACCGCGAGCAGATGGAGAAAGAGTGCGAGTTCGATAGCTTTGTTCATGTTGTTTTCCTCTCCCGACGACGCCATGCCGCTTATGACGAATAATATTTGCGGCGGCTATTGAGCGCATTCGACCGCGCGCTGTGCGTGCAGTTCCTGACGCGTGAGGCTTTTCCCCGCGGCGAGCGCCCCGCATGCTAGCAGAGGCTCGCCGCGCTCGAACGTCAAGCTTTGTTAAGCAGCCGGCACCGGACGCATACCATCGAGCTTCATCTTGCTCTCGGGCGTGCGTCCCTTGCGCGCCCGTTTGCCGACGTGCGGCGCGAGCGCGGCGGGGCCGAGCTTTTCTTCGTCGACGCGGCCACCGCGCCGCGTGCCGATCAGGATCACGCCCGCGTGATTGACCGACAGCGCCTGCACCAGCGTTTCGTTATCGTCGAGCCCCATCAGCGTGACGCCGCGGCCACCGCCCGACAGCGTCTTCATCTCGTCGAGGCCGAACACCAGCAAACGGCCGCCCGACGACAGACAGGCAATGTGCGTGGCATCCGGCAGCATCGGCATCGGCGCGAGCGGTGCGGCGCCGGCGTCGATCGTCATGAACGACTTGCCCGCCTTCACGCGGCTCACCATGTCGCCGACCTTGGCGACAAAGCCAAAGCCGTTGCTCGACGCGAGCAGCAAGGCCTGATCCGCGGATGCCGCGTAGTAATGCATCAGATGACTGCCCGACTCGAGTTCGATCAGCGACGTGACCGGCACGCCGTCGCCACGCCCGCCCGGCAGTAGCGCGACCGCCACCGAATAGACGCGACCGTTGCTGCCCCACGCGACCAGCGTGTCCGGCGTGCGGCACTGGAACGCCGCGTAGAGGCCGTCGCCGGCCTTGAACGTGAAGCCCGCCGCGTCGAGACCGTGGCCCTTCAGCGCACGCACCCAACCCTTCTGCGACACCACCACCGTGACCGGTTCGTCGACCACCCGCGCTTCGAAGGTAGCGCGCTTTTCCTGCTGGATCAGCGTGCGGCGCTCGTCGCCGTATTGCTTCGCGTCGCCCTCGATTTCCTTGATGAGCAGGCGCTTCATGGCCGATTCGCTGCCGAGCAGTTCTTCGAGCTTGGCCTTTTCGTCGCGCAGTTCGGCCAGTTCCTTCTCGATCTTGATCTTCTCGAGGCGCGCCAACTGACGCAGCCGGATTTCAAGAATGTCTTCGGTCTGCCGGTCGGACAAGCCGAACGCGGCCATCAACGCGACCTTCGGTTCGTCCGCTTCGCGAATGATGCGGATGACTTCGTCGATATTCAGAAAGACGACCATCCGGCCTTCGAGGATGTGAATCCGGTCGTTCACCTTCGACAGCCGATGACGCGTGCGGCGCGTCACGGTCGCGAAGCGGAACGCGATCCACTCCTGCAGAATTTCGCGCAGGCCCTTCTGACGCGGCCGGCCGTCGCCACCCACCATCACCAGATTCAGCGATGCGTTCGATTCCAGGCTCGTATGCGCGAGCAGCGTGTTGACGAAATCGGTCTGATCGATACGGCTCGACTTCGGCTCGAACACGAGACGCACCGGCGCATCGCGGCCGGATTCGTCGCGCACCGCGTCGAGCAGCCCGAGCATGGTCTGCTTGGTCTGCAGCTGTTCGGGCGTGAGCGTCTTCTTGCCGAGCTTGATCTTCGGGTTGGTCTGCTCTTCGATTTCCTCGAGCACCTTCTGCGCGGCCGTATTCGGCGGCAGTTCCGTGATCACCAGTTGCCACTGGCCGCGTGCGAGTTCTTCGATCTTCCAGCGCGCGCGTACCTTCAGGCTGCCGCGACCGGTTTCGTAGGCCGCGGCGATTTCCGCTTCGCTCGAAATGATCTGGCCGCCGCCCGGGAAGTCCGGCCCCGGAATGTGTTGCATCAATTCGGCATGCGACAGGTTCGGGTTGCGGATCATCGAGACCGCGGCGCCCGCGACTTCGCGCAGGTTGTGCGACGGAATTTCCGTGGCCAGACCCACCGCGATACCCGATGCGCCGTTGAGCAGCACGAACGGCAGACGCGCGGGCAGCAGCCTCGGCTCGTCGAACTCGCCGTCGTAGTTCTTCATGAAATCGACCGTGCCCTGGTCGATCTCGTCGAGCAGCAGCTTCGCGATCGGCGTCAGGCGCGCTTCGGTGTAGCGCATGGCCGCTGCGCCGTCGCCGTCGCGCGAACCGAAGTTGCCCTGGCCGTCGATCAGCGGGTAGCGCATCGAGAAGTCTTGCGCGAGACGCACCAGCGCGTCGTACGCCGACTGGTCGCCGTGCGGGTGGTACTTACCCAGCACGTCGCCGACCACGCGCGCGGACTTGACCGGCTTCGCATTGTCGGACAGGCCCATGTCGTTCATCGCGAACAGGATGCGGCGCTGCACCGGCTTCTGGCCGTCGCACACGTCCGGCAGCGCGCGGCCCTTGACCACGCTCACCGCGTACTCGAGGTACGCGCCTTCCGCGTAATTGCCGAGCGTCAGAAAGTCGCCCTCCGGGGGCGGCGGCGCGGTGAAAAGGTCGAGAGTGTTGTCGTCGTCCATCTAGATTCCGTATCCGTGTTTGGCTTGAAGTGTGTTCAGGGAGGTCGAGCGCGCTTCTACGCGCTCAGATGTCCGCTTCCACTTCATTGCCCTTTTCTTCCAGCCAGCTACGGCGCGAGGCCGCTTCGCCCTTGCCCATCAGCATGGTCATGCGCGCTACCGTGGCGTCGTAGTCGAGTTCGCCGAGCGCGACCGGCGTCAGACGCCGCGTGTCGGGGTTCATGGTCGTGTCCCACAGCTGTTCCGCGCTCATTTCGCCGAGGCCCTTGAAGCGGCCGATCGACCACTGCGTGTCGCGCACGCCGTCTTTACGGAGTTTGTCGAGGATCGCTTCGAGCTCGCCCGCGTCGAGCGCATACAGCTTCTGCGCGGGCTTCTTGCCGCGCGCCGGTGCGTCGACCCGGAACAACGGCGGACGCGCGACGCACACATGCCCGCGCTCGATCAGTTGCGGGAAATGCTTGAAGAACAGCGTGAGCAGCAGCACCTGAATATGCGAACCGTCGACGTCAGCGTCCGACAGAATGCAGATCTTGCCGTAGCGCAGATTCGACAGATCGATCTTGTCGTCCGGGCTATGCGGATCGACGCCGATCGCTACCGAAATGTCGTGCACTTCGTTATTGGCGAACAGCCGGTCGCGTTCGGTTTCCCACGTGTTCAGCACCTTGCCGCGCAACGGCAGGATCGCCTGATATTCCTTGTCGCGGCCCATCTTCGCCGAACCGCCCGCCGAGTCGCCCTCGACGAGGAACAGTTCGTTGCGGCCAATTTCCGTCGACTCGCAATCGGTCAGCTTGCCCGGCAACACCGCCACGCCCGAGCTCTTGCGCTTCTCGACCTTCTGACCGGCACGCGTGCGCGCCTGCGCCTGCTTGATGACGAGATCGGCGAGTTTCTTGCCGTGCTCGACGTGCTGATTCAGCCACAACTCCAGCGCCGGCCGCGAGAACGACGACACCAGTTTGACCGCGTCGCGGCTATTCAACCGTTCCTTGATCTGCCCTTGGAATTGCGGATCGAGCACCTTGGCCGACAGCACGAACGAGACGCGCGCAAACACGTCTTCGGCGAGCAGCTTCACGCCCTTCGGCTGCAGGTTGTGCATTTCGACGAAGCTCTTGACTGCCTGGAACAGACCGTCGCGCAAACCGGATTCGTGCGTGCCGCCTGCGGGCGTCGGAATCAGGTTCACGTACGACTCGCGCATCAGCGTGCCTTCTTCGCTCCACGCGACGACCCACGACGCGCCCTCGCCTTCCGCGAAAGTCTCTTCGCTCGTGCGCGAGTTCTCGACGAAACGCTCGCCCTCGAACAACGGGATCAGCAGATCGCTGCCGTTCATGCCTTCGAGCAGATAGCCGCGCAGACCGTCTTCGTATTTCCAGGTTTGCTGTTCGCCGGTTTTCTCGTTGATCAGCGTGACTTCGACGCCCGGCAGCAGCACCGCTTTCGAGCGCAGCAGACGTTGCAGTTCGCCGAGCGGCAGGTTCGGCGAGTCGAAGTATTTCGGATTGGCCCACGCGGTGACGCGCGTGCCGGACTTCTTGTCGCCCTTCACGGCGGAACGCACTTCGAGCTCTTTGGCGACGTCGCCATTGGCGAAGCTCAGATCGGCGACCTTGCCGTCGCGCCACACGGTGACGTCGAGGCGGTTGGACAGCGCGTTGGTGACCGACACGCCGACGCCGTGCAGGCCGCCCGAGAACGTGTACGCGCCGCCCGCGGCTTTGTCGAACTTGCCGCCCGCATGCAGGCGCGTGAAGACGATTTCGACGACCGGCACGCCTTCTTCCGGATGCAGACCGAAAGGAATGCCGCGGCCGTCGTCTTCCACCGAGACCGAGTGGTCCGCGTGCAGCGTGACGGTGATTTGCCGGCCGTGGCCGCCGAGGGCCTCGTCCGACGCGTTGTCGATGACTTCCTGAATGATGTGCAGCGGATTTTCGGTGCGGGTGTACATCCCGGGCCGTTGCTTGACCGGCTCGAGGCCCTTCAACACCTTGATCGACGCTTCGCTATACGCGGCGTTTGGCTTTTTCGTAGACATGGTTGACTCGGGTGCGGCGGTTCATCGTTGTCCACAGCTCCTGTGGACAGGTCCGTGGACAATGCGTTGACTTTTCAAAAAAAGCGAAACGAAACAACGGAGTTAGGTCTCGTGCCCGCCATGCGGGCATGCCTGTTCGCGGGGTATTTTACTGATTTCGAATCAGGCGGCAATTCACTACGTGCCGGATTGGCCATCTGGATAAGGGGCGACGTGGACGAAGACCCCGTTTTGATCTCGACGAGCGACGGCCGGCGGGCGCGCCGCGAAGCACAGCGCGCTGTCGCGCCGCGCTCGCGGCCGCCGCCGCCCGCGCGCATCACTTGCGACGGTTTTCCAGTTCGTCCCAGCGTTCCAGCGCGACCAGCAGTTCTTCGTCGATCGCGGCGTAGCGTTCAGTCAGGCGCGTGCCCTCCTGCGGGTCTTTCGCGAACACGGAACCGTCTTCCAGTTGCGCGCCGATGGTCTTCTGCTCGGCTTCCAGCGCGGCGATCTTCGGCGGCAGCGCCTCCAGTTCGCGCTGTTCCTTGAAGGACAGCTTGGCGGCGCGCTGCTGCGTATTGCGGGCCGCCGGTTCTTTGGACGCCGCGGCGTCTTTGCCCGCTTCTTTACCGGCTTCCTTCTGTGCCTCAAGCGCCATTTGCTGCGAGCGGTCGCGCTGAATCTGCCAGTCGGTAAAACCGCCGACGTATTCGCGCCACTTGCCGCCGCCTTCCGCCGCGATCACCGAGGTCGCGACGTTATCGAGGAACGCGCGATCGTGGCTGACCAGCAGCACCGTGCCGTCGTATTCGGTGAGCAGTTCTTCGAGCAGTTCGAGCGTGGGAATGTCGAGGTCGTTGGTCGGTTCGTCGAGCACCAGCACGTTAGCCGGCCGCGCGAACAGACGCGCCAGCAGCAGACGGTTGCGCTCGCCGCCCGACAGCGACTTGACCGGCGAACGCGCGCGTTCCGGCGCGAACAGGAAGTCGCCGAGATAGCTCATGACGTGCTTCTTCTGGCCGTTGACTTCGACCCATTCGCTGCCCGGGCTGATCGTGTCGGCGAGACTCTTTTCCAGATCCAGTTGCGCGCGCATCTGGTCGAAATAGGCGACCTGCAGATTGGTGCCGACGCGCACCGTGCCTTCGTCCGGCGCGAGTTCGGCGAGGATCATCTTGAGCAGCGTGGTCTTGCCCGCGCCGTTCGGACCGACGAAACCGATCTTGTCGCCGCGCATGACCGTGGCCGTGAAGTTGTCGACCACCGTGCGCGAACCGTAGCGCTTGGTCACGTCGGTCAATTCGGCGACGATCTTGCCGGACTTCTCGCCCTGGCCGACGTCGAGCCTGACGTTGCCCTGCACGTTGCGGCGATCCGCGCGCTGATTGCGCATTTCCACGAGCCGCGCGATCCGGCCGACGCTGCGCGTGCGGCGCGCCTCGACGCCCTTGCGGATCCACACCTCTTCCTGCGCGAGCAGCTTGTCGAACTTGGCCGCTTCGACCTGTTCGATTTCGAGTTGCTGCGCCTTGCGCGTCTGGTAAGCGGAGAAATTGCCCGGATACGACAGCAGACGGCCGCGATCCAGATCGACGATACGCGTGGCGACACGGTCGAGGAACGCGCGGTCGTGGGTAATGAAGAACAGGCCCGCGCGCAGTGAGACGAGCAGGTCTTCGAGCCAGCGAATGCCTTCGAAATCCAGGTGATTGGTCGGCTCGTCGAGCAGCAGCACGTCAGGCTGAACGACCAGCGCGCGCGCCAGCGCCACGCGCTTTTGCATGCCGCCCGACAGCGAACCGACGCGCGCTTCACCGTTCAGGCCGATCTGTTGCAACGTGGTGGCCACGCGCGTGCTCCAGTTCCACGCGTCCACCGAGTCCAGCGACGATTGCAGCGTGTTCATGCGGTCCATCAGCGCATCGTGCTCCGCGCCTTCCGGCTCGTCGGCGAGCTGATTGGCGACCACGTCGTATTCGTCGAGCAGCGAACGGGCGTGCGCGAGGCCTGCGGCGACCGCCTCGAACACCGTGTCGTCCGTATCGAACTCGGGTTCCTGCGGCACGTAGACCGTGGTCAGGTTCTGTTGACGCGTGACGAGGCCGTCGTCAGGTTTGGTCAGATCCGCGACGATCTTCAGCAGCGACGACTTGCCCGCGCCGTTACGGCCGATCAGCCCAACGCGCTCGCCCGCTTCGAGAGAGAAATCCGCGTGATCGAGCAACGCGACGTGACCGAACGCGAGTTGCGCCCCGGTAATGGTGTAAAGCGACATGGAGAATTGGAGAAGACAGCGATGAGTCGGAACTGCCCATTGTACCGGGCGCGCGGGGCGGTGCCTGTATGGCGGAAGAGATAGGCTGTTTGGCGGGGTTGTGAAACGTGGAACGGCCGGGTGAGCGGCCGGTTCGGCATCTGCGCCGAGCCGGCCGGCCTGTGCGATGCGCGATTACTTCACGTGTACGGTGATGGTCTTGCTCATTTCCGGACCGTACGAACGATGCATGCCGTCGCCGAACTGCAGCGTCAGCGTGTGATCGCCCGGCGGCAGCGTCAGATCGGTCTCGGTCTGGCCCTTGCCGAAGTGCAGCGACTTGTCGGTCGCGGGAATCACCTCGCCCTTGGGCAGCGGCTGACCGTCGATCAACAGATGATGATGACCCGTGCCTTCGGTCATCGTGCCGGCCGGCGCGATCTTCATGCCGTCGACGGCGAACACCACGTGCACGGGATTGCTGACGGTTGCGCCGTCCGCCGGCTGCACGAACGACACGCTTGCCGCCTGCGCCACGCCCGACACGGCGAGCAATCCAGCCAATGCCGCACCTGCCAGCCATTTGTTTTTGAACATCGTTTTTCTCCTTGTTGGAAACGAAAATGATGCGCGAACCGAGCCGGCGATAGCGGCCTGGCCGTCTGTGGCCGATCGTCGCAACCTGTGCCGGACACCCGGCGCGGCTGTCCAAACGACTGACTGTGGATCAGAGCATACACGCTGTGCGTGACGGAATTCGCGGGCAGTTCGTTGGCCTAGCGCGGGTTGTCGTCGGCGCTTTGCGGCGGCGCAGCGTCGGTAGTTTTCGGTCGAATTGACAAATTCCGGTAATATTGCGGGTCGCCGCCGTGCCTAAAAAAGGGGCAGACGGGCGGATCATTGCATTGAATAGAGAGAAGAGTACGTCGTGAGCGAAGTAATTGAAGTGACTGAATATAAGAGCTGGGTCTGCCTGATTTGCGGCTGGATCTACAACGAGGAAGAAGGCATCCCCGAAGAAGGCATCGAGCCGGGTACGCGCTTCGCCGCGATTCCGGAAGACTGGCGCTGCCCGCTGTGCGATGTGGGTAAGGCGGAGTTTGCAGTGGTGGAGTTTTGAGGGTTGCGTGAGCTTGCTCGTTTTCTGTGAGCTTTGAGTTTTAGCCTGGACACGCTGGGATAGTGGCGTGACGGCACGGTGGTTCTGACGGTCCGGCAGGGGTTGCCCGCTGGGCCGTTTTGCGTTTTGGGGTGGGCTTTTCGCGGGTTGGCGTAGGCTCGACGCTGCCCTCCTCGCGGCCGGGTCGGTTTGATATACTCTGCGCTCGCTGGTGAAGTTGACTCGCTCGATCCCGCAGTGCCCAACAAAAGGCCGCACGGGTCGAAGCGATCTGGTCCGGCTTCGGTCCCTCTCCCTGTAGTTCAATGGATAGAACAAGTGCCTCCTAAGCGCTAGATACAGGTTCGATTCCTGTCAGGGGGACCAAGAAGCATCCCAGCCTCTCCCGGATTTACCCAAGAAAGCCCCGCACGCCTTGCGCTGCGGGGCTTTTTGTTGCCACTATTGCCTACATACAGTTGCCCAGCCCAAGCAAGACGCTCCGGGGGTACAGCCCGGCACCTCACCAAACACGCCCCCAAAAACCACCCCCGCATCGCCCCCACCATCAGAAAAACAGCAAAATGTCCAAATCCCACAGGTTCGAGCGTCATTGTCAGGCGGCGCAAATTGCCCGCCGACAACCCAACCCATGACGGAGATTCAAGATGCAATACATGTTGATGCTCTATGCGAATGAAGGCGGCTGGAACAGCCTGACGAAGACCGAGCAGGAACAGGGCGTGGCGGCCTACGCCGCGTACACGGAGGCATTGAAAAAGGCAGGCGCGCTCGTGGCCGGCGGGCGTCTGCAGCCAACCGCGACAGCAACAACCGTCCGTATCTCAGACGGCAAATCACAGGTGCTCGACGGCCCTTACGTGGAGTCGAAAGAGCAACTAGGAGGCTACTACCTCATCGACGTGCCCAATCTCGACGCCGCCCTCTCGTGGGCCTCACGCTGCCCGACCGCGAGTCACGGCGTCGTCGAGGTGCGGCCGCTTTGGCACGCCGCAGGCTGAGCTGAGCCATGAACCGCGTCTCAGGCAAAGTATGAACGCATGAACTTGCCCAACGACGCCATCAACGCGCGCGACACCGTAGACGCTGTCGCGCGCCGCAGCTTCGGCAAGCTCGTCGCCTTTCTCGCGGCACGTACGCGGGATGTAGCGGCGGCCGAAGATGCGCTATCGGACGCATTTGCCTCGGCGCTGGCCACCTGGCCGCACAACGGTTGTCCGTCGAACCCGGAAGCGTGGCTGCTCACCGTCGCGCGTCGCAAGATGATCGACCTCGCCAGGCGACGCCGCACCGGCGAGGCGGCTGCCGTGCAATTGCTGCTCCTCGGGCCGGAGTTCGACGACGGCGCGACGGACGCCGGCATCCCCGACGATCGTCTCCCGCTCATGTTCGCCTGCACGCATCCGGCGATCGAAGCGGCCATCCGCGCACCGCTGATGCTGCAAGTGGTCCTCGGCCTCGATGCGAAGATGATCGCATCGGCGTTTCTCATGTCGCCGGCCGCCATGGGCAAGCGTCTCGTGCGAGCCAAAAACAAGATTCGCGAAGCCGGCATTGCGTTCAGCATCCCTGAGCGCGAGGAACTTGCCGGCCGGCTCGACGCGGTGCTCGACGCCATCTATGCCGCCTTTACGGAGGGCTGGACGGATCCGGGCGGCACCGACGTCGCACGCCGCAACCTCACCGACGAAGCACTGTTTCTGGCGCGGCTCGCAGCCGACCTGCTGCCGCGAGAACCGGAAGCGCTAGGCCTGCTCGCCTGCATGCTGCATGCGCAGGCGAGGCGTCGCGCGCGACGCGGCGAGGACGGCGAATACGTGCCGCTTGCCGGGCAGGACCCGGCACTGTGGGACTGGCCATTGATCGACGAGGCCGAAGCGCTGCTACGCCACGCCAGCGCGCTGGGTTCGATCGGGCGGTATCAACTCGAAGCGGCGCTGCAGTCGGCGCATGTTCATCGGCGCCGGAGCGGACACGCCGACTGGGCAGCAGTGGTGCAGCTTTACGAGGCGCTCGCGCGGCTCACCGGGTCTCCGGTGGTCGCGATCAACCGGGCGCTCGCCGTCGCGGAACTGCGGGGCGCGAACGCCGGCCTGATCGCGCTGCAACAGGTGGCCGCCGACGCACGGCTCGCGCAATATCAACCGTACTGGGCGGCACGCGCGGAGCTGCTCGCGCGGACCGGCGCGCATCGCGAAGCTCGCGATGCCTACGACATGGCGATCGGCCTCGAACGCGACCCGGCGGTGCGCCGCTTCCTGCAGCGGCGCCAGGCCGGATTGGCGAACTGATCTTCTGTCGGCCGATGCGCCGCCTACGTCCGGTGCGCGAAGACAATCGCGTTCACTAATGCGATCGAACCTAGCGGCGACGAACGCCGCACGACTATCCCCTACTGACGCGCAACGGGCGTGAATCCATACCGCGTCAATACGTCCTGCGCGGCGGGACTCATCAGATACAGCGCGAGCCGATACGCGGCATCGCGCGTGGCGGCGTTCTGCCGCGACTCGATAACGGTCATGCCATAGTCCGCTGCGATGGCCAGCTCCGCCGGCAGCTCGACCTGCGTCAGCGTCGTGTCGGGCGTCGGTTCGTGCGAGCTGCAATAGCCAATGAACACGTCGATGCGTCGCGTCGTCATGAAGTATTTGACCGGATTCTGGCCGGCCGGCACTTGAGGGGCGACGGCGCCGCCAACCAGCTGCTGCGCCTTCGCTTCGAGTGTTTGAGTCGCTCCCGGGCGAACGGTGCCGGCCTTGGCGAACAGCGCCCACGCATAGTCACCGCCGGGATCCGACTTCGGCGTCGACGTGCCGATCTTGACGTTCGGATCGAGCAGCTTGTCGAGCAGGTTGCCGGTCGTCAGGCCGACGTCCGGGCGCGCCTCCACGCACAGCCGGTTTCTCGCGAAGACGACGGTGGGCGCCGCCTTGCCTTCTGCGCTGAGTTGTTGCGGATGCGCCATGTTCGCGGAAACGAAAATGTCCGCCTTGGCCGAGTGCTCGATCTTGTCGAGCAGCATGCCGGCCGGCCCGCTGACGAGCTCGACCGGCTGACCGGTCTCGCTCGTGTATTGGCGCGTGATGGCGCCGAGCGCGCCACTCATGCTACCGGCCGTATAGATCGTGATGGCCGGCGCCGCGGATGCCTGCTGCGCCGTGGCGAGGCAGGCGTTCGTGGTCAGAAAGGAGAGCAGCAGCGTCCGCAGCAGGATGGATTGCGATTTTTTCATGTTTAGAGGTCGATCTGGATTGACGCGCGAACGGTGCGCGGGGCGCCGAGTGTGGCGGTGCCGCTGTCGCTGCCGGTGTAGCCGCTCTGACCGGCCGGCGTGATGTTGGCCCAGTAGTGCCGGTTGGCGACGTTATCGACGCCGACCCGCAGCGTCACAGCTTTGGCGGCGATTTTCGTGCGGTACCGCGCGCCGAGATTGAAGATCGTGTAACCGTCGACGTAATCGCTGTTCGAATAGTTGGCCGCGCGGCGGCTCGCATAGTTCATGTCGACGTTGAAGCCGAGGCCGGCCACCGTGGGCACCGAGTAATCCACCAGCGCATCGAACACCACGCGCGACAGACCGAGAATCTGCGTGCCGTTGGTCGCCGCGACACCCGTGTTGTGCAGACGCGGATCCAGCAGCGAAAGTCCGGTGTAGATGTTGAGATCGCGGGTCACGGCGCCCGTCGCGGTCAGTTCGAGCCCACGGTTGACCTGCTGGCCGCCTTCGGCGAAAACATTGTTCGCTTCCACCAGCGCATACGGCCGCTCGATGCGATACAGCGCGGCGCCGAGCGTCGCGCCCGCCATGTCGACCTTATAACCGAGCTCCCATTCCTTGCTTCGATACGGCGCGAGGGAATTGCCCGCGTTGAGCGTGCCCGACGGGGCGATATCGCCCTGCTGCAGGCTGTCCGCATACGTGAGGTAGGCGGTCATGTTCTCCTGCGGTTTGTACATCAGGCTAACCGTCGGACTGACGCCGTCGGCGGAATATCTGCTCGTGATCGCCCCTTTCGCGTTGTAGTTCTCGGCGTGGATCCAGCTTTGGCTGGCCGCTAGCAGCATCGACCAGTGCGGGTTGAAGCCGATCGTGTCGCCCACGTTGATCGACTGCTGGAACGTGCTGACGGAACGGTAGCGATGCGAGAAGTCAGGCAACGCGGGCTGGCCGAAACTCGCCGGATTGTTGAGGTTGCCGGTGCCGAGCGTGATCGCGCCCGTTTGATAAGGCGTGTACCGATTCCAGTAGAAGCCCGTGGTGGAGACGAACACGTCGTGCGTCAGGCCGGCGAGTACGACGTGGCCGTTCAACGCGATCGTATTGCTGATTACCTGGTCGAGACTGTACGTGGTCGTCGCCGTCGTTTCGGTATAGGCGCCCTTGTTGTTGGTGAGCGTGAGCGTCGGCACGGTCGAGGCGCGGTCGTTCGTTTCGCGCTGCACGCCGGCGCTCAGGTGCCAGTCCGGATTGAAGTCGTGCTTCAGCGTGGCGCTCATCATGTTCGTGACGTTGTCGTCACCGGCCCATGACTGGCCGTAGCCGACCGTCGACGGGTTCGGCGCGGCGGGCAGCAACACGTTCTTCGCGAGGGCGAACGTCCCGGGGAAGCCGGTGTCCAGATAATGGTACGTGCTGAAGTTGGTTTCGAGCCGTGTGTCCGGCGTGAACCGGATATCGAAAGCCAGGCTCGCCAGGTCCCGGCGCAGGCGGCTGCCCGAGACATAACCCTCGCCGTTCTGGTTGAGCAGGTTGAGCCGGTAGCCGAAACGATCGTCGTTGCCGAAGTGCCCGCTGAGATCCGCGCGCTCGGTGAACAAGGCGTTCGACTCGTAGCCGAACGTGAATTCGCGCAGCGGCTGGTCGGTCGGCCGCTTGAGCACGTAGTTGAACGTGCCGGCTGGGCTGGCCGGTCCGTAGAGCGCGCCGGCGAGGCCGTTCAGCACCTGGATACTGTCGAACTGCTCGATTGGGTAATCGGTCGTCGCGGCGATGTTCATGCCGTCGATGCGCGTGTTCTGCACCACGCCGGCCTGCATGCCGCGTGTTTGCGGCCGGATATTCAGACCTTGCACCGAGGGGATGAAGCTGAACGCCTCCTGCACACTGCGCAGTTGCTGATTCTCAGCCAGCGACCTGGGGATGACGTTGATCGAATACGGCGTGTCGAGCAGATTTTTCTTGCCCAGCGGCCCGACGACCGCCTGATCGACCTGGTACGAAGGATAAGGCGTGGGCTTGATGCCGGTGACGACGATCGGGGTCAGTTGAGCGTCGGAATCCTGCGCATGGGCCGGGAAGGTCGCGGCGACGCCTGCGGAGACGACGGCAAGCATGCGTAGGGTGCAGCGGGAGGGTGGTGTCATTGAAATTGCCGTTACGAAATATTGCGGTTCGCAATATTCCGCGAAATATAACGGGGTGCGCGAATTCTTGTAAGGGCTCAGGTGCAAATAGTCGAAATAGCATAAAAATTGGGCTGGTCGAGCGAGGGAAGCGTCGGCCGCGCTACTATCCGCAACACCTGGCTTGAGACGAACTGGATGGAACTCTGGATTCAACCCTGCGCCGCATGCGCCGACCTGCACGGCCAACCGTCGCTTGTCGATCCGCACGGCGAGTTGCTGCTCGACAATGTCGACTGGAAGGAAGGTCAGCGCGCGGCGGAGAAATACACGTGCGCGCGATGCAGCGGCGTGATGGATCGCGCGCTGATGGGTAAGCCGGCACGGCAGCTTTGGACGTTGATGAATGCGGGGCAGCATTGAGCCCGGCGGTGGCTAATCGGACGCGGCTGGGCTTGAAATCCCCTTGGCGGCGAGCAGCCGATTGCGTCCACTCGTCTTGGCTTCCTACAACGCCGTGTCCGCAACGAGGCTCAGCTCCGTCGGCTCACTCGCGCCCCCGGGTCGGGACTCGCGCGGCTACCCGGGCGCTGGAAGTGCTCATCCGACACACTACCGACCTTCACCGACATCGCTCAACGCCCGGACCATCCGCTGCGCCGACTCTTCAAGCGAGAGCCTCGCCCGCTCAACCGTCGACGCCGCGTCCCAATCCGCCTGCACGCCGACAGAAAGCGCATACCTCACTCGCCCGTCGCGCAGAATCGGCACCGCCATCAACGGTAGAGCGGCAGCCTCCGCATGCGCGCCGCCGACGATCGCCTCGCCGTATGTCCACACCGCGGCGTCGCCCCCGCAAGCGCTCCGCACGCCGCGAGCCACGTCGCCGAACTGCCCGCCGCAAAAACTCGTGCCGCCAATCGCGAAGCGCGCCCCCACCCGGGTCGCCGCACACGCGCCGCCTGGATCGTCCGGTAACGCCTGCGCGATCACGACAGCCTGCATGCCGTCGAGCGCCAGCCATTGCGCCGCCGCTAAAGTCCGATTCGCCAGCTCGCGGAGCACGGGTGCTGCCACCCTCACGACCGACGCCCCGTCCAGAAAGCTTGTCCCGATGCCCAGCACCGCGGGCCCGGGACTCAGCCGCCCCGCCTCGTCTTCCACCAGAAAACCCAAAGACGCCAGACTGCGCACCAGACGCGCGACCGTGCTGCGCGGCGCATCCAGATAAGCAACCAGTTCGCTCATCGCCCATTTCGGCCGCGCCGTCGAAAACGCCTGCATCAACCGCAGCCCGCGCACCAATGCAGGCACCAGGTTCGATACCGACGCGCAAGCCTGGCCGTCGCCCGCCTCCGCCACAGCGTCACCCGATGAACTCATCTCCCCCTCATCGACCACCACGCCGCTCCAGATCGAGTGGATCGGGCGCGGACTTGACATACGCCCTGGGCGGCATCCCGGCCCAGCGCCGAAACGCGCGCGCAAAGGCCTTCTCGGAGGTATAGCCGACACGCTCCGCCACCTCGATCAACCGGCTGCGGCCACGCGTCAACTCGCCCGCCGCGAGATACATCCGGTATGCCGTCAAATGCGCGATCGGCGTTTCGCCGACCAGTTCGAGAAAGCGCACGCTGAACCCCGAGCGCGACAACCCGGCCGCCGTCGCGAGATTCGCCACCGTCCACGCCTTCGCGGGCGTCCGATGGATCAGCGCCATCGCCTGACCGATCTGCGGATCGGCCATGCCGCGCAACCAGCCGGTATGCCCGCCGGTGCTGCTCGACAGATGCGCGCGCAACAGATGAATGAACAGCACGTCGGCAAGACGCGCGGCGGCCATCGCCCAGCCGGGCTGCGCCGCCATCGATTCCTGAATGAAGCTGGTCAAGGTATTGGCAAGCCACGGCGCGATTGCGGCATCGCCGGAACGAATGTGAATCAGTGGCGGCAGCATGCCGAGAAAAGGATTGCGCATCGACTCGCGAAACACAACGATGCCCGTGTACAACTCGCTCAACGCGCCCTCGCCACCCGCCGAAAAAGCCAGCGGCGTATCGAAGCGCGGCTCGATGCCCTGGCTCGCCATCAGTTCGTCGAACGGCACGGGCACTTCGTCGAGCGCCGAGCACATCACATGCTCGTGGCCGTGCGGCAGCAACACGAAGTCGCCGGGTTCGACCCGCACGGGCTGCATCCCCTTGACGACGATATAGAACGGATTGCCCGAACAGGTGCGGAACGGCGCGCCGGCTACCGCGGGCTTGTTGAAGGCCCACGGCGCCGCCAGCGAGAATCTGCCGGTCACGACCGTATCGGCCCGCAAGTCGGACAGGACATCGCTCAGCAAATCCATCGGTTCGTCCCTCCCTTGCGTGCACCGCGTCGTCCGCATGCCGGCTGCACCCGCCGCTCGCCTCATGCTAGAAACGCTGCTGGATGCCGACCATCACGCCGAGTTGATCGGCGCCGGTTTGCACGGTGCCGGCCGCAGCCACCGGCGCGGCGGCCTTCTGGCTGTTGAGCATATAACCGAGCGACGAGTACACCGACGTGCGCTTCGACAGAAAGTAGGTCGCACGCGCGATCAGCAGCGTCGAGTCGGAGACGCTCCTGACGTTATATCGCACCATTTGCGTGTCGAGTGAAAGCGCCGGCAGCGCGAAATAGTTCACCCCGACAAAAAACAGATCCGTCTGACTATGAACCGCCGCCGACGTGTTGCGCCGCTCCCAGCCGCCGCCGAGTTTCGCGTCGCCGTATTTGACGTAAGCGTCGACGATGGTCCGGGTATCGGTGTACGCGCTGTTCGTCAACGGCGCGGACGCACCGGTACCGCCGCGCATCACGTCATACGAAGCCGCCATGCCGAAATGCGCCGAATCGTAGGCGGCCAGCGCCGTGTACTGGCGGCAGGCAATGAAGTTGCCGGCCACCTGCCCCGCGCAATCGGTCGCGGACGGGCCAGCCGGTCCCGCGGCGTCGCGGCCGAAACTGTAGGTGCCGCCGAGCGTGAAGCCGCCGAATTTGCCGAGGTAGCCGATCGCATTGTCGCTACGCGCATTCGGCAGATAGGTGTCGAAGCTCGCCATCGAATGAATCGACGGGCCGATCACGTCCGCCTGCAGCAACGCGTAATACGACATGTTGATCTGGCGCCCCAGCGTCAGCGTGCCGTACGGGCTGCTGATACCGACGTTCGCGGCACGGCCGAACAGACGGCCGCCGTAGTTCAGTGCGCCGGTGCCGGTGGCAAAACCGCTTTCCAGCTGGAAGAACGCTTGCGTGCCGCCGCCCAGATCTTCAGCGCCGCGCAAGCCGAAGCGCGACGGCACTTCGCCGGTCAGCGCCGGCATGCCGACGACCGAGCCGCCGGTCGCCGCATGGTTGTAATACTGCACGCCGGTGTCGACGATTCCGTACAAGGTCACGCTGCTCTGCGCATGAGCCAGATTCGCCACGCCGAGCAGACACGCTGCCGCAAGATAGTTTCTCATTTCCAAACCCTGGTTAAATTAGCCATCCGAATCATCAGGGCCGCTTGAGCAGCTCTGGTGTTGCCGATGATCCGTCGATTGAAACAGCACGTCAGGCACGCCCGCGAGTTCGCGGGCATGGCGCGGCGACCTCAGTGATCGGGCGCGCCCGCGAGCACCCAGTTGACGAGGAGCCGCGCGTCGGCGGTGTCGATCCGGTTCGGCGGCATCGGCACATTGCCCCACACGCCCGCGCTACCCTGCTGCACATGCTTGACGAGCAACGCGGCGGCGTTGCTCTGGCCGCTATAACGCGCGGCCACGTCGTGGTAGGCGGGGCCGACGAGCTTCTTGTCCACCGCGTGACAACCGAGGCAGGCGTGCTCGCTGGCCAGCGCCCGCGCGCGGTTGAAATCGGTGTCCGCGTGCGCGTGAACGGCAACGCACGCGAATGCAACCAGCAGAGTGGTTCTTTTCATAAAGCCTTCTTCAACAAGTGGGGAAAAACAGTCGACGGCAGCGCCCGGCTGCCCGGAAAATCAAACGTCGAAGCGCTGTGGCAGCGGCATCGAACGCAAGCGCTGTCCCGTGGCGCGAAACAGCGCGGCGGCCACTGCCGGCGCAACCGGCGGCAACGCGACTTCGCCGCAACCTTGCGGCGCGCGGTCGCTCGGCACGATCACGGTTTCCACCTTCGGCATCTCGGAGAGATTGAGCAGCGGATAGTCCGCGAAATTGCTTTGCACGACGGCGCCTTTCGCAAACGTGATTTCGCTCTTGAACGTGTTGGTGAGCGCGAAGCCGATGCCGCCTTCGATCGCTTCCTGAATCAGCATCGGATTGATCGGCCGGCCGCAGTCGACGGCGCACACCACACGCTCGACTTTCACCTGCCCGTGTACAAGACGCAGTTCGACGATCGTCGCGACATAGGTGGTAAATGCGCCGCCACGGCCGGTATAGAGGCAGAACGCCATACCACGGTGCAAGCCGGGCGCGCTCTTGCCGAACCAGTCGGCTCGCGCCGCGGCATGGTCGAGCACCGCGACGCTCAACGGGTCGTGCCGCAGCAGCGCGCGCCGGTAGCGCAGCGGGTCGATTCCCGCAACGTGCGCCAGTTCGTCAATGAAACTCTCGAGAAAAAACATGCTCGACGTGCTGCCGACGCTGCGCATGAAGCTGACAGGAATCGGCTGCGGCACGTGCAGCGAATCGACCAGCAGATTCGGCACGCCGTAGCAAAGATCGTAAATGCCGTCGAGCATGGTTTCATCCCAGCCGCCGGCTTTGTCGAAGAGGTCGGGTTTGATCGACTTGTATAGCGACTGGCCGACGACGCGCGCGTGCAGCGCCGTGGGCAAGCCGTCCTTGCCCAGCACCGCGCGCATACGCGCCGACGCGCAAGGACGGTAGAAACCGTGTTGAATGTCGTCTTCGCGCGAACGGATCACCTTGACCGGACACCCGACCGCTTTCGAGGCCACCGCCGCGTGCACGACGAAATCGGGCACATACTTGCGGCCAAAGCTGCCGCCGAGAAACGTCGTGTTGACGATCACTTTCGCCGCAGGCACTTTGAAGATCGCGGCCAGGGTCCAGCGCACCTTGTCCTGCCCCTGGATTGGCCCCCACACGTCGACCTCGCCGTCGCGCACGTGCACGGTCGCGTTGACCGGCTCCATGGTCGCGTGGACGAGATACGGCGTGTGATAGTCGGCTTGCACGACGGCAGGCGAGCCCTGCCCGGCCTCCGCGAAACGCGCTTGCGGATCGCCGAGACAGGTCGCGACGACCGCGTGCGCGGATTGCAGCGCGCCCTTGCGTTCGTCGAGAATCGTCGCGCTGTCGAACGGACCACCCGCCGGCGTGTCCCACTCCACCTGTGCGGCGTCGCACGCCAGCTTTGCCTGCCAATACGTATCGGCGACGACGATGAGCGCATCTTTCGCCAGCACCGTATCGACCACGCCCGGCATCTTTCGCACGGTGTCGGCATTGGTGACGCGCAGCGGTTTGCCGCCGAGCGTGGGCGCCATTTTGACGGCGCCCGTCAGCATGCCGGGCACTTGAACATCGATTCCGAATTGCGCCGAACCGTTGACCTTGGCGGGCGTGTCGAGCTTGTGCAACGGCTGACCGATCAGCTTATGCGCCGATGCGGGCTTGAGCCGGGGATGTGCGGGCAACGGGATCTTCACCGCGTCCGCCACCAGCTCGCCGTAGCTCAACGCGCGGCCGCTCGGAATATGGATGACCTGACCATTGGTGGCCGTGCATTGCGTGCCGCGCACCTTGAAGCGGCGCGCGCCGGCTTTGATGAACGCGGCCCGCGCCTGCGCGCCGGCAATCCGCAAGCGCTCGTAGAACATCGTCACCGACATCGAAGCGCCGACGAATTGCTGCGGCATCTCGTTGGCGGCATCGATCCGATAAGCGTCGCGACCGGTCACGAACGTCACCGTGACGTTGCGCCAGTCCGCATCCATTTCGTCGGCAAGCACTTGCGGCAAGCCGGTGTACACACCCTGCCCCACCTCCGCTTGCGACAGGCCGATCACCGTGTGGCCGCTCGCGTCGATACGCACCCAGTCGTTGATCTCATAACTGGGAGCACCACCGTCGCCGGCCCATGCGAGTTCGCTGAAGCTCAACGGCAGGACGAAACTGCCCGCGATCGCCAACCCGCTTTTCAGAAAAACGCGCCGGCTTGCCGAGGCCGCGACGCCCGGTGCGCCGCGCCTCGCGTCAGTATTCCGCGGCGACATGAATAGCCTCGCGGATGCGTTGATAGGTGGCGCAGCGGCACAGATTGGTGATCGCCTGATCGATCTGCGCGTCGGTCGGTTTGGGGGTGTGCACGAGCAAGGCGGCCGCGGCCATCACCATCCCCGATTGACAGTAGCCGCATTGCGGCACGTCCTTCGCGACCCAGGCGCGTTGCACGGGATGCGTGCCATCGGGCGACAGTGCCTCGATCGTGCGAATCGACTTACCCGCCACCGCGGAAACCGGTAGCACGCACGAGCGCACCGCGTCGCCTTCGAGGTGCACCGTGCACGCGCCGCAAGCGCCGATCCCGCAGCCGTACTTCGTGCCGCACAGCATGGCGTGGTCTCGAATCACCCACAGCAGCGGCGTCTGCGCGTCGCCGTCGAAGGAAAACGGGCGGCCGTTGAGTTCAAATTGCATTGCGTGTCTCCCGGAATGCTGTCGTCTCGATGCAAGCGCCGCGAATGCAGCGACATCGACGAGCAAATTCTCGATGCCGCAAAAATCAGCATCAATGACCGGGAAGCTATAAAAAGGCACCGATCGTCCAGCGCGCGAAAATAACGCTGCGGCGAGCGGACGAGGCTTGTGGAAAGGACCACGGATGAAACGTCGACGGCCAGGCGTCGACGCGAGGTCAATTCGACAGGAGGGGAAGTTCGCGAGAGAGCAGAAAGTCCGCGCAGAACGCACTAGACCGTGGGAGACGACGGCCGGACGCGCCTAACGCGATCCGGCCGCCTAAAACCATTACGCAGGCCGCTTCGGAATATCCAGCCCCCGCACCACCGCCGGACGCGCGACAAACGCCGCCAGCACACGTTTCACGTTTGCGAAGTCATCGATCCCAACCAGATCGCCCGCCTCATAGAACCCAATCAGATTACGCACCCACGGGAAGGTGACGATATCGGCGATCGAATAAGCGTCGCCGAGAATCCAGTCGCGACCTTCGAGTTGCTGGTCCAGCACGCCGAGCAGCCGCTTCGATTCGGCGACGTAACGATCACGCGGACGCTTGTCCTCGTACTCCTTGCCGGCGAACTTATGGAAGAAGCCGAGCTGCCCGAACATCGGCCCGATGCCGCCCATCTGGAACATCACCCACTGAATCGCTTCATAGCGACCGCCGATGTCCTCGGGAATCAACTTGCCGGCCTTGTCCGCGAGATAGATCAGAATCGCGCCGGATTCGAACAGCGCCAGCGGCCGGCCGCCGGGACCGTTCGGATCGATGATCGCCGGGATCTTGTTGTTCGGATTGAGCGATAGAAACTCGGGCGTCATCTGATCGTTCGTATCGAAGCGCACGAGATGCGGTTCGTACGGCAAGCCGATCTCCTCGAGCATGATCGACACTTTGACGCCGTTAGGCGTTGGCAGCGAATAGAGCTGAATCCGGTCCGGATGCTCGGCAGGCCATTTCTTCGTGATCGGAAAATCGGAGAGATCGGTCATGGGACGATGTAAGCCTTGTACGAGAGTTGAGCAACGCAGGAGAGCAAATCGAAGTCGCGAGCCAGTTCGAGTCAGTTCGAGCCTTGAAGACCGGCATCGAAATCTCAGCAACGCGAGACCGCGAGATTGCGCGACCGCCAAATATAAACCGACCCGACGGAACGCGTGCGGAAGCGCTCAAGCGCTGCAGGACTTCCGCGCAGCACGTATGGCTTCGAGAGATGGCTGGCGCAAAACCAGGCGGTCACGCGCGCGGCAAAGCTCCTCGACCGCGCGAGAAAGCTCACCACAAGTCCTTGGTCGCCGTGCCGGCGCGCAAGTTATAGCCTTCGCGCCACAACGCCGCACCGACCGTCAGCAGCAACGTCTTCTGCTCACCGTCGAGTAGCTCCCATGCCGCCGCCAGCCACGAGGCGTAGCTCGCGCAGGTCTGCTCCAGATCGACCGGCGCTTTGCCTTCCAGGTACTGCCGTTCGAACATCGAAAGCAATTTTTCGGGTGTCATGGGCGCGATCTCCGGGTTGGATCCCCAAGTCTAATGGCGACACACCACGCGCGGCGCACTCCCACGGTTCACTGCGGGTTACTCCCAGGCGGAATCCGACCAACGCCGCAACCTGCCCGCCATCCGATCCGCAGCCCAAAACGGAAAAGGCGCCGAAGCGCCTTTCCGATCCATCGACAATCAGCACAGCAACCGGATTACGGCGCGTTGCGCTTTGCATTGTCCTTGGCGTCTTCCTTGGCATCGCCATAGGCCTTCTGCACCTTGCCCGCACCTTGTTGCAAGTCACCCTTCAGTTCCTTGCCGGGGTTGTTCGTCGCCTTGCCGACGGCTTCGTTGACCTTCCCCTTGATCTGCTCGCCCACACCCTTCACCTGATCCTTGTTCATGATCGGCTCCTTTATCTCGAATGCCGGCGCGAGATTACGCCAGTATCCCTATCGAGCAACGCGTGTGCCCGCCGTCGGGAACGTGCTTTTTCGCCCGAGGCGCCATACTCAAAAAATAATCGGAAAAGGTCTAAAGATTCGCCCCCGCCTGCCGTAAAGCTGCGAAGGAGGTGCCATGGACCGCACATTCATTACGCTGACGGGTTCGTCCCAGGCCGCGCTGGTCGACCGGGATATCGCGCACATTTCGCGCGCAATGCGGCTTTCTTTACACGGCGATCTCGGCGGTCCGATCCTGCCTCCCGCCTATTGGCGCCAGCGTTTATACACGCTGCTCGACACCGGCTATCTCTCCCACGCGCAACTGTGCTCGGTGGACAGCCTGCTGCTCCAGCTCGATCAGTTCGCAGCCGAACCGCAACTGGCCTGGGACACCCTCACGCCAGCGGTCGCCGCGCTGTTCCCACCGCCTTATCCCGTCGATAACAGCCGCCTCGTTTGAGGTCGAATCCGGGCGCCGCTGAGTTTCAGCGCGGCGGGCCTTTGCGCGCCTGCCGCCTCGCCATACCCACATATCCATCAATAAAAAAAATGGCCGCGAATCGCGCTGCGGCCTCAACACGTCGCTACGCAGGGAATTTGCGTCGCTTCGGTAGCGTACACGCCCAACTGTGACAGCCGCGTTTAGCGGATACGCATCGCCGACAGTCGAAATTTTCCACCGCTCTGCGTCGAAAATAGGGAAAAAGGGACGACCTTAGGTCATAATGTCCGCAAAAATTCCCAGCAAGGACTTCCGTGACCCTCGCCGCACCGCTCGAACTGCTCCGACAGGCGCGCGCCCGCTTCACTCAACGCGAAATCGCCGCGCACGTCGGCAAAGACATCAAGACGGTGCGCCGCTGGGAAAAAGGCGCGACCCCGTGCCCCGCGATGCTGGAGCCGGCCTTGCGCGATCTGCTGCAAGGCAACGCGCGAATCGACGGCGGTCACGCACGCAAAACCGCCGGCGGCGCCTCGTTCCGTTTCGTCGATCTGTTCGCCGGCATCGGCGGTATTCGCATGGGTTTCGAAGCGCAAGGCGGCGAGTGTGTATTCACCAGCGAGTGGAACGATTTTTCCACCAAGACGTACCGCGAGAACTATCCAGGCGGTGCCGAGCATGCGCTGATCGGCGACATTGTGACGTTTCCGGCGGAAGACGTGCCGAGCCACGACGTGCTGCTCGGCGGCTTTCCGTGCCAGCCGTTTTCGATCGCCGGCGTCAGCAAGAAAAACGCCCTCGGGCGGCCGCACGGTTTCGAATGCACGACGCAAGGCACGCTCTTTTTCGACGTCGCGCGCATCATCGCGGCCAAGCGCCCCGCCGCTTTTTTGCTGGAGAACGTGAAGAACCTGCTGTCGCACGACAAAGGCCGCACGTTCGACGTGATCCTGCAAACCCTGCGCGACGAACTGGGCTACGAAGTGCATTACCGCGTGATCGACGGTCAGCATTTCACGCCGCAGCATCGGGAGCGGATCCTCATCGTCGGCTTTCGCGGCAAGACCTCGTTCTCGTGGGACGATCTGCGCTTGCCGGAACACGGCCCGCGCCTCGGCTCGATCCTGCATCGCACGGACGGCAGCGAACCGGTGCTGCCGTGGGACCACGACCGCTTCTTCGATCACACCGCCAAACGCGTCCAGCCGAAGTACACGCTCACGTCGAATCTGTGGACCTACCTGCAGAACTACGCGGAAAAGCACCGCGCGGCGGGCAATGGTTTCGGCTTCGGCATGGCGTATCCGGATAGCGTCACGCGTACGCTGTCGGCGCGTTATCACAAGGACGGCTCCGAGATTCTGGTCTATCAAGGCGAGTCGCTGCGCCCACGCCGCCTCACCCCACGCGAATGCGCGCGGCTGATGGGCTTTCCCGACACCTTCCGGATCCCTGTCAGCGACACCCAGGCTTACCGGCAGTTCGGCAACAGCGTCGTCATGCCCGTCATGCGCGAAGTGGCGCGCATCATGCTGCCGCATGTGCAAACCCTGCTCGCCGAGGAGACGCCCCGTGGTTCGAAGCAAGCCCTCTCGCTGTACGCCTGACCGCCTCGCTGCGCCGTGCGGTGAAGACCGGCGCGGACGCGTCTGAACATGGTCGATATCGTCGATAGCGCGACCCGCAGCCGCATGATGTCCGGCATCCGCGGTCGCAATACGAAGCCGGAAATCCTGATCCGCAGCCTGCTGCATCGGCAAGGCTTCCGCTTCCGTCTCGATGCGCGCGATCTGCCGGGACGTCCCGACATCGTGCTGCCGCGCTACCGCGCCGTGGTGCTGGTGCACGGCTGCTTCTGGCACGGTCACGACTGTCATCTTTTCAAATGGCCGCAAACGCGGCCCGAGTTCTGGCGCGACAAGATCGGCCGTAATCGCAGCAACGACGACAAGGTGAGCGCGGCCTTGCTCGCCGACGGCTGGCGCGTCGCGGTGGTGTGGGAATGCGCATTGCGTGGTGCCAATCGCGATATCGCGGGCATGCTGGAGCGGCTGGTGGCGTGGTTGAAGAGCGACGCGCCGAGCTTCGAGGAACGCGGCTGAAAGCCGCTTGTAGCCTGCCCGTGTGGAGCGAATCCCGGAGCGGCTGGTGATACACTCGATTGGCTCACCCGGGGCCTCGCCGCGCGTTGTTTCAGCGCTCGCCGCAAGCTCCAAGCGGCAGCCAAACCGCCCGCCCCGATCGGCGCAGAACCACTTACTAGGGAGACACATCATGGCTGATTTTCGTCTCTGGTCCGACGACTTCCCCACCAACGGCTTCATGCCGAAAGCCCACGAGTATCACGACAAAGCGTTCGGCGTGGACGGCGAAAACATCTCGCCGGTCTTGCACTGGGACGCACCGCCGGCCGACACCCAAAGCTTCGCGCTCACCGTTCACGATCCCGACGCGCCGACCGGCAGCGGCTTCTGGCATTGGGTCGTGGTGAACATTCCGGCCGAGGCCCGCACACTGCCGCGCGATGCCGGCAAAGCGGACGGCTCGCTGCTGCCGCAAGGCGCGCTGCAACTGCGCAACGACTACGGCACGGCCGGCTTCGGCGGCGCCGCGCCGCCACGGGGCGACAGGGCACATCGCTACATCTTCCGTCTGCATGCGCTGAAGGTGCCGCATCTGCCGATCGACGCGGAAACCACCAACGCGGTCGCGCGCTTCATGACGCATCTGAACGAACTCGACTCGACCACGCACACGGGTCTGTACGAACTGAAGTAACGCGGCGAACGCGCGGCCGGCGTGCGCTTTGCGGCGCCGGTCGCGTACGTAGTGAATCGACACCGGCGTGTCCGGCACAGGCGGGCACGCGGGCGGTCAGTCGCGTGCTCTGTCTCACCCCCCATTCGAACAATCGATGCACGCACAACCACCGCGCGAAGACGGCGCTCCGCCCTCTCCCACCCCATCGCTATCGGACAGCACCGAACAAGGCCTGCCGATTCCGCAGCGTTACTGGGCGATGCTGGTGATCGCGCTCGCGCTGACGCTGGCGGTGCTCGACAGCGCGATCGCCAACGTCGCGCTACCGACGATCGCGCGCACGCTGCACGCCAGCGCGGCCAGCTCGATCTGGGTCGTCAACGCGTACCAGTTGGCCATCACCATTTCGCTGTTGCCGCTCGCGTCGCTCGGCGATCGGATCGGCTACCGGCGCATCTATCTGGGCGGCCTGATCCTGTTCACGGTGGCGTCGTTCGGTTGCGCGTTGTCGACCTCGCTGAACACCCTCGCGCTCGCGCGCGTGGTCCAGGGCTTCGGCGCGGCCGGCGTGATGAGCGTGAATACCGCGCTGGTGCGGATGATCTATCCGCCCGCGCAACTCGGTCGCGGCGTCGCGATCAACGCGATGGTGGTCGCGGTGTCGTCGGCGATCGGGCCGACCATCGCGTCCGGCGTGCTCGCGGTCGCATCGTGGCCGTGGCTGTTCGCGATCAACGTGCCGATCGGCATCGCGGCGATCGTCGGCGGCTTCAAGGCGCTGCCGATGAACCCCGGCCACGAATCGCCCTACGACTACCTGAGCGCGGTGATGAACGCGTTCGTGTTCGGCCTGCTGATCTTCGCCGTCGACGGACTCGGCCACGGCGAACAACTCGGCTACGTCCTGCTCGAAGCGGTCGGCGCAGTGGTGATCGGCTACTTCTTCGTGCGCCGTCAGTTGACGCAGTCGGCGCCGTTGCTGCCGATCGATCTATTGAAAATTCCCGTGTTCGCGCTGTCGATCGGCACGTCGGTCTGTTCGTTCTGCGCGCAGATGCTGGCCTTCGTGTCGCTGCCGTTTTTGCTGCAGGAGACCTTGGGGTTATCGCAGGTGGAAACCGGTCTGCTGATGACGCCATGGCCGGCGGTGATCATCATCGCCGCGCCGATTGCCGGCGTGCTGTCGGACAAGGTGTCGTCGGGCTGGCTCGGCGGCATCGGCCTCGCCGCGATGACCCTCGGCCTGCTGCTGCTCGCCACGCTCGGCGCGCATCCGGACGCCATGCAGATCGCGTGGCGCATGGCCTTGTGCGGCGCGGGCTTCGGCATTTTTCAGTCGCCGAACAATCGCACCATGTTGTCGGCCGCGCCGCGCGAACGCAGCGGCGGCGCGAGCGGCATGCTGGGCACCGCGCGCCTGATCGGGCAGACGCTCGGCGCGGCGCTGGTCGCGCTGATCTTCGGCATCGCGCCGCAGAATGGGCCGACGGTCGCGCTGTATGTAGCCGCGGGTTTTTCGGCGGTCGCCGCGGTCGTCAGTACGTTGCGGGTCAGACAGCGGATCAGCACGCAACCGGCGTGAGGTTTTTATCGGCGGGTTAAAGCCCGCTGTCGGTCAGACGAGCCCATGCACGAAGGGCGCGAATCGCAACATGCGATTCGCGCCCTTCCTGTTTTCGTCCTTCAATCTTTATCAGACGTGATCAGCCTGCGTGCCGTCACCCACCGGTCACGACGACGACGATGCCGTCACGTCAGCGAGCTTTACCGCTTTGGCCGTCACCGAAGAAGCCGTCGCGACATTGCGCAGATCGCCGAGGAACGTATCGCGCCACACCGAGAGATTGTTTTCGCGCATCGGCGCCATCATGTCGGCGTGACGCGCCTGGCGTTCGGCGAGCGGCATCGACAGTGCGCGCTCCAGCGCCTCGGCCATTTGCGACAGATCGAACGGATTGACCACCAGCGCGCCCGGCAACTGCTCCGCCGCCCCGGCGAATTGCGACAGCACCAGCACGCCCGGATCGGCGGGGTCCTGCGACGCGACGTACTCCTTGGCAACGAGGTTCATCCCGTCGCGCAGCGGCGTCACATAACCCACCTGCGATTGCCGGAACAGCGCCATCAGCAGATTGCGTTCGTACTTGCGGTTCAGGTATTGGATCGGTGTCCAGTCGAGCTGCGCGAAGCGACCGTTGATGCGGCCGGCCTCGCCTTCCAGCGTCTGACGAATTCGCTGATACGTCGCCACGTCCGCGCGGGTCGGCGGTGCGATCTGCACCAGCGAAACCCGGCCGTGCCAGCCCGGCGCATTCAGCAGCAGACGTTCGAACGCCTGGAAGCGCTCCACCAGCCCCTTCGAATAATCGAGCCGGTCGACGCTCATGATCAGCTTGCGACCGCGCATGCCGTCGCGCAGACTGCGCACCGGTTTGCGATCGGTGAACTGCTCGGCGGCCTTGGCGATCGCGTCCGGATAGATACCGATTGGATACGCGCCCACTTTCAGGAAGCGGTTGTACGCGTGCACCATGCCGTCTTCGCTCGACGTGCCATGCTGACCGCGCTCAATAAAATCGACGAACGACTGACGATCCGCTTCCGTCTGGAAGCCGACCACGTCGTAGCTGCACATGGCCTTGACCAGCTCCTCGTGCGGCGGAATCGTGCGCAGCACCTCCGGCACCGGAAACGGAATATGCAGGAAAAAGCCGATCGGATTCTTCACGCCCAGCTCGCGCAGGCAGCGCGCGAACGGCAGCAGATGATAGTCGTGCACCCAGATGATGTCGTCGGGCTTGAGCAACTCCTTGAGTTGCTTCGCGAGCGTCGCGTTCACGCGCTGATAGCCCGCGTATTCCTGCCGGTCGTAGCGCGACAGGTCATTGCGATAGTGGAACGTCGGCCACAGCGTGGCGTTGGAAAAGCCGCGGTAGTACTGGTCATAGTCGCGCTTGGTCAGACCCACGGTCGCGTACGTCACATTGCCTTGCTTCTCGATGACCGGAGCGGACGGCTCCGCCACCGTCTCGCCGCTCCAGCCGAACCAGACTCCGCCGGTTTCCTTCAACGCGTCCAGCACGCCGATCGCCAGGCCACCCGCTGCGGGCCGGCCTTCCTGAGTCGGTGCGACACGATTCGATACCACGATCAGTCTGCTCATTGGTTAATGCTCCACCTGGTTCAGTTGCTTCGTTGTAGTCGGATATGTGCCAAAAAGGTGCACGCAAGTCGCGTGCCTTTTTATGAGATGTTGGAAATAAAAATGTATGCAAATGTGACCGACGAGCAGAAACGCGCAACGCCAGCGCGTCGCGAAGAAATTTTTTCTGCTTTGTATGAGGAAACAGGAAGCCTGGCTGCCGGCCGCCGACGCGGCCCGAATCCGCCCTATGCGTCCTGCTCCGAGCCCAGATCGCGCTGGTACTCCAGCCCTTCCTGACGCACGCCGCCCTGGTTGTGCTCGCCGTCCGGCGGGGCATCGGGCGCGACGCGGTTCTGCGCGGCCGGATTGTGCGACGCGGGTTCATCGGGCGGATTGGCCAGATTATCGGGCGGACCGCTCTTGCTGCCGCCCGGCCGGGCGTCGCGCTTCGTATGGCGCGCTGAGCGTCGCAGTGCTGGATGTCTCATGTTCGATGCCTCCAGGGGAAGCCCGCCGCCAGATGAGCGGCATCAGTACAGTCTAGGGGTCACGACGGCAAATTGCCGGTAAAAGAGTCGTCGGCTTTGTAACAAGTACATAAAATTGCTGCGCCGAACTGTGGCGCAGCGCACCAAGCGCGTCAGAGTTGCATGCGCGGCGAGTCGGACGGCGGTCGCATGCTGGCTTGTGGCGTTTGCGTGGGTTGCGGCGGCGGGTCGCCGATCGGCGGGCCGACCGGTTCGATGGGTTCGATAGCGGGCGGCGCCGGACTCGGCACCGTGTCGGGCTCGCCGGGCGTGGGCGGAGGAATCGGCGGCGCCGACGGCGGTTCGATCGGCTCGGGACGATGAGCGTGCTTCGACAGGGGAAGCGCGGGAGCGGCGGTGGTGTCCGGCATATGGGTTATCCTCGTTTGCGTTCCGGTGCTATGGAATGCAGCAAGGCGTGTGCCGTTGTGGCCGCGGCCGCGAGGCGCTGAAGGGATGACGCGGGGCATGAAGCGTTCACGCTTGAACGCCTGGCTGTCTGCCAGGCGAGCCCAAGCCGTGACGCGCTTCAGCGTCCGCGATTAAGCGTCCGCGCCGCCCAGCGCGCGCGATTCATCGGCGGCATCGCCGTCGTCGCGCGCGTCGTTGCCGTACTCCACCAGACGGTTGTACAGCGTCTTCAAACTGATGCCGAGAATCTCGGCCGCACGCGTCTTCACGCCGCCGCATTGCTCGAGCGTGGCCAGAATCAACTGACGATCCGCTTCGGCGAGCGACGTGCCGAACGGAATCGTGATCGCCGTGCCGGCCGCGGGCTTCGACAGCGTGATCTGCAACGGCACCGTCGCGGTGCTGTCCGAGTCCGTGCCCGACATGATGTGTGCGCGCTGCACGTAATTCTTCAACTCACGCACATTGCCGGGCCACGGATACGACATCAGCATGTCCTTCACGGCGGCGGGGAAATGCTTCTTCGTGGCGTGGCGCTCGTTGAGTTCGTCGAGGAACGCCTGCGCCAGCAGTTCGACGTCTTTGCCGCGATCGCGCAACGGCGGCAAGCTGATCGGAAACACGTTCAGCCGGTGATACAGGTCGAGCCGCAGCTTGCCTTCCAGCACCGCCTGCTCCGGATCGCGGTTGGTCGCCGCGATCAGCCGCACGTCGGTTTCGATTTCCTTGGTCGTGCCGACCCGCATGAACATGCCGGTTTCCAGCACGCGCAGCAGCTTCACCTGCAACTCGATCGGCATCTCGGTGATTTCGTCGAGGAACAGCGTGCCGCCGTTCGCGCGCTCGAAATAGCCCTTGTGCTGGCGGTCCGCGCCGGTGAACGAGCCGCGTTCGTGGCCGAACATTTCCGACTCGATCAGATTCGGCGAAATCGCGCCGCAATTGACCGCCAGGAACGCATGTTTGCGGCGCAAGCTCAGTTGGTGCAGCGTCTGCGCGGCGACTTCCTTGCCGGTGCCCGATTCGCCCACCAGCATGACCGAGGCCGCCGTCGGCGCAACCCGGCCGATCTGGTCGTAGACCTCCTGCATGGCCGGCGAATTGCCGAGCATCAAACCAAAGCGGCCCATGCGGCGCAGCTCGCCGCGCAAGGTGCCGATTTCCGCTTTCAGGTCGCCGGCACGCGGCAGGCGCGACAGGATCGCCTTCACGCGCTGCATGTTGATGGGCTTGACCAGATAGTCGGTGGCGCCCATTTTCAGCGCGTTCACGGCCGACTCGACCGTCGCGTGACCGGTAATCACGATCACTTCCACGCCGGAGCGCGGGTCCAGATCTTCGAACAGATCGACCCCGAGGCCGTCGGGTAGCTTCAAATCCGTAAAGACGACGTCCGGCATCTGCCGGACCAGTTGAATGCGCGCTTCGCGCAAATCGCCCGCGGTGGCGGTGGTCAGGCCGTCTTCCCCGATGATGGCGGCAAGCGCCTCGCGGGTACTCGCGTCGTCATCGACAATCAGTACATGTGGCATCGCGTCTCGAAAGCCTGCAAGCGTGAGTGGAGAAACATGCTGGAAGCATGTCTAAAAGCGGCTCGGCGGCACTGCGCCCGGCTGCGGCGCATGGTGTTGCGACGTGAGCACACGCTAACTTCGCATACCCTGCCAAACCGGCAACCTGGTTCAATACTGCAACAATTGACGACAAAACACCGGTTAAGCCGCCGTCATTGTTGTTGATTTACCTATTATAAAGCTTTATCGAGACAGTTCAGCAAGGTGCACCTTGCATCCCTGGTTGCACCGCCGGGCAGAGCGGTGCGCCTCCTCATCTCACTGCCAAGCCCGCTAGCCGCGTCTTCGCCGCGATCGATCCTGCCCTGTCCACGCACCGGCGGCGCACTACCTAACTGCGCGGAAACGGCCACGCGGCGTCGTGCCCGTTCGGATGCGCCGCGCCGTTGGTGCCATGCGCGCCCGGCGTGTCCGGGTTGACCGCCGCTACCGTGGCGGCCGGCGCCACCGGCGCCGCGACCGCGCCGCCCTCGCCTTCCCAGCGGCTCAATTCACGCGCCGCCGGCCCCTGCGCGGCGCGGTTGCGCTGCTGCACGTAGCGAACCGCGAGAAAGCCGCCAAGCGCCATCAGCGCGCCGAAGATACCGATCCTGGGTCGTCCCATTGTGAACTCCTTATGGTCTTAAAGCGAACGGATAGCGTGCCGCGCCTTAGCGCGCGGTCAGCACGCCCAGCACGAAGCCTACGCCTGCGGCAATGCCGATGGAGCGCCACGGGTTATGCCGCACGTAGCGTTCGGTATTGACGGTCGCCGTGCGATAGCGCCGCTGGGCATTCTGCTGCGCGTCGCCGAGCGCGGACTGCAGCGTCTCGACATGGGTGCCAAGCTTGTCGCGCAGCGCGTCGACGCCTTCGCCCGGCACATTGGCGGCAAGTCGCAGCATCTCTTCCGAGTCCTTCAGCAGCACCCGCAGATCCTCGACGATCTTCTGCCCGCCGAGTGCAAGCTGTTGCGCGGTGTCAGTCATCATTCACTCCTGGTCTGAGTTCGGCGTTGGCGTGGGCTTTTCCCTTTTCCGCGCCTGTGCGGGCTGGCGAACCGCCAGCGCCGCGCTCGCCGTGCTTCAATGGATGGCGCAAAAGCACACGCGTGTCGGGTACTAGGCGCAAACGCCGTGCCCGGTAACTTTGCCTCTTCGCAATGCGAGCGAATTCGCGTCAGGCACTTTCGACCGAGCGTGCGGAAAGTGTTTTCGGCGACCGTCACATCGTTTGCCGGAAGCGGCGTCGAAGTGGTTAAATCGACCTTTGTGAGATATTGGCCGTCGCGGCCGATCTCGTTTCAGGCCTGCGCGCCGCAACAACGCAACCCATTTGCACAGGACTCCCCGTTTATGGCGTCAATCGATCTGGACTCGCCCGTCTCCGCCGGCGGCAATACTTCGGCACAGGCGAAGCAGCGCGTCGCGGACGGCATCGCGGGACTCAAATCGTACGGGCTGTTATATGGCTCGTCGCCGGTCATGCTCGATCTGTACGAGCAGATCGAACGCGTGGCCGGCACCGACGCGACCGCGTTGATCATCGGCGAATCCGGCACCGGCAAGGAGCTGATCGCCCGCACGATTCACGATCAAAGCAGCCGCAAAGACATGCCTTTCGTCGCCGTGAACTGCGGCGCGATTCCCGACGAGCTCATCGAAGCCGAACTGTTCGGCCATGAAAAAGGCAGCTTCACCGGTGCGGTGCAGGGCCGCGTCGGCTATTTCGAACACGCGAACGGCGGCACGCTGTTCCTCGACGAAATCACCGAAATGGCGCCGGTGCGTCAGGTCAAACTGCTGCGCGCGCTTGAGACCGGCACGTTCTTCCGCGTCGGCGGCAACGATCTGATCAGCGGCAACGTGCGCGTGATCGCCGCCACCAATCGCGACCCGGCCGTGGCCGTGAAAGAGAACGGACTGCGCGAAGATCTGATGTACCGTCTCGCGGTTTTCCCGTTGCGCGCGCCGCCGTTGCGCGAACGCGAGGGCGATCGCGAACTGCTCGCCCAGCACTTTCTCGCGTTGCTGAACCAGCAGGAATCCGCCAGCAAAAGCTTCAGCAAACGCTCGCTCGAAACATTGCGCACCTGGTCCTGGCCGGGCAATGTGCGTGAGTTGAAAAACGCCGTGTATCGCGCGTTCATTCTCGCGGAGAAGACGGTCGAATTGCCGCATCCACATCTCGCGTCGCGCGTGAAAAAACCCGTGACGCAGGGCGATGCGATGAGCGTGTGGATCGGCACACCGCTCGCGGACGCGCAAAAACAGATCATTCTCGGCACGCTCAAATATTGCGGCGGCGACAAACGACGCGCGGCGAAAGCGCTCGGCGTCAGTCTCAAAACGCTGTACAACCGCTTGAGCGCCTACGGCGACGAAGGCGGCGCGGACGACGAAGTCGAGCAGTAGAAAATTCCGTCGCGCGGCTTCCCGGCACGCTGACAAGCGCGTCAACAATCCCTTCGCATCGCCAATCAAACGGGTGACTGTCAATCAGAAACCCGCTTGAATCGCACCACTTTTTGCAATTGCTTGCACTTTCCCACTGCCAATTACAAATGGCATCCTGCAAAATGCGGCAGCACGTAGTGCCGCGTAGTTGTCGCATTGGATGACGTGCCGTTCGCTCACCCGGCGCTGTTCGCGCGTGAAACGAAAGGCACTTGCAGGAGCAGAGACAGGGAAATGCAAAAAAGTATGGTGTGGGCCGAATGGGTAAAACAGACGGCCGGGCGTGGACGCCCCAATGCAACCGCGGTCGTTGCACTGGCCGTGGCGATCTCGTCGGCGTTGAGCGGCTGTAGTTCGCTGTACTCGGAAGGCGCCGTGGCCGGAGCCGGTATTGGGGGCGCCGCGCTCGCGGCCAAAGTCACCAGCAATGCGGCGGTCGCCACCGGCATCGGTCTCGGCGCGGTCGCCGCGGCCAAAGCAGGCGTGCAGTACTCGGAGCGCGTGGTCCACACGAATACGCAGGACGGCATCGCCAAGATCGCCGGGCCGCTCGACGTCGGCGCGATCGCGCCGTGGAGCGTGACCCACTCGTTCCCGATCGAAGACGACGAACACGGCCGCGTGACCGTCAGCCGCGCGATTAGCGCGGGCGCGCTCGACTGCAAGGAAATCGTCTTCTCGGTCGATACCACCGCCACCAAGAATGTGCCCGCCAGCAGCGCGTTTTACGTCGCGTCGATCTGTCGCGACGGCGACAACTGGAAATGGGCGTCGGCCGAGCCGGCTACCGAACGCTGGGGTGCGCTGCAATGATGGCGGGCTCGTCTGCGGCTTCTTCGGCCGCCTCAGGGGGCGTACGTCGTCCGTTGCGTGCCGCGCTCTCAGGTAGCCCGTTGCGGCTCGTGCTGGCCGGCGCAGTGTGCGTCGGCGCGGCGCTGTTGACGAGCGGCTGCTCGTCGGTCGGCGCGGCGAGCGGTGCGGCCGCCGGGGTCGCGTCGGGTCTGGTGACGTCGAACCCGGCGATCGGCATCGGCGTCGGCATCGCGGTGCAAGCCGCAACCGACGAAGCCGTCGGCCGCTACATGCGCAACATGCACGAAGACCAGCAGAACCTGATCGCCGCGCTCGCGGGCGCGATGCCGGTCGGCGAAACGCGACCATGGGCGATCAAGCACACGCTGCCAATCGAGAACGGCCACGGCCAGGTGCGCGTGACGCGCGCGTTCGGCTCGGCGCTCGCCCTGTGCAAGGAGTTCGTGTTCTCGGTGCAGGACGGCGAGGGTGCGAAGGCGCATGAGGACTGGTATACGGCCAGCGCGTGTCAGCAGGATAAGGGCTGGAAGTGGGCGTCGGCGGAACCGGCGGTCGAGCGGTGGGGCAATCTGCAATAAGCGTTCGGGCTACGCATTTAGCGGCAAGTACTCAGCGATAAGCACGCCGCCCCGAGCACACGGCAATAAAAAAACGGCAGGGTCTCCCCTGCCGTTTTTGCCTGCTGCGTCCGGCGAACGAACCGAACCGCGCCAACCCTCTGCGCTTAAGACTCCACGTCTTCCAGACTGAAGATTTCGGTCTGGTCGTTATACGAGAAGATCTCGCCATAACGGCCCCAGTTGATGACCGCGTCGAGCGTCTCTTCCGCCGCGCTGTCCGACAGAAAATCCTCCAGCTCCTGCTCGAAGCGCACGCGCGGCGCGCGATGCCCCGGCCGTTCGTTCAGCACCTTCTTGATCCGTGCGGCGAGCGGCACGTGCCGCAGCAGATGCTCGGCGAACATCATCTTCCGTTCCTGAGTGCCGAACTCGGAGAACACCCGCGCCGGCGGCGTCAGGAAAATGTCGCCTTCGCGCACGTCGGCGAAACCGAGGTGTTGCAGCACTTCGGCCACCGGGAACAGATCGTCGACCTCCAGATGCAGCGAGCGGGCGATTTCCGGCATGTCGGCGCGGCCGTGGTACGGCGCGGCGGCCAGCGTTTCGATCAGACCCGCCATCAGGTTGGTCGACACATGCGGCAGCCAGCTATGCAACTCGAGACCCTTCTTGGTCTTTTCGTCGGTCTGACGCGCGGTCATCTTCGCGTAGATCTCGTCGACGAGGCGGCGGAACGCCGGGTCCAGACGGTTGCGCGGATGCTTGAACGGCACCTTGATCTCGGCGATCACGCGGCCCGGATTCGACGACAGCACCAGAATCCGATCGCACATGAACACCGCTTCCTCGATGTTGTGCGTGACGATCAGCACCGCCTTGATCGGCATGCGGCCTTGCGTCCACAGATCGAGCAGGTCGGTACGCAGCGTTTCGGCGGTCAGCACGTCGAGCGCGGAGAACGGCTCGTCCATCAGCAGCAGCGTGGGGTCAACCACCAGCGCGCGGGCAAAGCCGACGCGCTGACGCATGCCGCCCGACAACTCGCGCGGATAGGCGTTTTCGAAGCCGTCCAGACCGATCAGATCGATCGCGGCCAGCGCGCGGGTGCGCCGCTCGCTCGCGCCGACGCCTTGCGCCTCGAGACCCGCTTCCACGTTCTGCAGCACGGTCAGCCACGGGAACAGCGCGAAGGTCTGAAACACCATCGCGATGCCGCGCGCGGGACCGCTGAGCGGCTTGCCCAGATACGTGACTTCGCCGTCGGTCGGTTCGATCAGACCGGCGATGATGCGCAACAGCGTCGACTTGCCCGAGCCCGAACGGCCCAGCAACCCGACGATCTCGCCTTCGCGCAGCGACAGATTCGCGTCGTCGAGGACGAGCAGCTCGCCCTGCGACTTGTTGAACCCGCGGCACACGTCCTTGACGCGCAGGATCTCTTCGCCGAGGCGCGGCGGCATCGGCGGAGTCTGGATCGGCGCGGCGGTCATAGCAGCTTTAGGATTTTGCATCGCGTTTAGCCTTTATTACTTAATCGAGCCGGAGCTTGGCTTCGGCATAGGCGTACATCGGACGCCACAGCAGGCGGTTGAACAGCGTCACGAACAGGGACATCACGGCGATGCCCATAATGATCTTCGGATAGTCCCCGGCCGCGGTGGTTTGCGCGATGTACGCGCCCAAGCCGTGCGCGGCGACCTTGGTGTCGCCCCACTGCACGAATTCCGCGACGATACTCGCATTCCACGCGCCGCCCGACGCGGTGATCGCACCGGTCACGTAGTACGGGAAGATGCCCGGCAGCATGATCTGACGCCACCATTGCCAGCCGCGAATCTGGAAGTTCTTGGCGGCTTCGCGGTAGTCGTTCGGGTACGAACTGGCGCCGGCAATCACGTTGAACAGGATATACCACTGCGTGCCGAGCACGATCAGCGGCGACAGCCAGATGTCCGGGTTCAGGTGAAAGCGCACGATCACGATCACGAACACCGGAAACAGCAGGTTGGCCGGGAACGCGGCGAGGAACTGCGCAAGCGGCTGGATCTTTTCAGCCAGCGCCGGACGCAGCCCGATCAGAATCCCGATCGGCACCCAGATCACCGAGGCGATCGCGATCAGCAGAATCACCCGCAACAGCGTGATGAGCCCGAGAACGAACACGTGGCCGACCTCGTCGAGCGAGACGCCGGTACGCACGTAGGTGAACACGCGGTACACCACGTACACCGTGGCGACCAGCACCAGCGCAGCCCACAGCATGTCGCCGAGCTTCGAGCTTTTCTCGCGCTGCGGAATCTGGAAACGCGGCGCGTTGAACGCCGGCAGGCGGAAATTCACCCGCGCGGCCCGCGCGAACATCCAGCCGACCGGCACCAGCAGACGGTGAATCAGACGGGTGCGGCGAATCAGGTCGAGCAGCCAGGATTCCGGCGCGTCGCCCGAGCTGGTGTTTTCCATGCGGAACTTGTCGGCCCACGCGACCAGCGGACGGAACAGGAACTGGTCGTACGCGAGAATCACGACCGTCATGGCGAGAATCACCCAGCCGATCGCGTGCAGGTTTTTGTCCGAGATCGCCTGCGCGAGATACGCGCCGATGCCCGGCAGCGTGATCGTGTTGTTGCCGACGGTGATTGCTTCCGAAGCGACCACGAAGAACCAGCCGCCCGACATCGACATCATCATGTTCCAGATGAGGCCGGGCATCGAGAACGGCACTTCGAGCTTCCAGAAGCGCTGCCACGAGGTCAGATGAAAGCCGCGCGACACTTCGTCCAGATCGCGCGGCACCGTGCGCAGCGACTGATAGAAGCTGAACGTCATGTTCCACGCCTGGCTCGTGAAGATCGCGAAGATCGCCGCCAGTTCGGCGCCGAGCACGCGGCCTGGAAACAGCGCGAGAAAGAAGGTGACCGTAAACGAAATGTAGCCCAGCACCGGCACCGACTGCAGGATGTCGAGAATCGGCACCAGCACCAGACCGGCGCGCCGGCTCTTGGCCGCCAGCGTGCCGTATACGAGCGTGAAGAACAGCGACGCAACCATGGCCGCGAGCATGCGCAACGTGGTGCGCATGGCATATTCAGGCAGGTTCGACGGGTCGAGCGAGATGGCCTGGGTCTTGAGCGTCGACATCGGCGCCAGCGTTTCGTGGAAACCGATCGCCGCCATCGCGATGATGCAGATGATCAGCGGAAACGCGACGAAGTCCCAGCGGTTGGGCAACACCCGCCATGCGGACGCATTGGCGGTGCGCTTCAGGTTGAAGCTGAAATCCATCAGAGGCCCTCCCCGTTGATGAAAGCGAAACGTACGAAGGAGGCCGAGGCAGGCGCGCGACGGTCTGAAGATCGGTCCGGAAAGCGGAAATCAGGCATGGCAAAAACGCGTGGGCGCGGTAAATCGTTAGCGTTGGAGACACGTGGGCCGGTGACGGCCGTGTCCGTGGACGAGCCGCCCGGACCGCAACCATCGAGCCGGACTCCTGTCGCCGCAGGCGCCGCCCGAAGGCTGGCGGGCTTTCCTTGTTTTGGACGGCACGACACTACACCATCCTATGTTTCAGGCACAACCTTTAGCGGTAAATAGCGATATCTCGCGGCAAACGCCTGGTTAAAGCCTGGCGGGGTTTCGAGGCAGGCTTGATCCAGTCGTCAGCTTCGCGTGCGGAAAACCCGCACGACCATCAAGAAACGGGCTGAACTGCCGTTATCAACCTGATCGCCGCGACACACCGTTTGCATTCCCGCAATAACGGTGGCGTCAGGCCCCATGACGGTTAAAATCAGGAGACGACGCACCGGCCGGCGCTCTGTCCGGCCACCGCGCCGCGACACGGCAGCGGCGCATCGCGAGCCGCTTCCACGAGAGCCGAACAGCGCCAGCGCGCTGCCACGAACGAGCTAGTTGCATGTCACAGCCAGACGGATCAGAGGGTCGATGAACAGGACAACCTTGCGCCAGGCAACCGGACCGATCAGCTTCGCGCTGATCGTACTGGTTTGCTGGTTCGTGGCCGGCATGGTCGCGGACCGGATGGTACAGCAAGAGCTGGACGCGGCCCTGCACACGCAGCGGCAGATGTCCACGTCGATCGTCGACAACATGGCGGAAGTGATTGCCAGCGACCTCGCGATGTCGCGGGCCATTCCCGCCACCATGGCCGAAATGGACGTTGTCCAGCACGCTCTGGTGCAATCGCAGAATTATGCCGCGAACGGCGCGGCGGCGGAACCCGCCCTGCACGCCGCGCTGTTAAAAGACGCCCGCATGAGCGCCGTGAGCGAGTTCCTGCACGACGCGCAAGGCTTCTCCGGACTCGACCAGATCTGGCTCGTCAACGCCAACGGCATCTGCGTCGCGTCGAGCAATTCCATCAGCAATCCGCAGGCGGCGCAGCAGTCGTTCGTCGGCATCGACATGCGCGAGCGCGGCTATCTGGCCAACGCGCTGCTTGGGGCTTTTGCGGAAGCCTATGGCGTCGGCCGCGCGAGCGGCGAGCCGGGCATCTTCATCGCCGCGCCGGTTTATGCCGATGGCCTGCTGGTCGGCGTGGTGGTCGCCAAGGTCGGGATCGCGCGGTTGCGCCACTGGGTCGCGCACGCCGGCACCTTCGTCGCCGATGAAAACGGCGTCATCATCATGGCGCACAACAGCGCGCTCGAAGGCCACGCGCTGCCGAATTCGCGCGTCATGCAGATGAGCGACGCCGACCGCAAGATCGTCTACCGCCGCGAAGCATTTACCGATATCAGCATTCAGGTCGACACCCAGGTGCGCGACCAGGCGCCGTGGGTGCCCGCGTCGATCGCCGGGCAGTTGTTCGGCATGAGCGAGCGGCCGGTGCCGTCGCTGTATCAGGCCCGCACCGGCTTGAACTCCGGGCTCTCCGCGCATCTGGTCGATCCGCTGGCGGCCTGGCCCGAACTGTTGCGCAATCACAAGCGAGATCATTTGCTGGTGTTCCTGACGCTGGCCGGCACGGTCGCGCTGGCCTGGGTGATCACCGTGTCGTATGTGCGCGAGCGGCGCCACCATCGCGCCACGCGCGACCTCGCCGAGCAGTTGCAGTCGGCCAATACGCTGCTGTCGGCCGAGGCGCGTCACGACGCGCTGACCGGGGCGCTGTCGCGGCGCTACTTCCTCGACCTGTTGCGCCACGAGATCGAGCGCGCGCATGCCAACAACGAGCCGCTGTGCATGGCGATCGCCGATCTCGATCACTTCAAGCAGATCAACGACCGCTTCGGCCACGCCGCCGGCGACCGCGCGCTCGAACATTTCGTCGACACCTGCCGCGCCGAACTACGCGGCTCGGATGCGATCGGCCGGCTGGGTGGCGAAGAGTTCGGGCTGCTGCTGCCGGCTACCGATCTGGCCGGCGGCCATGAAGTGGTGGAGCGGTTGCGGTTGCGGCTGAAGGCGATACCTTCGCCGAAATTGCCGGCCTCGGTGGGCTTGAGCGTGAGCATCGGGATTACCGAGCTGTCGCCCGACGACCTGCCCGAACGGATCATGAGCCGTGCCGACACCGCGCTCTACGCGGCGAAATCGGGCGGCCGCGACCGCACCGAAGCCTTGCCGCCCGACGACACCGCGCCGCCCACGCGTACCGTGGCCAACGTCTGGTGAGCATGGCGCCGCGATTGCCGCCGCGGCTTCGCGACACACGCCGCCGGCGCACGTAGCGAAGCACGCCTCGATGCAGCGCCACTGACGCAACGCAAGTCCCTCCCTCGTGGCTCCCGTAATGAAGCAGGTATGATCGACCCTGATATCTAGGTTGCCGCTACCGCTTTAACGGGAGATTCGCATGAAGGGAAATTTGGTCATCGTCTGTCGGGATCAGGATGCGCACGCATTCGATCATCTGCTGGCTGAATACGGCGCGTTCCAGACGCGCCTGTCGTCGACCACGTGGTATCTGAAGCTGGACGTTGCGCCGGAACTGATTCAGGAGGAGATCCTGGCGCGGCTCGGCAAATACACCACGCACTATATTTTCGAAGCCGAAACGGTGACGTGGAATACGGTGGATGGCGACGCGGCCAATGCGCTGAACACGCTGTTCTCGGACTAGCGTGGATTGGCGTATTGAACTAGAAAACTAGAGAACCAGAGAAGTAAGCGGCCGCGCATGAGCGGCCGCGCGCAGGAAATTACCAGACGCTTTCCGAGATCGCCGCGATTCGCGGCACCGCCTCAAACGGGAAGCTAATCAACACGCGCAAGCCACGACCGCCGTGGTTGCCGATCTCCCACTCCCCGCCTGCCCGCCGCACCAGCCGCTCGACGATCGCGAGCCCGAGCCCGCTATGGCCGTTGCCGCCGCGCGCCGGATCGAGCCGCACGAACGGCCGGCTGGCATTGATCAGATCTTGCGCGGCGATACCGCCGCCGCTGTCGCTGACCGACAGCGTGTAGCCCTGCGCGGTGCGCGCGGTGGCGACGACGATCGGCGGCGCGCCATATGCATGTGCGTTATCGAGCAGGTTCGACAGAATCCGGTCGAGCGTGGCGGCCGGCAGCAGGAACGCAGGGCCCGCGTGCAACTCGGTCTGCACGGCGGGCACACCGCCGGCCACTGCGCGATAGCTGCGCACTACCCGTTCGCATTGCGCGTCGACTTCGACGGCTTCGCTGCGATCGGCGCCGTCGTGCGCGAACACCAGGAATTGCTCGACGATATGCGTCATCGAATCGACGTCGCGGACCACGCCGTCGCGCATTTTCACTTCTTCCATCATTTCAGCGCGCAGCCGCAAACGCGCGAGTGGCGTCTTGAGGTCGTGCGCGACGCCGGCCAGCATCACCGCGCGATCGTTTTCCGTGCGCGCCACTTCCTGCACCATCTGATTGAAACCATGGGTCAATTGCCGCAACTCGCGCGGACCACGCTCCGGCACCGGCGGCACCGGCAAGCCGCGGCCGAAACGCGCCACCGCCTGCGCAAGCGAACGCAACGGACGCTGCAACGCCCACGCCGCGAACAGCGCCGCCATCACGGCGAACGAGAAAATGATCGCGAGCCACAGCATGGTGCGGTCGAGCGAGCGCGGCGGACGCAACGGCTGCACCGGCACGACGATCCAGTTGGCGTCTGACGCACCGCGCACCCACAGCGTGGGCGGGCGGCCCGGCTCGCCGACGCGCACCTGGGTGCCGGGCGGCATGCGGTCACGCGCGTCTTCGATAAAGCGTTCGAGCGGCGCCGGCATGTCGGCTCGCTCCGCCGGCACGTCCGGGCTGGACGGATCGACCAGCTTCACCCGCGACGGCAACGGCTGATCCGGCGTATGCGCGACGTGCTGACGCACCGCGTCGACGAGGAACGTGGCTTCTTCCACCGCGTAACGCGTCTGCAATTGGCTGCGCTCCAGGCGCATCAACGCGAACCACGCGAAATGCGACAGGAGCAGGACCGCGACGACTAGCAGCGCCAGTCGCCCGAAGAGCGAATCAATGGGCCGACGCATGCTGTTCGCCATCCGGCACGAACACGTAACCACGGCCGCGCACCGTTTGAATGAAGCGCGGCGTGGACGGATCGGTTTCGAGAATGCGACGCAGACGCCACACCTGCACGTCGATACCGCGGTCGGTGCCGTCATATTCCGGACCGTGCAGCAGTTCGAGCAGGCGTTCGCGTGTCAGCGTGCGCATGGGGTGATTGACAAAAATCTTCAGCAGCGCGAATTCGCTGCCGGACAGCGTGAGCGGCTTGTCTTCCAGATTCAGCGTGCGCGACTGGAAGTCGAGCGTAAAGCGGCCGAAGTTGAACGGCTCGCGCTGTTCCGGCGCGGCCGCCGACGGCAACGTGCGACGCCGCCGTAGCACCGCCTGCACACGCGCCAGCAACTCGCGCGGGTTGAACGGCTTGCCGAGGTAGTCGTCGGCGCCGAGTTCCAGCCCGACGATACGGTCGACGTCGTCCGCACGCGCGGTGAGCATGATCACGGGGATGTCGTCGCCCGACGCGCGCAGTTTGCGCAGCGCAGTCAACCCATCGACGCCCGGCATCATCAGGTCGAGCACGATCAGGTCCGGGCGCTCGCGTTCGAGCCTGCGCTCGAGCGAGCCCGCGTCGTGCAGCACCGAGACTTCGATGCCCTGACGGGCCAGATAGTCGCGCAGCAGATCACGCAATTCGACGTCGTCGTCGACAACCAGTATTTGAGTAGCCATGGGATGGAGTTTAACGCGCAGCTGAAAGGGTTTTCGTTTCCGGACGGCCTTCAAGGGTTACCGGGTGTTACGGTGAAAGCCACCCGTAATGACCCGTAATAGCCGAATCAAGCCACGTAACACAGCGCACGACGCAGTTCTCTACGCTGTGTCTTACCGAATGCAGGCCGTCCACGTTTATCGGTTGCATCGTCGGCTATTCCATTACAAGGAGCCTTACATGTCCACCAAAAAGATGTCGCGCGTTCTCGCCGTTGCCGCCACTGCTCTCGCCATCGGCGCGGGCGCAGCCTATGCAGCCCAACCCGCCGGTCACGGCGGCCCTGGCGGCTGGCACGCCGGTTTCATGAAGCAACTCACGCAGTTGCACGACCAGTTGAAGCTCAACGCGGATCAGGAAAAGCAGTGGCAAGCCGCGCTCAACACGATGAAGCAGAACCATGAGGCAATGCGCGCCAACCACGAGCAGATCAAAGATCAGTTCAAGGCCGCGCAGCAACAGCCGATCCTGGATCTGAACGCAATGTCCGCCGCGCATCAGCAGGTCGAGCAGAAAGATGCGCAACTGCGTCAGCAAACCTCCGACGCGTGGCTGTCGTTTTACAACGGCCTGAACGATCAGCAGAAAACCACCGTCAGCACGGCGCTGAAGCAGCGCTTTGCCAGGATGGAAGCGCGTCACGACAAGATGCGCGAGGGTTGGGAACATCACAAGGGCGCAGCGTCGGCGCCGGCTGCGAATCAGTAATGAGCCGCAGTGTAGGCGGAAGGGGGCGGCTGCCGCCGCCTTCCGGATGCAAAAACGCCACGGAAATTTTCCGTGGCGTTTCTGTTTGGTGGGGCGCGCCGCCCTTCAGTTCAGGCGCGGCGGCGTTCAGGCGCCCAACGAAGCAGACGCTCGAACGCCAGGCCCATCATCCGTTCAGCGGCCCGAGATCGAACAGCAGCACTTCAGCGTCTTCGCCCTTCTCCAGCGTCACCGTGTCGATCTCGCTGAGCTTGGCTGCGTCGCCCGCATGGAGCGCTTCGCCGTTCACCGTCAGCGCGCCGCGCGCTACATGCACATACGCGAGACGCCCCGCCGGCAACGTCAACGTCGCCTGTTCCGCACCGTCGATCAGCGCCGCGTAGATCGAGGCGTCCGCGTGGATCGTCACCGAACCGTCGCGGCCATCGGGCGACGCGACGACGCGCAGACGGCCGCGCTTGTCGGCGTCGACGAAACGTTTTTCCTCGTAGCTGGGGACGTCGCCCGTGCGTTGCGGAATCACCCAGATCTGCAACAGATGCGCGGCGTCCTCCTGCGACGCGTTGTACTCGCTATGCTGCACGCCCGTGCCGGCGCTCATGCGCTGCACGTCGCCCGGACGGATGGTCGAGCCGTTGCCCATGCTGTCGCGGTGCGCCAGCGCGCCGTCCAGCACGTACGTGACGATTTCCATATCGCGATGGCCATGCGTGCCGAAGCCCTGGCCACCGGCAATGCGGTCTTCGTTGATGACCCGCAGCGGGCCGAAATGCACGTGTTGCGGATCGCGATAGTCGGCGAAAGAGAAGCTGTGATACGAGTCGAGCCAGCCGTGGTTGGCGTGGCCGCGTTCTTCGGAACGGCGGATCTCGATCATGGAAGGACTCCCGGTGAGTAATTAGCGATGTACTCAATGTAGGGGCGCACGGCGCGCTACACAATCGGCACGGGCGCACCGGATCGTTCCACAAATCCATGCAATCGAAGCCCGTGGGCGCGTGCGGCGGTTCGGGCCGACGGCGCAACGAGCGGCCGAACCGCCGCGCACGACGCGCGCGCGGCCGCGAGCTGAGCCCGCCGCGCCGGGCAACGTCGCGCTCGCACAACGGCTGGTCCGCCGAGTGGCCGACCCCGGCGCGCCGCACTGGCGCCGCGTCCCTGTTCGGGTAAAATACCGCCCTTTTCAAGACACGTGGGTGCCGAAGGCACGCCGGCCGGCCCTGACAGGCGGGTCGCAAGAGCGCGCCAAGCCGCAGCGGCTCCGCCGCCCCGTCTGAAAACGCAGCCCGCGAACCGATCCCCGATCCCGCGCGGCGCGACAATTTTGACCGCCTAGAATAGCGACGGCCGGCCACGAGCCGGCGTTCGTCGGGATCGAAGCACCACGACGATCAGTTTGATCCAGGAGAAACATGAAGAAGTTCGCACTGTGCGTGGCGCTTGCGGTCATGGCCACCAGCGCGATGGCGAAGGAATGGAAGACCGTGCGCATCGGGGTCGACGCCAGCTACCCGCCGTTCGAATCGGTGGCGCCGAGCGGCCAGGTCGTCGGCTTCGACGCCGATCTGACTCATGCGCTGTGCGCGCGGATGAACGTCAGGTGCGTGTGGATCCAGCAGGATCTCGACGGCATCATTCCGGCGTTGAAGGGCAAGAAATACGATGCGATCGTGTCGTCGCTGACCGTCACGGACAAGCGTCGCGAGCAGATCGACTTCTCCGACAAGCTGTTCGACGCACCGGCCCGCATGATCGCCAAAACCGGCTCGCCGCTGCTGCCGACGCCTGAATCGCTGAAAGGCAAACGCGTCGGCGTCGAACAGGGTTCGACTCAGGAAGCGTACGCCAAAGCGTGGTGGGAACCCAAAGGCGTGACCGTGGTGCCCTATCAGAACCAGGATCAGGTGTACGCCGACCTCGCCTCGGGCCGCCTCGACGCGACGCTGCAAGACGAAATCCAGGCCGACGCGGGCTTCCTCAAGACGCCGCGCGGCAAGGGCTTTGGCTGGGCCGGACCGGACGTGAAGGACCCGAAGACGATCGGCGAAGGCACCGCCATCGGCCTGCGCAAGGAAGATACCGATCTGAAGGCGATGTTCAACAAGGCGCTGGCGCAGGTTCACCAGGACGGCACGTTCAGGAAGCTGGAGAAGCAGTACTTCGACGTCGATATTTATCCAGGACATTAAGCTGGGCGCTGAGCTGGGCACCACGCGGGGCGCCGCGTCAAACCGCAACCGCGGCATCGTCCCGCTCACCGCTCATGCACAGCCGCAGTCAAACCGCCTCACGCAACACCCGCGCTTCTCGGGGCTCGCCCGCATGGGCTTTCCCCGGGCTTCGTAATACAGTCGTCGGCAGTCGGCGACCCGCTTCAGGCAGTCATCCGGCAGTAGCGTCACCCGCAGTAGCTTCACAGGCAGTTTTCATCACGAGAGTCGAAAAGCGCGCTGCAAGTCCGGCAACGGTCATGCAGTCATGATTTGCACAGCGGTGCGCTGTGCGCCGCCGGTCGCGGCGAGCCCCGGGCTCGCGGCAAACGCGGTGCGGAGCTGGCCGCGTCTTTCGCGGTGTGTCACAAGCACATCGTCAAGGACCCCCTATGTACCTTCAAGGCTACGGCCCGCTGCTTCTTAACGGCACCTGGCAAACCGTCAAACTGGCGGTGTTGTCGCTGGCGTTCGCTTTTGTGCTGGGCCTGCTCGGCGCGGCGGCGAAACTGTCCAGGAACCGCTTCTCCCAGGGCGTCGGCACCGTCTACACGACGCTCGTGCGCGGTGTGCCCGATCTGGTGCTGATGCTGCTGCTGTTCTATAGCATCCAGATCTGGCTGAACAACCTCACCGACCTGCTCGGCTGGGATCAGATCGATATCGATCCGTTCGTGGCCGGCGTCGCGGTGCTCGGCTTCATCTACGGCGCGTACTTCACCGAAACCTTCCGCGGCGCGTTTCTCGCGGTGCCGCGCGGCCAGCTCGAAGCGGGCGCGGCCTACGGCATGACCGGCTGGCAGGTGTTCACGCGCGTCATGTTCCCGCAGATGATGCGGTTCGCGCTGCCCGGCATCGGCAATAACTGGCAGGTGATGGTCAAGGCCACGGCGCTGGTGTCGATCATCGGTCTCGCCGACGTCGTCAAGGCGTCGCAGGACGCCGGCAAGGGCACGCTGCGGTTCTTCTTCTTCACCCTGCTCGCGGGGGCGATCTATCTCGTCATCACCACAGTGTCCAACTTCGTGCTGATGTACCTCGAAAAGCGTTACTCGACCGGCGTGCGAAAGGCGGATCTATGATCGAGATCATTCAGGAATACTGGCGCAACTATCTCTATACCGACGGCTACCGCCTCACCGGCGTGGCGATCACGTTGTGGCTGCTGGTGGTGTCGATCGGGCTGGGCTTCTGCCTGTCGATTCCGCTCGCGGTAGCGCGCGTGTCGAAGAAGAAATGGCTGCGCGGCATCGTTTGGCTCTATACGTACGTGTTCCGCGGCACACCGTTGTACGTGCAACTACTGCTCTGCTACACCGGCTTGTATAGCCTCGAGATCGTGCGCAGTCACGAACTCACCAACGCGTTCTTCCGCGACGGCATGCATTGCACGCTGCTCGCCTTCACGCTGAACACCTGCGCGTACACCACCGAGATTTTCGCCGGCGCGATCAAGGCGACGCCATACGGCGAGATCGAAGCGGCTCGCGCGTACGGCATGTCGTCGTTCACGCTGTACCGGCGCGTGATTCTGCCGTCGGCACTGCGCCGCGCGCTGCCGTACTACAGCAACGAAGTGATCCTGATGCTGCACGCCACCACCGTCGCCTTCACCGCGACCGTGCCGGACATCCTCAAGATCGCTCGCGACGTGAACTCCGCGACGTATCAGTCGTTCAACGCATTCGGCCTCGCCGCCCTGCTCTATCTGTGCATTTCTTTCGCGCTCGTGTGGCTGTTCCGCCGCGCCGAGCGCCGCTGGCTCGCGTATCTGCGGCCGCAAGGCAAGTAACCCGGGGCAACGCGCCCTCAGCCAGCCAGCACGCCCAAGGATCCTGATGAACACCAAGAAGCAGAAGCTCTTCGTCGACGAGCTTCACAAACAGTACGGCGACAACGAAGTCCTCAAGGGCGTGTCGCTGAAGGCCAATGCCGGCGACGTGATCAGCGTGATCGGCTCGTCCGGTTCGGGCAAGAGCACGATGCTCCGCTGCATCAACTTTCTCGAACAGCCGAACTCGGGCCGCATCTTCGTCGACGGCGAGGAAGTGCGGACCCAGCTCGCCAAGAACGGCGCGCTGCGCGTGTCCGACCCGAAGCAGTTGCAGCGCGTGCGCACCCGTCTGTCGATGGTGTTCCAGCACTTCAACCTGTGGTCGCACATGAACGTGCTCGAGAACATCGTCGAAGCGCCGATCAACGTGCTGGGTCTGAAGCGCAAGGAAGCCGAAGAACGCGCCCGCGAGTATCTGGAGAAAGTGGGCCTCGCGCCGCGTCTCGAGAAACAGTATCCGTCGCATCTGTCGGGCGGCCAGCAACAACGCGTGGCGATTGCGCGAGCGCTGGCCATGCATCCGGACGTGATGCTGTTCGACGAACCGACCTCCGCGCTCGATCCCGAACTGGTCGGCGAAGTGCTCAAGGTGATGCAGACGCTCGCCGAAGAAGGCCGCACGATGATCGTCGTGACGCACGAAATGGCGTTCGCCCGCAACGTCTCGAATCACGTGATGTTCCTGCACCAGGGACGCGTGGAAGAAGAAGGCCATCCCGACGAGGTGTTCAAAAACACCCGCAGCGAACGCCTCAAACAGTTCCTGTCCGGCAGCCTCAAATAAACACCGTCGAATAGCCCATCATTTGGGCTGTAGTCAAAGTAGCATTACAGGGCGCTTACGGGCGCCCTTTTTGTTTCGCTGAACTGTGCATTTGAGCCGTTTTGGCCGCGAAATCCCACTTTCAACCGTCCCCCACCCCCTCCTTTCGCCCTACTCTGCTGCTTTTCAAGCGTCAATAGTGGCAATCCTTAACGTTGTTGCCGCCGATCCGTGATTCCCTTGTCGCGCAAGGGTTTCCGCCTTTTTCGAAGGTGTCGCAAAGGGTCATTGCGCACATTCTTATTGCAATTTGGAGACATCGGTCGTGGCGGGTACTAATTTCTTCTCCCAGCGAAGTGTATTTTTGATAAATTAGTAACCAAAGTAGCAAAACAAAGTTGATTAAAAGTAGTTTCACTTCAAAAGCACAGAGGAGAACCGGTCGGCGAGGGATCGGCATGACGACCAGATAGCCCCAGGCTACACGTCACGGCAGGAGACCCAATCCACCCGCCAATCTCCCTGGTACCGATTTCTGTTCGGCGCATTTGCGTCCGAACACCATTCGCAGTACTGGGTTTCACTATTTGACAGGGTATGGAGGAGAAGATGAAGAAAGCTTTGCTCGCCGCGGCGCTGATGTCGGCCGGTGTTATTGCGCACGCCCAAAGCAGCGTCACGCTGTACGGCCGCCTGGATGCAGGCCTGGAGTACATGAGCGGCCTGTCGAACGGCAATGGCGGATCGACGAACCGTTTCAAGGCAGAAAGCGGCGACTGGGGTACCAGCCTGTGGGGTATGAAGGGCGTTGAGGACATCGGTGGCGGCAACAAGGTTCTGTTCCAGTTGGAAGGCTCCTTCAACACCATGACCGGCGCAGGCCCTGGCGGTGGCGGTCTCTTCAATCGTTGGGCAACGGTCGGCCTGTCGAACGACGCGTACGGTACCTTCACGATGGGCCGCATGCTGTACATCTCGAACGGCGTGTGGGACTTCGACCCGTTCGGTCAATCGAACTGGTCGTCGGCGTCGCTGGTGCGTGGCCGCAACTGGCCGCAATCGAGCAACAACTTCGCGTACCAGTCGCCGAAGATCGCGGGCTTTGACTTCTACGGTCAATACGCGCTGTCGAACGCAACGAGCTGGAACGGTAACGGCACGACGGCCCAAGGTCGCGAAGCTGGTGCACAGGTCACCTACACGTCCTCGCTGTTCCAGTTGCGCGGCATGTACGACGAAATCCGCAACCCGGCCAACGGCAGTCTCGGCGACCCGTTCAACTTCTCGCGTGAATACACGGGCGCAGCCAACGTTTTCCTCGGCCAGTTCAAGATTCAGGGCGCGTTCCAGGCAGTGCGCACGGCTGGCGTGACCGGCGTCGCGTACGGCACGCCGACCACCCTCGATCACGAATGGGGTGGTGTGACGTGGCAAGCTACGCCGGCAGCTGCGCTTATCGGTGCGGTCTATCACGTGAACGCCAACAACGGCGGTGGCAACGCAACGATCTACACGCTGGGCGGTTCGTACAACCTGTCCAAGCGGACGCTGCTGGACATCCAGGTCGCGACCGTGCGTAACAGCAAGACCGCCAACTTCGGTCTCGAAGCGAACTCGGCAGGCGCAGGCGGCCCGACGACGGGCGGCGGCTTCAACGACAACCCGCTGCCGGGTCACCAGCAATCGGGTGTGTACGCAGGTATTCAACACTCGTTCTAAACGAACGGCGCCCCGGGGGACATTCTTCGGGGCGAAGTCAGACAGTCTTCAAGAGAATCTTTTTCACGCTGCTGCGAGAGGCGCGTATCGGTGCGATGTCCGAAAGGGTATCGCACCGTTTTTTATTTCTGGGCGCGCTTTTGCCTCGGCCCCGGCGCACCGCTGCGGTGCATTCGCGAACCGCGTGGCGACCGCTGCGAACTCGAACGCGCGATCAAACCGCCGCTTCGTTTTCTTCGCCGGTGCGAATCCGGATCACACGCTCCACGTCCGCGACGAAAATCTTGCCGTCGCCGATCTTGCCGGTGCGCGCCGCGCCGATGATCGCGTCGATCACCTGGTCGCACTGATTGTCCGCGACCACGACTTCGATCTTCACCTTCGGCAGAAAGTCGACCACGTACTCTGCACCACGATAGAGCTCGGTATGACCTTTCTGACGGCCAAAGCCTTTGACCTCGGTCACGGTCAGACCCGTGAGGCCGACTTCAGCGAGCGCCTCGCGCACTTCGTCGAGTTTGAACGGTTTGATGACTGCGGTGATGCGCTTCATGGCGAACCTCGTCTCGTGATTGGAAGAGTGAAAGGAAAAGGGATGATTTTGATTCTACGCCGCGCCGGATGCGTTGCGGCAATCCGGCGCGTGCTTCAGGTTTAGCTTGAGGACAAGCGTGCCGCGATGGTTCGCTACCGCTCACTCCACCGGTTCGGTGTAGCGCGACGTGATCGGATAACGCCAGTCGCGACCGAACGCGCGATGCGTGACGCGAATGCCGATCGGCGCCTGGCGACGCTTGTATTCGTTGATCTTGATCAGACGCGTGACGCGTTTCACGTCGTCGACTGCATAACCCGCGGCGATGATTTCGGCGAGCGAGCGGTCCTCTTCCATGTACATGCGCATGATCGCGTCGAGCACGTCGTACTCGGGCAAGCTGTCCTGGTCGGTCTGGTTGTCGCGCAGTTCCGCCGATGGCGCGCGCGTCAGAATCCGCTCGGGAATCACGTCGCGCTTCGTGAACGTGGTGGCCTGGTTGCGGTAGTGGCACAGCTTGTAGACCAGCGTCTTGGCAATGTCTTTGATCACCGCGAAGCCGCCGGCCATGTCGCCGTACAACGTGCAGTAGCCGACCGCCATCTCGCTCTTGTTGCCGGTGGTCAGCACGATCGAACCGAACTTGTTCGACAGCGCCATCAGCAGCGTGCCGCGAATGCGGGCCTGGATATTTTCTTCGGTGGCGTCTTCGGCGCGGCCGGCGAACTCATCGGCGAGCGAGCCGCGGAACGCGTCGAACATTGGCGCGATCGCGATTTCGTCGTAGCGCACGCCAACGCGGCGTGCCATCTCGGCGGCGTCGGTCGTGGAGATGTCCGCCGTGTAGCGCGACGGCATCATCACCGCGCGCACCCGGTCGGCGCCGAGCGCGTCGCACGCGACGGCCAGCACGAGCGCCGAATCCACGCCGCCCGACAGGCCGATCAACGCGCCCGGGAAACCGTTCTTGTTGATGTAGTCGCGCACGCCCATCACGAGCGCGGCATAGACCTGCGCTTCGAGCGACAGCTCCGGCGCGACCGCCGTACTCAATGGCCGGCCGCCCTCGAATTCGACGATCGCGGTCGCCTCTTCGAACTGCGCCATCTTGGCCACTAACGCACCGTCGGCATCGAGCACGAACGAGCCGCCGTCGAACACCAGTTCGTCCTGCGCGCCGACCATGTTCACGTAGACCATCGGCAAACCGGTTTCGCGAATCCGCGCGCGCAGAATGTCGAAGCGCACCGCTTCCTTGTTCAGGTGATACGGCGAGCCGTTCGGAATCAGCAGCACTTGCGCGCCCGCCGCTTTCGCCATTTGCGCCGCCGACGCATGCCATGCGTCTTCGCAGATCACCACGCCGTACTTCACGCCGTCCAGTTCGAACACGAACGGCTGCGGGTCGGACGCGAAGTAGCGCTTCTCGTCGAACACCTCGGTATTGGGCAGATCCTGCTTGCGATAAGTGCCGACCACGTCTCCGCCGACGATCAGCGAGGCCGCGTTGAACGTATCGACCGGCGGCACGCCGCGCTCGATCGGCGCGTTTGCATTACCATGGCCGTGCGCTGTGCTGTGGGCAACCTCGCGCAGCGGATGACCGACCAGCACATGCAAGCCGGCGAACGGCTTCAACTGCGTGGCGAGATCGGCCAGCGCCTCGGCGCTTGCGGTATAGAACGCGGGACGCAGCAGCAGATCTTCGGGCGGATAGCCCGATAGCGCGAGTTCAGGCGCGATCAGCAGCTTCGCACCATCGTTGTGCGCGGCGCGCGCGGCAGCGACAATCTTCGCGACGTTGCCGGCGAAGTCGCCGACAGTGACATTGATTTGAGCAAGAGCGATTCGGGTCTTCATGGCAGGATCGACAGGCAAGCCGGACGGCTTGCGAGTACCGCGGCTGGTCAGCTCGACGGCAACGGACAAATCGGATAAACGAACGGCGTAGTGCATCGGCACCGCGCGGTTCATTGGGAACAGTCACACAGATTGAACCAGGAACGCTTTGATTATCGCACGGGCATTCTGGCGTCGCCCTCCGAGGTAGACGCCGCTGAATGGAACGCGCTACTCGCGCAACAATCGCAACCCACGCCGTTTCTGCGGCACGAGTTTCTGAGCGCGCTGCACGCGACCCGCTGCGCGGTCGCCGATACCGGCTGGGCGCCGCAATTCGTCACGCTCACCGATCCGCGCACGGATAAGCTCGCGGCCGCCGCGCCGGTGTATCTGAAGGGGCACTCGTACGGCGAGTACGTGTTCGACTGGGCGTGGGCCGACGCGTACAAACGCAACGGCTTGCCGTACTACCCGAAGCTGCTGTGCGCGGTGCCGTTCACGCCCGTGCAGGGCAACCGCCTGTTGTCGGCGGATCCGCATGCATTGCGGCATCTCGCGGCCACCTTGATGGCGTTCGCCGAGCAGGCCGACGTGTCGTCCTTGCACGTGCTGTTTCCGACTGAAGCGGAAGGCGCCGCGCTGACCGACATGGGCATGATGCAGCGCGAAGGCGTGCAGTTTCATTGGCTGAACGACGGCTATCGTGACTTCGAGGATTTCCTGTCGACGCTCGAACAGAAGAAGCGCAAGAACATTCGCGCCGAGCGTCGCAAGGTGCAGGAAGCCGGCGTGACGATGCGACGGATTCACGGCGAAGACATTCAGGACGCGGACTGGCGCTTCTTCAGCAAGTGTTATCGGCAGACCTATCGCGAGCACTTTTCGAGTCCGTATCTGAACCTCGATTTCTTCCGCATGATCGGCGCGTCGATGCCCGAGAACCTGCTGCTCGTGATCGCCGAATACGAAGGCAAGCCGATCGCCAGTTCGCTCGTGGTGTATCAGCGCGACGCCAAAACCGGCGGCACGCTGTACGGCCGCTACTGGGGCGCGCTCGAACATGTGCCGTGCCTGCACTTCGAAACGGCGTACTACCAGCCGCTGGAGTTCTGCATCGAAGAAAAGCTCGGCGCGTTCGAAGGCGGCGCCCAGGGCGAGCACAAAATGGCGCGCGGCTTTCTGCCCACGGTCACGCGCTCGGCGCACTGGCTCGCGCATCCGGCTTTTGCCGATGCGGTCGGCCATTTCCTCGACAACGAAAAGAACAGCATCCACGCGTACGTGGATGAGCTGCGCGAACACAATCCGTTCAAAGGCTGAAGCGCATTTATGGCGTGGTTTCTTTATCTGCTCGAATGTTCGGACGGCAGCGTCTATACCGGCATTGCCACCGACGTGCAGGCGCGTTTCGACAAACACGTGAGCGGCATGGGCGCGCGTTATACGCGTTCGCGCAAGCCGGTGCAGGTGCTGGCGTCGTTCGAGCTGGCGGACCGGTCGAGCGCGTCGCGCGCCGAGTATTGGGTCAAGCGGCTGGCGGCGCCGGAGAAGCGGGCGCTCGCGGCGGGAGTGCGTACGCTGGAGTCGGTGGTGCCTGTGGTGCCTGTGGTGCCTGTGGTGCCTGTGGCGCCGGTGGTGCCGGTGATCGAGGCCGTGGAAGAAAGCGAAGCGGAAGACAGCGCGTCCTGAAACGGCGCACCGATTGCCCTACCCCCGCGCTTCCCGCATCCGCTCCGTCAACAGTCGTTGCATCAAGGCAAGCTGTCCCACCGCGTCGGCTTCCAATGAGGTCAACCCATCCCGCGCCGGCAGTTCGTGGCGAACCGGTCGCAATGTCCGGTTCAACGCGGCGTCGATCTCCGCGCTCACGCTGTCCGCCCACTCGCCGAGTTCGTCGTGCGTATCCGCCGTATCGCGCCGGTTCGTGCTGAGCCGCAATTGCGTCGCGGTCCCGGCCATTCTGCGCAACAGGCTGAGCACGGTCAGCGTGACCGTATCGACCATCGAGTCTTCGAGCTTCTCCAATCGAATCCGCCCGACGGCCTCCTCCGCGTTATTGCTGGACAGGCCCGCGGCCCGGCGCAAGCGCTCCATGTCCTTATCGCTCTGTCCAGCCAATGTCAGCGCGGCCCGCAGATACGCGAGATTGGCGCGCACCGCGTCGTTCAGATACGCGCGGTAGTCGGATTTTTCGCGGGTCGGCCACAGATAGAACGTCGCCAGCAGCGCCAGCACGCAGCCGAGCACGTTGTTGCCGAGCCGCGTGAGCGCGTACGCGAATTCGCTGGCGCCCGGCGTCGCGAAGTCGGCGACCAGCACGAAGGTCGGCGTCAGGAACAGCACGAACAGGCTGTAGCTGACCGGACGCAGCGCCATAGTCGCCATCACCAGCGGAAACACCGCGAGCGAAATGCCGAGCGGCGAATGGATCGCGTAACCGATTGCCGCCGCCAGCACGCCGCCGACAATACTGCCCGCCACGCGCTCGATACTGCGCGGCCAGGTCGCGGCGATCGACGGTTGCAGGATCAGCAGCGTCGCCATGGTGGCCCAGTAGCCGAACGGCAGCCCGAGCGCGCGGATCACGAGAAAGCCCGTGGTAGTGGTCACGCCGACGCGCGCCGCGTGACGCAAGCCGACCGATTCGATCGACAGGTTCGCTTTGAGCGTCGCCATGATTCGCGTCGACAGCCGCAGCGCGCTGGCCTGCCAGGTTTCGGGCTCGGCGAAGGCCGGCGCGAAATCGACCAGTTCGAAGCCGGACTGCAGCTTCACCGGTTCCAGCAAGGCGGTTTCGAGCCGCCCGGCCAGACGTCGCAAGCGTAGCTGCAAACGGGCGAGGTGCTGCCATTGCGCGTCGCCGGCGGCCGTGCCGGTGCCGCGCAGAACGTTGCCGATCGCCGTCAGCAATCTGGACGCGCGGCGCACGCGCCAGGCGTCGTCCGGCACCCGTTCGCACGCGCCCGACACGGCGATCAGATAGGCGAACAAGGCTTCGCCGTCGGTCAGCAACGCGAGCAGCGTGTCGTAGGTGTCGCGCCCGCCCGTTCTCGAGGCCGGCACCTTCGCCAGGATCTTGCGCGAGCGTTCGAGCGCGGCGCGCGCATCGGCGCGGAATTTCGCGGCATGCGTGGCCCATTCGCTCGGCGGCGCGTGGCGCTCGAGTAGACGCGCGCTGTCCAGCGCGATATCTGCGAGCCGCAGATAAACGGTACGCAGCGACGCGCGGCTCGCGCCGAACGGATGAATCCGCCAGACGGTCAGACTCAACCCCACCGCGAACAGGCAGCCGATCAGATAGACGCCGAGAAACGCGAGGCCGGCGCGCCGATCGTGCATTGGCCGGTCGACCATCACGACGCAGGCGGTCGCGGCCAGAATCGTTACTTGCGAGGCGGCCGCGCCCCAGATCCGGCCGAACGCGCCGAGGCTCGTGAACAGCAGCAGCGCGATGGCCGCGCACAGCGTGCCCGCGCTGGAGGCGAGCGCGGTGAGGCCGCCGCACAGCGTGGACAACAGCGCGAAGCCCATCATCGAAGCGAAGCGCGCGCGGTTCGAGCCGCCCGCGTCGGCGAGGCAGGTCCAGAACGCGCCGATCGCGGCCCACGCGAACGCCGGCTCGTGCAGCAGATTGCCGAGCGCGAGCATCGCGGTCGACGCACAGGCCGCCCTCAAGCCCTCCGACAGACTGGCCTCGCTCGTCGCGAACGACACCATCCACACCGGCCGCTTGCGGTAGATCGCGGTGCCGATAGCGTAGAGCCCGCTCGACCAGCGTTGCGGCCACGAGGATGACGACGGGTTGGACTTGCGATTCAGCATCCGGACGGTGTGCTCCTAAAAACGCGCGTTGATCTGGCTAATGACAAACTAGCGACGAACTAACGACGAACGCCGGCAAGCGGCAAATAATACGGGTTTACACCTAACTATAAAAATGGCTTCGGTTCATCCTGGCGATGCACGCAGGCTATGCGCCCGCAGTCTCTAGAACCGTATGCGATCGGCTTGAAAAGCCCATGAAAAAACCGCGCGGCCCTGGCGGGCTCGCGCGGTTTTTTTTAGCTCGGTGCCGCCGATCGGTCACAACGGACCGATCGACCGGTTGGCAACAGGCGATTTACTTCTTGAAGTTCGCCACGCCTTCCGTGATTTCCTTGTGCGCGGCTTCGATACCCGCCCAGCCCTCGACCTTCACCCACTTGCCCTTCTCGAGCGCCTTGTATTGCTCGAAGAAGTGCTTGATCTGGTCTTTCAGGTACGCCGGAACGTCGTCGATCGACTTCAGGTCGGCGGTCATCGGGCAGATCTTGTCGTGCGCGACGGCAACCAGCTTCGCGTCCACGCCCGATTCGTCGGTCATTTGCAGCATGCCGAGCGCGCGCGCGCGAACCACCGAGCCGGCCAGCAGCGGGAACGGCGTGATCACCAGCACGTCGACCGGGTCGCCGTCGCCCGACAGGGTTTGCGGAATGAAGCCGTAGTTGGCCGGATAGCGCATGCCGGTGCCGATGAAACGGTCGACGACCAGCAGGCCCAGATCCTTATCGGCCTCGTACTTCACCGGATCGCTTTGCGCCGGGATTTCGATGATGACGTTGAAATCTTGCGGCAGGTCTTTGCCCGCGGGGACGTGATTGAAGCTCATGAGCGCTCTCTGATCAGGATGGAATTCGGAACACGGCGCGCAGTGCATGCGCCCGGACGGTGTGAAGCGTGACGACTCGAATCGCCGCTGCCGCCTCGACATCGCCGCGGGCCGCGGCAGTTGCGGCCGGACAGTGCGGAATGCGCCATTATAGCCAATCGGCCGATGGCGCCTCGGCGAGGATCGGCGCGATAATCATCCGGCGTCGTTCGATTGTGCCTCTCGTTTGTGAACAGCACGTCACCGCCCGCACTTGCGTGGCGCTGCGTGTCACCTCAAGGAGTCTGCATGGAAGAAGCCCGACACTTCATCGGCGGCGAGTGGCGCGCCGCTTCAGGCAACGAGACGATCGCCGTGCTCGATCCGTCGGACGGCCAGCCGTTCACCCAGTTGGCGCGCGGCACCGCGGCGGATATCGAGGCCGCCGTGCAGGCCGCCCGCCGCGCGTTCGAAGGCGCATGGGGCGCGGCCAGCGCCGCCGAACGCGGCCGCGTGCTGTACCGGCTGTCCATGCTGGTCGCGGCGCATCAGGAAGAACTGGCGCAACTCGAAGCGCGCGACACCGGCAAGCCGCTCAAGCAGGCACGCGCCGATTCGGCCGCCCTCGCCCGTTATTTCGAGTTTTACGCCGGCGCGGCGGACAAGCTGCACGGCGAAACGCTGCCCTATCAAGCCGGCTACACGGTGCTGACCATCCGCGAGCCGCACGGTGTGACCGGCCATATCGTGCCGTGGAACTACCCCATGCAAATTTTTGGCCGCAGCGTCGGCGCGGCGCTCGCCACCGGCAATGCGTGCGTCGTCAAACCGGCCGAAGACGCTTGCCTGTCGGTGCTGCGCGTCGCCGAACTGGCGGCCGAGGCGGGCTTGCCGGCCGGCGCGTTGAATATCGTCACCGGCTACGGCCATGAAGCCGGCGCGGCGCTCGCCCGTCATCCCGGCATCGATCACATTTCGTTCACCGGGTCGCCGGACACCGGCAAGGCGGTCGCGCAAATGGCCGCTGAAAATCACGTGCCCGTCACGCTCGAACTCGGCGGCAAGTCGCCGCAAATCGTCTTCGCCGACGCGGATCTCGACGCGGCGCTGCCCGTGCTGGTGTCCGCGATCGTGCAGAACGCCGGGCAAACCTGCTCGGCGGGCAGCCGCGTGCTGATCGACCGCGCCATTTACGAGCCTTTGCTGGACCGCCTGAGCGGTGCGTTCCATGCGTTGCGCGTCGGCCCTTCGCAGGCCGACCTCGACTGCGGGCCGCTGATCAACGCGAAACAGCAGCAGCGCGTGTGGGACTTTCTGTCGGACGCGCAGCACGACGGCATTGCCATGGCGGCGCAAGGCGAAGTGATTTCCGACGCGCCGGAAAGCGGCTTCTACCAGGCGCCCACCCTACTGCGCGACGTACCCGCGAGCCATCGCCTCGCGCGCGACGAAGTATTCGGTCCGGTGCTCGCCGCGATGTCCTTCAACGGCGAAGACGAAGCGCTGGCGCTCGCCAACGGCACGCAATACGGCCTCGTGGCCGGCATTTGGACACGCGACGGCGCGCGGCAAATGCGTCTCGCGCGACGTCTGCGCTCCGGCCAGGTGTTCATCAACAACTACGGCGCGGGCGGCGGTGTGGAATTGCCGTTCGGCGGCGTCAAGCATTCGGGGCACGGCCGCGAGAAGGGCTTCGAAGCGCTGTACGGTTTCACGGTGTTGAAGACCATCGCGATCCGGCACGGGTAGCGGTCGGCCGGCGTTCCGGGCAAGCAGTGAATTGATTGCAGTCACAACCAACAACGGAGACATCATGCGGTTGACAGGTAAAACGGCCATCGTCACGGGTGGCGGCTCGGGTTTCGGCGAAGGCATTGCGAAGACCTACGCGCGCGAAGGCGCCAACGTCGTGGTCAACGATCTGAACGGCGCGGCCGCGGAGCGCGTGGCGAGTGAAATCGCGCTGGCCGGCGGCAAGGCCATCGCGGTGGCGGGCAACGTCGCGCAGCGCGACGACTGGCAGAAGCTGCGCGAGGCCGCGCTCGAAGACTTCGGCAGCGTGCAGATCGTGGTCAACAACGCCGGCACGACGCATCGCAACAAACCCGTCATGGAAGTCACCGAAGCCGAGTTCGACCGCGTCTACGCGGTGAACGTCAAAAGCATCTACTGGAGCGTGCAGGAATTCGTGCCGTATTTCCGCGAGCAAGGCGGCGGCAGCTTCGTCAATATCGCGTCGACGGCCGGTGTGCGGCCCCGGCCGGGTCTCGTCTGGTACAACGGCAGCAAGGGCGCGGTGATCATCGCGAGCAAGTCGCTCGCCGTCGAACTGGGTCCGGACCGGATTCGCGTGAACTGCATCAATCCGGTGATCGGCGAAACGGCGCTGCTGTCGGAGTTCATGGGCGTCGAAGATACGCCGACCAATCGTCAGCGCTTTCTCGCGGGCATTCCGCTCGGACGCTTTTCGACGCCGCAGGACATCGCCAACGCCGCGCTGTATCTGGCCTCGGATGAAGCGGAGTTCATCACCGGCGTGTGTCTCGAAGTGGACGGCGGCCGCTGCGTGTAGCGGCGGCGGGCTGACGCCTCAGTGTTTTCCCCCGGTATCGATTCGTGATCCAAAGCACCTGGCGCGACTAGAATCCATCGCAGGCGGTACTTCAATTCCACAAGAAAAGAGGAGACACCATGGCAAGTCCTGCAGATCCGCTCCACCACCCCGGCGCGGGCGCGCCCCCTTCCACGTTCGAGGAGGCTACCTACCGTAAGGTCACGTGGCGGCTCGCGCCGCTGCTGATGCTCTGCTACGTGGTCGCGTATCTGGACCGCGTCAACGTCGGCTTCGCGAAGCTGCAAATGACCAGCGACCTCGGCCTGAGCGACGCCGTGTACGGCTTCGGCGCGGGGATTTTCTTCCTCGGCTATTTCATCTTCGAAATTCCCAGCAACGTGATCCTGCACAAGGTCGGCGCGCGCGTGTGGATCGCGCGGATCATGGTGTCGTGGGGCATCGTTTCGATGCTGACCATGTTCGTCACCACGCCGGCCATGTTCTACGCGATGCGCTTCCTGCTCGGTCTCGCCGAAGCGGGCTTCTTCCCCGGCATCATCCTGTACCTCACCTACTGGTATCCGTCGCACCGGCGCGGCCGCATGACCACCTGGTTCATGACGGCGATCGCGCTGTCGGGCGTGATCGGCGGTCCGGTGTCGGGCTACATCCTGAAGAACTTCAACGGTGCGAACGGCTGGCATGGCTGGCAGTGGCTGTTTCTGCTCGAAGGCGTGCCGTCGGTAATCGTCGGGATTCTGGTGTTCGCAAAGCTCGACGACCGGATCTCGAAAGCCAGATGGCTGACGCGCGAAGAACAGCAACTGCTCGAAAGCCAGGTCTCCGCCGAAGAAGCAACCAAGCACGATATGCCGATCCGCCAGGTGCTCACGAGCGGCCGCGTGCTGATGCTGAGTCTGGTGTATTTCTCGTTCGTGATGGGGCTTTACGGCGTGAGCTTCTGGCTGCCGACCATCATCAAGGCGACCGGCGTGACCGACTCGTTCATGATCGGCCTGCTGTCCGCGATTCCGTTCGCGGCGGCGGTGGTAGCCATGGTGTTCGTGGCGCGCAGCGCGGACCGCACCCGCGAGCGGCGCTGGCATATCGCGGTGCCGGCCTTTGCGGGCGCGCTCGGGCTGGTGCTGTCGGTCGTATGGGCGCACAACACGGTGCTCGCCATGGCGGCGCTGACCCTCGCGACCATGGGCATTCTGACCACGCTGCCGCTGTTCTGGAGTCTGCCTACGGCGATCCTCGCCGGCACGGGTGCGGCGGCCGGCATCGCGATGATCAATTCGATCGGCAATCTGGCGGGCTTTCTGAGCCCGTACGCAGTGGGCTGGCTCAAGCAGGCGACCGCCGCGAACGACTCCGGCATGTACATGCTGGCCGCGTTCATGGTGCTGGGCGGTTTGCTCGCGATCAGCGTGCCGGCCAGGATGGTGAACAAGTGAAGCAGGTCGTCGCGTAACCATCAGGCGTCGGGCGGCAAGCGCCGTGACGCGCTCGCTGCCTGCTTGACCGGCACAGCATCTGGCGATTCGACGCATCGACGAAAAACAAAAACCCCCGGCGTTCTGCAACGCCGGGGGTTTTTGTTTGTCTGCCTGCGCGGCCCGAACCAGCCAGCGCCCAAGGCAAACCTCACACCACGTTCATGGCCAGCGAACTCTCGCGATAATGCTGGCTCGCCTTATCCGAATCGCCAAGCTGTTCGTGCAAACGCGCCAGCGCACGATGCGAGCGAATCTTCAGCGTCTCGTTGTCGGCCAGTTTCAACGCGCGCTCGAGGAACGATTGCGCCTTGCCCCACAGTTGCTGATGCAGGCACAAACGGCCCAGCGCGAACATCAGGTCGGCATCTTCCGGGCGATCCTTCTGCCAGGCTTCGGCCTTCTGGATCAGCGGCAATGCGTCGCCCGCAGTGGTGTCCGGATAACGGCGCAACAGACGCGCGTCCCAGTTCTGCGCCAGCGCTTCCTCGACGATCTTGCGTGCGTCCTGCGGACGGTTCAGCGCCACCAGCAGTTCGGCGGCGAGATCGGCGAGACGCGGCGAATGACGCTCGGTGGCCGACAGCGAGGTCCACAGTTCAAGCAGCGCGTCGGCGTTATGCCGGCGATCGCGCAGCAGGTTTTCCGCCGCGAGTTGCCGCAAACGCACCGCCACCGCCGGATGAATCGCCTCGCGTTTTTCCAGTGTCTTGACGAGCTTGAGCACTTCGGCCCAGTTCTTCAATTGCTGTTGCGCACGCAACATGATCTGCTGCGCGTGAATACGCCGCGCGCCCTGCGATTGCATCTCGGTCAGCGCGGTCAACGCGCCGTCGGCGTCGCGGCCGTCGGCGCGCATGTCGGCGGTGGCCATCAGGCGGGCGTCGAGCCAGTCGGCTTCGTCGATCTGCGCGAGCCATTCGTCGCGCCGACCGTATTCGTGCATGCGGTGCGCCGCGGTGGCCGCGATCAAACCGGCCGCGCCCTTGTTGTCGCCATTGGCGAGCGCATCTTTCGCGGCCTTTTCAGCGCGCGAAAAACGCCCCGCATAGAGATTGCCGATCGCATCGCGCAACGCCGCATGCGCCTTGGCGACGCGCGAACGCGCGCGGTAAGCCGACACGCGCTGCGGCATGCGCCAGATATTGCGGACGATACGCAGCAGCGCGTACAGCAGGATGAACAGCACCACCAGCCCGACCACGAACAGATTCAACGAAATGTCGACGCGGTAAGGCGGATAGATCAACAGCACCTGCCCCATATCGAAGCGCCCGACCACCGCCAGCACCACCGCGACGGCGAACAGCAACGCAAGCCATAGAAGTCCCCGGATCGCCATGATTAACCTCGGTTCCGGTATTGATTGACGGCTTGCAGGCTCGTGTTCAGATTCGGCAGTTCGACCGCGGCGGAACCCGCGTCCACCTGCTTGACCAGATCTTCCACGGTCTGCGTCTTCTTCGACGCGTTGTCGAAGTAGCGCGTCAGCGAAGACTGCGCGGCCTGCAGATCCGATTTCAGCGTGGTCTGGTTGCGCGACAGCAGCGCGAGACGCGCCGACAGCAGGCGCAGCTTCACGTTCTCACGCACGAAGTAGCCCTGGTCGGGCGTGATCAGCATCGCGTCGGCGTTGTCGATACGGCGCACCTGCACGAGGCTCGTCAACTGCTGACCGATGCCGGTGCTCACTTCGCGCCACCACACTTTCCAGCGCGGCTCGCCGGTGGCCGCGGCCACCTTCGCCGTGTCCGCCCAGGTCGCGGCCTTCGGCGTGGCATGCGCGATCGGCGACTCGCCCGACAGCGGCAGGCTGTCGATCTGGTCGATCGCGTTGTCGAGCTTGATGGCGAGACCGGTCAGGTCGGTGGACGGCGCGGCCTTCAGCTTGTCGATGTCTTGCGCGATCGCCTTGCGCACCGTGACGGCTTGCGGGCTGTCCGACGCGGCCAGACGCGTGTCCGCGCTTTGCAGCGCGAACAGCGCGAGCTGCGTGTTGCCGGTGAGCTGCAACTGCTGGCTCGCGGCCGACAGCATCTGCCCGACTTCGGCGAAGGTCCAGTCGTCGCGATTGCGGGCGAGATCCGTGTATTGCTGCTGCAACGCCTGCTGCGCGGTTTGCGCGTCGGCGAGCTTGCCTTCGAGCTGCGCAACCTGTGCGTCCGATTGATGCACCGTGGCCAGCGCCTGCTCGGTCTTGACGCGCAACTCGCTGGTCTGCGCGTCGTTGGCCTGCTGGCGTTGCGCGAGTTGCTGCTCGGCGCGCTCCACCTTGCGGTTGAGCGCAAAGCCGCCCACGCCCGCCGCACAGGCAAGGATCACGACGACAAACCACAGCAGCGGTCCGCTCGCGCTGCGGCGCTTTTGCGCTTCGTAGGGCGTGAAGGGGGGATTCGGCGGCAACCCGGTGGTCGCGGCCGGCTGGGGTGAAGCGTTCGTGGAAGCGGTCGTTTCAGTCATGCGTGATTGTGCCGGTGAATGAGCCGGGTTGGACGGTGCCGGTTGAACTACGGTCGGAACGGCGGCAAGCAGAGCGCGGGCAATCCGGTCGTCGCCCGCGCCGGACACCGTCATGCTATCAAAACCCAATGCCCGCGCGGTCTGCGCAATACGCGGATGCGGCGTGACGAGCGTGGCGTGTTTGAGCGCGGCGATTTCGCCGGTAGTCAGATGGTCTTGCGCGAGTTCGTGCAGATTGCGCACGCCTTCGGAACTGGTCAGCAGCCACGCGTGCGGCAAACCGGCGAGCAGTTCGTGCACGCGCGCCCAGCCGCCGATCGACGGTTCGGGCACCAGACGCCGGTAAGCCGCGGCCGTCTCGACCTCGGCGCCGGCTTCGCGCAGACGTTCGGCGAGCCATTCGCGGCCGCCGTCGCCGCGCACGATCAGCACGCGTTGGCCTTCGAAGCCGGTGGCACCGAGCGCGATTTCGAGCGCCGCGAACAGACCTTCGGAATCGAAGCGAGCGGTTTCCTCGTCGTTACCCGACGGCGGGCTGATGACGTTGTATGCCGGCGCCGCGACGCCATGGCGCGCGAGCGCCTGCACGCTGCCCGGCCCGACGACGCCGATCGGCAACGCATGCGGCCAGATCGCGTCGCTGTGTGCGAACGCCTGGTCGATCGCGTTCGGCGACACGAACACGACCAGCGCGTAGCGTTCGAGCGAAGCGAGCGCCGCGCGCAGCGGCGCGGCGTCGGTGACCGGTGCGATGTCGATCAGCGGGAAATCGAGCGTGGCGATGCCGGCCTCGGCGAGCCGCGCGATCAGCTCACTCGACTGACCGGCCGGTCGCGTAATCACGACCGTGAACGCCGTCTTGCCGACGGCGGAGGACGAGGTGTTGCCGGAGGAGTCGGCCGTCATCACTCGCCGGTCACCGCGCCGGGGGCTGTGTGGGGATTTGCGCTGTCTGCCGAGCCGGCAGCGGGACCGCTGGCCGTGCTGAGCGCACGCACGATCTCCATCGCGCCTTGCTGTTCGAGCTCATCGGCGACCTGCTGACCGAGCGCGATTGCGCGTTCGACGGTCGGCGCGGGCGCCGAGGCCTGCGCGCTCAACACGCGCTGGCCGTCGGGCGTCGCGACGATGCCGCGCAGATGCAACGCGCCGTCATGCCACGTGGCATAGGCGGCGAGCGGCACTTCGCAACTGCCGCCGAGCGCGCGCGAGACCATGCGCTCCGCTTCGACGGCCGCCGCCGTGTGTTCGTGATGCAACGGCGCGAGCCATGCCGCGAGGTCCGCGCGATCGGCGCGAATCTCGATACCGAGCGCGCCCTGGCCCGCCGCAGGCAAGCTGTCTTCCGGATCGAGCAGCGCACGGATGCGTTCAGCGAGACCCAGCCGCTTCAGCCCGGCGGCCGCCAGAATGATCGCTGCATAGTCGCCACGGTCGAGCTTGCCCAGCCGCGTATCCAGATTGCCGCGCAGCGGCCGCACTTCGAGATGCGGATAACGGATGCGCAACATCGCCTCACGGCGCAGGCTGGAAGTGCCCACCACCGCGCCGGCCGGCAACGCGGCCAGTGACTCGTACTGATTCGAGACCAGCGCGTCGCGCGGATCTTCGCGTTCCATGATGGTCGACAACGCAAAGCCCTCGGGCAAGGTCATCGGCACGTCTTTGAGCGAATGCACGGCGAGGTCGGCGCGGCCATCGGCCAGTGCGGCCTCCAGTTCCTTGACGAACAAACCCTTACCACCCACCTTCGACAAAGTGCGATCGAGAATTTGATCGCCACGTGTCGTCATTCCGAGGATTTTTACGTCACAAGATGGATATAATTTGTGCAGCGCACATCGCACATGCTCCGCCTGCCACATGGCAAGGCGGCTTTCTCGCGACGCAATCACAAGCGTGTGGGGTGGCGTAGAAAACGTCTCGGTGTTCATTAGCTTGCTGATCGAATGTCGGGATGTAATAACAAACAATGTTAGCACGCGCCCTTATGTCTCAAGGCACGGCCAGCCGCCGTGCGGGCGCGGTATCGATGGAGGAGACAGGCTTCGCGCAGCGCACGCCTGCCCCATCCCAGCCTGTTCACGCACGGTCGTTCGCGCACCGCTGCCCGGCATGCGGGATGATGCAATGCGGCGCAAGCTGCACGCGTGGCCGACCCGGCCGGCGTGCATCGCATGCCGGCGCACGGTCACCCTCACCGGCGTTTCGGCGGTTCAGCGTGCTGGTTCCACAGCCGTTCTCCATCGGCACCTGTCGTTAGTGCTGTTCACATGCAGTCCGTAGCGCAGTTCCGCAGTAGCAGTTCATCACTCAACAGACCCCGGCTTCCCTGAGGAAACCCATCGTGACGTCTTCCGGATCGGCGCGCCCTGCCCGCCGCAACACTGCATCGCCCAACACCAACGCGGCCGACACCGCCGCGGCGCCTACCGCTTCCGCCGGCTCCACCGCGAGCGCCACGCAGTCGACACCGGCCAAACGCGCCGGCAAAACAGCCCGCGCCGCCCAGCCGGCCCATGCCGCCAAGGCCAGCAAATCCGCTAAAACGTCCACGTCCGCCAAGGCGGCCAAGCCCATGAAAACCGTCAAGACGGACAAGGCCACACCGGCTGCGGCCGGCGTGACTGCGCCGCAGTTGCAGGCCGTGTCGAAAGACACCAGGGTTTCCGCGCCGAAAACCAACGGCCGCACGCGCGAAGACAAGGACCACCCGCTGTTCCAGGACATCCGTTATCTGGGACGCCTGCTCGGCGACGTGCTGCGCGAGCAGGAAGGCGACGCGGTGTTCGACGTCGTCGAAACGATCCGTCAGACGGCGGTGCGCTTTCGCCGCGAGGACGACAGCGCGGCCGCGCAAACGCTCGACAAGAAACTGCGCTCGCTGAGCCCGGAGCAAACGGTCAGCGTGGTGCGCGCGTTCAGCTACTTCTCGCATCTGGCGAATATCGCCGAAGACCGCCACCGCAACCGCCGTCACCGGATTCACGCGCTGGCCGGCTCGACCTCGCAGCCGGGCACGATCGCCCATGCGCTCGAGCGGCTCGTCGCCGCCGGCGCGGCCGCGACGCCGGTGCTGCAGCAGTTCTTCAACGAAGCGCTGATCGTGCCGGTGCTGACCGCGCACCCCACCGAGGTGCAGCGCAAGAGCATTCTCGACGCGCAGCACGACGTTGCCCGTCTGCTTGCCGAGCGCGATCAGCAACTGACCGATCGCGAGCGCACGCACAATGAAGCGATGCTGCGCGCACGCGTCACGTCGCTGTGGCAAACGCGCATGCTGCGCGACACGCGTCTGTCCGTCGCCGACGAAATCGAAAACGCGCTGTCGTTCTATCGCGCCACCTTCCTCGAAGAAATCCCGGCGCTGTACGCCGATATCGAAGAAGCGCTCGCCGAGCACGGCCTCGAAGCGCGTCTGCCGCCGTTCTTCCAGATGGGTAGCTGGATCGGCGGCGACCGCGACGGCAATCCGAACGTCACGGCCGAAACGCTGGAAAACGCGATCACCCGCCAGGCCGCGGTGATCTTCGAACACTACATGGAGCAGGTCCACAAGCTCGGTGCGGAGTTGTCGGTGTCGAACCTGCTGGCCGGCGCGAGCGAGCCGCTCAAGGCGCTCGCCGCCGCGTCGCCCGACCAGTCGCCGCACCGCACCGACGAGCCGTATCGCCGTGCGTTGATCGGCATGTACACGCGGCTCGCCGCCAGCGCGCGCGTGCGTCTGGGCGAAGGCAGCGTGCCGGTGCGCAGCGCCGGCCGCGGCGCGGCGCCGGTGCGTGCGATCCCGTACGACGACTCCGCCGACTTCGTGCGCGATCTGCACGTGCTGATGGATTCGCTCGCCGAGCATCACGGCGCGCCGCTGGCCGCGCCGCGTCTGTCGCCGCTCGCGCGCGCCGCCGAAGTGTTCGGCTTCCACCTCGCGAGCATCGACCTGCGTCAAAGCTCGGACATTCACGAAGCCGTGATCGCCGAATTGCTCAAGTGCGCGGGCGTCGTGGAAGACTACGCGGCGCTGTCGGAAGCGGACAAGCTGGTCGTGCTGCTCGCCGAACTGGCACAGCCGCGTCCGTTGCGTCTGCCGTATGCCGAGTATTCCGATCTCGTGAAGAGCGAACTCGGTGTGCTCGAAGAAGCGCGTGTGACGCGTGAAAAATTCGGCGCGCGCGCGGTGCGCAACTACATCATTTCGCACACGGAAACGGTCAGCGATCTGGTCGAAGTGATGTTGCTGCAAAAGGAAACCGGCCTGCTGCACGGCCGTCTGGGCGACGCCAACGATCCGGCGCGCGCGGGCCTGATGGTGATTCCGCTGTTCGAGACGATTCCCGACTTGCGCAACGCGCCGCACATCATGCGCGACCTGATTTCGCTGCCGGGCGTCGACGCGCTGATCGAACATCAGGGCAACGAGCAGGAAGTCATGCTCGGCTATTCGGACAGCAATAAAGACGGCGGTTTCCTCACGTCGAACTGGGAGCTGTACCGCGCCGAACTCGCGCTGGTGTCGCTGTTTAACCAGCGCGGCGTGACGCTGCGGCTGTTCCATGGCCGCGGCGGCACCGTCGGCCGAGGGGGCGGTCCGACCTATCAGGCGATTCTGTCGCAGCCGCCGGGCACCGTCGACGGTCAGATCCGTTTGACCGAGCAAGGCGAAGTGATTGCCAGCAAGTTCGGCAATCCGGAAATCGGCCGGCGCAATCTGGAAACGGTCGTGGCCGCGACGCTCGAAGCGTCGTTGCTGCCGCACGGCAATACGCCCGCGCAGTTGCCCGAGTTCGAAGAGACCATGCAGCAGTTGTCTGACGCGGCGATGGCGTCGTATCGCGCGCTGGTCTATGAAACGCCGGGCTTCAAGGAGTACTTCTTCGAGTCGACGCCGATCGCCGAGATCGCCGAGCTGAACATCGGCAGCCGGCCGGCTTCGCGCAAACTGCAGGATCCGAAGCAACGCAAGATCGAAGATCTGCGCGCGATTCCGTGGGGCTTCTCGTGGGGCCAATGCCGTTTGCTGCTGACCGGCTGGTACGGTTTCGGCAGCGCGGTGGCCGCGCATCTGGACAGCGCGCCAAGCGACGCCGAACGCGCGCGCCGTCTCACGTTGCTGAAGAAAATGCACAAGAGCTGGCCGTTCTTCTCGAACCTGCTGTCGAACATGGACATGGTGCTGGCGAAGACCGACCTCGCCGTCGCTTCGCGTTATGCAGCGCTGGTGTCGGACAAGAAGCTGCGCAAGCACGTGTTCGAGCGGATCGTCGCGGAGTGGGAACGCACGTCGAAGGTGTTGTCGGAAATCACCGGCAAAAGCGAGCGGCTCGCGGAGAATCCGCTGCTCGCGCGTTCGATCAAGAACCGCTTTCCGTATCTCGATCCGCTGAACCACTTGCAGGTGGAGTTGCTCAAGCGTCACCGCGCGGGCGACACCAACGCACGTGTGCGGCGCGGGATTCACCTGAGCATCAACGGGATTGCGGCGGGGCTGCGCAATACGGGTTAAGCACACGGTTTGAGCGCGCAAGCGGCGTGGTCGGCCGCTTGAACGACAACGCCGGGCAAGGAGTTTTTTCCGTGTCCGGCGTTGTCATTTCCGGCTGGGGGTTTTTCCTTCGCGGGTTCCTTTCTCGCTTTCTTGTGCGCGTTCGTTAGTGCGCCTCGACCATCAGCGCATCGAGCTTGAACGAGCCATCTTCCTGCACGTCGAAATAGGCGCGCACCTCGTCCGGCGAATGGGTCCACAGCGAACGGATCGCTACGACCCGCGGCTCCGGCGTGCGCATGCGCGCCACCCACGAACTGAATTCGATATCGATGCGCCAGCGCTCGCGAATCGACGCCTGAAATCCCGCCGCTTCGAAAAATGCGACCCATTCGTCGGCGCGGTAATCGCGGATATGCGAACCGTCGCGCAACACCTCGACCGCCTGCAAGTGCGTATCGAGCAACGGATGATCGCTACCGGCGATATCGATAAACAACACCTTGCCACCCGGTTTCAACACACGCCGCACTTCCGCGAGCGCGAGCGGCACGTCGTGCCAGTGGTGCGCGCTCATCCGGCTGATCACCCAGTCGAAGCTGTGATCGGCGAACGGCAGCTTTTCCGCCGCGCCCTGCTGCGTGCGAATGTTCGCGAGGCCGCGCTCTTTCGCCGCGCCTTCGACAGTGGCGAGCATTTGCGGCGCGATGTCGTACGCGACCACCTCTTTCGCATGCTTAGCGACCGCGAAGCTCGCGTGGCCCGCGCCGCATCCCATGTCGAGCACCGTCGCGTCCGGCGTCGCGGCGATCGACGTCGCCAGCGTCTGCAGGTCGGCGCCGGTGGCATGGGTCTGACTCGTCAAATACGCGGCGGCGGTCGAGCCGAAGGCGTCGGCGACCTGATCGTGATGCTTCATGGGGAGGCTCCGGTTTATCGGTTATTGGGTGAAACCCAGCTGATACGGGAAGGCGTTGCTGCGTTCCTGCCGCTACAATAGGGCCCGCCGTGTACCAGTACAAGTTAAGCAATTATTCTGGTATCAAAAGCACCCCCAAAAAAGATCGCCCGAATAATCCTCAATAATCCCCTCTACGCCGCTCTACGCGCCGCCCGCTCAGAATGACCACGCCGCCCACCGCCGACCACCCGCCGCCGCTCGAAGCCACCCCCGCCCGCGCGCTCGGCGACTTCATCCGCGCTCACCGCGAGCGCCTGTCGCCGCAAGCGGTCGGCCTGCCGCCCGGTCCGCGCCGCCGCACGCCCGGCCTGCGGCGCGAGGAAGTCGCGCAACTGTGCGGCGTCAGCCCGACCTGGTACACGTGGATCGAGCAAGGGCGGCCGGTGTCGGCTTCCGCCGAGGCGCTCGCGCGGATCGCGGTCGCGTTGCAGTTGTCGCGCGCCGAGCGGGCCTATCTGTTCGAGCTGGCCGCCCAGCGCGATCCGGCCGAGCCCGATCCGGCCGCCGCCGACGCGCCTGCCACGCTGCTCGAAACCGTGCGGCTGGTCAACGCGCCGGCTTATGTGCTCGACCGTCAGTGGACCGCGCTGGCGTGGAACGAGCGCGCCGCCGACCTGTTCGTCGGCTGGCTGGACGGCGCGCACGACCGCAATCTGCTGCGCTACACCTTCACCGAACCCGCCGCGAGCGAGCTGATCGTCGACTGGGAAACGCGCGCGCGGCGGCTCGCCGCCGAGTTTCGCGCCGACTCGATCCGCCATCTGAACGACGCGCCCACGCGCGCGCTGATCGACTCCCTCAGCGCCGCCAGCGACGCGTTCACGCGCTTCTGGGCGTCGCAGGACGTCGGCGGCCGCGAGGGCGGGCGGCGCGAATTCAACCATCCGCGCGACGGCCGCATCGTTTATGACCAGATCACGTTCAAACCCGCGCATCGTGAGGATCTGAAGCTGGTGGTGCTGGTGCGCGAGTAGCCGCGCGCGGCGCTCGACACGCCGCCCGGCGTGCGTGTCGCGACTCGTTCGCCGGGTGGGCAGCGCGTTCGCTGCCCACCGCCCTGTCTTCGGCCTGCTCCGCCGGTGTTAAAATCCCTGTCTTTCCGCGCTTCGGCGGCACCTCGCACGCACCGTGCCCTTGCGCCGTCAGCCTCTTCATCGCTCGCTCAACCCCGCTGCTTAACTGCCGCTCAACCGCCGCTTAACTGCCCAACACCATGACGTCCCAACTGCACAAAAAAGGCGAAGCCTGGTCGGCTCGCTTCTCGGAGCCGATGTCGGAACTCGTCAAACGCTATACGTCGTCGGTCTTCTTCGACAAGCGTCTGGCGCTCGTCGATATCGAGGGATCGCTCGCGCACGCCTCGATGCTGGCTGCGCAGAAGATCATCGCCGCCGACGACCTCGCCGCGATCCAACGCGGCATGGCGCAGATCCAGGGTGAAATCGAGCGCGGCGAGTTCGAGTGGCAACTCGACCTGGAAGACGTCCACCTGAATATCGAAGCGCGTCTGACCGCGCTGATCGGCGACGCCGGCAAGCGCCTGCACACCGGCCGCTCGCGTAACGACCAGGTCGCGACCGACATCCGTCTGTGGCTGCGCGGCGAGATCGACCGGATCGGCGGCCTGCTGACGGAACTGCGTGTGGCGCTCGTCGACATGGCGGAGAAGAACGCGTCGACCATCATGCCGGGCTTCACGCACCTGCAGGTCGCGCAGCCGGTCACGTTCGGGCATCACCTGCTCGCCTACGTCGAAATGTTTTCGCGCGACGCCGAGCGCATGATCGATTGCCGCAAGCGCGTGAACCGCCTGCCGCTGGGCGCCGCCGCGTTGGCCGGCACCAGCTATCCGATCGACCGTCACGCGGTGGCGAAAACGCTGGGCTTCGACGGCATCTGCGCGAACTCGCTCGACGCCGTTTCCGACCGCGACTTCGCGATCGAATTCACGGCCGCGTCGGCACTGGTCATGACGCACGTGTCGCGCTTCTCCGAAGAACTGGTGCTGTGGATGAGCCCGCGCGTCGGCTTTATCGATCTGGCCGATCGCTTCTGTACCGGTTCGTCGATCATGCCGCAGAAGAAGAACCCGGACGTGCCCGAACTCGCGCGCGGCAAGACCGGCCGTGTGAACGGCCATCTGATCGCGCTGCTGACGCTGATGAAAGGCCAGCCGCTCGCGTACAACAAAGACAATCAGGAAGACAAGGAACCGCTGTTCGACACCGTCGACACGGTCGCCGACACGCTGCGCATCTTCGCTGAAATGGTCGCGGGTATTTCGGTGAAGCCGGAAGCCATGCGCGCCGCTGCGTTGCAAGGCTTCTCCACCGCGACCGATCTGGCCGACTACCTGGTCAAGCGCGGCCTGCCGTTCCGCGACGCGCACGAAGCGGTCGCGCTGGCGGTGCGTGTCTGTGCGGATCGCGGCTGCGATCTGGCGGATCTGTCGCTCGAGGAAATGCGCGCGGATCTGCCGAACGTCGCGCATCTGATCGGCGACGACGTGTTCTCGTATCTGACGCTGGAAGGGTCGGTGGCGAGCCGCAATCATCCGGGCGGCACGGCGCCGGAACAGGTGCTCGCGGCGGTGAAGGCAGCACGGGCGGCACTGCAGTAAGCGGCGCCCGGTGGGCGATGAGTGCACTTGCCGCGTGCTCGTCGCCGACGCGATAGAAAGCGAATCCTTGAACCGGATTCGTTTTTTTTTCGTCCTGAATGCGGCATATGAATGTGCCGCGCAAAAAAAATAGCCCGCATAAAGCGGGCTAAATGAAAGACTTCCACCGATGCCTCCCGAAAGAGGCCAGCAGAGTGTAGGCGCGTTTCCGCCGCAAACAAATCTGCTCATATTTCAGGCTATTACAAGCTGCGGAGCGGCCCACGTCAGCAGGCCAAACGGGCCGAACTCAGGCAAAAACCGGACGAAAAAAGCTGCGCTCATAACTCAGGATGCAACGCGTTGCCTGCGCGTACGCGAATGCGGCCTGGCATTCGGCATCGTCCGTTGACTGAATACGGTAAGCCTCGTAAGCCGCCAGTGATTCGAATGTAAACATGGCGAGCGCGACGTTGCTCGCGCCTTCGGACGGCAAAAAATAGCCGTGATGCCGGCCGCCGAATTTCTCGACCAGCGGAATCCACAGCTTGCCGTAATGCTCGAATTCTTTCAGCTTGTACGGGTCGATGATATAGCGCAGATAGCAGGTGACCATGGTTGCCGGTTTCCGTGTCGGAATGGGTGAATGGATGAAGGCCGGCACACATGATAGGTCAGTTCGCAGCGCCGGCATTTCGACGGCACGCAGGGACAACGCTCATTGAATCATGGCGGTTTTTGACTACCATCCAATTACACCCTGCCTCAATGCTGCCGCGACTATGCTCATCCGCACACGTCACGTTCGCCGTTTTACCGGAAGGTTTATCGGACGCTTCGGCGCCTCGTCGCGGGCTCTTGTCACGGTGATGGCGTTCGCCATGACCGCCTGCACGTTCACGCCGCCAACCCGCCCGGCCCTCACGATACCGCCCGCCGCCATCAACAGCGCGACGCTCGATCAGTATCGCGACGCCGTCGCGCGACGCATCATCGAACGCAATCCGTCCTATGTGTTGCGCGGCACGCCGCAAGCCATGCTGCGTTCGCTGGTGGTGGTGTCGTTCACGGTGGATCGCAACGGCCGCGTGCTGCAGTCGTCGGTGTATCGCACCAATGGTGACGACGAAGCCGAAAGCACCGCGCTCGCCACCTTGCGACGCGCTTCGCCGCTGCCGCAACCGCCCGGCAAATTGCTCGACGGACGCGGCCAGCTTGAACTGTTCGAAGACTGGCTCTTCAACGACGACGGCAAATTCCAGTTGCGCGAACTGGCCTCGCCGCAAGCGCAAACCATCGACTGACGGCGCGGTCCTGTGCAGAGCGCATGCGTGAGCTCCCTGCACCGCCCTGCCGGGCCGAGCCCGCAGCCGCCCCAAGCTCGCTATAATTTTGCGATTCCCTGCGCCGGACCTATCCGGCATGGCTCACACCGCCCGCTCACCCGCCGGCGCGGCATCGGCCCGATTACCGCGTTGTCGCGCTACCCGCACGCGTCGCGCAAGCCCCTGGTTATTCCCCTGGTATCACCGCATTCCCGCGCGAACACGGCCAGCCGCCGTTGTAAGCTGTTGCTTCGTCGCCCCCGCCGCAGGTGGCCGCACCTCAGCCCACGTCCGACGCCGACGCCGAAGCCAGCCTTAAGCGCACGAACCCAAACAGAGATGCCGCCCACGCGCGCGCCGCCGCTTCAAGACTCACGGCGCTCGCCGGCATCCACGACAAAAGGAGACCTTGCATGTCCACTTCGCCGATTTCCGCGGCCCAGCCCAATGTGGCCGGGCAGAACAGTAGCGCGCGGATCATCTTCGCGAGCTTTATCGGCACCGCGATCGAGTTCTACGATTTCTATGTCTATGCGACCGCCGCCGCGCTCGTGATCGGACCGGTGTTTTTCCCGCACGGCTCGGCGACCGCTCAGGCGTTGTCGGCCTTCGTCACGTTCGGCATCGCGTTCGTCGCGCGGCCAATCGGCTCGTTCCTGTTCGGCCATTTCGGCGACCGGATCGGCCGTAAATCGACGCTGGTGGCTTCGCTGCTCGTGATGGGTGTGTCCACCACGTTGATCGGCTTCGTGCCCGGCTACGACTCGATCGGCAGCCTCGCGCCGATCCTGTTGTGCGTGCTGCGCTTCGGGCAGGGCATCGGTCTGGGCGGCGAATGGGGCGGCGCCGCACTGCTCGCCACCGAAAACGCGCCGGCCGGCAAACGCGGCTGGTTCGGCATGTTCCCGCAGCTCGGGCCGTCGGTCGGTTTTCTGGCGTCCAACGGTCTGTTCTTCGCGCTGGCTCTGTCGTTGAGCGACGAGCAGTTCCGTAGCTGGGGCTGGCGCGTGCCGTTCCTCGTCAGCGCGGTGCTGGTTGCGCTCGGTTTGTACGTGCGTTTGAAAATCGCCGAAACGCCGGCCTTCAAGGCCGCGATCGAACGCAAGGAACGCGTCAAGGTGCCGATCGCGACACTGCTGTCGCAACACTGGCTGCCCACGCTGCTCGGCGCGCTCGCCATGGTGGTCTGCTACACGCTGTTCTACAACGCGACGACGTTTTCGTTGTCGTACGGCGTCTCGGTGCTGCATATTCCGCGACCGACATTCCTCGGCATGCTGTGCATCGCCGTCGTCTTCATGGCGCTCGCTACGCCGCTGTCGGCCTGGGCTGCGGACCGCTACGGGCGCAAGCCGGTGCTGCTCGTCGGCATTGTCGCGGCGATCCTGTCGGGCTTCACGATGGCGCCGCTGCTCGGCAGCGGACAGACGCCGCTGGTGCTGCTGTTCCTCGTGATCGAGCTGTTCCTGATGGGCGTGACCTTCGCGCCGATGGGCGCGCTGCTGCCCGAGCTGTTTCCGACCAACGTGCGCTATACCGGTGCAGGCGTGTCGTATAACCTCGGCGGGATTCTCGGCGCGTCCGTGGCGCCTTACATCGCCTCGGTGCTGGCGGCGCACGGCGGCCTGCCGTGGGTCGGCGCGTATGTGTCGATCGCCGCGGCGGTCAGCATGATCGGCGTGCTGTGCATGCGCGAAACGCGCGACACCCAACTGATGTGACGCGAGCGACGCAAGGCGGGGGACTTCTGAGTAAATTCCCTGCCTTGCGCGTCTTTTTGACTTGCCTATACTCAACTTCAATAACCCTAAGGCAAGCAGGGAGGCTCGGATGAACGTTCATCTCCACAACGCGGATATCGTCATGATCATTGCGCTGGCGCTACTGTGCTCGCTGCTGCTGGCCTTGCGCTTTCGCCCCGCCACCTGGAAAGGCATCGTGATCGAAGCGCTGGCCGCGAACGCGGCCGCCATCACGGCGGTCATCGCGTTCGAAATGCTGCTGGCGTGACGGCTTAGCGATAGTAGCCACCGTGATGGTAGTAGCCGTAGCCGCCGCCGTAGTAGTAGCCGGGGGCCGGTGCGACGATGCAGCCGCCGAGGGCCGTGGCGAGCAGAGTGCCTGCGATCAGGGTCAGGATTAAGCGTTTCATATTGTTCTCCATCGAGTCAGATTCATTCGAGCCGAAACCCCGAATGATTTGATTGGACACGATGGCGCCTCGCGCGGGCGTTGCCATTTGTAAAGGAAGATCACGCGGGCGTTACAGGTTTGGGCCTCGCGTTTTCGCGTTATCCGACGCGGCGCCTTGCGAGACTCACATCAGAGGAAAACACCGCCTATACTGGGTTGACCATCGATATCCGGCGCATGCCTTGCTGGCTGCGGTTACGCGGCGCGGCAACCTGAGCGTGGATGTTGCAGCGACCCATTTACGCGCCGTCGCACACGGTTAGGCGGGCGAATCAAAGCGTCACGACTCGAGCCGTAGACGATTAGGTGCTCAACGAATAGCGACAGTTTTAACAGACGTGTAATGCGCGCGCAGAGCCGCAAACCGACTTCGACGCGCGCTACGTGTTCTTCGCGATGATTCCTCTCCGCCCGTTGTTCCCCGACGCGGGCGTTTTTTGGAGGCGCAACGTGGCAGCGTCCGTTCGCTCGGGCGGACTGTGCGTCGCGCCTCTTTTCTTTTTCAGCAAACGATTGCGCTGCGACGCAAGAAGAAACGCTCAGGCCGCCGAATCGTGATGATGCAGGGCCACGTCGTGCGGCTCGGTGTGGACGTAGTCGATCGCTTCGAGCGCGTCGCTGACGGACGGCATGGCGCCGCCGTCGCCGATCGAGATCGAGCGGAACGGCGCATGGATACCGCAATGCGATGGCGAGGTCGCCACGAAGATCATCACGGTGCGCTTGAGCAACGCGTGCGCCAGATGGACGAAGCCGGTATCGGTGCCCACCACCAGCGCGCAGGCGTCGATCATTTGCGCGATTTCAGTCACGCTCATTTTCGGCAACACGGTCGAGCCCGGCACCTGGGCGGCGATCTGCTCCGCCTCGGCGCGCTCGCCTTCCGAACCCCACGGCAACACCACCTTGAAACCGCGCTGCGCCAATTCGCGGCCAACCGCGGCCCAATGGGTGAGCGGCCATTTCTTGTCGTCTTTCGAGGTGGCGTGAAAGAACGCCGCGACCGGCGCGGCCTCACCGCCGAACGGAGGTTTGGCCGGCTCGGGCAAACGCAGGTTGTAGATGGGCGGGCCTTCCACGACATAACCCAGCGCCTCGCTCGTGCTCACGCGCATGCCGTGCCACGCATCGCACTGCGGACGCGGGCCGAAGCGCCCGGTGTACGCAAACGCGGCGCCACGCTCGCCCAGATCCTGGTTCTGATAGCCGATACGCCGCGACGAACGCGTCAGAAAGGCGATGATCGCGCTCTTGTAGACACCATGAATGTCGACGACATAGTCGTAGCGGTACGCCCGCAACTCGGCGATCGACGCCGCGATCGCCTTGAAATCGGCCCAGCGGCGGGCTTTTTTGAAGCGCCGCAACGGCGCGGACAGCACGCGGTCCACGCTTTCGCTCCAGTGCACCACCTCGGAGAAGGATTCGTCCGATGCCCAGTCCACCTGAACGCCGGGGAACGCGCGCTTGATATCGGCGACCACGGGCAACGCCTGTACGATATCGCCGAGTGAAGTGACCTTAACGATAAGGACTCGCTTCAGCATCATTGAGGACCTATTAGTTGTTCGAACGTCAAACTATTTTAGCCGACGAATGGATTAATCTTGACCGAAGCCGGCAGCACGCAAACATGTCATTAATACAATGCATTACATCGTCAACCTTACAATAGACCGTTTGCGTACGTTTCAAAATACTTTCTCCCGGTTTTGATGCGTCTGCGGCCCCTATAATTCACCTTTTGCGCCAGCACACGGCTCACCTCTCATGTCCCGCGCTTACCCTCTTCTTTCTTCCGGAATCGTGCGTCGCGCGAGACGCCTGTGGCGGCAATACGGCATTTTCTGGCTCGGCGCGATCGCCGTCGGCCTGGTGGCCGTGCTGTATGCCCGATTGATCGATTGGGGCTACGGCGAATTTCGCACGATGCAGCAACAGCACGTGTGGGCGCCGCTGATCGTGACGCCCGCGGTCGCCGCACTGGCGGTCTGGCTCACGCGCAAATTCTTCCGCGGCGCCGAAGGCAGCGGTATTCCGCAAGTCATCGCCACGCTGCATTCGAAACCCAGTGAGTACGGCGCGCGCCTGCTGTCGTTCCGGATTCTGTTCGGCAAGATCGCCGTGTCGTTCCTGGCGATTCTCGGCGGTTTCACGATCGGCCGCGAAGGGCCCACCGTGCAGGTGGGCGCCGCGCTGATGTTCAATCTGCGGCGGCTCTATCCGCGTTCGAACGCGCTGATCGAGCGGCAACTGGTACTGGCCGGCGCGGCGGCGGGTCTGTCGGCGGCGTTCAACACGCCGCTCGCCGGGATCGTCTTCGCGATCGAAGAGCTCACGCGCAGCTTCGAAGCCCGCGCGAGCGGCGTGCTGATTACCGCGATCATCATCGCCGGTGTGATCGCGCTCGGCTTGAACGGCAACTACACCTATTTCGGCACCATCCAGATCGGCGCGCATTTCCCCGATCTGCTGGCGCTCGCCGTGCTGCTTACCGCGATCGTCACCGGCATCGCGGGCGGTGTGTTCGGCTGGCTGCTGCTGAACACCGCGCGCTGGATTCCGGCGCCGCTGCGTCAATTGCATGGCGAGCGGCCGGTCGCGTTCGCCGCGCTGTGCGGTTTTGCGATCGCGGTGGTCGGCCTGATCTCGGGCGGCACGACTTTCGGCAGCGGCTATGCGGAAGCGCGCGGACTGCTGGACGGACATGAGCATCTGTCGGTGTTCTATCCGTTTCTGAAAATGATCTCGATGGTCGGCTCGTATTTGCCGGGCATACCGGGCGGCATCTTCGCGCCGTCGCTCTCGATCGGAGCAGGCTTCGGCAATCTGCTGCACATGGTGTTCGGCTCGATGCAATTGCCCATGCTGATCGCGCTGGCCATGGTCGGCTATCTGGCCGCCGTCACGCAGTCGCCGATCACGTCGTTCGTGATCGTCATGGAAATGATCGACGGTCACGCGCTGGTGATTTCGCTGATGGCGACCGCGTTGATTGCGAGCCGCGTCGCGCGTCTGTTCGCGCCGCCGTTGTACGAGTCGCTGGCGGAGCGCTATATGAAGCCGCTGCCGCAACCGGCACCCGCGCCCGTGCCGGAAGTCCCCGAGGTCGAGGCGCCGGAACCCGTGGTTGTCAATGAAGCCGACGATGCCGACGAAACCAACAATACGGCGGAACATAAAACCCGGGACAGCGTTCAAGACCTCACTGAAAACAACGCCAAGAACGACGCTGAAAACGGCACCGACACACCGCGTCAATAAACCACGACGCCCGGCGCGCGCACCACCAAAGGCCGCGCCGGTACAACGACACAACCGGCCAGCATCACCGCCAGCATGGCGATCAGAAGCAGATTCTTTTTCATCACTCGAGTCCTGAAAGTCTAGGGAAACGAAACGCAGGCGCGCGCATCCGCGCGAGGCGCATGTGCGGCGCCTGCGTGCTCTTTGTGTTCAATCGGGGAGAGGCGGCGCGAGCGACTCGATTAGCTCAATCGGCTTGAGCCGCGCCGCGCCAATCACGCTGAAGGGAGGCGATTAAGCCCAGTGGCCTGCGACCCAGTGGTAATGCGGACCGAACGCGTCCCAGTGGCCCGGCACCCAATGAAAGCCGACGCGTTCGGCTTGCCAGTGACCTGCGGCCCACACATAGCGGCCATGGTCCCAACGCCAGTGACCGTGATCCCACACATAGCCGACGCGCGCAGTCGGCACGACTTCGTAACGCACGGGCGGCGGCGCGTTCGGCGCGATCACCACGACTTCTTCGGCCGAAGCCGATCCCACGGCAGCGACGCCGGCGGCGATCAGAACGGTGTTGGCGAGCAGCACACGCAAGGTCTTGTTCATTTTTTCCCTCTGTAGTTGGACACCGAATACGGCGTTATCCGTTTAATGCGCGAGGGGTCGAACTGGCTGACGGCGGCCGTGTAACGGTCCACACGGAAATGCTACGGATTATTTCGCGGAGTGGAAAAGCAGCGAGAAAAGCACGAGGTGAACGGCGGGAAATGAGAAGCGTGGGATAAAAAGCGGAGAGTGAAAAGCGCGGAGAAAAAACCGCGCGCGGCAGAGCCGGCGTTCGCGCGCCGCGTCACATGATGCTTATGCAACACGGACGCGACGCGTCAACCGAACTGAACCGATGAGAACCGCCCAGCCGCTTACGCCGCCGGCGCTCCGGCTTGCGGTATCTCGATCTTGACCTCGAGCACTTCGAGGTCGTCCTGGCGTTCAAGACTCACGCGAATATCGTCGTCGGAGATCTTGACGTACTTCGAAATCACGGCCACCAGTTCGCGTTGCAACGCAGGCAGGTAATCGGCGGGCGCGTGGCCGCCGGCGCGCTCGTGCGCGATGATCAACTGCAGGCGTTCCTTCGCTACCGACGCGGACTTCTTCTTCTCGCCCAGCAAAAACGAAAGAATCGACATGACGTGCGCTCCCCTTACTTGGTGCCGAAGAGGCGCTGCAGCAGCCCGGGCTTCTGGTAATCGGTAAAGCGAAGCGACTTCTGCTCGCCGAGGAAACGCGACACGACGTCTTTATAGGCTTCGGCCACATCGGTACCGTCGAGGTGCACGGCCGGCAGACCCTGGTTCGATGCGTGCAGCACCGCTTCCGACTCCGGGATCACGCCGATCAGATCGATACGCAGAATTTCCTGGATATCGGTCAGCGACAGCATTTCGCCTTCGCTGACGCGCTTCGGGTTGTAGCGGGTGATCAGCAGGTGTTCCTTGATCGGATCCTTGCCTTCGATCGCGCGCTTGGTCTTCGACGACAGGATGCCGAGAATGCGGTCCGAGTCGCGTACCGACGACACTTCCGGGTTCGTCACGATCAGCGCTTCGTCGGCGAAGTGCATGGCGAGCAGCGCGCCCGATTCGATACCGGCCGGCGAATCGCAGACGATGTATTCGAAGTCCATCGCGATCAGGTCGTTGATGATCTTCTCGACGCCTTCCAGCGTCAGCGCGTCTTTATCACGCGTCTGCGAGGCCGGCAGGATGAACAGGTTCTCGCACTTCTTGTCCTTGATCAGCGCCTGGTTCAGGTTGGCTTCGCCCTGGATCACGTTGATCAGGTCGTACACCACACGGCGCTCACAGCCCATGATGAGGTCGAGGTTGCGCAGGCCGACGTCGAAGTCGATCACGGCGGTTTTGCTGCCCCGCAGTGCGAGGGCCGATGCAAAACTCGCGCTCGTGGTCGTCTTGCCCACGCCACCCTTGCCCGAAGTCACCACAATGATTTTTGCCATTACCCTTACCTTGTGTTCGTCAAATTCGTCAATTATGTGCGGCCCTCTTTGCCCTACCGTGCCGTGCTGCGCCGCGTGCCGTTGATTCGCTCAGGGCAACGCGCGCGTCGCGCCGGTTACGTGAGCCGCAGCGGTTCGATCATCAATTTCTCTTCGTCGAGCCAGATCTGCACCGGCTTGCCGTGCACGTCGGCCGGCAGCGGGTTCTCGGTCGTTCGATAGATACCTGCGATCGAGATGAGTTCCGGCTCGAGACACGTGCAGAAAATGCGCGCGTCGTGATTGCCCTGCACGCCGGCCAAAGCCCGGCCACGCAACGGCGCGTAAATATGGATATTGCCTTCCGCGATCACTTCCGCGCCGTAGCTCACGAGGCCGAGCACGACCAGATCGCCCTTCGCGTAGATCCGCTGGCCGGAGCGCAAGGGCTTGTCGACCACCGTGGTTTGCGACGACGTGGCAAGACGCACCGGCTCGGCGGCGGGCACGGGTTCGACCGTGGCGGCGCTGGCGGGCGTACCGTCGGGCGGCAGCAGACTTGCCTGAGCGTTGCCGTTGCCGGCGGTCGACGCAGCGGTGGCCGGGGTAACTGGGGCCGCCGCTGCGGCGTTCGCGGCCTCTTCCTCGGCGGATTTAGCGGTGCTGCCACGGCGGTCGCGCGCTTCCAGCAGCGGCAGCGCGGACTCGGCGGCCCACGTCTGATGCGGATTGGCGACCACGCCGACCGGCCGCATCCGCACGCTGTCGAGCAACTGCGCGATGTCGGCGAGCGGCACACGTTCCGTGTCGGCGAGGCGGCGCACGTCGATCGCGACGACGTCGTTGGCAAAGAATTCGGGGGTCGCCTCGAAGCGCCGGGTCAGCTCGGCACGCATCGCGTCGAGGTCGGTTGTCTTGACCACGAACAGGAGCGTATCGACCGAGCCGCTGCGGAGTTCGAAAAAGGGTGATTTCTTGGGCGACATAGCGTTCGGCAAAAAATTTTGCGTATTTTACAGGCGTCCACGCGCGCGGCCAGTTTTTTTGCCGTGGCAACGGGGAGCCACCGATGACGGTGCCGAAGACACCGCCACGAACGCTGCACAGACGCGGAGGGGAATCGAGCGGCAGGCTGCTGCGCCGCTCGCGAGATCACTGCTGAAATACCTGGGACGTGGTCGGCACGTGCCGCACCAGCAGACTTTCGGCTTGTTCCGGCGCGCGCTGAACGCGCCGGTGTTCGCCGGTCGGACCAAAGCCGAGCGCTTCGTAAAAGCGCATGGCGTTGCGGTTGGCGTCGGCGACCCACGCATAGATTTCCGTGGCGCTTTCGCTCGCGAGCCAACTGCCGGCCGTGTCGACCAGCAATTCGCCGCCACGCAGATGACGCACGGCCGGCGCCACCCACAGTTCGCAGACGAACGCGCGGCGTGCCGCGCTGTCGTCGAAATGCGCTTCGATCAGCCCGGCGGGATGGCCCTCGGTGTAGAGAATAAAAGTGGCGACGGCAAACGACACCGCGCGCTCGGCGGCGGTGGCGTCGAAACTGGCGACATCGGCCGACAACGCGTCCTCTAGCGTAGCGCCGAAGGCATACGGCGCCTCCCGCAGCGACGCGGTACGGAGTTCGCGAAAAACGGCGCCCTGATCAGCGGCGATACGGCGAACGGTCAATGACGGACTCATGCAGACGAAAACCCCTTGAAACCCTAAGGCGTAGCTTTAACCGAACCGGCGTGCGAGTCAAATCATTATTGACCGGATTTGACCGGCACGCGAGGTTTGATACGAGACGTGCGCACATCGAGCAGGCAATTCACGCGCCCGGCATGCAGAGCGCGTGTGATCGATGCAGCGCGCAACCCACGTTCAGGTTGCGCTCAAGGCGCTTCGTAACTGCCGGTGCCATCCGGCCAGGGGGTGAGGAGCTCGTAGCCGTCGTCGGTGACGGCGATCATGTGCTCCCACTGTGCGGACAGCGAGCGGTCTTTGGTGACCACGGTCCAGCCGTCGCGCAGCACCGTGGTGCCGGCGCGGCCCGCGTTGATCATGGGTTCGATCGTGAAGACCATGCCGGGCTTCAGGCGTACGCCCTGCCCCGGCTGGCCGTAGTGCAGCACCTGCGGGTCTTCGTGATACACCTTGCCGATGCCATGCCCGCAATAGTCGCGCACGATCGAGAAGCCGTCGCGTTGCGCCACTTTCTGGATCGCATGGCCGACGTCGCCGAGCGTGGCGCCCGGCTTCACTTCGCGGATGCCGGCAAGCATCGCTTCATAGGTCGTGTCGATCAACTGGCGGCCTACCGTGCTCGGCTGACCGACGCAATACATGCGGCTGGTGTCGCCGAAATAACCGTCTTTGATGATCGCGACGTCGATGTTGACGATGTCGCCGTCTTTCAGCACTTCAGTGCGATTCGGGATGCCGTGGCACACCACCTGGTTGACCGAGGTGCACACGGTCTTCGGAAAACCCAGATAGCCGACATTCGCCGGAATCGACTTTTGCGTATTGACAATGTAGTCGTTGCACAGCGCGTCGAGCTCCTCAGTGGAGACGCCGGCCTTGACGTGCTCGCCGATCATCGCCAGCACGTCGGCCGCGAGGCGACCCGAAATGCGTAACCTGGCAATGTCGTCGGGAGTCTTGTAGGTAATGGCCATGAATTCAGTCGATGGGGTTCGATGGTTCAAAGGACGCTGCGTAATCACATGCCCGCGCGTCCCGCTCTGCATGACCGGCGTGGCCGCCCTGCCGCCTGAAACGGCATGGCGAACCGGCCTACGCCGGCGATCGATCGGCCAATTGTACAGAGGATCGCGCGCCAGCCTCCGCGAACCGGGTCGAACTTGCCAGTCGGACGCTTTCGCGCCGGGCGCCACGCGCCGCAAAAAATCCATCGACCGGTACGCGGCGCGCGATGCTGCAAACGCACAAGGAAATCTTTTGTGAGGTTTGCATCTACTCGCAGTTTCGTTCCGTAAAGGCGGGTGAGGACTCGCTTCTTCTGCCTGCATCGATTAGTTCTTCTCAGAAGAACCGAGGCCTCTTTGCGTCCGCGTTTTTGCGTTTTGCAACGCGTGAACAGCAGTCGAGCGCGTGGTTGCATCGCCAGTCCGCGGCATAGGCAGCGAACCAATTGAGGAGCACAGCCATGTCGGAGTCCAGCAGCAAATCAGCAGAGCTTATCGATGCACTCGATCGCCGGGTCGAACGGCGTTTGCAACGCAGACAGTTTTTCCGCAACGCCGGCGGCCTGGGTCTGGGCCTGGTCGGCGGCACGCTGATCAGCGCGTGCGGCGGCGGTTCGGGTTCGAGCGTGTCGGCTCAGACCGCGCCGACCGACCCGGAGATTCTGAACTTCGCGCTGAATCTGGAGTACCTCGAATCGCAGTTCTATACGTACGCGACGACAGGCGCCGGCTTGGCGGCCAGCATGACGGCCGGCGTCGGCACGATGGGCACCGTGATCCCTGGCCAGCAGGTGCCGTTCCAGGATCCCGTGGTGCAGGCGTATGCCAACGAGATCGCCAACGACGAACGCGAGCACGTCGCGTTCCTGCGCAGCGCGCTGGGTTCGGCGGCGGTGGCGATGCCGTCGATCGATATCGGCGGCACCGATCCGAACGGCGCGTTCTCGAACGCGGCGCGCGCGGCGGGCCTGGTCGGCGCGGGTGTCGCGTTCAACCCGTATGCGAGCGACAACAACTTCCTGCTCGGCGCGTTCATCTTCGAAGATGTGGGTGTGACGGCTTATAAAGGCGCCGCGCCGCTGATCACCAACAAGACCTTCCTGTCCGCCGCAGCCGGCATTCTGGCGGCCGAGGCGTATCACGCGAGTCTGGTACGCACGGTGCTGTATTCGAAAGGGATCGACATGACGAGCCTCGTCACGGCCGCCAACGCGATCTCCGCCGCCCGCGCCAGCCTCGACGGCGTCGGCAACGACGATCAGGGGATCACCGGCGCCACTGCCGGCACCTCCAACATCGTGCCGCTCGACAGCAACGGGCTCGCGTTCAGCCGCAATTACAGCAACGTGCTCAACATCGTCTATCTGACGAGTTCGGTCGCGACCAAGGGCGGCTTCTTCCCGAACGGCGTGAACGGCGTGCTCAACATGAGCGCCTGACGCAAGCCGTTTGCTGCACCGGCAACGGGTCGCCGCGATGACGATCGCGCTCACCCGTTGGCCGGCCTTTCTCCGTATTGCCTTGAACGCTTGACGACGGACAGGAGCAGTCATGAACGAAGCGACAGGTCAGCCCGCCGTGCCGCAAACCCTCACCGAGCAAGCGTGTTTCGACATTCGCGAAACGCTCGCGGGACGGCGACGCGGCCTGCGCGCGATGCTGCCGTTCGCCGGACCGGCGGTGGTGGCCTCGATCGCCTACATGGACCCGGGCAACTTCGCGACCAATATTCAGGCGGGCGCCGGTTACGGCTATACGCTGCTGTGGGTCGTGGCGGTGGCGAACATCGTCGCGATGCTGTTCCAGTCGTTGTCCGCCAAACTCGGGCTCGTCACCGGCAACAATCTCGCCGAGTTATGCCGCGCTGCGTTACCGCGCCGCTACGTGCTCGCGATGTGGGGCATCAGCGAAATCGCGGCGATGGCGACCGATCTCGCCGAATTCGTCGGTGGCGCGATCGGCGTGTCGTTGCTCACGCATCTGCCGATGATCCCCAGCATGCTGATCACCGCCGCCGTCACCTATGCGCTACTGCAGTTCGAAAAGCGCGGCTTTCGTCCGCTCGAACTCGCAATCGCGGCGCTCGTCGGCGTGATCGGACTGTCGTATCTCGCTGAATTGCTGATCGCGCCGGTGCATTGGCCGTCGGTCGTCAAGCATACGTTCACGCCGGCCATGCCCGATAGCAATGCGTTGACGATCTCGGTCGGCATCATCGGCGCAACCGTCATGCCGCACGTGCTGTTCCTGCATTCGGGACTCACGCAGAATCGCGTGACGCCGCGCAATGAAAACGAGCGCGGCAAATTGCTGCGGTTTTCGAATATCGAAGTGGTGGTTGCGCTCGGCGTCGCGGGGCTCATCAACATGGCGATGGTGATCATGGCGTCGAGCGCTTTTCATGCGGGTCACGCGGATATCGCCAGCATCGAAACCGCGTGGCGCACGCTTACGCCGCTGCTCGGCGGCGCCGCGGCGGGATTGTTTCTTGCGGCGTTGATCGCGTCGGGCGTGTCGAGTTCGGTGGTCGGCACAATGGCCGGGCAGATGATCATGCAGGGGTTTGTGGGCTTTCACATTCCCGTGTGGGCGCGGCGTTTGATCACCATGGCGCCGGCGTTCGCCGTCGTCGCGTGGGGCGTCGACGCGACGCGTGCGCTGGTATTGAGCCAGGTCGTGCTCAGTATTGCGCTGCCGGTGCCGATGATCGCGCTGGTGTGGTTCACGTCGCGCGGCGACTTGATGGGCCGCTACCGCAACCGTCGCTCGACGACGATCGCCGCCGTGGTCGGCACGATCGCGGTGCTGGCGCTGAATCTGGTGCTGCTGCTGCAGGTGGCGGGAATTTCGCCGTGGTGAGGGGCTGAGAGCGTCTTAGGCGCTGCCGGTCTGAGGCGCTGAGGATCTGGGGCGATGTGCCGCTGCATCCACTTCGCAGAAAGACACGTACATTGTTCGAACGAATCATCTCGAACGGATCGACTGTCATGCCTCGACGCCTGCTCACCCTGACCGCCGCGCTGGCGCTCGCCGCCCTGGGCGGTTGCAGCGCCACCGGCGTGCTCAACGCCGCCGTCTCGCCCAAGAGTTTCCACGCCGACGACGATATCGCCTACGGCGCCAATCCGCGTCAGAAACTCGACGTCTACACGCCCCCCGCCTCCGCGCCGCAAACTGGCGCGCACGGCCGTCCGGTCGTCGTGTTCTTCTATGGCGGCAGTTGGCAAAACGGCTCGCGCAGCAGCTATCTGTTCGTCGGTGCGGCCCTTGCCGCGCGCGGTTTCGTCGCCGTGGTGCCGGACTATCGGACGTGGCCGGAAACGGCCTTCCCCGGTTTCGTCGACGACGCCGCCAGCGCCGTGCGCTGGGCACGCGATCACGCCGCCGAATTCGGTGGAGACCCGTCGCGCATCTTCCTGATGGGACATTCGGCCGGCGCGCATATCGTCATGCTGCTCGCTACCGACGGCCGCTATCTCGCCGCGCAGCAGATGAGCAAAAGCGACCTCAGCGGCGTGATCGGCCTGGCCGGTCCGTACGATTTCCTGCCGCTGCACGACGCCACGCTCGAAGACATTTTCCCGCGTGCGTTGCGCGCCGCGAGTCAGCCGATCAACTTCGTGCAGGGCGACGAACCGCCGATGTTCCTCGCCGCCGGCGAGCGCGACACGACCGTCGACCCGGGCAACACGGATCGCTTGGCGGCGAAGCTGCGTCTGGCGGGGGATAAAGAGGTGGAGGTCAAGCACTATCCGCGCATCGGCCACGCGATGCTGGTGGGCGCGATTGCCGGACCGTTGCGCGGTTTTGCGCCGGTGCTGGACGATAGCGTGGCGTTTATCAACAGTCAGGCGACGATCGCGGTGCGGCGGGACAGCACCACGCAGGCGCCTGATGTGGCGTCACAGTCGGCGCCGGTTTCACAGCCGTCCAGGTCCGACAACGTGATTCAAATGCGTCGCCGGACGAAGGCAGAGGCAGCGCCGTGCGAGGCGGCTTCAACGTCAGCATCGGCGTCAGCATCGGCGTCAATGTCGCTCGCCGAAGCAACTTGCCCGAAACAGCGCACGCCGGGTCACGGCGACTGAACGCCTCACTCCCCGATCCCCAGCAAATGCTTGCGCAAGGTCGGCGCACGCGTCGACGGATCGAGCCAGATGCCGAAGAACGCCCGCGCGAACGCAGGATCGTCGAACTCGCCGGTCATGCGATCGCCGGCGTAAAAGCGCACGCCCTTATCCGGCAGATTGACCGCGCTCAACTGATCGCCGGGCGCGACATCCACGAACGCCTGCATCATGTCCGCGCGCCAGCGCGCTAGCGTCTCGGCCGGAATCGGCGCATCGGCCAGACGTTTGATCTCGCCGATGCCCGTCTCCGCCAGCCGCTCACGCTTGATTCCGCGCGTATAGACAATGTGCAACGCAAAGCGCTCGTCGTAATCGACCGGCGTACGTTCGCTCCACAGTTGCGCGCGATACAGCCGGAAGCCGAACACGGTGAAATCCCCTTCGCCGACGAGTTTCGCCGACTGCACGTCGCCGCGCCAATCGGCGCAGGCGGCGCCGGCCCACAGCATCAGCAGCACAGCGGCGAGCTTGCGCATGTCAGTCCGCCCGGACGAGCACGAACTGCATCACGTCCGTGCGGCCTTCGTCGAAGCCGGCCTCGCAATACGCCAGATACAGCCGCCAGGTCCGCACGAAAATCTCGTCAAAGCCCTGCGTCCGGATCGTATCGAGTTGCGCTTCGAACGCGCTGCGCCAGCGGCGCAAGGTCTCCGCATAATCGCGGCCGAATGCCAGCGACGTCGACGCCACCAGCTTGCCGCGCCGTGCCGCGTCGATGAAACGCTGCGGGCTTGGCAGCATGCCGCCCGGAAAAATGAATTCGCGGATGAAGTCGCTGGTGGCGCGATACGCGGCGAAGTGCGAGTCGTCGATTGTGATGGTTTGGACCACCGCGCGCGCGCCGGGCAGCAGACGCTCACGCAGAATGCTGAAGTACGTCGGCCAGAATTTCTCGCCGACCGCCTCGAACATTTCAATCGAGACGATGCCGTCGTATTGCCCGGTCAGCGTCCGGTAGTCACGCAGTTCGAGCTGCACATGCTCGTCGAGGCCCGCCTCGCGCACGCGTATCCGGCCGAATTCGAGTTGCGCCGGCGAGATCGTCACGCCATGCACCTGAATGCCCTGCCGCGCCGCATGCATCGCGAAACCGCCCCAGCCGCAGCCGATTTCCAGCACCCGCATACCCGCACGCAAACCGAGCGTATCGATGATGCGTTGATACTTCGCGTGCTGCGCGTCTTCTAGCGATTGATGGAAGTCGCCGTCGAACACCGCGCTCGAATACGTGAAGGTGGGATCGAGCCACTGCGCGTAAAACGCGTTGCCGATGTCATAGTGCGCGTGAATATTGCGCCGGCTGCCCGAGCGCGTATTCGGCCGCAGCTTGTGGCGCAACCCGTACCAGAGTTGCGCGAGCCAGCCGCCGTACACCGTGCGTTGCAGCGCGCGTTCGTTGCGGATCGCGACGCGCAGCAGCGCGGCGAGATCCGGCGTATCGACCCAGAACGAACGCCACGCGTCGGCGAAACCGATGTCGCCTTTGCGCAGAATCACGCCGCACGCGCGCCAGTCACGCAACTCCAGACGCGCGCCCGGCGCCGCGTGCGGATCGCCGAACACATGCGGCTGGCCGTCGGGCGTGATCAGTTCCACATGCCCGACCTGAATCCGCTCGAGCAAGGACAGAAACAGACGGGCTGACGCGGGGGCGGAGGGGTGCCCGCTCAGGGTTCGGGAAAACGCCATGGCGCAATCTCCTCAATCGGACGAAATGGAACGCGCAGCGGTGGACGGTTGGCCCGCTGCGGCGTGGTCGGTGGATGCGTCGGCATTGCGCCCCGGCGCGGGATGTTTGCCGTAGAACGGCGCTTTCTTCAGCGCGAGGCGCACGGCCTGCCAATGAATTCTGGCGACGACGCCGAGCGTCAGCAGCGGCTGGCGCAGCAACGCGCCAAGCGCGCTGGCGCGTGTCAGCGGTTGCAGATGGCCACCCAGCGCGGTGCGGATCAGCAGACCGTCGGCGTCGCGGTAGTCGATCGCGACCGACGCGTGAAGCCGCGTCTCCCGGACGCGAAATGAGTAGCTGCCTTCCACGCGGCAAAACGGCGACACGTGCAGCACTTTTCTGCACATGAGCTGCGTCTCCGCGGTGATCGGCGCGTTGCCTTCGGCGCTCAACAGATAGCTGTGACGCGCGCCGAACGTGTTGCGAACTTCGGCCAGCAGCGCGCGCAGATTCCCGTCGCGGTCGTGACAGAACCAGAAGCTCACCGGATTGAACGCGTAGCCGAACACGCGCGGAAACGCCTGCAGCCAGATCCTGCCGTCCGCTTCGTCGATACCCGCCGCCGATAGTTGCGCGCGCATCCACACGGCGAGATCGCTGCCGTCGCGCGGACCATGGTCGCGCGTATGCAGACTGAGCGGCCGCCAGCGGTCGATACCGAACCAGCCGCTCGCGAGCGACGCCAGCCGGTCCAGATCGCAGCGCACGTAGAACACCGGATACGTGAAACGATGCGGCCGTGGTCGCAGACGCTCGTGCATCACCTGCCCGGTCAGGAGCCAGGCGGCCGGATCGACGCTGGCGCGGACGGCACTCATAGCTTCGCCCATGCCGGTGAAGCGTCGAAATCGGCGGCAACGCGCAGCGCCGATTTCAGGCCGTCCTCGTGAAAACCGTAGCCCGTCCATGCGCCCGCGAACCACGTGCGACGCTTGCCTTGCAACTGCGGCAGACGATGCTGTGCATCGATCGCGGCCAGATCGAACAGCGGATGGTCGTAGACGAAGCGGCGCAGTTCGGTGCCGGGCGCGGGCTGCGTCACCGGATTCAGCGTGACGACCAGCGGCGTCTTGAACGGCAGCGGCTGCAACTGGTTCACCAGATAACTGACGCACACCGGATGCGTGCCGTCGACCCGGCGGCTGCCCAGGTAATTCCAGGCCGACCACACGCGTTGCCGGCGCGGCAGCAGGTTCGTATCGGTATGCAGCACGGCGACGTTCGGCTGATAGCGCACCGCGCTCAACACGCCGCGCTCGTCCTGATCGGCATCTTCCAGCAGACGCAGCGTGGTCGGCGCGTGGGTGGCGAACACCACGGCGTCGAAGCGCTGCGCGCTGTCGTCGGTAAAAATGTCGACACCGTGCGCGTCACGCCGCACGCCGCGCACGGCGGTGTCGATGCGCACATCGGTGAGCGTGTCGACGATGCGACGCACATATTCACGCCCGCCGCCGACCACCGTCCGCCACTGCGGACGCCGGTTCACCTGCAGCAACGCGTGGTTCAGGCAGAAGCGCAGGAACGTGGTGGCTGGGAACGCGAGAATGTCGGAGGTCGCGCTCGACCAGATGGCGGCGGCCATCGGTAGCAGATAGTGGCGTTGGAACGCGCCGCCGTAGCCGCCGGCCGTCAGCAGTTCGCCCATCGAGGCGCGCGTTTGCGTCGCGAGTTCGAGGTTCTGCTGGGCGCTGCCGTTAAAACGCATGATGTCGCGCAGCATGCCGATGAACGTCGGCGAGAACAGGTTGCGGCGCTGCGCGAACACGGTGTTCAGATTCGTGCCGGCCCATTCGAGGCGGCCTTCGTCGAGCGAGACCGAGAAGGTCATTTCGCTCGGGTGCGACTGCACGCCCAGTTCGGCGAACAGCGCGATCAGATTCGGGTAGGTGCGGTCGTTGAACACCAGGAAGCCGGTGTCGACGGGATGCGTGTGGCCTTCGAGCGTGACGTCGACGGTATTGGTGTGACCGCCAATGTAGCCGGCCGATTCGAACAGCGTGACCTGATGGTTGCGTGCCAGCAGATAAGCGCTGGCGAGGCCCGAAATGCCGCCGCCGATAACCGCGACCCGCGATCCGCGCGGTAGTGGGGTGGTCGGTGCCGGGTGGGTCATGGGCGCGTCTCCTGATCGAGGGGCGCGCGGTCGGTGAATGGGATGTAGCGGGGGTTGCGCGTCCTTGAGGGGATTTACGCAACGCGGACCGGAATGGATGCAGGCGTGGCGGAATTAGGGGGCTGATTCTGTGATGTGAAATGGGCGCAGCGGGATGACCCGTATGCGACCTGCTTCACGACGCCCTGCCCGTCTCGCGCCGGGCGGCGTGAGACGGGTGGCGGAACGACGCTCCGGCGATGCGTTTTAGTGCAGCGGGATGATCAGATGCTGGCCGATCAGGATCAGATTGGGGTTCGGCAGGTTGTTGCGCTTCTGCACGTCCACATAGCGGGCGCCGCTGCCCAACTGGCTGAGCGCGATGGCGTTCAGCGTGTCGCCCGAACGCACCACGTAGGTCTTCTCGCCGCCGCTTGCCGCGGTGGTCAGCACCTGGTCGCTGATGAAATATTGTCGCAGCAGGTCGAGATACGCCGGCGACTGCTTGACCTTGGCGATGGCCGAGTTCAGGTAGATCAGCAACGCGCCGTCTTCCTTGCGCACGCCGACCTTGTACGACAGGTTCGAGCCGTCGAGCTTGGTGACCGCGAACTTCAGATCGGTGCCCTTGATCTCCGCGACGCCGAACGGATAGTCGTAGACGATCGCGTCGACCTGGTGGCCGTCGAGGAAGTGCGCCATCCACGAGCGCTGTCCTTCGATGCTTGCATCCGACAACTCGACGATCTTGCTATCCGGAAAGGCTTTCTGCACGAACGCCTTCACGTCCGGGTCGCCTTGCAGCACGCCGACCGTTTTGCCCGCGAGATCCGCCGCGGAACGTACCGGCGAACCCTGCGCGACGATCAGCGAATAGCCGAAATCCTCCACATACGGAATCGAATACACGACGCCGCTCGGCGTGTTGTCGGCGAAGGTCAGGCCGTCCATCGCGACATCGACGACCGCGTTGCCCTGCTGGTCGGTCTTCGTGAGCTGATCGGGGACCGCAGGGTACGTGTCCACGCCGTGATGCGTGTCGACCGTGATGGTCGGATGATCGCCCGACGTGAACTCTTTCTGCGCGAACAGCAGCTTGGCGAAGTCGACGTTGAAGCCTTGCGGCTTACCGTTGTCTTCCGAATAGAACGGCCGCGAAGGATTCTCGACGCTGACGCGCACGACGCCGTTGCTCAGGATTGACTTCAGCGTGTCCTTGTTCGGCACGAAGCCGTCCGGGTTGTTGGCGACGGGCGGCGTCGCGGCGGCGGTGGTGGCGCTGTTGCTGTTATTGCCGGTGCTGCCGCTGTTGCCATTATTACCGCTGTTGCCGGTGTCGATGCCGTTCACCGTGGCGGAGTCTTTGTTAGCGCCCTGCCCGTAGTTGAGGTTTTTCAGGCCGCCTTCGTGGATGTACCAACCAGCCGCCAGCAAAATCAGGAAAAGAACCGAACCCAGAATTTTCTTCATTTTTGGTCGAGTCGAGTTATCGGAGGGTGCGCCGGAATTAGTGCGGCGCGGTCGGCGAGCCGATTTGCGGGGCGGGCGGCGTGAGCGTGCCCATTTCGGTGGCGGCCTTCGCCTGCTGCACTTCGGCGCTCTCCATCAGCGACGTTTCCATTTCGGAAAACGCTTTATTGACCGAGTTCATGACCGAATCGAGCGCGGCATCGGTTTTGATTTGCGCGAAGGTGTCGCTGGTCTGCATGCCGGCGATCTTGTTCATGCGTTGCGCGGACTGCGACATATCCCACAGCGCCTTGGCGCGGTCGATCGCGTCGGCGAAACGCTTGAGTTCGTCCTGTACCTGTTTATAGCGACCCTCGCGAAACGCGAGCAGCTTTTTCATGGTCGCCAGCTGGTTTTCGAAACGCGCGGCATCTTCCGGATATTGTTTTTTGAATTGCGCGGTTTTGTCTTCGAAGTTTTTTACTTCGGTACGGAAATCGGTGATGCTTTTCTTGAAGCGCTCGGCGCCTTCCTGTTTTTCGGCCAGTTCGTTGTAAAGCGTTTCGATCGGATTGGCTTTCGCTTCGTTCACGAACATCTTGACCTTCTGGTTCGCGAACTTCATGGCGAGCACGGGACCGAAGTTGATCGCGGCGAGACCGATGACCGCGGCGAGGATCAGGCCGACGAGGCCCTTGACCAGCAGGATGGCGAGCGGCGCGCCGATGGCGATGCACAACCCGATAATCGACCACTTGATGAGCTTGTACTTCGTGCTGCTTTTGGTCGCGTCAACGACCGTATTGCCGACTGACATGTGAATCCCCTTTTGAAGCCTGTTTTACAAAACTGCGTTTGCAAAAAAACTTACGGGACGTCTTTGTGGCTTGTGAACCTTGTGTGGCGTTATTACTTTGCGGTTGCGGGCTGGGTTTTTGGACTTCAGCAGGCAAACGCGGTATGACTTTACAACCACTAAGGCGACGGGGGAAGTGGGGGTGGTTTTGACGCGCGATCGGAAAGGGCTGGCAGGAATTCAAACGCTCGTTGATTCTGACGAAGTCACGTGGCGAATATTTCACAACGCTTTCACTGGAGTTATGAAGCGTGACGTTATGTTCTGATGCGTCACGCCCATGCCGACTATCTTCTGCGTTCGCGCCGCCGGGCGGCGCTTCGCTCACGCTGGCGCTTTTGCCGGCGCGGCGAGCCATTCGCGGCCCTTCAGCAGGCCGTTCCAGTACAGCCACGGAAGAAAACCGGACTTCAGATGCCAGGCGAGCGCGCGCGGCACCGTTGGGTCGAGCGGAAACGTGGGCAGCAGCTTGCCGCCGTAGCCGAATTCCGCCAGCACGACTTTCCCTCTCTCGACCGTCAGCGGACACGCGCCGTATCCGTCGTAGAGCGCAGGCAATGGTTTAGCGTCGATGGACGCCAGCAGATTTTCCGCGACGACCACGATCTGTTTGCGAACCGCCGCGGCCGTTTTGGCGTTGGGCGCGGAACACGCGTCGCCGAGGGCAAACACCTCCGGATAGCGCGGATGCATCAGCGTGGCGTGATCCACTTCGCACCAGCCGGTCTTGTCGGCGAGCACGCTGCTGCTGACCACGGCCGGCGGAAGCTGCGGCGGGACCACATGCAGCATGTCGAACGGCTTCTCGACACGAACGACGCCACCCGCCTCGTCCTTCACAGCGAACGTTGCGATCTTGCGAGCGCCGTCGACGCTGATCAGATCCGAGCCGAACGCCAGCGACGCCTGATAGCGCTCCACGTATTTCATCAACGACGGCACGAATGCCGCCACGCCGAACAGCACGTCGCCGGCCAGATTGAATTCGACCGAAACCTTGTCGAGCACGTGTTGCTTGCGCCAGTAATCGCACGACAGATACAGCGCCTTTTGCGGCGCGCCCGCGCATTTGATCGGCATGCCCGGTTGCGTGAAAAGCGCCTTGCCGCCCTTCAGTTCACGGACCAGTTGCCAGGTGTACGGCGCGAGATCGAACCGGTAGTTCGACGTCACACCGTTTTTGCCCAGCGTCTCTTCCAGCCCTTCGATCTTTTCCCACGCGAGCCGCAAACCGGGACACACGATCAAACGCTGGTAAGTCAGTGCGCGTCCGTTGTCGAGCCGAACAAGATGCTGTTCGGGTTCGATGGCGTTGGCGCTCGCTCGTATCCAATGCGCGCGCTCGGGCATGACGGACGACATGGGCCGCACGGTGTCGCCGATATTGAAGACGCCCCCGCCGACCAGCGTCCACGCCGGCTGATAGAAATGGCGCTCCGCCGGCTCGATGATCGCGATGCGCAATCCGGGACGGCGGCGCAGCAAGCTCGCCGTCACGCCGATGCCCGCGGCGCCGCCGCCGATCACCACGACGTCGAACGTTTCCGGGCTGTCTGAAGCTGCTGCAGTCGTACTCATCGCGATACCTTTGCTTCCGGAGGGTTGGGTTATGCCGGTCGACACGTTGCAGCGGTGGCCGGTGCCGTCGTCAGGCAGATAGGGTTCTGCCATGAACCGTTAAGCGCTGTTCAATGAAATTGATATCTCGACTCGAATTCTATCGCATTGAACACGCGATAACGATTCCGGCCGCCCTTCAATATTTTAGATATAGTCACGGCGCATTTTTATTTTATTTCCAGATAGAAGGTAATACTCACTCATCGACACCCTCCACTTTCAGAATTACAAAAATAGAGCCACTTCTGTTACCACAATCAACTCTCGCATTAAGATTCACTTTAAATACCACAATTCGCCATCCTTTCAATAATTTATGCCATATACGTACCGGTTACGTAGTTTCCACGGATACGCCCACGTCCTTTTAACGCGACAATTATCAAGACGTCGCGCATTGCTTTCGGACCTGTACGAAACGGACGAACTGCCGCCAGACGAGGGAGCGCGCGCGGACTTTATATGCCCCACGCATTCATCTGCGCAACACGAGCGAAACATGAAAAAGAATCTTAAATTCCGCATCGGCGCCAGCTGGCTGTGTATCGAGAATGGCGACGAATCCGCGCCGGCGTATCCGGATTCGGTATCGGTCGTCTTACGGCAAAGTCAGTCGAACGGGCAGCCTGGCCGGCGTATCGAGATGACCCCGCACGTGCAGCGAAACGCCATCCTCGCACTGGGTCTGCGCTTACTCGATCTGGCGGGTCGCATGACGCCGGAAACGACGTCGTCGGACAGTGAATCGACGCCCAGCAACGCACCATCGCCGAGCCTGCTCGACGACCTCGATGCGACGGATGTTGAGCTTATCGAAAGCCTGCCGCACGAGGAGCCGGTCGATTTCGCGCGCGATGTCTCCCAGAGCGCAAAGCGCCTGCGTAAGCGCATGCCGATTCTGCGCGCTGCACAAAGCGTGCTTGAGCAGTGCAACGATGAGACTGCCACCCGTCTTTATCTGACGCTCGTTGCGGCGGACATGGATGGCAGCTTGCCAGTACGTGTACCTATCGTTGCCGAGTCGAGTTGGTCGCCATGTTTTGAACAATGTGTGAGAACACCGGACACGACGGAACACTGAAAATCATCAAAGCGATACGGATTTAATCCATAAGGCATGTTTAGTTGATCACGGATACCAAGACCCTGTAATCTGCAATCCGTCCGCCCGATTGAGCAAGCGTCGGAGCACCTATGACTCACCATGGTTTTTTGCGTAAGACCGATCATGAAATCCGATAGCGCAATTATCAGCTTCATAGAGAATTTTCCGGTCTCCGCCAGCCTCAAGGAAGCAGACACCGGCAAATACATTATTAATAATAGATACAATTCCCGGCAATTCGGCGTTGAGAATCCGGCGGAACTCGTAGGCCTGACGATCAATGATCTGAAATTCTGTCAACCGGAATGGGGCGCGCAATACGCAGCCGCCATTCAGAAGCTTGATTTTCGTGCGCGCGAAAAGAAAACGCATGTACTCGGCAGGCACCATTTTCTCGACGACAGCGGCGAGGCCCAACTGGAGGAAATGGTCAAATTCCCGGTGCTAGGTTCCCGGAAGAATATTCTGGGCATCGTCACGTATCGGAATGACATTACGCCCACGCTGCCGCCCAACAGCCTCTACCAGCTCTACCTGAATTTTTACGACGTCATGAGTGCGATCAAGCGTGTGCTGGCGTGTCTCGAGATCGTTCAATACTTCGTCACGCTACCTACCGATGCCCAGTTCCGGGTTTTCCTCTTAAAGACTGAGCGGCTCACCAACAAGGAAATCGCCAAGTTTCTCGGCACGTCGGACCGCACAGTGGAAACCCATCTGGACGCCCTGCGCAACAAGGTAGTCGACGGCAATCTGCCCCACGTCCTTTCCCTCGTCAAATGGCATACCCCCTACGCTTCCGATTCAACCCCCTGCTGAGAATCGCGCTCACCGCCAATCTGTTCGAGTGGTACGAATTCTCGCTGACGGCTTTCATGGCCCTCGAAATCGGCCGGCTATTCTTTCCCGCCGCCAACGACAAGACGGCGCTCATGCTGAGTTTCTCGGTGTTCGCGAGCAGTTACCTGGCGCGGCCTTTCGGCAGCGTCTTTTTCGGCGTACTGGGTAATCGGTTCGGCGCGGGGACCGCACTCAGATTAAGCATGATCGGCATGGCGATTCCGGCGTCGTTGATCGCTTTTTTGCCGACCTACCAGACGGCGGGTTATCTCGCGACGGGGCTGCTGATCGCCCTGAAAATACTGCAAGGTTTTGCGGCCGGCGGTGAGTTGCCGTTGAGCGGTTATTTTGTGTCGCTCAACGTGGTGGATAAAAATCGCGGCCTCTACTGCGCGGTGGTCGTGGCGAGCGGCTTCGTCGGTATGTTGCTGGCGTCGGGGATCGTTCTGGCTCTGCCCTATTGCAGCGCCATGCTGCAACGCTTGCCGGCGGCGGCTCGCGGCGGGTATCTCACCGAGGTATGGCGCTGGCCGTTCCTGCTGTGCATTCCGCTGTCGCTGTGGATCTATTCACTCAGGTCTTCGATTTCGACGAAACCGGGTAATCAGCCCGATCGTGCATCGCATGCACGGCCCTTATTGCCGTTGATACAAGCCATTGTTCTGGTGGCGTTCATGGAGGCGCACCTTTATACGGCGTTTGTCTGGTTGCCGGGGTATCTCCGCACCTATCTCGGCGTGTCCAGTTTCGACGCTCATTCGACCAACGTGATTACGCTGGTGATTTTTTCACTGTCGATGGTCGCGGCGGGTTACGCCACACGCTGGATAGAGGCATCGAGGCTCGCCCTCATTGGTATCGTGTCTCTGGTCTGCAGTAGTTATCCGCTGTTCGCGTTTCTGCAGCGCGGTGATTTCCTGACGCTGCTGACGGTGCAGGCGGCATTTGCCGTCATGGCGGGTTGTCTGGTCGGCGTTATTTTTGTCGTGCTGCCCGACCTGTTTAAAGACAACTGGCGCAGTTTTGGTATGGTGACCACCTATTCGCTCGCTACCGCCGTGTTTGGTGGGACAGCGCCTGTTGTCGGCGCTTATCTGATCAAGGTGACGCATCTGCTAACCGCGCCCGCGCTTTATATCACCGTGATGGGTGTGCTGGCCGCGCCGGTTGCGTACAGCATTTGCCTGAAGCAACGGAACTTGATTAAGGCGGCCGTCGATCCGGCTGAGGCCGAACAACGACGTGCGTCGTCATCGATTGTTTAACGCTTTTCGCTGAGCTTTAATGAGTCATCTCATGCAGTTACCGCAGACGTTTCTGGTCACGCCTGAACCCGTGGCTGGGAAACCTTTTGGCGACTTTATCGCGTGCCTGGAACGCAGTCTCGAAGCGGGTGTTCGCCTGGTGCAGTTGCGCGCCAAGACGCTGGATGCGCCGCAGTATGCCGGGTTGGCCGAGCAGGCGCTGGCGTGCTGCCGGCGCTACGATGCGCGCTTGCTGGTGAATGCGTCGGCCGAAGTGGCGCTGGCCGTGCGCGCCGATGGGGTTCACCTCACGAGTACTCGGCTGATGGCTTGTAGCAGTTGGCCGTTGCCGTCTAGGCTGCTGGTTTCGGCTGCGTGCCATGACGAACATCAGGTGCTGCATGCGAACCGGATAGGTGCGGATTTACTGACCATCTCGCCTGTTATGCCGACGGCCACTCATACGACTGCCACACCCCTGGGTTGGCCGCGTTTTCGTGAGCTTGTGGCATTGACCAAGATTCCGGTTTATGCGTTGGGCGGGATGAGCGTTGATAGCCTGGATGAGGCTCGTAAGTCGGGAGCTCATGGGATTGCGGCGATTCGGTCGCTTTGGGTTAGCGTTGGTGAATAGGGGGGTTAGTCTCCGGCCAATTTGCCTCGAAGCGAGATTTTGAGCCCCCAAACAAAAAACCCCGCAAGTCATAGACTTTACGGGGTTTTCTGAAGAATCTTGGCGGAAAGGGTGAGATTCGAACTCACGGTACCCCTAAAGGTACACTGGATTTCGAGTCCAGCGCATTCGACCACTCTGCCACCTTTCCGGGTCTTCCAACTTGTCAGCTGTAAGGCTGCTTCGTCAGATCCAAGCGGGTCGTTGCTTGGGAGAGAAAGATTATAGAACAGCTCAATCCGATTTCCAAGCCCCTCGTCAAAAAAACTTCAAAGAGACCTGGTCAAGCCGCCGGCACTTCCAACCGCTCCGTCCCACCCAGGTACGGACGCAACGCCGCCGGCACCGTCACCGAGCCATCGGCATTCTGGAAGTTCTCCAGCACGGCGACGAGCGTACGCCCCACCGCCAGCCCCGAACCGTTCAGCGTATGCACCAGCTCCGGCTTGCCTTGCGCATTGCGGAAACGCGCCTGCATCCGGCGAGCCTGGAACGACTCGGTATTCGAGCAGCTCGAAATCTCGCGATACGTGTTCTGCGCCGGCACCCACACTTCGAGGTCGTAAGTCTTCGCGGCCGAGAAGCCCATGTCGCCCGTACACAGCGTGATCACGCGATACGGCAACTCCAGCTTCTGCAGAATCGCTTCCGCATGACCGACCATCTGTTCCAGCGCCTCATACGACGCATCCGGCGCGACGATCTGCACCATCTCGACCTTGTCGAACTGATGCTGGCGGATCAGGCCACGCGTGTCGCGGCCGTACGAGCCCGCTTCCGAGCGGAAGCACGGCGAATGCGCGGTCAGCTTGATCGGCAGCGCGTCGGCTTCGAGGATGCTATCGCGCACCGTGTTGGTCAGCGAAATCTCCGACGTGGAAATCAGATACTGCGTGACCGTATTCTCTTCACCGCCCTTCTCGACACGGAACATGTCGTCGGCGAATTTCGGCAACTGGCCGGTGCCGTACAGAATTTCCGGATTCACGATGTACGGCGTGTAAACCTCCGTATAACCGTGCTGCTCCGTATGCGTGTCAATCATGAACTGCGCCAGCGCGCGATGCAGCCGCGCAATCTGGCCGCGCAGCATCGTGAAACGCGCGCCCGACAGCTTCGCGCCGGTCTCGAAGTCGAGGCCGAGCGGCGTGCCGACGTCGACGTGATCCTTTACCTCGAAATCGAACTGGCGCGGCGTGCCCCAGCGGCGCACTTCCACATTGCCGGCTTCGTCGGCGCCGTGCGGCACGCTTTCGTGCGCGAGGTTCGGCACGCCGAGCAGCAGGTCCGACAGGCCCTTCTGAATCTCTTCGAGGCGGGCCGCCGACGCCTTCATCTCGTCGCCGATACCGCCCACGTCGGCCATCAGCGCCGAGGTGTCTTCGCCCTTGCCTTTCATCGCGCCGATCTGCTTCGACAGGCTGTTACGGCGCGCCTGCATCTCTTCGGTACGGGTCTGGGTATCGCGGCGTTCCGCTTCGAGCGCGGTGAAAGCCGCCGCGTCGAGGGTATAGCCGCGGTCGGCGAGGCGCTTGGCGACGCCGTCGAGGTCTTTGCGCAGCAGCTGAATGTCGAGCATGGGATGGGGCGGGTGTTCGTTATATGAAGCTGGGATTTTAACGCACCGGCGCGGGCGGCCGGTGCGTTAGATGATGCGCGCGTGCGGAATGCCGGCACCGGGCGAATCCGCTCAGTCCTTCTTCGGCTTGTTCTCGCTGCGCCACTGCGCATCCAGTTCGGCCAGACGCGCCATCTTGTCGCCGATCTTGCCTTCCAGACCGCGCGGCGTCGGCTCGTACCAATGCGGATCGCGCATATTGTCCGGCAGATAGGTCTCGCCGGCCGCATACGCATCGGGCTCGTCGTGCGCGTAGCGGTATTCGTGACCGTAACCGAGCTCCTTCATCAGCTTGGTCGGCGCATTGCGCAGATGCACCGGCACGCCGCGCGACTGATCCTTGCCGACGAACCGCCGCGCTTCGTTGTACGCGTTGTACCCGGCGTTCGACTTCGGCGCGACCGCCAGATAAATGATCGCCTGCGCCAGCGCCAGTTCGCCTTCTGGCGTGCCGAGGCGCTCGTAGGTTTCGGCGGCGTCGAGCGCGATGCGGGCCGCGCGCGGGTCGGCGAGACCGATGTCCTCCCACGCCATCCGCACGATGCGGCGTGCGAGGTAACGCGGGTCCGCGCCGCCGTCGAGCATGCGGCAGAACCAGTACAGCGCGCCGTCCGGGCTGCTGCCGCGCACCGATTTATGCAGCGCGCTGATCTGGTCGTAGAACGCGTCGCCGCCCTTGTCGAAGCGGCGCAGATTCTCGGCGAGCGCGCTGCCCAGCAACGCGCCATCGATCTCGGTGGTTTTCTGCTGCGCGGCCGCGCGGGCGACGATTTCGAGGTTGTTCAGCAGCTTGCGGCCGTCGCCGTCGGCGGAACCGATCAACGCGTCGCGCGCTTCGTCGGTGAACGTGAGGCCGCCGAGTTCCTGCTGTGCACGGTCGAGCAACTCGCGCTGCTCGTCGTCGGTGAGACTCTTCAGCACGTAGACGGCGGCTCGCGAGAGCAATGCGCTGTTCACTTCGAACGACGGATTTTCCGTCGTCGCGCCGACGAACACGAACAGCCCCGACTCGACGTGCGGTAAAAACGCGTCCTGCTGGCTCTTGTTGAAGCGATGCACTTCGTCGACGAACACCAGCGTCTGGTGCCCGTTCGCGCGATGAATCTGCGCGGTCTCGACGGCTTCGCGGATATCCTTCACGCCCGAAAGCACCGCCGACAACGCGATGAACTCGGCGTGAAACGCATCCGCCATGAGCCGCGCGAGCGTGGTTTTACCGACGCCGGGCGGGCCCCAGAGGATCATCGAATGGGCTTCGCCGGATTCGAACGCGACCCGCAGCGGCTTGTTCGGGCCGAGCAGATGCTTCTGGCCGATCACTTCGTCGATATTGCGGGGCCGCAGGCGTTCGGCGAGCGGAACATTGGCGCGGGGTTCTTCAAACATGACGTTTTGGGGATAATCTCGGCTTTTCCGGACGCGGTCCGTATGAAGGCGGCGGGTTGCCGGATGAATCAGGCCGGCACTTCAGCGTGCGAAGGTGCGGGCAAGGTCCTGCATTATGACAGTGACTGACAGCAACGGCGGCCGGCGGAAGGCCACGCGGATTCGGGCAGCGTGGCAAACGCCGCCCTTCGGACACGGATCGGACAAGACGCAGACGGCCTTTACCGGCGCGGATAAAGACACAGGTGCGTCTTGACGTGCAGATTCGGATTGCCGCAACGATGACCCGCATAGTCCACCTGCTCGCCGGGCCCGAGATCCATGGGGGGCGTCCCCGCTTTTGCCGAGTTTGAGGACGACGGCGAAGCTGACGTGCTGCCGGAAGTCACCGGTTTGCGCGAAGGACTCGCGCATCCGGCGAGACTGGCGATGACAAGAACCGTGACGAGCGATCGAGACAGGAGTGCGCGCATGATCCACCGTAGAGAGCGACATCGGGATGGGCATCTTGCAACGCGACGGTCGCCGTCAACGTGACGCGAAAATGACGAAAATCTCATGCTCCAAGGCCTGCTGCGAAGCACCTTCAGCGACCGGGCAACGCTGACATTTTTCTCATCTGGCGGTCATGGTCACGCACTGCCGGCTTCTCATACTGGGCTCCTGATTCGCCAACCGGCAATCGCTTCCCAGGAGATCCAGATGAACGCCATGAAACTGTCCACGCTTTCCGTCGCGGCGCTGCTGTCTATCGGCGCGCTCTCTCAAACCGCGCAAGCGCAGGCCCAGGCGCCTGGCAAGTCGCGTGCGCAAGTACACCAGGAGTTAATCAAGGCTCAGCACGATGGTTCGATTCCGCTCAGCAAAACACAATACCCGCCGAACGAGGCGGTGATTGCGCAGAACAAGCAGACCCACGCGGGCACACGACACAAAGGAGAAACCGCGCCCGCGCTCGACCAGCATGACGCCCCCAAAGCGCGCTAGCGCGGACTGCCGCCGGACGTTTTGACGTCCGGCGGCTCAGCGATCAATAGCGCTTAAATAGAGGTCACTCTGTCGCCTGCCTGATCCGGGAACCGCAGCCAGAACCGCGTCAGAACATGCGGCCGGCTCTGCACGCCGCACTCTCCCCCGTGACTATTCATGATCGATCTGACGATCGCGAGCCCTAGCCCGGTGCCCGACGCCGAGTTGTGCCGCGACGGGTCCACCCGGTAGTAGCGCTCGAAGATCCGTTCGATATGATGCGTGTCGATGCCGGGGCCCAGGTCCGACACGCTGATCGTCGTCGCATCGTCCGCCTGATTGCAGTCGACGGTAATCGCGGTCCCTTCAGGCGCATGAGCCAGCGCATTCGACAGCAGATTGCTGAGCGCTCGCTGATACAGCAGCAGGTCCGCGCGCACCACACCCTGCCCCGTCACGACGATCGACACGCCCGCATCTTCCGCCACCGTCTCGTAGTACCCCGCGACGCGTTCGGCCTCCGCCACGGCATCCAGCTCGCGCAGCGACAGCGATGCATCGGCCTGCTCGGAGCGGGCCAGAAACAGCATGTCTTCGATCATCCGCGACAGTCGCTGATATTCGTCGACGCTCGACTCGATCACGTCGCGATACTCGTCCGCGCTGCGGGGCTGCGCCAGCGCGACCTGGGCCGCGGCCTGCAGATTGGTGAGCGGCGTGCGCATGTCGTGCGCGAGGTTCGATGAAAACTGGCTCAACCGCGTGAACGCCTCGTCGAGCCGCGCCAGCATGCCGTTGAAAGCACGGCCCAACTCTCTCAACTCGCCGGACGTATCGAGCGCCGGCAGCGGTTGCGCGAGGCGGCTGGTCGACATATCTTCCGCGCGCGCCACCAGCCGGCGCAGCGGGCTCAAGCCGAGCAGCGCGATGCCATAGGCCAGCGCGGCCGCCGCCACCACGCCCAGCACTTCGATCAGCACGATCGTTTGCGCGCTGGCGCGCAGCAACGCCTGATCGCTGGAGGCATCGTACTGAACCGCGACGCGCACCGACGCGCCGCCCGGGTCCTCGAGCGGCGCGTTCGCCACCAGGTATCGGAGCGCCGAACGGCTGCGCTCCAGCCGAACCGGTGCAGGAATCGACAGAACCGGCGCATAAGGTTGAAACCCTGCCGTGCTCAGCAGACGATTGCCTGCCGCGTCGTAAATGGCGAGATCCATATTCCGGTGACCATGCAACTGATCGACCCATGTCTCGGCGGTACGCGCAATGTCATCCGGATTGTGTATGGCGGTCAGGTGCATTTGCAGCGCACTCACGGTCTCGGCCATCTGCTCGAGCGACGCCGACTCGATGCGATTGCGCAGCGCCTCATACAGCCCGAAGCCGCTCGCCGCGAGCACCGCCGACGTGGACAGAATGATGAGCGCCGTCAATCTCGCGCGTAGCGTGCGCGGCAAGATACGCCGTATCACGTGCCGCTGCTCCGGTGTTCCAGCACGTAGCCCATGGCTCGCACCGTGTGAATGAGCTTGGGTTCGTAGGCGTCGTCGACTTTGGAGCGCAGCCGCCTGATCGCCGAATCCACCACGTTCGTGTCGCTATTGAAATTCATGTCCCAGACCTGCGACGCAATCGTCGCGCGCGGCAGAATCTCCCCCTCCCTGCGCATCAGTAGCCAGAGCAGCGCGAACTCCTTCGCGGTCAGCAGAATCGTGTCGCCCTGGCGGGTGGCCTTGCGGCGCGTCAGATCCAGCTCGAGGTCCGCGACCTTGAGCAAGGTCGATTCGCGCGGCTTGCCGCGCCGCAGAATCGTGCGCACACGGGCCACCAGTTCGACGAAATCGAACGGCTTCACGAGGTAGTCGTCGGCGCCGAGTTCGAGACCCTTGACGCGGTCCGACACGTCGTCGCGCGCGGTGAGAAACAGCACCGGCGTCTGCTTCGTGCGCCGCAGTTTCTCCAGCAGTGTCCAGCCGTCGTGACCGGGCAGCATCACGTCGAGAATCAGCAGGTCGTAGTCTTCCGTCTCGGCCTGATGCAAGCCCGTCACGCCGTCCTGAACCCAGTCGACCACGTAGCCCGCCTCGGTCAAGCCCTTGCGCAGATAGGCGCCGGTCTTCGGCTCGTCTTCTACTAAAAAAATCCGCATGCGAACCTACCTTGAAATTAAACCGAAGCGGCGCAGCATCTGACCGACGCCGCCGCGAAACAATCCGGCCACGATGAGGGAACGCCACGAGCCCGAATGCGCGACCCGATAGAGCACGGGCAACACCAGCAGCGTCAACGCCGTGGACGACAGAATGCCACCAATCACCACCGTCGCCAGCGGGCGCTGCACTTCGGCGCCCGTGCCGGTCGCGAAGGCCATGGGCAGAAAGCCCAGCGACGCCACCAGCGCGGTCATCAGCACCGGCCGCAGCCGCGTCAGCGCACCGTCGCGCACGGCCGTGTCCAACTCCGCGCCTTCGTCGCGCAGGCTGCGGATAAACGAAATCATCACGAGACCGTTCAACACCGCGACACCCGAGAGCGCGATAAAGCCAACCGCCGCCGTAATGGATAGTGGAATACCGCGCATCCACAGCGACAGCACGCCACCGCTCAACGCGAACGGAATGCCCGTGAACACCAGCAAGCCGTCTTTCGCGTTATTGAACATGACGAACAGCAGCACGAATACCATGAAGAGCGCCAGCGGCACGACGAGTTTCAACCGCTCGCTCGCGCTCTGCAGTTGCTCGAACTGGCCACCCCACGACAACCAGTAACCCGGCGGCACCTGAACCTCGTCACGAATCCCCTCGCGCGCTTCGGCCACGAACGAACCCACGTCGCGCCCGCGCACGTTCGCGCTCACCACCACGCGCCGTTTGCCGTTTTCGCGGCTGATCTGGTTCGGGCCCGGCGCTACCTCCACGGTGGCCAGCTCCGCGAGCGGCACGTAGGGCGCCTGAATCGACGGTGAAGTCGCGGTCGCCGTCTTGCTCCCGGTCGTGGCCGGCGAGAACGGCAACGCGATCGGCAAGCGCTTGATCGCTTCGATATCCGAGCGCAATTCGTCCGGCAATCGCACCACGATGTCGAATCGCCGGTCGCCCTGGAACAGCGTGCCCGCCTTCTGGCCGCCGACCGCGGCCGCGACCGTGTCCTGCAGATCGCCGACCGTGACGCCGTAGCGCGCCAGCTTGTCGCGGTCGAGCCTGAGCGTGAGCACGGGCAAACCAGTGGTCTGCTCGACTTTCACCTCCGCCGCGCCCGGCACTTTCTGCAGCGCGGCCGCGATCTTCTCGCCGGTGCCGTTGAGCACCGTCATGTCGTCGCCGAAGATTTTAACGGCTACGTCGCTACGCACGCCCGAGATCAACTCGTTGAAACGCAACTGGATCGGCTGCGAAAACTCATACGCGTTGCCGGGCAACGCGGCGAGCGCCGCCTCGATTTCCCCAACCAGTTGCTCGCGCGTCTTGCTGGGATCCGGCCACGTGTCCACCGGCTTCAGCATGATGTAGCCGTCGGACAGATTCGGCGGCATCGGGTCGGCGGCGATCTCCGCCGTGCCGGTGCGGGCGAACACCCGCTCTATTTCCGGAAAGCGCTGCTTGAGCGTGGTTTCGATCGCCTTCTGCATCTCGACCGACTGCGATAGACTCGTGCCCGGAATGCGCAGCGCCGCGACCGCAAGATCGCCCTCGTTCAGGCTCGGGATGAATTCGCTGCCCAACCGCGTCGCCAGTAAAACACTCAACGCGACGATTGCCACCGCGCCGCTCAGCACGCGCCTGGGCCGCGTCATGAAGGCCGCAAGCACCGGGGCGTAGAGCCGTTTCGCCCAGCTCATCAGGCGATTGTCCTTCTCTTCGACGCGCTCGCCGATAAACAGCGCGACCGCGGCCGGAATGAACGTCACCGTCAACACCATCGCAGCGGCCAGCGCCATCACGACCGTCACCGCCATCGGGTGGAACATTTTCCCTTCGACACCCGTCAGCGCGAAGATCGGCAGATAGACCACCATGATGATGAGCTGGCCGAAGATCAATGCGCGCCGCGCTTCCTGTGACGCCCGGAACACTTCGGCAAAACGTTCGTCGCGAGTGAGCGGCCGGCCCGCCAGCGTCTGCGCATGCGCCAGCCGCCGCACGCAGTTTTCGACGATCACCACCGCGCCGTCGACGATGATGCCGAAATCGAGCGCGCCGAGACTCATCAGGTTCGCGCTGACCTTCGCGTTGACCATGCCGGTGAACGTGATCAGCATGGACAGCGGAATCACCAGCGCGGTGATCAGCGCGGCGCGCAGATTGCCGAGGAACAGGAACAGCACGACGATCACGAGCACCGCGCCTTCGAGGAGGTTCTTCTTCACCGTTTGCACGGCTCTTTCGACAAGCACCGTGCGGTCGTACACCGGCACCGCGCGCACCCCTGCCGGCAGCGTGCGATTGACGTCGTCCATTTTCGCGGCCACGGCTTTCGCCACCGTCCGGCTGTTTTCGCCGATCAGCATGAACACCGTGCCGAGTACGACCTCTTCGCCGTTCGCGGTCGCGGCGCCGGTGCGCAACTCGCGGCCAATGTCGACCTGACCGACATCCTTGATCCGCACCGGCACCCCGCCGACGTTGGTCAGCACGACGTTGGCCAGGTCCTCGACCGAACCGGCCTGACCCGGCACCCGCACGAGGTACTGTTCACCACGCCGTTCGATGTAGCCCGCGCCGACGTTGTCGTTGTTGCGCTCGAGCGCGCGCACCACGTCGGCCAGCGTCAGGCCGTACGACATCAGCTTGGCCGGGTTCGGCGCAACGCGAAACTCCTTCACGAAACCGCCCATGGAGTTCACTTCGGTGACGCCCGGCACGTTGCGCAGTTGCGGCTTGATGACCCAGTCCTGCAGCTCGCGCAAATCCACCGGCGTGTAGCGCGTGCCATCCGTTTTGCGCGCGGCGGGGTCCGCCTCGACGGTCCAGAGATAAATCTCGCCGAGACCCGTCGAGGTCGGCCCCATCGCAGGCGTGGCGCCGGGCGGCAGCTTGTCCTTCGCTTCCTGAATGCGCTCGTTCACCAGTTGGCGCGCGAAGTAGATGTCGGTGCCGTCCTTGAAAATCACCGTGACCTGCGAGAGGCCGTAGCGTGAAATGGAACGCGTCTGCTCGAGATTGGGCAGGCCCGCCATCGCCGTTTCGACCGCGAACGTAATGCGCTGCTCGGCTTCGAGTGGCGAATAACCCGGCGCGGCCGTGTTGATTTGCACCTGCACGTTGGTGATGTCGGGTACGGCGTCGATCGGCAGCTTCTGGTAGCTGTAGACGCCCAGCGCTGCGGCAGCGGCGACAGCCAGCATGACCAGCCAGCGGTGCGCCAGGGCGAAACGAATCAGTCTCTCAAACATGGAGATCGTCCTGTGAAACCGGGTAATGGACGCGCGCCCCGTGTGTCGCGCGGCGTCGGAAAAATGCGCGGCGGCTGTTACTCGTGCTCGGCGCTGCCCTTGCCGAGTTCGGCCTTCAGCACGAAGCTGTTGGCGGCCACATACTGCTGGCCCGTCTTGAGCCCTTTGACGATCTCGACGACGCGTTCATCGCGCCGTCCCGTCTCGACGCCTTGCGCGACGAAGCCCTTGCCCGACTGAACGAACACCGCCGGCGCGCCGTCGATGTCCTGCAGGGCGTCGCTCGCCACCGCAAGCGGTACGGCTTGCCGGCCGGCGTCGACCGAGACGTTGACGAACATGCCCGGGCGCCACGCGCCGTCGGGATTCGGCAGGACCACGCGGGCCGGCGCCGTGCGCGTCTGCTCGCCCAGCAACGCGCCGACATACGCAATCGGCCCGCTCGAAGTCGACTCGAACGCCGCGGCGCTGACGCGCGCTTCGCGGCCGACGCGCACCTCGTTCAGACGCTGCGCCGGCACCGCCATCTCGGCCCATACCGACGACAGATCGGAGATCACGAACAGATTGGCGTCGGCCGCGACGGCCTCGCCGGGCGTCGCGTGTTTCTCGACGATCGTGCCGCCGAACGGCGCGCGCAATTCGTAGCGGTTCAACGCGCCGGCGGAGACCGGCGCATTCAGCGCGGACAGTTTCGCCCGCGCGTTCTGCGTGGCGATCTCGGCTTCGCGCAACTGCACCTGGGCCTGCAGATAATCCTGCTCGGCCGAAATGCGTTCCTGCCAGAGTGTCTTTTCGCGTTCGTAAGCGGTACGCGCGGCGCCGAGGCGGCGTTGCGCGGTCAGGAGTTCGCTTCTGCGCTCGGCCAGATCGACGCTCGCGATCACCGCCAGCACCTGCCCTTGCGCGACCTTTTCGCCGACCGACACGCCGACGCGTTCCACCACGCCGGCCACGCGCGGCACGACATGGGCGGTACGGTCTTCGTTGAATTTGATCTCGCCGGGAAGCTCGAACGACGTGACGACTTGCGCCGGGCCAACTTGCGCGACATCGATACGTGCGGCCTTGATCTGCTCCGGGCTCAGCGCGAGCGCGCCGTCGACGCTGGAAAAAACAAACGACGCGGCTTGCGCCTGCCATTTGAGATTGATGCTTGCATCGAAGACGTGCGGCTTCGCGATCGCCTCGGTGGAGACGAATTTTTGCCCCACCGACACGAATTGCAGGGTTTCCTTCGAACCGTCGTAACGCGTCACCGAGGCGGATAACGTGACGCCCTTGCCAACGGCCTTGCCGTCGACGAACGGATAGACGACGAGACGCGCATTACCCGGCTTTTCGGACAGCACGATTTCGACGGCCAACGCGCCGTCTTCAAGCACGGTGCCGCCGTGCTGGCCGAGGGCCTGGGCCTGGGCCTCGATCGGGTTCGCCTGCGAGGCTTCGGCGCGATTTTCCGCCGCGACGTTCGCCGGCGATTCACGTGTCAACGCCAACGCGGCAAGCGCGATACTCGCGCCGCCGACAAGGGTCGCACTGACGACGATGAGCTTTCTGCGCGACATGATGAATCCTTCAAGGTTGAGAGGGGGTACGGGCGGCATCGGTGCGCAACGGCGTGCCGACCAGCCGGCCGATATCCGCGTAGGCCAGATGCGCGTCAGTCAGCGCTTGCACGTATTGCGACTGCCGCTGGAAAAACGTGCGCTGCGCGTCCAGCACGTCGAGGAGGCCGAACTTGCCGAGTTCGTAGCCGCGCGACATCGCATTGAGTGCCTCACGTGCGGCGGGCAAGACGTCGGCGCCTAGACGGCGGGCTTCCTGCGTTGCGCGTTCGTAGTTGGTATAGGCCTGGGCCAGGGCCAGTTGCAGGCGCGCCGTCTCACTGTCGAAATCGGCGTGCGCCTTCCCGGCGTTATGGACGGATTCGAGTAGCGCGCCTTTGTTGGTGTCGAATAACGGCAGCGGAATCGAGACGCCGACCACCGCCTGGTTGCCACGCGCGCCGCCGGCCGTGATCCGTTTCATGCCGGCGCTGAAGGTGATATCGGGAATCCGTTTGGCACGCTGCACCGAGATGGCGGCGTCGGCGCGCTGCATTTCGGCGCGCGCGGCTCGTGCGAGCGGGGCCTCGGCGAGGCGCGGCATGAGCTGAGCCAAAGGCTCGACGGCGGGCAGGTTTTCCATCTCACCCGAAGCCGGACGCTCGCGCACGAGCGGACTGCCGGTGACGTTCGCGAGCGTTTCCATGGCCATCTCGACGCGCGATCTGGCGTTGCCGAGTTCGATCTGTACGGCGGTCGCGGCGACGCGGGCCTGGGTCGCCTCGACCGGAGAAACCTTGCCCGCACGCACCCGCTTCGCGGCGAGTTCGGCGGAGCGGGCCGCGATACGCGCCGATTCTTCCGCGACCTGCAACTGGCGTTGCGCGGCGAGCAGGCCGTAAAACGCGGCGATTACGTCGGAGCGCAGCGCCGCGCCCCGGCCGTCGAGCGACGCGAGCGCCACCTCACGGCCATACGACGCGACGTCGAGACGCGCCTGACGCTTGCCGCCCAGTTCAACCAGTTGGCTTACCAGCGCGGTGCTGGTCCGATCGGGCCCGCTGAAGCCTTCCTGCAGAAACGAGATGTCGGGGTTGGGGCGCGCGCCCGCTTGCATGAAGGCGCCCTGGGACGCGTCGGCAGTGGCGCGTGCGCCGCGTAGCAGCGGATTGTTCTGGGCCGCGAGGCCGAGCGCTTCGTCGAGGGATAACGGCGACGTGGGTGTCGTGAGGGCAGCGCTTGCTGTTGTTTCGGCAGCAGCGCCTGCCGATGAATCTTGCGCACGCTCAGGAGTGGCTGTCCCCGGCGATGCATAAGCGGACGCCACGGCGGCAAGTGCAAGACAGGCAACGAGGTTGCGGGTAAGCATGGCGTAGAGAATTCGTCGAATAAGTCGGCCGATGCTAAGGTCCCGCCGCGGTGCAAACATGAGGCGAAAATGACAAATCCGTCATGTTTCGCGGCGGCTCCGGTGCGGGTCGAGTGACGCCTGAAACCTGGCCGGGGACGTGGTCGATTCGTGGTCGATCCCAGACCGATTTGATGCCGATCCGGGCCGTAAGCTGATTTAGGGATAATCTCGGGTTCGCCGGCGGCTGGCCGCCGCCGCGGCGACACTTTTTACGCAGCGCTCACACCAACACAAAACAGCCGTATAGCAGTTATTTCAGCGTCAGCAATAGATCAAGCATCACCAACAGGGACAAGACCAGATGGCACAAGATCCACTCGCCGGCGACGCCGGTTCCACCTACGCACCGCTCATGCCGGTGCCCGACGCGCGTCGCGCATTCCGCACCGGCGACGCATTCGCGCTCTGGTTCTCGCTCGGCATCGGCCTGCTGGTCGCGCAAGCAGGCGCGCTGCTGGTGCCCGGCTTATCGCTGCCGCATGCATTGCTGGCCATCGTGATCGGCAGCGTGATCGGCGTGGTGCTGCTGGCGCTCGCCGGCGTGATCGGCACGGACACCGGCCTCGCGGCGATGTCGTCGCTGCGGCCGACGCTCGGCGTGCGCGGCGCGTCGGTGCCCGCCGTGCTGAACGCGGTACAACTGGTCGGCTGGGGCTCGTTCGAAGTGATCGTGATGCGCGATTCTGCCGACGCGCTCGCCAAACAGTCGTTCGGCTTCTCCATGCCGCTGATCTGGACCGTGGTCTTCGGCTTGCTGGCGACGCTGCTGGCGATCAGCGGCCCGCTGTCGTTCGTGCGTAAATTCCTGCGCACGTGGGGCATCTGGCTGCTGCTCGCGGGCGCAGCGTGGCTCACGTATAACCTGCTGGCCAAACACGATCTGGCCGCGCTGATGCGCCGTCCGGGCACGGGCGAGATGTCGTTCGGCGGCGCGATCGATCTGGTGGTGGCCATGCCGTTGTCGTGGCTGCCGCTGATCGCCGATTACACGCGCTTCGGCCGCAAACCCGGCGAGACGTTCCGCGGCACGCTGCTCGGCTATGGCATTGCGAACCTGTGGTTCTACGCGCTAGGCGCGATCTACGGCCTCGCGGCCGGCGGCGGCGATGCCTTGCTGACCGGCGCGCTGGCCCAGGCCGGCGGCGGCCTCGCGCTGCTGCTGATCCTGATCGACGAAGTCGACAACGCGTTCGCCGACATTCACTCGGCCGCAGTCTCGACCGGCACGTTCTGGACGCGCGGCAGTGTGCCGATGCTGTCGGCCGCGTTCGGCGCGCTCTGCACGCTGGTCGCGCTGCTGGTGCCGATGGCGAAGTATCAGAACTTCCTGCTGCTGATCGGCTCGGTGTTCGCGCCGCTGTTCGGCGTAGTGCTGGTGGATCACTTCATCGTCCGCAAACGCCGGATCGAAGCCGCCGTGCTCGCCGATCTGCAAGGCCGTTACGGTTTCTCCGGCGGCTGGCATCTGAGCGCGTTCGCCGCGTGGGCGATCGGCATCGTGTCGTACCAGGTGATCAATCAGTGGCTGCCGAATCTCGGCGCGACATTGCCCGCGCTGGCGATCGGCGCGGTGTGTTACTACGCGCTGGTGTCGGTGCGCAAGACGGCGTATGCGTGAGGTTTGATGTCACGCGGTAGCGTCGTCTGAAAATGCGAAAAGGCCTGCAAATGCAGGCCTTTTTTTACTTTCCCGGTACGCGGTACGACGTGTGGCTCGTCGCGTCCTATCGCGTGGAAGCCCGATACTCGACGCCCGGCAGCACGCATAGCAACTCGAACGCCAGGTTCGCACCCAGCAGCGCGGTCGTGCCGAACGGATCGTACGGCGGCGCGACTTCCACCAGATCGCAGCCGACGATATTCAGCCCATGCGAGCCGCGAATGATCTCGAGCGCCTGCGGCACCGTCAGCCCGGCGATTTCCGGCGTGCCCGTACCCGGCGCGAAAGCCGGATCGATCCCGTCGATGTCGAACGTGAGGTACACCGGGCCGTCGCCCATACGTTCGCGCACGCGCGCCATCAGCGGCGCCAGCGACTGGTTCCAGCACGCCTCGGCCTGCACGACCTCGAAGCCCTGATCGCGGCACCAGTCGAAGTCTTCCGCCGCGTAACCCGTGCCGCGCAAACCGATCTGCACGACGCGCTCGCAATCCAGCAAGCCTTCTTCGACCGCGCGGCGGAACGGCGTGCCGTGCGCGATCTTCTCGCCCATCATCGTGTCGTTGACGTCGGCGTGCGCGTCGACGTGAATCAAGCCGACCTTGCCGTGCTTGCGATGAATCGCGCGCAGGATCGGCAGCGCGATGGTGTGGTCGCCGCCCAGCGTGATCGGCTTGCAATCGTGCTGGAGAATTTCGTCGTACGCGGCTTCGATGCGCGCGATCGAGTCGTGCAGGTTGTACGGGTTGATCGCGACGTCGCCCAGATCGGCCACCCGCAGCGAATCGAACGGCGCGGCGCGCGTCGCCATGTTGTACGGGCGCAGCAGCACCGATTCGCTGCGAATCTGGCGCGGCCCGAAACGCGCGCCGGTACGGTTCGAGGTGCCGAGATCGAACGGCACGCCGACGAAGCAGGCGTCGAACCCTTCGGCCGAGCCGACGTTCGGCAGGCGCATCATCGTCGCGATGCCGCCGCAGCGGGGCATGGCGTTACCGGAGAGCGGCTGCGGCCGTTCGCCGGCGTCGGGAGAAATGAAGGAAGAAGGTTTCATCGTGGCTCGGCAATGAAAAGGCGCTGCAAACGGACTGCAAGCGAAAAACGTGCGAACCGGCCGAGGAGAAAGCATAAGAAGCGCACCTTGCCGGGCGAATCTGGATTCTTAAGCAGTTTCCCTGAAGTTAAAATACGAACAGAATAAACTTCACATCGATTTTCAGCGATGTATCCTGACGCATGTTCTCTCAACTCACCGATCTCGACCTGCGGCTGATCCGCGTGTTCCTCGCCATCGTCGACGCGGGCGGCGTGTCGCCCGCCCAGGCGACCCTCAACGTCGGCCAGTCGACCATCAGCACACAGCTCGCCACGCTGGAAACGCGTCTGGGCTACCGGCTGTGCGAACGCGGCCGCGGCGGCTTCAGCCTGACCGCGCGCGGCGAGCAGTTCATCGACGCGGCGCGTGCGCTGTTATCCGCGGTCGATACCTTCGGCATGCAGGCGCGCAACGTCGGCCGCAAGCTGGTCGGCACGCTGGATATCGGCATGATCGGCCATACGCCGGTGTCGGCCAGCGCCCGTATCAGCGACGCGATCGGTCGCTTCCGGGCGCGCGATCAGTCGGTGCGGTTTTCGATTCTGGTGCGCTCGCCGGGCGAGCTGGAAGAGTTGCTGCTCAATGGGCGGATTCAGGTGGGCATCGGCTATTTCTGGCATCGCGTGCCGTCGCTCGAATACACCGAGGTGTTCGCCGAAGACCAGCTCGCGTATTGCGCGAAGGGGCATCCGCTGTTCACGCAGGCGGGCGCGGTGCCGCCCGCCGAAGCCGCACAGCATGAATGGGCGTGGCGGAGTTATCCGTTGCCCGAGGCCGAGAGTTCGACCACGCCGCAGAACGTGACCGCCGTTGCGGACAATATGGAAGCGGTCGCGATGCTGGTGCTGTCGGGGCATCACCTCGGCTATTTGCCGGGGCATTTCGCGGCGCCGTTCGTCAGGCAGGGGCTGCTCGCGGCGTTGAATCCGGAGTTGATGCGCTATCGCGTCGCGTTTCATATGGTGACGCGGGGGCGACAGCATCGCACGGATATCGTCGAGGCGTTTATCGACGATATGAAGGCTGCGCATCCGGCGCAGATTCTGGAGGTGGAGGCGTAGTCGAGCTGGTTGCGTCCGCCGGCCCCCACCCCGGGATAGTCAGGTAATAGCGGGTCGAGCGACCCGCACCGACCCTGCCCAGTATGCCCATGTCCTCGAGTTCGATGAGTTCGCGCGACGCCGTGGCCCGCGACGTGCCGCCGACGCTCTCGTATTTCCGCGTGTTCATGCCGCCGTCGAAACCATGGGGACCGGCATCGAGCAGCAGCTTGACGACTTTGCGCTGTCGAGTGGTCAGTACCTTGTCCTGATGGTTCATCCAGAAAAGGGCTGTGGCGAGCGCGGCGTCCATGACGCCGGACGCTTCTTCGCAGGACACCCGCACCTGCTCCACGAACCACAGAACCCATGCGGTCACGTCCAGATCGCCATGCTGGGCGCGTTCGAGCTGCTCGTAGTAGTCACGCCGCTTGTCGAGCAGGCGCTGCGAAGTCCGGATCAAGCGGCTGATCTCACCGTTTTCGCGCGCCAGCACGAGATCGATGAGGACTCGACCGACGCGGCCGTTCCCGTCCTCGAAAGGGTGAATCGTCTCGAACCACAGGTGAGCGAGTGCCGCTTTGACCAGACTGTCGTGCTCGGTCGTGGCGTTGAACCAGTCCAGGAATTGCTGCATTTCGGCCGGGACGTGGGCCGACGACGGCGCCTCGTAGTGCACCCTTTCGCGTCCGAAGCCTCCACTGACCACTTGCATCGGCTCGGCATGCTCGCGGTAGGCCCCGACGAGAATTTTCGTCATGCCCGAGTAGCCGGTCGGGAAAAGCGCCGCCTGCCAGGCGCACAGACGCTCATGCGAGAGTGGCGCCGCCCTTTGCAGCACCGCGTCGTCCATGATGTCGAGCAGGCCTTCCACGCTTCGAGGCGCGTTGGCGCCGTCCTGATTGCCGACGCCGAGCCGCCGCGCCACGGACGAACGCACCGCGGTAAGGTTGATGCGTTCACCTTCGATAGCGGCTGTCGCGACGGCGTCCTGACTCCAGGCTTCGGCGGCGAGTTCGAGGCGCTGTTCGAAGCCCAGACCCGCCAGCTTGCCCTCGACAACGCCTTGCGCCCGGTGCGCGCGAGCCAGTTCGGCGCCGACCTGAATGACGTCATAGTGCATGCCGGGCCACGTGGGGGCTTGCCAGATAAGGGACTGTGTCGGTGACATGGCGGAATGAGCCTTGAGGCGATTACGGGCTTTAATCGACTCATAACGTGAGTCGAATCTAAGTATAGTCGACCCTGAGGCGATTGAGCGTCTAATCGACTCAAATTGTAAGTCGATTAGACGCTCAACGGTGAATCGCTCCCGGGACCGGCAAGAGCCGACATAAAAAAGCCTCTGTAAGTCAAAGACTTACAGAGGCTTTTGGCAGAATCGAAACCCACTTTCAACCGGCGAAGCGAGAGGCCTGACGCCTCCCGCGAACGCTTACCCGTTGATCACATCCGCACCCTTCGGCACCGTGAACTTGAACGCATCCGCCGGCAGCGGCGGGTTCTTCTGAATGTTCGAGAAGGTCAGCAGGGTCACGTTGCCGAACACGTCGTGCAACTCCATTGCTTCGAGATTGCCGTCCTTGAAGCCGATGCCCACGCGTTGGAACTGCGTGTCTTTTGCTTTCGGCGTCAGTTCGAGCCAGTCGATGCCGGCCTTCACGCCCGCATCGCGCAGCGTGAAGTTCTTGTCCAGATCGTTGCTGCCGAACAGGATCGCCGCCGGACTCGCGCCCAACGCCCCGCCAAGACTGCGCACCGTCACCTGATTCAGATCCTTGTCGTACACGTAGAGCTTGTCGCCGTCCGCCTGCAGCAGTTGCGCATAGGGCTTCTCGTATTGCCAGATGAACTTGCCGGGACGCGCGAACGTGAACGTGCCGCTCGACGTTCCGGTCTTGCCGGCGCCGCTGGTGGACAACACGCCGCTCGCGCCCTGCGCCTTGCTCGGCGCGCGCACTTCCTGCTGCACGAAGGTGCCGCGCGCCGAATGCACTTGCGCGACGAACGCCTTCAGTTGCTCGGTGCCGCTCGCGAATGCCTGCGACGCCACCAGCATCGACGCGCCGATCGCCACGCTGCCGACGCCACGCACAAACGTGCGCGCGAGTTGGCCGAAGCGGCTGGATTGAGCACTCTGTCGAGCGTGCTGCTGCGCGAATAGCTGCATAGTTTTTTTCTCCCTTAATTGAATTCGTTGAGCGGTCGCGGCGGTGGGTCTGCACCTCGTGCGCCGCGCTGCCTTTCGTGGCCTGTAGCTCGTGGCTCCGAGGCTCGTGGCTCGCTCCTGGCTCAAACCCGAGCGGTTTGCCGTCAGCCTTATGCGACATAGCTTAGGCGGCGAGCCTTAAACGGGCCTTAGTGCGGCGTAAAGCGCGCGCCGCACCCCGCACCACAAGTGCGACCAACGCCGCGACGCTTATTCCGCTTCCCGCGCCGGCGCGAGAATCTCGCGATTGCCGTTCGACGACATGGACGACACCACGCCCGAGTTCTCCATCTGCTCGAGCAGGCGCGCCGCGCGGTTATAGCCGATGCGCAAATGCCGCTGCACCAGCGAGATCGACGCGCGGCGGTTCTTCAGCACGACGTCGACCGCCTGGTCGTACAACGGGTCCGACTCGCCGTCGCCCGAGCCGGTTCCGCCGGCACCTGCCGAGCCTTCGTCGCCCTCGCCCGTCACGCCGCCTTCGAGAATGCCCTCGATATAGTTCGGCTCGCCCTGCTCCTTGAGCTTGTCGACCACGCGGTGCACTTCCTCGTCCGAGACGAACGCGCCGTGCACCCGCACCGGCATACCGCTGCCCGGCGGCAGATACAGCATGTCGCCCATGCCGAGCAGCGATTCCGCGCCCTGCTGGTCGAGAATGGTGCGCGAGTCGATCTTCGACGACACCTGGAAGGCCATGCGCGTCGGCACGTTGGCCTTGATCAGGCCGGTGATCACGTCGACCGACGGCCGTTGCGTAGCGAGAATCAGATGGATGCCGGCCGCGCGCGCCTTCTGCGCGATCCGCGCGATCAGCTCTTCGACCTTCTTGCCGACCACCATCATCAGGTCAGCCAGTTCGTCGATCACGACCACGATATTCGGCAGGCGCGACAGCGGTTCCGGATCGTCCGGCGTGAGGCTGAACGGATTCGGCAGCTTCTCTTCGCGCTTGGCGGCTTCGTCGATCTTGTTGTTGTAGCCGGCGAGGTTACGCACACCGAGCTTGCTCATCAGCTTGTAGCGGCGCTCCATTTCGGCGACCGCCCAGTTGAGCGCATGACCCGCCTGACGCATGTCCGTGACCACCGGACACAGCAGATGCGGAATGCCTTCGTAGACGCTCATTTCGAGCATCTTCGGATCGATCAGGATCATGCGGACCTGGTCGGCGCTCGCCTTGTAGAGCAGCGACAGGATCATCGCGTTGATCCCCACCGACTTGCCCGAACCGGTCGTGCCGGCCACCAGCAGGTGCGGCATCTTCGCGAGGTCGGCACACACCGGCTTGCCGCCGATGTCCTTGCCGAGCCCCATGGTGAGCGGCGACGCGGCGTCCGCATAAACCGCCGAGCCGAGAATCTCGGACAGGCTCACGGTCTGACGGCGCAGGTTCGGCAACTCGAGCGCCATGAAATTCTTGCCCGGAATGGTCTCGACCACGCGGATCGACACCAGCGACAGCGAACGCGCCAGGTCTTTCGCGAGACCGACGATCTGGCTGCCCTTCACGCCCGTGGCCGGCTCGATTTCATAGCGCGTGACGACCGGCCCCGGATACGCGGCGACCACGCTCACTTCGACGCCGAAGTCCTTGAGCTTCTTCTCGATCAGACGCGAAGTGAATTCGAGCGTGTCGGCGGAAATCGTTTCCTGCGCGACCGGCGCGGCGTCGAGCAGCGAGATGGGCGGCAAGGTGGAGTCGCCCGGCAGATCGGTGAATAACGGCACTTGCCGTTCTTTCTCGACGCGCTCCGATTTGGCCGGCGTGACGACCGGCGGCACGATTACGACCGGCTCGTGTTCCTCGATCCGCACGCGGCCTTTTTCGACCTTGCCTTCGCGCTTCACCGCCGCCGCTTCACCCAGCTTGCGATCGCGGCCGGCCTCGCGGCGCAGCTTCGCGAACGTGACGGCGGAAATGATCGACTCGCCGACCTTTTCCGAAACCGACAGCCACGAGAAACGGAAATACAGCGACAAGCCGATCGCGAGCGCGATCAGCAAGGCCAGCGTGCCGCCGGTGAAACCAAGCGCATGCGAAACGCCGCGCGCCACCGCCTCGCCGATCACGCCGCCGGGCGCGCGCGGCAACTGCACTTTCAGCGACCACATGCGCAGCGCCTCGATACCGTCGCAGGCGAGCAGCACGAGCATGAATGCGAACGCATCCGCGAGCCAGCTGACGTCGCGCGGCTTGTCTTCCTGCACGTCTTCGTTGCGGGTAATGCGCTTGTAGTTGGCGGAGATATGGCGGCCGAGCAGCACGATCCACCAGTAGGCGGACAGGCCGAACAGCAACAGCAGGATGTCCGACGTCCAGGCGCCGACACGGCCGGCCCAGTTGCCGATATGGTCGACCTGAGCGGCGTGGGTCCAGCTCGGGTCGCGCCGGCTATAGCTGACGAGCGCCATGAGCAGGAACACGCCGAGCGCCACCTGCAGGATCCAGCGGATTTCGGTGAAAAGGCGCGACATGCGGTGCGGCAATGCCTGCGCGCTCGCGGAATAGGGAGCTTTTGCCATTGATCCTGTTGCGTGTGGAGCCACGTACGGCCGATTCCCGGCTGGCGCCTCGCCCAGCGCGGCTTCGGGCCCGCTCGCGGCGACCGGAAACTTCGATCCGGCCTATTGTAAACGCAGTGTCCCGCGCAAGGCTGTAAATGACGGTAACTTGGCCGATTGGCTACACCGACGCGCCGCGGCCCGTGCGGCGACCCTATCGGCGCGATCGGAAAGCTTCATGGAGCAGGCTCGCGCCCCGCCCTTTATAATGCCGCACTAACACCCCATCTGTAGTTTCAGCTCAAGTCGCGCGGCCTCGCATGGGCGAGCCGGGCGCCGTAAAAGGATTCGATCATGCCCGCTACTTCCACGAAACACGCCAAGGTTCTGATTCTCGGTTCCGGCCCTGCCGGCTACACGGCTGCGGTCTACGCGGCGCGCGCCAACCTGGCGCCGGTGCTGGTCACGGGTCTCGCCCAGGGCGGTCAGCTGATGACCACGACCGACGTCGAAAACTGGCCCGCGGATGCCCACGGCGTGCAAGGTCCGGAACTGATGACGCGCTTCCTGGAGCACGCGGAGCGCTTCAACACCGAGATCCTGTTCGACCACATTCACACGGCCAAGCTCGACGAAAAGCCGATCCGCCTGATCGGCGATTCGGGCGAATACACCTGCGACTCGCTGATCATCGCGACGGGCGCGTCGGCGCAGTACCTCGGCCTGGCGTCGGAAGAAGCGTTCATGGGCAAGGGCGTGTCGGCTTGCGCCACTTGCGACGGCTTTTTCTACAAGCAGCAGCACGTGGCCGTGATCGGCGGCGGCAATACCGCGGTCGAAGAAGCGCTCTACCTGTCCGGTATCGCGAAGAAGGTGACCGTGATCCATCGTCGCGACAAGTTCCGCGCCGAGCCGATCCTGATCGATCGTCTGCTGGCGAAAGAAAAGGAAGGCCTGGTCGAGATCAAGTGGAACCACACGCTCGACGAAGTGACCGGCGACCAGACCGGCGTCACCGGCCTGCGCATCAAGCACGCGCAAACCGGCGCAACGGAAGACATCGCGCTGCAAGGCCTGTTCGTCGCGATCGGCCACAAGCCGAACACGGACATTTTCGCCGGCCAGCTGGAAATGAAGAACGGCTACATCATCACCAAGGGCGGCCTGAACGGTTTCGCGACCGCCACCAGCGTGCCGGGCGTGTTCGCTGCCGGCGACGTGCAGGACCACGTCTATCGTCAGGCGATCACCAGCGCGGGCACCGGCTGTATGGCCGCGCTCGACGCGCAACGCTACCTGGAAACCATCGACGAGATGGCCGGCGAGCATGCCATGAGCCAGGAAGCCGGACGTTGATGCACCGCGCCGGGCGGCAACGCACGGCGCAACGGTAAAATGGCGGCTGGGCGTGGCCCGGCCGCCTGCCTGATAAAAGGCCGCGGCTGACAAGCCTGCGGCCTTTTTTGCGTCTGCGTCACGCGTCCTGTTTCATGCGCCCTGTTTCATGCGTCATGCCGCTCGCGATCAGCGTCGCGCGATCGATCTCCTTGTCTGCGTTGTCTTCCCGATATGCCGAAAAACCAGCCCCACCCCAACGAACCGAAGCGCGCCCGCACCGCCGCCAGGGCGGCACCGGAACCCGCCGTCCCCGTCGCCCAGGCGAAGCTCGAAGCGGCGGCCGGTCTTGCCGGCCTCGGCGCGCTGCGCGACGCGTTGAAGGGCGAAACGCAACGGCGCGACCGCGAGCGCGCCGTCGCCGCGGTGGCGCAGCGCGAAGCAACGGCGGACGCCGATCTGTTCCGCCGCGAGATCGGCGCAGTGGCGCCGTTAGCGGTGCCGCCGCGCGCCACGCTGCCGCGCAATCCCCCGCCGCCGCTGCCGGTGCAAACCAGGCTCGACGAAGAAGCCGTCCTGCACGAAGCGATTTCCGACGAGTTCGATCCCGAGGTACTGCTCGAAACCGACGAGACGCTCTCGTATTGCCGCCCCGGCGTCAGTCAGGAAGTCGTGCGCAAACTGCGGCGCGGCGACTGGATCGTGCAGGCGCAAATCGACCTGCACGGCATGCGGCGCGAAGAAGCGCGCGAGGCGCTGGCCGAGTTCATCCGCGAGTCGGTGAAGCGCGGTTTGCGCTGTTTGCGCGTGATTCACGGCAAGGGTTTGGGGTCGATCGGCAAGGAGCCGGTGCTGAAAGGCAAAGTGCGCGCCTGGCTCGTGCAGAAGTCCGAGGTCTACGCGTTCTGCCAGGCGCGTCCGCACGACGGCGGCGCCGGCGCGGTGGTGGTGCTGCTGCAGCCGGGCGCGTTGCCGGCGCACGCCAAATCCTGAGGCCGCCGCGGTGATCCATCCGAGGCTGACGCTGGCGCTGACCCTCATGGAAGCGCTGGCGATTTTCGCGTACGCGATTTCCGGCTTCATCGAAGCCCGCACGCGGCGGCTCGACCCCGTGGGCACCTTTCTCGTGGCGATCGCCACGGCTTTCGGCGGCGGCACGTTGCGCGATGTGTTGCTGGAGCGGCGGCCGTTCTACTGGGTCCAGCATCAGGGTTATCTGATCGCGATCTTCGCGATGTCGCTGTTCGCGCCCACGCTGTTGAAGATGACCTCGCGCCTGCTGTCCGAGCGCGTGCTGCTGGTCGCGGATGCCATCGGGCTGGGCCTGTTCAGTATCGCGGGCACGTCGATCGCGCATGACGCGCAGATGCCGTGGTTCACCGCGGTAATGATGGGTGTGCTGACGGGCGTGTTCGGCGGCGTGATCCGCGACGTGCTGTGCAACGAAGTGCCGCTGATCCTGCGTGACTCGCGGCCTTATGCGACCTGCGCATTCGTGGGCTGCTGGCTGTATGTGCTGCTGGACTATGCAAACGTGGATACCGTGTACAGCGTATTGATCGCGACGGTTTTTATTCTGCTCGCCCGGCTGCTGACGTTCAGGTTCAACGTGCGCTTGCCGCACTGACGGCGATGGCGTTAGTCGAGCGCATTCAGCGTATCGAACGCTGAATCGAGCGCCGCATCGCCCGCGAACGCGAACACGAACGATACAGCGCCCTTCACCCTTACTTATTGGTGGCCAGCGCGCCCGCGCTCTTCGAGCCGCCGAACAGCGCCGTCAGATAGGCGGAGTTGTTGTTCATCGTCGCCATTAGCGTGTTCAGCGCGGTGAACTGGCTCTGATACTGCTTGGTCAGTTGCGTCGCGTAGTCGGCGAGCTTGGACTGCTGCGCGGTGACGCTCTTCAGATCGGCGTTCAACGCGCTGTTGCGCGTGTCGATGATGCCGCCGGTCCGAGTGAACTCCGTGATGCTCCTGTTCAGCTTCGCGCCGAGCCCGTCGGTCGTGTTGAACAGTTGCGCCACGCGCGCCGGCGCGGTGCTGAGCGCCGAGCTCAGCTTCGCATTGTCGATCACCAGCGTGCCGTCCGCCGGATCGCCCTTCAGCGTGATGCCGATATGCGCGAGGCTCACCGTCGAAGTGCCCTTACCCACCCCGCCGCCGATAATCGACGCCAGCGAATTCTTGATGGTCTGCAGCGTGGAGTCGCCGAGCAGCGCGCCGCCGGTCTTCGACGTTTTGTCGTACGAGGACAGTTTGTTGACCGTCGTGACGACCGTGTTGTACAGGTTCGCGAAATTCGTGATCGCGGTGTTTTGCGCGGTGGTGTCCGGTGCGATGGTCAGCGTCTGCGTGGTGCCGATCGCGTCGCGCGACAGATTCAGCGATACGCCGGAGATCGCGTCGGTCACGGCGTTGGTCGCGCTGCGCGCGTCGATCCCGCCGATGGTGAGCAGCGCGTCCTGCGCGGCTTCGCTCTGACGCCAGGCTTTGGTGCTGTCCGACGAGACGAACGTGGACGCCGCGCCATCCGCGCCGGGCGTCGACTTGACGCCGAGGGCAGCGAGGCCCGCATCGTTCTGCACGTTGCTGGTGGTGACGTCGATCGTGTTGGCCGCGCCGGTGGTGGCCGCGCGCAGCACGAGGTGGGCGCCGCCCGTGCCGGTCACGATCGTGGCCGTGACGCCCGGGTTGTTGCTCGCCTTGTTGATCGCGTCGGCAATGCCGCCGAGCGTGTTGTTCTTGCTGTCGACCGCGATGTCCATCGACCTGCCGCCGACCGCGATGCTCAACGTGCCGGTGCCCAGTTGCGTGGTCGTGCCGAACGCGGCGGACGCCAGGCTCTGCGACGTGGCGATCTGTTTGACCTCGACGACGTAGCTGCCGGGTACGGCGCCGACGCCCGCTTTCGGGTCGAGTCCTTTACCGCTGGCTGTGGCCGCGAAGGTCGACAGCGTGGTGCCGTCCGACAGATTCTTGATCGCCGCCTGCAGCGCGCTCAGCGCCGACGTCAACGCGCCGTACGCGGACAACGTGGTGTTGTCGGTGGTTTGCCGGGCTTGCAATGCCGCGGACTGACCCGCCGTCTTCGCATTTACTAGCGCCGACACGAGGCTCGCGACGTCCATGGACGAATTGCCGGTCGAGCCGCTGATGATGGATTGCGCCGCCTGCTGCACCTGGTTGCGTGCGCTGGACGTCGCCTGATTGACGGACGTGTTGTTGATCGTAGACATGCCATGGCTCCGTGCGTCGAGTGGTTCGTGATCTCTGGTGTGACGCCCCGGGCCTGTTCAGTTGCGCCATCTATCCGGTCACATCGGCGTCGCTTACATTTTTTTCAAATGTTACACCATATTTCTTGAGCCGAATGTGACGATTTGTCGGAAATAGGCCGATGTTATTTGGTTTGAATTCGTCGAAAAGAGAGATTTGAGCGCTTTGCGCTCAAAAACAGACGTGGCGCGATGCAACACCACTTTTGGAGGGAACAACGACACCCGACGTCACGATGCGTCCGGGTGTTTGAAGCCGGCAGGGCGCTACTGCGTGATCGCAGCGCGCCCCGCCGTGACTACGTCAGCTCTTACTGGAGGAGCTTCAGAACTTGCTGCGGGTTCGAGTTAGCTTGCGCCAACACCGAGATACCCGCTTGTTGCAGCACTTGCGCCTTGCTCAGGTTCGCCGTTTCTTGCGCGAAGTTGGCGTCCGTGATTTGCGACTGTGCCGACGACAGATCGGTCGACTCAGCTTGCTGCGACGTGGCCCCTTTGACGATCAACACTTATCGCTTTGCGCGACTGTCGCGCAAAGTTTATCAATCCGCCATTTTCAACAACGTCGCGACGGCTTAAAGGTTCATTAATGTCTGATCGACGGTCTTTTGCGTCTTGATCGTCTGCGCGTTCGCCTGATAGTTGCGTTGCGCGGTAATCAGCTTGACCAGTTCGCTAGTCAGATCGACATTCGAGTTTTCCACCGCGCCGCCTTGCAGCACGCCGTGGTTCGTCGAACCCGGCGCCGAAATCTGCGCGACACCGGATTGCGAAGTCTGCTGAAACTCGTTGTTGCCGAGGTTCACCAGACCGTTCTGATTCGAGAAGTTCGCGAGCACGATCTGGCCGAGTGCGGCGGTTTGCTGGTTCGAGTAGTTGCCGGTCAGCGTGCCGTCGGCGCCGATCGTGAAGCTCGTCAGCGTGCCGGCCGCGTAGCCGTCGGGCTGCAGCGAGTTCACGCCGTCCTTGCCACCGTACTGCGTCGTGCCGCCGATGTTCAGCGTCAGATTCTGCGGCGTCGACGAACCGTCCGTGGTCGGCACGCCGAAGTTGAACACGAATGGCGTGGTGGTCGCGACGCCGCTCTTGTCCGTCGTGCCGAGCAGCGTGCCCGACGAGTTGAAATTCGCGTGGCCGATCAGTTGCGCCGCGCCGCTCGACGGACCCGCGTAGACATTCCACGCGCCGGCCGCCGTCTTGGCGAAGTACATGTTGACCGTCTGCGAGCCCCCGAGCGAGTCGTAGACCGTCGTGCTGGTCGAGTAGTTGTACGTCGTCGAGCTGTTCTGGTTGAACGCGATCGGCGTCGGCGAGATCGTGTAGCTGTCGTTCGTGGACGGCAGACCGTTGAACGTGATGGTTTGCCCGTTGCCGAGCGGGATCGCCGTGCCGGCCGTGTAGGCGCCGGTGGTCGAGGTGCCGAGCGTGTTGTCGGTCACCGTGTAGGCGGTCGGGCTCGTGAACTTGACGGTGTAGTTGTCGTTGTTCGTGCCGGACGCCGGATGCGTAATCGTCGCGCCAGGCGTGGTGAGCGTGCCGGCGTTCGCGCCGGGCGTGACGGTCGGCGTGCCGAGCATCAGCTTGTCCTGCGCGTTCAGGTTCAGACCGGCGACGATCTTCGTGGTGGCCTGCGGCGCGATGTTCGCGGTCGGCACGCTGAGCGGCACGGTTTGCGCAGTGTTGACCACCCCCGCGGCGTTCGCGCCGAAGCCCATCAGTTTCAGGCCTTGCGCGTTGGTGATGAAGCCGTTCTTGTCGAGCTGGAACACGCCGTTGCGCGAGTACACCGCCGTCCCGTTGTTCGACAGCTGGAAGAACCCGTTGCCGTTGATCGCGACGTTGAGTGCCTGGTTGGTGCTGTTGATCGTGCCTTGCGAGAACTGCTGCTGCACTTCGGCGAGGCGAGTGCCGATGCCAACCTGATTGCCCACCGCGGTCGCCACCGAATTGGCGTACATGTCGGCGAATTGCGCGGAACCGCTCTTGAAGCCGACCGTATGCGAGTTGGCGACGTTATTGCCGATCACGTCGAGATTCTGCGACGCAGCCGTCACCCCACTCAAACCTTGCTGGTATCCCATCGTGGTCTCCGTTCTGGAAAATCGTAACTTCGGTGGTGTTGTTCTGAAGATGAGGGGGCGCCATGATGTCGACGCCTGGCAATATCAGGCGCTCGTCGAGTCGCCGGATGCGCCATTGGGAAGAGGATTGACGGCCGGTTGCGATGCCGCGGCGTTCGCATTCGCCAGCGCCGACGCCGACACGAGGCTTGAAACGAGGCTCGACATGTTCATCGCCGCGTTGCCCGTCGAGCCGTTGATAGCGGATTGCGCCGCCGCCTGCATCTGGTTCTGCACACTGGCGGTCGCGGTGCTGACCGACGTGGTGGTGATCGATGACATGCAAAGGCTCCGTGCGCCGAGTGATTCGCTGTTTTTGGTGCGACGCCCCGAGCCCGTTGAACTGGGCCATTTATTCGCCACACCCGCATCCTTACAATTGTTTCAAATGTTACGCCATATTTCTCAAATACATTGTGAAGATTTGTCGTAGGAATGCGGCGGTGCAACCCTGTGCGCGGTTTTTACGCAGCGCTCGCGTGCCACGATGTCGACCTCGGCGCGCTATCCGCGCATGTCGATTTCCGCTGTTATTGTTCGTCGTCGGGTAAACGGCCCTGCGGCCGTCGTTGCGCCACAACAGCGCCCCCACAACCGCCCACGGTGAACACGATGACCCTGAAGCTTTATGCCCATCCTTTCTCCTCGTACTGCCAGAAGGTCCTGACCGCGCTCTACGAAAACGGCACGCCGTTCGAACTGCGCAAGCTGGCGCACGACGACCCGCAAGTCATGGCCGAATTCGCTGCGCTCTGGCCGATCAAGCGCTTTCCGCTGCTGGTCGACGGCAGCCGGACCGTGATGGAGGCGAGCGTGATCATCGAATACCTCGGACTGGTACATCCCGGGCCGGTGCGACTGCTGCCCGCCGATCCGCTCGCCGCGCTGGAGGTGCGCACTATGGATCGCTTCTTCGACAATTACATCTCCACGCCGCAACAACGGATCGTGTACGACAGCATGCGTCCGGATGCGGAGCGCGATCCGATCGGCGTCGCCGAAGCGCGCGCCGCGCTCGACACCGCGTACGGCTGGTTGAACGACGTGATGGCGGAGCGCGAATGGGCCGCCGGCGACCACTTCAGCCTCGCCGATTGCGGCGCCGCGCCGTTCCTGTTCTACGCGGACTGGACGCACCGCATCGGAGCGGCGTATCCGCATGTGCTGGCGTACCGCAAGCGCCTGCTGGCGCGCTCGTCGTTTGCGCGCGCGGTCGACGAAGCGCGGCCATACCGCTCGTACTTTCCGCTCGGCGCGCCCGACCGCGATTAGTCAGACACCCGCCGCCGAGCACACGCCGGCTGCCCCATACACGGGACCGCCGGACCGTCGCGCGGGCGCATCCCTCGTCGCCCGCAAAACCCCACTGCGACAACAGGTTTTCCACCCTATACACTTCACGTCGAAACCCAATTCCGCCCATCACTCATAAGGCAAAAAACATGGACCGTTTCGAAGCGATGGAGATATTTACGCGGGTGGTGGAAGCGAACAGCTTCACCAAAGTATCCGAATCGCTCGACCTGCCCCGCGCCAAAGTCAGCCGCACGATTCAGGCGCTGGAGGAACACGTCGGCGTGCGTCTCCTGAACCGTTCGACGCGCCAGGTCAGCGTCACCGAAGACGGCGCGGCCTTCTACGAACGCTGCGTGAGCATCCTCGCCGAAGTCGCCGAGGCCGAATCGTCGCTGTCGAACAAGCGCGAAAATCCGGCCGGCACGATCCGCGTGGATACGTCCGGCACGCTCGCGCGAGCGCTGCTGCTGCCCGCGCTCGACGATTTCTACCGCCAGTACCCCGAGATCGACGTGCGGCTCGGGCTCGCGGATCGCAATATCGATCTGATTCAGGACGGCGTGGATTGCGTGATCCGCATGGGCACGCCGGAGGAGTCGAGTCTGGTGGCGCGGCGCATCGGCCAGGCGCGCATTGTCACGTGCGCATCGCCGGCGTATCTGGAGCAGTACGGCACGCCGACCACGCTCGAAGAATTGAGCGAGCATCGTGCAGTCAATTACGTGTCGGCGCGCACCGGCCGAACCTTCCCGTTCGAATACGAAGTGGCCGGCGAAATCGCCAAGGTCACGCTGAAGAGCGTGCTCGCGGTGAACGACGGCTCGGTCTACATCGGCGCGGCCGCGCTCGGCCACGGCATCATTCAGCCGTCGCGCTTCATGGTGGCCGATCTGATCAAGGAAGGCGCGCTGAAGGAAATCCTGACCGACCACACGAGCCCGAGTACACCGCTGTCGATTCTGTACGCGCATCGCCGCAATCTGAGCTCGCGGCTGCGTGCGTTTATCGACTGGGTGAGCGAGTTGTCGCGCAACAATCCGGATCTGCGCATCCCGGACGCTTGAGCGGCAAGCGGCGATCAGCGGCAAGCACCACGCACCACGCGCTCCAAAAGCAAAAACCCCATGCGTGACAAAAAAATGCATGGGGTTTTTCTTTGCAGAACCCGACTTCGCTGCCGTCAGGCTCTCAACCTCGATCAGGCAATCCGCTCTTCATTCGACGGATCGAACAGCACCGCCTTCGACGTGTCGAACAACAGCGTGGTGTTCGTCAGCGGCTGCGGATTCGACGCCGGGTGAACACGGCTCACGATACGCTTGCCGTTCACCTGCGCGAACACCAGCGTATCCGGACCCGTCGGCTCGATCACGTCGACCTTCACTTCGATCGATTGCAGCTGCGCGTTGTCGCCATGCGCGCCGCGTGCGTCGGTGATGCGTTCCGGACGCAAGCCCAGAATCACCTCACGGCCCACATGCGACTTCACCTTGGCCGAATCGAACGGCAGGTTCAACGCCGTGCGCGTCACGCCCGTATCCAGTTCGAGCGCGACACCCGCGCCCTGCTCCACCAGCTTGCCCTGAATGAAGTTCATCGGCGGCGCGCCGATGAAACCGGCCACGAACAGATTCGACGGCGAGTCGTAGATTTCCTGCGGCGCGCCGAACTGCTGCACGATGCCGTCTTTCATCACCGCGATGCGGTCGCCGAGCGTCATCGCTTCGATCTGATCGTGCGTCACGTAGACGATCGTCGTGCCGAGGCGTTGATGCAGCAGCTTGATTTCCGAACGCATCTCGATCCGCAGCTTCGCGTCGAGGTTCGACAGCGGTTCGTCGAACAGGAACATCACCGGATCGCGCGCCAAGGCGCGGCCCATCGCCACACGCTGACGCTGGCCGCCGGACAGTTGCCCCGGCTTGCGGTCCAGCAGGTGCGTGATCTGCAGCGTGTTCGACACGCGGTCGACGATCTGCGCCTGCTCCTGCTTCGGCACCTTGCGGATGTTCAGGCCGAACGAGATGTTCTCGCGTACCGTCATGGACGGATACAGTGCGTACGACTGGAACACCATCGCGATATCGCGATCTTTCGGCGACAGGTTGTTCACCGTCTTGCCGTCGATCTGGATCTCGCCCTTGGTTACGGTTTCGAGGCCGGCGATCATATTGAGCAGCGTCGACTTACCGCAGCCCGAGCCGCCGACCAGAATCAGGAACTGGCCGTCTTCGATGTCGATGTTGACACCCTTCAGAACCGGCACCCCATTCGGGTAGGTCTTGTACACGTCACGGATGGAAAGGCTTGCCATGCTGTGAATCCTCTTTGTCTCTGGTACTGCTTGAAAACGTCTTGTGTGACGGCGGCGGATCACATCACGCACCGCCGTCCTCGGATAGGTTTAGCCCGGCTTCAGCCCTTCACCGCGCCCGCCGTCAGACCGCGCACGAAATAGCGTCCGGCGACGATGTAGACCAGCAAGGTGGGCAGCGCCGCGATGATCGCGCCGGCCATGTCCACGTTGTATTCCTTCACGCCGGTCGAGGTGTTCACGAGGTTGTTCAGCGCCACCGTGATCGGCATCGAATCGACGCCGGAGAACACGATCCCGAACAGGAAGTCATTCCAGATCTGCGTGAATTGCCAGATCAGGCAGACCATGAAAATGGGCAGCGACACCGGCATCAGAATCTTCGTGAAAATCGTGAAGAAACCCGCGCCGTCGATCCGCGCCGCTTTCACGAGTTCAGCCGGAATGCTGACGTAGAAGTTGCGGAAGAACATCGTCGTGAAGGCGATCCCGTAGATCACGTGCACCACCACCAGACCGGTCGTGGTGTTCGACAGACCCATCATGCCTTCGAAGCGCGCCATGGGCAGCAGGATCGCCTGGAACGGAATGAAACAGCCGACCAGAATCATCGTGAAGATCGGGTCCGCGCCACGGAAGCGCCAGTGCGTCAGCACATAACCGTTGAACGCGCCGATGATCGACGAGATCAGCACGGCGGGAATCACCATCCGCACCGAGTTCATGAAGAACGGCTGCATCCCGTCGCAACGCACCCCGGTACAGGCGCCGCTCCATGCCTTGATCCACGGATCGATAGTCCAGTGCGTGGGCGGCGTCAACAGATTGCCGGTGCGCAACTGATCGATGTCCTTGAACGACGTGGACAGCATCACGTACAGCGGGAACAGGAAGTACAGGGCGAACAGAATCAAGGCCGCATAAATGACGGCACGGCTGATCGTCATCTTAGGCTGCATTGCGGGTGCTCCTCGATTCCAGATACATCAGCGGCACGAGCACGGCGACGACGGTGGCGAGCATCATCATCGACGAAGCCGCGCCGACGCCCAGTTGCCCGCGATTGAACGAAAACGTGTACATGAAAATAGCCGGCAGCGACGAAGACGTGCCAGGACCACCCGCCGTCAACGCGACGACCAGGTCGAAGGTCTTGATCGTGATGTGGCAGAGAATCAGCAGCACGGAGAAAAACACCGGGCGCATGCTCGGAATCACGATCTTGCGGTAGATGGTGGGCAGCGCCGCGCCGTCCATCTGCGCGGCCTTGAAAATTTCAGCGTCGACCCCGCGCAAACCCGCGAGGAACAGCGCCATCACGAAGCCGGTGGATTGCCAGACGGCCGCGATCACGACGCAGAAGATCGCCTTGTCCGGGTCGCCCAGCCAGCTGAACGAGAAGCTCGTCCAGCCCCAGTCGTGGAACACCTTTTCGAGGCCGACGCTCGGCGTCATGATCCATTGCCACGCGGTACCCGTCACGATGAACGACAGTGCCATCGGGTACAGGAACACGGCGCGCAGCGCACCTTCGTTGCGGATCTGCTGATCGAGCAGGATCGCGAGGAACAGACCGAGACCGATACAGATACCGATGAACGGAATGCCGAACCAGCCGAGGTTGGCCGCCGACGTCCAGAACACGTCGTTATCGAACAGCTCGCGATAACGGTCGAGACCGACAAAATTATAACGAGGCATCAACCGCGAATCGGACAGCGAAAGAAAGCCGGTAATTGCGATGAAGCCATACACGAAGATCAGGCTGATCACGACGCTGGGTGCGAGCACCAGCTTCGGAATCCAGCGATCGGCAAGCGCCGCCATCGGCGACGTGCGGCGGGCGGCGGTGGCCGTTTTCCCGTTTCCGCTGATAGAAGCAGTCACTACTCGACTCCTGCTGAAACTGAACCGCCGCGATACTCGCGTCTGACAGACGCAAGGCTGCAACGGCCTAGGTGTGACTCGATGAATCCAGAGATGAAACCGCCTGCCGACGAACCAGTCAGCTCAAGCCGGCGGTCTGAAGAGCGCGCCCGATGTGCGTGGAGTCACACCGGGCGCGCCGCTTCGCTTACTTCACTTACTTGGTCTTCGCTGCCTTCGCGAGCGCTGCAACTGCGCTCTTCGAATCCTGCTGCGAGTTCATGAACTTCGTGACCACGTCCGAGATCGCGCCGGCTGCTGCATCCGGTTGCGCCATGCCGTGAGCCAGCGACGGCACATAGCCGCCCGACTTGATCGCCACCTGTTCATCCGCGTACGACTTCTTCGCGCAGTCGTCGAACTTGGCCATCGACACGCCCAGACGCACCGGGATCGAGCCCTTGTTCAGGCTGAACTGTTCCTGGAAGTCCGGCGACATGATCGTCTTGGCCAGTGCCAGTTGACCCGGCGTTGCGGTCTTTTGGCCCTTCTGCTGGAAGAACACGAACGAGTCGACGTTGAACGTGTAGGCCTTTTCCGTGCCCGGCACAGCAGCGCAGACGTAGTCCACACCCGACTTCTTGCCGGCGTTGGCGAATTCGCCCTTCGCCCAGTCGCCCATGAACTGCATACCGGCCTTGCCGTTGATGACCATGGCCGTGGCGAGGTTCCAGTCACGGCCCGTACGGCCCGCGTCGAAGTAACCCTGGATCTTGCGGACCGTGTCGAACACGCCGACCATCTGATCCGACGTCAGCGTCTTCTCGTCCAGATCCACCAGCGCCTTCTTGTAGAAGCCCGCGCCTTGCGACAGCACGACGTCTTCCCACAGCGTCAGGTCTTGCCACGGTTGACCGCCCATCGCGATCGGCTGGATGCCGTCGGCCTTCATCTTGTCGGCCAGCGCGAAGAACTCAGGCCATGTGGTCGGCACCTTGCCGCCTGCCTTGTCCAGCGCTGCCTTGTTGATGTACAGCCAGTTCACGCGGTGCACCGAGAACGGCGCGGCGACATAGTGACCGTCGGCGTGCATGATCTTGTCGATTTCCGGCGGCAGATTCTTCTTCCAGTCGCCGGCAGCTGCGTCGATCGGCACCAGCACGCCTTGCGACGCCCAGTCCTGAATCAGCGGACCCTTGATCTGCGCAGCGCTCGGTGCGTTACCCGAGATCACCTGCGTCTTCAGTGCCGTCATGGCAGCCGCGCCCGCGCCACCCGCAACCGCGAAGTCCTTCCACGTGTAACCCTGCTTCGTCATGTCGTCCTTGAGGACGCCGACGGCTTTCGATTCGCCGCCCGAAGTCCACCAGTGCAACACTTCGATCGACTCGGCAGCCTGCACGGCCGAGACGCCACACATCAGACCCGCAGCGCACAAAGCGCCCATGATCGCGCGAAATTTCATTGCTTATCTCCTCCAGACACCTGAACAAAAAACAAATGGCCCCTGATGTCGCCAGGGTGCTGTGGTTGGTTCAAACAGGCAAAACACTGGGCGATCGAGCACGGTCGGGCGCATGCGCGAGGCATGTGCCGGCGGACCGATGTCCGGCCGCTGGAAGCTCAACAGATGAGTGGTTCGGGATGCAACTGACTGTCTCCTCTTTTGATTTTTGCCTGCCCGCGTTGAGCGCGGCAGACTCGAGGTGCCTTGCACGTCAATTCGGGCAATCGCCTTTGCTGGCCGGTCGACTTCCCGGCTTTCCCTAAGGCTCGCCGGGCCGTGCTGACACGTGCCGAAAGGCAATGTCCGTTAACATGCAGGGAGCGCCTGCCGATTCGGGAAAACGCGCATCTTGCCTGCCAGCGCACGCTTTTTTCATCGAATTAGCGCTACCTCTTGATTTGGATTGTAGTTAAACTACAATTCAGTGTCAAAAAATATTTTATCGGACTACGGTCGCCCTTTCCGGTCATCCCGGCGGCCCCAGGACATCGACGGAGACTCATGCAAACCGACTCAAGCTTCACCTTCGTTCTCTTCGGCGGAACCGGCGATCTGTCGATGCGCAAGATCCTGCCGGCACTGTTTGAAGCACACCGTGCAGGCGGCATGCTTGCGGATAGCGGCAAGATCGTCGCGGTGGCGCGGCATGCTTCGGATCGCGCGGAGTACATCCAGTGGGTGAACGAGCACGTCAAATCGCATGTGTCGAAGAACGGGGTGGACGAAACGGCGTGGGCGAGCTTTCTCGCGCGCATCGAGTTCATCAATATCGACCTGAGCCAAGCGGAAGACTTCGTGCAGTTGCGCGAGGTGATCGAGGGTTTGCCCGGTATCCGCGTGTTCTATCTGGCCACGGGCCCGTCGCTGTTCGTGCCGATCTGCCGCGCGCTCGCGTCGGTGGGGCTGAATGAAAATGCGCGCATCGTGCTGGAAAAGCCGCTCGGCTACGACCTGAAGTCGTCGAATGCCATTAACGATGCGGTCGGCGAAATCTTCACCGAAGAACAGATCTACCGGATCGACCACTACCTCGGCAAGGAACCGGTGCAGAACCTGCTGGCGCTGCGCTTCGGCAATGCGTTGTTCGAGCCGCTGTGGCGCCGCGAGTGGGTCGAGAGCATCCAGATCACGATTGCCGAAGAACTCGGCGTGGAAGCGCGCGGCGACTTCTACGACAACACCGGCGCGTTGCGCGACATGGTGCAGAACCATTTGCTGCAACTGCTTTCCATCGTCGCGATGGAACCGCCGCATTCCATGGATTCGGACTCAGTGCGCGATGAAAAGCTGCGCGTGCTGCGGGCGTTGAAACCGATCGATCCGCGCGATATCGGCAAGGTTGCCGTGCGCGGCCAGTATCATTCGGGCGTGATCCGCGGCAATGCGGTGCCGGCCTACGCCACCGAACCCGGCGTGAAGCCGGACAGCAGCACCGAAACCTTCGTCGCGCTGAAGGTCGAGATCGAGAACTGGCGTTGGGCCGGCGTGCCGTTTTTCCTGCGCACCGGCAAACGGCTGGCCGATCGCGTCGCCGAGATCGTGGTGAATTTTCGTGCGGTGCCGCATTCGGCGCTCGGCGCCTCGGCGTTGCGTGCCGGCGCGAACCGTCTGGTGATCCGTCTGCAGCCGAACGAAACCATTCGCCTCTACTGTCTCGCGAAGCAGCCGGGCGAAGGCATGAACCTCGCCAGCGTGCACCTCGACCTCGCATTCGACCAGTTCTTCCGCGAAGGGCAAATGGAAGCGTATCAACGCCTGTTGCTCGACGTGATCAACGGCCGCCTCGCGCTGTTTGTGCGGCGCGACGAGCAGGAAGCCGCATGGCGTTGGGTCGAACCGATCCTGAACGAATGGAAGGCGTCGATCAAGCCGCCGAAACCGTATGCATCGGGTACGTGGGGACCGGCCGCCTCGAGCGCGATGCTTGCGCAGCACGGCACCTGCTGGCTCGAAGAAGAGAATTGAACTGACACGCGGGACCTTCCCGCAGATCCAACAAAAAAGCAGCACGGAGGAGAAGTGATCCAGCTTCACGCTTTCGACGATCAACGCGCCCAATCCGACGCGTTGGCGAAAGCGGTCGGCGACGCATTACAAGCGTCGCTCGCCGCTCAGGCGGCCACATCCCAAAGCGGTGTGCGCCCGGCCATGCTTGCAGTGTCCGGCGGCAGCAGTCCGCGTCCGTTCCTGCAAACTTTGTCCACGCAATCTTTCGACTGGGCGCGCATTGCCGTGACGCTGGTCGACGACCGCTGGGTGCCGGAAACGGACAGCGCGAGCAACTCGCAACTGGCGCACGACACGCTATTGCAGAACGCCGCGAAAAACGCCGCGTTCTGGCCGCTGGTCGACAGCACGCAAGAGCTGAACGCGCACGTTGCCGCGCTGAATGCCGACCCGCGCTTTAGCGTGGTGCCGGACGTCGCGATTCTCGGCATGGGTGAAGACGGCCATACGGCGTCGATCTTCGCCGACTCGCCCGAATGGGATCACGCGATCACCACGACCGAGCGCTTCGTCGCCGTGCATCCCGGCAGCGCGCCGCATGCGCGCGTGAGCTGGTCGCTGTCCGCGTTGAAAGAAGTGAAGCATCTGTTTTTGCTGATCGCAGGACCGCGCAAGATGGACGTGCTGAACGCCGCGTCCGCTTCGCTACAAAAAAATGCCATCTCGCAGTTGGCAAACGACAAGGGAGTGAGACTCGATGTCTACTGGTGTGCAAACTAAGGCTGTTCCGGGCGCGGGCCAGCACGCCGATGGACCGAGGCTGCTGGCCGACATCGGCGGCACCAATGCGCGCTTCGCGCTGGAAAACTCACCGGGCGAAATCGGCTCGGTGCACGTGTATCCGTGTGCGGACTATCCGGGCGTTGCCGAAGTTATCAAGAAGTATCTGAAGGACGTCAAGATCGGCCGCGTGAATCACGCGGCGATCGCGATTGCGAACCCGGTCGACGGCGATCAGGTGAGCATGACCAATCACGACTGGAGCTTTTCGATCGAAGCCACGCGCCGCGCGCTCGGCTTCGACACGCTGCTCGTGGTGAACGATTTCACGGCGCTGGCGATGGCGCTGCCGGGCCTCACCGACCAGCAACGCGTGCAGGTTGGCGGCGGCTCGCGCCGGCCGAATAGCGTGATCGGTTTGTTGGGCCCGGGCACCGGCATGGGCGTGTCCGGCCTGATTCCCGCCGACGACCGCTGGATCGCGCTAGGCAGCGAAGGCGGTCACGCCACCTTCGCGCCGGCCGACGAAACTGAAGACATCGTGCTGCAGTACGCGCGCAAAAAGTGGCCACACGTGTCGTTCGAACGGGTGGCTGCGGGTCCCGGCATCGAAGTGATTTATCGCGCGCTCGCGGGCCGCGACAAGAAGCGTGTGGCGGCGAATGTCGACACGGTCGAAATCGTCAAGCGCGCGCTGGAAGGCGAGCCGCTCGCGGCGGAATCCGTCGATGTGTTCTGCGGCATTCTCGGCACGTTTGCCGGCAATATCGCGGTGACGCTCGGTGCGTTGGGCGGCATTTATATTGGCGGTGGCGTCGTGCCGCGGCTGGGCGAATTTTTCGCGAAGTCGTCGTTTCGCAAGCGGTTCGAGGCGAAGGGTCGCTTCGAGGCGTATTTGCAGAACGTGCCGACGTATGTGATTACCGCTGAGTATCCGGCGTTTCTCGGCGTGTCGGCGATTCTGGCCGAGCAGTTGTCGAATCGCGCGGGCGGGAGTTCATCGGCGGTGTTCGAGCGGATCCGGCAGATGCGCGATGCGTTGACGCCCGCTGAGCGGCGCGTGGCGGATCTGGCGTTGAATCATCCGCGTTCGATCATCAACGATCCGATTGTGGATATCGCGCGTAAGGCGGACGTGAGTCAGCCGACGGTGATTCGCTTTTGCCGGTCGCTTGGGTGCCAGGGGTTGTCGGATTTCAAGCTGAAACTGGCGACGGGGTTGACCGGGACGATTCCGGTGAGTCATAGCCAGGTGCATCTCGGCGATACGGCGACGGACTTCGGTGCGAAAGTGCTGGATAACACCGTGTCGGCGATTTTGCAGTTGCGCGAGCATCTGAATTTCGAGCATGTCGAGCGGGCTATCGATCTGTTGAACGGGGCTCGAAGGATTGAGTTTTATGGGCTCGGGAATTCGAATATCGTCGCGCAGGATGCCCATTACAAGTTTTTCCGGTTTGGGATTCCCACCATTGCCTATGGGGATCTTTATATGCAGGCGGCTTCCGCTGCTCTGCTTGGGAAGGGGGATGTGATTGTTGCTGTGTCCAAGTCTGGACGGGCGCCTGAGTTGCTGCGTGTGCTGGATGTTGCGATGCAGGCTGGGGCTAAGGTGATTGCTATTACCTCGAGTAATACGCCTTTGGCTAAGCGGGCTACTGTTGCTTTGGAGACCGATCATATTGAAATTCGTGAGTCGCAGTTGTCGATGATTTCGCGGATTTTGCATCTGGTCATGATTGATATTTTGGCTGTTGGGGTGGCTATTCGGCGGGCTGTGCCTTCGGCTGATGTGGCTGAGACTGTGGCTAAGGCCCGGCAAGGGGCTGATGATGATGCTTCCGCTGTGCTCGATTGGTTGAGTCATGGGGCGGCTTCTTCGGCTCGGGATTGAGGTTGGGGGTTGGGCCTTTGGCGGAGGCAGAGTGGGTTGCTTTCGGTGTTGGCCTTTCCTTGATTTGGTAGTGGTCTATTTGCGTTGCCCCTGTGCGGGGCAATGCTCTCAACTTAAGCCCCACTGCATCAAGCGAGTTTGTACGCGAGATGGAAGTGGGGCTTGGCTTTTCTGGGTGGTCTTGGATAAGAGCGTGACGGCTGTACCCGGCATCGGGTCAGGCG